>NZ_JALJVY010000011.1 GCF_024168485.1 Sphingobium sp. OAS761
TCCTTGTCGACGCACACCACGTCATGACCGAAATCCGCAAAACAGGCCCCCGACACAAGGCCAACATAACCCGTGCCGATCATCGTGATTTTCATGAGTATTACGGCTCCGCAAAATGAATGATGGGTGCGAAAGACGCTCTAGCATAGCTGGTGGACATTACAATTCGCTGCATCGCAGCGAGAAAAAGCGCAAGTCGTTCAATGCCTGTATACCAATTTCTGCCACAGGCTGGTCACGATGAGAAAGGAAGGCATGTGAAGGTAGCGCTGGTATTCGGCACCCGGCCCGAAGCGATCAAGATGTTCCCGGTCGTGCATGCCCTGCGCGCGCGCGCGGGCATCGACACGCGCGTCATCGTGACGGCGCAGCACCGCGGCCTGCTCGATCAGGTGCTGGATATCGCCGGCATCGTGCCGAACATCGACCTCGACGTCATGGTCCCCAACCAGACGCTCGACGGGCTGACTGCCAAGCTGATCGTCGAACTGGGCAAGGCGTTCGACGCCGAAAGGCCCGACCGCATTCTCGTCCATGGCGACACGCTGACGACGATGGTGGCGAGCCTTGCCGCCTATTACCGCAAGATTCCGGTCGGCCATGTCGAGGCGGGGCTGCGGAGCGGCGACATCCACCATCCCTGGCCGGAGGAAGTGAACCGCCGCGTCGTCGCCTGCATCGCCGACATGAATTTCGCCCCGACCCAGGCGGCCGCCGACGCTCTGCGGGCCGAGAACCGGGATCCGGCGAGCATTCACATCACCGGCAACACCGTGATCGACGCGCTGCTGGCGACCCGCGACCGGGTGCTGGCCGATCCGACGCTGGCGAGCGGCCTCGATGACCTCGCTGCGCGCTTCGCGGGCAAACGGATCGTCGCCGTCACCAGCCACAGGCGGGAAAATTTCGGCGGCGGCATGGAAGCGATCGCGCGTTCCATCGCCGACATCGCCGCGAGGCCTGGCGTGGCGGTGATCTTCCCCGTCCACCCCAACCCCAATGTCCGCCCGGTAATGGACGCGGTGCTGGGCGAGCTGCCCAATGTCGCGATGATCGAGCCGCTCGACTATCCCCATTTCGTCCGCCTGCTCGACATGTGCCATCTAGTGCTCACCGACAGCGGCGGCGTGCAGGAAGAAGCCCCCTCGCTGGGCAAGCCCGTGCTGGTGATGCGCGAGACGACCGAACGGCCCGAGGGGGTGGAAGCGGGCACGGCAAAGCTGGTCGGCACGGATCGCGCGCTGATCGTGCGCGAGACGCTGGCGTTGCTGGATGACGAGGACGCGTATGAGGCGATGGCGCGGGCGCATAATCCGTTCGGAGACGGTCGTGCGGCCGAACGGATCGCCGATATCATTGCGGGCGCATAATAAGCGGGACGAGCAAGCGACAAACTGCTAGGGACCAGCCATCGTCGCGAAATTCAGCCTGCAAGCCTTCGCCCCGACCGAGAGACCATCGCGCTCCCGCTTGCCAAGCAAGGAGCGTCCCATGTCCGATTTTTCGACGATAGCCCACGCCATCACAGGCCGTTCACGATGAGCCGCGCCATCAACCTCAGCGCGCCGGTCGCCGATGTGGAGGCGCTGTGCGCCAAGCATAATGTCGCTATCTCGGTCATCGAAAACCTCTCGTCCGGCGGAACCCGCGTTGTCCTCCTCAACCCCGATGGCGCGGAGCGTATCCGGTCGCTGATGAAGGCGAAGATCATCACTACCCCGGTCGTGCGCTCGCCGCTCCACATGGCGCGCCAGCCGCTGCCGCGTTACCGGTAGAAGCCAAGCCGGCGGCTTTGTCGGCGAACATTACCGAAATCTTCAGCATTTCCGGGCAGAAGATCGGCCGAAATATCGGCGATCGAGGATCATCCATGCCCGTAGATTCCAAGCAGAAGGTTTCCGTCATCGGCCTGGGCTATATCGGCCTGCCGACCGCCGCGCTGATCGCGCGCGGCGGTGCGCAGGTGGTGGGCGTGGACGTGTCGGCCCATGTGGTCGAGACGGTGAATTCGGGCCGCGTTCATATCGAGGAGGTCGATCTCGACGGCCTTGTCCAGGGCGTTGTTGCGCGCGGCAATCTGCGCGCGTCGCTGGAGGTCGAGGAAAGCGACGTCTTCATCATCGCCGTGCCGACTCCGGTGGCGGAGGATCGGGCGCCCGACATTTCCTATGTCCTCAAGGCCGCGCGCACCGTCGCCCCGGTGCTGAAGGCCGGCGACACGGTGATCCTCGAATCCACCTCGCCCGTCGGCACGACCGAAGCGATGCGCGATATTTTCGCGGAACTGCGCCCCGATCTGAAGATGCCGGGGCTGGGAGGGCAGGGCGACGTTGCCATCGCCTATTGCCCCGAACGCGTCCTGCCCGGCCGCATCCTCGTTGAACTGATCGACAATGATCGCTGCATCGGCGGCATCACCCCCCGCTGCGCGCGCAAGGCGCTGGGCTTCTATCGCCAGTTCGTGCGCGGGGCCTGCATCACCACCACCGCCCGCGCGGCCGAGATGGTCAAGCTGGTGGAAAACAGCTTCCGCGACGTCAACATCGCGTTCGCCAATGAACTGTCGGTGATCGCCGAGAATATGGACATCGACGTGTGGGAGGTGATCCGCCTCGCCAACCGGCATCCGCGCGTCAATATCCTCAATCCCGGCCCTGGTGTCGGCGGCCACTGCATCGCGGTCGATCCGTGGTTCATCGTCCATGGCGACCCCAAAAATGCGCGCATCATCCGCACCGCGCGCGAGGTGAATGACGGCAAGACCGACCATGTCGTCGCGAAAGCATCCGACCTGATCGACGCATTTGCTGGCGAGGACATCGCCTGCCTCGGCCTCGCCTTCAAGGCGAATATCGACGATTTCCGCGAAAGCCCGGCGGTGAAGGTCGCCGCGCGCCTCGCCCGCCGCTATGGCCGCCGCGTCAAGCTGGTCGAACCCTATGCCCAGGCGCTGCCGATGGAATTCGCCGGCACGGGCGCCGAATTGATCGATCTCGATACGGCACTGGAACAATGCGGCGTCTTCGTCATTCTTGTCGATCATGACATGTTCAAATCGGTTCCCGTCGACGAACGCGCCGGCAAGGCTGTGTACGACACGCGGGGAATCTGGCCGGACCAGCCGCGCCGTCTGGCATCGCCCGCGCCCGATCGGATCGCCGTCTGACCGGCATCATGCCCGCGCGGTTCGTCGCGTGGGCGGTTGCCATGCCGGTGCACCGTCGCTAACCCCCGGCGCGGAGGGCGCTTTCCCGCGCCTGCGAACCGGGGGAAATTGAGGGATGATGGGCAATCGCCGCTCGCGATCCGCAATCGCCGCCCTGTGGCCGGCCTGCCTTCTGGCCGCCTGCTCGACGGTTGAGCAGGCTCCGGCGGGCGAGGCCGCCTATGCGATCGTGCCGCCGCCGCAGGTCCAGGGCACCGATTATCGCCTTTCACCCGACGACGTGGTGCGGATCAGCGTCTTTCACGAACCGGATCTGTCGCTGGAGGATGCGCGCGTGAACGCCGCCGGTGCGATACACATGCCCTTGATCGGGGATGTTCCGGTTGCGGGCTTGTCCGCCGACGACGCTGCCGACGAAATCGCCCGGCGTCTGGGGCGGCGCTATCTCGTATCGCCGCAGGTCACCCTGTTCGTGAAGCAGGCCGTCGGCCGCCGTGTCACGGTGGACGGGGAAGTGCGCCAGCCTGGCCTCTACCCCTTTGACGGACGCCTGACCCTGTCGCAGGCGCTGGCGCTGGCGAAGGGGCCGACCCGCCTTGCCGGATTGGGGCAGGTGGTGGTCGTGCGCTCCATCGAGGGCAGCCGACAAGCCGCGCGCTTCGACCTGGGCGACATTCGCCGGGGTGAGGCGCCCGACCCCGAAATATTGCCTGGCGATCAGGTGATCGTTGGCCTGTCGCGGGCCAAGGCGATATTGGGCGGCGCGCTGCTCGCCGTGCCCGCGCTCGCGACCGGCTTCATCGCTCTGGACGGCGGGCACTGATGGTGGGCGTCGAAAGCTCGGGCGATGGCGCCGACCGGGAGGGTGCCGGCGCGCGCTTCGCGCACGCGATGATCGGCTGGTGGGCGATCCTGCGGCGTAACCGGATCATCCTTTTCGTTACGATGGCGCTGTGCCTGCTGGCGGCGCTGGGCTATATCTTGCTCTCTACCCCCGATTACCGTGCGACGGCATCGGTAGAGGTAGAGGACGTACCGGCCGGCGCTGCAGGGGCGGGGACGCCCGTGCGTTCGCCCGACGACGATGTCGAAACGGTGATGCAGACCGAATTGGAGGTCCTGCGCAGCCGGTCCCTGGCGGAAGATGTCTCCCGCGAACTGGCGCTGGTCGGCAGTCCGACGTTTTTTCAAGGCATGGACGTCAGCCGGCCAAGGCAAGGCAATGGCGGCCTGTCCCAGCGACAGGTCGAGCAGGAACAGGTGATTGGCCTGCTGCGCCATAATCTGGAAGTCGACTTGCCGGGCAAGTCGCGTATCATCCGCATCAGCTTCACCGCCGCCGACCCTACGCTCGCGGCGAGGGTCGCCAACAGCTATGCCGACAGCCTGATCCGATCGGACCTGAAGCGCGGGTTCGAATCCGGTGTGCAGGCGCGCCGTTTCCTGCTGGGTGAACTGGACGGTGCCCGCCGGGACCTGGAACGGGCGGAACGGGACATGGCGGTCTATGCCGCACGAATCGGCGCGGCGGGCGACGGCGGGGAAGGCAAGGCCGATCAATCATCTACCGGGCAGACCATCGAAGCCCGGCTGGCACAGCTCAACGGCTATCGCGCGCAGGCGCTTAGCGAGCGTATCGCGGCGCAAAAGCGCTGGGAAAGCGCCCGCCTAGCCAGCACCGACACATTGCCCGAAGTGCTTAACAACGGTGCGATGCAGGCGCTGATGACGCAACGTGCCGAGGCGCGCGCCGCGATCGTCCAGGAAAGGCAGTTTCGTAAGGACGCGCATCCGGAAATGCGCGAGGCACAGGCCCGGTACGCGGCGCTGGACGATCAGGCGGACCAGATGGCGGCGCGCATCCGCGCATCGCTGAAACAGGAATATGACGTCGCCGTGGACGGCGAAAAGCAGATCGCGTCCGAAATCGCAGATCTGGAGCGACAGGCCCGCACGGCCCGCGGCCGCGACGTTCAACTGGGCATTTATGGACGGACCGTCGACACGTACCGGATGCTGCACGACAGCCTGCTCCAGCGCTATCGTGACATGGCGTCGCAGGCGGGCTTCCAGGCCGGGCGGATCCAGCCGCTCGATCGCGCGGCAGTTCCGGGCAAGCCTTTTTCGCCCAGGGTCGGCGAAGCACTGCTGCTGGCGTCGCTCGGCGGTCTGGTGCTGGGCCTGTTCCTGGTCGCCGCGCGGCATGTCTTCGATGATGCCGTGACATCGGCCGATACGCTGGCGGAACGCGTCAACCTGCCGCTGCTGGGCGCTGTGCCGGTGACCGGCGACAATCCGCAGCCGCCTGACATCTTCATTCCCATCGCGCGCTCGCTGCTGCTTGCCTCGACCGGTGGCCTGCCGCGCTCTATCCTCGTCACCAGCGCGCAGGACGGGGAGGGCAAGTCGCTGACGCTCAATGCCCTGGCGCGGGCGCTGGCCGGATTGGGCAAGCGGGTGCTGGTAATCGACGGCGACATGCGCCGTCCGGTCCAGCATGTCCTCTTCCGCGTCACGCCAGGGCAGGGGATCAGCGAAGTGTTGACCGGTCAGGCGGCAGCCGACGCCGCCATCATGGACACCGGTGTCGCGGGCGTGTCGCTGCTGCCCTGCGGTGCGTTGCCGCCCAATCCGGCCGAATTGCTAGCCACCCCAGCGCTGGATTCGTTGCTGGCGGACACGCGCGACCAGTTCGACACGGTGCTGATCGACGCGCCGCCGTTACTGGGCGTAAGCGACACGCCGCTGCTCGCGGCCCGGGCGCAGGCCAGCCTGATGGTCGTCGAATGGGGCCGCAACCACCATGGCGGCCTGCGCGTCGCCGTGGAGCGGCTGCGTCGCCAGGGTGGCGCTATCATCGGCGCAATCCTGACCAAGCAACAGGGCAGGGCGCTGGATTATGATTACCACCGCGGCGGGTGACGACCGAAGGGGGTAGCTCTCAACAGGACGCGGGCTTCATGCCCGACAGCCTACCCGGGTCGATCAGGCGCGCGCCATCAGCCCTTCGACGAGGCCGTCGAACAGGCGCTTGCCGTCTGTGGCGCCGTGGGCGGGTTCGATTACGCGTTCGGGATGGGGCATCAGGCCCATCACATTGCCGGCCTCGTTCAGGATGCCGGCGATGTTGCGTGCCGACCCATTGACACCCTCGGCGTAGCGCAACGCCACGCGGCCTTCGCCTTCCAGCCGGTCGAGCGTGGCAGCGTCGGCGAAATAATTGCCGTCATGATGGGCGACGGGGAAGGAGATTGTTTCGCCTGCGTCATAGCGGCTGGTGAAGGCACTTTGCGCATTTTCGACCGTCAGCGCGACATCGCGGCATACGAAATGGCCCCCGGCGTTGCGCAGCAGCGCGCCGGGCAGCAGCCCGGTCTCGGTCAGCACCTGAAAGCCGTTGCAGATGCCCAGCACGAACGCGCCGCGCTCGGCCGCCTGCGCCACCGCCTGCATAACCGGCGACCGCGCGGCCATCGCACCCGAACGCAGATAATCGCCATAGGAAAAGCCGCCCGGCACGCCGATCAGGTCGATGTCGGCGGGCAATTCGGTGTCGCGGTGCCAGATCATGGCCGGTTTCGCACCGGTCGCGGCTTCGAACGCCACCGCCAGATCGCGGTCGCAATTGCTGCCCGGAAAGACGATGACGGCGCTCTTCATGCCTCAGCCCACCTTCTCGATGCGGTAATTCTCGATCACCGTGTTGGCCAGCAGCTTGCGGCACATAGCGTCCAGATCCTCGTCGCTGGTGTCGTCGGCAAGGTCCAGTTCGATCAGCTTGCCCGCCCTCACGTCGTTGACGCCGGAAAAGCCGAGGCCGTCGAGTGCGTGATGGATCGCCTTGCCTTGAGGATCGAGAACCCCACCCTTGAGCGTGACGAAGATGCGGGCTTTCATCGGAAACTCCTTGGATCGGCGGTGCCGGCCCTCCGCGCGCGGCGGCGTCGGCTTCGCCGCACCCCCTAGGCGTGGCGCGGCGCGGAGGCAAGCCATTATGATTTTGTTAGTGACTGGGTATTTAATGTTACGATGTCGAATTGGGGAAGTGTCGGGAATGTCGGGGCTGGCGCTCGCGCTGTTTGTCGGATTGTTCGCCTGGGGGCAGCAGGTCGTGGGGTATGACGATCCCCATGGCAAGGTGCAGCTGGCCTTGCTCGCAACCTTCAGTTTCGGCTTGCTGGTCGGCTATCGCGCCAACCGCTGAGCGACGCTCCCGCGGCGGCGGGAGCGCGCACGCCCTTATTCCTTCTCGCGCTTCTTGCGATGGGTGTCGAGGTCGAGCACCGTGGTGTCAAGCCCTTCGGGGAGAAGACCAAGACGACGCGCCACTTCCTGATAGGCTTCGACTTCCCCGCCCAGATCGCGGCGGAAACGGTCCTTGTCCAGCTTCTCGTTGGTCGCCATGTCCCAAAGGCGGCAACCGTCCGGGCTGATCTCGTCGGCCAGGATGACGCGGCTATATTCGCCGTCCCACAGCCGGCCGAATTCCAGCTTGAAGTCGATCAGGCGGATGCCGATGCCGGCGAACAGGCCGCACATGAAGTCGTTGATACGGATCGCCATGTCGGCAATGTCGTGCATCTCGTCCTGGGTCGCCCAGCCGAAGCAGGCGATATGCTCTTCGGACACCAGCGGGTCGCCCAGCGCATCGTCCTTGTAACAATATTCGATCAGCGTGCGGGGCAGTTGCGTGCCTTCCTCGATACCCAGCTTCTTGCTGAGCGATCCGGCAGCGACATTGCGCACCACGACCTCGATCGGCACGATCTCGACCTGGCGGACGAGCTGTTCGCGCATGTTGAGGCGGCGGATGAAGTGGGTCGGAACACCGATTTGGCCGAGCAGGGTGAAGATATGCTCGGATATGCGGTTGTTGAGCACGCCCTTGCCGCTGATCGTGCCCTTCTTCTGCGCGTTGAAGGCGGTGGCGTCATCCTTGAAATACTGGATGATCGTGCCAGGCTCCGGGCCTTCGTAGAGTATCTTTGCCTTGCCTTCGTAGATCTGGCGGCGACGGGCCATGGGCGTTCCTGACTTTCTTCAAAAACAATGCGCCCCGGCAAACGCGAATCGGAAGGGATCAGCGGGTGCCGGGGCTGCTCGGGCTGGCCCATAGAACAAAGTGGGCGGGGGTGCAATTCTCCAGCCCCTGGCATGCGCGGGGCTTTACAGCACGTCACCGAACATCGCCCACAGCAAGGCGAGCCAGCCGATCAGCCCGATCAGCCCTATAATGACGCCGGACCGGGCGCGCAGCGCGGCGGAAAGTCCGCGGGGGGCGTCGTCGTCATCCATGCAAAGCGGCTATCCCTGGGCCGGCGCGGGTTCCGGCGGCGTCTTGTTCCGGTCGACGGCCATGAGCCGCCCGGTGAAACATTGACGCCACCAGCTTATATCCTGGCTTTCGACGCTGTCCATCATGGAGCGCCAGCGCCGGAGGCGTTCGTCCAGAGGCATGGCGAGCGCGCGGGTAATGGCATCGGACATTTCTTCCGGGCTGTAAGGGTTGATCAGCAGCGCGTCCTTGAGCTGGATCGCGGCGCCGGCGAAGCGAGACAGGATCAGCACCCCGGGATCCTCGGGGTCCTGCGCGGCGACATATTCCTTGGCGACCAGGTTCATCCCGTCGCGCAGCGGCGTCACCAGCCCGATCCGCGCCGCACGGTAAATGCCCGCCAGTTCGTCGCGCGGATAGCCCTGGTTGACATAGCGTATCGGCGTCCAGTCGACGTCGCTATATTCGCCGTTGATCCGCCCGGCGAGCGAATCCAGCGTGGCGCGGATCTGCTGGTAGCTTTCCACTTCCCCGCGCGATGGCGGCGCGATCTGCGTCAGCACCACGTTGCGATGATGTTCGGGATGGTCGCGCAGGAATCGCGCGAAACCGCCGAAACGCTCTTCCAGTCCCTTGCTGTAGTCCAGCCGGTCCACGCCGACGATCAGCGCCCGGTCCTGCAACGACGCGCGCACCAGATGGTACATCTTTTGCGCCGTCTCGCTGTCTGCGGCTTCCACGAATTGCTGGGCGTTGATGCCGATCGGGCAGGCGACCGCCTGAATCGTGCGGTCGCCAACGGTCACGAAGTCGCCGTCGACCCGCCCGCCCATTTCCTTTTCCACATAGTGACGGAAGGATTCGAGCCATTCCTCGGTGTGAAAGCCCACGACGTCATAGGCGAACAGGGAACTTACCAGCTTGGTGTGATGCGGCAGCGACACCAGCAGGCGTGTCGGCGGCCAGGGAATGTGCAGGAAGAACCCCATGCGGTTCTTCAATCCCTTGTCGCGCAGCATCTGGCCGAGCGGGATCATGTGATAGTCATGGACCCAGATGATGTCTTCGGGTTCGATCAGGGGCGTGGCGGTGTCGGCGAAGCGACGGTTCACCCGATTATATCCGCCCTCGAAGTCGCGCGCATATTCGGCCAGGTCGATGCGGAAATGGAATAGCGGCCACAATGTCTTGTTGGCGTAGCCGTTATAATATTCGTCGACGTCCTGTTCCTCCAGGTCGATCGTCGCGGTCTTTACCCCGTCATCCTCGGCAAAGCCGATATGGCCGGTGAAGCTGTCCGTCGTCTCGCCCGACCAGCCGACCCAGATGCCGCGGCTCTCACGCAAGGCCTGGGCCAGGGCGACGGCCAGCCCGCCCTGGTTGCCCGCCTTGGTGGGTCGACTGACCCGGTTCGAAATGACGATCAGGCGGCTCATCGCATCATGCTCCATGGTTTGCTCAGCAAGACGGCGCAGTTGATGATGCCGACCAATGAGTAGGTCTGGGGATAATTGCCCCATAATTCCCCGCTTTCGGGGTCGATGTCCTCGGAAAGGAGCCCGGCAGCGGTGCGGCGGGACAGCATCTCCTCGAACAGGGCGCGCGCTTCGTCGCTGCGACCCGTCCTGTGCAGCGCCTCGATCAACCAGAAGGTGCATACGTTGAAGGCCGTCACCGGTTCGCCGAAATCGTCCGGCGCGCTGTAGCGCAGCATGTTGTCCCCGCGCCGCAGATCGGCCTCCAGTGCCGCGAGCGTGCCCATGAACATCGGATCGTCCGCCGCCATGAAACGGAGGTCGAGCAGTTGCAACAGCGAGGCGTCGCGCGAATCATCCTCGAAATTCGCGGAGATGGCGTTGCTGTCCTCGCGCCAGGCTGCCTGCACGATATGCTTGCGCATCGTATCGGCCCGGTTTTGCCAGTAGGCGGCGCGCAACGGCAGGTCGAGCGCGCCCGCGGCATGGGCCAGCCGGTCGCATGCGGCCCAGCACATCACGGCGCTGTAGCTGTGGACATGCGCGCGGGTGCGCAGTTCCCAAAGGCCGGCGTCGGGTTTGTCATAGACTTGCCATGCCCGCTCGCCGACGGCTTCCAGCGCCTCGAAGTCGGCATGGCCCGCCATGCGCAACAGCCGCTGGTCGATAAAGCCCTGCACCGACGACAGCACGATCTGGCCATAGGCATCATGCTGTACCTGCTCATAGGCCGCATTGCCCACCCGCACCGGGCCCATGCCGCGATAACCGGGCAGATGGTCCGCTTCCCATTCGGTCAGCGTCGCATTGCCGCGCACGTCGTAGAGGGGCTGGATATGGCCGCCCTTGGCGCCGTCGACGATATTGCGCAGGTAGACGAGGTAGGTTTCCAGCACGTCGAGCGCGCCGAGCCGGTTCAGCGCTTCGACGGTGTAGTAGGCATCGCGGATCCAGCAGTAGCGATAGTCCCAGTTTCGGCCGGAATCGGCATGTTCGGGGATGGAGGTCGTGAGCGCCGCGACGATCGCGCCGGTTTCCTCATGCTGGCACAGTTTCAGCGTGATGGCGGACCGGATGACCGCCTCCTGCCATTCGGCCGGAATGGCCAGACCGCGTACCCACACGCGCCACTCCTCGATCGTGTCGTCCAGCATCCGTTCGATGGCGGGGCGCAGGGCATCCGAAAAGCCTTCGTCAGGCCCCATGAAGAAATGCATGTCCTGTTCCAGCCGGAACCAGCTTTCCTGTGAGATCAGGCCGATCGGCGCATTGGTCGACACCCGCATCGCCATGTAGGACAATATCATGCGGATATGGTTGGAACCGTATGTGACCGGCACCGTCTCCGCATTCCAACTGGTGGCCGGGCGCAGCTTGACACGGATGCGCGGCGATCCGGCGACGGGCCGCACGATGCGGATGAAGGCGACCGGCCGGTACATCCGACCCTTATGGCGATGACGGGGGCAAAAATCGTAGGTTTCGATGGCATTGCCCTGCGCGTCGCGCTGGCGGGTCACCAATATCGGGGTATTGCGCAGATAATGCTGCTCTATCGCGACGCAGTTTTCCAGTTCGATCGCCCAGAACCCGACTGCATCCGGATCGTCCCATTGCTTGTCGTTCAGCAAGGCCGAAAACACCGGATCGCCGTCGACCCGCGGCACGCAGGCCCACACCATGCGGCCCGCGCGATCGATCAGCGCCGATGCCTGGCAATTACCGATGGGCCAGAGGTCCAGCGTGCTTTTATCGCCCGTGGATACCTGTTCGCTTCTGTCATTGCCGCTGATCGGTCCGTCCCCCCGTTTCTGTCACACAGGCGTGAAGAGCGGATCAGCCAAGCCGGACCGCCCCTTCCGCCAGATAATGCCTGACGTCGGCTACCTGTTCCAAGGCGAAGGCCGCGAATGTGGATCGCGGCGGCCCGACCAATATCCCGCATCCGCCAAGCTGCGTGGCGACCGAAAATCCTTCTTCGTCGGTGACGTCGTCGCCGATGAAGACCGGCGTCCCACCTTGCATCGGCGCGTCGCCCATCAGGCGCTGGACGGCGCTGCCCTTGTCGGCGCCGCCCGGGCGCAGTTCGTAAAGCATCTTGCCCCGCTGGATCGCCAGCCCGTGGCGATCGGCCAGCCGCGTGGCGAGCGTCCCGGCTTCCCCGCTCCATTGGGGTGCCCCGCGGAAATGCAATCCCACGCTGATCGACTTGCGCTCCACCAGTAGACCGGGCTTGTCGTCGACAAAGTCGTGCAACGCCGCCTCGACGGCATCGATCGCGGACAACCGTTGGGGGGCGTCGACGGCCTGGCCAGGCCGTGCGAATTCCAGACCGTGCGTACCCGCCAGGAGGAAATCCGAGAAACCCATGTCGCGCAGCGTTGCAACCGACCTGCCGCTCACGATTGCCAGGCGGCCGGCCAGGCCCGCGCGCAGGCGCGACAGCGTGTCGATCAGCGCGTCGTCGACGACCACCGCATCGGGCGTATCGGCGATCGGCGCCAGCGTACCGTCGAAATCCAGAAATAGCGCGGCTCCGTTCAGAAGCGCGGCCGGAGGGACGGGCAGGTCGGGAAACGGGGAAAGAGCGGATTCAGGCACGGCCCCAACGTGGCGCCTTTGCCCGAATCCGCAACCCCTGAATTTCGCGTTGCAGCAATTTTCAGCCGCGACAGGCCTTGTCCTCGCTCCACGGAGCGGCCCAGCGGATGTCGTTCAGGACGCGGAAGGCATCCATGATCCGGCCCAGCAGGCGGTCGATTTCGGCAGCGACCGCATGATGATGTCCCACCCACATCCGGGCGTCATATTGATCGCGCATCTATGGTCTCCTGATATGTTCCTGCGACTATGCTCGTCGCCCCCCTTCTTTGCGCCAGCGGGCGCCTGATCGCCAACAAAGGCTCGACACAATCCATAAGCTGTAGTTATGATTTGGCATGTCGTCGCCATTGCCGCCCCTAGCCGCCGTCCGTGTTTTCGAAGCAGCGGCGCGCCTCGAAAATTTCACGGCCGCGGCACAGGAATTGGGAATGACCCAGGCCGCCGTCAGCTATCAGGTGAAATTGCTTGAGGAGCGCCTGGGAATAAGCCTGTTCCAACGTAGCGGTCGACGGGTGTCGCTGACCGAACGGGGCGCTGAACTGGCCCCGGTCATCATCCGGGCCTTCGATCAGATGCGGCAGGGCTTCGCCACGCTCAGGCAGGATCATGCCAGCGTGCTGACGATAAGCTGCACCAACAGTTTCGCCCATCTGTGGCTGGCGCCGCGCATCGGCGCTTTCCAGATGCGGCACCCCGCGCTCGCCGTCCGTATCCAGGCCGATGACGACGTCGTCGATCTGGCGCGGGACGGCGTGGATCTGGCAATCCGCGGCGGGCAAGGTGCATGGCCGGGTCTGGAAGCGACGTTGTTGACCCATAACCGTCTGGCGCCGCTGTGCAGCCCGGACTGGCTCGCGCGGCACGGGCCGGTCGATTCTGCGCACGCGCTCCATGCGTCGCCCCGTCTGTCACCTGATGACATGTGGTGGCACGAATGGTTCGCGGCGATGGGCGTGGAAGAGAACCCCGCCGTTGGGCCGCCCGGGATCGCCCTGGATTCTCAGGTGATGGAGGGGCGTGCGGCCATGGCCGGTCAGGGGGTGGCGATCGTCAACCTCTTCCTGTGGAAGGCGGAGGTGGAAGCGGGGCTGCTGGTGGAGGCGATGCCCTCCTATGTCCGCGAGCGGGCGAGCTACTGGATCGTCTATCCGCCCCACGCCCGGAATATAGCGAAGGTCAAGGCGTTCCGGGACTGGATCGCGGACGAGTTCGCCCAAGAGAAGGCGGCCGACGCGGAAGGGCGGTTTCTGCCGCCGGATCGGACGCAATGATGTCGCGAAAGACAATGCAGGTGATTGACATCGCAAGATCGGTGTCCCACGCCCGAATGGAACGGCGACGGTTTCAGCCGGGCAAGGAGACAACTCCAGGGGGCTTATGAATAATCCTGACATCGCGCGCCCGACGCTCATTCTTCATGTCGGGCCGGGCAAGACCGGCACAAGCGCGTTGCAGAAATGGTTGCTCGCCCATCAGCAGCAGTTGCAGAGCGAAGGGATACATTTCCCCGCGCCGGCTAATCCCGAACTGTTCGAAGGCAATTGCAACGACCTGCAATTGTTGCTGCGCCGTCCGGAACGAACGGACGGCGGCGATTATGCCGTCGAAATTCTGGACTGGCTTTCCAAGGCCCGCCAGGAGCTGGATCGTCATTCCGGCAATGTCATGATCGTATCCAACGAAAATCTGGCGAACGCGTCGGAATATCAGCTGGGCTTTCTCAAGCGGCTGGCGCCCGGCTATTTCGACCTGCGGATCATCATGGTGGCGCGCGAACCCTATAGCTGGTTCTGGTCGGCCTGGGGACAGGGGGTCAAGCGTGCGGGCGTGCGCGAGGAGTTCGGCCCCTATGTCCGGCGCAGCATGGACGATTATGCCAAGGCCTATCGGCCCTATCTAAATGTCTTCGACGACCTGTGGATGCTGGAATATAGCCGCGACCGGCTGGTGGCTGATTTTGCACGCCTGCTCTGTCTGGACCCGGAACGCTACAACACCGCGGATGCCGGCAAGGAGACCGTGAACCGTTCCATGACGCGGGAGGAGCTGGAAATATTGATCAGCGTTAACCGCGTGCTGCGGGACGGGGCGCTGAGCGGCAGGATTTCCAACTATATGATCCGGTCGATGCCCGACGCAAAGGGGCATATGGTCGTCTATCCCGACCTGCGCGAAGAGATCGAGCAGGCCGCCGGGCCGGTATTGGAACGGCTGCGCGCCTTCCTGCCCGGGTGCGGGCGCCTGCCCGATCCGACCCCGGGCGCATCGGAGGCTGCCGACAGTGAGACGATTTCCCTCGACCGGCAATTGCTGGAACATGTCCTGCTGGCGGTGCGGGCCGAGGACGCCAGCGAGCGGCGCTTCAAGAAACTGCGCCACATGCTGATGCAGCCGCCCGAGGAAGCGCGCTATCCCGGCCAGTTGCCGGCCGATTTCAGCGCCGTCGACTATCTGCTGCTCAATCAGGACGTGTTGCGTGCGGATCTCGACCCGATTGAGCATTTCCTGAACTACGGCCGGCATGAAGGGCGCAATTACGCCCGCAACAGGGGGGAATAGCGCCATCTCCTCACTGTTTCGAAAAAATCTATTGATACAGTAGACAAATATGGGTCGAGGCGCAAAATCTAGGAACTGGGATCGCTCTAAACCCCGTTTCCGTTTCGTGCCCGGACTGCTATCCCGTTCGGGATGACCGATTTCCGCGATCCGTTCGACGCCATCAAGGACCACCCCTTCGACGAGGCGCTCTCGCAGCGCTATCTTGTCTATGCCCTGTCGACCATCACGGCCCGGTCGCTGCCGGACCTGCGCGACGGGCTGAAGCCGGTCCATCGCCGCCTGCTCTGGGCGATGCGATTGCTGCGCATGGAACCGGGCGGGGCAAATCCGGACATTCTGGTCGCCGATCCCGCGCGCAACACCACCTCCTACAAGAAATGCGCGCGCGTCGTCGGTGACGTGATCGGCAAATATCATCCCCATGGCGATTCGTCGGTCTATGACGCCATGGTGCGGCTGGCGCAGGACTTTTCGCTGCGCACGCCGCTGGTCGATGGCCAGGGCAATTTCGGCAATATCGACGGCGATAATGCGGCCGCCATGCGCTATACCGAGGCGCGACTGACGCAGGCGGCGGCCGACCTGATGGCGGGTCTGGACGAAGGCACGGTCGATTTTCGTCCCACCTATAATGGCGAGGATGAGGAGCCGGAGGTCTTTCCCGGCCTGTTTCCCAATCTGCTCGCCAATGGTGCCAGCGGCATCGCGGTCGGCATGGCGACCAGCATCCCGCCCCATAATGTCGCGGAACTGATTGATGCCGCGGGCCTGCTGATCGACGAACCCGATGCCGACCACACCGCGCTGATGCGGATCGTGCAGGGGCCTGACTTCCCCACCGGCGGCGTGCTGGTCGACAGCCCGTCCATCATCGCGGAAGCCTATGCGACCGGGCGGGGGTCGTTCCGCACGCGCGCGCGTTGGCACAAGGAGGATGGCGGGCGCGGCACCTGGGTCGCGGTGGTCACGCAAATTCCGTATCAGGTGCAGAAATCCAAGCTGATCGAGCAGATCGCCATGCTCATCAACGACAAGAAACTGCCGATCCTGGCGGATGTCCGCGACGAATCCGATGCCGAAATCCGCATCGTGCTGGAACCGCGTGCCCGGACGGTCGACGAAGGCGTGCTGATGGACAGCCTGTTCCGCCTCACCGACCTGGAAAACCGCTTCCCGCTCAATCTGAACGTCCTCGATGCGAGCCACACGCCGCGGGTGATGGGTCTGCGGGCCGTGCTTGTCGAATGGCTGCGGCACCAGATCGACGTGCTGATCCGGCGGGCGCGGCACCGGCTGGACAAGATCGCGGCGCGGCTGGAACTGCTCGACGGCTATATCATCGCCTATTTGAACCTCGACCGGGTTATAGAGATCATCCGTACGGAGGATGAGCCCAAGGCCGTGATGATGGCCGAATTCCGGCTGACCGATCGTCAGGCGGAAGCGATCCTCAACATGCGCCTGCGTTCGCTGCGCAGGTTGGAGGAAATGGAACTGCGGCGCGAACATGCCGATCTGGTCAAGGAAAAGGACGAGCTGGAAAAGCTGGTCGACAGCCCCGCTCGCCAGCGCACCCGCCTGAAGAAGGATCTGGCGGCGCTGCGCAAGCGCTACGGTCCGGAGACCGACATCGGGCGGCGCCGCACGCTGGTCGAAGAAGCCGCACCCGCTCGCGAAATTCCGCTGGAAGCGATGATCGAGCGCGAGCCGATCACGGTGATTCTTTCCGAAAGAGGCTGGATTCGCGCGATGAGCGGCCATCGTGACCTGGCGGCCGCGGATACGCTCAAGTTCAAGGAAGGGGACGGTCCGCAATTCGCCTTTCATGCGTACACGACGGACAAGCTGTTGCTGGCGACGTCTTCCGGCCGGATTTTCACGCTGGCGTCGGACAAGCTGCCGGGCGGGCGGGGCTTTGGCGATCCCGTCCGGTCGCTGGTGGACATGGACAATGAAGGCGCGATCATTGCCCTGCTGCCAGCGCGCGGCGGCGGCGAGTTGCTGCTTGCATCGTCGGACGGGCGCGGATTCATCGCGGCGGTCGCTGACATCATGGCGGAAACGCGCAAGGGGAAACAGGTCGTCAATATCCGCGCGGGCGCGCGACTTGCCGTGGTTCATCCGATTTCGCCCGAAGCGGACAGCATCGCAGTGATCGGCGAGAACCGGAAGCTGCTGGTCTTCGCGATGGCGGAAATGCCCAGAATGGCGCGCGGGCAGGGCGTCCAGCTGCAACGCTACCGCGACGGCGGCCTGTCGGATGCCATGGCATTTCGTCTGGCCGACGGGATCAGTTGGACCATGGGCGGCGATTCCGGGCGGGTGCGCACGGAATCGGACATGACGCCATGGAAGGTCGCCCGGGGTGCGGCGGGGCGGATGCCGCCCGTCGGCTTCCCGAGGGATAATCGTTTCTGATCAATCGCTGATCCAAACGCGTTTCCGGAAAATTTACCGCTTCACGATAGGGCGGTCCTATGGAATCCGCTTCGGCCCAGATCTGGCCAGCCAGAAACATGTCCGATGCCCTCGCGCTTGAGGGGGATGACGCGTATCTGGCGCAGGTCGCCGGGATCGATCAATGGCTGAACGCATTGCCCCAGGCAGCGGCGATCCTGAGTGTCTTTGACGACCAGTTCCATCTGCTGAGGCATAATCCCCGCTTTTCGGAAGCGCTTCACGCTGCGCCGGCCAATGCACTGCTGGAGCAGTGCGCCGACCGCCTGCGGCAATCCATCGTCCAGGGTATAGAATCGAGCAGTTTCGAAATGCGGCGCGACGGCCGCCTGGGTCCGGAATATTTCACCTGCACGGCGGGCCGACTCGGTTCAGCCGAAGGACGGGATTATTATCTGTTCACGATCAGCGATCGGACCAACGAGCGCACGATCGAGAAGAATCTTCGGCGGGAACTGCTGTCGGACGGTTTGACCGCGCTGCCCAATCGCACGGGCTTCGGCGAGGAAATCGACGACAGGCTGCGCAACAGCCACTGGCCCGACAACGCCCAGTTCGGCATCCTCGCCATCGATCTGAGCCGGTTCAGCCGGGTCAATGAATCGCTGGGTCCGATGGCCGGCGACGAATTGCTGATCACGGTCGCGAAGCGACTGAAATCCTGTTTGCGGCAGGGCGACGTTCTGGCCCGGATCGGTGGCAATGACTTCGCGATCTTTGCCCGATTGAACAATGGTTTGTCGGACATCCTTCATATCGTTCAGCGAATCGACGAGGCGCTTAGCTCGCCGATCCGTCTGAGCGACCTGCAAATCCGGGTCGATTGCGCCATCGGGTGCGCGCTTTCGATCGATCTGAAGGAAGATCCTGACGATGTGGTTCGCAAGGCGCAGGCGGCCGTCAAGATCGCAAAGCAGAGCGGTAAGGTCGAAATCTACCGCAACGGCGTTCTGAAGGAAGCCCA
This sequence comes from Sphingobium sp. OAS761, assembly GCF_024168485.1. Classification (GTDB taxonomy): domain Bacteria; phylum Pseudomonadota; class Alphaproteobacteria; order Sphingomonadales; family Sphingomonadaceae; genus Sphingobium. The sequence continues at coordinate 18,504 of NZ_JALJVY010000011.1, forward strand.
ACGCCGCTTTTCGATCGAAAGCCGGCTGCGCGATGTCCTGGCGCAGGGCGGGCTGACGCTGGCCTACCAGCCGCTCATTCATCTCCAGACCGGCGAGATCACCGGGTTTGAGGCGCTGGCGCGCTGGCACGACGAGGAATTGGGCAATGTCTGGCCGTCCGAATTTATCGCTGTCGCGGAAGAAAGCGGTCTCATAACGTCGCTCGGCCGGTGGGCGGCCTATGAAGCCGCACAGGCGCTCAGTCGCTGGGACGCGAAATTTGGCCAGGCGCTGCCGGTCAGCGTCAACGTGAACCTGTCGCCGATTCAGATGGCCCGCGACGATGTCGCATCGGTGTTCGAAGAGGCGTTGCGCTATTCCGGGGTGGCCGGCAACCGCCTGACCGCCGAACTCACGGAAAGCGCGATCATCGCCGACCCGGAAAAGGCCCGCAAGCTGCTGTTCGCGCTCAAGGACCTGGACATGGCAATCGCGATGGACGATTTCGGCACCGGCTTTTCCAACCTCGCCAGCCTGCACAGCCTGCCGATCGACATTCTCAAGATAGACCGCAGCTTCGTGTCGTCCATGCTGGGCGATCATGACAAGGCGGTCATCGTCCGCACCATCCTCTCGCTCGCCGAATCGCTTAACCTGCGCGTGACGGCTGAAGGCATTGAAACACAGGAACTGGCGCACAAGCTGCAAGCGATGGGATGCTGGCAGGGGCAGGGCTATTATTTCGCCCGGCCGATGAGCGAAGCGGATGCCTATGATTACTGGCGCGCGCGCTGGAATTTCGAAACCGTCTGATCGGCGATCTCGCTGATCCGGCCGTCGCCGGGAAAATCCTCCGCGACCCATTGGGCCTCGACCGCCTGCAAGGCCTTCGCCACATCGGGACCCGCGGGCAGCCCCCTGGCGATCAGCGCTCCGCCACCGATCGACAGTCGGGGCGGCGTCCAGTCCCGGATCTGCCGCACGACATCGGGGGCGACATCCCGATCCAGCAGCAGCCGGTCGATCGCGCTTTCGACTCCGACCCGATAGGCGAGCGCGCGCGCATTGTGGGGCGGCGGCGTGGTTCCCAGCGCCGCAACGAGCCGCTTGCGTGCCTTGTTCGACAGTTTGAGCCGGGCGCCGACCTGTTCCGCCAGTGTCGTGTCGGGCGGCAGCAGCGCGGCAAGCCGTCGTAGCGCGGACGGTTGCGTCTCCGCTTCGGCTTCGCGCGCTATCACCCTCTCGACGCGCGCGACGCCCTGCATATCCACTTCGGGAAGCACGGGTTTGAGAATATCGCCGTCCACCATCAGGCGCAGCGCCTTTACGGGGTCTGCGACGCCCAGCAGCTTCAGCAGTTCATCGGCAATCCGCTCGCGCGACAGGGCCATCAGGCTCGTCGCACCCGCGCGACAGGCGTCATACGCTTCCCCGTCCACGGCATCGTCGCCATAGCGCGCCAGAAACCGGAAATAGCGCAGGATGCGCAGATGGTCCTCGGCGATACGCTCACGGGCATCGCCGATAAAGCGCAGCCGCCGCGCATTCAGGTCGTCCACGCCACCGAAATAGTCGAACACCGCGCCGCTGACCGGGTCGGCATACAGGGCGTTGATCGTGAAATCCCGCCGGGCGGCATCCTCGCGCCAGTCGTCGGTATAGGCGATCGTCGCGCGTCGCCCGTCGGTGCTCACGTCCCGGCGCAGCGTCGTCACTTCCACCGGCCAGCCCGCTATCACGGCCGTTACCGTGCCATGATCGATGCCGGTCGGCACGACCTTGATCTCGGAAGCCCGCAATCGTTCCACGACCATGGCGGGAAACAGGGTGGTCGCAACGTCCAGATCGTTGACCGGCAGGCCCAGCAGCGTGTCCCTCACCGCGCCGCCGACGAAGCGTACCATGCCGTCCGCCGCACCGAGCGCGTCGAGCAGGGCGTCCAGGCCGGGACGGTTGCGCCAGGCGGCGTCAGGCAGGTTGACGGTCATGGCCCAGCCTGCGCGAGAGATTGGCGATGATGGCCGCGGTGATGCCCCAGATACGGCGGCCTTCCCATGGAATCTCGTAATAATGGCGGATGGCGCCGTCATATTCCACATCGTGCCGGATGCGGTTGGCCGGATCGAGCACGAAATCCAGCGGCACTTCGAACCAGTCTGCGACTTCGCTTTCCTGCGCCATCAGCGGCAGGTCGGGGGGGATCACCGCCAGTACCGGCACGATGTCGAAGCCGGTGAAGGTATGATAGCGATCGGTCACGCCGATTATGTCCGCGCGGTCGGGCGGCAGCGCTATTTCCTCCTGCGCCTCGCGCAGGGCGCCGGCAATCTCGTCGACGTCGGTCGGGTCGACCCGCCCGCCGGGAAAGGCGATCTGTCCTGCATGCTTGCGCAATCGCGAGGATCGCTGGGTCAGGATCAGGCCCGGTTCCGGACGTTCCGTCACCGCCATCAGAACTGCCGCCGGCGCCAGCGTCATGGGGCCGGCGATGCGCGGATCGCGGGTTTCGGCAAGTTCCAGAGCGCCGCGCCGATGTCCTTCGTCCAGCGCGGCGCGCAACCGCTGCGCCAGAGTCATGACTCTCCGTCCAGCGGGAAGAAGGCACCGTTGCTCCACAGCCCGATCTGTTCTCCGCCCTCGTCCAGCGCCAGGTTCATCAACTCATAATAGACGCTGCGGTTGACCAGTGCCTCCAGCCCGCGCCGGACATGCAGATAGGGGTGGGGCCCGTCCGGCGTCTCGCGCACCCATATCTCATGGTCGGGACCAGCGGCGATCAGGTCGCCGCTATTCAGGCGGAACGCCAGCGCCCGCTGCCGCCCATGGCCCTCGCTCTTCAGTTCCACCGCGACGAACGGGGCATCCTCCACCGCAATGCTCAGCTTCTCGACGGGAGTCACGAGGACATGGCTGCCATCGGGTTCGCGGCGCAGGATCGTGGAGAACAGGCGCACCATCGCCTCCCGCCCGATCGGCGACCCCTGATGAAACCAGGTGCCGTCGCGGGCGATCCGCATGTCGCTGTCGCCGCAATGGTCGGGGTTCCACTGTTCGACGGGCGGCAGCCTTTTTTCCTCGGCCAGCCGCGCGATGTCGGCCAGCGACAGGTCGGTCAGGTCAGGCGGCGGCTGCATCGGCATGGGGCGGAGATAGGGCGCCGAAGCTCAAAGGCAAAGGGGTAATTCAGGCGGAGACAGCGATGCGCGGTCCCAGCATGCCGGTTCCTCCGATCGACCGGCCGTCGACCGACAGCGCCAGCAGCCGCCGTTTCTCGAATGGACCGGGCGCATCCCATCCCCAGGTATCACCCGCGCCGAAACCCCAGAAGCGGCCATAATATTCCGGATCGCCGATCATCATCAGCGGTTCGGTGGCCCGCGCCCGCGCGGTTGCCACAACAGCGTCCATCATCGCCCGCCCATGGCCGCCCATCTGGCGGTCGGGCAGAACGGCGACCGGTCCGACCATGATCAGCGGCATCCGTGCCCCATCCTCCAGCACCAGCGCCACAGGCCAGCTTTGCAGCGTGCCGATCAGCCCGCCATCCTCGTCAAGCGCCGCGAACGACAATTCGGGCAGCCAGGACATGCCGTCGCGGATGGCATAGGCGGTGCGGCCATGGCGATCCGGCCCGAAAGCCGCGTCGAGCACCCGCTCGATCGCCGCGTCGGGCTGGCTGTCCAGGGGCACAATCATAGACATGTCTTGCCGATCCGCCTGCAATGGCGCATGGACCGCGCCGGAAGCGGCGGGCTTTAGCGCCCGCCTCGCAAAATGAAAGACTAAACTCGCCCGGCCTGCGGACAGGTCCGGCAGATGATGGCGACCTATGCACGACGCTTTTGACGATTTCCTGACGTTGGAGGTCAACAATCTCCACGTCGATGTGCTCACCGGGATCTATTCGGAGGAAACCCACCTTCCGCAACCGCTGCGCATTTCCATCCGGGCGCGGCTCCGGATCGACGATCATTACGACCCGTCGGCGCCGCTGTCCCGGTCGAAAAACTACATGGACCTCAAACATGCGGCGACTACCGCTTTGCCGGAAGGGCAGCATTTCACCCTGATCGAGGCGGTGGCCGATCATATCGTCGACACCATCTTCCTTCAGGACGACAAGGTCAGCCATGTCGAGGTAAAGATCGTCAAGCTCGCCCTGTCCGAACGGGGCGAGGAAATCGGCATCACGCTCGGCCGGGCGCGGCGCTGACCGCGCCTCATTCCCGCTTGATCAGCCCGATCTCGATCAGCCTTTCGGTCAGGTAATCATGCGCCGTGATCGGAGGATCGCGGCGCGGATTTTCCGCCGTGACGCACTGGGGCAGCGCGTCGATCAGGAAATCGGGCCGCAGGTGCAGGAAGAAGGGCATGGAATAGCGTGACCGCCCCCGGCGTTCGGGCGGCGGGTTGACGACGCGATGGCTGGTGGACGGCAGGACGTGGTTGGTCAGCCGCTGGAGCATGTCGCCCACATTGATGGCCAGCGCCCCGGGCGGCGGCACCACCGGCAGCCAGTTGCCGCTGCGGTCCTTGAGTTCCAGCCCGCCTTCCTCCGCCCCCAGCAGCAGCGTGATCAGGTTGATATCCTCATGTGCGCCCGCGCGGATGCCCGGCGCTGCGGGCGATACCGGCGGATAATGCAGCAGCCGCAGGATCGAGTTGCCGTCCCTTACCGGCGCGTCGAACCAGCGTTCGGGCAGTCCCAGATAGAGTGCGATAGCCGACAGCAATTCTCCGCCCACGCGGTCGAACTCGCGGTAGAGGGGCGCGAACACCGATTCGAACCCGGGCAGTTCCTCGGGCCATATATTAGGCGGCATCGTCGCGGCGAGCGGGTCTCCGGGGGCCAGGTCGCGCCCGACATGCCAGAATTCCTTGAGGTCGTTCTCGCTGGCCCCCTTGGCGATCTCGACGCCGAAGGCGGTATAGCCGCGCTGACCGCCGTTGAATTTGGCGTCATAGCGCGTCTTCGTGGCGACCGGCAGGTCAAAGAAGCGCCGCGCCATCGCCCATCCTTCGTCGATCAGCGCCTCGTCCATGCCATGGTCGCGCACCATGGCAAAGCCGAAACGCTGGAAGGATTGGCCGAACGCGACCGCGAAATCCCGCTTTTCCATTCCCGCCATGGACAGGACGGGCACCTGTTCCAGCACTGATTGCGACACGTTGCATTCTCCGAAAATCGTCAAGTCCCTTGCCCCCGCGCATATGGGGACGGCCAGTTCTGTTCTCATCCTTGATCGCGTCGAGGCGCTGTTGCAAGGAGGCGGGATGAACTACTGGCTGATGAAATCGGAACCCGATGTCTTTTCCTACGACGATCTGGTCGAAAAAGGGAAAGCGGAATGGGACGGCGTGCGCAACCACGCGGCGCAGGGACATATGCGGGCAATGCGCAAGGGCGACGAGGCGCTGTTCTATCACAGCAATATCGGCGTCGAGGCGGTAGGCATCATGACCATCGTAGAGGAAGCGGCGCCCGACAGCACGGACGAGAGCGGCAAGTGGATCGCGGTCCATGTCGCGCCGAAGGAAAAGCTGGATCGGCCGGTCACGCTCAAGGCGATGAAGGCCGATGCCGCTCTGGCGGACATGGTGATGCTGCGTCAGTCGCGCCTGTCCGTGTCCCCCCTGACCCGGGCACAGTTCGATCACATCGTCGCTTTGTCGAAGGCGACATCCTGAAGGGCGATTGCGCGCGGTGCAACCGTGCCGACGCTCTTTGCGATTGAGGCATTGCCGCACTGCAACATAAAAGGGTGTCAACAAAACAGAAGATACAGAGGTGTTTGATCGGCATTCACAAGGAGTAAACCCATGCGAATGCTGTCCAAGTTTGTCATCGCCGGCGCCCTGAGCGCCATCGCCGTCACCGCCGCCCACGCCGAGGATGCGCCCAAGCAGCGCTTCTCGCACGAAGGCTACACCTATGTGTATGAGGTGAAGGACACGAAGAGCGGCAAGCTTATTTCTGGCCGCCGCTACCCCGACGCCGTTGCGTTCAACCTGGCTGTCAAGAATGGCAAGGTTTCGGGCACGTCGGGTGGTCAGCAGGTGACGTTCGATGTCGAAGAGGCGCGCGGCGCCGCCAACTGATCATCGATCCGGTTCGATAAAAAGGGCGGCATCCACACCGGATGCCGCCCTTTTTCGATGATCAGCGGCAGCGACGCTTGCTGTCGATTTCCTTGCCGAGCAGTGCACCGCCGGCTGCGCCCAGGATCGTGCCGGTGGCGCGATCGCCATGGGTATCGATGGCCCGACCGACGAGAGCACCGCCGACGCCGCCGATGATCAGGCCGGTCGTGCCGTCGGATTTCCGGCAATAAGTGCGGCCGTCGCGGCCACGCCATTCCTTGTAGCGATAATGTTTCCGGGCCTGGGCGCCGTCCGTGGGCACGGCCATGGACACGGGGATGGCCAGCGAGACGGCCGCGGCCGCGAGCAGAATGTTACGCATGAAATCTCCTCCATTTGCGTGACTTGGTGCATCAACCAGCCTAGGTTGATCCAGGTTGCATGAACCTGCGGCAACAAAATAAGCGCTTGTTTCTAAATCCATATTTTTCAGGGTGGAGCGATGCACGGAGACGACGAACGGGCGGGAAGGGCGTTGATAGACGCGCTCGCGCTGTCGCCCCATCCCGAAGGCGGCTGGTATCGCGAGACATGGCGGGCGGCGGCGCGGCCAGGGGAACGGGCGGCGGGGACCGCCATTCTGTTCCTGCTCGAATCGCATCAACGGTCGCACTGGCACCGGGTCGACGCGGACGAGATCTGGTTCTGGCACGCAGGGGCGCCTTTGCGACTGGACATGGCCGCGCGGCCCGCCGCGCCCCTGCAATCCCTTCTGCTCGGGCCAGACGTGCCGGGGGGGCAGTCGCCGCAGCTGCGCGTGCCCGCCAATCATTGGCAGGCAGCCTTGCCGCAGGGCGGATGGACGCTGGTCAGTTGCACGGTCACGCCCGGTTTCGAATTTGCCGGTTTTACGCTGGCACCCCAGGGATGGTCCCCGGGCGAGGGCATGGATTGAGGACTTATCCACATTTATCCACAGATTTGCCGTATCTCATGTCTCCAAAGCGTCAGATTTCGCTTTGTGCGACTCGGGAATGGTGAGACCATCCATCTATCGAGACGACGGAAAATCATCTGATGATTTTCCATAAAATACTGATAAAACAGTATTTTTAGTATCGATGGTCGGGCGGTCATGCCGTGTTCGCAAGAATGTGGCAGGGGCGCCGGACGGGTCTACGGACACCATGCCGGGTACGCGCGAAAGTGAACGTCGGGCATGGAACACCGGATGACCAGCCCCGGGATGGCGGCCCTTGGCCAAGACCCGGAGCTTGACCCGAGAGGTGTTTCCGTCCCGGGAACGCCGCGAGGGAAAACGCCGGGCCGATGATCGCATCCCGTCACGGGACGCGGATCGGACGACCCGACGGAAGTGGGGACCGGCAGCGATGCCGGCCCCCATTTTGCATTGCGGATCACCCCGGGTGATGGCCCGGTGCCGGCTGAGGGGATCGAACCCCCGACCTTCGGTTTACAAAACCGCTGCACTACCGCTGTGCTAAGCCGGCGCACCGTTCGGGCGGCAAGCCCTTACTATCAGATGACGCCGAACGTCCAGCCCTCAGTGCGTGCTATTTGCGGTGTCAGTCCGCACGGGGCCCAGAGCGGCGGATGCGCGGCCATGCGGCGCATCCACGCGGCGGTGACGATGGCGTCGGCGCCATGATCGTCCGGCATCGGGCCGACATGAGGTGCCGACCCCAGCTGGTCGAGCGCCGTGTTCAGCGCTTGCCGGTCGCGAATCTTGGTGCGGCCCTTTGGTCGTCCGGCGGCCCGCGCGGCGATGCTGGTGTATATTTCGACGATCATGGACCCCCTCCGTGTCGGCGGATCGAAAGGCCAGACCGGAACATGGTCGCGCACCCTGTGCAGCAACCGCATGCCCGCGAAACTCGCCTTGGCGACCTGCGCCGCGCCAATCGCGTCGTATATGGTGGAAGGCTTGCCGCCGCCCCGGGAATTATACAGCGCCTCGCACACCCGGTTATGCAGGAACTCGGCCTTCACGCCGTCCGCCTTGCCGAAATAGAAATGGCGGCGATGCGCGATTTCCAGCAGGCTGGCCGCGCCCAGATCCGGGTCGGCGCAGAGCGCGTCGACATAGGCCCAGAAGGCCGGCGCGTTGTCAGGCACCGGATCGCCGGGCAGATAGGCGCCGCGCGCGACGAAGGGCGGGGCGAAGCTGAAGTCGAAGCCGAACAGGGTCGGGGTCTCGCGCGCCATGGCGATCAGCCAATCCGCCACCGCCGTGCGCGACCACAGGCCGTCCGGACCCTGAACGAGGCGCGGCGCTTGTCCATCGTCCTGACAGATGGCGACCGCTATCCCCTTGTGCCGCGATCCGCGGGCGCCGGACCAGTCTATCGCCGCGAAGCGGGTGAACCGGGGGTTCATCCGTCACGGTCGGCGCGCAAGCGATTCCAGTAGGCGATGCGCTCGGCGATCCGCGCCTCGAACCCCCGCTCGGTGGGGGTGTAGAATGTCTGCGGCGCCATCTCCCCGGGCCAGTAATTGTCGCCCGAAAAGCCCTCTGCCGCGTCATGGTCATACTGATAGCCCTTGCCATAGCCGATATCCTTCATCAGCCGGGTCGGGGCGTTGAGAATATTCTGCGGCGGCATCAGCGATCCGGTGTCGCGGGCGGACTTGAAGGATGCCTTCATCGCCGCATAGGCGGCATTCGATTTGGGCGCTGTGGCGCAATAGAGGCAGGCCTGCACGATCGCCAGCTCGCCTTCGGGCGAGCCGAGAAAATCATAGGCGTCCTTGGCAGCAAGGCACTGGACCAGCGCCTGCGGGTCGGCCAGGCCGATGTCCTCCGTCGCGAAGCGGACCAGCCGGCGCAGGACGTAAAGCGGTTCCTCCCCCGCTGTCAGCATTCGGGCGAGATAATAGAGCGCGGCCTGCGGGTCCGATCCGCGCAGCGATTTATGCAGCGCCGAAATCAGGTTGTAATGGCCCTCACGATCCTTGTCGTAGACGGCGACCCGCCGGTGGAGCAGGGCCGAAAGCCCGGCCGGATCCAGCGGCTCGCCGATGTTTATCGCATGGAGCGTCTCAACCTGATTGAGCAGGAAGCGTCCGTCCCCGTCGGCGCTCGCCAGCAGCGCCTCGCGCGCGGCGGCATCCAGCGGCAGGGGTCGCCCGGTCACGGCTTCGGCCCGTTCCAGCAGCTGTTCCAGTGCCGCCGCATCCAGCCGACGCAGGATCAGCACCTGCGCGCGCGACAGCAAGGCCGCATTGAGTTCGAAGCTGGGGTTTTCCGTCGTCGCGCCGACCAGGATGACCGTGCCATTTTCGACGAAGGGCAGGAAACTGTCCTGCTGGGCGCGATTGAAGCGGTGGATTTCGTCCACGAACAACAACGTCTTTTCCCCGCGTCGCGCATGGTCTGCGGCGGTGGCGAAGATTTTCTTGAGGTCCGCGACGCCCGAAAACACCGCCGATACCGGCGCGAAGCGCATCCCCACCGCGTCGGCCAGCAGGCGGGAAATCGTCGTCTTGCCCGTCCCCGGCGGCCCCCAGAAGATGATCGATGACAACCGCCCCGCCGCGACCATGCGGCCGATCGCGCCGTCGGCCCCGGTCAGGTGATCCTGTCCCACCACTTCGGCAAGGCTGCGGGGACGCAGCCGGTCGGCCAGCGGGGCGGTGTCGGCCGGGGTTTCGGCATCGGTATCTGGGGCGAAGAGGTCGGCCATCGGAACGGGTATAGGGTGCGCGCCGCGCTCAGGGAACCGGGCTGGACCGGGGCGCCATGCCATGCGCCCGCTGGCGGATGACGCGGACATAGGTGTCGACCAGCGCCTGATTCACCTGGTCCCAGCCGTTTCGTTCCGCCCGGGCCTGTGCTGCGGTGCCTGCGGCGGCCCTGGCATCGGGTTGCTGGCAATAAAGTTGCAACGCATCGGCGAAATCCTGGATCGCGCCCGGCCGGATCAGCCGCCCGGTAATGCCCTCGGTCACCAGGCTTTCGCTGCCAGTCGCGCGCGCCGCGACCGTCGGCAGGCCGCACGCCATCGCTTCCAGCGTCACGTTGCCGAAGGTTTCGGTGACGGACGGGTTGAACAGCATGTCCATGCTGGCCACGGCCCGGCCCAGGTCCGGGCCTTTCTGAAAGCCGGTGAACACGGCGTGGGGCAGGCGGCTCTGAAACCATTCGCGTGCCGGTCCTTCGCCGACGACGAGCACCTTGTGGGGAACCTGGCGCGTTCCGAGCTGGTCGATCGTGTCGGAAAAGACGTCCAGGCCCTTTTCCATCACCAGCCGGCCGATGAAACCGATCACTGGCTTGTCATCGGCGATGCCCAGAGCGCGTCGCCACTCCATGTCGCGCCGGCCGGGATTGAAGATGTCGCGATCGATGCCGCGGGTCCATATGCCGATGTCGTAGTTCATCCGCTGCTCGCGCAGCAATTGCGCCATGGATTCGGACGGCGCCACGATGGCGTCGCAGCGCCGGTAGAAACGGCGCAGAACCGATTCCAACAGCGGTTCCAGAAAAGCGAGGCCATAATAGCGCGGATAGGTTTCGAACCGGGTGTGGACGGAGGCGATTGCGGGCAGGTTATTGGACCTTGCCCAGCTCACCGCCCGATGGCCGAGCGGGTCCGGGCTGGACACATGCACGACATTGGGTCGGAAAGCCGCCAGATCGCGCCGCACCTCACCCGACATGCGATAGGGCACGCGATATTCGCGCCGCCCCGGGACCGCGAAGGAAGGCGCGCTCACCAGGTCGCCGGCCGGTTCGAAGGCGGGCGTGTCCGTCGTCGGCGAATAGACGCGCACTGCCGCCCCCTGCCGCAGCAGATAGCCGACCAGGCGGTTGAGTGCCTGGTTCGCGCCGTCCCGCACATAATTGTAATTGCCGCTGAACAGGGCGACACGAAGGCCGGTTGCATCCATCGCCGCCCCTTACTCCATGCCGTTGCAAAACCCAAGGGAACCAGTTGCGCGGTCGGGAATTTTGCCGGTGCAGGTCCCGGGAACGCGGCCGGCGCGGTGTGCACCCAAGCAAGGAGAGGATGCTCCATGACCGAGAGATTCCGCAAGGGAAGCCGGGTCCGTTGGAACTGGGGGCAGGGCGTCGGCCGCGGGCAAATTGCGGAGCGGTTCGATCGTCATGTGGAACGCACGATCGACGGCTCGCTGATCCGCCGCAACGGCTCCCCCGACAATCCGGCCTATCTGATCAGCGTCGATACCGGCGGACATGTACTGAAACTGGGGTCCGAACTGGACGCCGCCTGACAGTCCGGCTTAGCGCAAACGGCCATCGCCATCGTGCGGTCGCTATGGCATGAAGCGGCATGACCGCGCCTTCCATGACCGTCGACGCCTTGCTGGTCGGCACACCGATGCCGTTTCGCGACAAGGACCATAGCGCCATTGCAAAGCAGCCGGTCAGCGGCCCGGTGGCGATCTGCTGGGACGGGCTCGCCGGGGATGCTGTGGCCGACCGCATCCATCATGGCGGCTGGGACAAGGCGATCCACCTCTATCCGCAGGATCATTATGGCTGGTGGCGCGACCGCAAGCCGGGCCATGCGCTGCTCGACCGGGCAGGGGCCTTTGGCGAGAATATCGCCTCGCGCGGGATGACGGAGCGGGACATTTGCCTTGGCGACCGCTTTTCGCTGGGCAGCGCGATGGTGGAGGTCAGTCATGGCCGCCAGCCCTGCTGGAAGCTGGACCATCGCTTCGGTGCGCGTGACGTCATGGCGACCATCGTCCGGACGGCGCGTTGCGGCCTCTATTTCCGCGTCTTGCGGGAAGGGGAGGCGCAGGCCGGCACGAGCATGGAATTGCTCGAACGTCCCTTGCCCGAATGGAATATCGCCCGCGTCTTCTCCCTGCTGATCGGTGGCGGGCACAAGGCCGATCCGGCAGCGGTCGCGATGCTCGCCGACATGCCCGTCCTTGCCGAGGCATGGCGGGACCGGGCGCGCAAGCTGGCGGCATAGGGCGCGCGAGCGGACATGACCCAGGATTTCGCGCAGGGGACAGTGCACCAGGCGGCCGTCGACATGCGGGCCGCGATCGAGGCCGATCCCGGCCTGCTGGCCCTGTGGCAGGGGCTGACGCCGCTGGGCCGCAACGAATTCATCTGTTGGGTCGACGATGCGAAGCAGGCGGCGACGCGTGCGCGCCGTATCGCGCGTTGCTGCCAGGAGTTGCGCGAGGGGAAAGGGCGACCCTGTTGCTGGGCCGGTTGCATCCATCGCGCCGACAAGGCGCCGGGCCGCTGGCAGCAGGCAGTGCTGATCGACGGAAAGAAGCCGAAGCCTTGATCCGTCGGACGTCAACGGTTCCGGCCTGTCCGCGCGGAGGCTAGAAGCATTCCATGACCCACGATATCCGTAACATTGTCATCCTCACCGGCGCGGGTATTTCCGCCGAGAGCGGCCTTGCCACCTTTCGCGGGCCTGACGGCCTGTGGGAAGGGCATCGGGTCGAGGATGTGTGCACGCCCGAGGCGCTGGCCCGCGACCCGGTGCTGGTCCATCGTTTCTACGACGAGCGCCGGGCCAAGCTGGCGGATGTGCAGCCCAATGCCGCGCATGAGGCGCTGGCCGCGCTCGACGCTTCATGGGGCGACGACCTGCTGATCGTGACGCAGAATGTCGACGACCTGCACGAGCGGGCGGGGGCGAGGCGGCTGATCCACATGCACGGGGAATTGCGTTCGGCGCTCTGTGTGGCCTGCGGCAAGGCGGTGTCCTGGGGTGATCCGCTGCCGCCCGGATCGTCCTGCACCGGTTGCGCGGCGCCTCGCCTGCGTCCCGACATCGTGTTCTTCGGCGAAATGCCCTACCGGATGGATCGCATCTACGCCGCGCTGGAGCAGGCGGATCTGTTCGTGTCGATCGGAACGTCCGGCGCCGTCTATCCCGCCGCCGGGTTTGTCCAGACCGCCCGCCACGCCGGCGCGCACACGATCGAGCTCAATCTCGATCCGTCTGCCGGCAGCGCGCTGTTCGACGAGAGCCGTCTGGGGCCGGCCACCCTGCTGGTCCCGGACCTCGTGCGAACATTGCTATCCTGACATCCGCGGGAGGTATCATCTGATACCGGGTGGACGAAGGGGGCGCGGCAGGCAAGGCACCGCCATGTCATGCCGGCAGCGGGAAAGCATTGTACCGTAACGGAAAATCAACCGGCGATTAACGCAAATATCCTATCGGCCCCGTGAACGAAAGGATGTGCATGAGCGAGCAGCGCTATTTCATCATTGTCTCGCTGGCTCTTGCAACCTTATGCTGCACAGCCTTGCTCTACGTAACCGGCCTGCATCTGTCGATCAGCGGAGTTCCGCTTGGCTTGGCAGCTTCGGTCAGCGTCGGCCTTGTCTGCGCGTCGGTCAGTCGGCCGGAATTCAGCGAAATGCTTCGTCGCGTCGTTTGGCTGTTGGAGTGCCTGGCCTATCTGTCCATCGCCTCGCTGGTGGGCAGTATTGCGAGTTATCCCCTAGCCGCGCTGAGTGACGGGTGGTGGGACCGCCAGTTTCTCGCCGCCGATGCGCTCCTGGCGCTCGATTGGCGCGCATATTGGAATTTTTCGGTAAGTCGGCCCGCAATATTCCGGATCCTGTCGCTGGCATATGGCAGCTTTTTCTACATGCCCATGCTGATTGTGGGCGCGCTGACCCTCACCGGTCGATTGCCTCAGGCCTATCGTTTCGTTTCCGCATTCATCATTGCCCTTGTCCTGACCGACGTCGGCATGCTTGTGTTTCCTGCCAGGTCGGCGGCCGCCAATCTGCTCCCCCAGGATACACCATTGGCACCGCTCTCCGGCTTGCTCCACATTCCCGTTATCGAAGGGCTTCGCGATGGGTCGATACGCGTGATCGAGGTTGCGCAGATGAACGGCCTGATCGCCTTTCCCAGCTTTCATGCGGCGGCAAGCCTGTTGTTCATGTGGGGAGGATGGCAAGTTTCCATGTTCAGGGTGGGTTTTCTTGCCGTCAATGGCCTGATGCTCGCCTCGACACCGATTACCGGCGGCCACTATTTCATAGACGTGCTTGCGGGGTTGGCCGTGGCGATGGTGGCCATCGCGATGAGCTATAGGGTGTCCCGCCGGCGCTTACCCGGCAGCGGGCATGTGGTATCGTGCAGCGCCTGACCTGTTCGCGGACACGCCGCCTCGTCAGGGAATATCGCCGGCGTCTTCGTCGCTTGCGTCGTCGCGGTACAGCAGCATGACCGATCCGTCCTCGCCGTTCACGGCGCGAACGGGCAGGCTCAGTTGCAGGGCCGACAGGAACTGGCGGCTGTCGGTGGTGCGGAACCGGCCGCCGATGCGCAGAGCCGATACGCGGGTGTCACCGATCAGGATGGGGGTGGTGCGGTAGCGGTTGAACTCGCCCGCCGCCTGCTCGATCGTTTCGCCGTCCAGTTCGACCATCCGTTCGCGCCAGGCGGTCCGCTGGCCGACCAGCTTGGGGTCGAGTCGCGTCAGCGCGATGCTGCGCGGCTGGATCACCGCCCCGCTGCCCGCGCCGACCCGCGCAAGACTGTTGTTGCCGGAATGAACCGTGACTGTCCCGTGCGTGACCGTCAGTTCGACGACGGAAGGGCGCAACCGGACATTGAAGGCGGTGCCGACCGCGCGAATGACGGCGGCGCGGGCTTCCACATCGAACGGGCGATCGTCGCCATGGGCGACGTCGAAGGATGCTTCGCCCTTCAGGATGCGGACCTTGCGTCCATTTCCGGTGAAGCGGACTTCCGCCTCGCTTCCGCTGTTGAGGTGAAGCTGCGATCCGTCCTCCAGCGCAATGTCCTGCACCTGGCCGATACCGGTCTGGTATCGTTCGACACCGGTGAAGGTGCGAACCGTGACGATGGCCGCCACGATGAACAGCATCACGGCCACGGCGGCGGCGACCATGATGTTGCGGGACAGCCGGCGCTGCTGTTCCTCGCTGACGATGACCTGAAGGGGGGGCAGGGTGATTTCGGCGGCCGCGCTTTTCAGCCTCTCGGCCGCATCCCATGCGGCTTCCGCGCGTGCAAACGCAACGGCGTGGCGTGGGTCGCTTTCGACCCATGCGCATATTTCAGCTTCGTCTTGTGGAGAGGGGTCGCTGTTAAGCCTGGCCAGCAGGCGCGCGGCTTCCGCTTCGATCGCGTCCCTGTCCCCGCAGCTTGACCCTGGTCCCGACGCCTGCACGTTCGAAATCCGTTTCCTCACGTTCTGCCCAGGCCCGCATAACTATTGCGATTGCTTTGGCCAGATGTTTTTCAACAGTAGAAACGGACAGGGACATCTCGTCCGCTATTTCCAGCATCGATTTTTCGTGGATGCGGCGGAGGATGAACACGCGGCGGCACTGGGGGGGAAGCGACTCGACGATGGTTTCGATCTGGCGCAAAGCCTCGCGGGCATGCAGTTGCGCCTCGATATTATTTTCTCCGCCCAGCAGTTCCAGGTCGGCGATTGTCTCGAAACTCACCACCTTGTTGCGGCGGGCCGTGTCGATCACCAGATTTCGGGCAATCGTGAAGAGATAGGCCCGGCCGGTCGTTACATTTTCCCAGTTTTCCGTGGCATAGGCCCGGGTCAGGACTTCGGCCACCATGTCTTCCAGCTCATGCGTGGATGGAAGTATGCGGCGCAGGCGTGCGCGCAATGCTGCTTCCTGCGGCAGGATGACGGTTTTGAACCATTCCAGCTTGGCACGAACCCTTTGCACGTCGACCCCCTTATCTTGTCAGTCGCGCCTCTCCTCATTTCTCTTTTCTGTCATAGTTCAATCATGGATTCTCGACGCTGTCCAGAAAGACGTCGGGGATTTTTGACACACGACCGAAATGTTCCATGACCGCGCAAAAAAATTGCCGGGGCGGGTATTTTCCTGTCCGTCCCGCAGGTTCACGTTGGTGGCGGCAGCTCCGGCGGTGTGCTGTCGGGCTGGTCATTGTCCGGCACGGGCGGTACGATCTCGTCCGGCTCGGTCATGGGCGTTTCCGCCGGGCCGCCGGGCACGGGCAGTTCGTCGGGCGACTGCGGCTCTATGACGTCGGGTGCGGGAACGGTCGCGGGATCGGGGCTTGGCCGGGTGCTCATGAGGGTCTCCTGCAAATGGCTGCCAACACCTTACGTTCGGGCGAGGATGACGGTTCCGGCAGCGATTTCACAATCCCTTGCCTCTGCCCGTGCTTTTCTCTATGCCGCGCCGACCGGCGACCGATGCGGGCGTGGCGAAACTGGTAGACGCGCCAGATTTAGGTTCTGGTATCGCAAGATGTGGGGGTTCGAGTCCCTTCGCCCGCACCAGTGCGCCAGGCCCATGCCATCGCAAGCGCCACCGAAATTCAGCTGAAGAAAGCGTTTGAGAGAAAAGATGCAGACTGTCGAGACGTTGAACGAGGGCCTGAAGCGCGCCTATACCCTGACCATCACGTCGAAGGACATCGACGCGCGCGTCGAAAAGGAAGTGAAGGCCATAGCGCCGCAGGTGCGCATGCCCGGCTTCCGCCCTGGCAAGGTGCCCGCCAATCTCGTCAAGAAGATGCATGGCGAAAGCCTGCAGCGCGACGCGCTCAACAATTCGATCCAGGAAGGCGTGCAGAAGCTGATCGCCGACCAGAAGCTGCGCCCGGCGATGCAGCCTTCGGTCGAACTGGATGAAGGCTTCGAATTCGGCAAGGATGCCGAGGTCAAGGTCGCGCTGGAAGTGCTGCCGGTAATCGAGGTGCCCAGCATCGAGGGGCTGAAGCTGGAACGGCTGACCGTTCCGGTCGCCGACGATAAGGTCGCCGAAGCTGCAGGCCGCATTGCCAGCCAGCAGGGCGCGCTTGAGGAACATGCCGAAAATCATGCTGCCGCTGAAGGCGATACGCTGGTCATCGACTTCGTCGGCAAGGTCGATGGCGAGGCGTTCGAGGGCGGTTCGGCGCAGGATATTCGCCTGAAGATCGGGTCCGGCCAGTTCATTCCCGGTTTCGAAGATCAACTGACCGGCGTGAAGAAGGGCGAGGAAAAGACGATCGACGTCACTTTCCCCGAGGATTATGGCGCGGAACATCTGGCCGGCAAGGCCGCGACCTTCGACGTGACCGTCAAGTCGGTGCTTGACGGCGACAAGCCCAAGGTTGACGATGATTTCGCCAAGTCGCTCGGCCTGGAAAGCCTGGAAAAGCTGAACGAACTGCTCAAGGGACAGATCGAGCAGGAACATAACGGCCTGACCCGCACCCACATGAAGCGCAAGCTGCTCGACCAGCTTGCGGCCAACCATGATTTCGACGTCCCGCCCAGCATGGTGGACGCCGAATTCGAACAGATCTGGGCCCAGCTCCAGCATGAAGCGAGCCATGAGGAAGATCCCGAGGCGGCGCTCAAGGAAATGGAAGCGGAAAAGGACGATTATCGCGCCATTGCCGTGCGTCGCGTCCGTCTCGGCCTGCTCCTGTCCGAAATCGGCCAGGCCAACGGCGTGACCGTGTCCGATCAGGAAATGAACCGCCTGATCATGCAGGCCGCTCAGCAGTACAGCCCGCAGGATCGCGAACGGTTCGTCCAGTATGTCCGTCAGGACCCGATGGCCGCCGCGCAGTTGCGCGCACCGCTCTATGAGGACAAGGTGGTCGACTTCCTGTTCGACAAGGCGGAGGTGACGGAACGTGCCGTCGCGCGCGAGGAACTGGAAGCGGCGATCGAGTCGGAGGACGGTGAACTGAAGCCGCACGTTCACGGCCCCGGTTGCGGCCATGATCACGATCATGACGAAAAGCCGAAGGCGAAGAAGGCGGCCCCGAAGAAGGCTGCTGAACCGGCCAAGGCCGATGCTGAACCGGCTGCCGAGGAGGCGCCCGCCAAGAAGCCGGCGGCCAAGAAGGCAGCCGCCAAGAAGGACACTGCCGCCGCCGACGCCGCGCCGGCCGCCGAGGAAGAAAAGCCCAAGAAGAAGGCTGCTCCCAAGAAGGCTGCTGCCAAGGCCGAATAAGGTCGCCCCGTCCGGCATGAATTCGCGCCCGGCTTCCCTGGTGAAGCACGGGCGCTTTTCATGTGTCGCGCGGCATGGCAGACGAAATCTTAATCATGATGTCCCATGGAGGAGACAAAATGATGCAGGGGTTAGTGGCGACGATGAAGGAATTTCCGGCCGTGGACAGTGAAACCGCCATGGCGTCGCCGCGTGTCGCCGTCATCCTGCCCTGCTATAACGAGGCCGAAGCGATCGTGCAGACGGTGGAGGATTTTCGCCACGCGCTGCCTGCCGCCGACATATATGTCTTTGACAATAACAGCACCGATGGCAGCCGTGACCTGGCCGCCGGTGCCGGCGCCATCGTCCGCCGCGTCAGCCAGCAGGGCAAAGGGCATGTGGTGCGCCGCATGTTCGCCGACGTCGACGCCGACATCTATATCATGGCGGACGGCGACGCGACCTATGAGGCGGCCGCCGCACCGGCGATGATTGCCGCGATGCTGGAAGACAATCTCGACATGGTGGTGGGATGCCGCCGGGACGAGGTGGAGGCGGCCTACCGGCGCGGCCATCGCTTCGGCAATTGGGCGCTGACCAGCCTTTTGAAACAATTGTTCGGTCGCAGCTTCACCGACATTCTTTCGGGCTACCGCGTGTTTTCACGGCGTTTCGTCAAGAGTTTCCCCGTGTTGTCGGCCGGTTTCGAGATCGAGACGGAAATTTCCGTGCACGCGCTCGAACTGGCTATGCCGGTATCGGAAGTCATGACAGCCTATGGCGCGCGGCCCGAAGGATCGGTCAGCAAGCTGAGCACCTATCGCGACGGGTTCCGTATCCTGCGCACCATCATCACCCTTTACCGTATCGAGCGGCCGATCCTGTTCTTCGGCCTGATCGCGGCGGTCCTGGCGGCGCTGGGCCTGGGCCTGGCCGCGCCGCTGATCGTGACCTATCTCGATACCGGCCTGGTGCCGCGCTTCCCCACCGCCATCCTGGTGACGGGCCTCATGATCCTCGCCACCCTGTCGGCCATGTGCGGCCTCATCCTCGACACGGTGGTGCGCGGCCGGCGCGAGGTGCGCCGGCTGGCTTACCTCGCATTCCGTGCGCCGTCGGACTTCGCCCTGCGCGACTGATCGTCGCCGTTCGGTCCAACCCCCTTGAACCGTCCGCCATTTGTGCCGATGTAGGGGCGGGCAAAAGCAACCACCCTGAAAGAGCACAATGACCGATATCATGTCCGATCCCATGGCCGCGCTGGTTCCTATCGTTATCGAACAGTCGAACCGCGGCGAACGCAGCTTCGACATCTATTCGCGGCTGCTGCGCGAACGGATCATATTCATCACCGGCCAGGTGGAGGACCATATGGCGTCCCTCATCGTCGCACAGCTTCTGTTCCTTGAATCGGAAAATCCGAAAAAGGACATCTGGATGTACATCAATTCGCCCGGCGGCGTGGTGACGGCCGGCATGGCGATTCACGATACGATGAAATATATCCGGCCCCAGGTCGGCACCGTCTGCATCGGCCAGGCCGCGTCGATGGGCAGCTTCTTGCTCGCGGCGGGCGAGCCGGGCAAGCGCATCGCGCTCAGCAACGCGCGGATCATGGTGCATCAGCCTTCGGGCGGTGCGCAGGGCATGGCGTCGGACATCGAGATCCAGGCCAAGGAAATCCTGCGTATTCGCCGGCGCCTCAACGACCTCTATGTCAAATATACCGGCCAGACGCTGGAGGCGGTCGAACGGGCGATGGATCGCGACACCTTCCTCGAAGCGGATGAGGCCAAGGCCTTCGGTCTCGTCGACGAAGTGTTCGACCGCCGCCCTGTGGCGACGGATACAACGGACGGATAAAGGGTATCTTTACCCGGGCGCGCCACTTTCACCCCTTGTGAAACGGACGCGCCACGGGCTAGGATAGCCTTTGGACCAGAATATCCCGGATCGAATAGGGCGTGAGGCCCCGTTCCGGCCGGGAAGAGAGAATGGCGAATGACTAAGCTGACAGGCTCCGATTCCAAAAGCACGCTCTACTGCTCCTTCTGCGGCAAGTCGCAGCATGAGGTGCGTAAGCTGATCGCGGGGCCGACCGTGTTCATCTGCGATGAATGCGTTGAATTGTGCAACGACATTATCCGGGAGGAGACCAAGGGCGGTCTCGTCGGCAAGAAGGATGGTGGCGTTCCTACCCCGCAGGAAATCTGCGACGTGCTGGACGATTATGTGATCGGCCAGAACCGCGCGAAGCGTGTCCTGTCGGTGGCGGTCCATAACCATTATAAGCGCCTCAACCACGGCACCAAGCCGGGCGAGGTGGAACTGGCCAAATCGAACATCCTGCTGGTCGGCCCGACCGGCTGCGGCAAGACGCTGCTGGCGCAGACGCTCGCCAAGACTTTCGACGTGCCCTTCACCATGGCCGACGCGACCACGCTGACGGAGGCCGGCTATGTCGGCGAGGATGTGGAGAACATCATCCTGAAGCTGCTCCAGGCGTCCGACTATAATGTCGAGAAAGCGCAGCGCGGCATCGTCTACATCGACGAGATCGACAAGATCAGCCGCAAGGCCGAGAATCCGTCGATCACGCGCGACGTGTCGGGGGAGGGCGTGCAGCAGGCGCTGCTCAAGCTGATGGAAGGCACCACCGCCTCGGTTCCGCCGCAGGGCGGCCGCAAGCATCCGCAGCAGGAATTTCTCCAGGTCGACACGACCAACATCCTTTTCATCTGCGGCGGCGCCTTTGCGGGCCTCGAAAGGATCATCGGCGACCGTCTGGAAGCCAAGTCGATCGGTTTCGGCGCCCATGTCGCTGCCCCGGAAGAGCGCAAGACGGGCGAACTGCTGCGACAGAGCGAGCCGGAAGATCTTCTCAAATTCGGTCTGATCCCGGAGTTCGTCGGCCGCCTGCCGGTGATCGCCACGCTGGAGGATCTGGACGTGACCGCGCTGGTCAAGATTCTTGTGGAACCCAAGAACGCGCTGGTCAAACAATATGGCAAGCTGTTCGACATGGAGAATGTCGAACTCAGCTTCACAGACGACGCTCTGACCGCGATCGCGAAGAAGGCGATCGAGCGCAAGACCGGCGCGCGCGGGCTGCGGTCCATTCTCGAAGCGATCCTGCTCGACACGATGTTCGACCTGCCGTCGATGGAGGGCGTGGGCGAAGTGGTGGTGGACAAGGATGTCGTCGCCGGGACCAAGGAACCGATTCGCGTATTCAGCGAAACGAAAAAGCGGGCCGACGACGCGGCCTGACCCTTCGACGCATTCCGTAGCGTAAAGCCAAATCAAGGCCGGCATGCTTTGCCGGCCTTTTTTCGTTTCCTGTGCGTCTGCACAAATAATCTCGCTGCGTTGCAAAATTGCACCATCGTCAAACTACAAGTTTTCGCTGTCAGAATGTCATTATTTGGCAATATGTTAGCCCCATAGGCGCGATGCCCGGGGCGCTTGGAGTGCCGTGGGCGGGGGGAATGTGACAGCCGCCATGCTGCCTTGTAACAAAAATGCAATCACAGCATCACAGGGCCGTCGCCAGAAGGCGCCACCAGCAGCCACGGCTTGAAAGAGCGGACAGCACAGGCGCGCCGCGCCACCTTTGAAAGGGACAAGGGTCAATGAAGCAATTTTTGATGGGCAGCGTGGCGATCATCGCCGTTGCCGTTCCGTGCACTGCATTTGCGCAGTCCACCGGTTCGAATGATTTCGACACCATCGTCGTTACAGGCGCCCGTGCCGACCAGAGCGTCGGCGGTGTCAAGATCCCCGATTCGCCCAAGGCGAAAGTGGTTCTGGACCAGGAACTGATCCAGGCGCAACGCCCCGGCCAGTCGGTCAACGAAATCATCAATCTTGTTCCGGGTGTAAGCTTCACCAACAATGACCCATGGGGTTCTTCGGGCGGCAGCTTCACCATTCGCGGCTTCAGTTCCGACCGCATCTCGCAGACTTTCGACGGTATCCCGCTCAATGACTCGGGTAATTATGCGATCTATACCAATCAGCAGGTCGATCCCGAACTGATCCAGACCGTCAACGTCAACCTGGGTTCGACCGACGTCGACAGCCCGACCGCGGCTGCGGTCGGCGGCACCGTCAACATCAACACGCTGGAACCCAGCGACGATTATGGCGTGCTTGCCAGCGTGAGCTACGGCAATATCGTCGCCAGCGGGTCGGGCGACCGTCCCTTTTTCCGCATGTTCGGCGTCGTCAACACCGGCGACCTGACCGGCCATGGCACGAAGGCCTGGATTTCCGCCTCGCGCGCGAAGAACGACGCGGCCTTCTCCAACTACGGCAAGGTCGACAAGCAGCAATATAATGCGAAGATCTGGCAGGATATCGGCTCGAACGGCGACTTCATCTCGCTGGCGGCGCATTATAACCAGAACCGCAACAATTTCGGTGGCTCGCCCTTCCGCGCCAGCGCATTCACGGGCGACAAGAAGGGCCGGTTCTACGACATCAACTATCCTTGCACCGTTAACGTGACGGGCGATGCGGCCGTAGCCGATCAGACCAACTCTTGCGGCACCGATTTCGAACGTCGTTTCAACCCTTCGAACACCGGGAACGTGCGAGCAAATTCGAAATTCACGCTGGCCGACCGCCTGACGCTGACCGTCGACGGTGCCTATCAGTGGGTGAAGGCCAATGGCGGCGGCACGACCAGCGCCTACGAAGCCTATAATTATATCAACGGCGCTCCCTACACCGGCAATTATGGCGGTTCCTTCTACTTCGGCCGCGACTTCAACGGCGACGGTACGTTGGGCGTCGACAAGAACGGCGACGGTATCATTTCGGGCAGCGCGGAATCCGATCGCTTCACCCTGCTTCAGCCGAGCCAGACCAACACCCGCCGCTGGGTGGCGATCGCCAACCTTGCCTATGAATTCGACGACAATAATCGGGTTCGTCTGTCGTACAGCTTCGACCGGGCGCGCCACCGTCAGACGGGCTATGCCGGTTTCCTGAAACTGGACGGTTCCCCGCAGGACGTGTTCGCGATCAACGATCCGGTGACCGATACCGACGGCAATGCCCTGCAAAAGCGCAACCGTCTGTCCTACGCCACGCTGCATCAGATCGCTGGCGAATATCGGGGCACCTTCTTCGACGACAAGCTGACCGTGCTGATCGGCGGCCGTCTGCCCTTCTTCAAGCGCGACCTGAACCAATATTGCTTCACCACCAGTTCCGGCGGGTTTGTCGACTGCGTGCCTGAAGATCAGATCGCGGCCTACACTGCTGCCAAGCCGTACAGCGACAACGCCACGACGGGCAAGCCGTCGGGTTCGGCGTTGCCGCAGGCGCGGACGCTGAAATATGACAAGTTCCTGCCGAACCTGGGCGCGGTGTTCAAGATCACGCCGGAAATCAGCATTGCCGGCAGCTACGCGAAGAACATCTCGGTTCCCAGCACGGACGCGCTCTATAACGCCTTCTATTTCCCTGCGGACAGCGATGCGGCCTATCGTGTTCCGGAAACCTCGGACAGCTTCGACCTCAGCCTGCGCTACACGTCGAGCAAGGTTCAGGCCGCTCTGACCGGCTGGTATTCCAAATATAAGAACCGCCTCGTCACCGCTTACGATATTGACGGCAACGGCACCGACACGAACTTGGGTCCGGTGAAGAAATACGGCGTCGACGGCAGCATTTCCTACACGCCGATCCCGCAGGTCACTGCCTATATCTTCGGTTCCTATATCAAGTCGGAAATCCAGGATGATGCCGTCACCGGCAGCTGTTCGGCAACCAGCGACATCGGTCTGGCGGGCCTGTGCTATGTGCAGGACGGCGTTGCCTATCTGCGCACGTCGGGCAAGCGGGAGCGCAGCGCGCCGAAATATCTGCTTGGCGGTCGTTTGCAGGGCACTTCGGCGATTTCACCCTGGGTGTTCAGGCCAAGCGGACCGGTTCGCGCTACCTGAACGACATCAACGGCGAAATTCAGCGCGTCACGCTGAGCGATGGCTCGACGAAGCTGATCTTCCCCGGTGCCAAGTTCCAGGGATATACCGTGGTCGACCTCGACCTGCGTTACTCGCTCGCCAGCCTCGGCATGGAAAAGGGCGCGATTCAGCTCAACGTCAGCAACCTGTTCGACAAATTCTATGTCGGCTCATTCAGCGGCGGCCTCGATACGCTGGCCAGTTCCTCGTCCGCGTTCGTGAACTTCGGTTCGCCGCGCGCGATCAGCGCCTCGCTGATCATCGGCTTCTAAGTTCTACAGCAAGCTTCAAGGGAAAGGGCGGGGAGAAATCCCCGCCCTTTCTAATTGATGCAGCCGTCCAGTCGGTCGCGCTGGACTACGCCGATGCGCGCCGCGATGGTGTTGCCGTAGCGGCGGGTAAAGCCGCCCGGCGCGATAGCGGCGCGCTTCTTGGGCAGCGGCAGGACAGCGGCTATCCGCGCCGCTTCCGTCCGCGTCAGCCGCCCGGCGCCATGGTGGAAATAGCGGATCGCACCGGCCTGCACGCCATAGGTGCCGATCCCTGTCTCCGCGACGTTCAGATAGACCTCCATGATCCGGCGCTTGCCCCAGCCGGCCTCGATCAGCATCGTGAACCACGCCTCCAGCCCCTTGCGCACGAAGCCGCCGCCCTGCCACAGGAAGACATTCTTCGCCGTCTGCTGGCTGATGGTGGAGCCGCCGCGGATGCGTCCGCCGCTCGCATTGTGGATCGCGGCCTTGGCGATGGCGTCGACGTCGAAACCGTGATGCGTGCAGAACTTGCCGTCCTCAGCAGCGATTGCGGCACGCGGCATGTCGGGGTCCATCTCGTCGATGCCCATCCATTCCTTGGTGATGCCATTGGGGTCGAGCAGCATCGTGATCGTCACCGGTGGCGGAACGAACCGGTAAAGCAGGACCAGGAAGAAGGATAGGAGGACGAATGCGGCCAGGATGCGCAAGGGCCAGCGCAGCAAGCCGCGCCAGCGACTGCCGGACCTTCGGGCTTTGACGGTCATCATGACACCAGACTAGCCGTTTTGGCGCATCGCGTCATCTGCCGCGTCGTTGCGGATCAGGGCAGGGGTGCAGCCACCCGGTCGCCATGGCTGGGCGGGGCGGAGGTAACCAGGATGACAAGCGGCGCCGTGCTGTCGTTGCGCGCCTGATGCGGGGTGCCGGGCGGGATCTCGATGCCCTGGCCGGCGGTGACGGTCACCACCCTGCCGTCCGCCTCCATCGTCAGCATGCCTGACAGGACGTAGAAGAATTGCCGGGCCTTCGCGTGCAGATGCCGCACCTCCCGCGCGCCCGGCGCGATCTGTTCCTCTATCACGGACAGGTCGGGGCGCTTGACCAGATGCCACCCGTCATTGACGTCGCCCCAGACATAATGTTCGCCGCTGGCCCGATCGACAGGGGCGGGCATTGCGGGTGCGGATACCGGCGCTGCGGCGAGCAGCAGCGGATAGAGGATTGTCGGCGCCATGCCCCTTCAACGAACGGCCAGGCAGCGACCGCCATGCAAAAGGCCCCGGAACCGCTGGGGTCCCGGGACCTTTTGCCATGGGAACGAGCAATTGCTCAGGCGGCGGCGAGCCGCGCGATCTTTTCCAGCTTGCCGCCGGCAATGCGCATCATCGCCTTTTGCAGCTTTTCGAACGCACGCACCTCGATCTGGCGGACGCGTTCCCGGCTTACGCCGTAGACCTGGGACAATTCCTCCAGCGTCTTGGGCTCCTCCGCCAGGCGGCGTTCGGCCAGGATATGCTTTTCCCGGTCGTTTAGGTCGTCCATCGCCTCGACCAGCATGTCGTGGCGCATCTCGCGCTCCTGCTCGTCGGCGACGCGTTCGTCCTGCAACTGATCGGTATCGGCCAGCCAATCCTGCCACTGGCCCTCGCCATCCTCGCGCATAGGCACGTTGAGCGACGTGTCGCCGCCCATCGCCATGCGACGGTTCATCGATACGACGTCCTCTTCGCTGACGCCCAGGTCGGTGGCGATCTTCTTCACGTCGTCGGGATGCAGGTCGCCGTCCTCGAACGCCTCGATATTGTTCTTCATCCGGCGCAGATTGAAGAAAAGCTTCTTCTGCGCGGCGGTCGTGCCCATCTTCACCAGACTCCACGACCGCAGGATGAATTCCTGGATCGACGCCCTGATCCACCACATCGCATAGGTTGCCAGGCGGAAGCCGCGATCGGCCTCGAACTTCTTCACGCCCTGCATCAAACCGATATTGCCTTCGCTGATCAGCTCGCTGACCGGCAGGCCGTAGCCGCGATAGCCCATGGCGATCTTGGCGACGAGTCGCAGGTGCGACGTCACGAGCTGCGCAGCGGCCTCGGGATCCTGATGCTCCTGATAACGCTTCGCCAGCATATATTCCTGCTCAGGGGTGAGCAGCGGAAATTTGCGAATTTCCGACAGATAGCGGTTGAGGCTGGCTTCACCGCCCAGCGTCGGAACCGCGGGGACATTGCTCTTGGCCATGTCGTCACCTTTCCCTTTCTTGCACGGCGGGACCCAGAAGAGGCGTCCTCAGCACCGTCGCAAACTTGTCCAAATCTATACGTGAAGCCGGCTTAACAGTTCCTGCATATCGACGGGCAGTGCACTTTCGAACATGAGCGGCTTTTCCGTCACGGGATGTATGAACCCCAGCGTTCTGGCGTGCAATGCCTGCCTTTTGAAACCCAGCGTTTCCAGTATTGATTTGAAACCTTTTCTTTCTCTACTGTAAAGCGGATCGCCGATCAAGGGGTTCCCGATATGCGTCATGTGAACCCGCACCTGATGCGTGCGCCCCGTTTCCAGTCGGCATTCCAGCAGCGCCGCGCCGTTCAGGCGTTCCGTCACCCGATAATGGGTGATCGCATGCTTGCCCCGGCCTTCCCGACAAACGGCCATCTTCTTTCGATCGGCGTCGGACCGGGCGATCCATGTGTCGACGGTTCCCGCTGGCGGAACGGGCGCGCCATAGCAGATCGCGGCATAAAGCCTTTGAATGCTGTGATCCTTGAACTGGCGCGCCAGCCCTTCATGGGCCTTGTCGGTCTTGGCCACGACCAGCAGGCCGGACGTGTCCTTGTCGATGCGATGGACGATGCCCGGCCGCGCCACCCCGCCAATGCCCGACAGCCGCCCGGCGCAGTGATGCAACAGCGCGTTGACCAGCGTCCCGTCGAGATTGCCTGCGGCGGGATGCACGACCAGCCCGGCGGGCTTGTCGACCACGATCAGGTCTGCGTCCTCGTGCACGATCGACAGCGGGATGTCCTGCGCCACCGTGTCGAGCGGTCGCGCCGGCGGCAAAGAAACATGATAATCCTGCCCGACCGCAACCTTCGCCGACGCGCTGATCCTCGTGTCGCGGCCGGTCGTCACGCGGCCTTCGCCGATCAGGGTCTTGATCCGTTCGCGGGACAGGTCGGGTATCAGGTCGGCAAGGGCGCGGTCGAGCCGCTCGCCCGCCTGCGCGTCGCCGATCGTCACGCAAATGTTGGAATCCCCCGAACCCATGCGCTAGCCATGTAGGAATGACCGTCGCTATTTCAAGGTTGCTGCTGGAACAGATCATGACCCTCGCGCGGTCCAGCCGTGACGAAATATGCGGTCTTCTGCTCGGGCGGCCGGACGATATCACGGCTATCCTGCCCGCCGACAATGTCGCCCCTGATCCGGCGCGCCATTTCGAACTCGATCCGGCAAGGCTCCTGTCCGCATATCGGGACGCGCGGACCGGCGGGCCGCAAGTGGTCGGGCATTTTCATTCCCATCCGTCCGGCCGGCCTGTGCCTTCGGCCACAGACGCGGCCTGCGCGGTTCCCGACGGCCGGCTCTGGCTGATCGTCACGGGCGAGACGGCCCGCCTGTGGATCGCCGGGCCGGGCGAGGGCGGTGCCACGGCCTTTGTCGAGGCGGCACTCGACGTCAGGTGACGGAAAGGCGGTGACCCGGGGTTGCATCGGGCGTCCTTGCGGCGCATTAGCCGGGAACGCTTTCCCATAGTCCAATCCGGCGGTCTCCCTGCATGACTCATTCGACCGACAGCATCGAATTCGCCAGCCTGCTTTGTTCGCGCCTGTGCCACGACCTGCTCAGTCCGGTCGGGGCGCTCAACAACGGCCTCGAACTGATGGCTGACGAAACCGATCCGGACATGCGCGAACGCTGCCTGGAATTGCTGGGGGACAGTGCGCGGACCTCGGCCAACAAGCTGAAATTCTTCCGCCTTGCCTTCGGCTCGGCGGGCGGGTTCGGCGACGCCGTGCCGCCGCACGAGGCGCGCGTCGCGATAGAGGGCATGTTCGCCGGGGCGGGCCGGGTGAAGGTCGGCTGGCTGGTCGAGGACGCGATGCTGGGCAAGCTCGCGGTCAAGGTGCTGCTGAACCTGTCGCTGATCGCGGGCGACGCCCTGGTGCGCGGCGGGCAACTCGACATCGGCGCGGAATCGCGCCCCGGTGTTACCGAAATCGTCGTGCGTGCCGAAGGACCCAAGCTGGTGCTGGACCCTGATCTGCGCGCCGCCCTGTCCGGCACGCTGCCGCCCGAGGGGCTCGCTTCGCGCACGGCCGCCGCCTGGATGGTGCGCCAGTTGGTGGAAAGCGCGGGCGGCGATATCGTCCTGTCGCCGCCGGGCGAGCCGGTGCTGCTGTTCGGGGCATCAATACCGGGGTGAGGCGAGCGGTGGTTCAGTCCGGCTGATGGGGCAGGAAGCCGGGATAGCGCAGTATCAGCATTTCCCACGGCAGCCGGAAGGTCAGGCGCCGCGGCGCTTCGGACGAGTGAGCCTCCACATCGAAATGCAAGCCCGTTTCGTCCCGCCGGATGTCCGCCATCCAACGGGTGATATTGGTCATCCAGCCGTCAGGTCCGCCATATTGCAGGTTCCCCACGCAATCGCCTTCCGCGTTTAGGCGCATCGCCGGATTGTTGAGAAGGGCGAAGCGGATCGACGCCATGGTCACGCCATGCAGGGTCAGTCGGGGCCAGACATGGTTCATGTGCGTGGGCAGAAAGCCCGCTTCCGTCCGTGCTGGATGCGACAGGCGGGTCAAGGACAGATAGCCCAGTTCGATCGCTTCATGAAATGACACCAGGCCATTCGGTCCCACACCGCATTGGTTAAATGTCCCGACCGGAGCGGTCGAGATATCCAGTTCCGTTAGCGTGGCGGGAGGTGGCAGAGGCGCGGGAGCGACCGCCTCGGTCGAAAGGTTGGGCGCATAATAGCCGAAACAGGCGACGCGCGTGATGGCATCTATGACGAACTGGATGACGATTCGGGCGCCTGCCTGCTTCTCCCAATGATTTGTGGTGCGCGTCTGCCATTCCTCGAGGTGCAGGCCATGCAATGTCGCAGACAGGGTGACATGCAGGTCGTCATCCCTATCCTCGATTTCGAGCGACCAATCGCTGAGCGGCTGGTAGATCCGCCCCTCCGGGTTGGTGCCATGCGCCAGCACGCCCGCCTGCTGGTTCAATCGCAACGAGATCGGGTGCTTCACGCTCCCGGAAAAGGCGCGGCTTAGGGTCGACGCAATCGGTTCGGGCAGGTGCGCCTCACCGCCAAATTCCTGCGCCGTCACAAACCCCGATATGTCGCGCGCGGCGCGACAGCGGACGATCCGCATGCCGAAGGTCCGGGACATGCGGACATAATCGGCCTGCGGGTTGGGATAGATGCCGTCGTCATCCACCGGATGCCGGATACGTCCGGGCAACACGAAAGCGCCGTCGCGCGCGACGCCGGCCTGGCGGATATGCTTGCCGCCGCTATGTTGTGGTGGTGTTGCGCCCCAAGGACCGGTTCTACTCATGACGGCTCCACAGATGCCATTGCTTGCCGATCGGTTATATTACCCGTCGCCGCAATCGCCGTTCCAACGAAAAAGGCCCGGCCGCTTGCGCGACCGGGCCTCCTTCCACAACGTCCGAGAAAGGGATCAGGCGCTGTAGTACATGTCGAATTCAACCGGCGACGGCGCCATTTCCCAGCGATAGACTTCGGGCCACTTCAGTTCGATGTAAGCATCGATCTGATCCTTGGTGAAGACGTCGCCCTTCAGCAGGAACTCGTAATCGGCTTCCAGGCTGGTCAGCGCTTCGCGCAGCGAACCGCACACGGTCGGGACCTGGCTCAGTTCCTCGGGCGGCAGGTCGTAGAGATTCTTGTCCATCGCGGCGCCCGGATGGATCTTGTTCTCGATGCCGTCGAGGCCGGCCATCAGCAGCGCGGCGTAGCAGAGATAGGGGTTCGCCATCGCATCGGGGAAACGGAATTCCACGCGCTTCGCCTTGGCGCCCGCGCCGTACGGAATACGGCAGGAGGCCGAACGGTTGCGGGCCGAATAGGCCAGCAGCACCGGCGCCTCGAAGCCCGGCACCAGGCGCTTGTAGCTGTTGGTGGTCGGGTTGGTGAAGGCGTTGAGCGCCTTGGCGTGCTTGATGACGCCGCCGATGAAGTAGAGGCAGGTTTCCGACAGGCCGGCATAGCCGTCGCCGGCGAACAGCGGCTTGCCGCCTTCCCAGATCGACATGTGGGTATGCATGCCGCTGCCATTGTCCTGCGCGATCGGCTTGGGCATGAAGGTCGCGGTCTTGCCATAGGCCTGGGCGACCATCTGCACGACATATTTGTAGATCTGCATGCGGTCGGCGGTGGTGACCAGCGTGCCGAAGGTCAGGCCCAGTTCGTGCTGCGCGGCGGCGACTTCATGGTGGTGCTTGTCGCAGGGCAGGCCCATTTCCAGCATGGTCGACACCATTTCGGCGCGGATGTCGGTGCACGGATCGACCGGCGCGACGGGGAAATAGCCGCCCTTTGCGCGCGGACGGTGGGCCAGGTTGCCGCCCTCATATTCCTTGCCGGTGTTGGTCGGCAGTTCGACATCGTCGATCTTGAAGAAGGATTCGCTGTAGTCCGAATTGAAGCGGACATCGTCGAACATGAAGAATTCGGCTTCCGGACCCACATAGATGGTGTCGCCGAACCCGGCCGACTTGACGAAGGCTTCGGCGCGCTTGGCGGTCGAACGGGGGTCGCGGGCATAGAGTTCGCCGGTATCCGGCTCGACGACGTCGCAGAACAGGATCATCATCGGCGTGGCGCTGAACGGATCGACATAGACGGCGTCCAGGTCGGGCTTCAGGATCATGTCCGATTCGTTGATGGCCTTCCAGCCCTCGATCGAAGAGCCGTCGAACATCAGGCCGTCGGACAACTCATCCTCGCCCATGACGCTCGACACCATGGTCAGGTGCTGCCACTTGCCCTTCGGATCGGTGAAACGCAGATCGACCCATTCGATCTCCTTTTCCTCGATCATCTTCAGGATGTCTTTCGGCGTATTGGCCATGTGCACTTGCCCTTCTCTCTTGATACCCCCCCGAAGGGGTAGTTGAAGCCATGTCCGCCGGCCCCCGTCGGCCGGCGGTTCTCGTCACGCGAAACTCAGATGGCGTCGCTGTCGCGCTCGCCGGTACGGATGCGAACTGCGCCTTCGATGTTGGAAATGAAGATCTTGCCGTCGCCGATTCGGCCGGTCTGGGCGGCGGCGCTGATCGCTTCGACGACGCGGTCGGCCAGCGACGAGTCGACCACGACTTCCAGCTTCACCTTGGGCAGGAAGTCGACCACATATTCGGCGCCGCGATAGAGCTCGGTATGTCCCTTCTGTCGGCCAAAGCCCTTGGCTTCCGTCACGGTGATACCTGAAACGCCGACTTCGTGCAGTGCTTCCTTGACCTCGTCCAGCTTGAACGGCTTGATGATCGCTTCGATCTTTTTCATCGTTTCATTCCCAACTCAAGACGCGTGCAAAATGCGGGCGCGACCCGCATTCCCTCTCCTAGAGCAACGATCGTCATGCCCCCCGAGACACCCGCCGTCGCTCTTAACAATCAATTACCGTGCCAAATGGCGAATCGCTAGGACTTGCTTTCGGCGATGCAGCAATCTTTGTCCATATTGCTCGGATTCCGGGCATTTTTCCATCATCCTGCTCAATATTTAGGCAGCATGGTTACGGTTTCAGCCATAAGGCGGCGCGTCCAGTCCCAGCGGACTTTTCGTGAAGATTTCGCATCCCGTGTCGGTGATGCCGATGCTGTGCTCGAACTGCGCCGACAGGGTGCGATCGCGCGTCACCGCGGTCCATCCGTCGTCCAGCATCTTTACGCCCGGCTTTCCGATGTTGATCATCGGTTCGATGGTGAAGAACATGCCGGGCCGCAATTCTGGCCCGGTGCCCGGACGACCGATATGGACGACCTCCGGGCTGTCGTGGAAGACCTGTCCCAGCCCGTGCCCGCAAAAGTCCCGCACCACGCCATAGCGATGCCGCTCCGCATGGCGCTGGATGGCATGGCCGATATCGCCCAGCCTGTTGCCGGGCTTCGCCTGCTCGATGCCCAGCATCAGGCATTCATAGGTGACCTCGACCAGCCGCCGCGCCTTGATGGAGGGTTCTCCGCACAGATACATGCGGCTGCTGTCGCCGTGCCAGCCGTCCACCTGCGGCGTCACGTCGATATTCAATATGTCACCGTCGCGCAGCCGTGTGTCGCCCGGAATGCCGTGGCAGATCACGTTGTTCAGGCTGATGCAGCAGCTGTGCGTATAGCCGCGATAGCCCAGCGTCGCGGGAACGCCGCCACCATCCAGCGTCATCCGGCGCACAATGTCGTCCAGTTCGCCCGTGGTGACGCCCGGCACCACATGCGGCACCAGCGCGTCCAGTATCTCTGCGGCCAGCCGCCCGGCCTTGCGCATGCCGGCAAAGCCGCTCTCGCCATATAATTTGATCGCCTGGGATCGGGAAACGGGCGCGTCCGCCGTCATGGTCATATATTCGGTCATGACCCCGACTATAGGACGCCGCCTGCAAGAATGCGAGGGGGCGAGAGGACGGGCTAGGCATGATCGGCGCGGAAGGCTATGGGCGGGGCATGGCCGATCCCAACCGCATCTGGACCGCAGCGCTGATCGTGATCGGCGACGAGATATTGTCGGGACGCACCCAGGACAGGAATGTCGCGCAGATCGCGACCTGGCTGAACGTCCAGGGCATACGCCTGCGCGAGGTGCGGGTCGTGGCCGATGACAGCGGCGCGATCGTGGAGGCCGTCAACACATTGCGCGCGCGGAACGATTATCTGTTCACGACCGGCGGCATCGGGCCCACGCATGACGACATTACCGTCGACGCGATCGCCGACGCGCTGGGCGTCGGCGTGGTTGTGCATGATGACGCGCGGGCGATGCTGGCGGGCTATTACGACACGCGCGGCGGCCTGACCGAGGCGCGGCTGCGCATGGCGCGGGTTCCCGAAGGCGCCAGCCTGATCGAAAACCGCATGTCCGGCGCGCCCGGCATCCGGCATGGCAACATCTTCATCATGGCCGGCGTGCCGCACATCACGGCCGGTATGCTGGAAGCGCTGACCGGCAGGCTGGAGGGCGGCTTGCCGCTGCTGTCCGCAACGCTGGGCTGCTGGGTCGCGGAAAGCGAGATCGCAGACCTGCTCGGCGACGTCGAAAGGGCGCATGACGGGTGCCAGATCGGCTCCTATCCGTTTTTTCGGGAGGGGCGGGTCGGGGCCAATTTCGTCGTTCGGTCGACGGATGCGGAGCGGCTTGACGCCTGCATGGCGGCGCTCGGCGAGGGGCTGGCGCGTGGCGGCTGGCCGCCGGTGCCGGGCGGCATCTGATCAGCGCGCGCGCGGATTGCCCAGGGCAGACAGCACGCCGCGCAGCGTGCGCACTTCCAGATGGTTCCAGCCCGGCTTGGTCAGCAGGTTGCGCAGCGTTCGCTTCGTCGCGGGTGCGCGGTCGGGCGGGAAGAAATAGCCCGCGCCCTCCAGCAGCGTCTCGAACTGGTCGATCATGCCTTCCAGCTCGTCCTGCGGCGCCGGTTCGCCAAGGTCGGTGACGGTCGGCTGTTCCAGCGATGCCTGCTTGGACCATTCATAGGCGCACAGGATCACGGCCTGCGCCAGGTTGAGCGAACCGAAGTCCGGATTGATCGGCACCGTCAAAATCTTGCGGGCCAGCGCCACATCCTCGGTTTCCAGCCCCGACCGTTCGGGACCGAAGACGATGGCGCTGCGGCCCTGCGCGCCATGGATCTCGCGCGCCGCCGCGTCGGGTGTGACGACCGGCTTGGTGACGCCCCGCTTGCGCACGGTCGTCGCATAGACATGCGCGCAATCGGCCACCGCCTCCGCCAGCGTATCGAAGACCTGCGCTTCGTCCAGCACGCTGTCCGCCCCGGCCGCCGACGGCCCGGCATCGGGGTTTGGCCAGCCGTCCCGCGGGCTCACCAGCCGCATCTCGGTCAGCCCGAAATTCAGCATCGCGCGCGCGGCCTTGCCGATATTCTCGCCCAGTTGCGGACGAACCAGCACGATGACGGGCCTATTCACGCCCCACCGCCTTTACCGTGCCGGCGAAATCCTCGAAATCCTTGGCGTCGGTGAAATCCTTGTAGACGCTGGCGAAGCGGATATAGGCGACGCTGTCCAGGCGCTTGAGCCCTTCCATCACCATTTCGCCGATGGCGCGCGCCGGCACCTCGCTGTCGCCGCTGGTTTCCAACTGGCGCTGGATGCCGGAAATCAGCTTTTCGATCCGGCTGGGGTCGATCGGTCGCTTGCGGCAGGCGATGCCGATGGACCGGGCCAGCTTGTCGCGCTCGAACGCTTCCTTGCGACCTTCGCTCTTCACCACCCATATGTCGCGCAACTGGATGCGTTCGAATGTGGTAAAGCGCGCGCCGCACGCCTCGCACTGGCGGCGACGGCGGATGGCGGCGCCATCCTCCGTCGGCCGGCTGTCCTTCACCTGGCTGTCTTCGTGGGAACAGAAGGGGCAGCGCAAGGGCGGTCAGTCCTGATAGATCGGAAAACGCGCGGTCAGGCCCAGCACCTTTTCGCGGACATGCTGCTCGACCTGGCCGTCACCCTCTTCGCCGTTGCGCTTCAGCCCTTCCACCACTTCGGCGATCAGGCGTCCGATCTCGCGGAATTCCGCCTCGCCAAAGCCGCGCGTCGTGCCGGCCGGCGTGCCCAGCCGGACGCCGGACGTGACGAAGGGGCTGGCCGTGTCGAACGGGACGTTGTTCTTGTTGCAGGTGATGTAGGCGCGGTCGAGCGCCTTTTCCGCCGCCTTGCCGGTCGTGTTCTTCGCCCGCAGGTCGACCAGCATCAGGTGATTGTCGGTGCCGCCGGATACGATCGACAGGCCGGCGTCGGCCAGCGTCTCGGCCAGCGCCTTGGCATTGGCGACGATCTGGTGGGCATAGGCCTTGAACTCGGGAGTCAGCGCTTCCTTGAACGCCACCGCCTTCGCGGCGATGATGTGCATCAGCGGGCCGCCCTGGAGCCCCGGGAAGATCGCGCTGTTCAGCTTCTTGGCGATCGCCTCGTCATTGCTGAGGATGATGCCGGAGCGGGGACCACGCAGCGACTTGTGCGTGGTGGTCGTGGTGACATGGGCGTGGGGCACGGGCGACGGGTGCGCGCCGCCGGCGACAAGGCCGGAAAAGTGCGACATGTCGGCCAGCAGATAGGCACCGACCTCGTCCGCGATCTCGCGGAACCGCTTGAAGTCCCAGACCCGCGAATAGGCGGTGCCGCCGCAGATGATCAACTTGGGCTTGCACTCCCGCGCGATGCGCGCGACTTCGTCCATGTCGATCAGGTGATCGTCGGCGCGCACGCCATAGGGCACCGGGTTGAACCACTTGCCGCTCATGTTGACCGGCGATCCGTGGGTCAGGTGGCCGCCCGACGACAGGTCGAGTCCCATGAAGGTATCGCCCGGCTGAAGCAGCGCCAGGAACACCGCCTGGTTCATCTGGCTGCCGCTGTTGGGCTGGACATTGGCGAACTGCGCGCCGAACAGTTTTTTCGCGCGCTCGATCGCCAGCGTTTCGACGACATCGGCATATTCACAGCCGCCATAATAGCGCTTGCCCGGATACCCCTCCGCATATTTGTTGGTGAAGATCGATCCCGCGGCCTCCAGCACCGCCTTCGACACGATGTTTTCCGACGCGATCAGTTCGATCTTGTCCTGCTGGCGCTTCAGTTCCCTGCCGATCGCGTCGAAGATTTCGGGGTCCGCGCTGGCAAGCGATTCGTTGAAGAAACCGTCCTGACGGATGGCTGGGCTAAGGGTGTCGATGCTCATCCGAATATCCTTTCAGAGCGCGGGCTGGGTCAGTTTCTCGACGCGGCCGGCATGGCGGCCTCCGCCGAAATCGGTGGTCAGGAATGCGGCGAGGCACGCCTTGGCCATGTCGACGCCGGTCAGGCGCGCGCCCATGGCGATGACGTTGGCGTCGTTATGTTCGCGCGCCAGCGCGGCCGACAGCGGCTCGCCCACCAGCGCACAGCGGCAGGCCGGGTTGCGGTTGACCGCGATGGAAATGCCGATGCCCGATCCGCACAGGGCGATGCCGCGTTCGGCGCCGCCGGATGCGACAGCTGCTGCCAGCTTGTACCCGTAATCGGGATAATCGACGCGGTCGGCGGTGGCCGGCCCCAGGTCCTGGACCGCATGCCCTTCGTCGCGCAGCCACTGCGCAAGCTCTGCCTTCAGGTCGACGGCGGCATGATCGGAAGCGATGGCGATTTTCATGACGGCAAAATCCTTCACCGTTCGGGGTGATTCGGGTTGGGCGCCTCATAAGGGCAGCCGCGCCAGATTGCCACCATGGACCGGCGGTCCTATGGACGGGGCATGACCGGAACCATCATGTCCATCCTCATGCTGGCGGGCGTCCTGCTGACTGGCGCGGGCCTTTATGCGGTGATCAGGCGGCGCGACCGCAAGCGCGGAACGCTGATGATCCTCGCCGGCCTGGTGATGTTCGGCAATGTGGCGATCGCGACCGTGCCGATCCACTAGGCTTTCCCGGCGCGCCGGTGCATAGGGTTCGGGCATTACGCAGATGAAAGGAGAGACGATGGCGGCACTGACATATTGCACCGTGGGGTCCAACCGGATCGAGGAGGCCAAGGTCTTTTACGACGGGGTGCTGGCGCTGGTCGGCCTGTCTGGCATGCATGATTCGCCGCGTGGGCGCATCTACGGCCGTGACGGCGGTTTCAGCTTCGGCGTGCTGACGCCCTATGACGGCAACGCGGCCAGCGTCGGCAACGGCTCCATGTTCTCCTTCGCCTGCGACAGCCGGGACGAGGTCGATGCGCTCCATGCCAAGGCGATATCGCTGGGCGGCGCGTGCGAGGGCGCGCCCGGCGAACGGCAACCGGGCGCTTATTTCTCATATTTCCGCGATCTGGATGGCAACAAGCTCTGCGCCTACTGCATCGGCTGACGCGTTTTGGTTCGCCGATCTGTCAGCGGATCGGCGAATCCGGCGACAGGCGCATGTCGAGATAATTGTCGACCGACTTCATCAGCTGATCCAGCTCATGCTCGAAAAAGTGGTTCGCGCCGCGAATCTCGTCATGATGGATGGTGATGCCCTTCTGCGTGCGCAGCTTGTCGACCAGCTTCTGCACCGCGCTCGCGGTCACGACCTCGTCCGACGTGCCCTGCACGATGATGCCGGAGGATGGGCAGGGCGCCAGGAACGAGAAATCATACATGTTGGCGGGCGGCGCGACCGAGATGAAGCCACGAATTTCCGGCCTGCGCATCAGCAGTTGCATGCCGATCCAGGCGCCGAAGGAAAATCCGGCGATCCATGTGGTCTGCGCTTCGGGGTGAAAGCTCTGCACCCAGTCCAGCGCGGCGGCGGCATCGGACAGTTCGCCGATGCCGTTGTCGAACGTGCCCTGGCTGCGGCCCACGCCCCGGAAATTGAAGCGCAGCACTGCGAAACCACGCTTCACGAAGGTCTTGTACAGCGCCTGCGTGATGCGGTCGTTCATCGTGCCGCCGCCTTGCGGATGCGGGTGCAAGATCATGGCGACGGGCGCGCGCGGGCGGGGTGGGGGGCTGAAACGGCCTTCGAGACGGCCTTCGGGTCCGGGGAAAATGACGTCGGGCATGACACCTGTTATCGTTCTGGGCCGCGTGACAGCGGCGGGAAAGCGGATCGTGCGCGTGCCAAGGCTGGCGCTGGCGCTGCGGGACAGACCGCCTATATAGAAGCCGCCGCCATTTCCGCAATCAATGAGTAACGCCCGCTTGGTCGCCGAGAGACTTTATCTGGATCATGCCGCCACGACCCCGGTGCTGCCGGACGCGCGGGCGGCGATGGCGGCGGCGCTGGAGCATTGGGCCAACCCGTCGAGCCCGCATGGCGACGGCCGCGCCGCGCGCGCGGCGCTGGAGCATGCGCGCGGGAAAATCTGCGCGGCGCTGGGCTGGGACGGCCATGTCCTCTTCACCTCGGGCGCTACGGAAGCGATCGCGATCGGCATCGGTCGCGCCCGGGTGAAGCGGGTCGCAACGTCCCCGGTCGAACATGACGCCGTACTGCGCGTGACCGGGCATGCCGACCGGCTGGCGGTGGACGCCAACGGCATGGTGCGCGAATTCGATGGGCGCGGCGGGTTGCTGGCCATCCAGCATGTCAACAATGAAACCGGCGTCATCCAGCCGCTGGACGGCATCTGCCGCGGCGGTGCCATCCTGTTCGCCGATTGCGCCCAGAGCGCGGCGAAGCTGCCGCTGCCCGATGCCGACATGATCGCGATCAGCGCGCACAAGTTTGGCGGCCCGCCGGGCATCGGCGCCCTGCTGGTCCGCGATCTCGCCTTGCTGGAGGCGTCCGGCGGGCAGGAACAGGGGTATCGCGCCGGGACGGAAAACCTGCCCGCCGTGCTGGGCATGGCGGCGGCGCTGGCGGCGTGTACGGACTGGCTGCCGCGCGCGGCGGCGTTGCGTGCGATGCTGGACGCGGGGATCGATGCCGCCGGCGGACAGGTCGTCGCCCGCGACGCGCCCCGCATCCCCACCATCGCCAGCTACCGCATGCCCGGCGTGTCGGCGCGGGCGCAGCTCATCCGGTTCGACATGGCGGGCATATCCGTATCGGCGGGCAGCGCCTGCTCATCGGGCTCGCTGCGTACCAGCCATGTGCTGGGCGCGATGGGCTGGAGCGACGCCGAGGCAGGCGAGGTGATCCGGGTCAGCTTCGGCCCCGGCACGCGGGAAGAGGATATAAGCCGTTTCCTGCTGGAATGGGCAGCCATGGCAGAGCGCGGCGGGCGATGATCTATCTCGACTATCAGGCGACGACGCCGCTCGCTCCCGAAGCCTTCGACGCCATGGCGCCGTTGCTGCGAGACCAGTTCGCCAACCCGCACAGTGCCCACCGGCCCGGCCGCGCCATGGCGGCGCAGGTCGAACTGGCGCGCGATGCGGTCGGCGCGCTGCTGCCACCGGGCGGTCGCACCATCTTCACCTCCGGTGCGACCGAAGCGCTCAACATCGCGATCCAGGGCGCGCCGCTAGGCGCCATCGTCACCATCGCCACCGAACATGCCGCGGTGCTGGACACGGTGCAGGCGCTGGGACGATCCGGCCGGGCCGTGACCCTGCTGCCGGTGGACGCCGACGGCATCGTCGACATGGACGCCGCCACCCGGGCAATCGGCCCGGGGGTTGCGCTGGTGGCGGCAATGCTCGTCAATAACGAGATCGGCGTCGTCCAGCCGGTCGAGCAGCTTGCCGCGCTGGCGCGCCGGGCGGGCGCTTTGTTCCTGTGCGACGCGGTGCAGGGCTATGGCCGCGTGCCCATCCCCGACAGCTGCGACATGATCGCCATCAGCGCGCACAAGGTTCACGGGCCCAAGGGCATCGGCGCGCTATGGCTGCGCGACGGCGTGGACCCTGCGCCGCTGCTGCATGGCGGCGGGCAGGAGGGCGGCCTGCGGTCGGGAACGCTGTCGCCCGCGCTGTGCGCCGGTTTCGGCGTCGCCGCCCGACTGATGCGCGACAGGGCGGACAGCGACCGGGCGCATGTGGAAAGCCTTGCAGCGCTGGCGCAGGGCCTGTTCGCCGACTGGCGACTCAACGGCAGCGCGGCGCATCGCTATCCCGGCAACCTCAACATCCGGCGCGACGGCATTGATGGCGCAAGATTGCTGTCCGATTGCAGAAATCTCGCTTTTTCCCTCGGAAGCGCTTGCGCTAGCGGGTCGGGGCGGCCTAGCCATGTGTTGCGGGCACTGGGACTTACAGATGTTCAGGCACGCGGGTCGGTACGGATCGGCTTCGGCCGCTATACCACGCATGAGGAACTGGAGAGGGCGGCAAAGGCATTGAACAGGGCGGCAGCCGCACAAGCGGCGCCGTAAAAAGGGAGCGTCGCATCAATGACCAGGATCACATTCATCAGCGCTGACGGCGAACGGCGTCAGGACGTGGATGCGCCGGTCGGCGCCGTCCTGCTGGATGTCGCGCAAGCGGCCGGAATGCCGCTTGAGGGGACGTGCGAGGGACAAATGGCCTGCTCCACCTGTCATGTGATCGTGGACGCGGCGGATTTCGCCCGGCTGCCGCGCGCGAGCGAGGATGAGGAAGACATGCTGGATCTGGCCGCCGGCGCGACACGCACCAGCCGTCTGTCTTGCCAGATCGTGCTGGACGCGGCGATCGAAAGCCTGACCGTCCGCATTCCCGGGGAATTCTACAATATGCAGGGCATGTGATCAGCCGATGAAACGCCTGATGATCGTTGTTGCGCTCGCGGGGCTGCTGGCCGCGCCGTCGTCGGCCGCCGACAGGCAGAAGACATCGGCGAAGGAACCGGTGCCCACCGGGAACCTCAATTCCCTGATGCCGGCCGCCCCGCGCTATCTGGTGCCCCAGTCGGCGCTCGAGCAGGTGCGCAACCCCAAGACGATCGAGGAAGACACGGGCGGGCGGCTGGGCGTGGCGCTCGTCGACAGTCGCGGGG
Organism: Sphingobium sp. OAS761; assembly: GCF_024168485.1. Classification (GTDB taxonomy): domain Bacteria; phylum Pseudomonadota; class Alphaproteobacteria; order Sphingomonadales; family Sphingomonadaceae; genus Sphingobium. The sequence continues at coordinate 59,372 of NZ_JALJVY010000011.1, forward strand.
CGCTGTTGATCGGCTTCAACCGGGATGATCGCTTCGCCATGTGCTCGACGTTCAAGGCGCCGCTCGCAGCCGCGGTGCTGCTGGGTGCGGAAGCCGGCAAGTTCGGGCTGGAAGGCGAATTGTCCTTCGGCAAGGACGACATCCTCGATTACGCCCCCGTCGTGAAAAAGAACCGCAAGCGCGGCCGCATGAGCATGGCCGAACTGGCGCAGGCGGCGGTGGAGGTGAGCGACAACAGTGCCGCGAACATCCTGCTGCCGATGCTGGGCGGGCCGCCGGGCCTGACCGCCTTCATGCGCGCCCATGGCGACAACGTTACCCGGCTCGACCGCGACGAACCGACCCTCAACGAGAATGCGCAGGGTGACATGCGCGACACCACCAGCCCGGCGGCGATGGCTGGCCTGATGGCGCGGCTGCTGTTCCGCGATCTCAAGCCGGAAAGCGCCGACAGGCTGCGCGCCTGGCTCAACGCCAGCAGCACCGGTGACCACCGCATCAAGGCGGGACTGCCGGAAGGCTGGACCTCGGGCAGCAAGACCGGCACCTGCGGCACCGCCTATAATGACGTGGCGCTGGTGAAATCGCCGGCGGGCGACGAATATCTCCTGGCCATCTATCTCGACCGCCCCACGGTCGACGCGAAGAAGGCCGAAGCGGCTATCGCGGAAACGGCCGCCGCCGCGCTCGACTTCGTCAACCGGGCGCAGAAAAGCGGCCTGGAATGACAGGCCTTCCTCAGTCGCGGTCGGGTGCGCCCAGCGGAAAATAGGACCGATAGGGGCGTCCCTCATCGACTGCCCGCGCGACCGAGGGCCGTGCCAGCAGGCGCGCCCGGTAGGATCGCACGGTGGGGAAGTCGGGGGCGATCGGATGGACCCAGTCGGCGTAGAAAAGCGACGGCGCCGCTGCACAGTCGGCGATCGAAAAATCCGCGCCCGTGGCCCAGGTCCGTCCGGACAGGCGCTGCTCCAGCCAGGCATAGGCGGTATCCAGCGCCTCGCGCGTCCTGCCCATCACCTCGTCCATTCGTGTCGCATCCGGGCGCAGGGCCTCGTTCACGGGCTGCTGCATCGGCGTCATCACATGATTGTCGAAAAACCGGTCCAGGAATCGCGCCTCCAGCGCCACGACGGGGTCTTCCGGCACCATGCGAACCCGGCCGGGCCGATGCTGGTCCAGATATTCGATGATGACGCTGGATTCCGCGATGGCCCGGTCTCCGTCGGTCAGGACGGGGAATTGCCCCAGCGGCCAGAGTGCCAGCCGTTCGGCATCCGCGCCCGCCTCTTCCAGGTGGCGATACCGGAAGGGAATGTCCCTTTCCCACAGCGCGATCAATACCTTCTGGCAATAGGATGAGAATGGGTGGGAATAGAGGGTCAGCGGCATGGCGGCATCCTTCCATCTGATTGCTATTTGCAAGTGGTTGCGGCCTACCGATTCCGATCCTATTTTGCAAGCAGAAGGAGGCGGCACGTGAAGGACGCATGCCGGTCGGGATGCCCGATCAATCTGACGCTGGAAACACTGGGCGACCGCTGGAGCCTGATCGTCATCCGGGACATCATCTTCGGAGACCGGCGGCGCTATCGCGAATTGCTGACCCGGTCGGAAGAAGGCATCGCCTCGAACATTCTGGCCGACCGGCTTAAACGGCTGATGGCGGCGGGCCTGCTTACCAGGGCGGGCGATCCCGGGCACCGGCAGAGCGCGATCTACAGCCTGACCGAACCGGCGATCCAGCTTGTGCCGCTGCTTGCGCAGATGGCGGCCTGGGGGCGCCACCACAGGCCGGCATCGCCGGAATTGTCGGTTCGTGCCCGATTGCTCGAAGAGGGCGGGCCGTGCCTGTGGGCCGCGTTGATGGCGGAACTGCGCGCGCGCCACCTCGACGGGGTGCCGGGCCAATCCCATGTGCTGGCGGGGCTGCAACAGGCCTATGAGCAGGCACGGGCCGCGGACGGCGCCCCTGTCTCGACGGCGCCCGCATGATCGGCGGGCGTTCAGGACGCCCCTTGCCAACCCATCCCCCTTTCGCCATATGCCGCCGCGGGAGTCGGGCGGGCGTGACCGTCGCGAACCTGGTCAGGTCCTGGCGGAAGCAGCCACAGTGATTTCGTCACGGGTCGTTCCGGCTCCCACCCTTGCAACCGCATCCGGCTTCGACAATCCTTGCCCGACCGGCTAGGACTTTATCCATGTCCGATTCCCCGCAGCCCTATCGCGTCCTCGCGCGCAAATATCGCCCGCGCAGCTTTCGCGAACTTATCGGGCAGGATGCGATGGTCCAGACGCTGGGCAATGCGATCCGGCGCGGACGGTTGGCGCACGCCTTCCTGATGACCGGGGTGCGCGGGGTCGGCAAGACGTCGACCGCGCGCCTGATTGCGAAGGCGCTGAACTGCATCGGCCCGGACGGGCAGGGCGGCCCGACCATCGATCCGTGCGGCGTGTGCGAACCGTGCGTCGCCATTGCCGAGGGGCGTCATATCGACGTGGTGGAAATGGACGCCGCCAGCCATACCGGCGTCGACGACGTGCGCGAGATCATTGAGGCGGTGCGCTATGCCGCCGTATCCGCGCGCTACAAGATCTATATCATCGACGAAGTCCATATGCTTTCCAAGAACGCCTTCAACGCGCTGTTGAAGACGCTGGAGGAGCCGCCCGCCCATGTGAAATTCCTGTTCGCCACGACCGAGGTGAACAAGGTGCCGGTCACGGTGCTGTCGCGCTGCCAGCGGTTCGACCTGCGCCGCATCCCGGCCGATCTGCTGTCGGCCCATTTCAGCCGGGTGGTCGAGGCGGAAGGGGTGGCGGCCGAGCCCGACGCGCTGGCGCTGATCGCCCAGGCGGCCGAAGGGTCGGCGCGCGACGGTCTTTCGATCCTCGATCAGGCGATCGCCCATGCCGAAATGGGCGAGGGTGCGCCCGTCGTCACCGCCGGACAGGTGCGCGACATGCTGGGCCTGTCCGATCGCGGTGCGACCCGGCGCCTGCTCGCGCTGCTGCTGGAAGGCGAAACCGCGCCCCTGCTGGCCGCCGTCCGCGATCAATATGCGCTGGGCGTGGAGCCGCTGTCATTGATGCGCGGCCTTCTGGAACTGGTCCATGCGGTGACGTTGGTGAAGGCGGGGCGCGACATCGTCAGCCCCGGACAGTCTGTGGAGGAGCGCGAATTGCTGGCCGAATGGGCGGCACAGATCGGCTTCGCCGCGCTGCATCGCCTGTGGCAGCTTCTGCTGAAGGGGCATGATGAGGTTCAGGGCGCCGTCCTGCCGATCGAAAGCTGCGAGATGGCGCTGCTGCGCGTGATGCATGCGGCCTCCATGCCCGATCCCGGCGAACTCGCGCGGTTGCTTCGTGAGGGCGCGGGCGTCCCGGCGACTGTCGCTTCCGGCGCGGCTGCGACCCCGGCGGGACCGGCCGACACGCCGGTCGCCCGGCTTCCCGGCACGATCGAGGCGCTGGTCGAACTGCTGCGCGATGCCAGCAAATGGACGCTGGCCGAACATCTGCACGACTGCGGCGCGCTCATCGCCCTGGCGCCGCCGGAACTGACCCTGCGCCTCACCAGCCCCTGGGGCGGCGGCGATTTCTTCCGCGATCTGGCGCAGGCGCTCAAGGCGGCGACCGGCGTCGCCTGGCAGGTGCGCGAGGGACGCGAAGAGGGGCAGCCCACGCTGCTGGCGCGTGAGCAGGTCGCGCAGGCGGCCGAGCGCGACGCGATATTCGAAACCCCGGTGGTCAAGGCGGCGATGGCTGCCTTCCCCGACGCCGACCTGGATCAGGTCGAACAATGGAGTACAGGACAGTGAAGGACTTGAACGAAATCCTCAGCATGGCGGGCCGCGTGCAGGAGGAACTTCAGCGCGCGCAGGACAATCTGGACAAGCTGGAGGTGGAGGGCGTCGCCGGTGGCGGGCTGGTCAGGGTCAAGGCATCGGCCAAGGGCCGGATCATTGGCGTCTCGATCGACGAAAGCCTGCTGGCGCCGAGTGAAAAGCAGATATTGGAGGATCTTGTCACCGCCGCCTTCAACGACGCCCGCAAAAAGGCGGACGAGACCAGCAATGCGGAAATGGGCAAGATGACCGCCGGCCTGCCGCTGCCGCCGGGCTTCAAGCTGCCCTTCTGACCGGGGTGACGGGGGCGATCACCCCTTGTTCATCGTTGCGGCAATATGACAGTGGCCGATTGATTGGCCCGGCGGGCATCCCCATAAAGGCGATGAATCGTAATGATGGGCCGTCAGGCTTGGCCCCGGAGATGGAATGACAGTGCAATATCCCCTTCTTCCCCTGCGCGACATCGTCGTATTTCCGCAGATGATCGTGCCGCTCTTCGTCGGGCGCGACAAGAGCGTGGCGGCGCTGGAAGCCGCGATGGAGGGCAACAAGGAAATCTTCCTGGTGTCGCAGCTCGATCCGGCGGAGGACGATCCGGCCCGAGATTCCCTTTACGACACCGGTGTTGTCGCTGTTGTTCTGCAATTGCTCAAGCTGCCCGACGGCACGGTGCGCGTTCTGGTGGAAGGCAAGCATCGCGCCCTGCTCGATGGCATGGAAGCCGCCGGCGCCTATCTGGTCGCCGACGTGTCGACGATTGACGAGGTCGAGGCGGAGGGGGTCGAGGCCGCGGCGCTGATGCGATCGGTGGCGGAGCAGTTCGAAAACTACGCCAAGCTCAACAAGAAGCTGCCGGCCGAAACGCCGGTGCAGCTGCGCGAGATCGAGGATGCGGGCCGGCTGGCCGACGCGGTCGCCGCCAACATCAACGTCAAGGTTGCCGACAAGCAGTCGCTGCTGGTCGAGGCCGATCCGGTCAAGCGGCTGGAAATGGTGTTCGCCTTCATGGAAGGCGAACTGGGCGTGCTTCAGGTGGAAAAGAAGATCCGGGGCCGCGTGAAGCGGCAGATGGAAAAGACCCAGCGCGAATATTATCTGAACGAGCAGCTGAAGGCGATCCAGCGCGAACTGGGCAATGGCGAGGGCGAGGAAGGCGACGAACTCGCCGAACTGACCGAGAAGATCGCCAAGACCAAGCTGAGCAAGGAAGCGCGCGCCAAGGCGACGGCAGAGCTCAAGAAGCTCAAGGCCATGCAGCCCATGTCCGCCGAAGCGACCGTCGTGCGCAACTATCTCGACGTGCTGCTCGGCCTGCCCTGGGGCAAGAAGGGCAAGGTCAAGAATGACCTGAAGCGGGCGCAGGCGATCCTGGACGAGGATCATTTCGCGCTGGAGAAGGTCAAGGACCGGATCGTCGAATATCTGGCCGTGCAGGCCCGCACCAACAAGCTCAAGGGGCCGATCCTGTGCCTCGTCGGCCCTCCGGGCGTCGGCAAGACCTCGCTCGGCCGGTCGATCGCGAAGGCCACGGGCCGCGAATTCGTGCGCCAGTCGCTGGGCGGCGTGCGCGACGAAGCGGAAATTCGCGGACACCGGCGCACCTATATCGGTTCGCTGCCGGGCAAGATCGTGACCAACCTCAAGAAGGCGGGGACGATGAACCCGCTGTTCCTGCTCGACGAGATCGACAAGCTGGGCCAGGATTTCCGCGGCGATCCGGCTTCGGCGCTGCTGGAGGTGCTCGATCCCGAACAGAACAGCAAGTTCCAGGATCATTATCTCGAAATCGACGTCGATCTTTCCGACGTCATGTTCGTGACGACCGCCAACTCGCTGAATTTGCCGCAGCCCTTGCTCGACCGCATGGAGATCATTCGGCTGGAAGGCTATACCGAGGACGAGAAGGTCGAAATTGCGCAGCGCCACCTTCTGCCCAAGCAGGTCGATGCCCATGGCCTGAAGGATGACGAATTCGAAGTGACCGAGGCCGCCGTCCGCGACCTCATTCGCTATTACACGCGGGAAGCAGGGGTCCGCACGCTGGAGCGCGAAATCGCGCGGCTGGCGCGCAAGGCGCTGCGCAGGATTCTTGAAGATGTGTATGAAAAGATCGTCATAACCCCCGAAAATCTGGCAGAGTTCGCGGGTGTGCGCAAATTCCGCCATGGCGTTGGCGAGGATGAGAACCAGATCGGCGCCGTCACCGGACTGGCCTGGACCGAAGTGGGCGGCGAATTGCTGACCATCGAGGCGGTGACCGTGCCCGGCAAGGGCGCGATCAAGACGACCGGCAAGCTGGGCGAGGTCATGAACGAATCGGTCCAGGCGGCCTTTTCCTACGTGAAGGCGCGCTCGCCGGGCTATGGGATCAAGCCCAGCCTGTTCAATCGCAAGGATATTCACATCCACCTGCCGGAAGGCGCCGTGCCGAAGGACGGCCCATCGGCGGGAATCGGCATGGTGACCACCATCGTTTCGACGCTGACCGGAATCCCCGTGCACAAGGATGTCGCGATGACCGGCGAGGTGACGTTGCGCGGACGGGTGCTGCCGATCGGCGGGCTGAAGGAAAAACTGCTCGCTGCCCTGCGCGGCGGCATCAAGACGGTGCTCATTCCGCAGGAGAACGAAAAGGATCTTGCGGAAATCCCGGCCAATATCCGGGAGGGGCTGGATATCATTCCGGTCGCGCATGTGGACGAGGTGCTGGCCCGCGCGCTGGTTTCCGTACCGGAAGCCATCACATGGACGGAAGAGGATGATCTGGCGGCGCAGCCCAGCGCGACGGCCGGCCGCGATGCGGATCCTTCGCTGCGGCACTGACCGAAAGCCGGAGGGGATATCTCCTCCGGTTTACACCGCAATCGCACATGTGAACCCAATTTTTCGGCGAAGCTCGTAGGTTCGTCGCTTTCCCTTTGACAGGCGCAGGAAAGCGCGCCTTTATGCCGGCCCTACGCCGCGATTCCTAACCAACCAACAGCACAAGGGGGTTCCCAAGGCATGAACAAGCAGGATCTGATCAGCGCGGTTGCTGAAAGCAGCGGCCTTAGCAAGAATGACGCGACCAAGGCGGTCGAGGGCGTGTTCGACGCCATCACCGGCGCGCTGAAGAAGGGCGACGAGGTTCGCCTGGTCGGTTTCGGCACTTTCTCGGTTTCTCAGCGCAAGGCTTCGACCGGCCGCAATCCGCGCACCGGCGAAACCATGACGATCAAGGCTTCGACGCAGCCGAAGTTCAAGGCCGGCAAGGGCCTGAAGGACTCGGTCAACTAACCGAACGGGGTGCGGTGCGTACGGCACCGTGCCCCGTCGCTTCCGGTTCGTGATCGCGCGTAAAGAGTTTTAGGAGAGGAAGGCGAGCCGCGCGTTCGGCATCGCCGGGAACTTCGAAGGGGTGAAAGCGGCTGCGCTTTCGCCCCTTTTTCATGTGCCCGCGGTGCGCGACGGGATTCCCTCTGGCGTCCGTTCGGCCTATGGCATGGCGATGAACGCAGCGATGATGAGAACAGGGCGCGCCGCCTGGGCGATCATGGCCCTGGCCGCGAGCGCCTGCGGCGGCGGTCAGTACCGCCCCGTGCGCGACACGCCGGTCCGGATCGGCCCGCCCTATGCCGTGCGTGGCGTCACCTATGTTCCGGCCGCCGATCCGGCCTATGACATGCTCGGCTATGCCAGCTGGTACGGGTCGGAATCGGGTAGCCGCACCGCCAATGGCGAGAGGTTTCGGGCGAAATGGGTTACCGCCGCGCACACGACGCTGCCGCTGCCCAGCTATGTCGAGGTGACGGCGCTCGATACCGGCCGGACTATCCTTGTGCGGGTGAACGATCGCGGTCCCTTTGCCGGGCGCGGGCGGATCATCGACCTGTCGCGCGGTGCCGCAGATGCGCTGGGCGTGCGGGCGCAGGGACATGTGGCGGTGCGGGTGCGGCTGGTCGATCCACCGGAAAAGGACCGCGCGCGCCTGCGCAAGGGCGACGCCGCGCGCGAACGGCCGCGCGTCGATGAACGGACGCTCGCCAATCTGCGGGCGCAGTTGCGCGCGGCGGGGCTTTGATCGCGGGAAATTCCATGGTCTGGCCTTTGCCCGCTTGACGCGCGGGGATGGCCCGCATATGTGCCCACTTCTCGCGGGACATGCCCGCCGTGGCGATCGTAGCTCAGTTGGTTAGAGCGCCGGTTTGTGGTACCGGAGGTCGTGGGTTCGGATCCCATCGGTCGCCCCATTTTCCTGTTTTTCGGCGATGTTCGGGGCTTCGCAGCGGCACCAATGCTCTTTATAGGGCACGCATGACCGACGCGCGCGACACGGGGCTGGTCCTCGATCCGAAATTTGACGAGCAGGGGCTGATCACCGCCGTCGTGACCGATGCGGGTAACGGCGACGTGCTGATGGTCGCGCATATGAATGCGGAGGCGCTGCGCCTGACCATGGAGACCGGGCTGGCCCATTTCTGGTCGCGCAGCCGGCAGGCATTGTGGAAGAAGGGCGAGACGTCGGGCAACATGCTGTCGGTCCGCGACCTGCGGATCGATTGCGATCAGGATGCGGTCTGGGTGAAGGCGGCGCCCGCCGGCCCTGCATGCCATACCGGCGCGCGCACCTGCTTCTTTCGGCGCGTCGGGACGGACGGGCTGTCGGCCGTCGATGCGGCTGACTAGCCTGCTTTTCTGCCTGATGCTGGCGGCGTGCCAGCGGCCCCAGGATCCCGATGACGGCGGGGCGGTCAGTCATGATCCGCCCGCGTCGGGCCTGGAGCGCGCGGCGATAGCGAGCGGGGCCATTCCTGACGCCAGCCGTATCTCCCCGGTCGGCCTGTTTCAGCGGCGGCACGAAGCCGGCCGCGACGCGCTGTGCATCATTCCCACCCAGGGCGGGCAATTCGGCTTCGGTCTGGAAGCAGTGTTCGGCGAGCAGCCCAATTGCCGCGGGCATGGCGTCGCGCGCCGCGCCGGCGACAAGCTGATTCTCAGTTTCCGGGGCGGGGACAGATGCATCATCGTCGCCCAATATGACGGCGACCGGATTGCGCTGCCCGGCGTGGTCGACATGGCATGCGCAGACCTGTGCGACGGACGCGGGTCGCTGGAGGGGGTAAGCTTCCCGCGCATAGCCGGCGATGCCGCCAGTGCCCTGCGCGCGCGCGACCGGGATGGCGACCCCCTCTGCGCGCCTTGACCCGCGTGCGGGGTCAATGGCCGATATAGCGGCCGGGCCGGTGGTTCACCACCAGCACGGCGTTGATCGCGGCGGCGGACAGGATCGACAGACCGAACCGGTTGAGGCTGATCAGCGGCAATGACGCCAGCAGGATCAGCAGGTCGCACGCCATCTGCGTTCGCCCGGCATTCCATCCGCGCGATTTCTGGAGGATCAGCGCCACGACGCCCACGCCGCCCACGCCCGCCCCGTGCCGCGCCATTGCCAATATGCCGAACCCGATGATCGATCCGCCGAACAGTGCGGCGAACAGGGGACTGACCTGCGCGATCCGCAGCGCGGCGGGCATGGAGAGGCCCAGCACCATGATGCCGATATTGGCGAACAGGGTCTTGAACCCGAACGCCAGCCCCATGGACCGCCCGCCGAACAGAAAGAAGGGAATGTTGATCAGGATGAACAGCGTCGCCGGTGACCAGGGGACGATGTAGGATATCAGCAGCGCGATGCCCGCCATGCCGCCGGTGACCAGGCTCGCCTGCTTCAGCAACATCAGCCCCATGGCGATGAACGCGCAACCGATGATGATCGCATAGCCGTCCTCGGCCAGGCTGTGGGGACGGGCGGCGGCGGGTTGGGCGGACAGGAGAGAGGACATACGAGATTCCGGAAAGTGGCGAGCGCCCGCCGGCCATCCTCTCGTCTTTGTTTCGCTCCTTACCGATCCCGCACGCCGGAGGAAAGCGTCATCAATTCTGCGCGTCGACCCCGCCGGGGCCGTAGGTGTCGATGGCCTGAAACAGCCGGCTCAGCGCGTCGCGCTCCTCGATGCCGATTTCCGGACGCCATGTCTCGAACAACAGGACCACGCGCGTATGGGCGCTTCGATTCCAGGCCTCATGCTCGATGCTGTCGTCGAATATCAGCATCTCGCCCATGCGCCATGCGCGCGTTTCTGCGCCGACGCGCAGGCTGCACCCCTCCGGCGCCATCAGCGGCAGGTGGCAGATCAGCCGCGTGTTGAGCAGGCCGTGATGTGGTGCGATATGGGTCCCGGGTTTCAGCAGCGACCAGAGCGCGATGGGCGACCGCCCGGCGATGACCGGCATGGGCGCCTTGTCCAGTGCCGCCATGACGGCCGGGCACCGCTGCGCATTATCGGCTACCGGACCGCCGTTCCGCCAGAAATAATGCGCGCCCCAGCTCGGATCGTCGCGCAACGGATTGTTGGGCGCCGGTCGATCCGGTGCACTCTCGACATAGGGTGCGAAATCCTGTTCCTCGGCAAGGACCGCCTTCAGTTCCGCGACGATCGCATCGGTCATCGCCTCGACGGGCGCCACCCAATCGAATTCGTCGCGCTCATAATAGGCGCGCTGCGGCAGGCCGGGAAAATAGAACATGCTGGGTTGTTGCAGATAGAGTTCGGCCTTGCCGAGCAGCAGGTTCGTCGCATGAACGATGCGGGGCAGGGCGGGCAAGCCGGCAATGGCCTGCGTCAGATGGTCCTCGAACCGCCGGCTCGATTCGGCGACCCGGGTCTGCGCCTGCTGGAGCAGGGAATGCAACTGCGGTGGTGCGCCCGTTGCCGTCGCCTGTGCCAGCGCGGCGCGGAAAAAGCTCATGGCGGCGCGCTCGTCGGCCCGTCGCAAGGCGTTCTGCCCCATGGCGAGCAGCGCCGGCAGGTGGCGCGGATCGACATCCAGCAGCGTGCGCAACGCGGCCGCTTCCCCGTCCAGATTGCCGTCGCGGCTATGGGCCTGTGCCAGCAGCATCGGCGGCGCGCTGGTCATGCTGCCGATCGCGGCGAGCGCGCTTTTCGCGTCGCCCCGCTGCAATGCTGCCAGCGCGGCTTCCTGCAATGCCCTGTCGCTGGTCGGATCGCTCATCGTTCCGCTCTATCGCTCCCGCGCGGGCCGCGGTAGCCCCCAATCGCGCGGCGCGGGATCAGCCGCCCACCTGCGCCTTGCTGACGTCCAGCCGCTTGCCGTTGGTGATGACGACGATGTCGCCCGGTTTCGTCACGCCGAACAGCTTCTTTGCAAAGGGGACGGGCACGCCGATGCAACCATGGGTGCCCCGGCCATATTCGACGTCGCTGCCGTGGATGAACACGCCGTCGCTGGTCAGGCGCTGGGCGTAGGGCATCGGCGCGTCATAAAGGTTGGACACATGGTCGGCGTCCTTCTGCGTGATCGGGAAGGCGCCCAGCGGGCTGGGCTTGTCGGTCGCGCCATAGAGGATCACCGCCGCGCCGATCTCGTATCCGGCACGGAACACGGACAGGGTTTCGGCCCTCAGGTCGATGGTGATGATGACGGGGCCGGATGCTGGTGCGCCCTTTTCATCCCACACATAGTCGCCATGGCGGAACGGACCGTCGATCCTGAGTACGCGCTTCACGGTCAGGGCGCGTGGATCGATCGCCATGGGCTGATCGCTGCGGCGTTCGACCGGCGGGGCGACCGCCTGTGAAGGAGCGGAGACTCGGGTGGGGGCAGGGGGCGTCGTCAGCGGCGCCGGATGCGCCTCTGCCCCGTCCTGGCCGGCGGGCCGGTCGATCCAGTGCATGGCCACCAGCGCGCCGCCGCCCAGCAAAGCGCCGATCGCCAGCTTGGGGCCGGCGCTCCTTGCCACTGCCTTGATGAAGCCTGCCATGTCTATCCTCGCTTGCCGGTTGGCGCGTCAGCATAGGAGCAAAAGGTTTATGGTCCGTTTGCCCGCGCAACTTCGGCCGCGGCAATAGCGGTCAGGTTCAGGATGCCGCGAGAGGTCACGTTGGGCGTCAGCACGTGGATCGGCTTGGTCAGACCCATCAGCATCGGGCCGACCGTCGGCGAACTCGACGATGCGGACAGCGCGGTCAATGTGATGTTCGCCGCGTCCAGATTGGGCATCACCAACAGGTTGGCGGGGCCATCGAATCGGGAATCGGGAACCAGGCGGTCGCGCAACGCCTGGCTCAGCGCCGCGTCGGCATGCATTTCGCCGTCCACCGCCAGCTCGGGCGCGGCGTCGCGCACCATCTTGAACGCCTTGCGCATCTTGCGTGCGCTGGGCGTATGGGACGATCCGAAATTGGAATGGGACAGCAGGGCGACACGCGGCGTCAGTCCGAAATGGCGCAACTGCGCCGATGCCGCCAGCGTCATCTCCGCAATCTGTTCGGTGGTCGGATCGGGCACCATATGCGTGTCGGTGATGAACAAGGCGCCCGCGTCCAGGATCAGGCCCGACAGCGCATAGACGCGGCTGTTGTCGGGCGCACGGTCGATGATGCGCAGCACATGCTCTACCTGGCCCCAATATTCCGACCTCCCGCCGACCAGCGCGGCATCGACCCGTCCGGTGCGCAACAGCATGGCGGCGGTGACGCTGGGCCTGCGATAGACATGACGCAATATCTCGTCGGCTGGAACGCCCTTGCGCGCGGCTACCGCGCGATAGGCCTCGACCAGTTCGCCCATCAGCAGGTGGTCCTGCTCGGGATCGACGATTTCGACATCGGCATCCAGATCGAGCGTCAGGCCCAGATGCGGCAGCTTCTGCTCCAGGATGCGCCGCCGCGCGATCAGCACGGGGCGCACGACCCCCTCGTCCAGCGCGTCGCGTATGGCCCGCAGCACCCGGTCGTCCTCACCCTCGCCATAGGCGATGCGGCAACCGCTGCCTCGCGCGGCGTCGAATACGGGCAGCATCAACTGGCCCGACCGGCTGTTCTGTCGCATCAGGCCGCGCCGATATTCGTCCAGGTCCAGCACGCGCCGCGCGACGCCGCTCTTCATCGCGGCATCGGCGACCGCGCTTGCGATCTCGGCGATCAGGCGCGGGTCGAACGGGGTGGGGATGATATAGTCCGGCCCGAACACCAACTGGCGCCCGCCATAGGCCTGGGCAACGCTGTCATGCGCGGGCTGGCGCGCCAGGTTGGCGATGGCCTCGGCCGCAGCCGCCTTCATCGCCTCGTTGATCTGGGTCGCGCCGACGTCCAGCGCGCCGCGGAAGATGTAGGGGAAGCACAGGACATTGTTGACCTGGTTGGGATAGTCGGACCGGCCGGTGGCGATGATGGCATCGGGGCGCACCGCGCGGGCGGCCTCCGGCCGTATCTCCGGTTCGGGATTGGCGAGCGCGAAGATCAGCGGGTTGGGCGCCATCAGCGGCAGCCATTCGGGCTTCAGTACGCCTGGCGCCGACAAGCCCAGGAACAGGTTGGCACCGGGCAGCACATCGGGCAGGGTGCGCGCATTGGTGGTGCGGGCATAGCGCGCCATGTTGGGCAACATGCCCTCGCGGCCCGAATGGATGACGCCGTCCTTGTCGGTCAGCGTCACATTGTCGATCGGCAGGCCCATCGACACCAGCAGGTCTACGCAGGCCAACGCCGCCGCGCCCGCCCCCGACGTCACCAGCTTGGCGTCGGCCAGCGTCCTGCCCTGGATGACCAGGGCGTTGCGCACCGCCGCGGCCACCACGATGGCCGTGCCATGCTGGTCGTCGTGAAAGACCGGAATGTTCATCCGTTCCTTCAGTCGGGCCTCGATGGCAAAGCATTCGGGTGCCTTGATGTCTTCCAGGTTGATGCCGCCGAAGGTCGGCTCCATCAGCGCGACCGCCTCGACGAACTTGTCAGGGTCGGTCGTGTCGATCTCTATGTCGAACACGTCGATGTCGGCAAATTTCTTGAAGAGGACGGCCTTGCCCTCCATCACCGGCTTGGACGCCAGCGCGCCGATCGCGCCCAGCCCCAGCACGGCGGTGCCGTTGGAAATGACCGCGACCAGGTTTCCGCGCGCGGTATAGTCCAGCGCCTTGTCCGGATCGGCCGCTATCTCCTCGCAGGGGGCGGCAACGCCCGGCGAATAGGCCAGCGCCAGGTCGCGCTGGTTGACCATGCGCTTGGTCGGTTCGATCCTCAGCTTGCCGGGGCGGGGAAAGCGGTGATAGTCGAGCGCGGCGCGGCGGGTGTTATCGTCCATGCGCAGACGCCTTAGTGGGCGCGTCGGGTCAGGGCAATGGCCCAGCGTCCCATGGCGGCACCGGTGCGTAAAGCTGGACAAGGAACGCGATGAAGGCGGTCAGCGCGCGCGGCGGATTGGCATGGGGCAAGTGCGTGGCGAACAGGCTGACCTCGGCCGATCCCTCATGGTCGGGCAGGACCTGCCGGACATGCCCCGCCGCCAGCGCATCGCTCACGTCCCAGAGCGACCGGAGCGCGATGCCCGTCCCCGTCAGGCACAGTTCGCGCACCATTTCGCTGCTGTTCGTGCGCACATGGCTGCGCCCGTCTATGGTCACCGGCCCTGTCGGCCCGACCAGCCGCCATGGCAATTGCCCGTCGGCGGCCAGCAGATGGTGGACCTTCAGGTCCGCCAGCCTCTCCGGAATGCCGTGACGATCCAGATAGGCGGGCGCCGCGCACAGGATGCGCCGGTTGCGCGCCAGCCGCCGGATCGCCAGCCCGGGTCCCGGATCGGCGGCGATCCGGATGGCGATGTCCGTGCGCGCCTCGATCAGGTCGATATATTCATCGGTCAGGTCGATCGTCAGTTCGACGCGGGGATGCGCGTCCAGGAAACGGTGAAGATGGGGGGCGACATGGATGCGACCGAAGGATGTCGGCGCGCTGACGCGCAAGGGGCCGGCGATCACCGCGGATGCGCCGGTCACGCGTCGCTCGGCCTCGTCCAGCGCGGCCAATATGTCGCTCAGGTCGGCGTGCAGTCGTTCCCCGGCGGGCGTCAGCGCCAGCCTTCTGGTAGTGCGATGGATCAGCCTGGCGCCCAGCCTCTCCTCCAGCCGCGCCAGCCGCTTCGACATCATCGCCGGGGAAATATGCATCCGTCGTCCCGCCGCCGCCAGTCCGCCTTCCTCGACGACACGGACGAACAGTTCATGGTCGGGATCCATCATATTATTTCACCTTGGGAAATTCTGTATTCGAATAATATCCTCTAAAAGCCATAATTGAAAAGGTCTATGGATGTGGCAAGCTAAGGAGTGGATGTGATGAACGACCGCATGATCGACAAGGCCGGCCTCTTGGTCGCGCCGCAACTGGCCGATTTCATCGAACAGCGTGCGTTGCCGGGAACCGGGATCGCGCCCGACGCCTTCTGGCCCGGCGTCTCGGCCATCTTCGCGCGGTTCGCGCCGGAAAATGCAGCACTGCTCGCCACCCGCGACACGATACAGCAGCGGATCGACGCCTGGCATGTGGCGCGCAGGGGCCAGCCGCACGCCCCTGTCGCCTATCAGGCTTTCCTGCGGGAGATCGGCTATCTGGTCGATGAACCCGCACCGTTCGCCATCGGCAGCGCCAACGTCGATGCGGAGGTCGCACGCCTCGCCGGGCCGCAGCTTGTCGTCCCCATCCTGAACGCGCGCTTCCTGCTCAATGCCGCAAATGCCCGGTGGGGCAGCCTGTATGATGCGCTCTACGGGACCGACGCGATACCCGGAAGCGCCGCCGCGAAGGGCTATGATGCCGCGCGCGGCGCGCAGGTCATCGCCTGGGCCAGAGCCTTCCTTGACGATGCGATCCCGCTGGCCGGCGGCAGCTGGGCCGACCTGACCGACGACCGACCCGTCCTGGCCGATCCCGCCCAGTTCGTCGGCACCAGCGAAAAGGGTCGCCTGTTCCGCCATAACGGCCTGCATGTTGAGGTCGTGTTCGATCGCGCGCACCCGATCGGGCGGGACGACCCGGCCGGCATCGCCGACGTCATCCTGGAATCCGCGCTGACCACCATCTGCGACCTGGAGGATTCGGTCGCGGCGGTCGATGCGGCTGACAAGGTCGCCGCCTATGCCAACTGGCTGGGCCTGATGCGGGGCGACCTGACCGACACGTTCGAAAAGGGCGGGGCGATGATGACCCGTGCCCTCAACCCCGACCGTGCTTACACCGGGCCGGACGGCGCCGGCTTCACCCTGCCGGGTCGCAGCCTGCTGTTCGTCCGCAATGTGGGGCATCTGATGACGACGCCCGCCGTCCGCCTGCCCGGCGGCCAGGAAGCCCCCGAAGGTATCCTCGACGGCATCGTCACCAGCCTGATTGCGCTGCACGATCTGAACGGCCGCAACGCCAACAGCCGCGCGGGCAGTGTCTATATCGTCAAGCCGAAGATGCACGGGCCGGAGGAAGCCGGCTTCACCGATCGCCTGTTCGACGCGATCGAGGATCTGCTGGGCATGGCCCGCCACACGATCAAGGTCGGCGTCATGGACGAGGAACGGCGCACCTCGGCGAACCTCGCCGCCTGCATCCATGCCGTGCGCGACCGCATAGTCTTCATCAACACCGGCTTCCTCGACCGCACGGGGGACGAGATGCACACGTCGATGCAGGCCGGTCCGATGATCCGCAAGGGCGAGATGAAATCGAGTGACTGGATCGCGGCCTATGAGGATCGCAATGTCCAGATCGGCCTCGCCTGCGGGCTGTCGGGCCGGGCGCAGATCGGCAAGGGCATGTGGGCCGCGCCCGACCGGATGGCCGACATGCTGGACCAGAAGGTCGGCCATCCCCTGAGCGGTGCCAACACCGCCTGGGTGCCCTCGCCGACCGCCGCCACGCTGCACGCGACCCATTATCACCGCGTCGACGTGTTTGCCCGGCAGGAGCAGCGCCGGGCGGAGGGCGTCGCACCGTTGGAAAAGCTGCTCGCCATTCCGGTCGCGGCGGGCCGCAACTTCTCGGAAGAGGAAATCGCGCAGGAACTGGACAATAACGCGCAGGGCATATTGGGCTATGTCGTCCGCTGGGTCGACCAGGGCGTGGGTTGTTCCAAGGTGCCCGACATCCATGACATCGGCCTGATGGAGGATCGCGCCACGCTGCGCATTTCCTCGCAGCATATGGCCAACTGGCTGCTGCACGGCATCTGCACGGCGGATCAGGTCGATGCGGCGCTCCGGCGCATGGCGGCAAAGGTCGACGCCCAGAACGAAGGCGATCCGCTTTATCAGCCGATGCACGGCCGCGAAACGGAAAGTCTCGCCTATCAGGCCGCCCGCGCGCTGGTGTTCGAAGGCGTCGCGCAGCCCAGCGGCTACACCGAGCCGCTGCTGCACGCCTTCCGCGCCCGCAAGAAGGCGGAAACCGCGCTCGAAACCGCATGAAGGGCAGCGGCGTCCCCGATCGTTCGGGGACGCCGCTTCAGCCGGTCAGCCCTTGACCATCCGGGCGCGCGCCGCGACCCGTTTTTCCAGCATCGACAGCGGCATCGCGCCTTCCTCGAGTATGGCGTGGAATTGCTTGAGATCGAACGCGTCGCCCAGCTCTGCCTGCGCCGCCGCGCGCGACCGGGTCCATACGCCATGGCCCACCTTGTAGCTGGTCGCCTGCCCCGGCTGGGTGCAGTAACGCTCGACCTCCCGCTGGCAGCGCGGGCGCGCGAAGCCCGTCTTTTCCACCATATAGTCGGTCGCCTGTTCGCGGCTCCATTTCTTCGCGTGGATGCCGGTATCGACCGCCAGCCGCGCCGCGCGGAACAGGAAGGACTGAAGATAGCCCGCCCGGTCGAGCGGGGTTGCATAACCGCCCAGTTCGTCCGCCAGCTGTTCGGCATAGAGCGCCCAGCCTTCGCTATAGGCGCTCATGAAGGCGATCTTGCGCAGCATGGGAATATCGCCGGCCGTCTGCGCCGTCGAAATCTGGAGATGATGACCCGGCACACCTTCATGGTAGGTCAGCGCGGGCAGGCCATATTTCGGCCAGTCGCCCACATCTTTCAGGTTGATGAAGTAGATGGCCGGGCGCGACCCGTCCAGCGCGGCACGGTTGTAATAGCCGTTGGAGGCGCCGTCCTGGATCTCCACCGGCACGGCGCGGATGTCCAGCTTCGTGTCGGGGATGGTGGCAAAGGCCTGCGGCAGCTTCGCCTTCATGGCGTCAAGGTCGCGATTGAGCTGCGCCAGCAGCGCCGCGCGTCCGTCCGCGCTGTCGGCATAGAGTTGCGACGGCTCCGTGTTGAGCGCCGCCAGCCGCTCGCCCACCGAACCTTCGGTGTAGCCCGCGCCCTTCAGGATGGTGTCGAGCTGCCCGCTGATGTCCGCGACCTGCTCTATGCCCATCGCATGGATCTGCTCGGCGGACAGATCCGTCGTGGTCGCCTGCTTCAGGGCCGCGGCGTATATCTCGTCCCCGCGCGGCGTGCGCCATACGCCGTCGCCTTCGGCGGTGCGGCCCTTCAGCGCCTCTATCGCCGCGATCTGCTGGTCCAGGGCGGGATAGATCGCCTTTTCGACCAGCGTGCTCGCCCGCGACTGCCAGTCGCCCCCAATGTCTTTGGCGGCGGCCCGCTTTACCAGCGACTGCACCATGGAACTGTCCGCCGCCGGCTGGCCGCGCAGCTTGCGAAGCTGGCCCAGCGTCAGCTCCAGCGACCAGCCGGGCGCCAGATAGCCGCGCGCCGCTTCGTCCCGCTGCAACGCGGTGTCGGTGCGCAGGTTGCCGGCCAGCGCGTCCAGTCGCGCGACATAGGCCTCGCAATCGGCCACGTCGTTGATCGTGTGCGCGGTGTTCAGGAAATCGGGCGTGCGGAAATAGCTGCCGCCCTGCTGGAAGATGCGATAGGGACGCTGCACGCTGTTGAGGCCGAACTGCGCGGGCGCCACCGTCTGCTGGCCCAGCGAATAGAGGATGACATCCAGGTTCAGCCTCTGCGCGTCGGACAGGCTGGCGGACTGAAATGCCTCCAGCTCCTTGATCGCCGCCTGCGTCATGCGCAGCTGTTTCATCATGCCCGACTTGCTGTTGTCGTCCAGTTGCTGCTTCGCCTCGGCGCGGGCGCCCTTGTCCAGCCCCAGGCTGGTGACCAGCATCGGCGACATGTCGAGCACCCGCTCGAAGATGGCGGCGAAGCTGGCCGACAGGCGGGCATCGTCATCGCCGGCGACCTGGGCGACCGCGCGCGGCGCGATGGAGGCGAGCGCTGCGGCCCCGGTGCTGGAAAGAAACTGGCGGCGGTCCATGGTACGACTCCCATTATCTGTCTCTACCGCCTGTCTTACCCGACCGAAGACGACCGTCCAGTACCTTGTAACAAAATTACGCGGACGTAATATCTTCTTGCGAGTTCATCCGGTTAGGGCGAACAGCAGGCCGGTCGCCGAAGCCAGGACCAAAGTCACGATGACGCTGGCTTTCATCCGGAATATCATGAACGCGGCACCCAGTGCGATCAGCGCTGTAGGCGCGTTCAGGCTGGTCGGGTCGGGTACCGACATATGCATGCCAAGGATGTTCCATCGCTCCAGCCGGTTGAACAGCACATGCATGGCAAACCACAAGGTCAGGTTGGCGATCACGCCGACGATTGCCGCGGTGAGTGCGGCCAGGGCGCCTTGAAGGCGCGGCGCATGCTCCAGTCGCTCCATCCACGGGGCCACCGCGAATATCCAGAGGAAACAGGGCGCGAATGTAACCCACAGGGTGATGAGTGCGCCCAGCGTCCCGGCAAGAAGCGGCGAGAAGGGTGCAGGAGAGCGGAACGCGCCGACGAAACCGACAAACTGCGTGACAAGAATGAGCGGACCGGGCGTCGTCTCGGCCAACCCCAGGCCGTCCGTCATCTCGGCCGCGGACAGCCAGTGCATCGATTGCACCGTTTCCTGCGCCATGTAGGTCAGCACGGCATATGCCCCCCCGAACGTCACGACCGCCAACTGCGAAAAGAAGGCGCCGATCTTCCAGAGAATATGGTCCGGGCCGAGCAGCAGCCGGATGATTGCCATGGGTGCGGCCCATATGAGCAGCCATAGCAGGATCGAGCGGGCGGTTTTCGCCCATGGCAGCGGTGTTTCTGGCGGGCCGGTGTCGGGTGCGCCGTGCGGCTTGAGCCATTCGGGCCTGAAAAGGCTCAGCACAAACCCCAGCAGAGCCGCTCCCAGCACGATGACGGGGAAGGGCAGGGCCAACAGAAACAGTGCGAGAAATGCAACAAGGGCCAGCATGCCCTTGAAACGGGTATTGATTGTGCGTCGGCCGATCCGAAGCAGCGCCTGGGCCACGATGGCCAGCACGGCGGCCTTTATACCCATGAACAGGGCGGCAACCGGCCACATGCCGGCGGCATAGGCATAGAGAATCGACAGGCCCAGCATGACGCCCGCCCCGGGGATGACGAACAGCGAGCCGGCAGCCAGTCCGCCCTTCACGCCGTGCAGTCGCCAGCCGATCCAGGTCGCGAGTTGCTGCGCTTCCGGCCCGGGCAGGAGATGGCAGACATTCAGTGCGCGCAGGAATGCGGGCTCGTCGATCCAGCCTCTCTCTTCCACGACTTCACGATGCATCAGTGCGATCTGGCCGGCCGGACCGCCGAAGCTCAACAGGCCGATCCTGCCGAACAGGCGTATCGTCTGCGAAAATGTAGGATTGGTCATAAGCCCCCCCAGCCGAAGGTCATCGACCATCGGCCTTGCAAACCGCAACGCTTGGGCGGGGAGCGCCTGATCGGGAGGTTGCCTGGTCCCGATTGCGGCCATCCTGGCGCAATCGGGGCGACGGATCAAGCGTCAGCCGGCAGCTTCCAGCTTGTCCTGCGTGCGCGTGGCGAAGTCACCGGCGTCGTGCCGCTCGTGCAACTGGCCTTCCGGCGGGCCGTTGGTCCGGTTGACCATCACCCCGCGCTTCACCGCGGGCCGGGCATCGATCCGGTTCGCCCAGCGGAGCAGATTGGCATAGCCCGCCGTGTCCAGAAATTCGGCCGCATCATAGGCACGGCCCAGGGCTACGCCGCCATACCAGGGCCATATCGCCATGTCGGCGATGCTGTATTCGCTCCCGGCCATATAATCATTGTCGGCCAGATGCCGGTCCAGCACGTCCATCTGCCGCTTCACTTCCATCGTATAGCGGTTGATCGGATATTCGTATTTCTCCGGCGCATAGGCGTAGAAATGGCCGAACCCGCCGCCCAGAAGCGGCGCGCTGCCCATCTGCCAGAACAGCCAGCTGATCGCCGCTGTCCGCGCCGCCGGATCGGCAGGCAGGAACCGTCCGAATTTCTCGGCCAGATAGAGCAGGATCGCGCCCGATTCGAACACCCGCTGCGGGGGCGAGACGCCATGATCCATCAAGGCGGGAATCTTGCTGTTGGGGTTGGCGCCGACGAAACCGCTGGAAAACTGGTCGCCATCGTGGATGCGGATCAGCCAGGCGTCATATTCCGCTTCTGTGACGCCCGCTTCCAGCAATTCCTCCAACAGGATCGTCACCTTCTGGCCATTGGGCGTGGCGAGCGAATAGAGCTGGAGCGGGTGCTTGCCGACCGGTAGATCCTTGTCATGCGTCGGCCCGGCGACCGGCCGGTTGATACTGGCGAAGGCGCCGCCATTGGCCTTGTCCCAGATCCAGACGCGCGGCGGTGTATAGGGCGTATCGCTCAACGGGAAATCCTTTCCGGCCGACTATGGTCTGCCGCAGGTAGGAACGCCTGGCGATGTCCGCAAGCCGGGTCCGCCGGCCCCATGGCCGGCGCGCCTTGCCGCAGGCTGCTCGACGAACGGCGCTGCCGGGCGAAGAAAGGACCGGCACTAAGGTGAAAAAAAATGGGGTCCGCCCTTGACGGTGGGGCCGGGCTGGCCATATTCGCGCTGCTGGCACTCCTGATGCAGGAGTGCTAACAAAGGAAAGTTCATCGGGAGAAGGACGGGCGCAGGGATCATCCGGGGAGGACGACTCGCCGGGGCTGTGCGCCAGACCATCCCAAAGTACAAGGGAAAGGCACTCAACATGGCATTTCGTCCGTTGCACGACCGTGTTCTCGTTCGCCGCGTGGAAGCGGAAGAGAAAACCGCCGGTGGCATCATCATCCCCGACAGCGCCAAGGAAAAGCCGCAGGAAGGCGAAATCGTCGCCGTCGGCACCGGCAGCAAGGCGGAAGATGGCAAGGTGACCCCGCTGGACGTGAAGGCCGGCGACCGCATCCTGTTCGGTAAATGGTCGGGCACCGAAGTGAAGGTCGATGGTGAAGACCTGCTCATCATGAAGGAATCGGACATTCTCGGCGTCGTCGCGTAAAGCTGCGAACCCGATCCCGTTTCCGTTTTTTCGCGAAAATTCATGCCTGCAACGGTGTGAACTTCGCAAGTTTCGCAATTTCTGAAGAGAGGTAAAAGATCATGGCAGCGAAGGACGTAAAGTTTTCGCGTGACGCCCGTGAGCGCATCCTGCGCGGCGTCGACATCCTGGCCGACGCGGTCAAGGTGACCCTGGGTCCCAAGGGCCGCAACGTCGTCATCGACAAGAGCTTCGGCGCGCCCCGCATCACCAAGGACGGCGTCAGCGTCGCCAAGGAAATCGAACTGAAGGACAAGTTCGAGAATATGGGCGCCCAGATGGTCCGCGAAGTCGCTTCGAAGACCAACGACATCGCCGGTGACGGCACCACCACCGCGACCGTCCTGGCCCAGGCCATCGTGCGCGAAGGCATGAAGTCGGTTGCCGCCGGCATGAACCCGATGGACCTGAAGCGCGGCATCGACCTCGCCGTCGGTAAGGTCGTCGAGGACATTTCCAGCCGTTCGAAGCCGGTTTCGGGTTCGTCGGAAGTTGCCCAGGTCGGCATCATTTCGGCCAATGGCGACGTCGAAGTCGGCCAGAAGATCGCCGAAGCGATGGAAAAGGTCGGCAAGGAAGGCGTCATCACCGTCGAGGAAGCCAAGGGCCTGGAATTCGAGCTGGACGTCGTCGAAGGCATGCAGTTCGACCGCGGCTACCTGTCGCCCTACTTCATCACCAACCCGGAAAAGATGCAGGTCGAACTGGCTGACCCCTACATCCTGATCCACGAGAAGAAGCTGTCGAACCTCCAGTCGATCCTGCCGATCCTCGAAGCGGTGGTCCAGTCGGGCCGTCCGCTGCTGATCATCGCGGAAGACATTGAAGGCGAAGCGCTGGCGACCCTGGTCGTCAAC
This sequence comes from Sphingobium sp. OAS761, assembly GCF_024168485.1. GTDB lineage: Bacteria > Pseudomonadota > Alphaproteobacteria > Sphingomonadales > Sphingomonadaceae > Sphingobium. Next base: position 82,310 of record NZ_JALJVY010000011.1, read on the forward strand.
AAGCTGCGCGGCGGCCTGAAGGTTGCTGCGGTCAAGGCTCCGGGCTTCGGCGACCGCCGCAAGGCCATGCTGGAAGACATCGCCGTCCTGACCAAGGGCGAAGTGATCTCGGAAGACCTGGGCATCAAGCTCGAAAACGTCACGCTCGGCATGCTCGGTACCGCCAAGCGCGTCACCATCGACAAGGACAACACCACCATCGTCGATGGCGCCGGTGATGCCGGTTCGATCAAGGCCCGCACGGAACAGATCCGCGCGCAGATCGAGACGACGACGTCCGACTACGACCGCGAGAAGCTCCAGGAGCGTCTGGCGAAGCTGGCCGGCGGCGTGGCCGTCATCAAGGTCGGCGGTGCCACCGAGGTCGAGGTGAAGGAGCGCAAGGACCGCGTCGACGACGCGCTGCACGCGACCCGCGCGGCTGTCGAGGAAGGCATCGTCCCCGGCGGTGGCACGGCGCTGCTCTACGCGACCAAGTCGCTCGACGGCGTCACCGGCATCAACGACGACCAGACCCGCGGCATCGACATCGTTCGCAAGTCGCTGACCTCGCTGGTGCGTCAGATCGCGGCCAATGCCGGCCATGACGGTGCGGTCGTGTCGGGCAAGCTGCTCGACCAGAGCGACACCTCGTTCGGCTTCAACGCGTCGACCGACACCTACGAAAACCTGGTTGCTGCCGGCGTCATCGACCCGACCAAGGTCGTGCGCACCGCGCTCCAGAACGCTGCCTCGGTTGCTGGTCTGCTGATCACCACCGAAGCCACCATCGCCGAGCTGCCGGAAGACAAGTCCGCTGCTCCCGCGATGCCGGGCGGCATGGGCGGCATGGGCGGCATGGACTTCTAAGTTCTGCGCCTTGTCTGACGGAACGGGCCGGCGGAGCGATCCGCCGGCCTTTTTCGTGCCTGGTCTATCGTCGTTCGGCCGCGCTCCGGTCGCGGATTGCCTTGAATTCCGATCCCGCTTTCCACTCCGGCCAGCGGTCCGAAGTCGCCAGGTCGCGCCCGATGCCGAGCATCAGGTCGACATCCTGCGCGGCTCCGTCCAGTTTCCAGCCGTCGTTCACAGCATCGCAGGCCTGATGATAGCATTGGCCGGTATAGGCATCGACCCAGGCCTGCCCTGCCGCCCGGCCGCCCTCGACCAGGTCCGACGCGCCCGCGATCCCCATGATCAGCAGCACCGGCACGCCGCGCTTCGCCATGGAAAAATGATCCGCCCGATAGAACAGCCCGCGTTCGGGCAGGCTTTCCTGCGTCACCGCGCGCCCCTGCGTGGCAGCGACCCTCGCCATGTCGTCCTCCAGCGTGTCCTGACCCTTGCCGACCAGGATCACGTCCTTTGCCTTGCCCGCCGTCTGCATGATGTCGATGGTCAGGTTCGCGACCGTCTTTTCCAGTGGCCAGACCGGGTTCGTGGCATAATATTCGGACCCCAGCAGCCCACGCTCTTCCGCCGTCCAGGCGGCGAAAAGGATGGAACGGTCCGGCGTCGGCCCGGCCTTGAACGCGCGTGCGATTTCGAACAGCGACGCGATGCCCAGCGCATCGTCATTGGCCCCCGCGCGATAGATGCGCCCCTGCGCGTCCGGCTTGCCCGCGCCATAGGCGTCCCAGTGCGCGCCATACATCACGGTTTCGCCGGGGCGTTTTGCGCCGGGAATGCGGGCGAGGACATTCGCGCTCTGCACCACCTCCTGCTTCACCGGGAAGGCGGCGGAAAAACTGGCGCCCTTGAGCGCTACCGGGCGGAAATTCCTCGACCGCGCCTGTTGCCGCAGCGTCGACAGGTCGAGCCCAGCACCCGAAAACAGTGCCTCGGCCGCCGTGCTCTCGATCCACCCCTGGACCTGAAGGCTGGTCAGCTTGTCGGTCGGTCGCACCAGATCGTAATTTTCACCGGCCGGGCTGGTCACGACATTCCAGCCATAGCCCGCGCCTGCTGTGTCATGCACGATCAGCGCGCCTATGGCGCCGCGCCGGGCCGCTTCCTCGAACTTGTAGGTCCAACGGCCATAATAGGTCATCGTCCGTCCGCCGAACTTGCCGATGGCGTCGTCGCCCTTCACCGCTTCGAAATCGGGATCGTTCACCAGGAAAATGGCTATCTTGCCAGTGAGGTCGACTCCCTTGAAATCGTCCCATCCTCGCTCCGGCGCGGACACGCCGTAGCCCACAAAGACCATCGGCGCCCTGTCGAGCGCCACATGGTCGCGCGGCTGAAGGGTGGAAAGATAGACTTGTTGCCCGAAGGTCCAGGGCGTCGTGGTGGCGCCCTGCGCTACGCCGAGCGTTTCGGCGGGGCCGAGCTTTGTGTGTAACAGGGGGACGGTCTGCACCCACTGGCCATCGGGCCCGCCCGGTTCCAGCCCCAGCGCCTGGAACCGGCCCACCAGATAGCCGATCGTGCGATCTTCGCCTGGCGTTCCGGGCGCGCGTCCCTCGAACAGGTCGGACGCAAGCGTGCGGGCGGACCGTTCCAGTGCGTCGGGACTGATGGTCTGGGCGTGAAGGGGCAGGGCGATGGTCAGGCCGAGCGCGGCCAGGATGCGGGCATGGTTCATCATGCCCGCATCCCTGAACCCCTCAGAATTCGATGTCCAGTTCCTCGACTTCGTCGGGTTCGAAGCGGGCAGCGTCGATCCATTCGCGCATCAGCGCCCAGCCGTTGATGGTCTTGCAATAGCCCGCACATGCCGGGGAAACCGGCACGGCATAGGTCAGGAACCGTTCGGCGACCGGCGCGAACATGGCGTCGGCTACAGTCGGATGATCGCCGAACAGCCACGGGCCGCCATAGCTGTCGAGGCATTCCGTCCAGATGGTTTCTATCCGTTCGATGTCCGGCTTGGCCCCAGAAAAGATCGGGAACTTAGTGTGCCGGACCTTCAGGTTCATCGGCAGGGCGGAGCGCAGATTGGCGAACCCGGAGTGAATCTCTCCCGATACGGATCGGCAATGCGCCCGGGCGATCCGGTCATCGGGATACATGCCCGCGCCGGGATAGAGTTCGTGCAGATATTCGGCGATCGCCAGCGTGTCCCATACGCTCGCGCCTTCGTGCGTCAGGCGCGGAACCAGTACGGAAGGCGACAAAAGCAGCAGTTCGGCGCGGTTTTCCGGATCGTCCAGCGCCACCATCTTTTCCACCACGTCCAGACCGGCCAAGCGGCACAGCAACCAGCCGCGTAACGACCAGGACGAATAATTTTTGCTCGAAATGGTCAGTTCCGCTACAGCCATGCTTTCCTCCCGGTTCAACCCTTGCTCACATTATTCATGATGCAGTGCAACATGAAAAGCATGTATAGCCTATCGTGAAAAGATTGATTCGTTCGGGACACAATACAGGACGCGTTGGCAATCATGCGTATGCTTTATACCGGCTATCAGGCCTGGAACGACATGCTGGCACCGGCCCGGTTCGGGGCGCAGGTGGCGCTCGGCGTCCGGGACAAGCTCGGCCCTGCCGCCGACGGGCCGATGTATCGCCGGATGTTCGCGCTGATGGATATTTTCCAAGGCGCCAAGCTGACGCACAAGCGACCTGCCTATGCCATCGGGTCGGTACGCAGCGGCAACGCCGAAGTGACGGTGCGCGAGGAAATATTGCTCGACATGCCGTTCGGGACGTTGCTGCATTTCGCCAAGGACGAGGTGGAAACGCCGCAGCCGCGCGTGCTGGTCGTTGCCCCGATGTCCGGGCATTTCGCGACCTTGCTGCGCAGCACCGTCGCGACACTTTTGCGCGACCATGACGTCTACATCACCGACTGGAAGAATGCGCGCGACGTGCCGCTGTCGGCCGGGCGCTTCGGTTTCGACGACTATGTGGATTATGTGATCCACTTTTTCCAGGAACTGGGGCCGGGCGCACACCTGCTGTCCGTGTGCCAGCCCTGCGTGCCCGCGCTGGCCGCCGTTGCGCTGATGTCGGAGGACAAGGATCCGTCGACCCCCCGATCAATGACGCTGATGGGCGGTCCGATCGACACGCGCGTGTCGCCGACGGTCGTCAACGACCTTGCCAATGAAAAGCCGATCGACTGGTTTGAAAAGAACCTGATCTCCGTCGTCCCCTTTCGCTATGCCGGGCGCGGGCGGGAAGTCTATCCCGGCTTTCTTCAGCTTTCCGCCTTCATGTCGATGAACCTGGAGCGCCATGGGGCGCAGCACCGCGAGCTGTATCAGCTCCTGGCGGACGGAAAGGACGTCGAAGCGCAGCGGATAAAGGATTTCTACGAGGAATATTTCGCCGTCCTCGACATGACCAAGGAATTCTACCTGGAAACCGTCGACATGGTGTTCCAGCGCACCTTGCTGGCCAAGGGTGAATTGATGCACCGCGAGCGCAAGGTCGATCCCGGCCTGATCCGCAAGACCGCGCTGCTCACCGTAGAGGGGGAAAAGGACGATGTCTGCGCGGTGGGCCAGACTGCGGCCGCGCATCATCTGTGCAGCGGCTTGCGCCCGCATCTCAAGCGCCACCATCTGCAACCGGGCGTGGGCCATTATGGTGTCTTTTCCGGCAGCAAATGGGAAAAGCAGGTCTATCCGCAGGTCCGCAACATGATCCTGTCGATGAATTGAGACGGGGGCGGTGCGAACTTGCGGCCCGGCCCGGTTTGCATGTCAAAGTCAATCGACGCGGCTTCCCGACGCCGCTAAGGGAGTCGCAATGGATATGAAGCGGTCGCCCTTTGCCCATGCAGCCTAAGCCCAAGCGCAGCCGGGCAGTAGCTCTGCCCCGCAGTGAGTTTCGCGCCCGTGCCACCGAATATATCGATTTTCTGGGCGCCTGGCTGAAAAAGCCGCGCCAGACCGCGTCGGTAGTCCCTTCCAGCCGCTATCTCGCCCGCCTGATGGTGCGACAGATCGATCCGCAGGACGGCCGGGTTCTTGAACTGGGCGGCGGGACCGGCGTGTTCACCCGCGCCATATTGGCAACCGGCCTTCCGCCCGAAAGGCTGGAAGTGGTCGAGATCAACCCGTCCTTCGCGCGCGGCCTGCGCCGCCATTTTCCGCATGTTTCGGTGCTGGAGACGCCGGCCCAGATCGTATCGACCGCGACCGCCGGGGAACCTGGCGAATATCAGACCGTGGTCAGCGGCCTGCCTTTGCTGGCAATGGATCGGCATATGCATGTGGACATATTGACCGAAGCCTTCCGGATGCTTCGGCCCGGCGGTAGCTTCGTACAATTCACCTATTCCATGCGACCGCCGGTCAGCCGCGACATACTGGACTGGCTGGATCTGGATGTGGTGCGGGTCGGTCAGACGGTGCGCAATTTCCCGCCCGCGACGGTGTTCCGCTTCGTCCGGCGCGGCGAATAGCTTGTATCGGTCATTCGCTCCCCTATGTTTGCCGCAACGCAAAAAGGGGCAAGGCCGTTCATGGCATCGATCATCCGCATTGAAGGTCTGACAAAACGTTACGCCTCCGGTTTCGAGGCGCTCAAGGGCATCGACCTGACCATCGAAGAAGGCGAGATTTTCGCTCTGCTCGGTCCCAACGGGGCAGGCAAGACGACCATGATCTCGATCATCTGCGGGATTGCGCGGCCCACGGGCGGTGCGGTCGTTGTCGCGGGGCATGACATCATTCGCGACTATCGCGGCGCCCGCAGCGCCATCGGCCTCGTGCCGCAGGAATTGAGCACCGATCAGTTCGAGCGCGTCATCGACACTGTGAACTTCAGCCGCGGCCTTTTCGGAAAGCCGCGCGACGACGCCCATGTCGAAAAGATTCTTCGCGACCTGTCGCTCTGGGACAAGCGGCACAACAAGATACTCGAACTGTCGGGCGGCATGAAGCGGCGCGTCATGATCGCCAAGGCCTTGAGCCATGAACCGCGCGTCCTGTTCCTGGACGAACCGACCGCCGGCGTCGACGTGGAACTGCGCCGGGACATGTGGAAGCTGATCGGCGAATTGCGCAAGACCGGCGTCACCATCATCCTGACCACCCATTATATCGAGGAGGCCGAAGAAATGGCCGACCGGGTGGGCGTGATCAACAAGGGCGAATTGATGCTGGTCGAGGAAAAGACCGCCCTCATGAAAAAGCTTGGCAAGAAGACGCTGAGCGTGCTGCTGGCCGAACCGATTGCCGCCCTTCCGCCCGAACTGGCGGAATGGGACGTCGCGCTGGGCGCCGACGGCCAGCAGATCGACTATGTCTTCGATACCCAGGCGGAACGGACCGGCGTGTCGTCTCTGTTGCGGAGACTGGGTGACCTTGGCATCGGCTACAAGGATCTCAACACCCGCCAGAGCAGCCTGGAGGATATTTTCGTGAGCCTGGTGCATCAGGAGAAGGCCGCATGAGCCTCCGCAATTTTCACGCCATCGCGTCCATCTACAAGTTCGAACTGCATCGTTTCGGTCGCACCCTGCTGACCGGCCTGCTGGTGCCAGTCATCACCACGTCGCTCTATTTCGTGGTGTTCGGCGGTGCGATCGGATCGCGCATGACCGAAGTGGACGGCATTCCCTATGCCGCCTTCATCGTGCCGGGCCTCATCATGATGTCGATGTTCACGGAAAGCATCTTCAACGCCAGTTTCGGCATCTATATGCCCAAATTCACCGGGACGATCTACGAACTGCTGTCGGCGCCGGTGTCTGCGACCGAAACCATCATCGCCTATGTCGGCGCGGCGGCGACGAAATCGCTGATCGTCGGCACGATCATCTTCGTCACCGCCCATCTGTTCGTCGATCTGCCCGTCGCGCATCCGTTCGCCATGGCGGGATTCATGGTACTGATCGCGGTCAGTTTCTGCCTGTTCGGTTTCATCCTGGGCATATGGGCGCAGAGTTTCGAGCAGTTACAGGTGATCCCGCTGCTGCTGATAATGCCCATGACGTTTCTTGGCGGCGCCTTCTATTCGGTGCACATGCTGGCCGAGCCATGGCGCACGGTCACGCTGTTCAACCCGATTGTCTACCTGATCTCGGGTTTCCGCTGGACCTTCTTCGGCCGCGGGGACGTGGCGATAGAGTTCAGCCTGTTGTTCATCGCGGCGATGCTGGCGGTCTGCCTCGGCATCATCGGCTGGGTGTTCCGTTCGGGATACCGGCTCAAGAAATGAAGCGCAGCCGGGGCGGGAGCCCCGGCGCCGGCATCAGGCTGCCGCGCTTTCGGGCTGGACCGCGAACAGGGTCACGCCCTTATATTTGTCGTCGTCGCCGTTGTAGAGGCCGTACATCGCCTCGAACGCCTCATCGACGATCTGAAGATCGGACAGTCCGGCCAGCTTGAATGTGCCGAGCTTCAGTTCGCGCGGCGGTCGGCCGTCGCGATCGACGGTCACCGCATCGATGAACATCTCGTCATGACGGGTGTAGAGGATGTGCGGGGCCAGGGTGACGACCATCTTGTTGTAGGTCACCTTCAGGCACTTCTGGAGCGCGATCGCTTCAAAAATCTCGGTCGGAGCTTGCATGATTGGCACTCCCTGACCGATTTGCGTGATTCTTTCAATTGCTTTGTGCGCCGCACCATTTCCTGTCGTGCAACAGCCGGGACGAACCGTTCGGCTAGGGAAGCAGGCCCAGCCGCGCGCGCAGGCTCCACCGCGCGACCAGCAGGAGCGCCACGACCCCCAGACCGCAGGCAAGCCCCAGCCAGATGCCAAGCCCGGCAAGGTGGAGCGGGAAGGCGAGCAGCGTGCCGACGCCGATACCGACGACCCAATAACCGGCGAGGGCGAAGATCATGGGCATGGTTGTGTCCTGCACCCCGCGGAGGACACCTGCGCCAACCGCCTGCGCCGCGTCGGCGAGCTGGAAAAGAGCCGCTATAGCCAGAAAACCGATGGCAAGCGCGGCGGTCCGGCCGTTGGCCGGGTCGGCAGTATCGAAAAAGGCGGAAACCAGCATCCGCGGCGCGAGCAGCAACAGCGCCGCCGCACAGGCGGCGAATCCCGTGCCGATCATCAGCGCTAGCCAGCCGGCGCGACCGATGGCGGCATGATCGCGGCGGCCATAGGCGATGCCGACGCGTACCGTCGCGGCCTGGCCGATGCCCATGGGTACCATGAACATGAGTGCCGCAATCTGTATCGCGACCGCATGGGCTGCCAGCGCGTCCCGACCGATCAGGCCCATCAGGAAGGCCGAGGCATTGAATACGCTCGTTTCGAAGCCCAGGGTGATCGCGATCGGCAGGCCCAGCGCCCACACCTGTCGATGGCGGTCCCGGTCGCTGCGCCAGAAGCGGCCCATCAACCGAAAACGGCGAAAGCGCCGGTCGATCAGGATGACGGCCAGCAATCCGGCGAACAGGAAGCTGGACGACAAGGTGCTGGCCAGTCCGGCGCCCAGCAGGCCCAGCGCCGGCGCGCCCAGATGCCCGAAGATCAGCGCCCATCCGGCCACGACATTCACCGGAATCGCGGCCAGCATGATCACCAGACCCCAGAAGGGACGCTCCAGCGCGCCGATGAAGTTGCGCAAGGTCGTGAAGCCGAGGAAGGGCAGCAGCGCCCATTGCAAGCCGTGCATCAGCCGTCCGGCTTCCCGCGCCAGATCGGGCAACTGGCCCATGGTCAGCAGGATGTTTTCGCACTGCCACAGCACCGCCCAGGCCGGAATGACGAACAACAGCGCGGCGCGAAGGGTCTGGTGGACTGTTCGACGCACGTCGCGAATCGAGTGGGGGCGGCGGCCGCGTTCCGTCGCGATCAGCGGAGACGCAGCGGTGACCAGGCCCATGCCGAAAATCAGCAAGGCGTTGAACAGGTTGATGGCCAGCGCGCCCGCCGCGACGCTTTCCGCGCCCCGGCGGCCGAGCAGCAGCAGGTCGGTGGCAGCGATCGCCGCCCAGGCGATATTGCCCGCGATCATCGGCAGGGCGAGCGCGATCAGCGCGCCGGCTTCGCGCCGCCAGAGGGACATCAGGGCGGTCCTTAGTGCCGACGCGGTACGAGGTGAAGCGCGCCGACGATGATCGCGCCCACGACCAGCCCGATGACAGCGCCGCCGATCGCCGTGATGACCCAAGCGACCGCACCACCGATGGCGGGCAGCGCATGGGCGGCGGATTCGGCCAGATGGTCGATCGTGCCGGGGATCAGGTCGAAATGGAATTCGTGCAGGCCATGAACGATCAGGCCCCCGCCGACCCACAGCATTGCCGCGGTCCCGACCACACCCAATATGGACATGACAACCGGCATCGCTTTTACCAGCCCGCGCCCGAATAGGCGGGTCGCGGCCGAGGCGCGCTGCGCCAGATGTAGTCCGATGTCGTCCATCTTCACGATGAAGCCGACGACGCCATAGACGCCGGCCGTAATCAGGATCGCCACGACAACCAGTATAATGGCCTGTTCCCATATCGGTTCGGCGGCAACCGCGCCGAGCGAAATGGCCATGATCTCACCCGACAGGATGAAGTCTGTGCGCACCGCGCTCGACACTTTCTGCTGTTCCATTTCGGCGGAACTGTGGGTGACGACGGCTTCGCGGGCAAGGTCATGCCCGCCTGCGAGCGCCTCCATCAGTTTTTCGACTGCCTCGAAGCACAGGAAAGCCCCGCCTGCCATCAACAGCGGAGGTAGCAGCCAGGGCGCGAACGCGCTCATGAGAAGTGCGGCGGGAAGCAGGAAGAGAAGCTTGTTGCGGAGCGAGCCCTTCGCGATCTGCCAGATGATCGGCAATTCGCGGTCCGGCGTCAGGCCCATGACATAATTGGGCGTCACGGCCGCGTCGTCGATCACGACTCCGGCCGCTTTCGTCCCGGCCTTGCCCGCCGCGCCGGCCACGTCGTCCAGCGAGGCGGCGGCCAGCTTGGCGATGCCCGCAACATCGTCGAGCAGCGCGATCAGACCGGAAGGCATGTCAGAATTCCCCGTTACCGACGCCCGCCAGGACGCCCTTGTTGCGCCTCATAAGCGGGGCGGCGCGCAGGGGCAATCGGTCGTGTGTCCGGTCAGTAATTGCCCGGAGGATCGCTTGCCGGGAAGGATTCGTCCGATTGTTCGTCGACAACGTCCCAATCCTTGCGGTCGATACCATGTTGCGGGCCCGCATCGCGGACGACCCCTGACGATCCGGCCGGGCCGCGGTCATCTTCCGCGTCGCTTGGACCCATCCAGTTGCGCCAACCCTTGACGGCGAACGCGCCCAGGCCGGTCACGATGGCCAGTTTCAGCAATCCCTTCATGATGTGCCCTCCTTGTCGGGGTGAATATGGACCCAGTCTGCGCGATCGTGACCAACCGCCGACCGCGCCAGCGGCATTTCGCCTTCTTCATCCGTACCGTGATGTGAAGGGTCGGCGCCGCCGGACGGCACGACCTGCCACCGCTCGCGCAAGGCCGCATCGATCATTGCGCGCCACACCTGTCCATCTCCGGCTGCGCGCATCGCATCATCGGGCTCTTTCAGCATCGCAAGCACGCTTGCGGCCTCGTCCGCGTGCTGGGGCCAGGATTCGGGATCGTTCGCCGCGAAATGGCGTGCCAGGCGTTCGATGAGCGTGCGTTCGGTCATATGTCATCAACGTTTGCGCTGCTGGCGCGTTCCTTCTTCATCACGCCCCCGTACCAGTATGAACGGACGGCCGGTCGCGTCGGCGACGGCGGGCAAGGGCTGGGCGAGCCGGCGAAAGCGCGCACGCGTCCAGGCGACGCAGCTTTCCCGCGACCTGTGCGTTTCTCCCGCCTGAGAGGAAGGACGTTGCTTGCGAAACTATCTACTTTTGCCGGTGCTGCTGTGCAGCGCATGTCACGTGACCGTTACGGATGCCAACGAGTCCGAACAGGCAAATGCGGCGCGATCCGCCGAGCGGGTGCCAACGACCGTAACGAGCGCAAAGGCGGACGATTTCGAGATCGTGCCGGAACAGACTGCCTGGCAGGCCAACCGGATATTGCAGGCGCAGGTCGCTCTGGACCGGTGGGGCTTTTCTCCCGGCGTGCTCGATGGCAAGGACGGCATGAGCTTCAAGGCGGCGCTGCGCGGCTTTCAAGCAGGCACATGATTTGCCGGTGACAGGCGAATATGACGCCAGGACAATGAACGCATTGCTGGAGGGGGAAGCGCGGCCGACCACATGGCTGGTGCGCATCCCCGCGGATTTCGCGCGCGGTCCCTTCTTCGATATTCCCAGGGGATTGAACGAGCAGGCGAAGCTGCCGGCGCTAACATACCGCAATCTGCTCGAAAAACTGGCCGAGCGTTTTCACACGACGCCCGAAACATTATTGTCGATCAACCCGTCGGGGACGAAGACGGGCGCCGGCACCGTTGTCCGCGTTCCGGCGATCGGCAACCAGCCGGTCGCCGATATTGAAGGGGACGAGCGCGGATGGGGTCAGACCCTGGCCAATCTGGGCGTAGCAAAGGATCAGCCGCAGGCCGATCATCTGGTCGTCGACAAGTCCGAGGGGTTGCTCAAAGTATATGATGCCCAGAGCAAGCTGATCGCCCAGTTTCCGGTCACAACGGGATCGCAGCATGATCCCTTGCCGATGGGCGAATGGACAATCCGGGGCGTCAGCCGCAATCCCGATTTCCACTATAATCCCGACCTGTTCTGGGATGCGTCGTCCAAGGACCAGAAAGCGATGTTGCGGCCAGGCCCCAACGGCCCTGTCGGCGTTGTCTGGATCGACCTGTCCAAGGAGCATTACGGCATTCACGGCACGCCCGAGCCGCAAACGATCGGCCGTACCGAAAGCCATGGGTGTATACGCCTTACCAATTGGGATGCGGTCCGCCTTGCTCAGATGGTCAGGAGCGGGGTGAAGGCGACATTCCAGGCATGAACAGGGCGCGGCTATGGGGTGGGGCCGCGATAACGATCCTGCTTTGTGCCGTGTTTCTTCGCGCCTGCGTGCGGATCGTTCCGCCCGATCGGTCGGAGCGCGAACCCATGGCCTCAGCGCCGCCATCGCCTGCCTCCGTCCCGATGCCTAGTCCTTCAAACACGGGGCCTCTGCTCATTCCAGTTTCGGGTGTCGCCGCGTCGGCTCTCGTCGACACCTTTGCGCAGGCGCGCGACCATGGCGGACGCCCGCATGATGCCATCGATATCATGGCGGAGCGGGGCAGGGCAGTGCTGGCCGCAGCGGACGGCCCGGTGGAAAAGCTCTTCTGGAGCGACGCGGGCGGGCGCACGCTGTACCAGCGGGCGGATGGCGGACGCCTGCTCCTCTATTATGCGCATCTGGACGGCTACGCGCCCGGCGTGCGGGAAGGCATTTCGGTGCGCAAGGGCCAGCAAATCGCGACGGTGGGCAGTACCGGCAATGCCGATCCGGCCGCCCCCCATCTGCATTTCGCGGTGCATGTCGTGCGCCCGGACGATCCCTGGTACGCGGGACGCCCGGTCAATCCCTATCCGCTGCTGACCCGCCGCTGAGGCGAAGCGGTCGGGCGGCCCCTCTTGCTCTTCGGCCGATCCGGCTGTAAAGGCGCGCCAACCTCGCAGAGGTCGGCTCTTTTCCACTATCAGACATATAGGCAGGCTCTTCCCATGAAGATCAGCGGCGTCGAGATTCGTCCCGGCAACAACATCGAATATGACGGCAGCCTGTGGCGCGCCGTGAAGATTCAGCACACCCAGCCCGGCAAGGGCGGTGCCTATATGCAGGTGGAACTGAAAAACCTGATCGACGGCCGCAAGAACAATGTGCGTTTCCGGTCGGCCGAAACCGTGGAGCGCATCCGCCTCGACACCAAGGATTTCCAGTATCTCTACGCCGAAGGCGACATGCTGGTGTTCATGGATACCGAAACCTATGAGCAGATCAATCTGCCGATGGACCTGGTCGGCGACGCCGCTGCGTTCCTTCAGGACGGGATGATGGTCATGCTGGAAATGTACGAGGAACGCCCGATCAGCGTCCAGCTTCCCGAAACGGTAGAGGCGACCGTGGTGGAGGCCGACGCGGTGGTGAAGGGGCAGACAGCCTCGGCCAGCTACAAGCCGGCGATTCTCGACAATGGCGTCCGGGTGATGGTGCCGCCGCATATCGTTACGGGCACGCGCATCATCGTCGACGTGTACGAACGCGAATATGTGAAGCGCGCGGACTGATGCTCGGGCGGCTCGCGCTTCCGCTGGCGGCGACGCTCGCCGCCTTGGCCATCGGTCAGGCCGCCCTGGCGGCCGAGCCTGCCGCGCCGTCAAAGGCGGAACTGGATGCCGGCGCTTTCCATCTCAAGGTGTTGATGGGCGCTCTCCAATCGAAGGAAATCGATCAGCCGATAAAGAACGTGCTGTTCGTGTGCCTTTACGAAAATCCGTTCGGCAAGATCAGCGACGCGACGTCCAAGGTGCTGGCGGGCAACAAGCTCGATCCCAAAGACCCGAACAAGGTGCTGACCGTAATGGCGGGTGTATGCGGCCTGCGTCCCGGAGAGGATGGGCAGGCACCGTCCAAGACTCCGCCCAAATCCGGTCCGCCGCAGCAGCCAAGCAGCCGTTGAACCCCACACATCTTCTCCATCCAGGAGAAGGGAGACAAGTATAATGGTATCGCATTCCGGCCTTCTCACCGTCATGGAGCGCGCCGCGCGAAAGGCGGGCAGCAAGCTTCGTCGCGACTTCGGCGAGGTCGAACATCTCCAGGTCAGCCGCAAGGGACCGGCGGACTTCGTGTCCAAGGCCGACCATCAGGCCGAACGCACGCTGGTGGAGGAGTTGCAGAAGGCCCGGCCCGACTGGGGATTCCTGCTGGAAGAAGGCGGCGAGATTGCCGGGGACCCGACCAAGCCGCGCTGGATCATCGATCCGCTCGATGGCACCACCAACTTCCTGCACGGCATTCCGCATTTCGCCATTTCCATCGCGGTCGAGGAGCCGCTTTATGGAGGCAACAAGCGCGAAGTGACGACCGGGCTCGTCTATCAGCCCGTCACCGATGAGAGCTATTGGGCGGAAAAGAGCCGGGGGGCATGGCGGCACGACCAGCGGCTGCGCGTGTCGGCGCGCCGCGATCTGGGCGATTGCCTGATTGCGACCGGCATACCGTTCATGGGCCATGGCGACATGGCGCAGTGGACGCGCATTTTCGGCGCCGTGGCGCCTTCGGTCGCAGGCCTGCGCCGCTTCGGCGCCGCCTCGCTCGATCTCGCCCATGTCGCTTCGGGGCGCTATGACGGTTTCTGGGAAAGTGGACTCCAGCCGTGGGACGTCGCGGCGGGCATGCTGCTGGTCCGCGAGGCGGGCGGTTTCGTCAGCGATTTCCGGGGCGGCGACCAGATGATCGACCGCCGCGAGGTGATCGCGGGCAATGACGCGATCCATTCGAAACTGCACAAGCTGGTAGCGGGCGCGCTGCGATAAGGCGCAACAAGGCCAAGCAGTTCAGCGGCTTGGCCTTGTTGCGATTCATTCTCATGCCCTTGGCCCCTTGCTTCGCATATGCAGCAGGCCTAAAGCGCGCCCACAACCTTTTCGCCCAGGGGAATCCGTTGGTCGATCTTAGCCAATATCTGCCGATCCTCATCTTTCTCGGGATCGCCTTGCTGCTTTCGGGCGCCTTCGTTTTCCTGCCCATGCTGGTCGGTCGTCTGACCGGAGCGCATCAGCCCGACCCGGCCAAGCTCAGCGAATATGAATGCGGCTTTCCCGCCTTTGAAGAGCCGCGCAGCCAGTTTGATGTGCGCTTCTACCTCGTTGCGATCCTGTTCATCATCTTCGATCTGGAAGCGGCGTTCCTCTTTCCGTGGGCAGTGAGCCTTGACCAGATCGGCTGGGCCGGCTGGGCGACGATGATGATCTTCATAGCGGAGCTGGTGCTCGGCCTCGTCTATGCGTGGAAGAAGGGAGCACTCGATTGGGAGTAGAACTTGAGCGGCCCGCGCCCGGCACCCTGCCGCCCGTGGGGACCCAGCCCGACCAGAACTTCTTCGACTCTCTGAATGCAGAGGTGAATGACAAGGGCTTCCTCGTCACATCGACCGAGGAGCTGTTTCACTGGGCGCGTACCGGGTCGCTGTGGTGGATGACCTTTGGCCTTGCCTGCTGCGCTGTGGAAATGATCCACGTCAACATGCCGCGTTATGACATGGAGCGCTTTGGCGCCGCCCCGCGCGCATCGCCGCGCCAGTCGGACGTGATGATCGTGGCGGGCACGCTGTGCAACAAGATGGCGCCCGCGCTGCGCAAGGTCTATGACCAGATGTCCAACCCGAAATATGTGATTTCGATGGGTAGCTGCGCGAATGGCGGCGGCTATTATCATTACAGCTATTCGGTGGTGCGCGGATGCGATCGCATCGTGCCGGTCGACATCTATGTGCCCGGTTGTCCGCCGACCGCCGAGGCGCTGTTGTATGGGGTGATGCAGTTGCAGCGGAAGATTCGCCGCGTCGGGACGATCGAGCGCTGATATGGGCCATTCCGCACCCAGGATCGCGACCATCGACGGGATCGTCGGAGAGATCGCCGGCCTGCTCGGCCCGATGCTGGTCGAAACCGTCGATCATGCCGACGAACTGAGCTTCACTGTCGTGCGCGGGGAACTGGCAAATGCCATGACCCTGCTGTGCGACGGCGCGCATTATCAGCAGCTCATGGAAATCGCCGGTGTCGACTATCCCGACCGTCCCGAACGGTTCGAGATTTGCTATCACCTGCTGAGCGTCACGCGGAACCATCGCATCCGCGTTAAGGTGACCACGGACGAGGATCACGCCGTTCCCACCGTCACGCATATCTGGCCGGTTGCCGGCTGGCTGGAGCGCGAGGTGTTCGACATGTATGGCGTGGTGTTCGACGGCAACACCGACCTGCGCCGCATCCTGACCGACTATGGTTTCAAGGGGCATCCGCAGCGCAAGGACTTCCCGCTGACCGGCTATGTCGAGCTGCGCTATTCGGAAGAGGACAAGCGGGTCGTCTATGAGCCGGTGAAACTCGCCCAGGATTTCCGCAGCTTCGACTTCATGAGCCCGTGGGAAGGGGCGGAGTATATATTGCCCGGCGACGAGAAGGCGCATGGCGAGGCTCCCGGTGCGCCGGCGCCCGCCGCCGCGCCCGTGCCCAAGACCACCGGGAAGAAGTCGGAGACCGGGGCGGGCGAGCCGGCGAACACGAAGGCTGCGGAAAAATCGGCGGATGCGCCCTCGAAGCCGGCTGCCCAGACCGACCAGGGCAAGGGCGCCGCCAAGCCGGAGGACAAGGCCTGATGTCCGACTATATGGAAAAGCTGGATCACACGATCAACGCCGACGACCCGACGCTGGGCGACACGGAAATCCAGAACTACACGATCAACTTCGGTCCGCAGCATCCCGCGGCGCACGGCGTGCTGCGCTTGGTCATGGAGCTGGACGGCGAGATCGTCGAGCGCTGCGACCCGCATGTCGGCCTGCTCCATCGCGGCACCGAGAAGCTGATCGAATATAAGACCTATCTTCAGGCGCTGCCCTATTTCGACCGGCTCGACTATTGCTCGCCGCTTGGCATGGAGCACAGCTATGTGCTGGCGGTCGAAAAGCTGCTGAACCTGGAAGTGCCGCTGCGCGCGCAATATCTGCGCGTGTTCTTCGCGGAGCTGACCCGCATCTGCAACCACATGCTGAACCTGGGTTCGCATGTGATGGACGTGGGCGCGATGACGCCGAACCTGTGGCTGTTCGAGATTCGCGAGGATTGCCTCAACTTCTTCGAGCGGGCGTCGGGCGCGCGGATGCACTCGGCCTATTTCCGGCCGGGCGGCGTGCATCAGGACGTGCCGCTGAAACTGCTGACCGACATTGCCGACTGGCTCGACACGCGGCTGCCAAGGCTGTTCGAGGACGCGATTTCGCTGGTGGCCGACAACCGCATCTTCAAGCAGCGCAATGTCGACATCGCCATCGTCAGCAAGGAAGACGCGCTGAAATGGGGCTTTTCCGGCCCGATGATCCGCGGGTCGGGTATTCCTTGGGACATCCGCAAGTCGCAGCCCTATGACGTCTATGACCGGATGGAGTTCGACGTTCCGGTCGGCACGCAGTTCGACTGCTACGACCGCTTCATGGTGCGCGTCGAGGAAGTGCGCCAGTCCGCGCGGATCATGAAGCAGTGCCTGAACGACATGCCCGAAGGGCCGATCGCCAGCTTCGACCGCAAGGTGGTGCCGCCCAAGCGCGGCGAAATGAAGCGATCGATGGAGGCGCTGATCCACCACTTCAAGCTCTATACCGAGGGCTTTCATGTGCCCGCCGGCGAAGTCTATGTCGCGACCGAAAGCCCCAAGGGCGAATTCGGCGTCTATCTGGTCGCGGACGGCAGCAACAAGCCCTATCGCTGCAAGATCAGGCCCACGGCCTTCTCGCACCTTCAGTCAATGGATTTCCAGTTGAAGGGCCATATGCTCGCCGACGTGACCGCCGTGCTGGGCGCGATGGACATCGTGTTCGGGGAGTGTGACCGGTGAGCGTGGTTGTCACCAATTTCATCCTCCCCCATAGGGGGAGGGGGACCGCCAGCTTGCTGGTGGTGGAGGGGTATCGCCCTCTCGATAGTATGACACCCCTCCGTCAGGCTTCGCCTGCCACCTCCCCTTCCAGGGGAGGAATGTTCTGGGAGTGTGACCGGTGAAGAGGTTATCGCTCCTTTTGATCCCGATATTTCTAATCGGGTCGGGTGCCGCCGCTCAACCCGTGCGTGTGCCTCCGCCGCCTCCAACAGGAGGCTCAGTTGGCATGGATCGTGCTGCGGTCGATCTCTTCATCAGTGCAATAACTGCGGGAAAGCGAGCAGATATTGAAAGCGCCCTAGCGCCTGATGTGCAAGTAGCCGTTTTCCGTCGGAATCCATCTGCGGGCACAGAAAACATGGAGTTGGCTACAACTGAGGGGCGGACAGTTACCGCTAACCAGATTGCGCTCGTTGATAAGCGCATAAAGCGGCCGAAATCCTATATTTGCGTGTATGAAAAATATTTTGCTTCGTGCCGTTCGCAAGTTGCGCGGGGTGCCGGTGCATCAATTTTAGGCATTTCGACCAACGGTCGAGGTGTTTCGTCGGTGCGTATTTCCTACGCAACATTTGATGAAATGTATAAAGCTTATGTGGGCAAATAATGGCTGACGCACCCCATATCCCCGACGAAGCCGAGACCCGCGCGCGCTGGGGCGCGTTTGCGTGGACGGCGGAGAACGCCGCTCAGGCGGAGAAGATCATCGCCCGCTATCCCGCTGGCCGGCAGCAGTCGGCGGTGATGCCGCTGCTCGACCTTGCCCAGCGGCAGGTTGGCGCGGAGACGCAGACGCAGGGATGGCTGCCCGTGCCGGTGATGGAATATATCGGGCGTCAGCTCGATATGCCGTACATGCGCGTCTATGAGGTCGCGACCTTCTACACCATGTACAACCTCGCGCCGGTCGGCCGCTATCATGTGCAGGTGTGCGGCACGACGCCCTGCATGTTGCGCGGTTCCGACGATGTGTTCGCGGCCTGCAAGAACAAGGGGCTGGTGAAGGGCGCGACCACGCCCGACGGCCTGTTCACGCTGACCGAGGTCGAGTGCCTGGGCGCCTGCGCCAACGCGCCGATGGTCCAGATCAACGACGATAATTTCGAAGACTTGACCTATGACAGCATGACGGCGGTGCTGGACGATCTGGCCGCCGGCAAGCAGCCGAAGATCGGCCCGCAAATCGAGCGGCAGACGAGCTGCCCCGAAGGCGGTCCGACCAGCCTTGCCGACATGGTCGGCGAAAATCACGACTATCGCGGGCAGTGGGGGACCTCTGCCGCATGAGCGCGCTCATCTCCATCATCCTGGCGATCATCGTCTTCATCGTCGCGCTGAAAATCATCGGCGCGGTGCTGGGGCTGGTTCTCGGGCTGGCGGTCGCCGTGCTCATCTATTTCGTTGCTGAAAAACTGATCGGAAAGAGCCGCTGATGGCTGATGAAACCGCTCCGCCCGCCCCGCCGCCCTTCGTGGGTCCGCTGGAGGACAAGGATCGCATCTTCACCAATGTCTATGGCTTCCAGGACTGGGGCATCGACGCGGCGATGAAGCGCGGCGATTGGGACAATACCAAGAAGCTGCTGGAAATCGGCCAGGACGCAATCATCGACATCATCAAGGCGTCGAACCTGCGCGGCCGCGGCGGCGCGGGCTTCCCGACCGGCATGAAGTGGAGCTTCATGCCCAAGGAAAGCAAGGACGGCCGTCCCAGCTTCCTGGTCATCAACGCCGACGAATCCGAGCCGGGTTCGTGCAAGGACCGCGAGATCATCCGCCACGATCCGCACAAGCTGATCGAAGGGGCGTTGATCGCCGGTTTCGCGATGCGCGCGCGCGCCGCCTATATCTATATTCGCGGCGAGTTCATTTACGAAGCCAAGGTGTTGTTCGCCGCCGTTGAGCAGGCCTATGAAAAGGGCTTCATCGGCAAGAACGCTTGTGGTTCCGGTTATGATTTCGACGTGTTCGTCCATCGCGGCGCGGGCGCCTATATCTGCGGCGAGGAAACCGCGCAGATCGAGAGCCTGGAGGGCAAGAAGGGCCAGCCGCGCCTGAAGCCGCCTTTCCCGGCGGGGGCGGGGCTTTATGGCTGCCCGACCACGGTCAACAATGTGGAATCCATCGCGGTTTCGCCGACCATCCTGCGGCGCGGGGCGGCGTGGTTCAACGGTTTCGGGCGCGAGAATAATCGCGGCACCAAGCTGTTCCAGATCAGCGGCCATGTGAACAAGCCGTGCGTGGTCGAGGAAAGCATGTCGATCCCGTTCCGCGAACTGATCGACCGCCATTGCGGCGGCATTAGGGGCGGGTGGGACAATCTGCTGGCGGTAATCCCCGGCGGTTCCTCGGTGCCGTTGGTCCCCGCCAAGGAGATCATGGACGCGCCGATGGATTTCGACGGGTTGCGCGCGCTTGGGAGTGGCCTCGGCACCGCCGCCGTCATCGTCATGGACAAGTCGACCGACATCGTCCGCGCGATTTCGCGTCTCTCCTATTTCTACAAGCATGAAAGCTGCGGCCAGTGCACGCCGTGCCGCGAAGGCACGGGCTGGATGTGGCGGGTGATGGAACGGCTGCGCAACGGCGAGGCGGACATCAGCGAAATCGACATGCTGCAGCAGGTGACCAAGCAGGTCGAAGGCCATACCATCTGCGCGCTGGGCGACGCGGCGGCCTGGCCGATCCAGGGCCTGATCCGCCATTTCCGCCCGGAAATCGAACGACGGATCCATGAGAACAAGGGTAGCGCCCCCATGATGGAGGCAGCGGAGTAACCATGCCCAAGGTCAAAGTAGACGGCGTAGAACTTGAGGTTCCGGCGGGTGCCACTGTGCTCCAGGCGTGCGAGATGGCCGGCAAGGAAATCCCGCGTTTCTGTTACCATGAACGGCTGAGCATCGCCGGCAATTGCCGCATGTGCCTGGTCGAGGTGAAGCCCGGACCGCCCAAGCCGCAGGCGTCGTGCGCGCTGCCCGCCGCCGAGGGGCAGGAAATCCGCACCGACAGCGAGATGGTGAAGAAGGCGCGCGAAGGGGTGATGGAGTTTCTGCTCATCAACCACCCGCTTGATTGTCCGATCTGCGACCAGGGCGGCGAATGCGATTTGCAGGACCAGTCGGTCGCCTATGGTCGAGGCGGCAGCCGGTACGAAGAGAATAAGCGCGCCGTCACCGAAAAATATATGGGCCCCATCGTCAAGACGGTGATGACCCGCTGCATCCAGTGCACCCGCTGCGTGCGCTTTGCCGAGGAAGTCGCGGGCGTGCCGGAAATCGGCGCCATCTATCGCGGCGAGAATATGCAGATCACCACCTATCTCGAACACGCCGCCAAGAGCGAGCTGTCGGGCAATGTGGTGGACCTGTGCCCCGTCGGCGCGCTGACCGCAAAGCCTTACGCGTTCGAAGCGCGTCCGTGGGAATTGAAAAAGACCCATGCGATCGACGTGATGGACGCGGTGGGCACCAACATCCGCCTCGACAGCCGGGGTCGCCAGGTGCTGCGCGCCGTACCGCGCATCAATGACGACGTGAACGAGGAATGGGCGAGCGACAAGACGCGTCACAATGTCGACGGTCTGGTCCGCAAGCGGCTGGACAAGCCGTTCGTTCGAAAGGACGGCAAGCTGGTTCCTGCGACATGGGAAGAGGCGTTCAAGGCGATCGCCGCCGTGCAGCATGGCGGTAGCGTCGCGGCGATCGCGGGCGACCTGCTCGATTGCGAAACGATGTTTGCCGGCAAGCTGCTGATCGAAAAGCTGGGCGGCACGATGCTGGAAGGCCGTCAGACCGGCCTGTCCTATGACGTGTCGAGCCTGTCTGCGGTGGTGTTCAACACGCCGCTCGGCGACCTGGAAACGGCGGACATGATCCTGCTGGTCGGCACCAACCTGCGCTGGGAAGCGCCGCTGGTGAACACCCGCATCCGCAAGGCGATCAAGAAGGGCGCGAAGGTCTTTGGCCTCGGTCCGGAAGTCGACCTGACCTACAAGGTCGAATGGCTGGGCAACGACGCGTCGCTGCTCGCCAAGCTGCCCAAGGCGGTGGTCGACGCATTCGCCAAGGCGGAGCGGCCCGCGATGATCGTGGGTGGCGGCGTGCTGGCCAAGGACGGGGCGCATGGCGACACGCTGGCGCTGGTCGAGACGCTGGGCCTGATCAAGGACGGCTGGAATGGCTATAATCTGCTGCATTTCGCGGCGGCGCGCATGGGCGGGCTGATGCTGGGCTATGCGATGGATGGCGGCATCAAGGCTATGGCGCAGGCCGCGCCGAAGCTGCTCTTCTCGCTGGGTGCGGACGAGGTGGACTATGCGGCCTTCGGCGGCAGCTTCAAGGTCTATGTCGGCCATCATGGCGACAAGGGCGCGCATGCGGCGGACGTGATCCTGCCGGGCGCCAGCTACGCCGAGAAAGCCGGGACCTACGTCAATCTGGAAGGCCGGGTGCAGCGTGGGGAAAAGGCCGTGTTCGCGCCGGGTGACGCCCGCGAGGACTGGTCGATCCTGCGTGCCTTGTCGGACGTGCTGGGTGCCACCCTGCCGTTCGACAGCTTTGACGCGCTGCGCACGCAGATGGTCGCCGCCGTGCCGGCGCTGGGGGTTGAGGGCATCGCCGATTATGGCTGGTCCGTGCCGTCGCTCCCGACCGGAGCCAGCGGTGAGTTCGGCTCGCCGATCAAGGATTTCTACCTCACCAACGCGATCTGCCGCGCCAGCCCGACGATGCAGCAATGCTCGGCCGAACTGATCCATGGTGAAAGCTTCGCGGAGGCCGCGGAATGACCGCCTTTTTCAACGACCACGGCGTTCCCTACGATCTTGCCTGGCTGCTTTCCACCGTCATCGGTATCCTGCTGATCGCGTTGCCGGTCATGCTGGCCGTGGCGATGCTCATCTATGCCGATCGCAAGATCTGGGCGGCGATGGCGCTGCGGCGCGGTCCCAATGTCGTCGGCCCGTTCGGCCTGCTCCAGTCCTTCGCGGACGGGTTGAAGGTCATGTTGCAGGAAACCATCGTCCCGTCGGCCGCGAACAAGGCATTGTTTCTGATCGCGCCGATCATCACCTTCACCGTAGCGCTGATGGCCTGGGCCGTCGTGCCCTTCCAGGTGGGCGTGGTGCTGGCCAACATCAATGTCGGCCTGCTCTACATACTCGCGATCAGTTCGCTGGGTGTGTATGGCATCGTGCTGGCGGGCTGGGCCTCCAACTCCAAATATCCCTTCTATTCCGCGATCCGCGCGAGCGCGCAGATGATCAGCTATGAAGTCTCGATCGGCTTCATCCTGATCACCGTGGTGCTGTGGGCGGGAAGCTTCAACCTGACGACGATCGTGGAAAGCCAGAAGGGCTATTATGGCTTCCTCAACGGCAACGGGTTCAACCCGCTGCTCTTCCCGATGGCGATCATGTTCCTGATCTCGGCGATGGCCGAAACCGCGCGCGCACCCTTCGACCTGACCGAAGCGGAGAGCGAACTGGTCGCGGGCTACCAGACCGAATATTCGTCCATGGCCTTCGCGCTCTATTGGCTGGGCGAATATGCCAACGTCATCCTGATGTGCGCTTTGAACGCCATCCTGTTCTGGGGCGGATACCTGCCGCCGTTCGACTGGGCGCCGCTCTACATGGTGCCGGGCATCCTCTGGCTGTTCGCCAAGATCCTGTTCTTCTTCTTCGTCTTCTCCTGGGTGAAGGCGACGGTGCCCCGTTACCGCTATGACCAGCTGATGCGGCTGGGCTGGAAAATATTCCTGCCGACCTCGCTGCTGTTCGTCTTCCTGGTGTCGGGCTTCCTCATGCTGACGCGCTATGGAGGCGCACAATGAGCCTCGGTTATTACGTCAAGTCGTTCACCCTCTGGGAGTTCGTGAAGGCGCACGCCCTGACCTTGAAATATTTTTTCAAGCCCAAGGCGACGATCAACTATCCCTATGAGAAGAATCCGATCTCGCCGCGCTTTCGGGGGGAGCACGCGCTGCGCCGCTATCCCAATGGGGAAGAGCGCTGCATCGCGTGCAAGCTGTGCGAGGCGATCTGTCCGGCGCAGGCGATCACCATCGAGGCGCAGCCGCGCGACGACGGCAGCCGCCGCACCACGCGCTACGACATCGACATGACCAAATGCATCTATTGCGGCTTCTGCCAGGAAGCCTGTCCGGTGGACGCCATCGTCGAAGGGCCGAATTTCGAGTTCGCGACCGAAACCCGCGAGGAGCTGATCTACGACAAGGCCAAGCTTCTCGAGAATGGCGACAAGTGGGAACGCGCGATCGCCGCGAACCTTGCCGCCGATGCACCCTATCGTTAAGCCGCGCGCCAAGGGGAATTTGATCCAGTGATTCATGTTGTCGCCTTCTACCTGTTCGCCACATTGGTGGTGTGCAGCGGCGCGCTGACGATCCTGTCGCGCAACCCGGTCCATTCGGTCCTGTGGCTGATCCTGGCCTTCTTCAACGCGGCGGGTCTCATGATCCTGCTGGGCGCCGAATTCATCGCGATGCTGCTCGTCATCGTCTATGTCGGCGCGGTCGCGGTGTTGTTCCTGTTCGTGGTCATGATGCTGGACATCGATTTCGCCGAATTGCGGGCGGGGTTCGTTGACTATCTGCCGTTCGGGCTGCTGATTGCGCTCGTGCTGCTGGCCGAAATCGTGCTCGGCATCGGCATATGGAGCGCCGGCCCCATCGAACTGGCGCAGCGTGCCGGCCCGGTGAATCCGGAACTCACGAATATCCAGGCGATCGGGGCGCTGCTCTACACGCGCTACATCTTCCTGTTCGAAGCGGCGGGCATCGTTCTGCTGGTCGCGATGATCGGTGCGATCGTCCTGACCCATCGCGCCCGCGGCGGCGTGCGGCCGCAGAATATCGCCAAGCAGAACCGCCGTCGTCCGCAGGATGCGGTGCGCAACGTCAATCAGCCCGTCGGGCAGGGGGTGGAGCTGTGATCGGCCTTCAGCATTATCTGGTGGTCAGCGCCATCCTGTTCGTGACGGGGGTGCTGGGCATCTTTATCAACCGCAAGAATGTCATCATCATCCTGATGGCGATCGAGCTGATCCTTCTGAGCGTGAACATCAACCTCGTCGCCTTCAGCGCCTTCCTGGGCGATCTGGTGGGCCAGGTGTTCAGCATGTTCGTGCTGACCGTCGCGGCGGGTGAGGCGGCCATCGGCCTTGCCATCCTCGTCATCTATTTCCGTGGTCGCGGCACCATCGCCGTCGACGATGTCAACCGGATGAAGGGCTGAGCCTGACGCCATGATCCAGCTTATCGTCCTTCTTCCGCTGCTGGCTGCCGCCATCGCCGGCCTTGGCAACAAGGCGCTCGGCAAGTTGCCGGCCAAGATCGTCACCACCGGCGCGCTGTTCGCGGCCTGCGCGATGAGCTGGATGATCTTCATCCCCTTCGTCGCGGGCGATGCGCAGGCCTATGTGCAGCCGGTCTTCACCTGGATCGAAAGCGGCAGCTTCGATGCCCAGTGGGCGTTGCGCGTCGACACGATGACGGCGGTCATGCTGGTCGTCATCACCAGCGTTTCGAGCCTGGTTCACCTCTACAGCTGGGGTTATATGGACGAAGAGCCGGATCAGCCGCGCTTCTTCGCCTATCTGTCGCTCTTCACCTTCGCGATGCTGATGCTCGTGACGGCGAACAATCTGCTTCAGATGTTCTTCGGCTGGGAAGGCGTGGGTCTTGCCTCCTATCTTCTGATCGGTTTCTGGTTCCGCAAGCCTTCCGCCAATGCCGCCGCGATCAAGGCGTTCGTCGTGAACCGCGTCGGCGACCTTGGCTTCATGATGGGCATTTTCGGCACCTATCTGGTGTTCAACACCATTTCGATCCCGGAAATTCTGGCCGCCGCACCCTCCATGGCCGGATCGACCATCGGCTTCCTGGGCCACCGGTTCGACACGATGACTGTGCTCTGCCTGCTGCTGTTCGTCGGCGCCATGGGCAAATCGGCGCAGCTTGGCCTTCACACGTGGCTGCCCGATGCGATGGAAGGCCCGACCCCTGTGTCGGCGCTGATCCACGCGGCGACGATGGTCACCGCAGGCGTGTTCATGGTGTGCCGCCTGTCGCCGATGTTCGAAACCTCGCCGACGGCGCTCGGTTTCGTGACCTTTATCGGCGCGGCGACCTGCCTGTTCGCCGCTACCATCGGCACGGTCCAGAACGACATCAAGCGCGTCATTGCCTATTCCACCTGTTCGCAGCTGGGCTACATGTTCTTCGCGGCGGGCGTCGGCGCCTATGGCGCGGCGATGTTCCACCTGTTCACCCACGCTTTCTTCAAGGCGCTGCTGTTCCTGGGGGCCGGTTCGGTCATCCATGCGATGCACCATGAACAGGACATGCGCTATTATGGCGGGCTGCGCAAAAGTATCCCCATCACATTCTGGGCGATGACGCTGGGCACGCTGGCCATCACCGGCGTCGGCATTCCGACGACCCTGTTCGGTTTTGCCGGCTTCTTCTCGAAAGACGGAATATTGGAAGCCGCATACGCTTCCGGCGGATCGGGCATCGGAGCCTATTACGTCGGTGTGTTCGCGGCATTGCTGACCAGCTTCTACAGCTGGCGCCTGGTCTTCCTGACCTTCTTCGGCAAGCCGCGCTGGGCCGCGTCGGAGCATATCCAGCACGCTCTTCATGACGCGCATGGCCATGACGGTCACGCCACGCACGGACACGGATCCGAACATGACAATGCGCCGGCGCAGGAAGATGCGGGCCACGATCCGCACGGTCACGAAGCCGATGCCCATGCGCTGCCGACCGGAACCGGCGGCTATCATCCGCATGAAAGCCCCTGGGTCATGCTAATCCCGCTTATCGTGCTGAGCATGGGCGCGGTATTCGCGGGCTTCCTCTTCCACGATCAGTTCATCGGTCCGGAAGGCGGCATCGAATTCTGGAAGGGGGCGCTCGCTTTCGACAGCCACCTGATGCACGGGGCGCACGAAGTGCCTCTGTGGGTGAAGTTCGGGCCGTTCACGGTCATGGCCCTGGGCCTGATCATCGCATGGCTCAGCTACATCCGGAACACCGACTGGCCGCAACGCTTCGTTGCCACCTTCGGCGCGCTGTATAAGTTCCTGCTCAACAAATGGTATTTTGACGAGCTGTACAACGTCATCTTCGTCAAGCCCGCCTTCGCCATCGGCCGCTTCTTCTGGAAGTTCGGGGACGTCGGCTTCATCGACCGCTTCGGGCCCAATGGCCTCGCCGCGCTGGTCGTGCAGGGCAACAAGATCACCCGTCGGATTCAGTCCGGCTACCTCTACACCTACGCGCTGGTGATGCTGATTGGCCTCGCCGCGGCCGCAACCTGGGCGATGACACGATAATGGACGGCTTCCCCATCCTTTCCCTGATGATGGCAGTGCCGATGGCGGGGGCCATCGCCTGTCTCTTCGCGGGCGCCAACAGCGCGCGCTGGATCGCCCTGATCGCGACGCTGGCCGACTTCGTGCTGGGCATCGTGCTATGGGCCGGTTTCGACCAGTCCGGCGGCGCGCTTCAGTGGCAGTTCCAGGAATTTCACCCGATCTTCGGCCGCTTTGCCTGGGCGCTGGGCATCGACGGCATCGCGCTGATGCTGATCGTGCTGACCGTATTCCTGATGCCGATCTGCATCGGTGCCAGCTGGCAGGCCATCCAGAAGCGGGTCGGCGAATATATGGCCGCCTTCCTGTTCATGGAGGTGCTGATGATCGGCGTCTTCACGGCGCAGGATCTCTATCTTTTCTACATCATGTTCGAAGCCGGCCTGATCCCCATGTACCTTATCATCGGTATCTGGGGCGGCGCGGACCGGATCTACGCCAGCTACAAATTCTTCCTCTACACGCTGTTCGGATCGGTGCTGATGCTGATCGCGATGATGTGGATGGTGCATGAGGCGGGGACGACCGAAATTCCGGCGCTGATGGCCTATAATTTCGACCCGCATGTCCAGACCTGGCTGTTCCTTGCCTTCTTCGCGAGCTTCGCGGTGAAGATGCCGATGTGGCCGGTCCACACCTGGTTGCCTGACGCGCATGTTCAGGCGCCGACTGCCGGTTCGGTCATCCTGGCGGGTGTGCTGCTGAAGATGGGCGGCTACGGCTTCATCCGCTTCTCGCTGCCGATGTTCCCGGAAGCCTCCGCGCAGCTCGCCTGGCTGGTCTGGGGCCTCTCGATGGTGGCGGTGGTCTATACCAGCCTCGTCGCGC
Organism: Sphingobium sp. OAS761; assembly: GCF_024168485.1. Lineage (GTDB taxonomy): Bacteria > Pseudomonadota > Alphaproteobacteria > Sphingomonadales > Sphingomonadaceae > Sphingobium. The sequence continues at coordinate 109,965 of NZ_JALJVY010000011.1, forward strand.
TGGTGCAGTCGGACATGAAGAAGCTGATCGCCTACAGCTCGGTTGCGCATATGGCGATCGTGACCATCGGCCTGTTCGCCTTCAATTCCGCCGGCATCGAGGGCGCGATGATGGTGATGCTGGGCCACGGGCTCGTGTCGGGCGCGCTGTTCCTGTGCGTCGGCGTCATCTATGATCGCCTGCATACGCGCGAGATCGCCCGCTACGGCGGCCTGGCGATCAACATGCCGAAATATGCGACCCTGTTCCTGCTGTTCACCATGGCGGCGGTCGGCCTGCCGGGGACCAGCAACTTTGTCGGCGAATTCCTGTCGCTGATGGGTGTGTATCAGGCGTCGAGTTGGGTGGCGCTGGTATGCACGACGGGCATCATCCTGGGCGCGGCCTACATGCTCTACCTGTATCGTCGGATCTGCTACGGCGATCAGGTCCATGCCGATGCCGCGGCCATGCCGGACCTGTCGGCCCGCGAAATCGCGCTGCTGGCGCCGATCGCAGCGGCGGTTCTGTGGATGGGGGTCTATCCCGAAAGCTTCCTGGCCCCGATGCGGGCGGACATCCGCGCGCTCGAAGCGCGCCTCGCCCCTGCGGCTCCCGCAGGAGATTCCCATGTCAAAATGGGTGAACCCAAGCCTGCGGGCGAGGGCCATCACGAAGAAGTCGCCGCGCACGGGGAGGCGCACTGATGATTGATTCCGCTTCCCTTCTGGCGGTTCTGCCGGAACTCGTCCTAACCGCAGGTGGCCTGATCCTGATGTTGGTCGCCGCCTATGGCGGTGATGCCAGCGCGCGTGTCGTCAACTGGCTGTCGGTCGTCACCCTGGCGCTTGCCGGTTTGGCGCTGTCCTGCTCTCTCGCGCATGGACCCGATGCTTTCGACGGCCTGATGCGTGCCGATGCATTTTCGGTATTTGCCAAGGCGCTGATCTACGGCGCCGCCGCTGCCGCCATCCTGCTGGCGCCCCGTTATTTCGCGGTCGATGGTGCGCCGCGCCCCGAATATCCGGTGCTGATCCTCTTTTCGGCGATCGGCATGGGCATGATGGTATCGGCCGGCGACCTGCTGACGCTCTATGTCGGTCTCGAAATGCAGAGCCTTGCCGCCTATGTGCTGGCCAGCTTCATGCGTCAGGACGAGCGCTCGTCGGAAGCGGGACTCAAATATTTCGTGCTGGGTTCGCTCGCCAGCGGTATCCTGCTTTACGGATCGGCGCTGCTGTACGGCTTCACCGGCACGACCGCCTTCGACGGTATCGCGGTCGCCATGGGCGATGGCGTGTCCAAGGGCGAATTGTTCGGCATGGTCTTCCTGCTTGCCGGCCTGGCGTTCAAGATGAGCGCCGTGCCGTTCCACATGTGGACGCCCGACGTCTATGAAGGCGCGCCGACCCCGGTCACGACCTTCTTCGGCAGCGCACCCAAGGTCGCGGCGATGGGGCTGGCCGTGCGTGTCGCGATCGAAGCGCTTGGCCCGGCCGGCATGGACTGGCAGCAGATCGTGATCTTCGTTGCACTCGCCTCCATCATCCTGGGCGCTGTCGCGGCGATCGGCCAGACCAACATCAAGCGTCTGATGGCCTATTCGTCGATCAACAATGTCGGTTTCGCGCTGATCGGCCTGGCCGCCGGCACGCCCGCCGGCGTTGCGGCGACGATGAGCTATATGGCGATCTACGTTGTCATGACGATCGGCGCCTTTGCCTGCATCCTGCAGATGCGCGACGCGCAAGGGCGCCCGCTCGAAAGCATCGCCAGCCTCGCGGGTCTGTCGCAGTCGCGCAAGGGACTGGCCGCGGCCCTCGCCATTTTCATGTTCTCGATGGCCGGCATTCCGCCACTGTTCGGTTTCTGGGCGAAATTCCTGGTATTCGACGCGGCGGTGGGTGCCGGGCTGACCGCGCTGGCCGCGTTCGGCATCGCGGCATCGGTGATCGGCGCCTTCTATTATCTCAAGATCATCAAGACGATGTATTTTGACGACCCGGCGGAGGCCTATGAAGCCAGCGGCGGCGCCGTCGAAAACATCATCCTGACGGCCTGCGCCGTCGTGATCGTGCTGGGCTATCTGCTCAATCCCTTGCTGGATCAGGCGAGCGCCGCCGCCGCGGCGTCGCTCTTCTGACGCTGATCCGCTTCGTCGAGGAAACCGGCTCCACGAACGCCGACATGCAGGCGCTGGCGGAGCGGGGAGCGCCCGAGGGAAGCTGGCTGCGGGCGGCGCGTCAGACCGGGGGGCGCGGACGGATGGGCCGGACGTGGGAAAGCCCTGCCGGCAATCTTCACTGTTCGACGCTGGTGCGCGTCGGGTTGGACGACCCGCAGCCGCATACGCTCGCTCTGGTTGCCGCCAATGCCGTGCATGCGCTGATCGCGCCGCTCTGTGCCGGGCAGGCGCGGATCAAATGGCCCAACGACGTGCTGGTCGACGGTGCCAAGATCGCCGGCATTCTGCTGGAGCGGACGGGCGACAGCATCGTCATCGGCATCGGGATCAACGTGACTGGTCACCCGGCCGGGCTGGATCGGCCGGTGACAAGCCTTGCCGCGCAAGGTGCCGCCGACGCGGAAGCCGGTGCGTTGCTGGAGCGACTGGCGATGCTGTTCGCGCACTGGCTGGCGATCTGGCGCGCGCAGGGGCTGGAACCCGTCCTGGCGCACTGGCTGCTCAACGCGCACCCTCGCGGCACTGCGATGCGCGTCGTGCAGCCCGATGGTGCGATCGTGGAGGGGCAGTTCGACACGCTGGATCGGCACGGTATGCTGATGCTGCGCTTGGCGAACGGCGATAGCCGTGCCATCCACGCCGGCGACATCATCCTGGGCTGAGGAACGGATCATGCTGCTAGCCATCGATGCGGGCAATACCAATGTGGTTTTCGCGCTGCTGCAAGGGCAGGAGATACGCGCGCGCTGGCGCATCGCCACCGATCCGCGACGCACCGCGGACGAATATGCCGTCTGGCTGAACCAGCTGCTGATGCTGGAGGGATACGCCATCGCCGATATCGACGCGGTGATCATCGCGACGGTGGTGCCGCGCGCCCTTCACAATCTCCAGGTGCTCGCGGAAAAATATTTCAAGACCGCGCCTCTGGTCGCGGGTCAGGCGGGGGCGCCATGGGGCATCGAACTCGACGTCGCTGAACCCGCGTCGGTCGGCGCGGACCGCGTTGTAAATGCCATCGCCGCGCACCACCTCTATGACGGCGACCTGATCGTCATAGATTTCGGGACCGCCACCACCTTTGATGTTGTCGACTATACGGGCGCCTACAAGGGCGGGATCATTGCGCCGGGCATCAACCTGTCGCTGGACGCGCTCGTCGCAGCTGCGGCCAAGCTGCCCAAGATTGCGATAGCGCCGCCGGAAAACCGTTCGGTTATCGGACGCACCACGGAAGCGCAGATGCATATCGGCGTATTCTGGGGTTATGTTGCGATGATGGAGGGCCTCGTGGCGCGCATCCGCGCGGAGATCGGCCGGCCCGCCAAAGTGATTTCGACAGGCGGCCTTGCCGTTCTGTTCGACGACAACAGTGATATTTTTGACGCGATCGCGCCGGACCTGACCATTCAGGGACTGGGGCTGCTGTATGAACGGAGTTTGACGACATAATGACGCCTGGAAACGAGCTGCTCTTCCTGGCCCTGGGTGGGTCGGGAGAGATTGGCATGAACGTCAACCTCTATGGTTGTCAGGGCAAATGGGTGATGGTCGACCTGGGTCTCACCTTCGCCGATCCGGCCTATCCGGGCGTAGAGCTGGTACTGCCCGACCTGAGCTTCATAGAGGAACGGCGGGATGATCTGCTGGGCATCGTGCTGACCCATGGGCATGAAGATCATATCGGGGCAATTCCGTATCTGGCGGCGGATCTCGGCGTGCCGCTTTATGCCACGCCCTTCACGGCGGGCCTGATTCGGCTGAAGCTGGAAGAGGAAGGACTGAGCCGCGACGTCAAGCTGAACGTCATCGAGAACGGGGGCAGCTTCGAACTCGGGCCGTTCGGTTTCCGCTATGTGCCGCTGGCGCATTCGATTCCGGAAGGCAATGCCGTGCTGATCGATACGCCGCACGGTCGCATCTTCCACACCGGCGACTGGAAACTGGACGAGCGGCCGTTGCTGGGTCGCCCGTCCACGCCGCAGGAACTGACCGCGATCGGCGACGATGGCGTGCTGGCTCTGGTGTGCGACAGCACTAATGTATTCAATTCCGAAGCCAGCGGCTCGGAAGGCGATGTGCGCGAAGGCTTGATGCGGACCGTCGCCGACGCGCAGGGCCGGGTGCTCGTGACGACCTTTGCGTCGAACGCGGCACGGCTCCAGACCCTGGGCGAGGTCGCTGCCGCCACCGGCCGTACGCTCTGCGTCGCTGGCCGTTCGCTCGACCGGATCATCACGACGGCGAAGGCCGCGGGCTACCTCAAGGATTTCCCGCCGACCGTCGATTGGGACGATGCGATGAAGCTCCCGCGCCGCGATGTCATGATCATCGCGACCGGCGGGCAGGGGGAAACCCGCGCCGCGCTGGCGCGCATCGCGTTCGACAGTCACCCCATCAAGCTGACGCAGGGTGACACGGTCGTCTTTTCCTCCAAGCAGATTCCCGGCAACGAAATCGCGATCGGTCGTATCCAGAACGCATTGGCTACCGCCGGAGTGCTGATGGTCACGGACCGCCAGGCCGAAGTCCATGTGTCCGGACATCCGGGACGTCCCGAACTGGAGGCAATGTATCGCTGGATCAGGCCGCAAATCCTGCTGCCGGTGCATGGGGAGCGGCGCCACATGGCGGAACAGGCGCGACTGGGGCTGGCAAGCGGCATCGACCATGCACCCGTCCAGTCGAACGGGGACGTGCTGCGCCTTGCACCCGGCAAGCCGCAGATCATCGGCCACGAACATTCGGCGCGGTTGGTGCTGGATGGTGACGTCATACTGCCTGCGGACGGCAGCACCATGAATGAAAGGCGCAAGGTCAGCCTTCACGGGCAGATCAGCGTTGCGGTCGCCCTGGACCGCAAGGGGAAGCTGATCGGTGCGCCCGCGCTCAGGACGCAAGGCGTGCCGGTGGAAGAAGACAAGACGGCTTTTCTGGCGGAGGCCGCCGAAGAAGCGGCCGGAGTCGTCCCGAAGGGGTCGCAGGACGAAGAAGCGCTGCGCGAGCGGGTGCGCCTTGCCGTGCGCCGCACGGCGACGCGCTGGACCGGCAAGAAACCGGTGGTGGACGTTCTGCTCATTCGCGCCTAGTCAGGCGCCATGAACTGGTACGCTGTCTTTGCGATCTATTTCCTGATGTGGGTCGTATGCGCCTTCATCATGCTGCCTTTCGGCATCCGCACGCCCGATGAAACCGGCGAGCAGTTGATGAAGGGGCAGGCGGACAGCGCTCCCAGCAATTTCCGGCCATGGCGTGTGGTGTTGCGCGCGACGATCCTGTCGGCCGTGCTGTTCGCACTTTACTATGTCAATTATGTCGAAGGCTGGCTGACGGTCGACATGCTGCCGGGCTACCATCCGACACGTTGAATGACGGGCCGGGTGCGACAGCCGTCGCGGCCGCATATTCCCAACTGCCTTTGACCCGATGATGACCAACGCCCCACGGGCGGCCCTGCTATTGGCGCAGTCGTTCGATTGCCTGTGCCAGCGCGACATAGAGTTTGCCCATATCCGACGAGAGCACCGCGACGCCCAGCGCATTGCCGTCGCGCGCCGACAGGATGATGCGCAGCATGGATTCGAAGTCGTGGATATAGCGGTTCACATGGTCGCGGAATTCGGGTTCATTATCGTAATGGAGCGCGATCTCCCGCGACTCCCCGGCATCCAGCAGCTTGACGGCGCGGCGCGTGAACACGCCGCGATCGCCCTTCAGATAGGCTGACCAGGCAGAGTCGGTAACATCGTTCGACAGGATCTTGGCAACGTCGATGGCGGTGCTGTTGAGCGATTCGATGAGCAATGCCGAACGGCGCGCGAAATGATCGCGATCTCGATCCTCGGCCGCGCGATCCGCTTCCGCGATACGCTGCTCGACACTGGCGCTCGTGTCGGCGATTGTCAGCAATTGTCGGGTCAGCCGCTCCGATGCCGCGTTGGCCGCTTTCACGGCCTCTTCGGCGACCTGTGTGATCTGATTGAGTTGTGCCGTGACCCGTTCATCCACGGCGTCGCGCATGGCCCGCTCACTGGCATCCGCAAGCGATTGAGCGGCCTCGGGAATAGCGCGTCCCAGCGCCTGCCGGGCCCGTTCCGCGGCCTGCTCAGCCGTGTCCTTGACCCGCAGCAGGGCGGTGACGAGCAGCGGACCCGCGCCTTCCGTGATCCGGGTCGCATCCTGATGCGCGGCATCCAGCGCGTCGCGCAGGCGATTGACCAGGTCGCGATTGGCCTCCAGGCCGCTCTGGGTGCTCTCCAGCCATTCGGTCAAGCGGCTGCCCTGTCCGCGCAGCATGGATTCCGCTTCCTCGGTCCGACCCAGCAGGGCTTCCGAAATCGCCTCCAGCCGTTCCATCTCGGGCGTCGTGCTGCCCAGCAGCGCCCGGCTCTGGTCGAGACGGGCATCGAACCGATCCAGCGCCGCAGGGTAGGTTTCGTCCAGCTCGCGGACGCTCGAATCGAGAGCTAAGAGCAGCGTTTCCGCGCAACCGATCAGCTTTTCGGCAGTCATGCCGCCGGCCGCGAGGGCCTGATCGATGCGCTGCGTTTCCGAAGCCAAGCCTGCCAGAGCCTGTGTCATCCGGTCGCTGCGGGCCATCGCGCTTTCTTCCAGCGCGGCGAAGCGGCTTTCACTGGCGCCGATGGTGCCTTGCAGATTTTCGTGCAGTCCGGTCATCAGACTGCGTTGGCCCTCCACCATTTCGTTAATGTGATGAAGGCGGCTTTCCACATCGCCAATTGCATCAGCGAACCCGGTGACGGTCTGCCCGCCCATGTTGTCCAGGCTGTCTCGCGCCCGGTCGACAAGTGCATCCAGCGCCTTGCCGTGCGATGCCAGGCGCGTATCGGCCATCGCGAGCGCTTCCTGGGCATGATCGACCGTCGCGTCCAGCCGTTGGCGAATCGTCGCCTCGATCGATTCGAGATCGACGCCGAGCCGGGCTATCACGTCCTCGCTGGTCGTCATGATGCCCGTCTGCGCGGCGCTGACCAGGCCTTCCAGCGCTTCGGCGCGGCGCGTCAGGCCCGAATCGGTTTCGGTCATCGCCGACCGGATGGATTGCAAGAGCATATCCAGCCTGTCGCGCGCCTGCGCCTGCATCGCTTCCAGGTCTTCGTTCAACGCGGCGCGGATGCTCTGGCTGCTGCTGGCAACCCCGGCCTGAGCCGCATCGACCATGGCGGCAAGTGCCGCGGACTGGGCTTCGATGTCCTGGCGGCTGCCGTCCATCGCCAGCCGTGCGCCAGCGGCCGTCGCTTCGATCCGACCCGCTGCGATGTCAGCCATACCGTTCACTTCGTCCGAAGCCGCGCGGGCCTTTTCCTGAAGCTGGGATAGCTGGCTCGACAGGCTCTTGGTGGCTGACAATGTGCGTGCACGGGTATCGTCGGACAATTCGGCAAGTCGGTGCAACCGGGTTTCCAGCGTGTCGATCCGTTCGGCCAGCGCATGGCCATTGTCCATGATCTGTGCCGCAATACGGCCCGTGCGATCCTCTATCTCCGGTATCGAGGCGACCAGCGTTTCCATCCGCGCCATCAGCGCCGCGCCAGCCTGTTCGGCCGCTTCGGCGCGCGTTGCCGTGATTTCCGCGCGGCCGGCGATCAATTCTGCCGACGCCTCCATGTTACTGCTCGCGGCAGCACCGTAACTGTCCAGCAGTTCCGCCTGATCCTGCATGGACTGACGGGCGGTTTCGAGCTGGGTGGCGATACGGCCCAGCCGGATTTCCAGCAGGTCCGCCTCCGTCCGGAGCGCCCGCGCTGTCTCCAGGTAGCGGTGCGACTCGGCGCGGCTGGACCGCAGGAAAATCAAGTACGCCAGGCCCAGCAGGATGAGTGGTGCGCATATTGTTGCGATGGCCGCCGACCAGCTCGCCGGTCCGCCGCGCAGCGCGTCCGAGGCGATCATCGACCAGAGTGAGAAGCCGACCCAGGCGAGTGCAAGGACCAGAATGCCGATACGAAGTCCGTTTCCGCCGCCGATGTGCGGGTCGGATCCTGTTTCTTCCTCGCCGATGTCGAGAACCGCCTGTTTCAAAAGCAATATGTCGTCCATCTGCGCGTCTTTGCCAGTCGCGCCTGTGTCCTCGCGCCAGAACTCGACGATTGTGCTGCCCCCTGTCATGCCGCCATCCTAACAGCTTTTCTGCCAAGGCAAATGCCCTGTTACCAAAACTTAACGCAAGCCCGATAGCGTTGGTCTCCATGTCATACGATCCCGGTGCTCTGGATGCGGCATTGGCCGCTGCGGTTGGCGACGATAGCGCGCTGATCGCGGACCTGCGCATCGCCTTCATGGAAAGCGCCGAACGGCAGGTGGACTTGCTGGGTCGGGCGCGCTGCGATGCCAACTGGCAACTGGCGGCATGGCGGCTCAAGGGGCTGGCCGCCAGCTTCGGCCTGACGGCTCTCATGGCCATGGCAGACGAAGCCGCGACGACGGCGCCCGGCGATCCGCGCATATTGCGGCGCCTGCGCGCGGCGCTTTCGGGCATCGAGCAAAGCTGAAATATCGATCTTGTCCGGCCCGGCTTGCGTCACGGCTCCGGCCTTGCGAAAAGGTCGGCTCAAACATGACCGGGTCGGCAACGTAACGAAATGGGTTTTTCCGTCATCCTCAGCGCAAGTCGCGCAACCGGCGATTCGTCGGGCGGCCTGCGCGCGGGCCTGCATTTCGCGGGTCAGACTCTGGTGGAATATCAGGCGAGGCAGGCGGTGCGGGCCGGCGCGGACCATGTGCTGATCGCCGTCGGCGTCATCACGCCAGTCCTGTCACAGGCGGTAGACCGGTTGGGCGCGGATGGTATCCCGGTAGCATTGGTCCGGGATATGGTATCCATGGTGCGCGATGTGCCGAGGGACAGGGACGCATTGCTGATCGCCGACGGGGCAATCGTGGCACAGGCGCATGTCGATGCGTTCGGGCAAATGCAGGGCGATGCGCTGCTGATCACTGACGACAGCCGCGCCAGTGCGCCGCTGGAACGGATAGATTCGGGTCAGCGCTGGGCCGGTCTGGTGCGGGTCAGCCCCGCCTTGCTGTTCGACACGCTGGACATGATCGGGGACTGGGACCTGGCATTGACCCTGGTGCGGGCGGCGGTGCAGAAGGGCGCGCGTCGTGTCACCGTGCCTCAGGACGATTTGCTGGAGGGCAGGGTGGCGCTGGTGGACAGCCAGCAACAGGCCGACCTTGTCGCGCAGGCGGTGATTTCTGCCGGAACGAAGTCGGGCCATGCGCGCGGCGGTGTGGAACATTTGCTGCTGGCGCCACTGGCCCGCCGGATCGCGCCGATTCTGATGCGCGCGCAGGTGCCGGCGCTGCAGGTGCGGGTCGCTGCGATCGCGGTGGGTGCGATAGCGCTCGTTCCGGTCGAACTGCATTGGACGCTGTCGGGCTTCAGCCTTCTGCTGCTGGCCTTGCTGCTGTCGGAAGCGGCCGACAGGCTGGACGAACTGGCGCTGCGCAGTCCCATGATGAACTGGGTCGCGCTGGTGCCGCCCTTGATGGCTTTGATCGGCCTGGTCCTGGTTGGCGGCACGCCGTTGGCGGTCGATCTGGCGCTTATGCTGGCCATCTTGGTGGTGGCGAACCGGTGGCGGCGAACGGGCGCGGCGCGCGCCTGGATGATCCTGACGCCCGGCACGGTGCTGCTGCTGCTGACGGGGGCAGCCATGGCCGGGTGGCTGGACGCGGGATTCCGCGTGGCGGTGCTGGTGGCGATAGCCTCTTTCGGTGCCATCATCCTGCGCCGTCACGGCTGACAATTGGTCGGCAAGGTTTAGTGCATTTTAACGACGTGCGATTAAGCTGCAGCGCATGAACGCCTTTTCGTGCCTTGCCGGAACCACGATGGCGGACAGCTGGCCGATGGCGCGGGTCATGGCGGGCATGTCCGCCATGCCGGTGGCACATGCGATCGATCTGGCCCTGTTTTTCGAGGTCGACGAGCGCGCGCGCCACGACGCCCTGATTGCGGAGACGCGCCGGCATATCGGCGGATGCATCGCGGCCATCGAAACGGCGATGCGTGTGTCGCTAGACCATGAGCCCACAGTGACGACGGCGCTCAAATCCTCGCCCGAGCCGCTATGCTGGGCGACGATCCGCGCCCAGCCCAGTCTGGTCAGCCCGGCGCTGCTCGCGCATATGCAGGTTCGCGCAGGATTGAGCCTGATGCTGCGCCAGTTCGGGCAGCGCGATGTGGAATCGGCGGGCGAGGAGGACATCGAGTGGTTGCCGCGCCCCGATGACCCGGAAGCCGGGGAGGCCATGACCGCCCTTGGCCTGGCCGAGGCCCGATGGATCGCGCCCGGCGGGGATGCCCAGCCGATGCGACCGGACCTGCCTGCCGAAGAGTTTGCGGAACTCGTCTGGACTGTCGCCGCGTGCCTCGCCATCGGCGCGAGCCGCGCCGTCGGCATGCCCGCCGACGGGATGATCGTCGCATTCGAACGATCTGGAATGGCGCTGCTGGCCGACCATGATGAAAGCGTCAGCCCGATCATCCAGGCGGAACGCCTCGTGCGCCGCATGGGCGCGCGGGCGGATGCGCCCGAGCTTTTGGGCAAAGCGCTGGGCGGACGCCGCTTCCTTATATTCGCGGCGCTGACTGCACGGCGGCTGCGCATGTCGGTGCAGCAGGTCGTCGAAATATTGATTGCAGGACCAATGCCCCAGGTCGCGGCGCTCTGCCGCGCGCTGGGCGGGTCGGATGCCGACTACCGCCATCTTCTGCTCGCGTTGCGGCCGGTGCGCCCGGCCTTGTCAGACCCGGCCGTCGTCGCGGAGGCAGAGCGCTATGGCGCTCTTGAAGAACAGGCTGCGGACATGACGGTCAGCGCGCTGCGTGCGCCGGCCGCGCTTCGCAACAAGATCGATCATCTGCTGCGTGCATCGGCGCGATGAACATGCCTGCGCACCCGGTCGTCATCCGCGCGGCGCTTTCCGCCGACGGGCATCTGCTCAGCGCCGATCCCCCTTTGCTGACGCTCCAGCGCGAGGCGGGCAGCGACCTTGGGGCGCCGCTTGCCGTGCCGCAGTTGGCTGCGATCGGACGGCTTGCCTTGCGCTTGGGCGTGACAGTCTCGCGACCCGTCGTAGCGGCTACCATGCGCGGCGACATCGATATGTGGGTGCGGGCGCGGGCTGATGATGACGGCGTGATCCTGTCGATCATCGACTGGCAGGAACGTCAGGTGGCCGTCGTGCCGCCGGACGCTGCGCGCCGGGAAAGCGATCTGGCCGCGTTGGCCGAAGGCTGGATCTGGCAGGTCGACACGCAGATGCGGTTTGAAATGGTAGCGGAAGGATCGGGCGGAGCACAGGATGCGCTGCCCGCCGCCCCGCCGGCGCCGGGAAGCCGCTTTTCGGCCTATTTCGAATTGCGGCCCGATGCGGAAGGCGACATGGCCATGCTGCGTGCGCTCGCGCAGCGCCGCGCTTTTCGCGATCAGGTTGCGGCAATGGTGGCCGAACCAACGCAATCGGTGCGATTGTCCGGCTTTCCGCTCTTCGACGTCGCGGGCCAGTTGACCGGCTATCGCGGCGCGGCCTGCGCCACCGAGCGGCTGGTATTCGCGCCGCTGGACAGCGCTCCTGCTGCCGCTCTCTATCCAGCGGAATTTGGCAAGCGCCTGGATCGCTCGCTGCGCCAGCCTCTCGGCCGCATCATTGCCAATGCCGACACGATCGGCGCGCAACTGGAAGGGCCGTTGCGCGAGGATTATGCCGGTTATGCACGGGACATTGCCGTGGCCGGGCGGCATTTGATGGCTTTGGTGGACGATTTGGCCGACCTGCAGGCAATTGACCGCCCGGATTTTGCCGTGATCGCCGAAGAGGTCGATCTGGCCGACCTGGGTCGTCGCGCCGCGGGGTTGCTGGCGGTCAAGGCCCTCGACAGGAATATTCGGGTCATCGCGCCGGATGGAGACGCGGCTGTGCTTGCGACCGGCGAGTTTCGGCGGGTGCTGCAAATCCTCGTCAACCTGATTGGCAACGCCGTGCGCTATTCGCCCGACGGGACCGAGGTGCGGATCGTCACCGAACGTGACCATGGCGAAGCGCGGATCATGGTTATCGATCAGGGACCCGGCGTGGCGGTGGCCGATCGGGAACGCATATTCGAAAAGTTCGAGCGGCTGGGTCGCGACGATTCGGGCGGTAGCGGGCTTGGGCTTTATATTTCACGACGTCTGGCGCGGGCGATGGAGGGGGACATCCGCATCGGCGGAACCCCGGGCGAGGGCGCCCGCTTCATCCTGACGCTTCCGGCCGCGATCTGACCGTTTTTTATGCGGAGAACGAAAAAAAAGGCGCCCGGTCCGGGCGCCTTTTCCGTTCGTTCGCTAGCGATCAGCGCGCGCTGACCGGAACATAGTCGCGCTGCACCGGACCGGTGTAGAGTTGGCGCGGACGGCCGATCTTCTGCGCCGGGTCCGAAATCATCTCGTTCCACTGTGCGACCCAACCCACGGTGCGGGCAAGGGCGAAAAGCACGGTGAACATTTCGGTCGGGAAGCCGATGGCCGACAGGATCACGCCCGAATAGAAGTCGACATTGGGATACAGCTTCTTTTCGATGAAATAGGGATCGTTAAGGGCGATCTGCTCCAGTTCCTTCGCCACGTCGAAGATCGGATCGTCGACGCCCAGTTTCTCGAGGACATCCTTGGCGGTCTTCTGCATGACGGTCGCGCGCGGATCGTAATTTTTATAGACGCGATGGCCAAAGCCCATCAGGCGGAAGGGATCGTCCTTGTTCTTCGCGCGGGCGATATATTCAGGAATGCGGTCGACCGTGCCGATCTCGTGCAGCATGTTGAGGGCGGCTTCGTTCGCTCCGCCATGGGCGGGGCCCCAAAGGCACGCGATGCCGGCCGCGATGCACGCGAACGGGTTGGCACCGGACGAACCGGCAAGGCGCACGGTCGAAGTCGAGGCGTTCTGCTCATGGTCGGCGTGGAGGATGAAGATCTTGTCCATCGCATCCACCACCACCGGGTCCGGAATATATTCCTCCGCCGGTACCGAAAAGGTCATGCGCAGGAAATTTGCGGTGTAGCTCAGGTCGTTGCGCGGATAGACAAAGGGCTGACCGGCCGAATATTTATAGGCCATGGCCGCGATCGTCGGCATCTTCGCGATCAGGCGGTGGCTGGCGATCTTGCGCTGTTCCGGATCGTTGATGTCCGTCGAGTCATGGTAGAAGGCGGACAGGGCGCCGACGACGCCGCACATGATGGCCATCGGATGCGCATCGCGGCGAAAACCGCGATAGAATGTCGTCAATTGTTCATGCACCATGGTGTGGCGCGTAATGGTGTGGGTAAACTCGTCCAGTTCCTGCTTAGACGGCAATTCGCCGTTCAGCAGCAGATAGCTGACTTCCATGAAGCTGGACTGTTCGGCAAGCTGGCCGATGGGATATCCGCGATGCAGCAGCACGCCTTCGTCGCCATCAATGTAGGTCAGGCCGGATTCGCAGCTGGCGGTGGAGGTGAAACCGGGATCATAGGTGAACATACCGGTATTCGCGTAGAGCTTGCGCACGTCGATGACCTGGGGACCGACCGAACCGTCCATGACGGCATAATCGTAGCTGTTTCCCCCCACGTTCAAACTGGCTGTGTTGTCCGACATATTGTTCTCCTTGTATGCCATCAACCGACCGATGCGTGCCCGACATCGTTCAGTCGTCCCAAGCTCTCCTCTTTCCCCAGCAGGAAGAGGACATCGAAAATGCCCGGCGAGACCGTTCGGCCGGTCAGCGCGGCCCGCAAAGGCTGCGCCACTTTGCCCAGCCCCAGGCCGGCATCCTCTGCCACGCGGCGTATTACGTCCTCGATCGCTTCGACCGTCCAGGACTGGACGGGTGAGAGAGCGTCGGCTGTCTTGGCCAGCAGCGCGCGCGCGGAGTCGTCTAGCAGAGCGGACGCCTTTTCGTCAAAATCCAGCGGGCAATTTTTGAACAGAAATTCGCCACCTTCCGCAATTTCGTTAAGGGTCTTGGCGCGTGGCTTCAACTGGGGCATCGCAGTTTCCAAAAGCGCCATGTCCTCGTCGGACAATTGCGTGCCCAATCGCTGGCCGATGCGCGGGCTGACCAGAGCGGCAAGGCGCGCATCGTCGGCTTCGCGCAGATAATGGCCGTTCAGATTTTCCAGCTTTTTGAAATCGAAGCGCGAAGGGGACCGCCCGACGCCGTCGATGTCGAAAAGTTCGACGGCACGGTCGCGGGAAATGGTCTCTTCGTCGCCATGACCCCAACCAAGCCGCAGTAGATAGTTGAGCACCGCTTCGGGCAACATGCCCATTTCGTCGCGATAGGCGTCGACGCCCAGCGCACCGTGGCGCTTCGACAATTTCGCTCCGTCCGCTCCGTGGATCAGCGGAATATGGGCGTAGACCGGCTCGTCCCAACCCATCGCCTTGATGATGCCCAACTGGCGAAAGGCATTGTTCAGATGGTCGTCGCCCCGGATGACATGGGTCACGCCCATGTCATGGTCGTCGACCACGACCGCCAGCATATAGGTCGGTGTGCCGTCCGACCGGAGCAGGATCATGTCGTCCAGTTCGGCATTCTGCACGACGACGCGGCCCTGCACCGCATCGTCGATTACGGTTTCCCCTTCGCGCGGTGCCTTTAGACGGATGACGAAGGGTGCGCCCGCCGGAGCCTCGTCCGGTGCCCGGTCGCGCCAGCGGCCGTCATAGCGCATCGGCTGCCTGGCCGCGCGCTGGGCCTCGCGCAGGGCGGCCAACTCCTCAGGGGTGGCGAAGCATTTATATGCGTCGCCCTGGGCCAGAAGCTGGTGAGCCACCTCCGCATGGCGGGCCGTTCGGGCGAACTGGAACACGGGTTCTTCGTCGCCCAGCAGGCCCAGCCAGTCCAGCCCGTCGAAAATTGCAGCGACCGCGGCGTCGGTCGATCTTGCGCGGTCGGTGTCTTCTACGCGCAGCAGGAACTTGCCGCCATGGTGACGCGCGAACAACCAGTTGAACAGCGCCGTGCGGGCGCCCCCGATATGCAGAAAGCCGGTAGGGGACGGGGCGAAACGGGTCACCACCTGCTTGTTCATTCCCGTTGCGCTTGCCGTCATATTCCCTGACATTCGTCCTGATAACCCGATGAATGCGACGCCCCCTAGCATGGCTTTTGAGCCACGACAAACGTCCCTTGTGACCAGGGCCGGCAGGACCGTGCTGGCCTCGTTCGCCGCCTTGGAACAGTGGCTGGAGGCGGAGCGCGAACAGCTTGCCCTATGGGTTCCCGTGCCGATGGGAGCAGGCGTGGCCGCGTGGTTCTTCCTGCCTGCGCCGATGGCCTGGCTCGCCTTTTGCAGCACGATGCTGGCGCTCGCCTGCGCGGGCATGTTGCTGCCGTCCGGCGCGCGGTCGCGCCGGGCGCTGATTGCCGGCGGCCTGCTGGCCTGTCTTGGCTGCGGCCTTGTATGGGGGAAGGCGAGCCTGCTGGGGCAGGCGCCCCTTCGGAATGCACAGTTCTTGACCGTGACAGGGGAAGTGGCCGGCGTGCGGGCCATGCTGGCGCAGGCGATGGTACGGGCGATGGTTCGCCCCGCCGATGCGCCCGGCTTGCCGCGCTTGATCCGCGTGAATATCGACGACGCCGCGATCCCGGCCGGACTGGGGAAGGGGAGCATCATCCGGTTCCGCGTCCGGTTGATGCCGCCCGCGCCACCGGCTGTGCCCGGCGCCTATGACTTCGCCGCGCGCGCCTATTTCGACGGTATCGGCGCGACCGGGCGGGCCCTGCCGCCGATCATGGTGCTGCGGCCCTCTACGGCATCTCCGTCGCTGCGCGCGGCCTTGTTCGGCCATGTGCTCGGCCGGCTGGACGGTCCTGCCGGCGGTATTGCCGCTGCGCTGGCGACGGGTGACCAGGGCGGGATTCCCGATGAGGATGCCGACGCGATGCGCCGCAGCGGGCTGGCGCATCTGCTCTCGATCAGCGGATTGCACGTCACCGCCCTGATCGGCGCCGTGATGGTTCTGGTCTTGCGCCTGTCGGCGCTCAGCCGTCGCGCAGCGCTCGACTGGCCGCTGCTGCTGTTGGCGGCCGGTGGCGGTGCGCTTGCCGGGGTCGGCTACACCTTGCTGACGGGCGCTGAAGTGCCGACCATCCGATCCTGCATCGCGGCCTTGCTCGTGCTGGGCGGGCTGGCGCTCGGGCGCGACGCGATCACCCTGCGGTTGGTGGCCGTGGGCGCGATCCTCGTCCTGCTGTGCTGGCCTGAAACTTTGGTCGGGCCGAGCTTTCAGATGAGTTTCGCCGCAGTCACCGCCATCGTGGCGCTGGCGGAGCATCCCCGGTTCCGCACCTTCGCGGCCGCGCGCGACGAGCATCCATTGCGCAAGGCGGGGCGGGTGCTGGCGGTGATGCTGGCGACTGGCGTCGTGGTCGAACTGGTGCTGATGCCCATCGCACTGTTTCATTTTCACAAGGCGGGAATGCTCGGCGCCTTCGCCAATCTGATCGCCATCCCGCTGACGACCTTTGTCATCATGCCCGCGGAGGTTCTGGCATTGCTGCTCGACCTGGTCGGACTCGGCGCCCCCGCCTGGTGGGTGGCAGGCACGGCGCTAGACCTGCTGCTCCGTCTGGCGCACGGCGTCGCCGCCAGCCCGCTCGCGTCGCTGCTGCTGCCTGCCATGCCGTCGCCATTGTTCGCGACGATCATGGCCGGCATATTATGGTGCCTGCTCTGGCGTACGCGCTGGCGCTGGTTGGGCATGGTGCCGGTGATCGGGGCAACCGTAATCCTTCTATCATTGTCGCCCCCCGACCTGCTGGTGACGGGCGATGGTCGGCATGTAGCGATACGAACGGACCGGGGCATGGCGATCCTGCGCGAACGGGCGGGTGATTATGTCCGTGACACGCTGAGTGAAAATGCGGGCTTCGACGGCGCGATGGACTCGCTCGCCACTCTGCCGCAGGCCCGCTGCTCGACCGACCTTTGCGCCGTGCGGATGAACCGGGGTGGACGGTCCTGGCATCTGCTCGCGACTCGCAGCGCCATGATGGTCGATTATTCGCTGCTGGCGCCCGCCTGTGCGCGGGCCGACATCGTCATCGCCGATCGCGCCCTGCCGCGCTGGTGCCGCCCACGCTGGTTACGGATCGACCGTCGTCTGCTCGCGCGAACCGGCGGCATCGCCATCGACCTGGATAACGGCGCTATACGAACGGTGCGCACCGCAGGTGACGCGCATCCATGGACCGATCGCTCCCCGCGGCGCCCATCCGCGCAACGGCTGCGTTAGTTGTAGCGGCGCAGCAATCCCGCCAGCTTGCCCTGGATACGGACCTGCCGGGGATCATATATCTGCGCTTCATAGGCGCTATTGGCCGGATCGAGCCGCACCTTGGGGCCTTCGCGCCGGAAATATTTGAGCGTCGCTTCATTGTCGTCGATCAGTGCGACAACGATCTGGCCCTCGCGTGCGACATCGGTACGCTGGATGAGTGCGAAGTCGCCGTCCAATATACCCGCCTCGACCATCGAGTCGCCGGACACTTCGAGGGCATAGTGGTCGCCCGAGCCAAGCAGCGCCGCAGGAACGGACAGCATGGCATGGCCCTCCATCGCCTCGATCGGCACACCGGCCGCGATCCGGCCATGCAGGGGAATTTCGACTACATCGTTCGCCGCGATCGGCAAGATCGCGGGGGCGGCCTTCCGCGGCGGCGGTGCCGCAGTCACGGCAGCCCGGCTGAGCGCGTCGGGCAGCTTCACCACTTCCAGCGCGCGCGCCCGATTGGGCAGGCGCCGGATGAAACCACGTTCTTCCAAGGCGTTGATCAGCCGATGAATGCCGGATTTGGAACGCAGGTCGAGCGCTTCCTTCATCTCCTCGAACGAAGGCGAAACGCCGCCTTCCTCCAGCCGGTTATGAATGAAGCTGAGCAATTCCTGCTGCTTTGACGTCAACATCTCCGCCTGTCCTCCATAGAACGTATGAAGAACGCATAGGAAACGGATGGGGATAAGTCAAGCTGGGGGTGATTATCCCTTTGGCATCATCCAGCATGGCGAAGGTGACGTGGTCGCCGAGTATATGCTTCACCAAGGCGAGGTAGAGGCGCAGGCCCTAGCATGCTGATGGCCTTCGCTGTGGTACGCCCCGCCGGCGGGAAGAAACCCTTGCCGCGCGTCATGCCGCCTTGCACGCTGCCGAATTAATCGATGGAATCATTGAAGTGAGCAGCGCTCACCTCATTCAGCGCTCTATGGGCCGCGCCCGAGGCAGCTATTCTGACGCTCTGGTTCCTAAGCGTTACCGACCGGCGGGTCGCGCTACATTCATGATGGCGAGCGCCATCGCGGTTGCGCCTGTGCGGATGGTGGGCTCCGGCTCGGGGGCGAAATCCGGAGAATGATTGATCGGCAGATGACCCGACTTGATCGCGCTGGCAAAAAAGGCTGGTTCCAGGCCGCCGATCAGGAAATAGACCGAGGGCACTCCGAGATTCACGAATTCAGAGAAATCCTCAGAACCGGACATGATGATCGGAAACGGCTGGGCACTCTTGCCGAACGCCTGTTTGAAAACTGCTTCGGTGCGCTCGCTCAGGGCCGGATCGTTTATGACCATCTTGCCGCCTGGCGTAATGGTCACGGTCGCTGCTGGCGCGCCGGCCATGTCGGACACGGCCTGGGCGGTGCGGCGGATGCCAGCCAGCAACTTGGTGCGCACGGCATCGTCCTGGCTCCGAATGGTGCCGCGGACCACGGCTTCGTCAGGAATTACATTGCCTGCGTCTCCGGCAACGATCGCACCGACGGTCACCACGCCAAAGGCCTCAGGCGCCTTTTCCCGGCTAATGACACTCTGCACATCGACCGTGAAGCGCGCGGCCATGAGGACGGGATCGATGGTCGCGGCAGGAGCGGAACCATGCCCGCCTCGGCCGTGAAAAACGATCTCCAGCGCGTCGGAGGTCGAACTCATCGGCCCCGAGCGATAGAGCACCGTTCCCGCCGGAGCCGGGCTCACATGGAGCGCGAAAGCATAATCCGGCTTGCCGAAGCGGCGAATGAAATCGTCCTTGAGCATCGCCTGCGCACCACTCGTGGTTTCCTCGGCCGGCTGACCGATGAAGACCAGCGTTCCGGACCACTCGTCCTTCAACGCGGCGAGCGCGCGGGCCGCGCCCACCCAGGCCGCCATGTGGACGTCATGACCGCAACTGTGGGCCACGGGTGTTTCGCGGCCCTGCCAAAGAGCGACGGTGCTGCTGGCATAGGGAAGTCCGGTGCGTTCCGCCATGGGCAGGGCATCGAGCTCAGTACGGACTAGCACGGTTGGACCTGCGCCATTCTTCAGCACAGCCACCACGCCGGTTCCGCCGACGCCCTGCGTGACGGTAAACCCCGCGGCCTTAATCTCGTTTGCCAGTCTCGCGGCGGTGACCTTCTCCTCAAAGGCGAGTTCGGGATGCCGGTGAATGTCCCTGTAGAGAGCATCCAGACGCGCCAGTTCACCAGAGAGAATCTGCTCCACCTTGGCCTTGGCAGCGCCGGGTTCGAACGGTGCGGCCTGCGCGCTTGCGGCCACGCCCGCCATGAAAAGCCCGAAGGCGACCCTGACCATCATCCATCCTCCCCACCAACTAATGGTAACGCATCGTTGCATTATCATTCAACTCGGTGTGATGCTAGGAGATATCCTTGACGTCGACGCAAGGAGGCTAAGATGGCGCGAGAGAATACGGCCCGCACGGGCCGTCCCACGACGCAAGAGGCTGTCGCGATCGAGGAGCGACTACTCCGGAGAGTCTGGCAACTATATGTGGACGGCGGATTCGCTAACGTTAGCTATGACGCAATTGCTGCCATGGAGAGAATGAGCAAACGTACCATCTACACACGATATCCCAGCAAGGAGGCGCTGTTCCGAGGGGCATTAGAGCGACGGCTGGAGCGGTGGATCTCCGAAAACCGCCTGTCGAGCGATTCACGATTCCAAGACCCCGTCCAGGCATTCGCCGAACTGAGCTTGGGCGTATTGCTCACGCCCGACGGCATTGCGATGAGCCGTATCTTGCGTGGAGAGGATGGCCGGTTTGCGGATCTTGCCGAGCGGGTGCGCAGCGGCTTGCGCTGGGCCATTGCACGTCTGGCCCAATTGCTGACGGCCCAAGGGATGACGGACCATAATGATGCACAAGACACTGCTAACAGCATTGTTGATATGCTGATTGGGTGTGCCATGTGCACAGGGGCCATATCGAATGAGAAGGAGCGTTCGGATTATCTCGACGCTCAACTGCCACGCATTTTTAAGGCTATCGAACGATTGGCTCGCACATCGCGGGGTTGATCAGGTCCTGCCAAATACGCGTCCGTGCCGGCAGCAGCTGGTGAAATCCGCAGCGGCTGGCGGTGCGTCAGTGCATTTACAGGGTGCTGATCTGCGTAAACGCGGTGTGGAGCGCAATGCAGGCGAACCCAACGATAAAGCCGTGATCTCGACATATATTTCACGCCATATGCTTTCCTGCCCGTGGCTTGACACTGACCAACAAACCTCAGTATCTGTACGATACCGTTCGATTTAGATGATGGAAGCTGGGGAGCTGCTGACGGCTGTACAAGCAGTGCCGCCGGGAGCCTGAAGTTTCCCGGGGCGATGACAGAAGGAGAGGGAAGCTTGGCCGTTGGACAAAGGGTTTACAGGCCTGCGAACATCGTGCGGGACATGCGACGCCGGAACGGCGGCGGGGAATCCTGCTCCCCGCGTTGGCCCTCAGGGCGCTACATCGCTTTTGTAACGATGCTGTTTCTCCACCCTGCTTCTCTAAATGCGCAAGATATTCTGTACGCACAGGATCAGGGCAAGGCGGTCGAGGCAAAGACCGTGATAAGCGGTCGATGGTCCAACCCCGATCTTTCGCCGGACGTGCGAGCCGACGCAGCGCTTGCCGCTATGACGCATCAGGAAAAGATTGCGATCCTGAACGCCGACCCGCTCGGCGTGCCGCGCCTGGGCATTCCCGCAGTCAAGGAGACCGATGCCAGCCTGGGCGTTGCGAATATCGGGAACATGCGAAAGGGATTTGTCGCAACGGCTTTGCCAGCTTCGCTGCTTTTAGGCTCATCGTGGGACCCTGACCTGGCCTTCCGGGGCGGCGCAATGATCGGATCGGAAGCGCGCGCCAGCGGTTTCGGCATCCTCCTGGGAGGGGGTGCAAACCTGATCCGAGACCCGCGCGCGGGTCGCAACTTTGAATATATAAGCGAAGACCCACTACTCACGGGCGTGCTCGCTGGCCGATCTATTGCTGGTATTCAGAGCAACAAGATCATTTCGACGGTCAAGCATTTCGCTCTCAACAATCAGGAAACAGGCCGGGCCGTCTACTCGGTCAAGATCAGCGAACCGGCCATGCGGGAAACCGAGCTGCTCGCGTTCCAAATCGCGATCGAGTTCGGAAAGCCCGGTTCGGTCATGTGCTCCTACAATCGTGTTAACGGCGTCTATGCCTGCGAAGACAAGTTCCTGCTTCTGGACGTGTTAAGGCGGGATTGGGGATATAAGGGCTTTGTCATGTCCGATTGGGGCGCGGTCCACTCGACCGAAGCACTGGTCAAGGGCCTGGACAAGAAGTCAGGCGGCAATATCGACACCAAGCTCTTCTTCAGCAAGGAACTGGAGCCAAAACTCGCAGACGGCACCATCCCCTATGCCGCCGTCGACACTGCCGTGCGCCGGATACTGCGTACATTCTTTGCCAGCGGACTTGTAGACGCTCCGCCGGTTCAAAGCGCAATCGACTATGATGCGCACGCAGACATCGCCCAGGCCGCAGCCGAAGGCGGCATGGTGCTGCTGCGGAATGAAGGAAATCTCCTGCCTCTCGCCCGCACGGCAAAGCGCATCGCCGTCATCGGTGGCCATGCAGATATCGGCGTTCTGTCCGGGGGCGGCTCTTCGCAGGTCGTGCCGGTCGGGGGCTTCGCTCTCGAAGTTCTGCATAAAGGTCCGATAAAACGCAGTTACGGTGGAACCGCGCCTTTGGCAGCCTTGCGCAGCGCTTTTCCGAACGCGCAAGTGGACTATGCTGATGGCAAGGATGTCACTGCTGCAGCCGAACTGGCGCGCAAGGCCGATGTGGCGATCCTGTTTGCCGAGAAATGGTCGAATGAGTCGGACGACAACGCTGATTTGTCGCTCGGTGAGGGCCAGGACGCACTGATCGACGCGGTGGCTGCCGCCAATCCCCGCAGCGTCGTCGTCCTGGAAACCGGCAACCCTGTTCTTATGCCCTGGGCTTCAAAAGTGCCCGCCATTGTGGCTGCATGGTATCCGGGCCAAAGGGGCGGGGCGGCCATAGCGGCGGTTCTCTCCGGACAGGTTAACCCCTCGGGTCATCTGCCCGTGACCTGGCCCGCAGGACTGGAGCAACTGCCGCTGCCCGTCCTTCCCGGTTCCAATGTGCCACGCGCCAATGCCGAGGTTCGCCGGGCGTTCGGCTTTCAGGCAGACCGGATGCCGTTCGACCTCGAATATCCGGAAGGCTCCGACATCGGCTATCGCTGGTTCGAAAAGATCGGGGCCAAGCCGCTGTATCCCTTTGGTTATGGCCTGAGCTATTCGGCATTCCGCTATGACAGGCTGAAGGCGACAGGCGGACGCCAACTCAAAGTGACGTTTCGGGTAACCAATATCGGGAGTCGCGATGGGGCAGACGTTCCGCAGGTCTATGTGACGCCGCCGGGACGAACCAAGCGCCTGATCGGGTGGAGCAAACCCTATCTGGAAGCCGGAAAGTCGACGCTGGTGACCGTCACCGCGGATCCCCGGCTGATCGGGGAGTTCGATCAAAAATCGCAGAAATGGATCGTCCGAAAAGGAGACTATCGGGTCGAACTTGCTCATGACGCTGGAGACACAGTTCAGACCGCACATGCCGCCATGAACCACCGCGAGGTTCGTCCATAGCTATCGGACCGATCGAATAATAACAGGCGTTGGAAGCTCATCGTCAGCTAGCTGCTGTGTGCATATGGTTCTGACATACCAATAGAAGTTGATCTGGCTTGATCAAAAGGGATGAAAGTTGAGGGTTATGACGGAGGTAACGCGGCGAAACCTGTTATCGGCTGTGCCCCATGGTGCGGTAGCGATGGCTTTGGCCCCCGTGTCGGTGTCCGCGCAACCGATCCCATCGGCCTCATCCGCTGAACGTTCCTTCCTGGAGAAGGCCGAGCAATTAAAGCCGAGACTTAACGAGTTTGTTCAGACGCCGCTCGGCTTGGTAAGTCCCGTGAAGGACGCGGCACAGGCGCTGGGCTGGCGGATCGAGGAAGCCGGAGACGCAGACGCCATCGCATCCCGCGTGCTGAAGAAGAAAGGCGACACCCTCATCATCGACTTTGGGGGGCATCGCGCCGGCCACCTGTCCTTCGACATCGAGAGTATCGGCGAACCGATCGGCGCGCCTGTCCGGCTCCGCTTCACCTTCGGTGAAGTCATCCCCGATGTAGCAGAGCCTTTCTACCCCTATAAAGGATGGCTGTCCGAAAGCTGGCTTCCCGAAGAGATCGTGACAATAGACATTGTCCCTTCATCTGTCCGCCTGCCGAGGCGCTACGCCTTTCGTTTCGTGAAGATCGAACTTCTCGGGCTGCCGATCGGGCGCAAGATCGCGTTTCGTAATGTCCGGGCGCATGCCCTGACATCGGCCACGGGGACGGTGCCCGCTCTTCCGAAGCGATTGCCCGCCGACCTGCATGAGATGGACCGCGTGGCCGCCGCGACCCTGCGCGACTGCATGCAGACCGTGTTCGAGGATGGCCCGCGGCGGGATCAGCGCTTGTGGACGGGCGATCTGCGGCTGCAGGCACTGACGAGCTATGAGACCTTTCCCAACAATGATCTTGTAAAACGCTGCCTGTATCTCCTCGCGGCCTTCCCGCGCGAGGATGGCATGCTGCCGGCCAACATCTTCGAATATCCGCGCCCCATGCAGGCGCCTGAATTCATGATGGATTACAGCGCGCTCTTTTCGGTCACTCTGGCCGATTATGTCGCCGCCACCAACGATGTTGCGTTCGGTCTTGAGCTTTGGGACGCTGCCCTCAGGCAAGTTCGCCTCGTCGGTGACATGTTCGGCGAAGATGGTTCGGTGAGGCTCCCGAAGGGCATCTTGACCTTCGTCGACTGGAATCCGCAGCTTAACCGCGACGCGGCGCTCTACGCCATCTACATCTATGCCTTGAAACATGTGATGACGCTGGCCGAAAAGCTCGGTCGTCAGGCAGACGTCAGCGATTTCCCCGATAAGATCGCCCGCGCGGAGGCGGCGGCGATAAAGGCCTTCTGGTCCCCGGAGCTGAAGCTTTTCATCAGCGGCAGCAAGCGACAGATATCCATGGCGTCTCAGGCGTGGATGACCCTTGCAGGCGTCGGCACCCGCAAGATGCAGTCCGCCGCACTCCTTAATGCGCTTCGCCACCCCGACGTCGTTCAGTCACGCACCCCTTACCTGACCCACTATGTCACGGAGGCCCTGTTCGTTGCCGGTCAAAATTCGGAGGCCATGAAGATGATGCGGGCCTATTGGGGTGGCATGCTGAAGGCCGGAGCCGACACGTTCTGGGAAGCCTATGCGCCGGACAATCCGCGCGTAGCGCCGTACAACGACTTCCATGTGAACAGCTTCTGTCATGCATGGAGTTGCACGCCCTCCTATCTCTTGCGCAAATATGCGCGCCAGATCGGATGAATGCCTCCGCTCGAGTAACGATACGACAGCGTTCGGTTAAGACCTGCCAAGCATAAATATAGGGGATTCGATCATGAAGCTGTCCCGTCGCGAAGCATGCATCCTGCCCATGATGGCAGGAGCGGCCTGGAGCCTGCCAGGCATAGCCAAGACGCGTCATGGCCGCTCACGTCCAGCTTTTACGGGCAATCCTCTTCGTTTGCCTGCGGGCGTGTGCGATCCGCAGATACGCATCTACGACGATGTCGCCTGGCTTTACGCAACGCATGACGCCAGTCCCTCAAACACCGACTTCACCATGAACGACTGGCAAATCTGGCGAAGCGATGATTTGGTGGATTGGCAGATGAAGGGAATTCTTCGGCCTGAGCAAACCTATTTCGGCAAGCCTAGCACCCAGTGCTGGGCTACCGACGCCATACGCCGAAACGGCAAATATTATCTCTATTTCTCGATGGGCCCCGAAAATATCGGCGTCGTCGTCAGCAACAAGCCTGCTGGACCTTGGCGCGATCCGCTCGGGAAGCCACTGATTGCCAAGGGACAGGTGCCGACCGAATCCCGCGATCCGGGTATCCTTCAAGAGCCTGATGGCACCAGCTACATCGTGTTCGGGACGTTCAACTATTACATCGCTCGCCTGAACGAGGATATGATATCCCTTGCCGAGACGCCTCGGCGCCTTCAGGTCACGGACAAGGAAGGCCCTTATGGCAAGGGGGCGACCGACGACAAGCCGTTCCTGCATCGCAGGGGTGCGCTCTATTATCTGTCATGGGGCAGCTATTACGCCGTGGGTACAACGCCTTACGGGCCGTTTGCATGTAAGGGCGCGCTGTTGTTTCCCGAGAATGTCGATGATGCTTTCCGCGACGATAGTGCTATGCGGGGGGCGCACGCGCCAACATTCCGGCCGAAAAATTGGCTGAATTTCGATCGGCACGGCTCCTTCTTCGAATGGCGCGGACGATGGTTCTTTGCGTGCAATGATCATTCGCAGAAGAATACGTCCCCGTTCTTCCGCCGGAGCGTGATCTGCGACGTCGAATATAATAGCGATGGAACGATCGCTCCTTTGAAGCTGACTGTTCAAGGAGTCAGAGTACCTCATGCTTGAGCTGCGGCTTCCGTCTAAGCACTCAGTGGTTCCTTGCGGCCCAAATGAACTGTTCGGTGTCAGGAAGGGAAAGGGGGGCGGTCCGGAATCCGGACCGACAGATCGACGGTCAGATGGCGAATAATAGCCCGTTTTGCTCGGGCACTGTTCCAGCCGGTCGCAGCCCGATGACGGATTGCGCTATCAAACACTCAGAGATCCGGGAACGACAGGTTTTAGGACTGCCTTCCTCCACCCGGAACGGCCAATGATGGAAGGACGAGGCATGACCGCAAGCACAAAGACGCACTTCTCCCGCCGCACCCTGTTGCAGCTTTCCGCGGCGGCAGGAGGGCTTGGCGCGACCTTTCCTGCTTTCGCCGTGCCCACGCCGGCCCGAGCGGAGAGGCTGGAAGCAGACATGCGCGGTCAGCCATTTGACGGCAACTGGCTTTTTTCCAGGGGCGATGGCGGTGGGCTTGCCGCGCGATCACTCAACGATGCTGACTGGCGTCCCCTCGATCTACCGCATGACTGGAGCATCGAGGACCGGCCGGGTAGCGACCCGGCGCTGAATGGCGTCATCCGTGAGGCCGATACTGCGCCATTATGGCAGAAGCCCGCGAAGTCGCCCCGCCTGATCGGGCCATTCGATGCGCGGCTGAACGACAATCAGGCCTATGCGCACAGCGCCAGCGGCGGCCCGACCGCCTTCACGGTAGGCGGCATCGGCTGGTATCGGAAGCGTTTCACCCTGCCGCCGCTCGCGGCTGATGCACATGTCGAGGTTGAATTCGACGGCGTCTATATGGCCGCACAGGTCTGGCTCAATGACACGCTCCTGGCGGAGCATCCCTATGGCTACACCGCCTTTACAGTCGATCTGACACCGCACCTCGATCCATCAGGTCAGAATGTGCTGGCCGTGCGGGTGGCGAATATCGGCCGCAACAGCCGCTGGTATTCGGGCTCTGGCATCTACCGCCACGTCCGGTTGAACATTCTGCGCGCAGCCCGATTCGAACGTTGGGGTCTTACCGTTACTACGCCGACGATCACGGCGGATGCCGCCACCGTCGATGTCGTCGCCAGAACCGCCAGCACCGCGCTCGGCAGCGTCATACAGACCCGAATTCGCGACGCGGCTGGCAGGATCGTCGCGTAGGGCAGCGGTCCGGTTGATGCTCCCATACGGCTTCAGGTCGATCGACCCCAGCTATGGTCCCCCGAAACCCCGGCCTTGTACGAGGTCGAAAGCCTGTTGATGGCGGGTGGCAGGACTGTCGACCGGATGACCGCGCCGCTCGGCATCCGCAGAATCGAGATCGACGCGGTCAACGGACTGCGGATCAACGGCAAGACCTACAAGGTGCGCGGCGGGTGCATCCACCATGACAACGGCCTGCTCGGCGCGGCTGCCATCGACCGCGCCGAAGAGCGCAAGGTCGAACTCCTCAAGGCGCGGGGATTCAACGCGGTGCGTTCATCGCACAATCCTTCGTCCCCGGCTTTCCTGGCTGCTTGCGACCGGTTGGGCATGCTGGTCATGGAAGAGGCCTTCGACATGTGGCGGGTCGCCAAGAACCCGGACGATTACAGTCTTTATTTCGATGGCTGGTGGAAGCGGGACTTGACCGCGATGGTGCGGAGCAGCGTCAACCATCCCAGCATATTCATGTGGAGCATCGGCAACGAAATTCCGGAGCGGGGGGAGCCGGACGGCGTAAATACGGCCAAGATGCTGGCCGAAGAAACCCGGCGGCTCGATCCGACCCGGCCGGTCACGCAGGCCGTTCCCGGCAGCCCGGGGCCCGACGTGACCGGCCCCGATGGCAAGCCGGATCAGGCGGCGTATCAATATCTCGACGTGGCGGGATATAATTACAAGCTGTCAGTCTATGAGCGTGACCATGGTAAATTCCCCGACCGGGTGATGGTCGGCACGGAGAGCTTTCCCAAGGATGTCGACAAGGTCTGGCAGCTGACAGAAAGATCACCCTATCTGATCGGCGACTTCGTCTGGACCGCAATGGATTATCTGGGCGAGGCAGGGATCGGGCGTACGGGCCTGAGCGGCGACAAACCGGGTGAGGCGGAATATCCCTGGTTCGGCGCTGGCTGCGGCGACATCGACTTGATCGGCCAGCAGCGGCCGCAGTCGCTGGCGCGCGATGTCGTCTGGGGGCTTAGCCCCCTGGAGATCGCGGTTCAGCGGCCGCTTCCCGAAGGAAAACGGGAAACGCCGTTCCTGTGGGGATGGCGCGACGAACTGCAAAGCTGGACCTGGCCGGGTGCGGAAGGCAGAATTTTGTCCGTTTCGGTGTTCTCCCGCGCCGACCGGCTCAGGGTGGAACTGAATGGCAGGATGATCGCCGATCAGCCGGTCGAGCCGGGCAAGGGCGCGATATCGCAGATCGACGTCCCCTACGAACCGGGCACGTTGATGGTGAGCGCCTATGCCGGCGGCAAGCAGATCGCGCGCCGCAAGTTGGAGACTGCGGGCGGACCGGCTGCACTCCACCTTGCCGTTGATCGCAAGCGGATCACGTCAAGCCGAAATGAGCTGGCTTATGTGACGGTCGAAATCCTCGACAAGGCCGGAAGGCTGGTGCCCGACGCGGTTCATGTCGTGGAGGCGGCTGTCACCGGGCCGGTCGAACTGGTCGCGTTCGGCAATGCCAACCCACGCGGCGTAGCGAGTTTTCGCCAGCCCGTCGCGAAGACATGGCATGGGCGCGCGCTGGCGGTGCTGCGCCCCACTGGCGAGCCAGGCGTCGCCACCATCAGCATCGAAGCCGAGGGATTGTCGCCGGCAGGCGCGTCCCTGATGGTCGGCGCGGCGGCTCAGCATCCGGGGAGAAAATAAGCAACGGCGATGCACGCAACACTCGATGGAGGCGATGATACGAGGCTAGAGGCGTTCCACGTCAGATGCCCCCTCTCAGCGTATCTCCGCGACGAACCTACCCTTCGCAATCCCGCGTTCGTTCACCGCATCGACGGTGAAGACGTAAGGCACGCCGGCGTCCAGGCTTCGAACGTCGAGCGCGGTCTTGTCGTACACCTGATAGTTCTGCGTCATGAGGTCGACGCGCGTGCCGAGCCGGACGACGTAGAAATCGGCGCCCTTCACGGCTTTCCATTCCAGACGGGCGTGGCGGGGATCTGTGGGGTCGCGTTGGGCCGACCCACCGCCCACGACGGACGGCAGCGGGATCGGCGCGGTCCCGAAAACCCGCAGGTCGTATAGCGAAAACTTTGCGCCGTTCGGGCTGTGGAGGTTACGGATGCGCACGAAGCGGGCCTGCGTAGGCCGGGCCAGCACATGATAGGCGTGGGGTGCGTCCCGCCCGGTCGCGGTGGCCGGCACGATCGCGCGCCAGGTCCGTCCGTTCGTCGACGCTTCGATCTCGTAGCGGAAGCCGCCGTCGCCCTCACCGACGGTGACGGCATCCTGGTCGGCGAGGTTGACCTGCAGCGCCTGGATCGTCTTGCGCGCCCCCAGGTCGAGCTGGAACCATTCCCCCGGATCGCCCGTCTTCGCCGACCACCACGTCCGCACGTCCTCATCGGCGGCGCGATCCGGTGCGAAACCGTCGACGAAGGAAGACGCTGTCGCCGCCTTTCCGCGCGAGAGCAGCATCCATCCGGTCAGCCCGCGAGACCCACCGTAATAATGCGGATAGTCACCCAGATAGGTGTCGGTGACGAGTTCGCCCGATGCCGTGAAACGCGTGGGAAACAGGCCGAGGCGGCGTTCGAAATTATGACGGACAGAGATCGTCATCGTGCCGACATGCCACCAGTCGCCGCGCGGCCCCTGAAACGTGCTGCCATGACCGGCGCCGGCAATGAACCCGGTCGGCTTGAAGGCGAACGGGCTATAAGGCTGATAGGTGAACGGTCCCATGGGGTTGTCGGCCGTCAGAAGGCCATTCGCATAGGTCTTGAACTCGGTTCCCGGCGCTGAATATTCGAGGTAATAGCGGTTGGCGTACTTGGTCATCCATGCCCCTTCCACAAAGGACAGATATTTGACCCGCTCGTTGCTGTCTCCGGGCACCTCCCAACCGCGATGCTGCTTGTCCCGCGATTGTGGAATATCCGCCTTGCGCAGCGGGAGGAGCGTCTTCCGGTCGAGTTCGGCGACATGCAGCGGCCCGGACGGCGCGAGCCCGTCATACATATAGAGGCGGCCATCGGTATCGAGGAACAGGCAAGGGTCCTGGTACCCTGCCGGAATGTCCGCCGCGACGGTCCACTTGCCAGAACCGGGATCGTCGGAAACCCAGATCTGTCGAACGCCCTCGCTCACTGCCAGATAGAGCTTGCCGTCCATCGCGACCGCGGTCGGGGCGAACTTTTCGACCGCATAGCCGCTCGGCTTGACGAACTGCCAGTTATCGAGCGTCCTGGAATGCCAATAGCCGAGCGAGTGCGAGGCGAAGAGCCAG
This sequence comes from Sphingobium sp. OAS761, assembly GCF_024168485.1. Lineage (GTDB taxonomy): Bacteria > Pseudomonadota > Alphaproteobacteria > Sphingomonadales > Sphingomonadaceae > Sphingobium. Next base: position 140,444 of record NZ_JALJVY010000011.1, read on the forward strand.
TATTCGCCCTTGAAGAACACGACCGTAGGGTCAGCCGCCTCGCGAAAGGGCACCCGCGGCGTCTTGAACGGCATGGAGGGTGCCTGAAAACGATAGGGCAGGTCGATGGGGTTCACATAAGTGCGAAGGCGATCCTGCGCCTTGACCACCGAGTGTGCTGCCAGGAACATCGCGCCGCCGATCGCGAGGCAGCGGCCGATCACTATACTGCAGGTCGTCAAAACCATCCCCCAATTATCAAGTTCGTCCTGCGATCGATCCATCGACTTGCTATGTTCAACCGCTGGCTGCCCGTCAATTCATGCGCTGAGGCGGTCTGGCAATGGGGCGTCGGCAGCGCGCGCGACAATTTGTCGACATGCATCGCCGGGCGTCACGTCTTCCAACCATTCGCGCAGCATATTGTCGATCCAGACCACCGCGCTGTAGAAGCCGCCTTCGAGGAGGCGCGCATCCATCCGGCTTTCCATCGATGCGAAATATTCTTCGGGGAAATACTGCAAGGCGTCCGCGAGGATAGTGACGAACATAAAGATGGCCGTCGAATATACCGACGCCTTATATTGGAAATGGAGCTCCTCCCTGCTGATGGGGGGGCAGCCCTGCCTGGCGCACTCCTCGATGAAAACGTCTATCACCCGGTTCACCAGGGAAATATGCTTTTCGGGCTCGGGCATCATCAACATGCCGCTGAGCGCCTGGGCGAGGCTTGCCTGACCCGCGCCGCCCCAGTCGAGCAGTCCCGCTTGAAGTTCGCCGGCATCATCCCGCCAGAACCACGCATTGTCGACGTTCAGATTGATATGGCAAAGTCCTGTATAATCGACGTCGGACAAGAGATAGGCGAGCACCTTGTCCTTGTGTTCCAGTCCGAAGAGGACGTCCTCGCGCCATTTCTGCAGGAATGCGGGGCGTGTCACCTCGGGCGCGAAAAGCCGGGGAGCCACGCGTCCGATGAAATCGATCAGGCGATCAAGGCGCGGCTCTGGGTCGATGATCGGGTCAAAATCGCGTGCCGCCTTGGCGAAGGGAAAAATCTCCTCCAGATCATAGCCCAGATCACCCCGTTTATGGGCGGCAACCAGCCGGGCCAGATCGCGGGTGAGCACCTCATAATGCTCCTCGACGCAAGGGACTTCATGATCATACCCCTTGCGGTAGGCCGGTTCGACTGAGCCGGCGCCGAAAGCGACCCGTTCCGTGATCAGAATATAGTTACCCGTGTAGACGCTATGGTCCCCAAAATAATAGCGGGTCAGACGGACGGGCAACTGCCGTTCCCGGGACAGCCGCGCCATTTCGATTTCGCCGTCCGACAGGCGCAGGAGCCCATATTTGTGGTGAACGTCCGCTGGCGGAAATTTCACGAACAGGTGGGTCTGGAGGCCCGGTTCGTCACGGGCATAGGATAATTCGAGCAACCCGTTCTCGGATGCTCCGCGGATGTCGAGCTTGTCGAGCGATACGATGCCGGTGACGTGATTATCGCCAGCCATGACGCCGGATGCCCGGAATGCCCTGGTCAGGAATTCCGGTCCTGCTTCACGCAATCCCGCCAGATCGATCGGGAATTCCAACCCGTAGTGATCGCCGGCGGAGATTTTCTGATGGCGCTGGAGGAACGTCTCATAGTCCAGGATAGGCGTCGAAATTGCTGGTGCAGGGGCCAGGGTCTTGGCGTCGACCCAACCCGCGGGACTGGCGATCCGGACCCGCTCATTGCCCTTGTCGTCCACTGCCCGTTCCGCACAGACGACCCGGGTGCCTTTGGGCAAATGGTGAAGTTGTCGATCTTCGACTGCATCTCCCGTCATGACGGCTGCGCCTTGGGATGCGACAATCTCACATCGCGTGCCGGGAGACAGAAGTATTTTGTCAATCATCGGCGGCGATCTCCCATATCTCAGGCCCGCGCCCTACCGACAGTTCCCCGGTGGGCGAAGCATTATTACAGTCTGGTGTGTATTTATATGACGCCAAAATCGATCCCGTGCAAGCCGCTAAAGGGTCGGTTTGACAAGCGGGGTGTCATGAGAGCCTCTTATTTGGTGGTCCCGCGCGCAGATCAGGACCGAACGAAGCCCTTGAAGTCGTTGCCGATCGCTTCCTCGTTCAATTGTGCGAACCGGGGAAAGCCACCAACGTAGATCATGAATCCGCCCCGCTTTCCCTCGATATTCTTGGCATTGTACCAGGAATCGGCAAGGCTGTGCAGGGTATTGCGCGACAACATGTCCACCTCCTCGGCCCACCATCCTTCCGCTTCTTCCGTGGTATCGATGCGCGAGTAACCGTCCCGTTCGAGCGAGGCGATGATATCGGCGACGAGATTCACCTGCCATTCGCCGACCATGAGCATCTGCGCCTGCGCGCCTGGCGTGAGCGGTCCGTGGATCATCAGCAGATTGGGGAATCCCGCGACGACGAGACCCAGCCAGGCCGTTGGCCCATCCGCCCATTTGTCGGTCAGCTTGCGACCATCAATGCCCTCGATATCGATACGCGTCATTGCGCCCGTGATCGCATCGAAACCGGTCGCGGTGACGACGATGTCGAGGTCGTAATCCGCTTCCGTGGTGCGCAATCCGGTCTCGGTGAATTCGACGATGGGCGCTGACTTCGCATCGACCAGCGCCACATTGTCGCGGTTGAACGTCTCGAAATAGCCATTGTCGATGCATAGACGCTTGGCGCCGATCGGGTAGGTCTTGGGACAAAGCAGATCGGCGGTGGCGGGGTCCTTCACGATCGACCGGATCTTGCCCCGTACGAATTCGCAGACGACATCGTTCGCTTCCTTGTTTGTCATGATGTCGCTGAACGTCAGGAGCAGCTGGAACGCGCTTTGCGATGTCCAGGCTTCTTCGAGCAGTTGCTGGCGCTCCTCCTCGCTATATTCGCTGCATGCCACGCTGGACCGTTCGAGGAGCGAAACGCCGGGGCTTTGCAACATCTTCTGCCGCCGCTCGGGATAATTTTCCTTCCACTCGCGCTCATGCTCCGGGTCCATCGGCCGATTGCCCGACGGCATGCTGAAGGCAGGCGTGCGCTGGAAGATGGTGAGATGCTCCGCCTGCTCGGCAAGGAGCGGGGCCAACTGGATGCCGGTCGATCCCGTGCCGATCAGGCCGACGCGCTTTCCCGTCAGGTCGATGCCGTCAGTGGGCCATGCCGCGGTATGCAATATCTCGCCCTGGAAACGCTCGCGCCCGGGCCAAGGCGGTGAGTTGGGTGCCGACAGCGCGCCGGTCGCCGCCACGACATATTTGCAGACGACATGATCGCCCTTGACGGTGTGGACGTGCCAGCGGTTCGCCGTCTCGTCGAAACGCATCCGCTCGACCCCGTTGGAGAGCCGGATGCGGTCGCGCAGGGCGAAGCGATCCGCCACATGGTTGACGTACCGCTCCAGTTCGGGCTGGGCCGAGAACATTTCGGGCCAGCGCCATTCCTGCTGGAGATCATCGTCGAAGCTGTAGGAATATTCCATGCTGGGAATATCCACCCGCGCGCCGGGATAGCGGTTCCAATACCATGTGCCGCCGACGCCCGCCCCGGCTTCGAAGCAGATCACGTCGTGATCGCGGAGCTTATGCAGTGCATAGAGCCCGGAAAAACCAGCGCCGATTATGACGATGTCGGCCGTTTCGATGTCGCTCATGATAGTCCATTCTCATTGATGGTGAGGGTGGCGGCTTCGCCGACCCTGACGATCAGCTTGCCCCCGGCATTGCGGCCGCTAAGGCAATCTGCAAGGGCCTGGGGCGCTTGTTCGATACCGTCGTAGATCGTCGTCTGGTAGGTCAGCGCACCAGCCCGCAGCAGGCGCGATATGTCCGCCCGGAAATCCGGATATTCGTCCTCATGATCCAGCACGACGAAGCCCTGAATGCGCAGCCGCTTGGCCAGGATCATGCCGGTCGGCAACGTGCTCGATTCGGTTCCGCCATATTCCGCCGCCATGCCGCAGACAATGAGCCGGCCGAAGGGCTTCAGGCGATCATAGACGGGGCGCTGCGCGAGCCCGCCGACATTGTCGAAATAGATGTCGACCCCTTCGGGGGCGAACCGATCGAGCGCGGATCCGATGTCCTGCGACAGCCGGTCAATACAACCGTCCGCACCCAGCGTCTCGGTGACGAACGCGCATTTGTCCTCGCCGCTGGCGATGCCGATGACCGTCAGTCCCTCCGCCTTGGCCATCTGCACGACCAGCATCCCGACCGCGCCGGCAGCCGCCGAAACGACGATCGTCTCGCCCGGTTTGGCGTCGCAATATCTGCGATAGCCGATCCAGCCGGTGAAGGCCGAGCGACCGACGGCGGCAAGATCGGCTTCGAGCGGCAGTTCGGCGGGATCGAGGCGAAGCGAAAAGTCGCCGTCGACCGCCTCATATTCCTGCCAATGCACGCCGCCGAAAATATAGTCCCTCTCGGCGAAACCGGGATGGCGGGAGCGCACCACCTGTCCGACCGTTCCACCCGAATAGGGCGACGTTGGCGGGATGATGCCCGACTGCATGCGATCGCCCACCTGAATGCGCCAAAGCTGCGCCGCGTCCTTCTCCGTCGCGCGCGCGCGCCCGGTTTTCGCATCCCCGGCGACATCCGGCTGCAAGGCCGCATAGGGCAGGAGTGGCCGGACCCCGGGCGCGATGCCGATATAGAGTGTCCGCACAAGGACCTGTCCATCCGTGATATCGGGCACGGCTTCATCCGCGAGCGCGAAGTCGTCGGGCGACAGGACGGGGCCGATGGGGCGGGCTATGCGCCAGGTCAGATTCCGCATGGCTTCGAGCATTGTCCTGTCAGCCGACCTTCATCAACTCGATGCTGTGCCCCTCCGGATCGGCGGCGTAGGCCATGCGCATCTTGTGCTCGGTTATGTCGAATGCCGGGACCGTGGTCTTGCCGCCGGCGCGCCCGATCGCCGCCAGCGTCTCATCGACATCGTCGACCATGACGGCGACGATCGATTCCCCGACGGAGGGCGCGGGACGATTGGGATAGCTGATCAGGACGATCTGCGGCGGCGCGCCCGCGCCCGCAGAAAAGAAGTTTTCCACGAAGGCGTGGTCGCCTTCGCCCTCTTCGATCCGCATCGCCGCCGTGAGGCCCAGCGCTTGCGTGTAGAATGGGGTGAGAGCGTCGCTATCGCTGACGACGACCTTGGCATAGGCAAATGCAGTGACGGGCATGGGATCAACCTTCTCTTCAAGTCAGCGGGATAGGGCAGGGCAGCGGTCGTTTATTCAGGAACGATGCCGTTCTCGCGAAAAAATTCCGGCGCGTTGATGACGTGCGGCCCCGCATGGGCTGGCGCATCAGGGTGGCCGGAAAGCCAGACGACGGTGCGCGCGGTTTCGCGCGGATCATAGGGGGTCAGGCCGAAGCCGATCTTGTCCGCTTCATCGCCCAGCACGGCGCGCAATGTGTCCGTCATGGTGAATTGCGGTTCGATCAGGAAGGCGGAGATGCCGTCCTTGCCATGTTCGAAATTGAGATAATCGGGGATCTTGTTCAACGCGGCCTTTGGCGCATTGTAGAATAGGCCGCTGCTTCCGACCGTGGGCTGGACGGAGGACAGGGCGGACATGAAAATCATGCGTCCGCCGCCCTGCAGCAGCATGATGTCGAGCGCCTTCTGGCTAAGATAGAATTGGTTGAGGAAGTTGCCGAGCGTGCTGCGTTCTGCCTCGTCGATCGAGATTTCGGCGATTTTCTGCCTTACCGCCGGGCCCTGATAGATGCCGTTGTTCACCAGCACGTCGAGCCGGCCGAAGCGTTCGGTCGTAGCCGCGAGCGCGGCATCGATGGAGTCGCGGTCGAGCAGGTCGAGCCGCACGCCCAGCGCTACGCCGCCCGCCGCGACGATGCGCGCGACGGTCTCCTCGACACTGCCCGGCACGGGGCCACCCATGCCGTCGTGCCGACCTTCACCGGCCGCCATCGTTCGGCCGGTGACGACCACGGCAAAGCCCGCTTCGCCAAGCGCTTCGGCAATGACCTTGCCGATGCCGCGGGTGGCGCCCGTGACGAGCGCCACCCGCTGCATGCTGTCCCCTCCCGACATGCCCGATCAGATCTCAAGCATTTCGGGTTCGCGTTCCTGTTCGGGCGTGGCGTCGGGTCGTTTCGTCACCTGATAGTCAGCCATTTCCGGCTGCCGCAGCTTATGCCAGATGACCGAATTATGGTATGGGATAGCCAGGACCACCTTGCCGCTGGGATGGCGGTAATAGCCATGCGCGGTGCCCTTGTTGACCCAGGCGGTCTGCGCGAGCCGCCGGTCAGCCTCCTCGACGAAACGGTCCGCAGCCGCCTGCGTCACCTCGAAGGTTGCGAGCTGCTCATCGACCATCGTTTGCAGCAGTTCGATGACATAATGGATATGCTGCTCGCCCAGCACCGCATGGTTCGCCACCAGATTGCTGTAGGGGCCTGCCGGCAGGACGAAATTGGGCAGGCCCGGCACCATCATGCCCCAATAGGTGAAAGGCGCGGGGTCGAAGATGTCGCGCAGCGTCTTGCCGTCGCGTCCCTTGATCTCGAACTGCGTGCCCCAATACATATTATAGCCGGTCGCCAGCACGACGATGTCGCACTCGATGCGCTGGCCATCCGCCAGAATGACCGCGCTTTCGTCGAATGAGGCGAGCGCCCCCTTCACCAGATCGACGTTCGGCTTCTTGATGGTGTCGTAGAAGCTGCAATCGAGGATCGGCCGCTTGGCGAAGACCGGGTAGTCGGGAGTCAGCAACTTGACCATGTCCGGATCGTCGGGGAACTGCTGCTGGATATGATTACGGCACATGTCGCGTATGCCATCATTCAGTGGCGCGATGCCGCCAGTCTTCTCCCGATGCTCGGGATCGATCATGATCATGCCGCGCATATCGGTCATCTGGCTGGCCAGCGTCTGCATTCGCTTCCACTGCGCGACGAAGGGGATGTTCTCCATCGCGATGATTTCCAGCGGATCGATGCCGGCGCGGGCGTTGGCGTTGGGGATCAGATATTCCGGCTGACGCATGACGATCGCCAGTTCCGAGACCTGGTCGGCCACGGCGGCGGCAACCTGCACCCCGCTGCATGCCGCGCCCACCAGCACGACTTTCTTGCCCGCCAGGTCGAGATCATCGTCCCACTGAGCGGTGTGGATGATGCGGCCGCCAAAGGCGTCCATATTCCCGACATCGGGATATTTGGGGCCGTTATTTGGGCCGGTCGCCATGATGAGGACATTGCCCTCATAAGTCACTTCCTGACCGTCGCGCGTTGCTTTCAGCGTCCATGTCGAACGGTCTTCGTCCCATTCCGCACCGGCAACCCGGGTGTTGAAATCGACCCGGTCGCGCACACCATATTTGTCGACCACCTTGTTGAGATAGGTCAGGAACTCCGGCCCGTTTGCGTAGTAGCGTGTCCAGGAGGAGTTGGGCTCGAAGGAATAGGAATAGATGCGGCTTTCGGTATCGACCGCTGCGCCCGGATAGGTGTTGACCAGCCAGGTGCCGCCGACATCCGAATTGGCTTCCACGATCTGATAGGGAAAACCCGCCTGCTGCAATTTGATGGCGGCGTTTATGCCGACCATGCCCGCGCCGACGATCAGCACCTTGAAATCGGCCGGGGGCAGCCTTTCGGGCGTGCGTATGCGGGTGTCTGTGGTAAATCCCGCATGTTGATAAGCGGGTTCGACGGACATGTCGGGCAGATCGCTGCCGATCACGAGCTTGACCAGTTCCCGGAACAGGGGCCGGTCGAGCTTGGGAAGCACCGGCTCGCGGTCGCGTCCTACTTCGGCGGCGAGGCGCGTCCGCAGTTCCTGTGCGACACTCTGATCGGTGTCCTCAAGAGCCTCTTCGCCATCGATAGCTCTGAAGGCGGATTTATGCGTGGCATGTGTCCCTTCCAGGGCCGGCCCATAGCGATGCAGCAGCGTACGGTCGCCGGTGATCTGGATCAGCGCCGCGAGAGCGACCGCAGGGTCCAGTATCGCGATCGCCGCTTCGACATCCGGGCTTGCCGACATCCGGCCAAGTGGTTCCACATCCGCCATGCCTCATCTTCTCCCGCCAGGGCCGAGGACTCGCTCCCGACCCGTTTGTTAAATACAATCTTTGGTGTATATAGACGCGGCGCCCGGTCAAGGGCTTTAATAAGACGCGGTGTATAATTACGCAAAGGCGGATGGATGCAGATATTGGATATCGGAAGGGGAAGGCCGACTGCAGATGTCTCGCGCCAGAAGGCGGCGGGGATCCTGATCGCCGCCCGCGAAGCCTTTTGCCGCTGGGGCTATCGCCCGGTCACGATGCGCCAGATCGCTGAAGCAGCCCAGGTGTCGACGCGGACGCTGTACAATCAATATAAGGACAAGTTCAGCCTGTTCGAGGCGTGTCTCGAATTTGGCTCCTCTGCCTTTCCGGTGCTCGAAGACCATCCATCCGGGGATGTGGGATTGGTGCTGCGCGGCTTCGCGATCGCGCTGGTTAAGGTACTGTCCGGGGAAACGAGCCAGAGCCTGGGCATGCTCGTCTATCGCGAGGGCGCTGAATTTCCCGAATTGATCAGGGCGTCGGAACGCAATCAGCAGGAATATCTCGTCCGGCCGCTCGCCGCTTTTCTTCTTCGCCATGGGCTGGCCGAGGATGACGGCGAACAGCGCGCCAAAATCCTGCTCGCGATGATGCTGTCCGGCTGGCATCGCCGGGTAAGCTTCCGCCTGCCCACCCCCAGCGACGAGGAGCAGGAGGCGTATGCCGCGCTCGTTGTCCGGCTGTTCCTGGAAGGGGCCGCTTCCAGGAAAGACCGTTAGCACCGCGACGCTGCATCCGCCGCGGCCGACCAAGATCACATCATAAGGAGAGAGACATGCATGAAGGACTATTGGCGGGCCGGGCGGCTCTGATTACCGGGGCTGCGGAAGGAATTGGGCGCGGCATGGCGCTCCGCTTCGCCAAGGCAGGTGGTGCGGTTCTGGTCGTAGACTTCAACGCGGAGAAAGGCGCCGCCACGACCGAGGAATTGCGGTCGATTGGCGCGAAGGCGGAGTTTTTCCAGTGCGATGTCACCCAGCGGCCCCAGATGGAGGCGGCCGTGGCCGCTTGCGTCGATCGGCTCGGGTCGATCGATATTCTGGTCAACAATGCCTATCGCGGGGGCCAGATCACCCGGATCGAAAAGAAGTCCGACGAGGAATTCGACCAGAGCATGGCGATCTGCCTCTACGCCGCCAAATGGTCGATGGAAGCCGCGCTGCCGCATATGAAAGCGCAGCGTTGGGGCCGCATCATAAACATGTGTTCATTGAACGGGACGAACGCGCACATGGGCACTGCCGACTATAATGTCGGCAAGGAAGCCCTGCGCACCTACACCCGCAGCGCGGCCCGCGAATGGGCGCCCTATGGCATCTGCGCCAATATCATCTGCCCGGGGGCGGCAACCGCCGGCTTCCTGACGTTCAAGAAGATGCAGCCGGAGGTGGCCGCCGCCAGCGAGGCCGCGAACCCGATGGGGCGCCTGGGCGATCCCGAAACGGATATCGGCGGCGTCGCACTCTTCCTGGCGAGCGAGGACGCCCGTTACCTGACGGGCAATACCCTGCATGTCGGTGGCGGCTCGCATATCAACGGCGTGGCCTGGAATCCCGATCTGGGCGACTGACGCCTGGCATGGAATCGGCGGTCCGCGAGAAGCCGCTCGCGGACCGAACCGACAGCGCCGTCAACCGCCCATCTGGCTGAGTTGCAGGATATGGCCTTCTGGGTCGGCAACGAAGGCGACCTGCATCCCGCCCATGCCCGGAACTTCTTGCGCCGGTTCCAGAACGCGCCCGCCGGCCTGCTCGGCACGGGCGATGAAGGCGGCGATATCCTTGGTCGCGAAACCCATGATCAGTTCGTTCGCGGCGGGCGCCTGAGTGTCATGGAACTGGGCGAGGATGAACATCGGGCCGCCGGGATAGGTCGGCATGAAGACGACCTCGCTGACCTTACGGCCGGTGATTTCCGCTTCGACGCGGTTCATTTCGACCAGCCCGACCACCGACGTGTAGAAGGCCACCGCAGCGTCCAGATCCTTGACCTGAAGCTTGGTGAACATGAAATCGGTATCCTGCGTCTTCGCATCTGGTATCTGGCTTGCCATCATACTCTCCGTAGTTTTGATCTGCTTGAAGGGCGAATGCCTTGGTTAGAGCCGGTTAGGCCTCAGGCTTCTTCGACCAGCACCCTGGCCTGCTCCGCCAAGGCCGGCATTTCCAGCGCCGCCAGATACTCCGCGCGACGCTTCGCGACTTCGGCGGTTGTATCGGGATGGGTCGAAACCCAGAAGTCTCCTGCGGCGATACCGTTCAGGATAGTCTCGCCGGCCTGTTCGGGCGTGACGCCGATCTGCGTGATCATCGCGTGCATCATTTCGCGCTGGCGCTCAACGAAGCCGGACTGGCGATCGGCGGGGGCGTCCTCAAAAATGCGGGTCGCGACCTGGGCGGGCAGCACCGCTGAAATCTGGATCGGGGCTTTCTTGAGCTGCATTTCCAGATAGAGGCACTCGGTGAAGCTGAGCACCGCATGCTTGCTCATCATATAGGGGGCCTGCGTCGGCATCATGCCGAGCGCTCCGATAGAGGCGACGTTCGCGATGTAGCCGGGCTTCCCGCTTTCCAGCATGCGCCGCGCGAAAATGCGCGAGCCATGCACGACGCCGCGCACGTTGATCGACAGCAGCCGGTCCCAGGTTTCGTCCGGTATCTCCCAGCTGAACCCGATCGTTTCGATACCGGCATTGTTGACCGCCAGAGTGACCTCGCCGAACCGGTTATAGGCGGCGTCCGCAAGCCGTTCGAGGGCGGCGATGTCGGTCACGTCGGTCACGACCGGTATGGCGGACGCGCCGGAGGCATTGATGTCCGCCGCCACCTGTTCGATGCGATCGCGCGCGACATCGGCCAAAACGACATTCATCCCCAGCGACGCGGCGACGCGCGCGATGCCTTCGCCGATGCCGCTCCCCGCGCCGGTGACGACGGCGGTGCCGCCCGCGAATTTGTCCCTGGCGCTCATCCCCGTCTCTCCTCGATCATGATCTCAATATTCGCCTGATGGGCTGATCCCCGGATGCGACCAGGCCGGCGGTTCGCGGCGGGGGAAGGTTCCCGCGCCGTCCAGGCTGCGCACCTCAATGGCGTGATGCCAGGGGAAATGCATGCTGAAACCGATCAGTCCGGTCCGCTCGCTGGCGGGCAGATGGCTCATCGCCAGCACGGTTTCGGCCAGATACTCGACATCCTCAGTGGGGTATTCCTCCGGGATGATCGAATCCGCGCCCGGCGTCCGGATCGCCGTGGACGGCCCTACGGCGTTGACCGCGATATTATCCTGTTCCAGTTCGGCCGCGAGCCCCTGCGTCATGCGGTTGAGGGCAGCCTTGGCTGCGGCGTAGATCGCATAGCCGCGATCCTTCTCATAGGGCGGAAAGGGGCGCGCGGGCGGCAGGGAATCCTGCGAACTGATATTGACGATCCAGCCCGCGCCCGCCTTGCGCATATGGGGAATGGCCCCTTGTGCGAGGAGGAAGGGCGCGCGGACATAGTGCATGAGAGTCCGGTCGAAGGTTTCGAGCGACATGTCCGCGACCGCCACGAAATCGGCGAAACCGGCATTGTTGACCAGAATGTCCAATCGTCCGCCCGCTGCCTCTGCGGCGCGATCCGCCAGCGCGCGGCACTGCGCTTCATCCTCGATATCCGCCGCGAGTGGGATCGCTTTCCCGCCGGCCTGCTCAATCAAGCGGACCGTTTCCTCCAAAGTGCCGGACATGGTAATCGACGTCCCCGCGCGTTCGCCGGCGACCGGTGCGCTCATCGACCGCGCCGTCACGACGACGGTCGCGCCTGCGGCGGCCAGCCGTTGCGCGATGGCGCGCCCGATGCCGCGGCTTGCGCCTGTGACAAGGGCGATTTTGCCCGAAAGATCGGGTTCCTGAACCATGTACTGCCTCTCCTTCGACTGAACCGTTGCGGTCCGTCAGTCGGTGACGATCGTGGCGATGTGTGTGCGAACCTCTGCCTCCTCGCCCTCGGGAAGCAGGATCTCCGACAACGTGCCGGCAGCTGGGGCTTCCATTTCCTGGGTCGATTTGGCTGTTTCGATCTCGACCAGCATTTCGCCTGCTTCGACCCGATCGCCCACGGCCTTGAGCCATTTGACGATCGTGCCTTCGTTCATACCCGTGCCCCACTTGGGCATCACGACCTTCACGCGCATTTCGGTATCTCCGTAATCAGGCCATGAGTTCGCGCGCGGCGGCGGCGATCTTTTCGGGGTTGGGGTAAAGCGGCGCTTCCATTGGCGGGCTGAACGGGATCGGCACGTCCGGCGTGACCACGCGCTTCACGGGCTTCTTGAGCATGTCGAAGCCGTCCTCGACGAGGATTGCGGCGATCTCTGCGGCGGCCCCCATGGTGCGGTGCGCGGGATCGACGATGACGACGCGGCCGGTCTTGGCGAGGGTGCCCAGGATCGCGTCATTATCCAGCGGCAGCAGCGTGCGCAGGTCGATGACGTCCGCGTTGATTCCGTCCCTGGCCAGATCGTCAGCGGCCTTCAACGCGTGGCGAAGGCATCCCGATACCGAGATGATCGACACGTCCGACCCCTCGCGATGCGTGCGCGCCTTGCCGATCGGCACGACGAATTCCGTATCGAGCGGCACGTCGCCTTTCTTGCCCCAGAGGTCGTTATCCTCGAACACGATCACCGGATCGTCGTCGCGAATGGCGGCCTTCAGCAGGCCCTTGGCGTCTTCCGGGGTCGCCGGGCAGACGACCTTGAGGCCGGGAATGTTCATGAACATCGGATAGGGCCGGTCGCTATGCTGCGCGGCATTGGCCTGGCTGTGCCACATCGACGCGCGATAGGTGACGGGAACCTTGAACTGCCCGCCGGTCATGTAGCGCAGGCGCGCGGCCTGGTTGATGATCGGGTCCGCCGCCAGATAGATGAAGTTGGCTATGGTAAGATCGACGATGGGGCGCAGGCCGGTGATCGCCGCGCCCACTGCCATGCCCGCAAAGCCGCATTCGGAAATGGGGGCGCTGCGGATGCGGCTCGCCTCGGTATTCCCATAAGCGCCGCCGGCGGCGTAGAGGGCGATGTCTTCGCCGATGATGATCGTGTCGGGATTACCCTCCAGCTCCTCGCGCTGCGCCAGGCCCAGCGCATCAAGATAGGTCATCCGCTTTGTGTTGCTCTCGGTCATTATAATAATCCTCAGCGGCGGATGGAGATGGGGTTGGCGTGGACCAGTTCGAACGCTTCCTCCGGATCGGGATAGGCGCTCTCCTTCGCGAAAGAGACAGCCTCCTGGATCAACCCATCGGCCATTGCCTCGATCTCGCTGAGATCGCCTTCACTCTTGTCGCCGTCGAGCAGGAGATTGCGATAGAGCGTGACGGGATCGCGCTCGCTCATGAAATGCGCGATCTCCTCGGCCGGACGATAGGCGCCGTTGATGAACAGGCCAACGCAATGCTCATCGAAGCGATAGGTCTTGGCTTCGATCAGGGTCGGTCCTTCGCCGGCCCGCGCGCGGGCGACGGCCGTCTGGGTCGCGGCGTAGACCGCATCGAAATCCTGCCCGTCGACGATGACGCCCGGCACCCCATAGCCCTCCGCGCGGCGCGCCACGTCCGGCTGGCCATGCGAGTCCTTCGCAGGCGTGACGGCGGCATAGCCGTTATTCTCGCAGAAGAAGATCACCGGCAGCTTCCAGACCGCGGCCATGTTCAGGCATTCGGCGAGCACGCCCTCGTTGGACGCGCCATCGCCGAAGAATGTCAGTGCGACCTGCCCCGTGCCCTTCACTTGCGCGGTCAGGGCAGCGCCGGTCGCGATCGGAATGCCGCCGCCGACGATCGCGGATTCGCCGATGCTGCCCACCGACGTGTCGGTAAAGTGCATCGATCCGCCGCGCCCCTTGCAGACGCCGGTGACCTTGCCGAGGATCTCCGCCATCAGCGGCTTCAGCTGCGCGCCCTTGCCGATCGGGTGACCGTGCGAGCGGTGTGTGCCCGAAATATAATCGTCGTCGGCCAGCGCCATGCAAGCGCCGACGATGGCGGCTTCCTGCCCGACGCTGCTGTGAACGGCGCCGGGCACTTCGCCTTCGGTCACGAGCTGTTTTACCGCTTGCTCGAAGCCTCGAATCTTGAGCATCCGAAGATAGGCCTCGGACTGTATGTCATTTTTCAAACGATCTCTCCCGAAACACGCTTTTTTCTATTGATGAGGCCGCGTCAGGCGGCCTCATCCAGTGCGTCGGCCGGGATGTTGGCAGGCCCGCCGATGTCGTAGACCGAGGCGAGCAGGCCGACGAACGCATTGTCGTGCAGCGGATCGGTCGGCACTTCGAACTGCACGCCGCGCTTCTTCATGTCCTCGATCAGTATCCCGATCGCGGTTTCCGCGTCGATGTCGTCCGTGTGCTCGTAAGTACGCTTGAAGTCGGCCATATCCTTGAACAGGCGCGCGCCCCAATGGACCAGGAAGCGCATTTCCTGCGCCGGCACCTTCTGGATCACCTTGCCGAAGGTTTCGAGCTGCCAGCCGGTCAGGTCTTCCGGGTCCGCGCCAAAGGTTGTGGTGATGTCCATGCCCTGCGGCTTGCGCATCGCCACCGGGCCGGTCGCCTGGCCATGATGGAACATCATCTCATTCTCGACCACGACTGCGCGCCCCCACATCGGCGCGTTGATCTGAACCGGCTCGCCGCTCGGCCCATTGGGCCAGCAGTTGAAGCCGCCGCCGATCCGCCCGTTATAATACCAGGCGATGACCTGGCCCTTCTTCGACCGCCACCGGTCGAACAGGCAGGACTTGGCCATCGTCAAAAGCAGCCAGAGCGGGGTGTTCTCCATGGTCATGCCGCGGAACACCGTGCCGTCGAGATGCGGCGGGCCGCCGATCGGCGTCGGCCCCTGGATGTTGAACAGGAACGTCTCGGGCTCGGCATATTCGCAATCCCAGTAATTGCGCACGAGCTCCAGGAAGCGGGAGTTATAATAGCAATCCTCCAGCTCCGGGTAGAAGCAGGTGCCGCCGCGCGCCAGATAGCCGCGGAACACGGGGTTGAGGCCGATCATGTCCCAGGTCAGCTTTACGCCTTCGGGAATCGTGCCGGACGTGGTGGCGATCACCTCTTCCGGCGTGCTGAAGTTTTCTGCCAGGATGAGCGGCCAGGGGCCGTTGTCGCGCACGGCGCCCAGCAGCCGGGCGTGCTGGTCGGTGCTATAGGCGTCGTCGATCAGCTGGGGCGGGGCGACCGGACGGAAATTCTCGGCGAGTTCGCGAATCATGAGGGGTCTCCTGTCAGTTCCGGCGGGACCGGATGGGATGGGGGAAGGGGGGCGTTCAGATGGTCAGCATTTCCATCTTGCGCTCCGGCGCGGGAGCGATGTCGGTGCGCACGGTGACGGCGAAATCTTCCTGACGCGGCGAACGCAGGTCATGCCAGATGCGCGAATTATGGCGCGGGATGGCCAGGATCACCTTCTTCTGCCCGTCCGCGCCCTTGTCACGATAATAGCCGTGCGCGCTGCCATGCTGCACCCATGCCGACCGCTGGAGTTCCGTATCAACATCGTCGACGAAGGCCTTGGTCGCTTCCGGCGTCACGTCGAACGAGGCCAGATGATCGTCGACCATCCATTGCAGCAGCTCGATGATGTAGTGGACCTGCTGTTCGCTGACGACGGCATGGTTGGCGACCAGATAGCTGTAGGGCGCGCCCATGAACACGAAGTTGGGGAAGCCGGTGATCAGCATCCCTTCATACGAGAAGGGGTGCGGATCGAAGGCGTCTTTCAGCGTCTTGCCGCCGGCGCCGCGAATGTCGAACTGCCGTCCGAAATGCAGATTGTAGCCGGTCGACAGCAACAGCACGTCGCACTCGATCCGGCTGCCGTCGGCCAGGATGACGGCACTTTCGTCGGCCGCAGCCAGCTCGCCGCGAACGATCGAGACGTTGGGCTTCTTGAGCGTGTCGTAAAAGCCGCAATCGAAGATCGGCCGCTTGGCGAACACCGGGAAGTCGGGCGTCAGCATCTTGACCATCTCCGGATCGTCCGGGAAGTGGCTCTGCAAATAGGCATTGGCCCACATCTTCATGCCATCGTTGATAGGGCCGAAGCCGCCGGTCTTTGCGGCATACTCCTCGTCCTTCAGGACCATGCCGTGCATGTCGCCCAATTGGCCGTGCAGCGCCTGCAAGCGCTTCCAGTTCATGACGAAAGGGATATGTTCCATCGCGACGCGCTCGGCCTCGTCCACGTCGGCATGAGCCTGGGGGCTGGGCACGATATATTCATTCTGCCGCTGGACGATGACGAGTTCGCCGACGCGGTCGGCGATGGCAGTCGCGACCTGAACGCCCGAGCAGCCGGTGCCGACCAGAACCACCTTCTTGCCCGAAAGGTCGACCTTGTCGTCCCAGACGGCGGAATGGATCACCGGCCCCTTGAAAGTGTCGAGATTCTGGACCTTCGGATAGTTCGGATCGTTGTTTGGTCCGACCGCCATGATCAGGACGTTGCATTCGAGCGTTTGGGGTTGGCCATTATGCACGGCGCGGACGGTCCAGATCTTCCGGCCTTCGTCCCATTCGGCGCCCTCGACCCGCGTGCCGAACTGGATGTTGTCGCGCAGGTTGTATCGATCCGTCACCCGGTCGAGATAAGACAGGAACTCGGGCCCGCGCGGGTAGAATTTGGTCCAGGCCGGATTGGGCTCGAACGAGAAGGAATAGACCCGGCTGGGCGTATCGACGGCCGCGCCGGGATAGGTGTTGGTCAGCCAATTGCCGCCGACCTTGTCGAGCGCTTCGAGCACCGTGTAGTCGAAACCGGCTTGTTGCAGCTTGATCGCGGCGTTGATGCCCATCATGCCCGCGCCCACGACGATCACCTTGAAGCCGGGCGGCGGCACGTCGGTGGCCTGGCGGATGCGGGTATCGGTGGTCAGCCCGGCGTGCTGGTAGGCGACGTCGACCGACATTTCGGGAAGGTCCTCGCCCAGCAGCAGGCGCGACATCCGACGGAACAACGGCATGTCGACCTTTGTCATGACGGGCGGCCGCCCGGACTTCACCGCCTTGCGCAGCGCCTCGCGGATTTCCAGAGCGACAGCGGGATCGACGGTCGGGCGCTGCTCATGCGCAGCAATGTCGCGCATCGATTCGACCGCTTCTTCCTGCCGGCCATCGAGCGCATCCCAATAGCGATCGAGCAGCAAGCGGTTGCCGGTGAGTTGGACGAGCGACAGGAGCGCCGTGATCGGAGGCAGCGCGTCGATCGCAGCATCCAGAGTCCTGTCATCAATGCCTAAGCTTTGGGTTCCCAGTTCACGCATCCTCATTCTCCACAGGCTTTCGAAGCCTTTCGCAAATTTCAAAACGAATTACATTCATGTGTGTAATAGGTCAATGGTGGTTGCGACATCGGCAGCCTTTTGCGAGGAGCGGTGAATGAGTGCGCCAATGCTGAAGCGTCGGGCTGGGCGCCCGACTCCGGAAGAAGCCGAGCAGAAGCGGCAAGGGTTGATCGTCACAGCCCTGGAGGAGTTTGCGCGCGTTGGCTTTCACGGCGCGTCGCTGCGCGACATTGCGGAGAAAGCGAACATCTCCAGCCGCACCTTGTACAATTATTACCCCGATAAACTGGCCCTGTTCGAAGCTTGCCTGGAATTTTCGGGCCGTGAAATACAACCGGTCCTGCCCGATCTTGATGTCGGTCTTCATGAAGGCCTGGTGCGGTATGCGATCGCGATGCAACGCCAACTTTTTGCGGCCCAAGCAATGCGGATCGCCGCGCTTATCTATCGCGAAGGCGGCGGCTTCGACGAACTGCGCCAAATCGCTCGTATTCAGTTTGAGCGCCATCAGGTTACCCCTGTTGCGCATATCCTGGACAGTCACGGGATAGTTAAGGAAAGATGCCACATATTGGCCACGCAGTTCGTTGCGATGGCGTTCGGAGAATGGCAGCGTCGGCTGCTTTTTGGCGAGGACGCGATGACCGACGAACAAATGGCGGACCATGCCGAACTGGTCACAGCGATATTCCTCAAGGGCATTGATCCATGGTGCGGCCCCGTCGCCTCCCATCCTCAAATTTAGGATCGAAGGCGTCTGGACATCTAGGGGCCACTCACGGAGCCGTACACCTCGTTTGCCATCTTCCGAACAAGTCTAGCGATGTAGTCTGCCGCGGGAGAAAGCATCCGGTCACGGTGACGCACCATTATAATCCGGATCTCTTGCTCCGGCCCCTCGAACTTCTGCGGGAGCACGATCATCTTCCCGCTTGTAAGCTCTTCGCGGGCCACGACCGGCGTGTTGAGCCAGATCGCGTCGCTGTTGAGTACAACAGGCTTCAACAGGCTGTAATTGTCGCATTGAATGCGAGGGTTATATGGGATGGAGCCCTCGGCCAGCATCGCTCCACCGACGAGCGGGTAATCTTCCAGCGACCCATGGCCGTGGCTTAACGGATGGTCGGCCCTTGCGAGCAACGCCAGCGGCATGCGCGCCATGGGGATACGGTCCACGCGCTCATGGTGCGGTACCATGATATCCGCTGCGCAGGAGAATTCGACCTCATTGTGCAGTGTCCGCCGTATGACCTCCGGTCCGCTCTCGACGTGAATCTGCATGTTGATTCCGGGGCGCTCTTGGAGGACGCGCTCCATTAGCTGAGGAAGGATGGTGATCGCGATCAGGGGCCCCATGCCGAAGCTCACCGTTCCGGCCTCAGCCTTGCCGATGTAACGAAGATTGCGATCCATTGCGGCAGAGTCCGCGAGGAACTGTTTTGCTGCGGGCAGAAGCTGAAGGCATGCGGCCGTAGCCACGACTTTCGCCCTGCTTCGGCTGAACAGCACGACGCCATATTCCTCCTCGATCAACTGGATACTGCGTGACAAAGCGGGCTGGGTGATACCCAGTTTGCGCGCCGCACGTACGAAGCTTTGCTCCTGATGAAGCATGACGAGATGGGCGATATTCCGAACGGTTAGCATAGCCTAAACTTATCGAAATCGCGCATAGAATGCATTCGACATATTTCACCGATTGCCACATTTTCCTGCTGCCGAGAACGGAAGAACCGTGCCGGCACGACATTGCATCGCAAGCGAGACGCTCGCGCGATAAGGGGTGAGGACGGCATGAAGGTGATTATTGGCGCTGCTTTGGCTATCGGGCTCAGCGGCGGAGGCATCGCGCACGCGCAGGACAATGAAGCTCAGGACGACGGCACCCGCCTCCAGGAGATCGTCGTCACGGCGCAGCGGCGGACGGAGAATATCCAGAACGTGCCGATTTCGGTGACGGCGCTCAGCGCCGATACGCTCGACAATGCCCGGGTGACCGACATCCGCAACCTGTCGGGACTGGCCCCCAATGTGCTGATCAACTCGCAGGGTATCAGCTCGATCCCTACGGTCACGATCCGCGGCATCCAGTCCGGTGTATCATCCAGCTCCGTTGATCCGAAGGTCGGCATCTATCTCGACGGCGTCTACATTGGACGCACTGTCGGCGCGATTTTCGATTTGGCCGATATTGAACGGGTCGAGACGCTGCGCGGCCCGCAAGGCACCCTGTTCGGCCGCAACGCGACGGCCGGTGCGATTAGCATCGTCACTCCCAATCCAACTGGGAAGCTCGAAGGCAACGCACTACTGTCGGCCGGCAATTACGACAGCTTCCGTGGAAGGTTGTCGCTGAACCTGCCGTCCTTCGGCATCTTCAGCGCGCGTATCTCCTATTTGCATGACGAGTTCGCGGGCGACACGCCCAACCTGCTGGCCGGCAAGTCGATCAATTTTGACCTGCGCGAACCCGGCATCGGCACGCTGCCTTATGCCAAGCGGCTCGGCGCCAAGAATGTCGATGCCGTCCAGATCGCAGTGCGTGCGGAATTCTCGCCCGACTTCGATCTCACTTATCGCTTTGACTATACCGATTCCGAGACGGTCGGGCGCCCGGCGCAAACCGCGGGCTTCAACGCGGACTCTACGGGCGCTCTGGCCGGCGGGATCAATGCGTTTCAGGGGCTCACCGGTGGCACGCTCAATCTGTCGCGATCACGCCTTGATGCGGTGGCCAATGCGTCGAGCGTCCAGCCGCTCAAGGTAGAGGGGCATAGCCTGATCGCCAACTGGGATCTCGGCACGCTCAAGCTGAAGAACATTGCTGCCTATCGCCGCTTCAAGCAGGACTGGAACACCTTCGATCTCGCTTCGACCGGCGGACAGAAGTTCACGGCCGCGCAGCTCGGCGCGCTGCTGGCGGGCGATGTCGCCGGCGTCACTGCACCGGGCGTCCAGCCCGGGCCGAACGACTATTTGTTCGATCTGCTGACCGCGCGCACGGCGAAACAGCATCAGTTCAGCGACGAGCTGCAGATGCTGGTCTCCACCGAGGCCTTCGATCTGACGACGGGCCTGTTCTATTTCCGCGAAAAGGGGGCCGAAACTAACGTCCTCGGCATCTTCCAGCCGGTCGCCAACGGGCAGGTCCTGCCGACCCCGCTGGATGCGGTTTTCGGCAGCGGGGTCAACCAGGCGGAGGCGATTAATGAAGCCTATGCCGCTTATGCGCAGGGCACCTATCACGTGACCCCGCAGATCGATCTGACGCTCGGCGGCCGCTACACCACCGATCGCCGCAAGACGAATGTCATCCGCCGCAGCGGGACGGCCGCGGGCGGATCGCTCGGCGTCGGCACCTATACCGAGACGTTCCACAAATTCACCTATGCCGCGATCCTTGGCTACCGTCCGACTGACGACATCAACGCATATGCGAAGGTTTCAAGCGGTTATGTCGCGGGCGGAATCGCCGATGGCTCGCCTTATGGACCGGAATCGCTGACGAGCTACGAGCTGGGCCTCAAGACCGAGCTGTTCGATCGCCGGCTGCGCGCCAACTTCGCGGTCTATTACTCGGACTATAAGGATTTGCAGATCCAGCAGTTTTTGGGTGGTCGCCAGATTTTCTCCAACGCCGGGCGCGCGCGGACCTATGGCGCCGAGGCGGAGTTGGAGGCGCGGCCCGCCCGTGGTCTGATGCTGGCGGCCAATCTCGGCTATCAGAAGTTCGATTATCGCCGCTACATCCTGAACGGGGTAGATGTCGCCGATCGCGCCCGTGCGCTCTATGCGCCGAAAATCACGGCCAAGCTCTCCGGCCGCTACGAGGTCGAGGCGGATTTCGGACGACCGTTCATCTCGATGGACGCGCGCTACCGCTCGCGCAGCTATCACACGCTGCTTCCCTCGACGAATCCGGTGACGGAACGCGGGACCTACCAGACGCCCTTCTGGCTGGTCGACGGCCGGATCGGTGTCGACGACATCCGTATCGGCGGCACTGAATTCGCTCTATCCGTGTGGGCGCAGAACCTGTTCGACAAGGATGCCTATACGTTTGGCCCTACGGTCATCAATCAGAACGTCTTCTATGACCAGAGCCGAACTTACGGCATCGAACTGAAGGCTAAATTCTGATGCAGGCGTCCGGTGCCGCAATGCTGGAAGGTGCCGGACGCCGCCGCAGCGCACAGCAGGTGGCACGCGAGATCGGTGCGCGTGTCGCCGCTGCGCCCACGAACGTCGCCGACTGGTTCGAGGCTTTGGTGCGCCGCTACACCGAGCGCCCGGCGATGATCTTCGAGGATCGCAGCTGGACCTATGGCGAGATCGACCGTCACGCCAACCGGATCGCGCACGCAGCGATCCGCCAGGGGATCGGGGCCGGGGACAGCGTCGCGCTTGCCTTATCCAACAGCGTCGATCTGCTCTCCGCGATCTTGGCGATGGCCAAGATCGATGCGAGCTGCTCGCTGATCGATCCCCGTCTGCCGGGCGAGGCGCTGCGCCATGCGCTGGGCAGTATTCCGGTCGGGCTTGTCATTGCGGACGAAGCGGACGAAACCGTGCGCGCGTATCATGCGGCAAGCGGTGTGCCCTTCAAGGTCCGCGCGGGCGCGGAAAATCTGCTGGCCGACTGGATCGCCCACGCTCCTATCGATCCTCCACCGCGCGAA
This sequence comes from Sphingobium sp. OAS761, assembly GCF_024168485.1. Lineage (GTDB taxonomy): Bacteria > Pseudomonadota > Alphaproteobacteria > Sphingomonadales > Sphingomonadaceae > Sphingobium. The sequence goes on from NZ_JALJVY010000011.1 coordinate 162,557, forward strand.
GCCCGCGCGGCGATTGCGCCTAGCGCACCGATCTTCCACATCTTTACTTCGGGAACCACCGGCCTGCCGAAGGCCGCTGCCTGCAGTCATGCCCGCTACGTCTCCTCGGGGATGAGCGAGGCAGTGCTGCTCGGGCTGACCGAGCGCGACAGGATGTATGTCGTCCTGCCGATGTACCACATCGCCGCACTGAGCGCGATCGCGGCGGCCTTCTCGGTCGGGGCAAGTGTGCTGCTGCGCGCACGGTTCAGCGTGACCAATTTTTGGCCAGATGTGCGAACCCATGGCGTGACGGCAATGCAGTATCTCGGCGAGATCGCCCGCTATGTGGCGTCGAGGCCCGCGACCGCTGCGGATCGCGATCACGGGCTTCGAACGATGATCGGCGCGGGCATGCAGGCCCAGGTCTGGCGGGCGTTCCGCGATCGTTTCGGCGTCCCGCACATCGTTGAATGCTACGGCTCGTCCGAAGGGGTATGCAGTCTTGTCAATCTGGACGGCGTGGTCGGATCGGTCGGCCGCCCCGCTTTCGGCGACACCAGCATGCGGATCGTCCGGCTCGATGACGCGCACGGCTTGCTGCGCAGCGAGGATGGCGGTTTCGTCGATTGCGCGACCGACGAACCGGGCGAACTGATCGGCGCGCTTTCGGCGTCGAACGTGTTCGAAGGATATTCCTCGGAAAGCGCGACGCAAGCGCGGCTGGCACGCGAGTATCCTGCCGACGCCAATCCATGGTTCCGCACCGGCGATCTCTTCAGGCGCGATGCGGAGGGGTATTTCCATTTCCTCGATCGGCTCGGCGACACCTATCGCTGGAAGGGCGAGAATATCGCGACGCAGCAGGTCGCCGCCGCGCTCGAAAGCGAGCCCGACATCGCGCGCGCCGTCGTCTATGGCGTGCGCGTTCCCGGGATCGAGGGCCGTGCCGGAATGGCACTGATCGAACCGGCCGAGGATTATGCGATCGAGATGACAACGCTCGCGGCTCGGCTCGGTCGACGACTGGCGCCCGCCGCCGTGCCCGTGTTTATCAGGACCGGCACGATCGAGGCGCTGACCGGCACCTACAAGGTCCGCGTGGCCGAGCTTCGCGCCCAGGGATATGACGCGTCGGCCGGGGTCGATCCGCTCTACGTCCTCGATGCCGCAGCCGCAGCCTATGTCCCGCTCGACGAAACGGCGCTCTCGCGAAACGGAGTGGCGCCTTATGAAGATTGATCCGCGAACCCCCGTCATCGTCGGTATCGGCCAGGTATCGGGGGCAACCGAAGGCTGCCGCGAGCCGATCGACCTGATGGAAGTCGCCGTCGAGCGCGCAGCGGAGGATTGCGGCCGTCCCGCCTTGCTCGACCGGGTCGATCTGTCCGCGGCGACGCGCAGTGGCACGGTGCGTTACGCGAATGCCGCCCATATGATTGCGCAGCGCATCGGACGGCCCGATGCGCGCATGCTGCAGTCCGACTTCGGCGGGCATATGACCCAATTGCTGGTGGGCGAGGTGTGCCGCCGGATCGCAGCCGGCGACGCCGACGTGGCGGTGCTTGCGGGCGGCGAGATGGGATCGCTGATGCGCGGCGCCGCCGTTGCGCCGCCAACTGAGCATCCGGTGTCCGCGCCGGCCATGATCGGTGATGATATCGACAGCTGGATCTGGCATCCGATCGAAGCCTCCATCGGCCTGACGCTGCCCCGCGAATATTATCCGCTGGCCGATGTTGCGATTGCATGGGACCGGGGGGCCATGCTCTCGGCGCACATGAAGGACGTCGCGCGGCTGTGGGAGGGCTTCTCCACCGTTGCAGCGGGCAACCCCTATGCGGTCGATCGCACGCAGCACAGCGCCGCGGACATCCTGCGCGCCGGACCGGAAAACCGCTATGTCGGCTATCCCTATACGAAGCTGATGAATTCCGATCAGTTCGTCGATCAGGCCGGGGCATTCCTGATTTGCTCGGCCGAGGCGGCGGATGCGGCCGGGATCGCCGCCGATCGCCGGACCTACCCGCTCGCCACGATCGAGGCGCAAGCGGGGTTCGCGAGCGAACGACTTTCGCTCGCCGACTGTCCGGCGATCGGACGGGCTGGGGCGGCGCTGCGCGAGGCGACCGGACTGGATCCGGCGCAGGCCGATTTCGTCGATCTCTACGCCTGCTTTCCCTCCGCCGTGGAGATACAGGCACGTGGCCTCGGTCTTGGCCTCGATCGCTCACTGACCACCACCGGCGGTATGCGGTTCGCAGGAGGTCCCTGGAACAGCTACGGCTTGCATATGCTCGCCAATCTCGCCGGCCGTCTGCGCGAGGTGCCGACGGCGCGGGCACTGTGCGGCGGAAATGGCGGCGTGGCCTCACGCTTCTCCTTCGGAACCTATGTCGGGCGGCCGCCTGAGCGCTTGTTCGGCGTGCTGCCGCCGGCTATCCCGCACGAGAACGAGCTGCTACCGCTGGTTTCTCATCCCACCGGCGGCGCGGCGCTGGAGGCTTTCTCCGTTATGCACGACAGCGCGAACCGCCCCAGTCACGCCTTCGTATCCGCGCGTCTTGAGGATGGCGGCGCGCGGGCATGGGCACGGTTCGATGACGCGGACACCGTGGCGGCGCTGCTCGCCACTGAAGTACCGGGCGCACGCATCCGCTTCACGGGCGGCGAGGTCCTGTACGATGCCTGACGCCGTACCCATGAATGCCGCTTTGATCGACCCGGCATCGCCGCAGTCCGTCTCGGATCGCCCGGTGCGGCTGCTGATCATCACCTCCGGACTGCTGACCGGTCTCTCGATGACCGGCCTCGCTCCGGTCCTCCCGGCGATCCAGCGCGACTTTTCCGATTTTGCCGGCGCGGCCTATCTCACGAAGCTTGTGATTGCGATCGTTGGTCTCGCCGTGGTTATGGGAGCACCGTTGTCGAGTGTGATCGCGCGCCGGTTTCGCTGCGCCGATATCCTGATCGTCTGCTTCGCCGCTTATGGCGTGGCCGCGATCACCTCGAGCCTCGCGCCGTCGCCATCGTGGCTGATCTTCTCGCGCTTCATCCAGGGGCTTGCTGTCGCGATCGGGCTGACGACGGTGCTGGCGCTTGCTGGCACGCGTTATGATGGTGCCGTGCGCGATCGGTTGCTCGGCCTTCATATGGGCGGATCGGCATTGATGCTGCTGATCGTTCTTCCGCTTACCGGCTATCTTGGAGAGATGAGCTGGCGGCTGGCGCCGCTTCTGGGATGTGTCGCGCTTCTTCATCTCCTGCTCGTTTTCAAGGCCCGGCGCCTTCTCGATTTCCGATTTCCGACACCAACCGGGCGCCGGCGCTTCAGTGGCGATGAACGGCGGCAGGCGCTGTTCACTGGATGCATCTCGCTGCTGATCGGCGCCGCACTTTACAGTCAGCCCGCGTTCCTGCCGTTCAAGCTCGGCGCGATCGGCTACGGGTCCGCCAAGACGATCGGCTTGATGAGCACGATCAGCACCGCATGCTCAGCGGTCGGATCGATGTTTTACGCCCGGGTGCGCGCCCGACTGGGCGCGGGGACCTTCTACGCAGTAGCCTTGGGACTCGGTGCCGCTGGCAGTCTGGCCGTCGCCGCGGCGGACGCCTTGCCAGTCGTCGCCGCGGGACTTTTCATCGGCGGGATCGGTGGCGGATTGATCGTGACGCATCTCTATGGGGACAGCGCCGTCCGTTTTCCGGCGGACCTGCGCGTGTCGGTCACTGGACTGGTCAAATCGAGCAGCTTCGCCGGCCTCTTCCTCGGCCCGCTGCTGATCCAGGTGCTGGTGGATCGCACATCCATCGCCGCCGCTTTCGTTGCGCTCGCCGGCATCTCGATCGCTGCGTTCGCCATTGCCCTCCTGCGCCCCGCCGCCGGGACGACCGGAGACCCGTCATGACCGATATACGCGCTGCGCTCTCCGCCCTGCTCGGTGAACGCCATGTGCAGACCGATGGGCTCGAGCAGCCGCATTCTCCAGTGATCCATGGAGCAACGGACGGCGCGAGCTGGGAGGGATCTATCCTTGTCAAGCCGGGCTCCACGGCAGAGGTCGCCGATCTGGTGAAGCTCGCCGCCGCCAATGGCTGGCCCGTCATCGCGGTCGGCGGGCGAACCGGGACGGTCGGCGGCACTGATCCGCTCGGCCCCTCGATCCTGCTTTCGCTGGAGCGGCTGAACCGGATCGATGAGATCGATCTTGACAATATGACCGCCACCGTTGGCGCCGGCGTCCTGCTTCAGACCTTTCAGGAAGCGGTCGAGGAGGCGGGAGCATTCTTCCCGCTCGATATCGGTGCGCGCGGCAGTGCCACGATCGGCGGTGTCATCTCTACCAACGCGGGCGGCACGCGTGCGGTCAAATGGGGCGTCACCCGTGATCTGGTGCTGGGAGTAGAGGCGGTGCTGGCCGATGGCCGGATCGTGGATGGGCTGCGCAAGCTCCTCAAGAATAATGCCGGCTATGACTGGACCCATCTGATGATAGGCAGCGAGGGTACGCTTGGCATCGTCACGCGCGCCGTCCTGCGCCTGCGGCCGCAGGAGGCGGCCCCGATCACGGCGCTGCTGGCCTGCCCCGATTTCCCGTCCGCCATCAGTTTGCTGCGCCGTCTCGAAACCGCGACCTCCAGCGGGCTCGGCAGTTTCGAACTGATGTGGGGCGACGTCTATGATTTCATCACTGGGTCGCCCGTCTGGCAGCATCAGGCGCCGATCGCCGGCGGTGCCGCTTTTTATGCGCTGGTCGAGGTGGGTGGAGGCGAGCGCCAGTTCGCCGCGTTCGAGGGAGCGCTCGAAACGTTCCTGGCCGAAGGCCTGATTTCCGATGCCGTCATCGCGCAGTCGATCCGCCAGCAGGAAGCGATCTGGGCGACGCGTGACGACATGTCTCCGCTCGGTAGTCTCGGGCCGATCCTGCCCTATGACGTCAGCGTGCCGATCACGGCGATGGGCGAGCTGGCCGATCGCGTTGCTGCCGATGTCCGACGAACGCTGCCGGATGCGCGGCTGTTCTCCTTCGGCCATGCCGGCGACGGCAATCTCCATTTCGTCGTGGCACCAGGCCGTGGGCGAGAGGGCGATGCAGCACAGGTCGACCGGATCGTCTTCAGCCATGTCGCGGCACTGAACGGTTCGATCGCGGCCGAGCATGGAATCGGCATCCACCGCCGCGAGGCGATCACCTATTGTCGTTCTCCTGAGGAGTTGTCGTTGATGAGGCAAATGAAGCAGGCGCTGGATCCGGCGGGCATATTGAACCCGGGTAAGATCCTGCCGCGCGAGACTCGCTAGTGGACGCTCCGCTGCCCCTGCGTCGCTCGCTGATGTATGTGCCCGGCCACCGCGCGGAAGCGATCGAGCAGGCCCGGCATTCCGTCGCCGATGTTGTTTGCCTCGATCTGGAGGATAATGTGCCGCCAGAAGCCAAGGCGCAGGCCCGCGCCCTGGTTGCGGGGGCCGTGCGACAGGGCTGCTTCCGAGCGATCGAGTTGATCGTCCGGATCAACAGTCCCCGGACCGACGAGTTCGCGTTCGACAGCGCGGCGCTGGCGGATGTTGCGGTCGATGGCCTGCTTGTCCCTAAGGTGCGCAACGCTGAGGAGATCGAGACGCTGCGCAGGGCCTTCGGCGGACATCCACCCGCGCTCTGGTGTATGATCGAGGATGCGCAGGGTCTGTTGTGCTGTGCCAATATCGCGGCGGCGGCTGACGTCACCGCGCTCGTCGTCGGATCGGGTGATCTGGCGTCCAGCTTGCGCCTGCCGCCGCCGGACGCCTGTGTGGGGCTTCGCCTGCATGGCGCACAGATCGTCGTGGCGGCGCGCGCGGCGGGCATCACCGCGATCGAAGGGTTCGTCCTTGACGGTGATCAGGCCAATCCATGCGGCTTCGATGGCCGTTCATCGTTCCTCGGCCAGGATATCGCCGATGTGAACCGGCGCTTCTCGCCGAGCGAGGCGGAGGTCGAGAATGCCCGATCCGCTCTGAAGCGTCCTTATGCCTATGGCGATCACTTGACCGCGGCAGAGGGCGTCATCCGGCGTGCCCGGCAGATCGCGGAGCGCGACGCCTTGCTCGTCACGCACGGTAGCTGAGATGTGCCAAGTTGCCAGCGCCGGTCGACATCCCTTTCCACACAAGGCGCTGGGCCAGCGCCTGTCCAACTGGGGTCGTTGGGGTGCGGAGGATGAGCGCGGGACGCTGAATTTCATCACGCCCGCAAGGATCGTCGTGGCCGCCGCCGAGGCGCGCGAGGGGCGGGTTTTCGAACTGAGCATTCCACTCGGCTCGAACGGCCCCCAGACCGGCGTCGCCAACCGCACCAACCCGATCCATCTGATGAGCATCATGCCCGGCGATCTCTCCGCGCCGGACGGGATGTGTGTTGCCGACGATTTCATCGCCATGCCGCTTCAGTCGGGCACGCAATGGGACGGGCTGGCGCATGTCGGCTATGATGGCCTGCTCTATAACGGCGTGTCCGCGGACACGATCACGGCCATGTCGGGTGTCGCCCGCAACGCCATCGATCGTGCGCTGCCGGGCGTAACGGGGCGTGGCGTGCTCCTCGATATCGCGCGGCTGCACGGGGTCGAATGGCTGCCGGCAGGCCATGAGATCACGCCCGAGGACCTTGATCGCGCCTGCGTCGCGCAGCGCGTGGAAGTCGGCAGCGGCGATATCCTGCTCGTGCGCACGGGATGGCGGCGCAAGGCGCTGGTGGAAGGGTGGGGAGGCTGGCTGGATGCGGAGCCCGGGCTCGGCCTGGCCTGCTGCGAATGGCTGCACCGCCACGAGATTGCTGCCGTCGCAAGCGACAATTATGCGGTCGAGGTGCAGCCGGGGCAGGGCGCCTACCTTCCGGTGCATTGCGTGCTGATCCGTGACATGGGCATGATGCTCGGCGAGATTTTCGATCTCGAAGACCTATCCGCCGATTGCGCAGCGGATGGTCGCTACAGCTTTCTGCTGGTCGCGCCGCCGCTCCGCGTGGCGAACGGCGTCGGATCGCCGACCAGTCCGATCGCAATCAAATGAGCGCTTTGTGAAGCGCTTCGCTTTTTCACTGCGCGATCGCACGGCCGATACGCTGTCGATCGAGGCGATCCGGCGGGATGGGCTGCGCCGCCTTCCTCATATGGTGCGCGCCTATATCGAAAGCGTCGCCGAGGACGGACTGACAGCCGATCGCAACCTCGCCGCTTTTAGGGCGCACCGGCTGGTGCCGCGCGCCTTGGCCGGCCATGCGACGCCGGATTTGTCAGTGAGCATTGGCGGCGAGCGCCTGGGTATTCCGGTGCTGATCGCGCCCACCGGCCTCGCGGGCCTCGTTCGCCCCGATGGCGAGATCGCGCTCGCGCGGGCGGCTGCGGCGGCGGGCACCCGCCTGATCCTCAGCACGGCGACCTCGACCCAGCCCGAGCGTATCCCCAATGCGGCAGGCAGCGCGCACTGGTTCCAGCTCTATCCGATCGGCGACGCGGAATTCGTACTCGGCCTCGTTGCACGCGCTCGTGCCAGCGGCTTCCGCGCGCTTGTGGTCACGGTCGATGCGCCCGTCGTCGGCAAGCGGGAGGATGAGGCGCGCAACGGCCTCGGCGTTCCCGTCCGATTGACGCCTGGCCGTTGTCTCGATGTCGCGCGCCATCCGCGATGGCTCGCGGGATATATACGGTCCGGTAAAAGCTTTCCCGTCCTCTATCCGACAAGCATCGGCGAGGCCGCCGGCACGCGCCCTTCGCTGCAGGCGGATCTCGTCTGGAGCGACATCGCCTGGCTGCGCGATCAATGGGACGGGCCTTTCTATGTCAAAGGGCTGCTCCGCCCAGACGATGCACTGTTTGCGATCGACCAGATCGGCGCCACGGGCGTCATCCTGTCGAACCACGGCGGACGGCAGTTGGGCGACACCATGTCGCCGCTCGATATCCTGCGCGAAAGCGCGCATCTTATAAACGGGCGCGGCGAGATATTGATCGATGGTGGGATCCGCCGGGGAAGCGATATCCTGAAGGCTATGTCTCTCGGTGCGAACGCAGTGTTGATTGGAAGGCCAGCATTGTATGGGCTCGCCCATAGCGGGGAAGTCGGTGCTGGCAGAGTGCTTGAAATATTGAAGGACGAACTGCGGAACACGATGATTTTGACGGGATGTGGCTCAATTCCTGAGTTGAAGACTGGAAATTTCATTGTGCCGTCAATGCCTTTCGCGTGACTGCAAGGCTTTTGATCCGCGAAACATAGAAGCGCCGTTTCGCAGCCTTCGACACGCACTCCGCAATCCGAGCAGAGTCTGCCAGGTCAGCATCGCATAAAGGCAAACTTGCTCCAATCGACCCGTTCGCGCGAGCGCCGAAACTGCCACCTGTTCAGGAGCCTCCAAACATGGCCATGGCGCTGTACAGAGAAGGCCGCGGCAGCTTCAGCCACCGTGGCGCACCGCTGATCATCCTGGCTTCGCAGTCGTGGTGAATGTCAGCAGCGCGCCCCGATCGAGGACCGCCTGTTATCGCCTAATTGCCCCCACGCAGCAGCCGCACCGGACCGATCAGCCCGGAAGGGCGCAGCGGCGCATCGGCGCGGTAGGTCGGCGTGGCTGTCCAGGTCACAGGATGCTGCACACCCGGCTGCGCATCGCCGACCAGCCGGTTTACCCAGGTGTTGGCGACGCGAATTTCGAGCCGATTGCGCCCGCTATGCACCGCGCGCCCGATGTCGATGCGGTAGGGCGCATGCCAGGCCGTCCCCACATCCACGCCATTGACGCTGACCTGGGCCAGATCGCCGACCTGCCCCAGGTCGAGCCATACAGGTTCCGTCGCACGGACAGGCTTGGGCAGCACGAAGGTGCGGCGGTAGGTGGCAATGCCCGAGAAATACTTCACCCCCGGATCGGCACTGTCCTGCAGCGGCGCGAGCTTGGGCAAGACCAGGGTTGCCGGAGCCCCCCGCCCGGGCTGAAATGCAACCGTCCAGGCATCGTCCAGTGCGGCGACCGGCGTCGGCTCGACCGCGGCCACGGTCAGTTCCACCGCAGCGGCGGGCTTGCGGAACATGACGAAGACCGCATCTTCCCCCCGCAGCCGAAGGGGCACGATCGTTTCGCCGTCCACGATCCGGTAGCTCACCGGCTCGCTGGTACCGGTTTCGGCGTGCCACAGCTCGGGCTGCTTGCCGGTCACCCGGAAGTGCGCTTCGATCGTCTCGTCGGCGGTGGTGCCATTGCTGAGGAAGTAGATGTCTCCCGTGTCGGTCGTGCGATGAACGAATGGGATCTTTGCCCCGGCGCTCCCGCCCGTGAAGCGGAAGTCCGGGCGCACGCCGATCGCGGCAAGCCCCGCTTCCACATCGTCTCCCGCGAGCAACTGCCCCTTGCCGACCTGAGTCGACCGGCCCCCGGGCCACAGCTTGGCCACGAGCGCGGCAAACTGGCCATCGGAATCGGCAAGGCTCGGATCGGCCACCGGTGGGCGCCCAATTACCGTCGCCCCGCCTTCGACCAGCGCGGCGAGCTTGCGCAGCGCCGGCAGTGTCATCATCCGCGTGGTCCCACCGAGGTAAATGGCCTTGTACCGCGCCCCGGCCGGGCTCACGACTTCGTCCCCGTCGTTGGCGAGCAGCCCCGTCAGGGCATCGAAGTTGAGGAAGTCATAGGCGTAGGCCGTCGGCGCATCGGCCACGGGCTTATCACCATAGAGCCCCGTCAGCGGCGCTTCCTCGCCGTGAAAATAGGCGACGTCCGCCACGTTGCGCCCCTGCTGGAGCAGCAGCGAGGAGCGCGCGATATAGTCCACCCACGGCCTGGCCAACTCGGCCCAGCTTTCGTTGCGATTGAAGTACTGGCCGAAGATGAACAGCGACAATCCAGGCTGCTTGTCGTCGACCGGCACATGGACCGAAGTGTGGATCACCGGCCGGTTCACCCCCGTCACCAGTTCGAGATCGATGAATCGCTTGAGATCCTTGGGGGCAAATGCCCAGGGCGCCATCGAGGCGGTCATCGATTCCGCGGCGACGAGGTTCTGGCCGTAGAGATGTGCGGCCGACGCCGCGCCCTTCATGTCGGCGATCAGGGTCTGGCGCGGGCCTTCGGCGCGACCGAAGGTCCATAGCGCGGCCATCGGAATATCAGCTGCCTTGCGCATGGCCATGTCGTCGCCCAGCATCGGGCGGTGGTCCTCTAGTGCCTCGCCGTATACGATGAGCCCGTTCTCGTGCGCCACCTTGGCGATGGTGCCATAGTGCTCGCCCGCGAGCAGGTCGGCGAGCGTCCGTCGGAAATCGTAGAGGAACCGGTCCGACTGTTCGCGCGTGCCGACCAGCGTCCCGGTGAGCGTGGGGAGCCAAGGGGTCGGGTCATAACCGCGCAACCGGCGGAACTGCTCGATCATTCGCGGCGTCCAGTTGGCTTCGCCCACCTCGATCGAGTCGGTCAGCAATGCCCGCACACCGCGCTGGCCGATGAGCTCCGCTCCGGCCGCGTCCTTGTACATGCCGAGGTAGTGCTCGAGGTAGGCGCGCACCGCCGGGGCGTCGTATTTGTCGACTTCCAGGCCCGTCGCTTCGGCAGGCGCAGGGTGATTGGTGGTGCCCAGCAGCGACCACCCCAGATGCAGTACGCGCCAGACCTTCCCCTTGGGAAGCCGCGGCGCGGTCCAGTCAAGCGTGCCGTCCGGGCGAAGCTGTGACGAGAGATCGATCACACTGCCGACCGGCACGCCGGCGGCGCCGTCTTCCAGTTTGGGCAGGGCATAATAGTCAGGGCTGATGACGAAGCCCGCCTTGGTCTCGAAGCGGTCGACCAGCGGATCGGCTGACAGCGCGAAAGTGCCGACCACCACCGGCCTCTTCGCCAGCGCGCCGGCGATCATCGTCTCGAACGGCGTTCCAGCCGCGCCGGGAACCGGGGCGCCGAGGCCGGCTTTGGGTGGGGCAGCATTCAGCACCAGACGAAACTGCCGTGCGGTGACCGGCGCGAAGCTCACGGTGGTCGGCACGTCCGACAGTGTCAGGTCCGTCAGCTTGCGCCAACTCGTCCCGTCGTCACTGGCCTCGATCTGGCCGACATAGGCAGGGCCGGCAAAGGGTATTGTGATATCGGGCAGAAATACCGTTGCCGAACGCACGGTAACCGCGCTGGGATAGATGAGTGTGACCGCCGGTGCGGCACCCTCGCGCCGCCCCAGCGTCACGCCCCCGCGAAGATCCGGGTCCGTCAGCTTGGCGGCGTCGAGCACCGTGCCGAGGCTGTCCGACGCCTGGAGCATGGGCAGCGCAGCTGTCGCATCCACCGGGAACGCATAGACCCCGACCTTGCCGCGATGGCGCGGCCCATCTGGCGCGACATGCCCCGTGATGATCTCCTCGATGGCTAGGCCGGGCCGCAAGTCCTGATAGGGCCCGGTGCGATCGGGCGTTGGCGGCAGCGGCTGACCAAGCCGACGGCCGGGCGCGACATCGACCGCGCTCCACACCAGCTTCTTGAGCCCATCTTCCAGCTTCACCCACGGACCGCCGGTCTCCGACCAGCCTGGGGAAGAGGCGATTGCCAGCTCGAGTCCGAGCCGGTCGGCCTCGCTCGCGGCAAAGCGGAACGCGTCTTTCCACTCGGGCGTCATGTAGACCAACCGCTTTTCCACGACCTGCGGAGTCTGGAGGTTGGCGTCGAAATTCTGCAGGCCGCCAATGCCGATGCGCTTCATCCAGGCGAGATCCTTGGCGATCCCGTCCTTCGTGACATTGCCGTTCATCCAGTGCCACCAAACGCGCGGCCGGGCGGATTGCGGCGGATCGCGGAACGATGCTTCCAGGCTGGCCGCGGGTGAAACGGCGGGCTCGGTCCGCGCCGTTCCAGGCATCAGAGCGGTGGAGCAAAGCAGCACGGCGGTGATTACACCGGAACGGTTGGTCGGTATTGCCTGTCTCCCCATTGTCTTTTGTTGTTCGTGATTCCGGATACACCGGGCTCGCCAATTATTCCAGACCACCGCAATGACCCGGCAAGGTACGCGCAATCTGCAAAAGCCGCCTAAGAACGACCAGTGCCAAACAGCTGGCGATCCCCGCTAGGGTCAGGACTCGTTGATCAGAGCCAAAAGATGACGGTTGCGGCGAGCGCGATGGCGGAGAAGAAGACGGTTGGGCACCTGTCGTAGCGTGTAGCGACCCGCCGCCAGTCCTTGAGGCGTCCGAACTTGATCTCGATACGGTTGCGGCATTTGTAACGGCGTTTGTCGTATTTGACGGCCTTGTTCTGGGATTTCCGGCCCGGGATGCAGGGGGTGATTCCCTTTTCCTGTAAGGCATCGCGGAACCGGTCGGCGTCGTAACCACGATCCGCCAGCAGCCATTGGGCTTTGGGAAGTTCGTCCAGCAAGGCCGCCGCGCCAATATAATCGCTGACCTGCCCTGCGGTCATGAAGAAGCTGATCGGCCGACCATTGGTATCCGTCACGGCATGAAGCTTGGTGTTCATGCCACCTTTCGTGCGGCCAATCAGGCGGCCCGCATCCCCTTTTTTACCGCAAGGCTCGATGCCGTGCGGTGCGCCTTGAGATAGGTCGCGTCGATCATCACCGTCTTGCGTTCGGATGCCTGGGGCACAGCCAGACCTTCCATTATCCGCAGGAATACGCCCTTGTCACCCCACCGCTTCCAGCGGTTGTAAAGCGTCTTGTGCGGTCCATAATCTTTTGGTGCATCGCGCCAGCGCAGCCCATTGCGGTTCACAAAGATAATCCCGCTCAACACCCGGCGATCGTCAACCCGGGGTTTGCCATGGCTCTTCGGAAAATACGGCTCAAGCCGCGCCATCTGCTCGTCCGTCAGCCAATACAGGTCGCTCAAATCCAGTCTCCTCACGGAGCCTGAATCACACAAACCCAATCATATCAATGGGTCCTGACCCTAGGGACATTGGAGCATTATTGCCTCATGCTGGCCCTGACTAAGCGCCGTTCCGGCCAAAATCTGACCTCACGTTCGGACTAGCGAAGGAGAGGGGCGTTGAGATCGACCTAATCCAAGTTTGTCGGCGTGAAGGCCTGCGTCACGGCAAATAGGCCGACTTTGGCGGCGCTGAAAATCTACGAGAAATCAGCGGACTGCGCATCACAAAATCGATCTTGCGATGCTTGGGCTTGAGCGCACCAGTACCGCCATCCCCGTCTTCGATATCCTGTCCGCCGTGAGGCGACCCTCCCGTGAGTAGAATATTTTATCCAGGCTACTGTGGTGCTCGCCACGCAGCGCCGTCGCTCCGACGAAACCAGGTGAGTGTGGCGATGAGTGAAGCTGTCCGGACCTTTGTAGCGGATCGATATGCGGCGCAGCATGGGGCCAAGCCCTGTATGGATTATGGGCAATGGCATGTCGTCCACGCCCGGTCCGAACAGCCGATGGCGGCGCTGGCGGTGCGTCGCGCCGCGGACGAAACGCTGTTTCTGGAGACCTATCTGGAGTTGCCAATAGAAGCAGCGGTCTCCATGGCATTTGGCCGCCAGGTCGAGCGGGGAGACATCGTAGAGATCGGCTGCCTCGCTGCGGCCCCGACCCCAGCAATGCTGAGATTGTGGGGCGAGGCCGCGGTCAGCCTGTCCGATCAGCATCGCGTCGCGGTGGCCACACTTACCCTGCCGCTGCGAAGGATGTTCGCGCGCGTGGGCTTGCCGTTCGTCGAACTGGCCAAGGCTGATCCTGCCCTCCTGCGAGGTGCCGCACGGCATGATTGGGGCCGCTATTACGAGACGCAGCCCTTCGTCTGCGCCGGCGACATCGCGGCGGGGTCCGCCGCCCTGAAAGCCTTTGTGACGGGAGAACGCCCATGAGCGTCCTGCTCGAGGCGATCTTCGCCAGAGCCGATCAGGATGGTGATCGGATCGCGCTCGATGATGGATCGCGCAGGCTTCTCTATAGGGATTTGCCCTGCGCCGTCGCGGCGATGGCCGGGATGATCGGCGACGCGATCCCTGGACCCGGTCCAGTCGCGATCGAACGCGACAATGGCATCGATTGGGTGATCGCCGATCTCGCATTGCTGTCACTTGGACGGCCGAATATTCCGTTGCCGCCCTTTTTCATGCCGGCGCAGCGTGCAGCAGCGCTTGCCGATGCGGGAGCGGCGGGGTCTATTACGGGCATGGGCATGGTGCTGTTCGACCACCCTGTCGCCGCCATCCCGGCGGGCACGGCCAAGATCAGCTACACGTCTGGTTCGACCGGTGAGCCGAAGGGCATCTGCCTGGACGATCGCCTCATGTTGGACACGGCGCAGGCGATCGTGGCACGCCTTGGCGACGGATTGGCGGATGTCCATTTCCCCGTGCTGCCGCTGGCGGTGCTGTTGGAGAATGTAGCCGGTCTCTATGCAACCCTCCTCGCCGGCGGACGCTATCTCGTTCGACCCGCGGCTGCGGTCGGACTCACCAATCCCTTCGCGATCAACGACGCGCAGTTGGTGGCGGCGATCGACGCAAGCCATGCGACCAGCCTCATTCTCGTGCCCGAATATCTGGCGCGCATCGTCGATCATCTCGAACGCACCCGCAACCGGCTCGACAAGCTCCGTCTCGTGGCCGTCGGCGGGTCGCGGGTGCCTCTGTCGCTCATCGAGCGCGCCGACCGGATCGGTCTTCCGGTGGTGCAGGGCTATGGATTGACCGAGTGCGGGTCAGTGGTATCGCTGGAGGCGCTGGGTGATCGCAACCGCGGCACCGTCGGTCATCCACTCAACCATGCCAGCGTCTCGCTGGCGTCTGATGGAGAGATCGTCGTTGCCGGCCACTTCCATCTCGGCACGATCGGTCACCCTCGCGCGGATGGTCCCATTCACACCGGCGACATTGGCACGGTCGACGAACAAGGCCGGCTTTCGATCGTCGGGCGCAAATCGAGCCTTATCATCACCAGCTTCGGTCGAAACGTCGCGCCGGAATGGGTCGAGGCGCAGTTGGTCGCCCAGCCCCAGATCGCCCAGGCGATGGTCTATGGCGATGGGGAAAGCCGTTTGCGCGCGCTTATCGTGCCCTCCGCACGCGATGCCGATATCGCGGCGGGGGTGGCCGCGGCCAATGCCACCCTGCCGGCCTATGCGCGGATCGGCCTCTGGCAGCCCAGCCGCCCCTTCACCCCGGCCGACGCTACGCTGACCCCCAATGGCCGGTTGCGCCGGGCGGCGATACTCGCCCGCCTGGAGGTCCGCCCTTTCTTCGATCGTCTTTGTGCCGAAACAGCGCCAGCCCGCGCGCGGCTCTTGTCAGTGCCTCAGCTTCAGGCGGGTCTTGCCGGGCGCATCAGCCGGACCACCTATCTCGCCTATCTCGCACAGGCCTATCATCACGTCAGCCATACCGTTCCGCTGATGCGGCTGGCGCGATCGGGGCTTGCGGCAAAGCCAATGCTCGTAGAGGCGCTCGACGATTATATCGCGGAGGAGGAAGGCCACGAACAGTGGATCCTGAATGATATCCGCGCGGCGGGGGGCGATACCGACGCGGTCGTGCGGGACGGCCCGTCGTCGGCTACCGCGCGGATGGTCGATCATGCCTATGCGACGCTCCGGGACGGCAATCCGGCCGCCTTTTTCGGTATGGTGTTCGTGCTCGAGGGCACCAGCATCGCGCTCGCGAGCAACGGCGCTGAAGCGGTGCGAGCGAGCCTTGGCCTGCCGGAAACGGCTTTTACCTATCTGACCTCGCACGGCGCGCTCGACCAGGACCATATGCGCTTCTTCGAGAAGCTGGTGAACGGCCTCGACGACGTGGCTGACGAAGATGCGATCGTCGCAATGGCGAACGACATCTTCGACCTGTTCGGCGGCCTGTTCGCCGCCATACCGATGGAGGATGATCGTGCAGCGGCTTGACGGCAAGCGTATCGCCGTGACCGGCGCAGCGGGCGGGCTAGGCGTTCCCCTTACGCGGTTGCTTCAGGAACGGGGCGCTCATGTCGTGGGCATCGACCGGGTCGACTGCGTCGGCTGTGATGAGAGCATCGTCACTGACCTGTCCGATGAAGCGGCCCTGGCATCGCTCGCTGGACGGCTTGCGGACGAGACGCCCGACATTCTGGTGAACCTTGCAGCGGTCATGCGCTTTGGCCTGCACGAGGATCAGCCGAGCGAGGCGCTCGCCCTGTGCTATCGCGTGAACCTCTACGTCCCGGCGGTCCTGGCCCAGGCGGTGTCCGCGCCGATGCGCGCGCGTGGCCACGGCCAGATCGTCAACATAGGTTCGGTGCTGGGCGCGATCCCCTATCCCTGGTTCGCCGCCTACTCGAGCAGCAAGGCCGGGCTGGCCGCGTTGAGCCAAAGCCTGCGGCGTGAGCTGGCGGGAAGCGGCGTCGCCGTCACCCATGTCAGCCCGCGCGCCGCCAAGACTCCGCTCAACAACAGCGATGTCAATCGCTTCCTCGCCATCACCAACATGAAGGCCGACGCGCCGGAGATGGTCGCGCAGCGGATCGTCGAGGCGATCGTCTTGCGGCGCCAGACAGTCACCATCGGCTGGATGGAGCGGCTTTACGCGATCGTGAACGCGCTAGCGCCGCGCCTCATCGACAATGGCATCGCCCCGCAAATCCGGCGCGCGCGCGCTGAATTCTGTTGATCGAACATAGGAGAGAAAAACATGAAGTCATATGCCGTGTTGGTAGCGGCCTTCGCCGTGGCCCTGCCGGTCGCTGCTTCCGCCGCAATGCCCGATGAGGTGAAGGTCATCAACGACAACTGGGCGCGCATTTCCTACCAGATGAATGGTTCGAGCCACCAGACGACCGCGCTGGACAAGCTTGCCCATCTGGCCGATGTGACCGTCGCGCGCTATCCCGGCCAGGCGGACCCGCTGTTGTGGCAGGGGATCGTGGTCAGCGAACAGGCCAATCGCGCCAACATCTTTCATAAGCTCGGCCTCGCCACCCGCGCCCGCGACATCCTTGCTCGCGCCTATGCCATCAATCCGCGCGCTGGCAATGGCGGCGCGGCGATGAGCCTTGGCGTACTTTATTACAAGGTGCCCGGATCGCCGATCGGCTTTGGCGACAAAGCCCGCGCCCGTCAGTTGCTTCAGCAAGCCTTGGCGCTCGATCCGGACGGGCTAGACGCCAATTATTTCTGGGGCGACTATCTCTACGATCAAGGCGACAAGGCCGGCGCGAAGGCGGCGCTGGTGAAGGCACTCCATGCGCCCCACGATCCAGCCCGCCCCGTCTGGGATGCTGGTCGACGGGGCGAAGTGCAGGCTTTGCTGCGGAAAATCGGTTGATGGGGTTCGCCGCCGCGCTCGCCCGCCAGCTCGCCATGCCGAGCGGGGTCACAGGCGCACTGTGCGGCGCGGCGATGGACCTGGCAAACCGCGCGCCGTTGCGGATGGCGGTCGATCTGCTGGCGCCCGTTGCCGGGGAGACCGTGCTCGATGCCGGCTGCGGGACGGGTGCTGCCAGCGAAGCGATGCTGCGACGGGCGGACTGCCGGATCGTCGCCATCGATCAATCGGACACGATGGTCCGCCGCGCGCGCTCACGACTGGCGAAGGCGTGCAAGGGGCGCACGGTCGCGGTGTATCAGGCGGCGCTGGAGGCGCTACCATGCGCGCCCGCCAGCATCGACGCCGCCCTCGCTCTCAACATCTTCTATTTCTGCGGCCCGGACGGCGCGATGATCCGGGCGATCCGCCAGACGCTGCGGCCAGGCGGGCGTCTCGTCGCCTATGTCACCGACCGGGACAGCATGCAGCGATGGTCCTTCACGCGGGAAGGTTTGCACCGGCTGTATGACGAAGGGGAGTTGCGCGCCGCGCTGGTCGATGGCGATTTCGATCCCGCGCGCATCAGCATCGAAGGAAGAGCCGTCGCCCCCGGCATCACCGGTCTCTTCGCGCTCGCTTATGCGAATTGACCCCTTGTCAGCTCAATAATGCAGATCGATCATGATCGACTTGTTCTGATCGTCCATGGTAATCTTCGAAGCCTTGAAGCTGGGCGGCCCCATCACCCTGGGGTTGTTCGACAGGCCCCAACCTTCGGCCGGGAACATGCCGAAGCGCAGGTCGAGCTTATCGTTGGCGTTGGCATCATGATAGACCATCACTGCATAGTCCCCCGGTGGCAGCGCCTCGAACCGGACCGACGCTGTGGCTGAATTCGCCGGCGCTTCGAGCACGCGGAACGCGCGATCCTCATGACGAAACCCGGTCGCGCCGCGGTAGAGCACGACATGGATCGAACCCGATCCCGGCGCGATGTGCCGGGCTTTGACGTCCAGTTCGCCAGCCTGGGCCGGTGATGCGAGCAGCCAGAGGCTGGTCGCCGCCGCACAGAGAAGCCCGATCGTTTGACTGGTATCGAAACGAACCATAACGCAGCTCCCATCTTTTCCGACCGCGTACCGCGTGCGGCCGATCGAGATCAGGACGCCGCCAGCGCTCTACCGCCACAGCTTGGCGGGCCTTGCACAAGACGAATTTTTCAGAAGGCGCATGCCGACATACTGAGGGGGCGGCGCGGTGGCGGCGTCTGGCGACGTCGGCCCCGTACCAAACACGGAGATTGCGCATGTCCCGCTCGTCCATCCTTCTCATCTCTGCCCTTGCCCTCATGACAGCCGCGCCGGCCGCGCTCGCCGGCACTTATCCGCTGAGGGGCGCGGCCGACGGCGCTGGCGGGCAGGTGACGCTGACCGATGGGCCAAGGGGCGTGATCGTGCGGGTAGAAGCCCATGGCCTGAAACCGGGCTGGCACGCCGCCCATTTCCACGAAAAGGCCGATTGCTCCGATGCAATGTTCAAGTCGGCCGGCGGTCATGTGCATATGATGATGCCCGCCATCCATGGCCTGCTGAACCCGGCCGGCAACGACTTTGGTGATCTTCCCAATCTTTTCGCCGGTCCCGATGGGACTGCCACGGCGGAATTCTTCTCGCCCTTCGTCGCGTTACAGGCAGGAACTGCGCGGGCGAACCTGCTCGACACTGACGGATCCGCGATCGTCATCCATGCCAATCCCGACGACTACACTACCCAGCCGATCGGCGGGGCGGGGGAGCGGGTCGCCTGTGCGGAAATACGTTAAGGCTGCGCCTTGAACGGTGGGTATGGACGCAGGAATTTTCTGCGCGACTTCTTCTATCTTGATGGGCAACATGCCGGAGAAGCGAAAGCGATATCCGGTATGGAGACCAGGAGGTCCACCGTCGAAAACGAAAATGACGATGCTGGCGGCCTGACGGCCGTTCTTGTTGCGAACCGGCCCCAGCTCATCCGATTCTTCACCAGCCGCACCGGCAGCCCGGCGGAGGCCGAGGATGTCGTGCAGGAAATCTGGCTGCATGTCGCACGCGCCGACACCGGGCCGGTCGTCAACCCGCTTGCCTATCTGCACCGGGTCGGCATGAATATCGTGCTGGATCGCATTCGCGAGCGACAACGCCGGGGCAGGCGCGAGCAGGGCTGGTCCGACGTCTCGATCGAACAACGGGGCGGGGAAGCCACCGACGACAGCCCTTCTCCCCATGATATCGTCGATGGCCGTCTGCGCGCGCGGCGGCTTGCGACGGCCATCGAGGCGCTGCCGCCCGGCGCTGGCCGCGTGTTTCGTCGTCACAAGCTCGATGGGTTGAGCCACAGCGAAGTCGCTGCGGAACTGGGCATCAGCAGAAGCGCGGTCGAAAAACATATCGCGGTAGCGCTACGACATTTGCGGGCGGCGCTCGAATGATGGTGACAAGGAAAAGCAACTGGGGTGGCCTGTCGATGGCGGCGTCTCTTTGCTGGAAAACGGATGGGGCGTTTGGAGGTCAACATGACCCGTACTGAGCAACAACAGGGACGGATCCACAGCGAAGCGGCTGAATGGCACGCGCGGCTCGAATCGCCCGATATGGATTGGGAGGCTTTCGGCGCGTGGCTCGATGCCGATCCGGCGCATCGCGACGCTTATGATGCCATAGCGTTGCTCGATGGCGAGATCGAAGCCCGGCGTGATGCGATCATCGCCGGCCTGCCCGCCAATGATGTGGATGACGAGCAGCCCGTTTTCGGTGCGCGACGTCGCTGGTGGATCGGCGGCGGAATGGCGGCGGCAGTCGCGATTGCCGTACTTTTCGTGCCGAAGATGGCGACGGCCCCCACCGTTCCAATGGTGGCCTACAGCACCGGAGCCACCCAGACCCGGATGATCGACCTCAAGGACGGAAGCCATATTCTGCTCGACCGCAATTCACGCCTTGCCTTGGCAGATGGTCCGTCGCCCAGGGTCGAGATGCAGGGTGGAGCAGCCTATTTCGATGTGCGCCACGACCCTTCGCGCTCCTTCCTGATTCAGGCCGGAGACTATGAGGTTCGCGATATCGGCACGACTTTCGACCTTGTGATGACGCCCCAAAGGCTTGGCGTCGCCGTCAGCGAAGGCAAGCTGATGGTGGCGCCGAAGAATGGCGATGGCACATCGATTGTCGCTGGCAAACGAATCGATATCGTGATGCCGACCGGCGAGGCAAAGGTCAGCCCTGTCGCCACCGCGAGCGTTGGTTCATGGCGGAGCGGCCAACTCGTTTATCAGGCGACGCCGCTGGCACTGGTCGCGAACGATCTGACCCGCTATGTCGGTCGCCCGGTAATCGTCGATCCGGCGATTGGCGACTTGCGGGTTTCGGGGGTGCTTGCGATCAGGGATGGTGCTGGACTTGTCCAACAGATCGAAGCGGTTCTTCCGGTCAAGGCCGTGGATGCGGGCGGTTCGGTTCGCCTGGTCGGCAGCGACACTCGCTAGCCTGTCTCACGGTGTCGCGCTCGCGGCGCCACGCAAAGTAGATATACCGGCCGGCTCGCTGCAATCGGCGCTCACGGAACTGTCTAGCCAGATCGGCATATCGGTGGGTATGGCGGGGGCAATCCCGCCACATCCCACCCCGCGCGTCCGCGGCACCATGGAACCTGAAGCAGCGCTTGCGCGCCTGCTGAAGGGTTCGGGCCTCCGAGCGGTCCGAGTTGGGCCGACGATATGGCGTCTCGAACGGCAGCTGGTCCATTTGCCAGTGCCGACCAAGGCATCCGTCGCGATCTCGCTTGACGACATCGTGGTCACGGGTCGCAAGCGCGATGAACTGCTGAGCGACGCGCCCATTGCGATCAGCGTGATCCAACCCGACATGACGAGCCTGATGATGGCCCGCCGCGGCATACATGATGCGCTCGCTTTTACCGCAGGGGTGTTTACGACCAATCTGGGACCAGGCCGCGATCGCATCTTCCTGAGGGGCGTTGCCGACAGCGCGTTCAACGGTTCGACGCAATCGACGGTCAATCTCTATCTCGACGATGCGCGGGTCAGCTATGCGACCCCTGATCCCGACCTGCGCCTCCTCGACATCGACCGTATCGAACTGCTTCGGGGGCCACAGGGCGCGCTTTACGGGTCTGGCGCGCTGGGGGGTATCATTCGGATCATACCCAACAAGCCCGACTTGCAGAACTGGTCTGGCGTGGCGGCAATCGAGGGCAGTCTGGTCGCGCATGGCGGCCCGGGCGGGGCGATCGAAGGTGTAATCAACGCACCGCTCATTCCCGACCGGCTCGGTCTCAGGCTCGCCATATATGGCGATCAGGGCGGAGGCTGGATCGACGATCGAGCGCGCGGCGCGTCGAATGTGAACCGAAGTCGCCGTTCCGGCGCGCGCGCGATGCTGGGGTGGCAGATCGCCGATGGTTGGCGCGCCGATGTCGGCCTTACCACCCAATGGCTCAACGTCCGCGACAGCCAATATGCCTTTCACGGCCTTGAACGGAGCACGGCGCGGGCCGAGCCGCATGACAATGACTTCCTCGCCGCGACGGCGACTGTCCGCGGCAAGCTCGGCGCGCTCGAGCTGACCTCCTCAACCGCTTATGTGACCCATGAGTTCGGCAGCATCTATGATGCGACTTCGCGAGACGGCGAGCTAGGCCTTGCGTCCCCTCTGGGCTTCGAGGAACATCGTCTTCTGCGTCTCGTGACTCAGGAGGTCCGCCTGAGCGATGCAGCATCCCGCCGGCCTTGGGTCGCGGGGCTCACCATGTTACAAGCCGAAAACACGCTGGAGGACAGTTTCTTGCCAGCAACGTCGCCTCCTGTCCCGCTTCTTTCACAGCATGATGACAGTCTTGAGATGGCGTTGTTTGGCGAGATGACGCAGCCTCTAGGGACAAGTTGGTCGGCGACCGTCGGCGCGCGCGCATATTTCGCCCGCGTCGATAATGAGCAGGATGGCCAAGCCAGGCGGCGGGCGCGTAAAAATGGGATTACGCCGAGCCTGACCCTATCCTGGCATCTGCTCGATCGGGGCGTCGTCTGGCTGCGGTACGCGAGCGCGGTGCGACCGGGCGGCATAAATACAGATGGTGATCCCGCTGCCCGGTTCTTTCTGTCGGACGAGCTTAAGAGCTTGGAACTGGGCTGGCGTCTGACGCTAGCCGGGGGCCATCTCCTTTTGAACGGCAGTCTGTTCGGTCTCCGCTGGGAGAATGTTCAGAGCGATACGCTGGGGACCGACGGCCTGGTCAGGACCATCAATGCCGGGCGCGCGCGCAATATCGGCGCTGAACTCTCGGCCATGCTTCGCATCGAGCCGTTTCGGCTGGAGGGTAATCTCACGCTTCAGCACGGACGGCTTTACCGCCCGTCGGCGGCGGCCAATATCCTTGGCGATGATAGTCGCCTGCCGGTGCTCCCTGACCATGCCGGAGGCCTCAAACTCTCCTATAGCCGGCCTTTCGGCGTAGCGACCGTCGGCGGGTTTATCTCAGCCCGCTATACCGGCTCCGCCAGGCTTAGCTTCGATCCCGCCCTTAACCGATCGATGGGGGATTTCTGGGTCGGTGACATCGGCGCCGAACTGTCGCGCGGCGATTGGAAGGCGGCGCTGACGATCGCCAATCTTTTTGATCAGCGTGAAGACAGCTTCGGCTATGGCAACCCCTTCACGGTGCGCCTGATCGCCCAACGCACGCCGATGCAGCCAAGAACGCTGACTTTGCGATTACAGAAGAATTTCTGAACGCGACTGGGGTGCCCCATTGTCGGTGCCGTCCTGCCTCGGATCGGGGGAGACGGGGATGGACAAAAGACTTTGGGTTGCGGCGCTGGCCGGAGCGATGATCGTGGCTTCGCCGGGTGAAGCGAAATCGCTCCATCATTGGGACCAGGCAAGCACGGCTGCCGCCGGCGCGGTGGCGGCGCTCGTGTTCGGCGTTCCGCTGGCCAAATCCGATGGCGCTGGAATGGAACAGGCCGGCCTTAGCATGGCGCTCGGCACAGGGAGTGCGTTCGCGCTAAAAGCACTGATCGATGAGTGACGCCCCGACGGCAGCGATCATCACAGCTTTCCGTTGGGCCACACCAGCTTCGCCTTTGCCGCCGCTGCCTCTCTTGAGAACCTCTATGGCTGGGAAGTTGGGCTGCCAGCTTTCGCGCTGGCCAGCTTCGTCGGCGTGGCGCGGGTCGAGGCGAAGCGGCATCATTGGTATGATGTGGCCGCGGGAGCCGCGATTGGATCGGTATCGGGCCTTTTGCTCACTCGCCGTGCTGGTCGCGCGATCGATCTGTCCGCTTGGGGCGGCGTGGGAGGCGGCGGGTTGGCGCTACGCGCAAATTTTTAACCGTCCGCGCGCAAGGCAGTTGAAGCCGCTCCGACATTTACGGGCTTGTCCGGATCGGCCCTCTTGAACGTTCAGACTCGAACGCGGGCTGCGCCGCCGAGCGCTGTCGATCGAGCGTATTATACCAACCTGCATTGATCACGACCCACATGCCCATTTGCGGCGTCCGATTGTCATGATGCGCCACGGCTGATCGACGAGCCTGTTCCAAGCT
>NZ_JALJVY010000012.1 GCF_024168485.1 Sphingobium sp. OAS761
CCCGGCTGTCCTGCCATTCCTGCCTCCGCCACAGCGTCGGCCAAGTGAATCAAATCTACCCCTCAAAGGCCAGCGTTTTTCGAGGTGTCCAACTTGCTGCTGACGATCGTGACGCTGGGCGTCTATCGTTTCTGGGCGACCACCCGGACGCGCCGTTACCTGTGGGCCAATACGCGGTTCATCGACGATCGTCTGGAATGGACCGGTACCGGCATGGAATTGTTCATCGGCTTCCTGATGGTGCTGTTGCTGATCGGTGTGCCTTTCCTGTTCATCCAGTTCGGCGCGCAGGCGCTGGTGCTGCAAGGCCATGGCGGACTGGCGGCGATACTGGGCGTCGTCGCTTTCTTCACGATTTTCTACATGGTGGGCCTGGCCCGGTTTCGCGCGCTGCGTTACCGGCTGAGCCGCACCTGGTGGCACGGCATTCGCGGTGGCAGCGACGATGCGGGCTGGGCCTATGGCCTGTCCTACATATGGAAAAGCATCGTCGGCACGCTGGCGGCGGGGCTGATGATCCCCTGGTCGATGATGTCGTTGTGGAACGAGCGCTGGAACAGGATGAGTTTCGGCGGCCATATGTTCGAATCGGCGGGTGAGCACGGGCCGACGATGAAGCGGTTTCTGCTCTTCTATCTGATGCCGTTCGTCATTCTGGCGATCGGCGGGCTGGCCGCCGTCTGGCTGTTTCCCGCGATGCCCGCCCTGGAGGAAGGGACGCCGCCGCCGGTCAGCGTGATGCTGATGCTCGCCCTGCTGCCGATCAGCTTCTACCTCGTCTTCGGCCTGATCGCGCTTGCCTTCTACGCCAAATTCTTTCGCATCGCGGTGGAGGGGCTGTCGCTCGCGGGCCTGAATTTTCATTTCTATGCGCGCACGAAGGAATGGCTGCTGCTGTTCCTGGGCGACGTCGCGCTGGTCGTCTGCACCTTGGGGGTCGGCGCGATTTTCCTGCAATATCGCCATTGGCGCTTCCTGATCACCCATCTGGGTGTGACCGGCGAAATCTACACCGATGAACTGACCCAGTCGCAGACCCGCACCGCCCGCCATGGCGAGGGACTGCTGGACGCGCTGGACGTCGGCGCCTTCTGACGATGGAGGATTTTCGGCTCTGGCACTATGACGGTGAAAGCGCGATCCGGCGGGATGTGCTGCTGGTGCCCGAAGACGATGCGCATTTCCATCTGGACGAGCCGGAGCGGGCGTGGCGCGGGGCAACGGTAGCCTGGGCCGAACTGACCGTCATCGGCGCGCAGGGCGGGCGCCATGCCTATGGCCTGCGCGACCGTCCCGGATGGCGCATGGGCTTTGCCGGAGAGCCGCCGCCCGCGCTGGCGGCGCGGTTGCCAAGGGCCGAACGCTATGGGCGGTGGATCGACCGTTTCGGCCTGTGGCCGGCGGCCGGGGCCTTTGCGCTGGTGGCGGCGCTGGTCGTGTGGGGGGCGCTGGAAGCCCCCGGAGTCATCGCCCCGATGATCCCGCGAAGCTGGGAAAACCGGATGGGCGACGCGATGGTCGGCGATTTCGGCGGGCGGATATGTTCCACGCCGGCGGGTGACGCCGCGCTGGCCGCGCTCGTCGAGCGGATCGACCCCGAAGGCGAGGCCCGGTCGCTCGTGCTGGCCAATATTCCCGTGGTGAACGCGGTGACGCTGCCGGGCGGACGCATCATCCTGTTCGACGGGCTGGTCCAGCAGGCCGCGTCACCCGACGAGGTGGCCGGCGTGCTGGGTCATGAACTGGGCCATGTGCGCCATCGCGACACGATGACGGGGCTTGTCCGGCAACTGGGCCTCAGCGTGCTGCTCGGAGGATTTTCGGGCAATGCGGGCAATTATCTGAACGGCGTGCTGGCGCTGAGCTACGGCCGCAAGGCGGAAAGTGCCGCCGATACCGTCGCCATCGACCAGATGCGCGCGGCCGCGATTTCGCCCGCCGGGGCCGCCGCCTTCTTCGAACGGATGGGCGGCAAGGGCGAAAGCGGCGGCGTCGCGCGCGCGGCGACCTGGTTTTCGTCCCACCCGCTGTCGACCGACCGGCGCAAGCTGTTCGCGGCGGCGGTCAGCAAGGACGCGCATTACCGACCGGCGCTCGATGCGGCACAGTGGCGGGCGCTGCGCGCGACCTGCGCGTCCGATCCAAGCGTGGAAAAATCATGGGACATGCGGTTCTGAGGGATACCGCCCCGCCGGTGCCATCGGCCAGGCGCCGGACCTGCGCGCGACGGCGGGCTTGTCGGGGCGCGCGGCACGGGATATTTTGCCCTGTCCGGGAAGGAGCGCAGGGGTGAATCGCGCATTGCATCATGCCATGGCGATTTCGCTGTGTGCCGCAGCGCTGTGGGGCGCCGCGCATATCGGAATGCTGCCCGGCCTGCGGGGTGGGGCGTTTCTGTCCTTTGCGCCCCATGCGACGGGGAAGGCGGACACAGCGTTGCGATTGCTGCCGATCCTGCGGTGACAGGTCAGGCGATCAGGAGCCGCGCGCTGTCCTCCACCTGTTGAAGGAACGCGACCGGGCCCGACGCGGTCACGCCATCCGGCAGGTCGCCGATGCCGAGCCCGCACAGGTCCATGCCGCTTTGGCACGCCATCATGGTGACGCCCAGATCCATGGCTTCGGCGATCAGCGTCGCAAGGTCAGGCAGGCCGGCGGCGACATGGGCGGCATCGCGCGGCGCGGCGACCGGCGGGGACAGAAGGCCGACGGCGTCCAGTTGCAGGAACAGGGTGGCCCGCCCCCCCGACGCGGCGTGGGCGGCCGCGAGCATCAGAGCGCCGCGCAACCGTTCGGCGTCGGCCGTCAGCACGGCGATGGTCAGGGAACGCATGTTTCCGCCATGCAGCCCGGGCAGGCGGGGTCCTTGGGCAGGGTGAGCGTGCGGAAACGCATGGAGAGAAGGTCCGCGATCAGCAGCCGGCCTGCCATATCCTCGCCAAAGGGCACGAGGGTGCGGATCACCTCCAGCGCGGCGAGGCTGCCGATCGTGCCGGTCAGGGCGCCGAGCACGCCGGTTTCCGCGCAGTTGCGTTCCGGATCGTCCTGTGGTGCGCCCACCAGGCACCGATAGCAGGGCCTGCCCGCTTCCCAGCCGCGATAGACGCCAAGCTGCCCTTCAAAGGGACCGACCGCCGCCGAAACGAGCGGCATGCGCAGGCGATAGGCGGCGTCCGCGACCGCGAGCCGGGTCGCGAAATTGTCGCTGCCATCCAGCACCACGTCCGCTTCCCGCAGCATGAGGTCGGCATTGGCCGCATCGATGCGGGCGTTGATGGGGATGACCTTCACCCCCGGATTGAGTCGCGTAACCGCGGTCATCGCGGCCTCCGCCTTGGCGGTGCCGACATCGCCGGACCCGAACAGCACCTGCCGCTGGAGATTGGAAAGGGCGACGACGTCATCGTCTATGACGCGGATGGTGCCGATGCCCGCGGCCGCCAGATACAGGATCGCCGGACTGCCGATGCCGCCCGCGCCGATGACGGCGACATCGGCCGACGACAAACGCACCTGCCCCGCGCCGCCTATTTCCTTCAGCACGATGTGGCGGGCGTAGCGGTCCAGCTGATCGTCGGTCAGCATCAGGGCGCGTCGGACCAGAGAAAGCGGACCTGCGAGCGCATCCAGCGCGGATCGGGGCTGTTGCCCCTGGGGAAGGATCCGCGCAACGATCCCAAAATGCGGTTGCTGACGAATTTCTCGACCTCTGGGCAGCGGGCGTTGACCGGTGCGATCCTCAGCGGCTTGCCGTCGCCCGACAGCAGGAACAGCATTTCGATCTCCAGCAGTCGCGACCCTTCATGATTGACCGCGCCACTGCATTCGCCCCGGCGGTAGAGCCTGGCGACATCCTCCGACCAGCGTGGCGAGACCTTGCGTCCCAGCCAGTTCGGGATCACCGGAACCGCCGCCAGGTCGCGCGGCATGTCCGGTGCGCCGGACGGCATGGGCGTCGCGGCCAGCATCAGCGTAAGCAGAAACGTCATCGCCCTACACTCCTGTCGAACCGAAGCCGCCCTGTCCCCGGGCGGTGTCGTCGAGACTATCGACTTCGGTGAAGCTGGCAAGCTGAACCGGCGCGACGACCAGTTGCGCGATCCGGTCGCCCCGCCGGATCGGGAAGGGGACATCGCCCAGGTTGATGAGGATGATCTTCAACTCGCCGCGATAGTCGGCGTCGATGGTGCCCGGCGTGTTGGGCAGGCTGATGCCGTGCTTGAGCGCCAGGCCGGATCGGGGGCGGACCTGAATTTCGTAGCCCTCCGGAATGGCCACCGCAAAGCCGGTCGCGACAGCGTGGCGCCGGCCCGGGAGCAGGTCCAGTTCCTCGGCCGACACCACGTCCATCCCGGCGGCGTGGGCGGTGGCGTAAGCGGGCAGGGGCAGTCCTTCGCCATGGGGCAGGCGCTTGAGCTGGATGTCAATCGGTGCGAGCGGCGAGGGCATTGGCGACCTTTTCGATGAGTTTGGCGGCGACCTGATCCTTGGGCAGGACCGGCCAGCTTTCCAGTCCGGCGGCGGTCACGATCTGGACGGCGTTGGCATCGCCGCCCATCACGTCGCCGGACACGTCGTTGGCGACGATCCAGTCCGCACCCTTCTTTGCCAGCTTTGCCTGCGCATGTTCGGCGATCTTCTGCGTTTCGGCGGCAAAGCCGATCAGGAGCGGCGGGCGGCGATCCGAATGGCCGATCGTGGCCAGGATGTCGGGATTTTCGACGAGGGCGAGCGGGGCGGGCTGGCCCGAACCGTCCTTCTTGATCTTCTGGCCGGCGGCGTCCGCAGTGCGCCAGTCGGCGACGGCGGCCACCATGATCGCAGCGTCGGCCGGCAGGGCGGCTTCGACCGCCGCCAGCATGTCGCGCGCGGTTTCCACGTCGACCCGGTCGACGCCGGCGGGCGTGGGCAGATGCACCGGCCCGGCGACCAGCGTCACGCGCGCGCCCGCCCGTGCGGCGGCGGCGGCGATGGCGAAGCCCTGCTTGCCCGAGGAGCGATTGGCGATGTAGCGCACCGGGTCGATCGGCTCGTGCGTCGGCCCGGCTGTGATCAGGACGTGCCTGCCCGCCAGCGGGCCTGCGTCGCCGGCGAAATCGGGCTGGCCCGTCAGCGGATCGGCCAGAGGGGCAACGGGTAGCGGCAGGGTGAGCAGCCGCTCTATCTCCGCTGCTATCGCGGCGGGTTCGGGCATCCGGCCCTTGCCATATTCGCCGCACGCCATTTCCCCGGCATCCGGTTCCATGACATGCACGCCATCGGCGCGAAGCTGGGCCAGGTTCCGCTGCGTCGCCCGGTGACGCCACATGCGCACGTTCATCGCCGGGACGGCCAGCACCGGCTTGTCGGTGGCGAGCAGCAGGGTAGTGGCGAGGTCGTCGGCGATGCCGTTCGCCATCCTGGCAAGGATATTCGCGGTCGCGGGGGCGACGACAACCAGATCAGCCTGACGGCTGAGCTGGATATGCCCGATCTCGCGTTCGGCCTTCAGGTCGAACAGGGCGTCGAACACCTGATCCTCGGTCAGCACGCCAAGGCTGAGCGGCGTCACGAACTGCTTGGCGCTCTCGGTCAGGACGGCGCGCACCGCGATGCCGCGCTTGCGCAGCAGCCGTACCAACTCCAGAGACTTGTACGCCGCGATGCCGCCAGAAATGATGAGGAGGATGCGCTGGGTCATGATTGACCGCACATTTGGTCGTGCGGTGGTGGCTTGTCCAGACTATTGATCATTCGAACAAGCGGAGGTGCCGAATGCGGAAATGCTTGATGCTCTGCACGGCGTTGTTTTTGACGGGATGCTCGCCGCCACCGCCGGTCGTGGTTGCCATGATGGAGGCGGACGGATTGATCTTCCATGTGCGCTATCGCGGTTTTGTAGAAAGGATATTTGGCTGGGATGATGAACGGGAAACCGTTGACCGGCTTTCCATTGTTGATGGCAATGCGGCGATCCTGCGTTTCGAACGGGATCGGGGGGCTGTCTCATCATCCTGCCGGTCTTCAACGACATTTCCGGTAAGATTAGGCGAAACGCGCTGCGGCTACCGATGGATGGGCAAGGCCAGCTTTCTGCGCCCCCATATCGTCTACCACATCTTTCTCGATTCCTGTTCTGGATCGTCGCAGGGCTGTGATGGCAGTGCGCCGCAATATTGGTCGGATACGCCGGTCGGCCGCTTCCGACTCGCTCAGGATGGATCAGTCCGCAACTTTCGGCCCGATTAGCGCCCGACACAAGGTTGCGCACAACATGCCACAGATCATGCCAGTAAGGATCAGGTTGCCCCATAATGTCTGACCCAGTCCCAGCGGAAAGGAATAGGCAAACAGGGCAGGCGGTCCGAGAAGCGCGCCGGCCATGATCCAGAATGGCCAGTTGAGGCGGATAGCGATGATAGGCTCCATACGGAACATGGCCTGCACGACCAGCAGTACGACCGGCCACACGGCAAATAAGGCAAACAGTCCGGCGGGTACGAAAAAGAATAATCCGCTTACCAGCAATTGCGCAGGGTTGCGGATCATTTCCCAATCCGGGCCGAAAGGAGCCCCAGGATAAATGTCCAGCACGAGGCAGAACAGGCTCAGCCAGCAAGTGAGCATCGATGCAAACAGCAGGCGACTGTATGGATTGTCCCGCCTGCTAACCATCACAGGAACTGCATGCCCCACATAGCGCCAGCCCCAGCCGCCGCCGCAATCGCCGCGACCAGCGCATAGCGCCAGCCGCCGCCCACGCGGATCAGTTTTACCTCGGTCAGCGGCGGTGGGGGCGGGGCGCCGCCCTTTTCGGGGAAGGCGTCCTCGATCCTGCGGACCAGGTCCGGCAGCCGCTGGAGCGTGCGCCAGTTTTCGATCAGCGTGTCGGCGACCTTGGCCTCCGGTCCCAGTTCGTCGCGCAGCCAGCCCTTCACATAGGGTCCGCTCGTTTCCCACAGGTTGATGTCCGGGTCGAGCGCTGTGGCGACGCCCTCCACCATGACCATGGTCTTTTGCAGCAGCAACAGGTGCGGCTGGGTCTGCATGTCGAAGTCACGGGTGATGGCGAAAAGGCCGTCGAGCATCCCGCCGACCGACAGTTCGCGCACCGGCTTGCCGCGCATCGGTTCGCCCACGGCGCGCAGGGCGGTCGCGAATTCCGCGATATTATGATGGGCGGGCACATATTGCGCCTCGAAGTGGATTTCGGCGACGCGGCGGTAGTTGCCGGTGATCAGGCCGTACAGAATTTCCGCCAGCCACATGCGCGCGCGCCGGTCGATCCGGCCCATGATGCCGAAATCGATGGCGACGATGTCGCCGCTGGCCGTCACGAACAGGTTCCCCTGATGCATGTCGGCATGGAAGAAGCCTTCGGCAATCGCCTGCCGCAGGAAAGCGTTGACCAGGCGGGCGGCCAGATCCTTCACATCATGGCCCGCCGCGATCAATGCGTCGCGGTCGGAAATCTTGATGCCGTCGACCCACTCCATGGTCATGACCTTGCCGGTCGTGCGGTCCCAGTCGATGGCGGGGATGCAATAGCCGGGCATCGCTTCCATCGCCTCGCTGAGTTCGGAGGCGGAGGCCGCCTCGCGCCGCAGGTCCAGCTCGCGCGCGGTCCAGCGCTTCATGTTGGCGATGACGAGGCGCGGGCGCAGGCGGGCGATTTCGCCGCCCAGTTGCTCGACATGGGCGGCGGCCCATTCATAGGTCTGGATGTCGCGGTTGAACTGGTCGATCACGCCGGGGCGGATGATCTTGACCGCGACGTCGCGCCCGTCCGTCGTCACGGCGCGATGCACCTGCGCGATCGAGGCGGCGCCGACCGGTACTTCGTCGAACCGGCTGTAGAGGGCGTCGAGCGGGCGGCCGAAGCTGTGTTCGACCTGCGCGCGGATCGTGTCGAACGGGACCGGCGGCAGCGCGTCCTGCAACCGCAGCAGGTCGTTGGCGGCGTCCTCGCCCACCAGATCGGGCCGGGTGGCGAGCGTCTGGCCCAGCTTGATCGCGGCGGGGCCGATCGCCTGGAAGGCGTCGGCATAGCGCGGCTGTGCGGGCACGCGTGCCCCCATGCGGGCGATGCGCACCAGCCGCCGGACCGGAGCGGGGGTCAGCGGATCGCGTTCGATGCCGCGCAGCGCCCCGTGTCGCGCCAGGGTGCGGCCCCATTTCAGGAGCCGCCAGATATGGGTGATGTGGGTGGTCATGCGGGCGTCAGATCTTCCAGCCCGAATGAATGGCGACCAGCCCGCCCAGGATCGGTTCGACCTTCGTATTCACGAAACCGGCCTGACGGATCATGCTTTCGAATTCGGGCATGGGCGGGAAGCGGCGGATCGATTCGATGAGGTAGCGGTAGCTGTCGGGATCGTTGGCGAACAGCTTGCCCAGCCGGGGCACCAGCTTGTGCGAATAGACGTCGTAAACGTCGGAAAAGCCGGGCCAGGTGGTCGTCGAAAATTCCAGGCAGAAAAAGCGGCCGCCATATTTCAGCACCCGGTGCGCCTCGCGCAGCGCCTGGTCGATATGGGTCACGTTGCGGATGCCGAAGGCGATCGTATAGGCGTCGAATTCCCGATCGCCAAAGCTCAGCCGCTCGGCATTTTGTTCGGACCAGATCAGCCCTTCCAGCCCCTTTTTCTGCGCCCGCTCGACCCCGACCGCCAGCATTTCGGGATTGATGTCGGACACGGTGACGTGCGCGCCGTGCCTGTGCATCCGGAACGCGATGTCGCCGGTGCCGCCGGCCATGTCGAGGATCTGTTCGCCGGCGCGCGGCTTCACCCGGCGCACGAATTGATCCTTCCAGAGGCGATGCGCGCCGCCCGACATGGCATCGTTCATCAAATCATATCTGGCCGCGACATTGGAAAATACCGCGCGGACCATGCCCGCCTTTTCGGCGGCATCGACGTCGCGATAGCCAAAGGATGCTGTTTCGTTCATGCCAAATCCTCTAGCCAGAGATTGCGTGCCGTTCCAGCCAAGAAGCTGGTTATTCCGACCGCCTTTTCCTAGATGCCTTTCATGCCAGAGCTTCCCGAAGTCGAAACCACCGTCGCCGGACTGCGCGCCGTCCTGCAAGGCAGCGTGCTGACGCGGGTGGAGCCGCGCCGCGCCGACCTGCGCTTTCCCATTCCGGTGGACCTGCGCCAGCGGCTGACCGGCGCGACCGTCACCGGCCTGTCGCGCCGGGCCAAATATGGCCTGGTCGAAACCGATCGCGGCGACATGATGGTCTTTCACCTCGGCATGTCGGGCCGCTGGCGGATCGACCCGGCGGAAATCGGCGCGCACGATCATCTGCTGATCGAAACCGGCGCGGGGCGGCTGCTTTCGCTCAACGACCCGCGCCGGTTCGGGTCGATCGACCTGGTGCGGGCGGAGGACTGGCAGGCCCATGCGCCCTTTATCCGCATGGGCCCCGAGCCGCTGGGCCCCGATTTCGATTCGGCGCGCCTGGCTGCCGTGCTGAAGGGCAAGGCCACGTCGATAAAGGCGGCGTTGCTGGATCAGCGGATCGTCGCGGGCCTGGGTAACATTTATGTATGCGAGGCGCTGAACATGGCGGGAATCGCGCCGACTCGCGCAGCCGGGAAGATCAGTCGGCCGCGCCTTGCATTGCTGGTGGATGCGATTCGCGCGGTGCTGTCCGCCGCGATCAGCGCGGGCGGGTCGACCCTGCGCGATTATGCCCGGCCCGACGGCGAGCTGGGCTATTTTTCAAAACAATGGCGGGTCTATGGGCGCGAGGGCGAATCCTGTGCGTGCGGCGGGACTGTCGCGCGGCGGGTCGATGGCGGCCGATCGACCTTTTTCTGCCCGAATTGCCAGAAATAGACCGCCGCCCGATGGTTGACGGGGGGCACCATCCCCTGTAAGGGGCGCACCTTCACGAGGCGGGGCGATCCATCGACCGGCCTCTTCCCGAGATTTGACGAGGACCGAGGAATAGAATGGCCAATACGCCGCAAGCCAAGAAGCGCATCCGTCGCAACGAGCGTCGTGCCGCAATCAATGGCGCCCGCATCAGCCGGATCCGCACCCTGGTGAAGAAGGTGGAAGCCGCCATCCTGGCCGGTGACAAGACCGCCGCCGCCACCGCGCTGCAGAGCGTCCAGCCCGAACTGGCCCGTGGCGTCGCCCGCGGCGTGCTGCACAAGAACACCGCCGCGCGCAAGTTCGGCCGCCTGACCAAGGCCGTCGGCGCGCTCGCCTGATCCGAGCTTCCCTTTTCGGGCTTGGAAAAAACCCGCTCCGGCATCCGGAGCGGGTTTTTCGTTATTCCTTCACCTTTCAGTAATATTTGGGAATCGGCGCTATTCCCGCGATTCGACGCGGTGCACCATAAATGCCGCCATTTAGCGCGATGAAAAACAACGGAAAAAACAAGCGCTTTGCTTTTCCGCGGCTTTCCTGAGTCAACGGGTTTATTTCACTTTTTTGAACGCGGCCGGCCTTGATCCGGCGAAGCGGGGCTGTCTATTTTGACCTTCGGCCGCCAATCGAATCATACATCCGGCGGCCGTCATTATGCCAACGCATGACACGAAATCGGAAGGCCAGGCGCTTTTCCGGACGAGGATCATCGCGTCGCGTGAACAGGGTTGCTGGGGGGCTGGCAGAATTATGAAGGACAAGGCGGCAGTGGTGGAACGGCAGGTCATGGAGGTGCATGGGGACACCGGCCTGGATTCCGCCTGGGCCGCGATCCGGGTCGGTCTGCGCCGCGACATCGGCGCGCGGATGTTCGACCAGTGGCTCAAGCCGGTGCAACTGGGCAGCTATTGCTCCGAATCGCTGACACTGGACCTGCTGGTCGCGTCGGATTTCACCGCTAATTTCGTGTCCGGCCAGTTCGGCGACCGGTTGCGCATGGCGTGGCGGTCGGCGGGCGTTGGCGTGCGCGAAATCCGGCTGCGGCGGGCAACCGAATCGACCGGGCCGCGCGTGCTGGAGGTGGTCCGCAACGAGGTCGAGGCGCCGGCGCCGGTGCCGACGGTTTCAGCCGCCAATTTCCTGCCGCGCCATGATTTCGACGGTTTCGTCACCGGCGACAGCAACCGGCTGGCCTTTTCCGCGGCACAGGCGATGGCCGGCGAGGCGACACCCCGGTTCAGCCCCTTGTTCATCCATGGCGGCACCGGGCAGGGAAAGACCCATTTGCTGCACGCAATCGCGGCGGCCTTCTGCGCCCATTCGCCGGCCGCGCCCGTGCTGTACATGTCGGCCGAGCGGTTCATGATGGAATTCGTCAACGCGATGCGCGCCAACGAGACGATGGCGTTCAAGGCCCGGTTGCGCGCGGCGCGGCTGCTGCTGATCGACGACATCCAGTTCATTGCCGGCAAGGGATCGACGCAGGAGGAGTTCCTGCACACGATCAACGACCTGATCGATTCGGGCGCGCGCATCGTCGTGACCGCCGACCGGGCGCCGCAAATGCTGGAGTCGATCGACGCGCGCATCCTGTCGCGCCTGGCCGGCGGGCTGGTGGCCGACATACGCCCTGCCGACCTGGACCTGCGCCTCGCCATATTGGAAACGAAGCGGGCGGTGGCGGGCGATCCCCCGGTGCCGGATGCCGTGATCGACTTTCTGGCGCGGTCGATCCGGTCCAACGTGCGCGAACTGGAAGGGGCGTTCAACAAGCTGGTGGCCTATGGGCAATTGACCGGCCGCTCCATCGACCTGGAATTCGCGCAGGGGATGCTGGCCGACGCGGTGCGCGCCAGCGCCCGGCGCATCACGGTGGATGAGATACAGAAGGCGTGCGCGGCCCATTATCGCATCGATGCGGCCGAGATGCGGTCCAAGCGCCGCGCGCGAGCGGTCGCCCGGCCGCGGCAGGTCGCGATGTATCTCGCCAAGAAGATGACGCCGCGTTCGCTGCCCGAGATCGGCCGCATTTTCGGCGGTCGCGACCATAGCACGGTGATCCACGCCGTGCGGACCATAGAACAGCTGCGCGAGAGCAATCCGGAACTGGATGCCGACATCCGCGCGCTTCAGCGCCAGCTGGAGGGATAGGCGGGCGCGGCGTTGCCGGTTAGGCTGGCCACCATGATTCGCCAGCTCGCCTTCCTGATCGCCGCCCTTCTTTTCGTCCCCGCCGCGTCGGCGCAGGCACCGTCCGTCGGAGACGTGCAGGTGGCGCTGGAAACCGGGAAGGGACGCATCGTCATCGCCGTCCACAAGGACAAGGCGCCGGTAACCGCAGCCAATTTTCTGCGCTATGTCGATGAAAAGCGGCTGGACGGAACCGCTTTCTATCGTGGGGTCGGCGCGCCGGACTATGGTTTCGTGCAGGGCGGCGCGCAGAATGATCCCAAGCGGGTGCTGCCGCCGATCCGGCATGAGCCGACCAGCGAGACGGGCCTGACCCACGACGACGGCGCCCTGTCGATGGCGCGCTATGCGCCGGGCAGCGCGACCGGAGATTTCTTCATCGTGCTGGGCAAGATGCCGGGGATGGACGCCAATCCGGCGGCACCGGGCGACAATCAGGGCTTTGCCGTGTTCGCCCATGTGACCGAGGGGATGGACGTGGTGAAGGCCATATTGGCGGCGCCCAAGTCACCAACCGCCGGCGAAGGCGTGATGAAGGGGCAGATGCTGGAAGCGCCGGTGACGATCGTGACCGCACGGCGGGTGCCCTGAGGCGCGGCCATCGCGCAACGGCCGGCGCGGCCATCGCGCCTGTCATGCGTCGTCGTCCGCGCCGCGCCGGTCGATGATCCGCGTCGCCGCCAGGTCGGCGGTGACATTGCCCACGGTGCGGAAGATGTCCGGCACGGTTTCGACGGCCAGCAGCAGCGGCAATGCCTCCACCGGTACGCCCATGGCCAGGCAGATGGGGCCGGTCGTTGTGAAGAAGGTGATCTGGCTGGGCAGGCCGACCGCGGCCAGGCTGACGATCGCGGCGACGGCGATGCCGACGAGAAGCTGGGTCGGGCCGAGCGGCACGCCGTTCATCGCCGCCACATAGATCGCGACGCCCAGATTGGCCGGCGGGCTGGTGATGCGGAAGAGCGAAATGGCAAGCGGCAGCACGATGGAGCGGCTGGTTTCGCGCACGGCCAGCGGCCCGTCGCTGGCCTGGATCATCGCGGGCAGCGAGGCGATGGAGCTTTGCGTGGAAAAGGCGATGGCCTGGGCCGGGAGGGCGGCCCGGACGAAGCGGCCCGGCGCGATCCGACCCGCCAGCACCGCCAGGGGATAGACCAGCGCTGTGACGACGGCGCAGATCACGACGATGAAGCCGATATAGTGCAGCAATGCGCCCGCCGTGGCGAGCCCGGAGCGGGCGCCCGCCACCAGCGCCAGGGCGAACACGCCCACCGGCGCCAGCCACAGCACCCAGTTGACGACCACCAGCAATGCATCGCCCAGCGCGTCGAACAGCCCGGTCAGTTGCGCGCGGCGATCCGGCGCGATGCGCGTCACGGCAAAGCCGAAGACGAGCGCGAACAGGACGACGGCCACCACCTGGCCTTCGGCAGCCGACCGCAGCGGATTGACCGGGATGAACCCAAGCAGCCATTCGGCCGAGGGACGCACGTCCGGCACGTCGCTGACCGGTCCGGCGCCGGCCAGGGCACCAACCGCGCCCGCCGGGACAGGCCAGAGATGCAGCATCAACGGCCCGATCAGGGCGGCAACCGCGGCGGCGGCCGTCAGCAGGACGGCGAACAGGCCGATCGCCCGGCCGGCCATGCCGTTGGCGCGGGCGGTTGCCGCGGCTCGCGCGATACCAGTGACCAGCAGGGCGAAGATGAGGGGGATGAGCGGCATTTGAAGCCCGCCCAGCCAGGCCTTGCCGACCGGCTGTGCCACGGCCACCAGCGCTGCTTCCGCGCCGCCGCCCCATTCGGCGAGGGCGATGCCGCAGGCGAGGCCCGCGACCAGCGCGATCAGGATGCGAACGGTCAGCGACATGGGCGACAGGGTCCTTTCCGGTTCCGCACCTGTCCGGGTAACGGATCAGTCCAGACTAAGCCGCCATGGCGCCCCGGCGACAGCGGAAACTGCGCCGGCCGGTCAGTCCGCGAAGTTGCGCGGCGCGGCATCGACGACGGTGACGCTGCCTGCCCCGACTTCCGACACTTCCAGCGCCCGTTCCGCCACGCCCGACCGGGTGAAGCGGAATGCGCCGTCAATGCCCGAAAAGCCGCCGGAATCGCGCAGGCGCGCGCTGGGGAAGGCGGTGCCGGGCTTCCAGACCTGGGCGATTCGCACGGTCAGCAGCACCGCGTCATAGCCGAGCGACGACAGGCGGAAGGGCGTGGTGCCGTAGCGCGCGCGATATTTGGCCGCGAGCTGGCGATAGAGCGCGTCGGAGACGCTGGCGAACCAGGCCCCGCGCAGCGCCGGGCTGGACGGCAGCGCGGCGTCGGTGTTCCACAATTCCGTTCCCAGCAGTCGCGCGCTCGCGCCGCCGCCCTTGCGCACAAGCACGGCAACCTGCGACGCGACGCGGCCGGAATCGGCGATCAGCAGGGCGTCATAGCTGGATGAAGCCTGCAATTTCTTGACCGCCGCCGCCATCGACCCCGCCGACCGGTCGAACGTCTGCATCGAAACCACGGTGCCGCCCGATTGCTGAACCGCGCGCAGCAGGGCATTGCCCGCCCGTTCGCCATAGGTGCCGCGCGGGACGAGGGCGCCGAACTGGCTGAGACCCCTGGACCGGGCGAAGTCGACCACGCGGTCGATCGACTGGTTGGGGTTGTAGCCCATGATGTAGACGCCGCCCCCGGCGACGCCGACATCATTGGAAAAACTGATCACCGGGACATTGGCACGCGCGGCGATGGGGCCGACAATCCGTGCGTCCTCCGCCAGCAACGGACCCAGGATCAACTGGTTGCCGTCCGCCAGCGCCCTGTTGACGGCGGCGGCCGCGCCCAGAGCCGTATCGTAGGTGGTGATGCGCACCTTGTCCGTCCTGGTGTCGAGCAGCGCCAGGGTGGTTGCGTTGGCGATCGACTGACCCACGCCCGCATTCGCGCCGCTCATGGGCACCAGCAGGGCGACGCGGTGCCGCGTCGCGTCGGTGGGCAGGCCCTGCACGACTTCCGGACCGGTCGGCTGCGTCGGGCCGGTGGGCGGTGTGGTCGCCGGCCCCTTGGGCACGATCGACTGACAGGCGGCCAGGAAAAGGGCGCTGGCGACCAGGGCGGCGCGCGCGCCGCGTTTCAGGAAAGCGAACAAGTCCGCTTGCCGTGGGGCATCCGTCTCTGTCATCTGGCGTCCTTATGGAAACTCGAAATTCAGGGCTTGAACCCGGGCTTTATATCGTGGCTGGCCCGATCGGCAACCTTGGAGACCTTACGCCGCGCGCGGCCGAGGTCCTGCGGCAGGCCGATGTGGTCGCCGTGGAAGATACACGGGTGAGCGCAAGGTTGCTGCGTCATGCCGGATCGGACCGGCCGATGGTCCCCTATCACGACCATAGCGCCGACCATGTGCGGGCGCGTCTGGTCGAGCGGATGGCGGGCGAATCGGTCGCGCTGCTGTCCGACGCGGGCACGCCGTTGATTTCCGACCCGGGGTACAAGCTGGTGCGCGACGCGCGCGCGGCGGGACGGACGGTGACGACCCTGCCGGGCCCCAGCGCGGCGATCGCGGCGCTGACGCTGTCGGGCCTGCCGACCGACCGGTTCCTGTTCATGGGGTTCCTGCCTGCAAAGGCGAAGGCGCGCGGCGATGCGCTGGACGAGGTGGCGGCGCTGCGGGCCACGCTGGTCTTTTACGAAAGCGGGCCGCGCCTGTCCGCTTCGCTGGCCGCGATGGCGACGCATCTGGGCAACCGGGAAGCCGCGGTCAGCCGGGAGATCAGCAAGGCGTTCGAGGAAACGGCGACGGGCACGCTGACGGACCTGTCCGCCCGTTATGCCGATGCACCGCCCAAGGGAGAGATCGTCGTGACCGTCGGTCCGCCGGGCGAAGCGCCGCCGGCCAGCGCCGAGGATGCGGACGCCGCGCTGGTGGAAGCGATGACGCGCCTGCCCGTGTCGAAGGCGGCGGGCGAGGTGGCGAAGAAGCTGGGGCTGGATCGTCGCACCCTGTACGACCGGGCGATGGAACTGAAAGGGTGAAGCGGCAGGCGGCCGAGCGGCGCGGACGGCAGGCCGAACGCATCGCCGCCTGGTGGCTGCGGCTGAAGGGATGGCGGATCGTCGGCCGCCGCCTGCGCACCCCGGCGGGCGAGGTCGACCTGGTCGCCCGGCGCGGCGCGATGCTGGCATTCGTCGAGGTGAAAGCCCGGGGGAGCGCCATGGAACTGGACGACGCGATCGATGAAAGGCGCCTTGCGCGGGTCGCGGCGGCGGCGGAAATCCTGTGGCACGAGCTGGCCCGGCCCGGCGACGACATGCGAATCGACGTCATCCTCCTTGCGCCGGGCCACCCGCCACGCCATCTGGCGAACGTCTGGCACGGGGGGTGACCGCTTGCCCGGCTTCCCAAGGCGCGAGTGAAAGGGTTTCTCGATGACGCAACTCAATCCCCTGACCGTCGCGGTGCAGATGGACCCGATGGAAGGGATCAAGATCGCCGGCGATTCGACCTTTCATATCATGCTGGCGGGACAGGCGCGGGGGCATAGCCTCTACCATTATCTGGCGCCCGACCTGACCTACCGCGACGGCCGGGTTCTGGCGAAGGCGCGGCCGGTGCGGGTGCAGAAGGTGGCAGGCGACCATTTCGCCTTCGGCGAGCCGGAAATGCTGGACCTGGGCCGCGACGTCGATGTCGTGCTGATGCGGCAGGACCCGCCGTTCGACCTCAGCTACATCACGGCAACCCACCTGCTGGAGCGGGTGCGGGAGGAGACGCTGGTGGTGAACGACCCGGCGAGCGTGCGCGACGCGCCTGAAAAGCTGTTCGTGCTCGATTATGCGCGCTTCATGCCGCCGACGATGATCACGCGCGACCTGGCGCAGGTGCGCAGCTTCCTGGCCGCCCATGGCGAGATCGTGGTGAAGCCGCTTTACGGCAATGCGGGCAATGCCGTCTTTCATGTCGGGCAGTCCGGCGCAAATCTGTCCGCGCTGGTGGAACTGTTCAACGCGTCCTGGGTCGAGCCTTTCATGGTTCAGGCCTTCATCCCCGGCGTCGCCGAAGGCGACAAGCGCATCGTGCTGGTCGACGGTGAGGTGGCGGGCGCGGTCAACCGCATTCCGGGCAAGGGGGAGATACGGTCGAACCTGGCCGTGGGCGGTTCGGCGGCGAAGACCGAATTGACGGAGAAGGAACGCGAGATCTGCGCGGCGCTCGGCCCCGAACTCAAGGCGCGCGGGCTGCTGTTCGTGGGGATCGACGTGATCGGCGGCGAATGGCTGACCGAAATCAACGTCACGTCGCCGACGGGCATCGTGTCGATCGACGCGTTCGACGGCACGGATACGGGTGGCATGATCTGGGATGCGATCGACGCGCGCCTGGCCGACCGCGCATCGGCCTGAACCGCATGACCGTCAAACCGCCATCGTGCCGGCATAACGCATGACCCAATGGGTGCTGCACCTGATAGACGCGGGCGGTTATTGGGGCATCGGCCTGCTGATGGTGCTGGAAAACGTCTTTCCGCCGATCCCGTCCGAACTGATCATGGGGATCGGCGGCATCCGTGTCGGGCAGGGGCGGATGGCGATGGAATGGCTGTTGCTGGCCGGCACCATCGGCACGACCATCGGCAATTATTTCTGGTATCTGGTCGGCCATGTCCTCGGTTTCAGGCGGCTGAGGCCGCTGGTCGACCGTTATGGCCGCTGGGCGACGCTGGAATGGCGCGATGTCGAGATGCTGGACCGGCTGTTCGGCAAATATGGCCAGATCGTCGTGTTCGTCTTTCGCTTCCTGCCCGCCTTCCGCACCATGATCTCGCTGCCTGCCGGGCTGTTCCGCATGGGCCATGTCCGCTTCCTCTTCTGGACCGCGGGCGGGGCGCTGATCTGGAACATCATCCTGGCCTATGCCGGCTATGTGCTGGGCCGCAATTTCCAGGATATCGACCGCTATCTGGGTCCGGTGGCGACTCTGTGCGTCGTCGGCGCGGTGCTGTTGTACCTTTGGCGACTGGCCACGTGGCGGCCGCGGGGCTGACGCTTCAGGCGCGGGGATGGGCGTTGCGGTAGATGTCGAGCAGGTGCGCGGCATCGACCTGCGTATAGACCTGGGTCGAGGACAGGCTGGCATGGCCCAGCAGTTCCTGAAGGCTGCGCAGGTCCGCGCCCCGGCCCAGCAGATGCGTCGCGAAACTGTGGCGGAGCGCATGCGGCGTCGTCCGGTCCGACAGGCCCAGCCGCCCGCGCGCGCCCTGCACCGCGCGCCGGATGAGGGCGGGCGAGAGCGGCCCGCCGCGTGCCCCCCGGAACAGAGGTTCGCCACGGCAGATCGGGTAGGGGCACTGGTCGACATAGGCGGCGATGGCGTCGCGCACCTGCGGCAGCAGCGGCACGATGCGGGTCTTGCCGCGCTTGCCGGTGACGCGCAGCGTGTCGCCCATCGGCAGCATGTCGCCCTGCAGGCCCATCGCCTCGCCAATGCGAAGGCCCGCGCCATAAAGCAGCAGCAGTACCGCCCAGTCGCGTGCGCCGATCCAGCCTTCGCGGGCGGTTTCGGCAATGTCCCCCGCCAGCGCTATCGCTTCGTCGGGGGAGATGGGGCGGGGCAGGCCGCGCTTGACGCGGGGCCCCTTCAACTGCGGCACCCGCGCGTCCTCGCCGCCCACGAATTTCAGGAAGCCGCGCACGGCCGAAAGTTCGCGCGCGGCCGACAGGTTGCCGATGCCGTCCATCCGTCGCGCGGTCAGGAAGGCGCGAAGGTCGGCCTGTTCCAGCCGGGCGAGCGCGGCGGCGCTGAAAGCTTGGCCCAGATGCTGTTCCAGAAAGGCGACCAGCCGCTCGGCGGTGGCGACATAGGCCCGGACCGTGTGGACCGACCGGCGCCGGTCGAGCGCCAGATGCTGGCGCCAGCGTTCTGGAAGGGATGCGGACATGCGGGCAACCTACGGGAGGACGACGGCAAAGGGAACGGGCAAGCACGCGGCCCGTCCGATATGGCTGCGCCAATTTCCCTGCGGCCGGAAACGGAATTTCAAGGACACGCGGGCAGAAGGACGTGGTGAATCCGTCCGTTACCGAGAGCATGCCGATGCCATTCCCGTCCGATTCCATGGCCGCGCCCGGCAGAGCCGGATCAGGCGAGGGCGCCGCACGGGGCGTGCCGATCCCGGCGCTGCTGGTCGTGGGCGCGTTCGCACTGGTCGTGGCGGCGGTGATGCTGACCATGCCCTTTCCCAGCACGATCGACGAACTGCCGCACTTTTCCGTCATCCGCAGCCAGTGGGAGCATCCCGCGCTGTTCCCCGACTGGAGCCGGTATCGCATCCTGAGCTATGACGACATCCGCCAATGGTCGGCCCAGTCCAACTATATAAACCATCCATCGCTTTATTATCTGCTGTTCGCCCCGCTGATGGCGGTGACCTACGATCCGACGGTCTTCCGGTTCGTCAACCTGCTGCTGTGCACCGGCGCCCTGGCGTTCGTCGTGGCCGCCGTGACGCGCCGCGTCGATGCACGCACCGCGTCGCCGGCCATATTCGCCATCATCGCCGCCAGCTTCCCCAAGGCGGCGTTGGTCGGCGGCATGGTCAACAACGACAATCTGGCGGCGCTGGCGGGCGCGGCGCTGTTCGCGGGGGTGCTGGGCATTCCGGGCGCCGCCTGGTGGATATGCGCCGGGCTGATGGTCGCGGGGTGGACGAAGCTGACCGCATTCCTGGCCCTGTCGGCGGTCGCGGTCGTGTGGACCGGCCTGGAGGTGATGGAGAAGCGTATCACCTGGCGGGACCGGATGGTCCTGCTGGTGGCGGTCGGCCTGCTGCTGGGGGCGCTGCCCTATGTCGTGACGCTGCTGCGCACAGGCCATGTCCTGTGGGTCAATATATCGGTATGGCGCGTGCCACCCGCCGATCGCCCGCAACTCGACCTGATCGAGTTCACGGTGCGTTTCCTGCGGGCGATGGTCTGGAAATGGCCCGCGGCCGAAGCGGTCTATCCCTTCTGGCTGGCGCTGGCGGGGCTGGCGAGCCCGCTGTTGCTGGCGGTGCCGGCCGTGCGCGATCCGCGCCTGCGGACGCTGACGCTTGCCTATGGCGCCGCGCTGGTCGGCCTGTTCGCGCTGCACTGGATGTTCGGGTGGCAAAGCTACCGGACGCTGGGCGACCTGTCCGTCATGCAGACGCGCTATTATAATATCCTGTGGCCGGGCATCGCGCTGGCCGCCGCGTCGACCGTCGGCCGCGTCATGCGATGGCGGCCGATGGCGGGATGGCTGCTGATGATCCTGTGCCTGTCGCCGACAATGCTGGGTGGCCTGTTCTACATGGCGTTGTGAGCCGTGGCGCGGCGCCGCGTGCGTCGCGGCCTTGAAATCCGCGCCGAAATGGGCACATGGGACGGATGGCAAGCCCCCAAGACCCGGCGGACATGCCGACCGGAAGGATGATGCAACTCAGCCCGCTGGTCGCGCGCGTGCTGGCGCCCAATCCGTCGCCCTTCACCTATACGGGGACGCAGACCTATCTGGTCGGCACTGGGACGCTGGCCGTGATCGATCCCGGCCCGGACGATCCCGACCAT
Organism: Sphingobium sp. OAS761; assembly: GCF_024168485.1. Classification (GTDB taxonomy): domain Bacteria; phylum Pseudomonadota; class Alphaproteobacteria; order Sphingomonadales; family Sphingomonadaceae; genus Sphingobium. Next base: position 20,637 of record NZ_JALJVY010000012.1, read on the forward strand.
CTGGCCGCACTGATGGCGGCCGTGGACGGTCGCCCTGTGCTGGCGATCCTGTGTACCCATACCCATCGCGACCATAGTCCGGCCGCCCGGCCGCTGGGCGTCATGACCGGGGCGCCGGTGATCGGCTGTGCGCCCCTGACTCTGGACGATGACGGCCCCCGCGCGGATGCCGCCTTCGACGCGGACTACCGGCCCGACCGCATCCTGACGGACGCGGAGCAGGTGGCGGGACCGGACTGGACGCTGGAGGCCGTCGCCACGCCGGGGCACACGTCCAATCATCTGTGTTTCGCCCTGCCGCAGGAGCGGGCGCTGTTCACCGGCGACCATGTCATGGGCTGGTCGACCAGCGTCATATCGCCGCCGGACGGCGACATGTCCGCCTATATGCGATCCATGCAACGCCTGGCCGACCGGGACGATGTGATTTACTATCCGGCGCACGGCGATCCGGTCGAAAGTCCGCAGCGGCTGGTGCGCGGGATGATGGGCCATCGCAAGCAGCGCGAAGGGCAGATAGTGCGCTTTCTGCGGCGCCACGGCGACAGCGCCATCCCCGACATGGTGGCCGCGATGTACAAGGGCGTCGACCCGCGCCTGTACCCCGCTGCCGGTCGGTCGGTGCTGGCGCATCTGATCGACCTCGACGGGCGGGGCGTGGCCGCGCCGGCGGGGGACGGGCGATGGCGGATAGTCTGAGACGATATGCCGGGCCGGTCGTCGGCGCGATCCTGATCCTGCTCGCCGGGGTGGCGATGCTGGTCGGATGGCAGCGCTATGATCGCGACTATGTCGTGGCGGTGGAGGATGACGGATCGGCGGTGACGAAGATCATCGCCGAACGGATCGCTGGCGACGCCAGCCTGCGCGTGTCGCAGCTCAACGGCACGATCCAGTCCACCGCCCAGGATGTGCGCGCTTTCGGGCTGCTGAAGTCCGACCAGGTGGTGAAGATGCCCTTTTCGGTCGACTATTTCCTGGACATGCGCGGCATCGATGCCGGCGATCTGGAATGGAACGGCCAGACCCGCACGCTGATCGTCAATGCGCCGGACGTGACGCCGGGCAAGCCCAATGTCGACGAAAGCCGCCGCACGCTGGTGCGGACCAACGGGCTGTTCGTCACCCGGCAGGCCGGCGAGGAGCTGAGCCGCCGCGTGTCCGCCCATGCGCAGGCGCGCGCCGAATCCGCCGCCAGATCGCCCGAGCGTATGGCGCAGGCGCGCGACTATGGGCGGGCGGCGCTCGCCAGGGTGATGGCCGCGCCGCTGGGCGCGATGGGCTATGCCGACGCGCGGGTGATCGTCACTTTCCCGCCGGAACGCGCCGCCCGCAGCAAGGACCGCTGGGACGTCACCACCCCGATCAACGAGGTGCTGGCCAACAAGCGGCAGGCGCGGTAGGGCGCGGGCAAGAGGACCGAGGAGTCACAGGCATGAACGCAATCACCGGAATCCCCCAGGGCACCGACCTGCGCGCGGAAATCGACCGCCTGCGCAAGGAGCGCAACGCCGTCATCCTAGGCCATTATTACCAGAAGCCCGAAATTCAGGACCTGTCCGATTTCGTCGGCGACAGCCTGGAACTGTCGCGCAAGGCGGCGGAGACGGACGCCGACGTCATCGCCTTTTGCGGCGTGCGTTTCATGGCCGAAACGGCCAAGATCCTGTCGCCGGAGAAGATCGTCGTGCTGCCGGACATGGACGCGGGCTGTTCGCTGGAGGACAGTTGCCCGCCCGCCCAGTTCAAGGCATTCCGCGAGGCGCATCCCGATCATATCGCGTTGAGCTACATCAACTGTTCGGCCGAGGTGAAGGCGCTGAGCGACATCATCGTGACCAGTTCCTCCGCCGAAAAGATCCTGGCGCAGATCCCCCGCGAGCAGAAGATCATCTTCGGCCCCGACAAGCATCTGGGCGGCTATCTGAAGCGCAAACTGGGCCGGGACATGCTGCTGTGGCCGGGCGTGTGCATCGTGCACGAGGCGTTCAGCGAGACGGAACTGCTCAAGCTGAAGGCCCAGCATCCCGACGCACCGATCGCCGCGCATCCCGAATGCCCGCCCTATATCGTCGATCATGCCGATTATGTCGGTTCGACCAGCGGCATCCTGGAATTTTCCAAGACGATGCCGGGCGACACGCTGATCGTCGCGACCGAGCCGCACATCATCCACCAGATGCGCAAGGCGGTACCGGACAAGAATTTCATCGGTGCGCCCGGTGCGGACGGCAACTGCAATTGCAACATCTGCCCCTATATGGCGCTCAACACGATGGAGAAGCTGTATCTCGCCCTGCGCGACCTCCAGCCCCGGATCGAGATGGACGAAGAATTGCGCGTCGCCGCGAAGAGGAGCCTGGACCGGATGCTGGAAATGGCCAGCGGCACGGTGGGACGGGGCGACGTCGGCCCGCGTGTCTGAGGGCTGATCCGGCATGGTCGCCCGGCTCCGCGCGCTCTGGCAGGGGACGAGGGCCAGCTACTGGTTCTATCCCGCGCTTTTCACGCTGCTGGCGGCCGTGCTGGCGATCGTCACCGTCTGGCTGGACGGTCACGGCGCGGCGGACTGGCTGACGGGGCATCAATGGGTGGAACGGGCGCGGCCGGAGGGCGCGCGCAATGTCCTGAACGTCATATCCGGATCCATGATCGGGGTGGCATCCACCGTCTTTTCGATCACCATCGCGGCCGTCGTCTACGCGTCGGGCAGCTACGGCCCGCGCCTATTGGCGAATTTCATGGAGGATCGGGGCAACCAGCTTTCGCTGGCCACCTTCATCGCCACTTTTGTCTATGCCGTGATGGTCCTGCGGGTCGTGCGCGACGCCTATGAAACGTCCGGCGACGCGGGGTTCGTGCCGCAGCTCTCGCTGTTGATCGCGACATCGCTGATGGGCCTGTCCATCGCGGTGCTGGTCTATTTCCTCAACCATGTCCCGGCCTCCATCCGGATCAACGCGGTGCTGGAAGGCATCGGGTCGCGGCTCGTGCACGCGGTAAGGGACCGGTTTCCCGACGATTGCCGCCAGGATGCCGAGGGCGATCCGCCGCAGGGCGCGCCGGTCAGCGCCACCGCCACCGGCTATATCCAGATCATCGATTTTTCGGGGCTCGACCGGATCGCGCGCGATGCGGGATGCCGCATCGAGCTGCGGTTGCGGCCGGGCGATTTCGTACATCCCGATGTCGTGCTGCTGGCAGTGGTCGGCGCACGGCCGGACGAGGCGATGGCGGAGCGGCTGCGCGACTGTTTTTCGTGCGGCGCGATGCGGTCGCCCGCGCAGGACATCGAATTCCTGATCGACGAACTGGTCGAGATCGCGCTGCGGGCACTGTCACCGGGCATCAACGATCCGTTCACGGCCGTGACCGCAATGCACTGGCTCGGCGCGGCCACTGCGGAAATCGGCCAGCGCGACCTGCGCGGCGGCCCCGACCGGGGCGATTATGACTGGAACCGCGTCGTGCCGCTGCCGGACGATTTCGATCATTTCGTCCGGCGCGGCTTCGGCGGCATCCGTCCGGCGGCCGCGACCAGCCCGATTGCCGCCGCCCAGTTCCTTGACTGCCTGATGGGCGCCGCATCGACCCTGACCCTGCACGCGCGCCGGGCGCGTCTGCGACAGGAAGGGGCGTTGCTGATCGAGCAGGCCCGCATCGACCTGGCAGGGCCATCGCTCCACGAACTGGAAGCGCGCTATTGCGATTTCGCGCGAGCCATGAAAGACGGCACCCATGAACGGCTTTTATCTTGACGGCTTCGATCTCGATGCCTTTGTGGCAGCGACCCTGGCGGAGGATATGGGACCGGACGGTCGCGACGTCACCAGCGAGGCGGTGATCCCCGCCGATGCGATATTCGAAGGGGTGATGGACAGCCGCGATGCGGTGACGCTTGCCGGCCTGCCGATCGCCGTCGCCTTCTTCCGCGCGCTGGACCCCGATGCGCGGATCGAGCAGTTGCATCAGGATGGCGACCGGGTCGCGGCGGGCACCGACCTGCTGCGCGTCCGGGGCCGGGCCCGCGCGATGCTGACGGCCGAGCGATCCGCGCTCAACACGGTACAGCACCTGACCGGCATCGCGACGATGACCCGCGCCTATGTCGACGCGATCATGGGCACCGGCGCGACATTGCTGGACACGCGCAAGACCTTGCCGGGGCTGCGGGTGCTGGAGAAATATGCGACGCGCATGGGCGGCGCGACCAATCATCGCATGGGCCTGTGGGATGCGGCGATGATCAAGGATAATCATGTCGCCGTCGCCGGATCGGTCGAGGAGGCGGTGCGTCGCGCCGCGGCGGCGGGGATCGCGCGCATCATCGTGGAGGTAGACCGGGTCGACCAGATCGAACCCGCGCTGGCGGCGGGCGCCACCCATTTGCTGCTCGACAACATGGACGCGCCGACCCTGCGCGGCGCGGTGACGCTGGTAGGCGGGCGCGTGCCGACCGAGGCGTCGGGCGGCGTCACGCTGGAAACGATCCGCTCCAAGGCGGAAACCGGGGTCACTTATATCAGCGTGGGCCGGCTGACCCAGTCGGCGCCGGCCGCCGATATCGGGCTGGATTTCGCCTATGCCTAGGGTGCTGATCGCCCTGCTGCTGTTGCTTGCGCCCGCGCCCGCTCTCGCCCAGGCGGCGCAGTGCCGGATTCCCGGCCGGATCGAGCAGCCGAAGGCGGAAGGACCCACGGCGAAGGAACCAAAGCGCCTGCTGCCGATCGGCGGCTATACGCTGGCGCTCAGCTGGACGCCGCAATATTGCTCGACCGCGCGCGACCGTGGCAGCTTTCAGTGCGGCGGGCGCGGCGGCAAGTTCGGTTTCACCCTGCACGGCCTGTGGCCCGACGGACAGGGCAAGGACTGGCCGCAATATTGCCGCAAGGCCGACATCCTGCCGGACGCGGTGATCCGCGCAAATCTCTGCGCGACGCCGTCGCCGCAGCTGATCCAGCATGAATGGGCCAAGCACGGCACCTGCATGACCACGAAGCCGGACCTGTATTTCAACCTGTCCCGCGCCTTCTACCAGTTGATTCGCTACCCCGACATGGCGGCGCTCGCGCGCAACCGGAAACTGACGGTCGGGCAGTTCGCCGATGCGTTCGCGCGTGCGAACAAGGGGCTGAAGGCGGACATGATCCGGGTCACGACCGTCCGTGGCAACTGGTTGTCGGAAATATGGCTGTGCATGGACCGGGCGATGGAATTCACCCGTTGTCCGTCGCATCAGGGCGGGGCACCGACCATCAGCTACCTGAGGATAGAGCCCGGACCGATCATCGCCAATCCGCGCCTGCCATCGGCAAGGCCGCCCGCCAAGGCAGGCGCCCGGCCCGCGCGTCGGCCCGAACTGATCCTGGACCTCGATCCCAAGGTGCAACCGCTCACCAACGGGACCGGCGGTTAGCGGTCAATTGTCGATCGTCACGGTCGATGGATGATGCCGGTCGAGATGACGGCGGATGATCCGCAGATTCTTCGTGTTGGATTTGTAGAGGAAATCGAACAGGTCGCCCGCAAAGGGGATCGCGCCCACCAGCGTGTCCACGCCCACATTGGCGGCCATGCGGGTAAGTTGCCATTTCGACATGCCCAGATTGCGGGCTTCCCACACGATCCACGCGCCCATGGTCGCGGTCGCGATATCGCCGACGATGGGGATGAGGCCGATGAGGCTGTCCAGCCCGACGCGGCGCTGCGTGCCGGGGATGACGAACAGCCCTTCCAGCAGCTGTTCCATGGCCTCGATCCGCCGGCGCACGGATGCGGGATCGCGTCCGAACCCGGGTAGGTCGCGCGTCAACTGATCAAACCGATCCTGCGAAATCGCCATGTCTGTCATCTCCTTGCCCCCTTAATTGGGGGGGCGGAACAGACGGTTCAATGGGTGGCGCGCGCGCGCCGAAGGGGCAAAGCCGGTCAGGCGCCGCGATACCAGCGACCAGCGGATCGGCGCGCCCAGTGCGATATAGCCATTATGGCCCTGCATCAGCGCCTCGGCCAGCGCGATGCGCGCATCGCGGTCCTGCGCATTGCTGGCAAGGCTCGCTTCCTGAAGGGCGCTGTCTGCCGCGTCGCTGCAATGGACCTTGCGGGCGCAGCCGATGCGCCCGAGATACCAGAGCACGCTGTCATAGGGCGCGACCTCGTCGATCAGGCGCAAGTCGGCGCTCCGGTCGTCGACTGCGACGCGTCGGGCGTCGAGGCCGATCATCGCCAAGTCCCGCCGCAGCAGACCGAACAGCAGCGTCGCCCCCGGTCCGTCGGGCAGGGCGATGCGCAACGGGGACGGTGTGCCGTTATCGGCTGTCCAGCGGGTGACGGTGGCGCTGGCACGCGCCCGGCGTTCGGCCATCGTCAACAGCGCCCATGCCGGCGGCGTGGGCGGGCGCGACAGGTCGAGTTGTGCCGGCACGATCTGTTCGGTCGTCGCCCAGCCGCCCAGCGGGAACAGGGCGGGCAGTTCGGTCCGGTCGATCGCCATATTGATCGCCGCGCGGACATTGTCGTCGTCCAGCAGTTTCCCCTGACCGACGACGGCCAGTCCCATCAGGCCCTGAACCGGATCGACCTGCACCGACCCCCGGTCGATCCCGGCCGAAACCAGCAGCGGCAGATCCGCGAATCGGCCGCCCAGCATCAGCGCTGCCTGCGCTTCGCGGAAGCGGATGACGGCGAGCGCCGCTCGCTCCGCGCGCACGACGCGCAACTGGTCGGCGGGTATGGGTTCTTCCGCCCCTTCGTCATCGCCGGTCGTCCGGTCGATCGGCGTCAGCAACAGGGAATGACCCCGCGATCGGCTGCGATAGGGGCCTGTCCCGCCTTCGCTGGACAACAGGCCCAGTTGCGGTTGCGCCAGCATTTGCAGCAGGTAGGGACGCGCCGCGGCGAGCCGGATCTCGATCACCTCGCCCGTCATCGACAGGACCGCTTGCACGGCGTCGAGCGGGCCGTCGGGGTCGAGCCGGCGCAACGCCACGATCCGCGCCATCAGCAGCCGCGCGACGTCGGGCGCCGTCACCCGCCGGCCATCGGCCCAGAAGGCGCGGCGAAGGCGGAAAATATAGCTGCGGCCGTCATCTTCCACGATCCAGCGCTGGGCGAGGGCGGGAATGATGTCGCCGCTGGCGTTGAAGCCGACCAGCCCCTGCGCGGTGCTTTCCAGCATCAGCTTGGCCGCGGGCGCGCCCGGGCTGGCAAGCGGCTTCGCCAACTGATCCCTGTCCCCCGCGACGCTGACGACCACCGGTCCGCTCCCTTCGCGCGAGCACCCCGCCATCGTCGTGGCAAGGGCAAGGCCGGCGGCGAAAACAAGGCAGCGGCGGAAACGGGGCGGAGAGGAGGCAGTGCGCATCACGAGACAGACTTAGCCCGTGATCGCTACGGCGCCAACCGCGATTGCCCGCGCACCGATTGTCACGAAACAGAAATAATAACTACGCGTGAATGTAACAAAAAATTCATAACGGCGTCGCCAACCGGGAAGGGAAATCGATGACGTTTCGAAAGATATTGGCGACCGGCACCGCGCTGGCCCTGATGATGCCTATGACCGCCGCCGCCCAGGCGATGAGCGCCGAAGAAGCCGAGGCGATGCGCGCGCAGCTCGCCGCGCTCAAGGCCCAGGTCGATCGCCTGGAGGCGCGGCTGAACAGCGATGCCGCCACGCAGCAGCAGCAGGCCGCCCTGGCCGCGGCCGCTCCGGCCCCTGCGCCGCAGGTGGCGGCCAAGCCCGCCAGCGAAACCGTCATCGGATGGAAGGGCGGTCCGGTCTTCACCAAGGGCGCGGCCAGTTTTCACGTCAAGGGCCGCATACAGTATGACGCCGGCCTTTTGATGGCGCCCGATGGCGTGGACGACCGCGCCAAGGGCTATTCCAACGAACTGCGGCGACTGCGCCTGGGCGGAGAAGGGCAGCTTGGCGGCGGCTTCGGCTACAAGCTGGAACTGGAACTGTCGGACAACAGCGTCGATCTGGTCGATACCTACATCACTTATGAAAAGGGCAAATGGCTGGTCACGCTGGGCAACCAGAACGCCTTTCAGTCGCTGGACGAACTGATCAGCGACACGGCGGGGTCGGTGATGGAACGCGCGGCCTTCACCGACGCGTTCGGATTCGAACGGCGGCTGGGCCTTTCGGCCCAATATCGTTCGGGCATCCTGCTGGCGCAGGCCGGCATCTTTTCGGACAGCGCCGATTCGCTGATGAACAGTTCGGACGGTGCCAATGGCGGCGACGAGAATAACAGCTACGGCGTCGACGGCCGCATCGTGCTGGCGCCCAAAATGGGCAAGACGCAACTGCATTTCGGCCTGTCGGGCCACTGGCGCGACTTCCAGCGCCTGTCCAGTGTGGCGCAGCGCTATCGGCAGCGGCCGTTCATCCATACGGTCAACAGCCGCTTCCTCGCGACGCCGGGCGTCGCGGGCGACGGCGAGAGCCATTATGGCGCCGAATTCGCCGGCGTGCGTGGCCCGCTGTGGTGGGCGGGCGAGGCGCACTGGCTGCGCGTATCGCGGCCCGGCGTGGGCGACCCGACCTTCTTCGGCGGCTATGGTGAGGTCGGTTATGTCCTGACCGGCGAGACGCGCAGTTACAAGAACGGCATTTTCGGCACGGTGAAGCCGGATCGTCCCGTGGGCAGCGGCGGCTGGGGCGCGTTGCAGGCTACGTTGCGCTACGACTATCTGGACCTTAACGATAAGGACATCGTCGGCGGCACGCAAAAGGGCGTGATCGCGGCGCTGGTCTGGACGCCGATCGATTATCTGCGCTTCAACGTCAACTACGCCCATATGGATTATACCGATGCGGCGATCCTGGCCGGTGGCAAGAGCGACTATGGCGTCGACGTGATCGGATGGCGCGCGGAACTGGATTTCTGATCCACGAAATCAGGATTTGACCGACCGGGGTCTTCCCTGCCTTATGCGACGACACATGGCAGGGGAGACGGAAAATGAAGAGATGCGCAGTGACGGTCGCGGCCGCGCTGTCGATGAGTGCGGTCCAGGCCGGCGCGCAGGCGCCCACGGATGCCGCCATCCAGGCCCAGGCGCAGGCGCTGGGCGAATGCATGGTCCTCAAATCCACCGGCGCCGACCGGCTGACGGTCGCGCGCTGGTTCCTGACGGCGGTCGCTTCGGCGCCGCAGGCGGCCGGCGTCGCGACCCTGACGCCGGGTAAGAAGGAGGAATTCGACAAGGGCATGGCCGCGATCTTCACGCGGCTGATGACGGTCGATTGCGCCGATCAGGCGCGCCCGCTGTTCAAGGCGCGCGACCAGGCGGGTTTCCGCATCGCGGGCGAGGCGCTGGGGCGCGTCGCCATGGAGGAACTGCTCAACAATCCGCAGGCCAGCGCCGCGCTGGGCGCCTATACCCGCTATTTGCGACAGGAGGATTTCAAGGCCGTCCTGCCCTGACCCGCGCGGACATGAAAAAGGCGGCATCCTGAACGGTGCCGCCCTTTCCTGTCCGGCCCGAGCCGGATCGGTCCGCCCCGCAGCCAAGGGCCGCGGGGCGAGCGCCGATTACTTCAGCTCGACGGTCGCGCCGGCTTCTTCCAGCTGCTTCTTCAGCTTTTCGGCTTCTTCCTTGTTCACGCCTTCCTTGACGGCCTTCGGCGCGCCTTCGACCAGCGCCTTGGCTTCGGTCAGACCCAGGCCGGTGATGGCGCGGACTTCCTTGATGACGTTGATCTTCTTGCCACCGTCGCCGGTCAGGACGACGTCGAATTCGTCCTTCACTTCTTCAGCGGCAGCGGCCGGGGCGCCAGCGGCGGGGCCAGCGACGGCAACGGCTGCGGCGGCCGAAACGCCCCACTTTTCTTCCAGAGCCTTGGACAGCTCAGCGGCTTCGAGAACGGTGAGGGCCGAAAGCTGATCGACCAGAGCGTTGATGTCTGCCATTTTTCAATTTCCTTGTTTGGGGCGATGCGCCCCGTCAGATTTGGGTCAAAAACCGGAGGGTTACGGCGTTCAGGCCGCTTCCTTCTCCGCATAAGCGTTGAAGACACGCGCGAGCTGCGCGGCCGGCGCCTGGGTGACGGTTGCGAGCTTGGTAGCCGGGGCGACGATAAGGCCGACCAGCTTGGCGCGCAGTTCATCCAGCGACGGCATCGATGCGAGCGCCTTGACGCCCTCCGCATCGAGCAGCACTTCGCCCATCGCGCCGCCAACGATCTCAAGCTTGTCGTTGGTCTTGGCGAAATCGATCGCAACCTTGGCGGCGGCGACCGGATCGGCCGAGGTGGCAAGGCCGACCGGACCGGTGAGCAGGTCGCTCAGGCCGGTATAGGCGGTGCCATCAAGGGCGATGCGGGCGAGGCGGTTCTTCGTAACCTTGTACGAGGCGCCGGCTTCGCGCATTTTCTGGCGCAGGACAGTCGACTGGGCGACGGTCATGCCGAGGTTGCGGGTCACGACGACCACGCCAACGTCTGCCAGCTCTGCGTTCAGCGCGGAAACGACCTCAGCTTTCTGATTACGATCCATGCCATTACTCCACTTCATGTCCGGCCGGTCATGACGACCGGACGGACGGCTAAAACCCGCAGGCCGGTTGCGGCGCGCGGGGCACTAAGTCCGAAGGGGAGAGAGCGACTGGCCCGTACCCCGGTAAGGAAACAGGCAGACCCGAAGCAGGCGCGAGGCCCGGTTCGGCTAAGAGCTTTTCCCCGTCTAGGCTGGACATTAAGAAGGGCATATTCCCTTCACCAACTGTCTCGGACGGAAGGTCGCCGGCATCGCTGCCGTGACCTGCTGGCGGCCCCATACAGAGTCCGGCCTGCGCTGTCACGCGGAATCTGGCGGTGCAAAGCGCCCGGGGCGCACGCTTGGCTCTTGACCCGGCCCCGTCATTCGCCGACCTGCGGAAATGATGCATCGAAGTTTCCCCGCATGAGAATCGTCATCATCGACGATAGCGGACTGCGCGCGACGGTCCTGGAGGAAGGACTGCGCGACGCAGGCTATGACGATATTCACATCGTTCCCCCTCGCGGCGCCTTCGTCGCTCGGCTGGAGCGCATGGCGCCCGACGTGGTGCTGATGGACCTGGGCAGTCCCAGCCGCGACACGCTGGAGGAAATGCTGACCGTCAGCCGCGCGCTTGCCCGCCCGATAGCGATGTTCGTCGATCAGTCCGACGACAGCATGATCGGAGCGGCGATCGACGCGGGCGTATCCGCCTATGTCGTCGACGGACTGCGCAAGGAACGGGTGAAGCCCGTGCTGGAGCTGGCGGTGCGCCGATTCAACGCTTTTTCGAAGATTCAGGCGGAACTGGACGAGGCGCGCACGGCTTTGTCCGACCGGAAGGTCATCGACCGCGCCAAGTCGATCCTGATCGCCCAGCGTAACCTGACGGAGCAGGAGGCCTATGCGCTGTTGCGGTCGAGCGCGATGAATCAGGGCAGGAAGATCGTGGAGGTGGCGCAGGCGCTGATCACCGCGAGCGACCTGCTGGGAGGGGGAATATGACCACCAATCTGAAGATCGCCTTCCTGCCGCTCAACGACGCCGCCGTCCTGGTGGCTGCACGCGAACGGGGATTTGCCGAGGAAGAAGGACTGAGCCTGGACCTGGTGCGCACGACAAGCTGGGCCACATTGCGCGACCGGCTGGTGTTCGGGCAGGTCGACGCCGCGCACATGCTTGCGCCGCTTGCGATCGCGGTGACGCTGGGGCTGAGCCAGCAGCCCGCCGCGCTCGCCGCGCCGTACAAGCTGGGCGTCAACGGTAATATGCTGGTCATGGCGACCGGCTTCGCCAAGGCGCTGGAGCCCGATGCGGTCGCGCGCCTGGCCGATCCGCTGGGCACTGCGCACGATTTCGCGGCGGCGATCGGCCTGTGGCGCCGCAAGCCGGTCATCGGCGTCGTCCACCGCTTTTCCAGCCATGCGATCATGTTGCGCTATTGGCTGGCAAGCGCCGGGGTCGATCCGGACAAGGATGTCGTGCTGCGCGTGCTGCCGCCGTCGCTGACGGTGGAGGCGATGCGCGCAGGGGAAATTGACGGGTTCATCGCCGGGGAGCCATGGGGCAGCGCGGCGGTGGAAGCGGGGCTGGCCGAAGCGGTGGCGATCGGCGAACGCATCTGGCAGCGCGGCGTCGAGAAGGTGCTGGCCTTTCGAGAAAGCTGGCTGGAGGAGAATCCCGATACGACCGACCGGCTGTTGCGCGCCCTGGCGCGGGCTGCCGCCTGGTGCGACGATCCGGCCCATCATGCCGCGCTGGCCGACCTGCTGGCCGACCGCCACTATGTCGACCAGCCTGCTGACCTGATCCAGCGGGCCCTGGTCGGTCAGATCGTGGCGTGCGCGGGCGAACCGCCGATCGCCAGTTCCGATTTCATGCTTTTCAGCCGGGAAGCCACGCCCTTTCCCTGGCGCAGCCAGGCGCTCTGGATCTATTCGCAACTGGTCCGCTGGAACATGGTGGAACAGGATGCGGGCATTGCGACGCGGGCCGGAGCGGTGTTCCGGCCGGACATTTATCGCCGTGCGTTCGCCGACAGCGACGTGCCGATGCCCGGCGCAAGCATGAAGGTGGAAGGCGCGCTAGGTACGCCGTTGACCGTCGGATCGCGGCGCGGCGGCCTGACGCTCGGGCCGGATCGCTTCTTCGACGGCCGGGTGTTCGATCCGGAGCGGATCGGGGAGTATCTGTCCGGCTTCGCGCGCTGACCGTGCCTTTTGCACCAGGGGCCGGGGCGGTCGGCGGGTCCGTCACGGAATCGCTTGAGCAGGCGGGCGATTCGGATTATGGTGCAGTGCAAGAGACAAGGTTGTCTCCTTTTTCATAGCTGAGTCGATCCACAGGCGGACCGGCGCGGCGCACATGATGGCAAGGCCGCCATCCAGACTATCGGGTTTCGACCCCGGCAGTCCGGATGGCGGCCTTTTTCTGTTCCGGAGACGCAGGCATGGATTTTCAGGTCAGGGACGAATGCGGGCGGCATGAGGCGGCCGGGCAGGCCGCGCCCGCCGACGTTGAATACGCGCATCGGGATGCGCACTGGATCGACATCGGGACGCTGGCCGATATTCCCCGGCGCGGCGCCCGCACGGTGCGGATCGCCCGCGAAAAGGAAATCGCCATATTCCGCACCGGCGACGACCATGTGTTCGCGCTGGTCAACGAATGCCCGCACAAGAAGGGGCCGCTGAGCCAGGGCATCGTCCATGGCCACAGCGTCGCATGCCCGCTGCACAACTGGACCATCGCACTGGATACGGGCGAGGCGCAGGGCGCCGACCATGGCTGCACGCCGACCATCGCCGTCCGCCGCGATGGAGACCGTATCCTGATCGCGCAGCCGCGCGCCCGGAAGGCGGCCGCCTGATGACGCAGGCGATCCGCACCACCTGCGCCTATTGCGGTGTCGGCTGCGGGATTGCGGCGACGCCTACCGGCGCGCGCTCCGTGGAGATAAGGGGAGACGAGGCGCATCCGGCCAATGGCGGCCGCCTCTGTTCGAAGGGCACGCATCTGGGCGAGACGGTCGGCCTGACGGGCCGGCTGCTGCATCCGATGATCGGCACGCGACGGACCGGCTGGGACGAGGCATTGGGCCTGGTCGCATCCCGTTTCCGCGAGACGATCGACCGCCACGGCCCCGACAGCGTGGCCTTCTATGTGTCCGGCCAGTTGATGACCGAGGATTATTACGTCGCCAACAAGCTGATGAAGGGCTTTATCGGATCGGCGAACATCGACACCAACTCGCGCCTGTGCATGTCGAGCGCGGTGGCGGGGCACAACCGGGCGTTCGGCGAGGATGTGGTGCCGGCCACCTATGGCGACCTGGAGGAAGCGGACCTGATCGTGCTGGTCGGCTCCAACACGGCCTGGTGCCATCCCATCGTCTATCAGCGCATCCAGGCGGCGCGGGCTGCACGGGGCACGAAGCTGGTCGTCATCGATCCGCGGCGCACGGAAACCTGCGAGGGCGCCGACATGCATCTGGCGATCAAGCCCGGCACCGACGTGGCGCTGATGAACGGCCTGCTGGCATGGTGCCACGCCACCTGTACGATCGACCGGACATTCCTGCGCGACCATGTCAGCGCGCCCGACGGGTTCTGGGACCATATTCTCACCGGCCACGACGTCAGGACGATTGCCGCCGTTTGCGACGTCGCGCCTGCGCTGCTGGAGCAATTCTACACGCTGTTCGCCGGAACGCCGCGAACCGTCACGATGTTCAGCCAGGGCATTAACCAGTCGATCCGCGGCACCGACCAGGTGAACGCGATCATCAACGTCCATCTGGCCACCGGGCGCATCGGCAAGCCCGGTGCCGCGCCTTTCTCCATAACCGGACAGCCCAATGCGATGGGCGGCCGGGAAGTCGGGGGGCTGGCGTCCACACTGGCGGCGCACATGGATTTCGCTCCCGACAATGTGGCGCGGGTCGGCCGTTTCTGGGCTGCGCCCGCCATGGCGACCGAGCCGGGCCTGAAGGCCGTCGACATGTTCCGGGCGGTGGAGGACGGACGTATCAAGGCATTGTGGGTGATGGCGACCAATCCAGCGGTTTCCATGCCCGATGCAGGCGCGGTGCGCGCCGCGCTGGCGGCGTGCCCGTTCGTCGTCGTGTCGGACATCATCGCGGACACCGACACCGGCCTGCACGCCCATGTTCGCCTGCCCGCCGCCGGGTGGGGGGAAAAGGACGGCACGGTCACCAATTCGGACCGGACCGTCAGTCGCCAGCGCCCCTTCCTGGCGCTGCCCGGCGAGGCCATGCCGGACTGGTGGATCGTCAAGGAGATCGCCGCCCGCATGGGTTGGGGACCGGCCTTCGCCTTTGACGGACCGGCCGACATTTGGCGGGAACATGCGCGCCTGACCGCCTATCAGAATGACGGTGCCCGGTTGCTGGACCTGCGGGCCCACGCCGCCATCGGCAATGAGGCCTATGACGCGATGGCGCCCTTCAGCTGGGGCGGGACGCCGTTCGCCGACGGCCGGTTTCCCACTCCCGACGGCCGCGCCCGCCTGGTGCCGACGCATCAGATGGCGCTTGAGCCGCAGACCCGGGACTGGCCGTTGACGCTCAATACCGGGCGCTACCGCGACCAGTGGCATACGATGACGCGCACGGGCCTGGCCCCCAAGCTTGCGCGGCATCGCGAGGAACCGCTGGTGGACATCCACCCGCGCGACGCTGAGGCACTGAATCTGTCGGACCGGGACCTTGCCCGCGTCCGTACACCACAGGGCGACACTATGTTCCGCGTATCGGTGAGCGAGGGGCAGCGCGTCGGGGAAATCTTCACGCCGATCCACTGGACCGATCAGGTCAGCAGCGGTGGCCGCACCGGGCTGCTGCCGCGCCCGCTGGTCGATCCGCATTCGGGCCAGCCCGGTTTCAAGTCCACGCCGGCCAGGGTCGAAAAGGTCGAGACGGAATGGCGCGGCTTCCTGATCCTGCGCGGGCAGGAGCCGGTGCGGCCGCCATGCCTGTGGTCCACCCGCGTCGCCGTACCGGGGGGAACGCTGTACGAGGTCGCCGGGAATGGCGATCCGGCGCGGCTGGAGGCGCTGCTTCCGCAAGGCGAGCGGGCCGAGGCGGTGGACGCGAGCCGCGGCACGCGCCGCGTGGCGATCATCCGCGACGGCCGTCTGTCCGGCGTGCTGTTCGTCACCCGGTCCGGACAACTTCCCGCGCGCGACTGGCTGATCGCCCAGCTGGAGGCGGAAGGCGTGGGCGGCGCCGTGCTCGCGGCGCGGGGACCGGGCAACCAGCCGGACAAGGGCGCGATCATCTGCGTCTGTTTCGATGTCGGCCTGAACCAGATCGTGGCCGCCGTTCGCGACCAGCGGCTGGTGGACGTGGCGGCCATTGGCAAGGCGCTTGGCGCCGGCACAAATTGCGGGTCCTGCCGCCCCGCGCTCGCCAATATTCTGGCCCAGACCCCGCAGGAGATACTTCATGCAGCCGAATGAACAGATCGTGCCCGGTCATGTCTGGCTGGTGGGTGCAGGGCCGGGCGACCCCGACCTCCTGACCCGCAAGGCGGAACGGCTGATCGCGGCCGCCGACATCGTGTTTCATGACGCGCTGGTGGGGCCGGGCGTGCTGGACCTCATCCCGCAGGGGATCGAGCGCGTCGGCGTGGGCAAGCGATCGGGTCGCCACTCGAAGGCGCAGGACAATATCAACGACCTGTTGCTTGCGGCGGCGAGGGCGGGGCGCCGCGTCGTGCGGCTGAAAGGCGGCGATCCGTCCATCTTCGGGCGTTCCGCGGAAGAAATGGCGCATCTGGCGGCCGGTGGCATTCCGGTCCACATCTGCCCGGGTGTCACGACGGCAAGCGCCGCGGCGGCGAGCGGTCATGCTTCCCTGACCCTGCGGGGCGTGGCGCGCGGGGTGACGTTGATCACCGCACATCTGCGGGCGGGCGAACCGCTGGCGCTGGACTGGGACGTGCTGGCGCGTCCGGGCGGGACGCTGGGCATCTATATGGGCCGCGCGGCGGCGGGCGAGATCGCCCGCAACCTGATCGCCGCCGGCCGCGATCCGGATACGCCGGTGATGGTGGCTGTCAATGTGTCGTTGCCGGAGGAACGGCTGATCCGTGGCCGGCTGTCTGCACTGGCCTTTCTGGTGCGGACGATCAGCGACAATGAACCGACGCTGTTGCTGGTGGGCGAAGCGGTGGCGGCGGGTGGTGAGCAGCAGGGGGACCCACATATCGTGACGGCTCCGCGCGCCTGCGTCCGATAGGCGCGCGGCGCGCCGGTCGTCAGCGGGATTTGCGCGGAGATCCCGAACTGTCGCGTTCGACGAGCGTGAACTGGAATTCCGGTGCCTCGGCCGATCCGTCGACCAGCCCGTCGATGACCGCCCGGCCCATATCCTCCAGCGGCTG
The DNA here is from genome assembly GCF_024168485.1 of Sphingobium sp. OAS761. Classification (GTDB taxonomy): domain Bacteria; phylum Pseudomonadota; class Alphaproteobacteria; order Sphingomonadales; family Sphingomonadaceae; genus Sphingobium. Next base: position 37,531 of record NZ_JALJVY010000012.1, read on the forward strand.
ACGCACGGTGGTGAGCGGCGGCCAGGCGGTCAGGCTGGCGGACGTGTCGTCGAACCCCGTTACCGAGAGATCTTCGGGCACCCGCAGTCCGACCCGGTGTGCGAAGGTCAGGAGGCCCATCGCCATTTCATCGTTGGTGGCGAAAATCGCACTGGGCGGGTCGCTCAGGTTCATCAGCGCCTCCCCGGCGGTGATGCCGGAGGCGAAATCGAACCTGCCCGTCACGAACAGCGCGTCGTCGGTCGCAAGACCGGCCGCCGCCAGTCCTTCGCGAAATCCCTTCACGCGCAACGTCGCGGCCATGTGGCCCGGGGGCGGGGTGATGACACCGATGCGCCGGTGACCCAGCCCGATCAGATGGTCGGCCATCATCCGTCCGGCCGCCCGTTCGGGCGTGTGGATGGTAAAGGCCTTCGCAGCCATAGACCCTGCGATGCGCGCGCAGGGCAAACGCATTTCCTCGAGGCGGGCGAGCAGTTCTTCGTCGTCGGCCAGCGGCGGAACCAGCAGGACCCCGTCGGGCCGCAGGGCCGCGACGAGCCGGTCCAGCACGTCGAACCGCTCCGCGCCTTCGGGCGAGATCGGCTCCACCACCAGATGGTAGCCGCGTTCCCGGCATCGCCAGGCGGCGCCGATCTGGATCCGGCTGACATAGCCGGGCGCCGGATTATTGTAGAGAAACGCGATCATATAGGAGCGCCCACCGGCCAGGCGGCGCGCCGACTGATTGGGTCGATACCCCAGCTGGTCGATCGCCGCCTGCACCCGCGCACGCAGTTCGTCGCGAACATTGGGCGCCTTGTTGACGACGCGGGAGACGGTCTTGATCGAGACCTGCGCGAGCGCGGCCACGTCGTGGATACTGGTCATGTGAGATTCGCGATCAGATACAATGGCGCCGTCCTTTCATCGCGCGGTGCCCTTGGCAAGGGGCGATATGCCGCCGTATGAAGAAGCGATGGGTGACGTGATCAATCTTCGCCAGGCGCGCAAGGCCCGGGCCCGCGCGGAAAAGGCGGAGCAGGCGGTATCGAATCGTGTCCGGTTCGGTCGGACCAAGGCGCAGCGTCTGGCCGAGGCAGCCGAAGACAAGCGTACAAAAGATGCCTTGGAAAGAACATTTCGCGAGGACCGTCAAAACAAACGCGACGATAATCAAGTCAAGAATAACCCGGACCAATGATTGCGTAAATATGCCATTCATCTGGAAGATGAACGCCTGTTAATTTACACCGTCTTGTCGATAAATCGCCTCCGTTCGCCGTTAATTTGCGTCGGCGACGGATGCGTTCTGCCGAATGGGGCGTTGATGTTCGGCTATGACTGGACATATACTCCCAATCCGCCCCGCCAGGGCCGCGATCGCCGCTGTTCTGGCATTCAGTGCAACGCCCTTGCTCGCGCAGACGGCAGCGCCGCCGGTTGTGCCGACCATCGTTCCGCCGGTTCAGGCGGTAACGCCTGCGCCTGTGACGACCGCACCGGATACCGCAGTGTTCGCTCCGAGTGCGCCGGTCGTGCAGGCAACGCCGCCTGTGGAGGAGCGGATCGCTGCTGCGCGTGCCGCGGCCGAAGCGGAAACGCCACGGGCGGTAGCGCCTGATCGTTCCGCGACGGCGCCGCGCGCCGGGCGGAGTTCGACGGCATCGACAAGTGCCCGAACCACGGCACCGGCCACCCGGGCGCCTGAAACCCAGGCTGCTGCGCCCGCTTCGTCGGCGATGCCCGCGCCAGCCGCGGTTGAGGCCCCGGCCCAAGCCCCGATTGCGGAACAGTCCGTACCGGCCGAGCCTGCTGCACCCGCGCCCGTCGCGAATGATACCGTCAATGATACCGCGGGCGACAATGCCCTGCTATGGGCGCTGGGTGGCGGTGCCCTGCTGTTGATGGGCATCGGCGGCGCGGCGCTGGCCCGACGTCGTCGGCCGGAGCGCGATGCGGTTGTGACAACGGCGGAGCCCGTCGCGGTGGCCGATCCCTATCCCGTCGCGCCCGCGCCCGTGATGGACCGTGCGCCGGCACGTCCGGCCATGGCGGCCGCGCCGGTCGGGGAAAACGGATCGCTCGCGGCGATGGTGGCTGCGCCGCCCAGCGCGGAAAACCCGTTCCGCACCCGCAAGAACCGCATGCGCCGCGCCCGCTGGCTGATCGCGCAGCGCGACGATGCGGCTGCCCCTGCCACGCCGCCCCAGACCTTTCATGCGGAACCGGTCCCCGCATCGGCGGCGGATCGCAGCCAGACCGTCTACAGCTTTGGTCGGCAGGACGCGCGCAAGCCGATATTCCGTCCGCGCACGACCTGAAGCGGCGGCGATTGAGACCATGGGCAGGTGCCACGGCATCCTGCCCATGGTCATGTCCGGTTGCGCTTTGGCGGCGTGACTGATACCGGGCGCGCGGTTCATTTCCGCGCCGTTCCAGCCAAGAAGAGTCGCCAGCCATGTCAGACCAGATCAATCGCATCGTTCTCGCCTTTTCGGGCGGACTCGACACCAGCGTGATCCTGAAATGGTTGCAGCAGACATATCAGTGCGAAGTGGTGACTTTCACCGCCGACCTGGGGCAGGGCGAGGAACTGGAGCCGGCGCGCGCGAAGGCGCGGCTGATGGGCGTCAAGGAAGAACATATCTTCATCGACGACCTGCGCGAGGAATTCGTGAAGGACTATGTCTTTCCGATGATGCGCGCGAACGCGCTGTATGAGGGCCTGTACCTGCTCGGCACATCGATCGCCCGTCCGCTGATCGCCAAGCGCCAGATCGAGATCGCCAAGATGGTGGGGGCCGACGCGGTGTCCCATGGCGCGACCGGCAAGGGCAATGACCAGGTCCGCTTCGAACTGGGCTATTACGCGCTCCAGCCCGACATCAAGGTGATCGCCCCCTGGCGCGAATGGGACCTGACCAGCCGCACGAAGCTGATCGAGTTCGCCGAACAGCACCAGATTCCGATTCCGCGCGACAAGCGGGGCGAGGCGCCTTTCTCCACCGATGCGAACATGCTGCACACCTCCTCCGAAGGAAAGGTGCTGGAAGATCCGTGGGAGGAAACGCCCGACTTCGTCTATTCGCGCACCGTGAACCCGGAAGACGCGCCCGACGCGCCGGAATATATCACGATCGATTTCGAGCGGGGCGACGGCGTGGCGATCAACGGAGAGGGGATGAGCCCCGCGACGCTGCTGGAAACGCTGAACGAATATGGTCGTCGTCACGGCATCGGCCGGCTCGACCTGGTGGAAAACCGCTTCGTCGGCATGAAGTCGCGCGGCATGTACGAGACGCCGGGCGGGACCATATATGCGGCGGCCCATCGCGGAATCGAGCAGATCACGCTCGATCGCGGGGCGGCGCACCTGAAGGATGAACTCGCCCCGAAATATGCCGAGCTGATCTATAACGGCTTCTGGTTCGCGCCCGAACGCGAGATGTTGCAGGCGGCGATCGATCATAGCCAGCAGAAGGTGACCGGGACTGTGCGCCTGAAGCTGTACAAGGGCAGCGTCAATGTCGTCGGCCGCAAGTCGCCCTATTCGCTCTACAGCGAAAAGGTCGTGACGTTCGAGGACGACGCCGGCGCCTACGACCAGCGCGATGCGGCCGGTTTCATCAAGCTGAATGCGCTGCGGCTTCGTTTGCTGGGACGGCGCGACCTCTGATCGCGCCTGGGGGTTTGCCGGGACGGCGCATCCCTGATCGCGCCTTGGGCGCTGCGGGAACAACGTGACGGCTGATTGCAGCGCGCCCGCCGATACAATTTGCGACAATCGGCCGGGCGTCCTGACAAAGTTGCGGGACATCTTCCGCCCATAAGCGGCTTCAAGGACGGCGGATCGCCGTTCGGGACCGACGCTTGAAAAGGAAGAGATGACATGATCCGCAAGTTCATGACCACCGTCGCGGTGGGTTCGCTGTTCGTTGGCGGCCTCGCCGCGACCCACCTGGCCTTCGCCCAGCCCGGCGCCGAGGGCGGCCCCGGCCCCCGCGGCGGCATGATGATGAGGGCCGACACCGACAAGGACGGCAAGATCAGCAAGGCCGAAATGACCGCCGCGCTGGAAGCCCGCTTCGCGAAGATGGATGTCGACCGCGACGGCCAGCTGACCGCCAAGGATCGCGACCTGATGCGCAAGCAGCGCATGGACACGCGCTTTGCGGCCATGGACAGCGACAAGAACGGGCAGATCAGCAAGGCGGAATTCACCGCGGCCCACGAGGCCCGCGCCGAAAAGCGCGAAGAGATGCGCGGTCGGGGCGGTTCCGACGGGCATCGCATGGGCAAGGGCAAGGGGCATCATCGCGGCATGATGCGCGGTGGCCCTGGCGGTCCGATGGCCGAGGCGCGCAAGGACGGTATCGTCACCAAGGCCGAATTCGTGGCCGGCCCGCTGGCCATGTTCGACAAGGCGGACGCCAACAAGGACGGGTTCGTGACTGCGGACGAGATGAAGGCGGCGCATCAGGCCATGCGGCAGGATATGCGGGCGAAGTGGCAGAACCGCAACGCGCCGTCCCCGGCCGACGATTGATCCCGTTGCCGGCGGCGTGATCGCGCGGGGGTTTGCCCCCTGGCCCCGCGCGTCCGCCGTCCGACCGGAAGGGCGAAGGCGTGCCCACATCTGCCTTCGCCCTTCCAACCATTTTGCAGCCGTGACAGACAGGCAGGATGAACGAGAAACCCCATTTGCTGCTCGTCGACGACGAGCGTTCGATCCGTGAGCCGCTGGCCCAGTATCTGGGCCGCAACGGCTTTCGCGTCACCGCCGTCGAAAACGCGGCCGAGGCGCGCCTGCGCCTGAACGCCAGCGCGATCGACCTGGTCATCCTGGACATCATGATGCCGGGGGAGGACGGGCTCTCGCTCTGCCGCTATATTCGCGAGACCAGCGAGATACCGGTCATCCTGCTGACCGCGCGATCGGAGGAAACGGATCGCATCGTGGGCCTGGAAATGGGCGCCGACGATTATGTGCTGAAGCCCTTTTCCCCGCGCGAACTGGTCGCCCGCATCAAGGTGATCTTTCGCCGCGTTGTCACCGGCGGGCAACGCGTCACCGCGCCCGATGGCGCGACCTATGCCTTTGCCGGCTGGCTGCTCAAGACGCATGAACGTACCCTCGTCGACAGCGAGGGCGTCGCCCTGCCGCTGTCGACGGCGGAATATAATCTGATGCTGGCCTTCGCCACGCGTCCCAATCAGATACTCAGCCGCGATCAGTTGCTCGACATCACGCAGGGGCGGGAGGCCAATGCGTTCGACCGGGCGATCGACAACCAGATCAGCCGCCTGCGCAAGAAGATCGAGCCCGATCCGAAGAACCCGACGCTTATCAAGACCGTATGGGGCGGCGGCTACACCCTGTCGGCGGAGGTCCGCAAGCTGTGAGCCTTTCCCGCCTGTGGCCGCGCAGCCTGGTCGGCCAGGTCATCCTGCTGGTGGCCATCGCCCTGTTCGTCGCCCAGGCGATCAATTTCGCGCTGCTGCTGCGCGAGCGCAACCGCCTGGAACTGACCGGCCAGACGGCCCCGGCCGTATATCGGGTCGTCAACGCGCTGGACGGCCGGGCCGATCGCTGGCCCGGCCGGACCGACCGGCGCGCCGAACGCGACACGCCCGACCGGCGCGCCGTTGCCTTCACGACGGCCCGGCCGGCGCTGGGCGGCAAGGGGCGTCCCGATGTCGAGGCGCGGGCCAAGGCGATGTTCGAGGATATTGGCCTGACCGTGCATTCGGTGGCGGCGGCCGAGGACAGCCGCATCATGCCGCTGCGCCGATGGGAACGCATCCGCAGCCGCGCAACGGGCGACGTCCCGCGCGATCGTCGGGTGGGACGGCTGCGGCTGGCGGTGGAATATGAACCGGGCAAATGGGTGACGACCGAAGCCCGCATCGGCAATCGTCCGGCGCGTTTTGGCGGATGGCTGGTCGGGCAGACGCTGACGCTTTATGTCATCGTGCTGTTGCCGCTGTTGTGGATCGGACGCCGCATGGCGCGCCCGATGACGGACCTGACGGCATCGGCCCGGCAGTTTGCCAGGACAGGCACGGCCGACGCAGTGGACGAAAGCGGGCCGGGCGACGTGCGCGACCTGACCATGGCCTTCAACGCCATGCGCGCCCGGATCATCGCGATGCTGGACGAAAAGGACCGGATGCTGGGGGCGATCGGCCATGACCTGCGGACCCCGCTGGCATCGCTGCGCGTCCGGGCAGAATCGGTCGAGGATGACGGCGAGCGCGCCCGCATGTCGGAAACGATCGACGAGATGAACCGGATGCTGGAGGATATTCTCTCGCTCGCCCGCGCCGGACGCAGCAGCGAAAGCCCGCAGAAGGTCGACCTTGCTGCGTTGACCGATGCGGTGGTGGAGGATTTCATCGAACTGGGTTCAGCGGTCGACATGGCCGAGAGCGATCGCGCCGTCGCGTTCGTGCGGCCGCAGCAGATCCGCCGAGCCGTGCGCAACCTGATCGAGAATGCGGTGGTCTATGGCGAGCGCGCACATGTGTCGGTGAGCCGGGAGGCGAACGTGATCCGCATCGCCGTCGCGGACGACGGTCCCGGGATCGCGCCCGACAGGATGGCCGAGATGCTGGAGCCCTTCACACGCCTGGAAGGATCGCGCAATCGCGAGACCGGCGGGGCGGGGCTGGGGCTGGCGCTGGTGCGGGCGATCATGGCCGAACATCATGGCGAACTGCGCCTGGCCAACCGGCCCGAAGGCGGGCTGGAAGCGAGCCTCGTCCTTCCGGCCTGACGCGCCGGATCAGTGCTTGCCGGGCTTGGTCGAGGTGCCGGGCGCGGTCGGATTGATCAGCGCGGCGCCTGTCGGCAGGCCGGTACCGCCCATGTCGATCTTCTGCGCTTCGCGCCTGGCGACCCGGGCCGGGTCGTCGCGCGCGGCGATCGCGGCCTTCGTTTCCTCGTCCATCTCCTCGTCGTCGGTCGCCTTGCCGCCACGGGTCCAGCCCAGGATGATCGACATGCGCCGGTTGCGCGGGTCGTAGGCATCGTCCTTCACATAGGGTTCGCGATCGGCCACGCCTTCGATCCGGGCGAAGCGTCCGTTGACGATGCCATTGTCCGACAGTGCCTGGCGGGTCGATTCGGCGCGCGCCGACGACAGCCGCCAATTGTTCATCGTCCGGCCGGCGGCGTAGGGCAGGCCATCGGTATGGCCGCGCACGATCAGCGGATTGGGCATGGTCTGCAACGCGCTCGCGACTTCGCCGATCAGCGCGCGGGCCTGCGGCACCAGCCGGTCGGTGCCCATGGCGAACATCGCGAAATCGGCCTCGTCGATCAGGTCGATGCGCAGCCCCTCGCGCGTTTCGGTGAAACGGACATTCTTGCGCAGCTTGGCCAGCCCCTTGCGATCCATCCGGGCTTCCAGTTCCTTCTTGATCGATTCGAACTTCTGCCGATCGGCCGCGCGCATGGCCTTTCCGCCCTGGTCCTTCGTCCCGGTGGCGTCGCGCGGAATGGTGATCGACATGTTGCCCTGACCGCCGGTGGTCGGGTAATTTTCCTTCGCCATCAGGCTGTCGCCGCCGAACATGCCGGTCGAACCTGCCGATGCCATCTTCAGTTCGACAAGTGTCGGCGTGAAATAGTCGGCCAGCGCCTTGCGCTGTTTCTCGGTCGTCGCGCCCAGCAGCCACATCAGCAGGAAGAAGGCCATCATCGCCGTCACAAAGTCGGCGTAGGCGACCTTCCATGCGCCGCCATGATGCCCGCCATGCCCGTCGACGATGATCTTCTTGACGATGATCGGCCTCGGTTCGGGCTCATTCTGGCCCCGCTTCTTTTCGGCCATGGCCTATTTGCCCCGCATGCCGTCGAACACTTCGGCGAAGGCCGGCTGGTTCGCATGGGTCAGGCTGGACCGCGCGGCTTCGATCACCAGCGGCTGGGGATGGCCGTGCAGCGAGGCGATGATGATCTGCTTGACGACATGATAGATGGCGCCGTCCTGTTCGATCACCGTACGGCAGCGATTGGCGAAGGGGTTGACCATGCCATAAGCCAGCAGAACACCCAGGAAGGTGCCGACCAGTGCCGACCCGATCATCGCGCCCAGAATGGCGGGAGGCTGGTCGATCGATCCCATGGTCTTGACCACGCCCAGCACCGCCGCGACGATGCCCAGCGCGGGCAGCGCGTCGGCCAGCCCCTGAAGATTGTCAGCCGGCTTGATCGCTTCGTGATGATGGGTCTTGAGCGCATTGTCCATCACCTCCTCGACCGCGTGCGGATCGAGCGTGCCGGAAGACACGACCACCAGGCGCAGCGTGTCGCTGATCAGGTGGACCAGCGTCTTGTCCTTCATCAGCTTGGGATAATCGCCGAAGATCGTCGAACTGCCCGGATCCTCGATATGCGGCTCCAGCGCCACCGGGCCTTCGACCCGCAGCGTCTTCATGAGCTTGGACACAAGGAAAATGCAGTCGAGGAAATCCTGTTTCTTGTATCGCGGCCCCTTGAACACCTTGCCCAGGCCGCCGCCCAGCGCCTTCAGGTCGGCGCCCGAATTGCCGATGATCAGCGCGCCGACGGCCGCGCCGCCGATGATGATCATTTCATGGGGAAGCGCGTGGAGCACCGGGCCGATGTCGCCACCGGTGAAGATGAAACCACCGAACACCATGCCCAGAAGTACGACAAGGCCGATGATTGCAAACATGATTATCCCCGATTGATGCGCCCGGAGGCGGTGGCTCCGTCGGCGTCCAAGTGAACGCCTGTCCTTCTGGTTAATACGGACTGGTTAGCATCGGCTTTAGGGTGCCCCGCCTTTTTGCGTCCGATTACCTGATCAGGTCGAACAGGGTCTGCTGGTTGATCCGTGCGAACGTGGACTGCGCCGCTTCCAGCTGGAGCAACTGCGTCTTCATCTGCGAAATGACCTCGGTCAGGTCGGTCGATTCGAGGCTCGATCGACGTTCGGTCAGATTGAGCCCGATGTCGGTGAGCCTGGTGCCGACCACATCCAGCCTGTCGCTGCGCACGCCCTGCTTGGCGAGTTCGACGGTGATGTGGCCTTGCGCGGCCTTCACCGCGTCCAGTCCTTCGGCCATGCTGGTGTCATCGCCGCTGTCGATGGCGTCGATAGCCTGCCCCAATATGTCGTCGATCGACATGGGAGTGCCGTCCACGTCGATCCCTTCGGATACTTCCTGCCGCGTTCCCACGACCGAAAGATTCAGGCCGCGACTGACCGGCACCAGGACGCTCTGTCCGTCGTCGAACACGGACGTGCCCTGATAATCCTTCTGGTTCAGCAATTCGTTCACCGTGGTGCGGATCGTCGACATTTCCTCGATGATGGCGGTACGGTTGGTGTCGTTGAGCGATCCGTTGCGCGCGAAGGTCACCAGTTCCTGCGCGCGCGTCAGCAGATTGTCGATTTCCGAAAGATTGGCTTCGGCATTGCCCGACCGCGCCTGGCCATAGTCGATATTGGCCTGCCAGGCGGCCTGTTGCGCCTGCGCCCGCCCGATTTCGGAAACCTGCACCCAGGCAAGCGCGTTGTCCGACGGCTTGTTGAGCGTGATGCCCGTGGAGATGTCGGTCTGGTTGTCGACGATGTTCTGCGACAGCTTCTGCTGCCGACGGATCTCGGCGAGCATGATCTTGTTGGTGATCCCTACCATGGCTCAGCTTCCTTCCGGTCAAATGATCTGCAGAATCGAATCGACGGTTTCCTTTGCGACCTGCAAAATCTTGGCGCAGCCCGAATAGGCCTGCTGCACGCGCAGCAGGTCGGCCGCCTCCATGTCGAGATCGACGCCGCTCACCGCTTCGCGCGCGGCAACCGCCTGATCGTTGCGGCTGGCCGCCGTGTCGACCGCCGCCTGGGTCGCGCCGAGCAGGTTCGCGTGGGTCGCGATCATCGATGTCCAGTTCAATTCCACGCTGCCATTGCCCCGCAGGGTCGATGTCACCGTGAGAAGATTGCCGTTCAGCGTGCCGTCCGGGGACCGCAGCGCAAGATCGGACGGACTGACGGACAGTGCCGCGAGCGTCGCCGCGCTGCCCGTCCAGCTGACCAGATCGCCGCCAGCCGCGCCGTCATCGGTGATGCCCTGCGCATGCCAGGCGTTCAGGTCGGTCGCGAACTGTTCGGCCAGGCCGTCCAGGTCGCTGCGGCGATCGGCGACGGTCTGCGCCGCGGAAAAAAGACCGCCCAGCGTGCCGTTGGCGGGCGCGGCCAGCGCCGTGCCGTCGGCCAGCATCATGCCCAACGTTCCGTCGTCGTTCGTTGTCAGGGACAGACTCGTCGCGCTGGACCCCGACACCAGCGTCTGGCCGCCGAAACTGATTTCGGCGCTGTCATGCGCACCGAAGCTGATCGACACGTCCATATTCTCGGACAAGGTCTGAAGCGCGGAATCGCGACTGTCGAGCAGCTGGGCGTAGGCGGATGTGCCCGGTTGCGCCCGTAACAGGCTGTTGTTGATGTCGGCCAGCGACGCCAGCGCGCGGTTGACGGTGCTGACCGCCGACTGACCTTCGGTGGCGATGCTTGCCGATACGTTCTTCAGGTCGTTGGCGGTCTGGCTGAACGCCTGCGCCACCCGGCTGATGCTGTCGAGCGTGGTCACGCGCAGCGACGTGTCGCTGGGCGCCGCGGCCAGTTTTTCCATGTTCTGGAACATGTTGGTCATCAGCGCGCCGACGCCGGTCGTGCCGTCGTTCAATGCCGTTTCGGTGTCGGTCAGCCAGCGCAGCCGCGCGTTGGCGCTGCCCAGGTTCATGCCCGTGGCGCGCACCGTTGCGTCCAGATAGGGATCGGTCTCGCGTCCGACGCTCATCACCTGCGTGCCGCCGAAATTGGCGCGCGCAATGTACATCGCCATGGTCGCTGTCGACGCGCCGGATTCGGCCGTCACCACCGAGCGTCGCGCATATCCCGCCGTGCTCACATTGGCGATATTCTCGGAAATCGCCGACATGACGGTGCGATAGGCACGCGTGCCCGAGGACCCGATGATGAAGAGGTCGCCGCTCATGCGCCTTCTGCCGGGGTCGGACCGTCAGGCGCGGTGGGGGATGGGGTGTCGTGCACGCGGGCGCCGAACTGCTGTATCAACAACTGGGCGATGCCCATGCTGCCCTTGCCCGCCAGCGCGTCGGCGGTGCGGGCGTCGGCCATGTCCCGAAACTGCTCGCTCGCGGCGGAATCGGTGATGCCTTCTGCCAGGCTGGCCGATCGCATGGCGCCGATCATCTGCCGCAGGAAGATCGCCTCGAACTGTTGCGCCGCCTTTTCCAGCGCGGCTTTCTGCGATGCGCCGCCGGTCTGGGCCGGGGACGACGAAAGTGTCGAGACCTGCATCATAGCACCACCAGCTCCGCTTTCATCGCGCCCGCCTGCTTGAGCGCTTCCAGAATGGCGACCATGTCGGCGGGGGAAGCCCCGATTGCATTGACCGCCTTCACTATATCGGCCAGCGACGCGCCACCTTTAAAATTAACCATAGGTTTCTTTTCCTGGTCGATGCTGATGCTGCTCGACGGTTCGACGGCGGTCTGGCCCTGGCTGAAGGGTGCAGGCTGCACGACGCGCGGCGCTTCGTTGACGCTGACGGTCAGCTTGCCGTGCGCGACTGCGGCGGGATGGATCCGCACCGCGCCGTTGATGACCACCGTTCCGGTGCGTGCATTGACGATCACCTTGGCCGGGGCGTCGGCCGGAGCGACCTCTATATTCTCGATCATGCCCATCATCAGGATGCGCTGTTCCGCGCCCGGTTCGGCGTCGATCGCCACGGACACAGCGTCCATCGCGCGGGCGCGGCGGTCCCCAAAGGCACGGTTGATGCCGTCGGCCACGCGCAGGGCGGTGGTCAGATCGGCTTCGGCCAGGTTGAAGGTCAGCGTCGGGGCCGTGTCGAAGCCCGTCGCGACCGCGCGTTCGACCGTGGCGCCGCCGGGTATGCGCCCGGCCGAAGGGACATTGACCGATATCTGGCTGCCGTCCGCACCGGACACGCCCAGTCCGCCCACGGCCAGATTGCCCTGCGCCATGGCATAGATTTCATTGTCCGCACCGCGCAGCGGCGTCATGATCAGTGTGCCGCCCCGCAGCGATTTGGCCTTGCCCAGTGCCGATACGGTGACGTCCAGCCGCTGGCCGGGCTTGGAGAAGGCGGGGAGGTCGGCCGTGACCAGCACGGCCGCGGCATTTTTGAGCGCGGGATTGATCCCCTGCGGCAAGGTGAGGCCGAAGCGCGAGACGACGCCCTTCATGCCCTGCGTGGCATATTCGATGCTGTCGTCGCCGGTGCCGGCGAGGCCCACGACAATACCATAGCCGGTCAGCTGGTTGGGACGCACGCCCTGAAAGGTGCCCAGGTCCTTGACCCGTTCGGCATGAGCGGGCGCGGCGATCAGCGCAAGGATCGGAAGCAGAAGGCGGAACAGGCGGGTCATGGCGGTGCCGATCTCCATCAGAATGGGCTGATTGCGGAGAAGAAGCGCTGCAACCAGCCCTGACGGCTGGCCCGCGCGATTTCGCCCTTGCCGGTGTAGATGATCTTCGCGTCGGCCACGCGGGTGGACGCGATGCGGTTGTCCGGGCTGATGTCTGCCTGGCGGACGAGGCCGCTGATCTGGATGAATTCGTCGCCACGGTTGAGCGTCAGCGCCTTCTCCCCCTTCACCAGCATGTTGCCGTTAGGATAGACGGCGGCGATGGTCACGGTGATCTCGCCGGTCAGCGCATTGGACTGGGTCGCGGCACCCTTGCCGGAAAAGCCGTTATTGCCGCCCATGGCGACATCGCTGGCGGAAAACAGCTTGGACAGGATACCGGTGCTCGGCGGGGTCAGGCCCAGCGAGCCGTCGCGGCTGGTGTCGGCGCTGTTGCTTTTTGTCGCCTGTGTCCTTTCGACCAGCACGATGGTGATGATATCGCCCACGCTGGTCGCGCGCGCGCCGCTGGTCAGCGGCGTATATCCCGTCGACGCCTGGAAAATGGAGCCGTTGGCCGGTGCGGCCGGCGGCTGCGCCAGGACGGTGGGGGCGTAGAATTCGCGTTCGACCTCGCGCTTCTTCTTGCCGGCTTCCGCAGGGGAGGCGGCCAGCGCGATCAGCGACACGGCGGCGATGATGGACAGGGAAAGACGCATCAGTCGCTCACATGTTCTGGTTGACATATTGGAGCATTTCGTCGGTCGCCTTGATCATCTTGGAATTGACCTCGTAGGCGCGCTGGGTCTCGATCATGTCGACCAGTTCCTCGACGATGTTGACGTTCGACGTTTCCAGGCTGCCGGACCGGATGACGCCGCGGCCCTCGAGCCCGGCGACGCCCACCTGCGGGGTACCGCTCGCAGCGGTTTCGACCAGCAGGTTGCCGCCCATGGACTGGAGGCCCGACGCGTTCATGAAGCTTGCCAGTTCGATCTGGCCGAGCTGGGTCGGTTCGCTTTCGCCCTGAAGGGTCGCCGACACGGTGCCGTCATTGCCGATGGTGACCGACGTCGCGCCCTGCGGCACGGTGATCTGGGGGATCAGCGGCAGGCCGTCGCTGTTGACCACGGTGCCTTCGGCCGTGACGCTGAAATTGCCCGCGCGCGTATAGGCGGTGGTGCCGTCCGCGCGCTGGACCTGGAAGAAGCCGGCGCCTTCGATCGCCATGTCCAGCGCATTGCCGGTTTCCTGCAACGTGCCCTGGGTGTTGATCTTGCTGGTGCCCTGGAGCGAGACGCCCGACCCCAGGTTGAGCCCGGTCGCGAACTTGTTCTGGCTGTCCGAATTGGCGCCCGCCGCGATCATCTGCTGATAGGCGAGCGTTTCGAAATCGGCGCGGTCCCGCTTGAACCCGGTCGTGTTGACGTTCGCCAGGTTGTTGGCGATCACGCGCATCTTCGTGTTCTGCGCGTCAAGGCCGGTGCGGGCGACATGAAGGGCGGCGTTGCTCATCGTTTCATCTCCGTGCGGCAACCCGTCAAGGGCGCCATTGCATTCAATTCAGCAAGAAACGTGCCAATATTAACCATCCAGGCGCATCAGCGACGCGCCGCCGTCATCCAGCTGTTTGGCGGTGTCGATCATCTTGACCTGCGTTTCCCAGGCCCGGCTCGCCTCGATCATCTGGACCAGGGCTTCGGTGGGATTGACGTTGGATCCTTCGACCGATCCGGACGTCACCGTCGCCAGCGGGTCGGACGGCAGGGCGCCGCCATTCACCTCGCGGAACAGGCCGTCGATGCTCTTGGCGATGCCCGATCCGGTCGGATTGACCAGCTTCAGCTTGTCGATCTGCTGCGGATTGGCGGGGTCGCCGCCCTGCGGCACGCCCCAGATGCTGCCGTCCTGCGCGATCGACACGCTGTCGAGCTGGGGCAGGACGATCGGCCCGCCTTCGCCCAAGACGGGCAGGCCGTCGCCGGTCGTCAGCAGGCCGCTGTCGGATATTTTGAGGTCGCCGCGCCGCGTATAGGCTTCGTTGCCGTCGGCGGCCTGAACGGCGAGCAGCGCGTCGCCGTTCAGGGCCACGTCGAGCGCGTTGCCGGTTTGGGTGACCGCACCCTGCGCCATGTCGGCGGAGATCACCTGTTCCGAAGCCTGCGCGCGGGTGTCGAAGCTGTCGCCTTTTAGCCAGCGCGTTTCGGCATTGGCTATTTCGGCGCGAAAGCCGACGGTATTGGCGTTGGCGAGGTTGTTCGCGATCGACGCCTGCCGCGCCATCGCGCCGCGCATGGCCGTGAGTGCCGTGTTGACGAGCCGGTCCATGGGCTACCCCTTCTATCCCGTGTCCTGTGCCTTAGGTGCGCATGTTGACGATGGTGGTGGTCAGCGTGTTGGCCGCCTCGATCGCCTTGGAGTTCGCCTGGAAGTTCCGCTGCGCGGCGATCAGCGCCACCAGTTCGTCGGTGATGTCGACATTGGAGCGTTCGAGCGAGCCGGAATTGACCGCGCCGTACATGCCCTGGTTGGCCGTGCCCAGGATGGGAGAGCCGCTCGCGACGGTCGACGTCCAGTGCGCGTCGCCTTCCTGGCGCAGCCCTTCCTGGCTGTTGAAGGACGCCATGGCGACCTGGCCCAGATAGACCGTGCTGCCGTCGGCGTAGATGGCCGATACCAGGCCGTCCTTCGCCACGCCCACGCTGGTGAGTTGCGGGCCGTCCGTCTCGCCCTTGTAGGTGGTGGGGATCTGAAGGTCCGTGAGGTCGGCAGGGGTCGTCGTGGAGGTCGGGGCCGTCGACAGCGTGCCCGTATCGGGATCGACCGCGAAGACCTGGATGCGCGATCCGGTGGTATCCACGGCGTAGCGGTCGTCGTCGACCGCGAAGGCCCCGTTGCGGGTATAGCTGACGGTGCCGTCCTCACCCTTCACGGTGAAATAGCCTTCGCCGGTGATGGCCAGATCCAGCGTCTTGTCGGTCGTTTCGATCGTACCCTGCGTGAATTGCTGGGTCACCCCCTGCACGCGCACGCCCTGGCCCGCCACCTGGCTGGTGGTCTGCATCGGGGCGGCGGCGAAGATGTCGCCGAACTGCACGGCGCTCTTCTTGAAGGCGGTCGAATTGACGTTGGCCACGTTGTTCGAAATGGTCGCCAGATCGGTCTGGGCGCCCTTGAGGCCGGACAGGGAGATGTAGAAGGACATGGCGTTGCTCCTTGGGTGAAAAGGATATTGAGGGAAAAAGAACGAAGGTTGCCGATTACATCAGGCTGATCGCGTCGGACGGGCTGTAGCTGCCGAGCGCGGTGATGAGTTTGGAGGACGATCCGTCCGCAGGGGACTGGACGGCGGCGATGGTGGCCCAGGTCGCGACCTTGCTGGGAGTCGCGCCATTGACCTTGACCTGAAGTGCGGAGGTGGCAAGCGTGTTGCCCTCGTCATCCTTGCCGTCCCAGTAGAAGGTGACATCTCCGGCCTGCTGCGATCCCATGTCGACCGTCTTGACGACATTGCCGTCGCCGTCGAGCAGGTCGATGGTGGCGCCGTCGACGGCTTCGGGCAGGGTGATCTGGCCTGCATAGGTGCCGGCGGCGTCGGGAACGGCGATATTGCTCTGGACCAGCATGGACTTGCCGATCCAGCTTGCCGCGTCGCCCAGCCGCGTTCCGGTCAGGTTGCTGGCCAGGCTCTTCAGCGTCGCGTTCATTTCCGCGATGCCCGACGAATTGGTGATGGTCGCCATCTGCGACACCATCTGGGCGTTGTCGACCGGCTCGAACGGGTCCTGATACTGCATCTGCGCGGTCAGCAAAGTCAGGAAGCTGGCCTGATCCATGGTCGCGCTGCCGGTGCCGACGGTCGCGTTGGGATTGTAGACCGAAAGCCCCGCGCCGTCGGTGACGGTCGATGTCGTCGTCATTTGCCGATCCTTATGGTTTCCAGCATCAGGGATTTGGCCGTGTTCAGCACCTGGACGTTGTTCTGGTACATGCGGGCGGTCTCGATCATGTCGACCAGTTCGGCATTGGAATCGACCGCGGCTTCCCATACGTCGCCATTGGCGTCGGCCAGCGGATGATTGGGATCGTGTCGCTTGGTGGGCTGCGCGTCGGTGGTGACGATCTGCGACACCTTGACCGTGGACACGCCCGGGCTGTCGGTGACGGCGGTGAAGACCGGCTTGATCGCGCGATAGGCCTCCGCTTCGCTGCCGGTCACATTGCCGGCATTGGCCATGTTCGACGCGGTGGCGTTCAACCGGACCAGTTGCGCGCTCATGGCGCGGCCGGCGATGTCGAATATGTTCATGGGCGTGGAACCGCTCATGCTCATTCTCCCTTCAGCGCACGGGTGATGGTGTTGACGCGTCCTTCCAGGAAGGAGAGCGTGGTGCGATATTTGACCGCATTCTCGGCGAAAAGCGTCTGTTCGGTGCTGAGTTCGACGGTGTTGCCGTCGAGGCTGGGTTGCAGCGGCACGCGATAGCCCATGGCGTCGTCGGCGGCCTTGGCGACGTCGCCGCCGCTGCCGCCCGCCTGCCGGGTGGTCGCATCCTTCAGCGCCGCCTCGAAATCGATATCGCGGGCCTTGTATCCGGGCGTGGATGCGTTCGCGATGTTCGACGCAAGCAGCGACAGGCGCTGCGAGCGCAGCGCAAGCGCCTTCCCGTGAATACCGAACAGATTATCTTCCACCGACATGCTCATTTTGCCGTCGTCCAGCCTAAAGTTTCCGTTTCTCCCGCCGTTATGATGCCTGATGGCGCCTTCTGCGGGTGATCCAGCCTGATATCAGCAAGAGCCGTGCCAATTTGCTTGGGTGAAGCGAGGCGGAAGCGGAAATTGCCTGAAAACCGGGCTTTTGATCGCGAAGGCGGCAACGGCGGCATTTTTTTGCCGGTCGGCGGCAGGAGCTTGCCGCCGGCGGGCAGCATGGCAAGCAACGGAGGCCAAGCCGGCATGGCAGTTACAGCATCCTTGTTCGATCCGCTGACCTTGCTCGCGATGCTGGCCGGCATCGTCGCCGTCATGCTGTTCCAGAACGGCGCCCGGGCTTGCGGGCGGGCGCTGCTCGCGCTGCGGCCGCTGGTCACAGCGCATCCCGCGCGCGATCGCGACGCGGCACGCACGGCCCTGCTCAAGATCGATCAGGTGGCGCAGCTGCGCGGCCTGTCCTGCACCGACCGGGTGAAGACCACGCATCCCTTCCTGACCGATGCCGCACGCCGCCTGGCGAATTCGGCCAGCACCGACGCGTTCGACCTGTGGGCGACGCAGGTGCTGGCGGATCGCGCGCAGCGCCACGGCGCCGTGCACAGGGTCTGGTTTTCCGTTGCCGACGCGGCGCCCGCGCTCGGCATGGCCGGCACCATCATCGGGTTGGTGTCGATGTTTGCCGCAATGGATGATCCTGCGCGGCTGGGGCCTGCCATGGCGCTGGCCCTGCTGACCACTTTCTATGGCGTGGTGATCGCCAACATGATCGCGGTGCCGGTCGCGTCGCGGCTGGCCGACCTGTCCGAGCGTGAACTGGCCTGGCAGCGCGAGGTCGTGGAGCGGATGCTGATGATCGCCCGGCGCGAAAATGTGCCGCTGCGGCGCGCGTCGATCCGCGAAGTCGCATGAGCGCGGCGGCATCGGGCGCCGGGCGGCGCCACCGCTGGGCCGTCAGCTTCGCCGACCTGCTGTTGCTGCTGCTGGGTTTTTTCATCCTGCTTCAGGCGAGCGGCGCCCGTCGCGCGTCGATGCTGTCGGGTTTGGCCGGACAATTTGGCGGCCGGCCGATGGCGGCGGGCGTCGATGTGCGCGCGGCGGACCTGTTCGTATCCGGGGAGGCGTTGCTGACCCCGGGCGGGCGGGCCCGGATCGCCGCGATCGCGCGGCACTTCGCCGCCGAACCCGGCCTGGAAATCCGCAGCCATGGCAGCGATCCCGCGCATCAGCGCTTCGACGAATGGGATCTGGCCGCCGCGCGGCTGGGCGCGGTTGCCCGGACGTTGCGTGCGGACGGCATGGCGGGCGATCGGCTGCGTATTCGCGGCCTAGACCAGGGCGAGGCGGGAGCGGAGCAGGGCCAGCATATCCTGATCGCGCCTGCGCCGGCTGGCACGAAACTTGCTGAATGACATGGTGAACAGTCGCCAGTCAGGAGTTTCGCGATGGTCCGCACCACGCCTTTCATTCTCGCCGCCGCCGCGCTAGCCGCTGTGCAGCCCGCGCTGGCGCAGGATAAATTCGAAAATCTCGATCGGCTCGACAGCCTGGTCGCCATGACCGTGGGCGCCAATCTGGGCGAACCCGGCGGTCCCGCCGCTCCGGTCGACCGGCGCCTGCGCCTTGCCGCCTGCCCGTCGACGCCGACCGTGGAAGGTCCGGTCTTCGGCAGTGCCATGGTCAAGTGCGAGGCGCTGGGCTGGCGTATCCGCGTCCCGCTGGTACCCGGGACGGCGGCCGCCGCTTCGGGACCGGTGCCCGGCAGTGCGCCCGGACGGTTTGTCCGCGCTGCTGCCGTTGCCGTGCCCAGGGACATGCTGGTGAAGAAAGGCGATCCTGTCCAGTTGATCGCGGGCAACGCCCGTTTCAGCGTGTCGAGGATGATGATAGCGGACGAGGACGGCGCGCTGGGCGACACCATCCGCGTGCGGGAGGACCGGAAATCGGCGCCCCTGATGGCACAGGTCGTGGAAATGGGCTTGGTGCGTGTTCCGGGATTTAATGATTTTTGAACCAGTCCGTATATAGTCTGCATGGGACGTGTGAAGGATTGAACCAATGATCAAGTCTGTCGGCCAGACCATGAGTAACGTGATCGGTGCCACCAGCCTGCGGGAGAGCGGCAAGAGCCGCGCGTCGTCCGCGACCGGATCGTCGGTCACGGCGTCGGCGTCGAACGTGTCGAGTCCGGCGTCGCGCATGGCGGC
This sequence comes from Sphingobium sp. OAS761, assembly GCF_024168485.1. GTDB lineage: Bacteria > Pseudomonadota > Alphaproteobacteria > Sphingomonadales > Sphingomonadaceae > Sphingobium. Next base: position 56,866 of record NZ_JALJVY010000012.1, read on the forward strand.
CGAAGGCGCGCCGATCGACATGGATCGCATCGCCGCGATCAAATCCGCGATCGCGTCGGGCAATTATCCCGTCGACGCTCAGGCCATTGCCGAGCGCATGGTCGCGCTCGACCTGCCGGTCGGGGACTGAGCCATGCCGCTGGGCCTCGCAGCACTGGACGAACTCTTCGACGCGTTCGAGGATTTGCGCGACGTGCTGGACGGCACGGATGCTCTGGCCATCGAAACCGCAAGCAACCGGGTCAGCCATGCCGCGGCCGCCGTCCGGGCGATCGGCGCCTGGCGGTCCGAACCGGCCGTGGTAGAACGGTTGAGCGCGATGCTGCCGCTGCTGGAAAGCGCCCGGGTGAGGGTCAACCTGCTCGCCGACCATGCCGGTCAGCGGCTCGCCATGCTCGCCGCGCACGGATCGCGCACCGCGCCGCTGACCTACGGCCGTTAAAAAAATTTTCTTCAGCATCTAAAGCGGCGCCAATCGGCGCCGTTTTGCGTTTCGGGGCGATCGAATTCCTTCCGCGCGTTAACCAAATATTGGCACAAGCCTTGCTCTAATGACCCTGCTAGCAAGTGGGGAATGGTTCTGTGTCGGCTTTCGCGGACATCACGGCAACAACGGGTTCGACCGGCAATCGCGTGACCAACGCGATTGCGATGGCCAGCCGTCGCACGGGCGTGGACTTCGCCTACCTGCTGGGCCAGGCAAAGATCGAATCGAGCCTGAACCCGACTGCGCGCGCGGCGACATCGTCGGCCACCGGCCTCTATCAGTTCATCGACCAGAGCTGGCTCGCCGTCGTCGACAAGCATGGCAGCGAATATGGTCTGGGCTGGGCGGCCGACGCGATCAGCCAGGGGCGCAACGGGCGCTATTATGTATCCGACCCGGATTTACGGCAGCAGATACTGGACCTGCGCAAGCATCCCGAGACCGCGTCGGTAATGGCGGCCGAACATGCCGCAGACAACAAGGCCTATCTGGAATCGAAGCTGGGTCGCGAAGCGCAGCCGGTCGACCTTTATCTTGCACATTTCCTCGGCGTGGGCGGCGCTTCCAAATTCCTGTCGGTGCACGACCGCGCCCCCGGCGCAACCGCAGCATCGCTTTTCCCGGCGGCCGCGCGGGCAAACCGCTCCATCTTCTATGACAAGCAGGGCAATGCCTGCAGCTTCGCCGAAATCCGCGATCGCTTCGCCGCCAAGTTGCAGAAGGGCACGGATTCGTTTGGCGCGGATATCCAATATGCCGACGCGTCGCTGCCTTCGGGCGCCAGGACCGTCCAGCCCGCCGACTATGTGCGGATCGAAACGCAGCGCCTTAGCCAGCAGCCCGACATCACCGTCCGGCCACAACCGCAGACGGCGCGTCTCGCCTATCTCATGCTTGCCACCCTCGGAAGGTAACGGCCGACAATGACACCCGCCCAAGTCAAAGCGAAGATATGGATGGGCGCCGTCAAGGGCGCGGTGCTGCCGTTCGCCACGCTGATGGTCGTCCTGTTCATGATGGTGCCGGTTCCGGCGGTGATGCTCGATATCGGCTTCATCACCAACATCATGATCTCGCTCGCCGTGCTCATGGTCGCGCTCAATGCGGCCAAGCCGCTCGATTTCTCCAGCTTTCCCACCGTTCTGCTGTTCGCGACATTGCTGCGGCTTGCGCTCAACGTCGCGTCGACCCGCGTCGTGCTGGTCCAGGGACATGAAGGCGCCGATGCGGCGGGGCAGGTGATCGAGGCGTTCGGCCATTTCCTGATCGGCGGCGACTATGTCGTGGGCATCTTCGTTTTCGCCATCCTGATGATCATCAACCTGGTCGTCATCACCAAGGGCGCGGGCCGCGTGTCGGAAGTGTCCGCGCGCTTCACCCTGGATGCGCTGCCCGGCAAGCAGATGGCTATCGACGCCGACCTGAACGCCGGCCTGCTGACCCCCGAGGAAGCCAAGATCCGGCGCCAGGAAGTCGCGACCGAGGCCGATTTCTACGGTTCCATGGACGGTGCCAGCAAGTTCGTGAAGGGCGACGCGGTCGCTGGCATCCTGATCCTGGCGATCAACATCATCGGCGGCATCATCCTGGGTGTGGTCAGCCACGGTCTCAGCATCGGCGACGCCGCCCAGACATACGTCATGCTGGCGATCGGCGACGCGCTGGTCGCGCAGATCCCGGCGCTGCTGCTTTCGATCGCGGCCGCGTCCATCGTCACCCGCGTCAAGAGCGAGCAGGACCTGTCGGCGCAGGTCGCCGGCCAGTTCGGCACCGGCAAGGCATGGGTCCCCGTCGCGGCGATCCTGGGCTTTCTGGGCATATTGCCGGGCATGCCGCACATGATCATCCTGCCCGCGGCCGCGGTCGCCGGCGGCATCGCCTGGCAGTTGCGCCAGGCCAGCCAGAAAAAGGCCGCCGAACCCGCGCCGCCGCCGCCCGCGCCCAATCCCGCGCTGATCGAATGGGACGACGTGTCGGACGGCGCGATCCTGGGCCTGGAAATCGGCTATGGCATCATCGGCCTGGTGGACGAGCGCAAGGGCGCGCCGCTGATGGCCCGCATCACCGGCATCCGCCGCCAGTTGTCGAAGGAACTGGGCTTTGTCGTGCCGATGGTCCGGGTAAAGGACAATCTGGCGCTGGAACCCAACCAGTATCGCATCACCATCGCCGGTGTCGTCGTGGGCGAGGACGAGATCTGGCCCGACGACCTTCTGGCGCTCGACAGCGGCGCGCTGGAAGGCACGGTGGACGGTCGTCCGGCCAAGGATCCGACCTTCGGCCTGGACGCCGTGTGGATTTCCCCGGCCCGCCGCAGCGAAGCCGTGGTCGCTGGCTATACCGTGGTCGATCCGCCGACGGTGGTCGCGACCCATCTTAACCAGTTGATCGCGATGAATGCGTCAGAAATGTTCGGTCTGGACGAAACGCGCAAGCTGCTCGACAATCTGAAGGACGCTGCCCCCCAGTTGGTGGAGGGCCTCACGCCGGGCCTGCTCAGCCTGACCCAGATCAGCGCGCTGTGCCGCGCCCTGCTGGCCGAGGGCATCGCGCTCAAGGATTTCCGCCGCATCTGCGAGGCGATGGTCGACGCCGCACGGCCCGACATGACGCACGAACAGCTTGTGGAGGCGGTCCGCCAGCGGATCGGCGCACTCATCATCCAGGGGCTGGTGCCGGTGAAGATGCCGCTGCCCGTCATCACGCTGGACGGCGACCTGGAGGCGATGCTGGCGCAGGCCATGCGCGTCGCGGGCGACGCCAAGCATCCGATCGAACCCAGCTTGGCCAACCGCATCGTCGAGTCGGTGGTGCAGGCCGCCCGGCCGATACTGGGCCAGGCGCGCAATTTCGCCATCGTCACCTCGCCGGTGGCGCGGCGCGCGCTGGCGCGCCTTTTCAAGCCGCACCTGCCCGAAACGCCGGTGCTGTCCTTCCTCGAAATTCCGGACGGTAAGGGAGTGGAAGTAGTTGCGGTGGTAGGGGGCGAAAAGCGTCCCGCTCCCCGCCACGATCCGCTGCCGCAGCGGGAACGGGTCGCCTGAGGAGAGGCTGAGCCATGTATATGAACAAGATAAAGGCAGGCGCGGACACCTATGCGCGGCCTGGCCAGAACAGCCCGGAACGGCTGGCCCGCCAATATATGCCGCTGGTGCGCAAGATCGCGTGGCACGTGCACGGGCGCGTTTCCACCGCGATCGAGGTGGAGGACCTGCTTCAGATCGGCATGGTCGCGCTGGTAGAGGCGGCCAACGGGTTCGAGGACAGGGGGCTGGGCTTCGCCGCCTATGCGCAGATGCGCGTGCGCGGCGCGATGATCGACCATCTGCGGCGCCAGGCGACGCTCTGCCGGTCCGCCATGGCCAAGCGCAAGGAACTGGGCGCCGTGCGCAGCCGGTTGGAACAGCGGCTTGGCCGCTTGCCGAGTGAGGCGGAAATGTCGGCCGAAATGAAGCTGGACCCCGCCGACTATCGCGAGTTCGCCGACAGCGTCGAGATGGTGCAGCATACCAGCATGGATGAAGTCTATTCCGACCAGTCGATGTGGTTCGCCGACGTGGAGGATCGCGCCGATCAGGTGATGGAGCGCGAATCGCTTAAGAAGGCACTGGCCGCCTGCATCGGCGAATTGCCCGAGCGCGAGGCGCTGGTCCTGCAACTCTATTTCGTCGAGGAACTCAATCTGGAGGAAATCGGCCAAACGCTCGACATCGGCGCGGCCCGGGTCTGCCAGATAAAGAAATCCGCGCTCGACAAGCTACGCGTGAAGCTGCGCGACTGGGACGATTAAGCGCCGCGGCCTTCAGCCGTCGTTCGCCGCAATCGGTCCAACCGGCCGGTCGTCCGTGGTCGGCCAGCGAAACCGCAGCGGCCGGTAATTCTGTGCACGCCACCAGGGCAAGGCTACCTGGAACAGCCCGCGCCTCTCGGCCCATCGGCCCAGATCCTTGCGCGCCGTCAGCGCCGCCAGCGCTGGCGCGGCAAACAGACCTGACACCACCGGCAGCGTCCAGCCCAAGGCACCGGCCCTGACCGCCAGCAGGGTCAGTCCCGCACCCAGCAGCAAATGCCATTTGAACAGCCAGATCGCGCTGCCGATGGCCATGCCGTCGCGGTCGCGCGTCTGTCCGTTCCAGCTGCTCTTGCGGCCCATCAATATGCCGAACAGGTTGATCGTCTGCGTCAGCATGGCCACAGGGGCCATCAGGATCGACAACAAGATGTCGGCAAGGACGCCCCGGGTCATGCGGGCGGCGCCGCCGAACCCGATCCGTCGCGCGGGTTCCGCCATCGCCCACAGGATCGACAATATCTTTGGGCCGAACAGCAGCAGCGCGGTGATGCCCAGCAGCGCGCCGGAAGGGAGCACCGCCGCCGCCGGCCACAGGCCGCTCGCCGCACCGCCCAGCACTACCAGTATCAGCGCCAGCCACATGGGCGACGTACAATAGGCGCTTGCCCCGACCAGCAACTGGAACCGGCTGACCGGATGCAGGCCCGCGATCCGGAACAGCAAGGGCACATGCTGGATATTGCCCTGGCACCAGCGACGGTCGCGGGTGAACAGGTCGGGCATGGACGGCGGAAATTCCTCGAAACTGTCGTCGGCCGTCACCATGTGCACGTCCCACCCGCGCCGCCGCAGCAGCGCCGCCTCCAGCATGTCGTGGCTCATGATATGGCCGCCGAACGGCGCCCGGCCTGGCAGTTCGGGCAGGCCGCAGCTCGCCGCGAAAGCGCGCACGCGCACGATGGCGTTATGGCCCCAGAACATGCCTTCCGATCCCGCCCACCAGATCATGCCGGCGGCCGAGATCGGTCCGAACAGGCGGCTGGCGAATTGCTGCCATCGCGCGAACAGCGTCGCCGCGCCCATGACGGTCGGTACCGTCTGGATCAGCCCGACATGCGGATGTCGTTCGATGTCCGCGGCCAGCCGCGCCATGGTCTGGCCGCTCATGATGCTGTCTGCGTCCAGGACGATCATATGATCATAGCCGCCGCCGAAACGGGTGACCCATTCGGCGATATTGCCCGGTTTGCGCCCGATGTTGAGCGCACGGCGGCGATAATGGATCGGCCGCGAAAAGGACGTCCGCAAATCCTGATAGAGCCGCCGTTCGGTTTCGCCATTGTCGGCGTTGCTGTCGGACAGGATGAAAAATTCGAATCGCTCGCGCCCCATGACCTGCGCCAGCGACCGTTCCATGATCGACAGACGGCCCAGCACGCCCATGAAATCCTCGTTGCAGACCGGCAGCAATATGGCCGTCGTCCCGCGCAACGGTTCGCTGGGATGCAGGGGGCGGGGGGTTACGCTGCGTCCCTTGCCCACGGTCAGCAGCAGGAAGCCGATCGTCGCGGTCACGAAACCGAACGCGATCCAGGCGAACAGCGAAATGAAGAGCGCGAGATATACGCCCTCGATGGGGGAGATGCCGTCCAGCCCGATCGAGCGGCGCATCTCGTGCGCTGCGAGGGCGGCGGGAATGAGGGCGAGCAGCACGACCAGCAAGCGGCGCGCCCACAGGTCGATGCTCAGCCGCCGGTGGCCGATCGGGGGCAGCGCGTCGAAATCCTGTTCCGGCATCGCCAGCGGCCGTTCTGCGGGAACATGCTCGAACGCACGGGCAAGGGGCTTGCCCGTGCCGGCCTGACCCGCCGGCGTATGTCCTTGGCTCATGACCTCCGGCCCCACATTTGCTTGATCCAGGTGAAGGAACCGCCGCCGCCGCGATCGGTTCCGGTCACGCGCCCACAGGATAGTGCAGATATTCGCTTATTGCACGACCGTCAGCCCGCAACTGCATCCGCAGATCGGCCGGGCCGGTGCCCGAACGCCGCAGATCGATGACTGCACGGTACCGTCCGTCGATGCCGAGCACCGGATAGCCCGCCGCCTTGACCAAGGTGCCCTGGCCGATATCGGTCCAGAGTTGCGGCTTCGTGTCGGCCGGGACGGGTGTGAAATCGACGACGATGCGATCGATGGCGGGTTCCTGCCCCCGGCCCAGCCAGACATTGTCGACCATCGCCAGCCCGTCCGACGCGGGCGCGCGGGCGGCCGACCAGTCTAGCCGGTAGGCGACGTCGATCCTTCGTCCCGGAGCCGGCGGCCGGGCCGGGGTCCAATAGGCAGCGATATTGTCGGTATATTCGCTGTCGGTGGGGAAGGCATAGAGCCGGACCTCGCCGGCGCCCAACCCGGACGCGGGCGCGGCCCATAGCGAAGGGCGGCGGTCGTAGAACACGCCGTCGTCCTGATAATGGTCGAAATCGCGGTCGCGCTGGAGCAGGCCGAACCCCCTGGGGTCACGCTCGGCAAAGGCGCTGACGAGCGGCGTCGACGGGTTGACGAGTGGCCTCGCATGGACGGTGCCGTCCGCGCCGGCGATGGAGAGCAGGTCGGAATCGTGAATTTCCGGGCGCCAGTCCGTTCCCCTGCCGCGATTGGCCTGATCGTACCAGAACATGCTGGTCATCGGCATCAGGCCCAGTTCGGCTATGGCGCGACGGGGGAACAGTGCGGCGGTGACGTCCTGCCGCACGCCCTGCGGTCCCAGGCTGTTTTCGAAGCGGAAGGCACCGGTGATCGACGCGCCGTCCAGCAGCGCATGGACGGTCAGGCTGTTCGCGCCGGTCCGTTCGAGCCAGAAATGGGTGAAGCGCGGAAACTCCTCCCGGCCAAGGCTGGTGTTGATCGCGATAGCCCGCGCCGACAGGCCGAATTGCTTTTGGGGTCCGGGCGCCCGGAAATAGCTGGCGCCCAGGAACGACAGCCAGTCGCCGTCACGCGCCGCGTTCATGACCCGGAAACCGGCAAAGCCGGCATCGCTGCCCAGTGCCGCCACCGCGTTGCCGGCCGGCGCGTCGAACATCGCCGGGTCGTAGCGCAACGGACGCGACTGGCCGTCTTCGACGATGGCGATCGTCACGGACTGCGGCGCGGTCGCCGACAGGGGGAAGAAGCGAATGCCGGTATCGCCCGGCAGGTCGCCCCACAAAGTGCGTTCTTCCCGGAAACGCGCGGCATGGAGCGCGTCATAGTCCACCCTGGCGGCACCGGGGTGGGCCGCCGCCTCCCGGAAGGGTGTGCGCGTCAGCCGCGACGCCGTGGCGACCAGCCGGTCCCAGGAAAAGGGTTCGGGCCGCGTCTGTGCGCGCAGCGGAAGGGGAAGCAGCAGCGCGGCGCCGGTGGCGGCGATCATGGCGCGTCGATCTATCGGGGTCATGCCGTTCATCATGCGCGGCTCAAACGATCCAGCCAAGCCTTGTATCCCGGTCGCAACGATGAAGCCTCCGCCCGGGGGGACGGAGGCTTCGAAAGTCTGGTCGTTGATCGAAGGTGTGGTCCCCGGCGCGGTGGGGACTGTTGATGCGCCGGGGACTACATTGGACGGCTGGCGGTGACCATGACCTCAGCCGTCCAATTCGGTTCAGGCTTAGCCGATCAGCTTCAGCACGCCCTGCTGGCTCTGGTTGGCCTGGGCCAGCATCGCGGTCGACGCCTGGCTGAGGATCTGCTGCTTGGCCAGCGCGGTCGTTTCCGACGAGAAGTCCGCGTCTTCGATGCGGCTGCGGGCGTCCGTCAGGTTGGTGATGTTGTTGGTGAGGTTGTTCACCGTCGATTCGAGGCGGTTCTGGACCGCACCCAGATTGGCGCGGGTGGTCGCAACTGCGGCCAGCGCGTCGTCGAAGGTCGTCAGGTCGGCCGTGGTCGCCGTGGTGGCGTCAACCGCCAGGGCAGCCGTGATGTTGGCGTCGCCCGCCACGTCGTCCAGGGTGATCGTCACCGCGTCCGAAGCGTTGGCACCGGCCTGGATCGAAACCGAAGCGGTCGAACCGTCGAACAGCTTGGTGCCGTTGAATTCGGTGTTGGCCAGCGTGTCGGTGATCTGGGTCTGAAGCTGCGACATTTCCGCCTGGATGTTCGCCTTGGCGTCGGTGTCGTTGGTGCCGTTCAGCGTCTGGACGGTCAGTTCACGCATACGCTGCAGCATGTTGCTGACTTCGCCGAGCGCGCCTTCCGCCGTCTGCGCCAGCGAGATGCCGTCGTTGGCGTTGCGGACGCCCTGGGTCATGCCGCGGATCTGGGCGGTCATGGTGGAGGCGATAGCGAGGCCGGCGGCGTCGTCCTTTGCGCTGTTGATGCGCTTGCCGGTCGACAGGCGTTCCATCGCGGTCTGAAGCGACTTGCCCGCCATGGTGGAAGCGTTGGCCGCACGCAGTGCCGAAGAGTTGGTTCCGATAACAGTCATGATATTCCCTTTCCATTCAACATCAGGTCGCTGCCATCAGGCGCTGGCGGCCTCGAAGTGGAATAACGGCGGGTCGGATCGGGTTTTTAGGGGCGCCTGCATTTTTTCCGTTTCACCCCCCGGACCTTCATTGCCGCCCGGTTCCGCGGGTCCAGGACGAAAGCACGGTAATCCGTGGGGGGCATGCGGAATTTTTTTGCCGGATTGCGGCAAGCCGGCAGGGGGCATTAACCATTCGATAACCACGGAAAGGTAGATTTCTCATATCGAAGGGGCATGGGGCGTGCGGGGGCACAAGCCAGCCAATTGAATGGGGACCGTTCATGTCATCGCTTGATGTGAGCCGTGGGGTTTGTGCGCTCGTCCCGGGCCTGCAACCTTGGCTCGAAAATGCCTTGTTCGCGGTGCGGGTGGTCGATGCCGCCAGCCCGCGCGACCGCGACGACCGCCGTGTGCTGCTGGCCACGGAGATCGGCCATGCAACTCATCGCGACATTCTGATCACCGTCGTCGACGGCGCGCCGTCGCTGGTGGCCGCCGCCAACGGGCTGCCTGCCCGCGTGGCCTTCGGGCTGGAAGACATGGGCTTCGCCTTCGCCCTGATCGCCGAACTGGCCCGTCCCGCTTCGGTACCCGCGGTCGGCGACGCCGCCAGCGTCCGCCTGATGACGCTTGCCAGCCGCGTCGCCCGCAGCGAGGCGACCGTACTGGTGCAGGGCGACACCGGCACCGGCAAGGAAGGCATGGCGCGTTTCCTGCACGCCGGTTCGGGCCGGTGCGGCCATGACTTCATCGCGGTCAATTGCGCGGCGCTTCCCGAAACCATGATGGAAGCGATGCTGTTCGGCCATCGCAAGGGCAGCTTCACCGGCGCGGCGCAGTCGTCCGACGGCCTGTTCCTGGCGGCGGACGGCGGCACGCTGTTTCTGGACGAGATCGCGGAACTGCCGCTCGCGCTCCAGGCCAAGCTGCTGCGCGCCCTTCAGGAAGGCGAAGTGCTGCCGGTCGGCGCGACCCACCCGGTCCCGGTCAATGTCCGCATCATCGCCGCGTGCAACCGCAACCTGGCGGACGAAGTCGCCGCCGGCCGGTTCCGCGAGGACCTGTATTGGCGCCTGAACGTCATGCCGCTGGAACTGCGTCCGCTTAGCCAGCGCCGCGGCGACATCGTCGCCATCGCGGCCGCGATGCTGCTGCGCCAGCAGGACATGGGCCGCGCGGGCTTCGTCTGGCCGACCCTCGCCGCGCTCGAAAAACTGTCGGTGCACGACTGGCCGGGCAATGCCCGCGAACTGGGCAATGTGCTCCAGCGCGCGCTCGTCCTGCGCGAAGGCGACCGGATCGACGCCGCCGACCTGCACATTTCCGCCGCGCCGCAGCCGCTGCGCGCAATCGTGGCCCAGCCGGTCGCGGCCGAACCGGTCCGGCTGCGCGACGTGGCCCGCCATTCCAAGCTGGAGGCGATCCGCCTCGCGCTGCGCGAAACCGACGGCCACCGCGCCGCCGCCGCCCGCAAGCTGGGTATTTCCGAACGCACGCTGCGCTATCGGCTCGCCGAGATGCGTGAGCTGGCGGCGGCATAAGGGGGGACCGGCAGATGACGGGCATTTCCCCGACCGACAGCGTGATGGCGATCCGCAACGCTATCCTCCAGAAAAACGCCGCCCTGCGCGACATCGCCCAGACCGGCGCGACCGCTCCGGCGGCCGGTGCGCAGGATACAGCGAAGCCAGGTGCCTTTACCGAGGCGCTGAACAGCGCCCTGCAACAGGTCAACGGCCTTCAGAACCAGGCCGGTGAGGCCGCCGCCGCGTTCGAGCGCGGCGATACGACCGACATCGCAGCAGTCATGCTGGCCAAGCAGCAGGCGTCGGTCAGTTTCGAGGCGACCCTGCAAGTCCGCAACAAACTCCTGTCCGCCTACAAGGACATTATGAGCATGCCGGTATAAACCATGAGCGAGACAGCCCTTTCCACCAATGTCGGCGCCGCTGCGCCTGCCCTTCCCGCCGCTCCGGCCGCGTCCTTCGCCGATCTCAAGGGGATCGACGCGATCAAGGCGCGCCTGACCGGCTTCATCAAACAGCCGGCGGTGGCGAAAAGCCTGCCGCTGCTGGGCCTGCTCGGCACGGTCGCGGTCGCCGGCCTCGCCTGGATGGCGTTGCGCGAACCGCCGCAGCGCGACCTGTTCCGTGGCCTGCCCGATTCCGACAAGTCGGCGGTCGCGCAGATACTGGACCAGAGCGGCATCCGTTATGATTTCGACAATTCGGGCGGCATGACCGTCGCGGAGGACGATTATTTCAAGGCGAAGATGATGCTCGCCGCGCAGGGCCTGCCCAAGAGCGCGCCCGACGGCAACAGCATGATCGACAGCCTGCCGATGGGCGCCAGCCGCGCGGTCGAAGGCGAAAAGCTGCGTTCCGCCCGGGAAATGGACCTGGCCCGCACGATCGAGGCGATCGACAATGTGGAAAGCGCCAAGGTGCACCTGGCGGTCGAACCGCCCAGCGTGTTCCTGCGCGACCGGTCAAAGCCGTCCGCGTCGGTGATGCTGCGCCTGGCCAACGGGCGGACGCTGACCGACCAGCAGGTCAGCGCCATCGTCCATCTCGTCGCCTCATCGATCCCGGAACTCAACCCGGACGATATTTCGGTGGTCGACCAGAATGGCCGGCTGCTCAGCAACAATGACGGCAATGCCGCCGACGACCGGCAGCTGGCCATCCAGTCGCGCATCGAGGATCGCTATCGCCAGTCGGTGGTCGCGCTGCTGACGCCGATCCTGGGGCAGGGTGCCTTCTCGACGGAGGTGCATGCCGAACTCAACTTCGCCGAACGCCAGGCCACGCGTGAGACATATCCGCAGGATGAGGCGCGCATCCGGTCCGAAACCGGCAGCTGGGCTTCCGACCCGCGCGGCCAGAATGCGGGCCAGGCGAGCGGCATCCCCGGCGCGCTGAGCAACCAGGCGCCGGTCAACCCGACCGTCACGCAGACCAACCCCAACGGCCAGACGGTGCAGCAGGGTCAGACCGCGCAGCAGCAGCCGGGCACGCCGCCCGATCCGCTGACGAAGACGGAAGAAACCTTCAACCGCAATTTCGAACTGGGTCGCGAAGTGTCCGTCACCCGCGACGCACTGGGTACGGTGAAGCGCCTGTCGGTCGCCGTCGCGCTCGACAACGGCGCAGACGGCAAGCCGCGCAGCGCGCAGGAAATCGCCGCGCTCGAAGCGCTGGTGAAGGGTGCGGTCGGCTTTGATCAGGCCCGCGGCGATGTGGTCGCGCTGTCGTCGCGCAGCTTCGTGAAGGAAGCTGAGGTGCAGGCGCCCTGGTACGAAGCCGACTGGATAGCACCGCTGGCGCGCAATATTTCGGCGCTGCTGGTCGCCCTGCTCGTGATCTTCGGCATCGGTCGCCCGCTGCTGAAGCGCCGGGCCGCCGAGCAGGCCGCCGCCGCCGAGCGGACGGCGGAAAATGAACAGCGTATCGGCAAGGAGATTTCGGCGGAGCTGAACATCCTGTCGGTCAGCGGCGGGGACGGCGATATCGAACGGCCGGTCACGCTCGACATGATTTCGTCCACTTATGACTATGCGCAGCGCGCCGACCTCATTCGCAATTTCGTGAAGCAGGACCCGGATCGCGCCGCTCTGGTGGTGCGCGATCTGCTGAAGGAGGGGAAGAAGGAAGATGCCTGAGATCGTTCCGGGCCGCCCCGAGCCGCTGAAATCCAGCGCCGCCGCCGCCGTCCTGCTGATGCTGTTCAACGAGGATGAAGCCGCGCAGATCCTGTCCCGCCTGGAACCCGACGAGGTCCGTCAGCTTGGCTATGCCATGTATGACGTGGCCGACGTCGAGCCGGAGGAGGTGAACGAAGCGCTCGACCATTTCCTGAACAAGGCGAAGAAGCGCACCACCATCGGCTATGGCGCGACGCGCCACATCCGCGGTGCGATGACCAAGGCATTGGGCGAGGAACGCGCGGAAACCATCCTGGCGCGCATCACCCCGCCGACCCGGTCGACGCGGCTGGAAATGCTGAAATGGATGGACGCGAAGGAAATCGCGGCGTTGATCGAGGCGGAACATCCGCAGATCATGGCGATCGTGCTTGCCCATCTGGAGGCGCCGGTCGCCGCCGACGTGCTGCAATTGCTGCCGGTCGAGGCGCAGGAGGAGATCGTCTATCGCATCGCCACGCTCGGCCCGGTGTCGACCGAGGCGCTGGAGGATCTGGAGGATCTGCTGCTGCGCGGGCCGGTCGGCAAGCAGGGCGCCGCCCAGCAGCGCGGCGGCACCATCGAGGCCGCAGCGATCATGAACAACGTCCGCAAGGATAATGAGCAACGGATTTTGAAGGCGGTTGCCAAGCGCGACAAGATGATCGCCCAGACGATCGAGGAGGAGATGTTCGTCTTCGACAACCTGATCGACATGGACGACAAGAATCTGGGCACGCTCATGCGCACGATCGACAGCGCCGTTCTGGTCGTGGCGCTCAAGGGCGCGAACGATCTGCTCAAGGCCAAGATCTTCAGCTGCATGTCGGCGCGCGCGGCACAGGCCATCGCGGACGAGATCGAGGAACGCGGGCCGATCCGCCTTGCGGAGGTGATCGACGCGCAAAAGCTGATCATCGCCACCGCCCGGCGCATGGCCGACGCGGGCACGATCATGCTGGGCGGCAAGGGGAACGACTTTGTCTAAGCTTTGGAGCGGCGCGGCGATGCAGGACGCCGAGCCGGTACATTTCGCCAATTTCGCGCAGGTCGAGCGGGGCGGTTTCCGCAGCCTCTATTCCGCGCCGCCCGGATTGCAGACGCAGGCGATGCGGGACGCCGCGCCGGACGATGGCATCGGGTCGATGAACGACATCCTGGAACAGGAACGGATGGAAGCCTTCACCCAGGGCTTCGACGAGGGATGCCGCGTCACGGCGGAGGCCGGCGCGGCCGAGGCGGATGCGCGCATGCGGCTTGCCGAGGCGCTGGAATTACTGGTCCCCGCACCCAGCGGGATGTTGTCGACCATGTTGTCTGCCACCGTCGTCCGCCTGGTCGAGCAGATTGTCGGAGAGGTGGAAATCGACATCGAGCGGCTGGTGCAGCGGTGCGACACGGTTGCCGCCTTCATCGAGGATAATCACGACAAGAGCGCCCTGCATCTGCACCCCGACGACATCGCCCTGCTGGAAGGCGAAGCGATCGGCGTCCGGCTGGTGGCGGACACGTCCATGCATCGCGGATGTGTCCGGCTGGAAACCTCCGAAGGCTGGGTCGAGGACGGCCCCGACGTTCGCCTCGCGCGCCTGCGCGCCCTGATGGACGATATGGAAGGCAAGGCATGATCGTCGCCGCGCTGAAACAGGCCGAAACCCTGTTCGACCACCTTCAGGTCCAGAATCGGGCGCCGCGCCATGTCGGCCGTCTCGTCAGCCATGATGCCGGGATGCTGGAAGTTACCGGCTTTCGCAAGCCGATCGGCGCGGGCGCGCGCGTCATTGCCAGCGACGGCACCATCGCGCGCGCGGAAGTCGTCGGCTTTCGCGGCAACCGATCCTTGCTGGTGCCGCTCGACAGCGACGCTCCGCTGGAAAGCGGCGCGCGGGTGGAGCCCGACAGCCAGGCGACGATGGTGCAGGTGGGCGAAGGACTGATCGGTCGCGTCATCGACGCGATGGGCCAGCCGCTCGATCGCAAGGGGCCCATCATCGCCGGCGGCAGCTGGCCGCTGAACGGCGTCAAGGGCAATGTTCTCGACCGGGGGCGCGTCACCGAACCGTTCGACCTTGGCGTGCGCGCGGTCAACGCGCTGCTGACCGCCGGGCGCGGCCAGCGCATCGCCATCATAGCCGGATCAGGCGTCGGCAAATCGGTCCTGATGGGCCAGATGATCGCGGGCGCCGAAGCCGACATCGTGGTCGCCGGCCTGATCGGCGAGCGCGGCCGCGAAGTCAGCGACTTTCTGGAAACGAAGCTGAAGGGGGCGATGCACAAGTCGATCGTCGTGGCCGTTCCCGCCGATCATCCGCCGGTGCTGCGCCTGCGCGCGGCGGCGCGCGCGACCGCCATCGCCGAATATTTCCGCGCGCGCGGAAAGAAGGTGCTGCTGCTGATCGACAGCCTGACGCGTTGCGCCCATGCCCAGCGCGAGATCGGCCTGGCGCTGGGCGAACCGCCGGCGATGAAGGGCTATCCGCCGTCCGCGCTGGCGCTCATCCCCCGTCTGGTCGAGCGGGCCGGAGTCGATACGCGCACCGGCGGGTCCATCACCGCCATGTATACCGTGCTGGCGGACGGCGACGACACGGACGATCCGATCGTCGACGCCGCGCGCGCCATCGTCGACGGGCATTTCGTGCTGTCGCGCCACCTGTCGGAACAGGCCATCTTCCCGGCGATCGACATCGGCAAGTCCCTGTCGCGCGTCATGGCCGACGTCGTGCCCGATGAACATCGTGCCGCCGCCGCCGGCTATCGCCGGCTTTGGGCGGCTTATGAGGAAAATCGCGACCTCATCCTGATGGGCGCCTATCGCCCGGGCAATGATCCGGTGATCGACGAGGCGGTGGAGCGCAGGCAGGAAATACTGGAATTCATCCGGCAGGACCAGAAGAGCCGGGTTGACCTGGCCACCAGCGCAGGCGCCCTGGTCGCGGGCTTCGGCGCGTGAGGGGGCTGGTCGCCCGCCGCCAGCGCGTCCTGCGCGTCCGCCATGTGCAGCACGCCATGGCCGTCGCCGACGCCGCCCGCGCGCGCGACGAGGCCGACGGGATCGCCAGCAATCTGGAGCGGTTGCGGCTCGTGCGTCGCGACCTGTTCCAGACGCACGGCGCCGCCACCGGCGCGTCCTTCGCCGCGATGCAGGAACTGGCGACCCGGCTGGAACAGGCCGGGCGGCAGCTCGACGGTGCGCTGTACGATGCCCGCCGCAAGGTGGAGGTCAAGGAAGGCGTTACGCTGGCGACCAATCGCGAAAAGGAAATCGCCGTCCGACTGAAAGACCGCGCCCGCGCGGAGATGGAGGAATGGCGAGAAAACAAGCTGGCCGCTCTGCCGCGTTATCGGCGGATGCAGCGGGCAGGGGAGGACTGATCCATGAGCATGAACGCCATCCTCAACCTGTTGATGCCGTCGCGACGCGCGCAAGGCAGCGTTGCGATCGTGCCGAAGCCGCCGGGCACCGCCGATTTCGGCGCCATGATGGATACGGCGCGCGGTACGCCGACGCCCGCCGAGGCGACCGGCGACACGGACGCGGCGTCGCTGCCGGAGGCGGTTCTGCCGCCGGGCAAGAGCGATGCCGATGCGCTCGACGGCGCTGTGCCTTCAGACAGGCCGGCGCGCGCCGCCGGAGGCGCCACGACGAGGCCGGCCGCCACAGGCAAGATATCCGCCGATGCCGGTTCCGGAATGACAATGACCGCGCGAGACCGGCAAACGGTGTCGCCCGCGCAATCGCGGCCGGGCAGGGGCGTGGCGGAAACCCGTTGCGGGAGCGATGTGCCGCCGGTTCCGGATGCTCACGACACCGACAGGATGGATGGGCCGGTCGCCGGCGTGGCCATGGAACAACCATCGGGCGCAGCGCCGGGCCTGAAGACGGATCGGGTGCATGCCCGGGCAGGTGCGCGCGCAAAAGCCGCCGCATCGACGACCGATAACGCCCGTGCCGCCAACGCCATCGCGGTGCAGCCGAAACCCGGCAGGGTCGCGCATGACGCGGTCGAGCAAGCGAGGGGCGAGCGAGGCCAGACCGAAAGCGGCAGTGTCGAGGACGACGCACCCGAAGCGGATACGGATATGGCCGACGCGATAGCGGTGCAGGCCGATCGGGCTGTCGCCATCGCCGCGCCAATGGCAACGATGCTTCCGCCCGCTTCGACCCCGCCGTCATCTCCTGAGGCGGGCGTCGCTGCGGCGGCCGTCGAAGCCCCGGGCACCGCGCCCGCCATGGCGAGTGCGGCCGGATATGCGCCCGGACCGGCGCCGCGAGCACCGACGCTTGCGCCTGAGGGGGCACCGGCCGATCGGGCCGCACCGGGTCGCCCGGCGGGCCAGGCTCTGTCGGCGGTCGCCGGATCTGTCGATCCCGATGGGGGGCCTGCCGGGACATGGTCCGCCGCGTCCGACGCAACGGTCGTGGCGCCGGTCGCGGTTGCAATCGCCGCGCCTGCGGCAGCAACCGCCGCATCGCCTGCCGTCGCCTTTGACGGGACGGATATGGCATCGGCAGGAAATTTCGCAGCCGTGCCGCCCGTCGCGGTCGGCGGCGTCACGGCGGACGCGCAACCGGTCTCGGTTCCTGCCCAACAGATATCCGTCCCGTCGGCGGCGGTTCAACCGATCCGCCATCAGGCGGCGCCGGGGGATGCGCTGGCGCTGCTGGACATGGTGCGCCATCATGTCGCCACGCGCGGGCAACCGGATGCGCCGTTGCCCGCAGACGCGCCGCAACCGGTCGGGACTGACGCGATGTCCCCCACACCTGTCTTTCTGGCGCCGCAGGCCGGCGCGACCCTGATGACCCCCGCAGCGGCATCCGCCATCGACGTCGGCGCGACCTTGGGATCGCAGGCGGTGGACATGGGCGTGTCCGGCCAGTGGATCGACGGCCTCGCGCGGGAGATCGCCACTCTGTCGGCCGATGGCGCACAGGGGCGTTTTCGCATCGACGCGCAGCAGCTTGGGCCGGTACAGGTCGACATCCGTCAGGCCGAAGGCGGCACGGCGGTCAGCCTGACCGTCGCGAGCGAAGCGGCCGAGATCGCCCTGCGGCAGGATAGCGACCGGCTGAAGCTGGATGGCGCGCTGTCGTCGATCCGGATCAGCGATGTTCGCATCGAGCGCGTGCCTGCGGAGCTGGCCCGCGCCGACGCAGCGGGCCAGCAGCCGCAGGGGCAAGCGTCTTCCGGATCCCAGCATCAGGCGCAGCAGCAATCGCTCGCCTGGCAGCAGGGCGGGGGCCAGTCCCTGCCGCAAAATCGCGGGCAAATGCGGGAAAATATGTCTTCCACGCATAAAGATACAGGCGACGACGCCGTTCTTAACCATGAGGACGCGGGCGTCATGGCCCGCGAGGCCGCGCACGCCCGCTATGCGTGAACGCGGCGGGAATCAGGGGACGTGAGATATGAGCGACGAGCCTAAGACCAGCAAGAAGAAGGGTGGGGGCATGAAGCTCATCCTGTTTCTGGTGGTGGGAATCCTGGTCGGCGGCGCTGGCGCCGCGGGCGGCCTCTATGCCGCCGGCGTCTTCGGCGGCAGCAAGGACGAGGGCCCCAAGGAGGATCCGAACAAGCCGGTGCTCGTGCTCGCGGGTGAAAGCGCCGAAGCTGTTGCGAAGGCGCATGGCTGGAGCGGCGGCGAAGGCGGCGGTCATGGCGAAGGCGGCGGCGGCGAGGGGGTGGCGCATGCCGCCGCTGCCGCGCATCACGGCAAGGGTGAGGATTTGCCGTCCCCCGGCAATCCGGCAGCCTATCAGGCGACCTATTTCCAGCTTCAGGCGCCTTTCACGTCCAACATGTCGGACACTGACGCCTTTGCCCAGATCGCTATCGCCGTTTCGACCTATTACGACCTTCGCGTGGTTGAGGCGGTCAAGGCGCACGAAACGCCGATCCGCAGCCAGGTGTTGATGATGCTGGCGCAGCAGCCCGAGGAAATGCTCGCGACCCCCGACGGCAAGCGCAAGCTGCAAGCCAAGATCAAGACCATAATCAACGATGTTCTCAAGGAAAAGACGGGTTATGGCGGGGTCGATAACGTTTATTTTACCAATTTCGTTATTCAATAGCGCTGCCTGACGGTCGGGATTTCCCCCCGCCGGCCAGGCAGGGGACAAAGATGACCGACGTACAATCCTACGCCTTTGCGCGCGGGGACTCGCAGGCGCCCGTGATGCTTTCCGGGCTGGACCGGCTGGGCGACAAGCTCAGCCGGCGCATCCGTGCGTTGACGGAACCGATCGCGGGGACGCGCCCGCATGTGGAGGCACAGCCCGCGCGCGTAATGGAATTTCGTGAATGGTCGGCGGACGTTCCCGATTTCACCAGCATATCCATCTATCGCCTGTCGCCGCTCAAGGGCCAGATCGTGCTGCGGCTCGATCCCGGCATGATTTCAACCATGGTCGACTGTTTCTACGGCGGCCTGGGTAACCGTCCGATGCCTCAGCGGGCGGAATTTACACCCACCGAAGACCGGTTGATCACCCGCTTGGCCGATGCCGTGGTCACGCGGCTGGTGGAGACGTGGGAGGAGGTCATCGCGCTTGAATCGGGCCTCATCCTGCGGGAAAACGGCGTGGGCTATGCCGCCGCCGCACAGCCGGGCGACCAGATGGTGCTGCAACGCTTCACCCTCTCGCTCACCCGCGGGCAGGAATGGCCGATCGACATCCTGTTCCCCCTGTCCTCTCTGCGCGCCGTCGAACAGTTGATGGACGCCCGCCTGCCCGCCGACGATGAACATCGCGACCCCGTATGGCAGGCACGCATCGCCCGCCGCATGAGCGACATTCGCCTGCCCGCGCGCACCGTTCTGGCGCGCCCAAATCTTTCGCTGGCCGAGCTGATGGAGCTGAAGGTCGGCGACATCATCCCGGTCACCATCAGCCGCTCGCTGCCGCTGATCGTCGCCAACCGCATCGTCGCCCACGGCACCGTGGGCGAACAGGATGGCCGCGCGGCCTTCCAGATTGAAAAGCTTGCACAAGGATCCGACCAATGAGCGACATGAGCGAAGCGCCCAAGATCGAGCGTATCGAAGACCCGATCAGCCGCATGGCGAATAACCGCCAGTTCCGGATGCTGGCAGACATTCCGGTCCGCATGTCGGTGGAGGTCGGATCGACATCGCTGCGGCTGGCCGACGTCATGGACCTGGCCGAAGGCAGCATCGTCGAACTTGATCGCCAGGCCGACGACCTGCTCGACATCATGGTCAACGGGGCGCTGATCGCGAAGGGCGAGGTGGTGACGGTGAACGGCCGCTATGGCATCCGCATCGTCGACATCGCCGCGTCGGAAACCCGTCTGGCGGGCCTCGAACAGCGCGGTTGATCGCATCGCCGCGCTTTTTGGCTTGCCTTGGCGGCGGAAACTGCGGAACGCTGGGCATCGTTAACCATCTTAGCGGGCGGCATCTTTCATGGTCTGGTACTTCGTCAAACTGCTGATCCTTCTGCCGTTGGTCGGCGGCATGGCGTTCGGCGCGCTGTGGCTGTGGCGCAAATATCAGCCCGGCATGATGGCGGGGCAGGGAGACCGCTCGCTCAAGATACTGGAAGCCTTGCCCATGGGCACCTTCGGCAAGCTTGCCGTCGTGGAGTTCGAGGGCAAGAAAATCCTGCTGTCGGTCACCCGCAGCCGTATCGAAAAGATCGCGGAAGGCGACCATGCCCGCTTGCGGTAAATCGCGCCCGCGCGCCATCAGCGCGCTGGCGGGGGTGGCGGTGGCGCTTTGTCTGGGAGGGCTGCTTCTGGCCGCCCCGGCCTTCGCCCAGGCCGTACCCGCCGCGCCGCCGGTGGACAATGGCGGTGCGCTCAGCCGTGCCATGGGCCAGATTTCGGGCGACGGACGCTCGCTCTCGCTGAGCCTCCAGATCCTGGTCCTCATGAGCCTGCTGACGGTGCTGCCGTCGCTTGTGCTCATGATGACCAGCTTCACCCGCATCATCATCGTCCTGTCGCTGCTGCGGCAGGCACTCGGCCTGCAACAGACGCCGCCCAACCAGGTGCTTGTCGGCCTTGCCCTCTTCCTGTCGCTGTTCGTCATGCGGCCGGCGATCGACACGATCAACGCGCAGGCGTTCGATCCCTACGGCAAGGGCCAGATCAGCATCGAGGAAGCGGTGGGCCGATCCGGCAAGGTGCTGCACGGTTTCATGACGAAGCAGACGCGCGAAAGCGACCTCAAGCTGTTCGCGAACCTGGCCGAGGCACCGCCCTTCCGCACGTCGGCGGACATTCCCTTCACCATCCTGCTCCCGGCGTTTGTGACGAGCGAACTCAAGACAGCCTTCCAGATCGGCTTCATGATCTTCCTGCCCTTTCTGATCATCGACCTGGTGGTCGCCTCGACGCTGATGGCGCTGGGCATGATGATGTTGTCCCCCACCATCATTTCCATGCCCTTCAAGCTGCTGCTGTTCGTGCTGGTCGACGGCTGGGCGCTGACGATGGGCAGCCTGGCGGGATCGTTCGCGACATGACCGGCGGCCTTTGACATTGGAAAACGCTGATTTCTTCATGGGCCTTGCCCAGCAGGCGCTCTGGATCACGGCGCTGGCCGCCGCGCCCATATTGCTGCCCGCGCTGATCGCGGGCCTGTTCATCGGCATGGTGCAGGCGGCGACATCGATCAACGAACAGACGCTCAGCTTCATCCCCAAGCTGCTGGTGGTAGGCGCCATGCTCGCGATTTTCGGGGGCTCCATCTTCGTCCTGATCGCCGATTTCACGCGTGAGATCTTCGAACGCATACCGGACCTGCTGCAATGATCGCGCCGGGCTTCGCTGGTGTGGAAACGCAACTGTGGATCTGGCTGATCGCGATGATCCGTCCCGGTGCCGCTTTCATCGCCGCCCCGGTGTTCGGCGCGCCTGCGGTGCCGCTCCAGTTGCGGCTCATCATCGCGCTCGCGCTCGGCCTGGCCGCGCTCAACAGCGTGACCATCCAGTTGCCCCAGGACGGCGTCGCCAGCTTCCAGGGGGTGATGATGGTCGTGGGCGAGATACTGGCCGGGCTCGCCATCGGCTTCGCGGTCCAGATCGGCTATGCCGCCGCGTTCGTCGCGGGCGAGGTGATCGGCAATGCCATGGGCCTTAACTTCGCGGCTATGATCGATCCGTCGTCGGGCCATTCGACGCAGATACTGGGCACCTTCCTGTCGGTGCTGGCGACCTTCCTGCTGCTTGGCATGGACGGCCACCTGCTGCTCGCCAGCTTTGTCGTGCAAAGCTATGTCGCGATCCCGCCGGGCGGGCCGATGCTGGCCAACGACACGGTCTGGCGCCTTGTCGAATTTGGCGGATCGCTGCTGGGCGCGGGCGTGACCGTCGCTCTGCCGGTCGCCTTCGCCCTGATCCTGGTCCAGATCGTCATGGGCATGCTCGCCCGGGCCGCGCCGGCGCTCAACCTGTTTGCCGTGGGCATTCCCATGGCGATGATGGCCGGCCTCGTGCTGCTCGCGGTCGCCGCGCCGATCATGGCGGAAGGCATGACCGCCGCGCTCAAGTCCGGCCTCGAGCAGGCCCGTTCCATTTCGGAAGGGCACTGATCCATGGCAGGCGGGAACGAAGCCGGCGAAAAGACCGAGAAGCCGACACAGAAGAAATTGCAGGATGCCGCCAAGAAGGGCGACATCCTCCAGTCGCGCGAACTGGGGACGGCGCTGGTGGTCATGGCGGGCATCGGCTGGCTGGCGGTGGCGGGTCCCTCGATGATCGATGCGCTGCGCGACATGCTGGTGGAAGCGCTGCGCTTCCGGCGCGAGGACATTGCCGATTTCTCCCCCGTCCAGCGCGGCCTGTCGCTGCTGGGCGGCATCGCGCTGCCGGTCGCGGGGGTGATGCTGGCGACGCTGGTCGCCGCGATCGCCGCGCCCGCATTGCTGGGATCGCTCGGTTTCCGCCCCGGTGCCTTTGCGCCGAAGCCCGAAAAGCTCAACCCGCTTTCGGGCCTCAAGCGCATATTCGGCATGCAGGGACTGATAGAGCTGGTGAAATCGATCGCCAAGGTCGGGCTGCTGGGCAGCATCGGCGGCTGGATGATCTGGGACCGGCTGACGGCGATCCAGGGGCTGGGCAAGGCCGGCCTGGCGCCGGCCATCGCGGATGTGGGCAATATCTTCATCCTGACCTGCCTGCTGATGGCGGGCGGGCTGTTCCTGATCGCGGGTATCGACGTGCCCGCGCAGATCATGCAGCGCGGCAAACGGCTCGCCATGTCCAAGCAGGACATCAAGGACGAGCACAAGGAAAGCGAAGGGTCGCCCGAGTTGAAGGGCCATATCCGTCGCAAGCAGTTCGAGGTGCTGAGCGGGTCCGCGCGCAAGGCCGTGTCCGAAGCGACCGTGGTTCTGACCAACCCGACCCATTTCGCCGTCGCGCTGCGCTACCGGCCCGGCCAGGACGCAGCGCCCGTGGTGGTCGCGCGCGGTTGCGACGCGATCGCCGCGGCGATTCGCGACCTGGCGGACACCAACGGCGTGTCGGTGTTGCAATATCCCGAACTGGCGCGCGCCATCTATTTCACCTCGCGCGCGGGGCAGGTGGTCAATGAAGGGCTCTATATGGCCGTCGCGACCATCCTTGCCTTTGTTTTCCGCGTGGAAAACCGCATGGCCAGCGAGATGGACCGGCCCTTCGTCAGCATTCCCGACGATCTGCGCTTCGACGCAGACGGAAAAAAGAGCATGGCCTAAATCAATATATTGTTTTTTAAATATAAAATGCCAGAACAAGTCGCGTGCCATGCTGCGCGTGCGAAAAATTCCATGGTGAATTAAAGTTTAGCCGCGCCTGTCCGTACTCTGTTCATAGGGGACGCATGAAAATGGTGCGTCATGGACAATTTTGTATCCCGTTCTGAACTTTTGCCGGCCGACAGGTCGGCCGTTCGTGCGTCCGCGCCCGTTCAGGGCGTGCGCCCGGTGAACGGCAGCCGGTTCAACGCGGAGTCCGGCCGCGACCAGGGAGCGTCCAATGCGGGGCGCGACACGGCGCAGCGCGAGGAACAGATCGCCACCCTGGCCGAATATGTCGAGGTGCATGCCCGCATATCGGAAATTCTGGCCGATCTGGGCAGCGGCGCGACCAACTTCGACGAAGCCGTCGGCGCGACCGAGGCAATCATGCCGCGGCCCATCATCCTCGTCCCGCTGCCGCCGGCCAGCAAGGAAGCGGTAGAACATGCCGCGGACCTTGCCAGGCGGATCGTTGCGCGCGCGGGCCATGCGCACGCCGCGCAGGCCACGATCAGCCGGTCGGCGGCGGATCAGCTTCTGGCCGCCAACGGCCAGGCAGGCGCCTGAAAATCTTTCCTAAAGGTCTCGCTGCTACGGCCGTTCTCTCCTGGTGAAAGGATGGAACATGACATCGGTCGGCAGCAGCATCTTGACGAGCCTGGGAGCGGGATCGGGTATTGACACCGCGTCGCTGGTGTCCAGCCTGGTCAGCGCCACCCGCGAGCCCAAGCAAAGCGCCATCACCGGTCGTCAGACGCTGAACAATGCGCGGATTTCCGCGCTTGCATCGGCGATCGGCTCGCTCGACACCTTTGCCGATGCCCTGTCCCAAGTGCTGGGCGGAGCCGGATATACCGGAACGCCCGCGTCGACCGACACCAGCATCGCCGGCCTGACCCTGCTGAGCGGCGGCACGCCCACGGGCCTGCCTGCACAGCTCACCGTCCAGAGCCTGGCCACCGCCCGCGTCGTCGCGTCCAGCGCCACTTCCGGGGCGACCGGCAGCAGCGAGATCGGCACCGGCAGCCTCACGATCACCACCGCGTCGGGCGATACCACTTTCACCATCGATTCGACCAACAACAGCTATTCGGGTCTCGCCAGCGCGATCAACAATGCCGACATCGGGGTCACCGCCAGCGTCGTGACCGACGCGTCGGGCACGCGTCTGGTCTTCAAGGGAGAAACCGGCGCGGCCAACGACTTCAGCATTGCGGTCGCGGCCGACGATGGCGGCAGCGTGCTGGCCGGGCTTGGCTGGAGCGGCACCGACAGCACGACCATGACCAGCACGTCCACGCCGCAAAATGCGAAGATCACGATGGACGGCGTGGATTATGAATATGCCAGCAACTCGATCGACAACGCCATTCCCTATCTGCGCATCGACCTGGTGAAGGCTGCGCCCGGTACGACGGTGACGCTGTCCATGTCGCAGCCGACCGCCACGATGGCCGACCTGCTGGGTGAGTTTGTCGACGCCTACAACACGCTGCTGAAGGCGCTGAATACCGCGACCGCCACCGGCACCGACTCGTCGAATTCGGGTGTGCTCAACGGCGTAGCGGGCGTCCGCGACATGAAGCGGCAGCTTTCGGCGATCACGTCGACCCCGCTGGCATCGTCGGGCACCTACCGGACGCTGGCGGATATCGGCATCACCACCAATCGCGACGGTACGCTCAGTCTGGACAGCACGCGCCTCAACGACGCCCTGGCGGCGGATCCGGAGGGCGTGACCAACATGCTCAATCCTAAAGTGCCCTCGGCCAGCAGTCCGGGTCTGTCCAGCCTGATGGATACGGTCCGCGACAATATCGAGAAGGATGACGGGCCGCTCAAGCTGGCGCAGAAGCGCTACCAGGGCCTGGCGGACGATCTGACAGACCAGCTTGCCAAGCTGGACGACCAGATGGCCGATTACGAGGAACAGCTCACCAAAATCTATTCGACGATGGAAACGCGCCTGTCCGCGCTCAAGGCGACCCAGTCGTATCTGGAGCAGCAGGTCAAGGTGTGGACCAACAGCAATAACAACTAAGCGGGGATCACAAGACGATGTTCTACAATCAGGGTTATGCCGGCACCACCGCGGCGCGCCGCTACGCGGCCGTGCATTCGGGCAGCCGGACGGAGGGCGCGACGCCCCATGCGCTGGTGAAGATCCTGTTCGACGAACTGCTGCTCGCTCTGGAAGCGACGGCGCTTGCCGAACGCCAGGGGGACCGGGCCAAAGTATCCGACAAGCAGTCGCGGGCGATGTCGATCCTGTTCGCGCTCGATTCCAGCCTGGACTTCGACAAGGGCGGGGACGTGGCCATGGGCCTGGCCCAGATCTATCGCGAGGCGCGTCGCCTGCTGCTGCTGGCGGCCCGCGAGCGGTCGGCGGAACCTGTCGATCAGGCCCGTGTCATCATCGCCGAAATCGCCGATGCCTGGAGCCAGATAGGCTGATACCATTTGCCGCCGACCGGCCCGGTGCCTTGGGGTTGCGCCCCCGGCGGGGCGACGGTATAGGCGGTGCTCGCAAAGGGCGGCCCGGCGGGGGCCGCCTTTTTGCGTTTCGCGCTCCATCGCGCTCGTGTGACGAACCATCAGCCCAGAAAGGGAAGGCCCATGTCGATTACGCCGCTCATGCCCGTTTACCCCCGGTGTGATGTTCGCCCGGTGCGAGGGGAGGGCTGCTATCTGATCGGCGACCGCGGCGAGCGTTATCTCGATTTTGCGAGCGGGATCGCCGTGAACCTGCTGGGCCACGGCCACCCCCGGCTGGTCAAGACGATCGCGGACCAGGCCGCGACGCTGATGCACACGTCCAACCTCTACGGCATGCCGATGGGGGAAGATTTCGCGCAGCGCCTGGTCGACAATAGCTTCGCCGACACCGTATTCTTCACCAATTCGGGTGCCGAAGCCGTCGAATGCGCGATCAAGACCGCGCGCCGCTATCATTATGCCAACGGCGCCGCGCATCGGCACAAGATCATCAGCTTCGACAACGCCTTTCACGGGCGGACGCTGGGCACCATTTCGGCGACCAGCCAGCCCAAGATGCGCGACGGCTTCGAGCCGCTGCTGCCCGGTTTCCAGGTCGTGCCCTTCAACGATCTCGACGCGGCGCTGGCCGCCGTCGACGATCATACGGCCGGCTTCCTGCTGGAACCGGTGCAGGGCGAAGGGGGCGTGACGCCCGCAACGGCGGCGTTCCTGACCGGATTGCGCAAGGCGTGCGACGACCATGGCCTGTTGCTGATCCTGGACGAAGTGCAGTGCGGCTATGCCCGCACGGGGACCTTCTTCGCGCATGAACAATATGGCGTGACGCCCGACATCATGGCCGTGGCCAAGGGGATCGGCGCAGGCTTCCCGCTCGGCGCCTGCCTCGCGACAGAGGAAGCCGCCAAGGGCATGGTGTTCGGCACCCACGGGTCGACCTATGGCGGCAATCCGCTCGCCATGGCGGTGGGCCTGACGGTGCTGGACGAAGTGCTGGCCGATGGTTTCCTGGACCATGTCAAGGCGATGGGCGCGCGCCTGCGCGCCGCGCTCGAACAACTCATCCCCAACCATGACGACATGTTCGAGGATGTGCGCGGCATGGGGCTGATGCTGGGCGTCCGGATGAGCGACGCCTATGACGCGCGAGCCTTTGTCGCCCATTTGCGCGATCATCATGGCCTGCTGGCGGTGTCGGCGGGGCAGAATGTGCTGCGCATCCTGCCGCCGCTCGTCATCGACGAAAGCCATATCGCCGAAGCCATTGAGAAGATTTCCGCCGGCGCGCGGAGCTTCGCCGAGGCCAAGGCGGCCTGACGCCAGACATCTCCCTCCGTTCGCACCGGGCGGCGCCGAGAAACGCTGTCAGGCGGTTCTCGACAGACCCGAAGCGAACGGAGGCTGCGATTTTGAGGGCAGCATGACCAAGCATTTCCTGAATCTCTCCGATGCGGGCGGCGACGCCATCGCCGCGATGATCGCCGATGCCATCGATCGAAAGGCTGCGCGGGCGGGCAAGCCACGCGGCGCGGCCGATGCCGATGCGCCCCTGGCCGGCCATACGCTGGCGATGATCTTCGAAAAGAACAGCACGCGTACCCGCGTCAGCTTCGACATGGCGATCCGTCAGCTGGGCGGAACATCACTGATCCTGGACGGTGCGACCAGCCAGCTTGGGCGCGGCGAGAGCATTGCCGATACGGCACGCGTCCTGTCGCGCATGGTCGACGCGATCATGATCCGGACCGACAATCACGCCAAGGTCGAGGAAATGGCGCATCATGCGACCGTTCCCGTCATCAACGGCCTGACCGACCTGTCGCATCCGTGCCAGATCGTCGCCGACCTGCTGACCGTGGTGGAACATGGCGTGGCGCTGCCCGGCAGCCAGTGGGCCTGGCTGGGGGACGGCAACAACGTTCTCCATTCCATCGTCGAGGCAGCGGGCATCATGAAATTCGATGTCCGCATGGGCATCCCGTTCGGCTATGATCCCGACCCGTCCTTCGCCGATGCCGCGCGTGCCGCCGGATCGACCATCACCCTGACCCGCGACGCGGCCGAGGCCGCCACGGGCGCGGACGTGGTCGTCACCGACACGTGGATTTCCATGGGTCAGGCCCATGCCGATGAAAAGCTGGCGGCGATGATGCCCTATCAAGTCACCCCGGACCTGATGGCGCGCGCCGGGGCGGACGCCAAATTCCTCCACTGCCTGCCTGCTCATCGCGGCGAGGAGGTGGTGGAAGCCGTTATCGACGGCCCTCAGTCGCTGATCTGGGACGAGGCGGAAAATCGCATCCACGCGCAGAAATCCGTTCTGCTCTGGGCACTGGATCGGCTTGGTTGAGTTTTCGGGCGGGCTTCCTATCTAGGCGGCTCGCCCGCATCGCTGCCAGAAAGCTGGATGCTGAATGGTCCGGTATCTATACCGGACGACCGGAGCCTTGACGTGACCGCACCTGCCATCGACCAAGCCCTGGGCTTTACCATCCCGACCCGCCATGCCCGGGGACGGATCGTGCGCATCGGCCCGGTGCTCGACGACATTCTGGCCGCCCATGCCTATCCGCCGGTGATCGAGCGGCTGCTCGCGTCCGCGCTGGTGCTGGCGGCACTGCTCGGCAGCACGCTCAAGAATGCGCAGGGCCAGCTCACCTTGCAGGCGCAGACCGAAAATGGCGTGGTCAGCCTGCTGGTCGCCGACTATCGCAACGGCGACCTGCGCGGCTATGCAAAGTTCGATGCCGACCGTCTTGCCGAACTGGGGCCGGACCCGTCGCTGTTCGGCCTGTTCGGCAAGGGCTATCTCGCCATAACCTTCGATCAGGCGGTGACCGGCGAGCGCTATCAGGGCATCGTTCCGCTGGAGGGCGAATCGCTCGCGGCGGCGGCCGAGCATTATTTCTTCCAGTCCGAACAGATACCCAGCGTGCTGCACATCGCCACCCGGCACGAGCCGGGGCAGGGCTGCATCGCCGCCGGGCTGCTGCTCCAGCATTTGCCGGAAGGCGAGGTGGGGCGCGAACGGCTGCATGTGCGGCACGATCATCCGGAATGGGAACATGTGCAGACGCTGGCCGTCACCTTGCAGGATCAGGAACTGACCGATACGGGACTGGCCTTGCCCGACATTTTGTGGCGCCTGTTCCATGAGGAAGACGAGATCCGGGTGACGGACCCGGTCGACATGGCCAAGGGCTGCCGCTGCGACGTGGCGCACATCCGCGACGTCATCGGCCGCTTCCCGGCTTCGGAACGGGCGCACATGGCGGACGAGCATGGGGTCATCAGCGTCGATTGCGCCTTTTGTTCGCGCCTTTTTCCGATCCTGGCGGACAGTTTTGACCAGGCCTGACATCGGCCGGGGTCCATGACGTTATTTGTAATTGGGGCAATCAGGCGCGATCGCGCTATGAATTTGCCGTAATTGGACGCGATGATGGCGGCGTATCGTTGCGCCGGAGTGGCGGGCATGCGGGGTGGAACCGGACGGATTATGGACAAGTCGATACTGCGGGCGCTGGGCGCCGCGGTGGCATTGATGGCGACGGGGTGGCCCGCGGTAGCGCGCGCGCCGCAGCTTGCCGCCGTGCGCGGGCTGGAAACCGGCGAATGGGAGTTGCGCGGCCGGGGGCGGGGTGCCGAAACGCGGCGCCTGTGTATCAGCGACCCGCGTCAATTGCTTCAGGTGCAGCATCCCGGTCCCCTTTGCCGTGCGTTCGTGATCGCTGACAGCGCCCAGGCGGTGAGCGTGAACTATGATTGCGGCGATGCCGGCAACGGCCGCAGCGACCTGCGTGTTGAAACCGGTCGGCTGATCCAGCTTCGGTCGCAGGGCATATCGGACGGGGCTCCGTTTGCATTCGCGGCGGAGGGCCGCCGGATCGGCGCGTGCCGCTGACGACGGGGCCGCTTGCGCTGTGTCTTTCGTCGGAGTAGCGCGTGCCCATGGTTGCCAACAATGGAAAATTTGCCGTCGTCCTGCTTTCAGGTGGGCTCGATTCAATGGTCGCCGGGGCTCTGGCGCGCGAAGCAGGTTTCCGCATCGTCGCCCTGTCCATCGACTATAATCAGCGGCATCGCGTCGAACTGCGCGCGGCCGGTCGCGTGGCGCAGGCGCTCAACGCCCTTCGCCACATCGTCCTGCCGCTGGACCTTACCGCGTTCGGCGGGTCGGCGTTGACGGCGGACATCGCGGTGCCGAAGGGCGGTGTAAGCGCGAACATTCCGGTGACCTACGTCCCTGCGCGCAACACCATCTTCCTTTCGCTGACGCTTGGCCTGGCTGAAGTGGCCGGGGCGAACGATATCTTCATCGGCGTCAACGCGCTCGACTATTCGGGCTATCCCGACTGCCGTCCTGAATTTATCGATGCCTTCCAGTCGATGGCGGCGCTGGCGACCAAGGCCGGTGTGGAAGGCAGTCCGATGCGGATCAACGCGCCGCTGCAATATATGAGCAAGGCGGACATCGTGCGCGAGGCCCATCGCCTGGGCCTGGACGCGGGCATCAGTTGGTCCTGCTATGATCCCACGCCCGATGGCAAGCATTGCGGCCTGTGCGACAGTTGCCGGTTGCGCGCGAAGGGGTTTCAGGACGCGGGCCTGCCCGATCCCACCGTCTATGCCGTACAGCCGCCCAAGGCATAACCGATGAGTTATGCGGTGAAGGAAATGTTCCTGACCCTTCAGGGCGAAGGGGTGCAGGCCGGGCGCCGGGCGGTGTTCCTGCGCTTTGCCGGCTGCAACCTGTGGAGCGGGCGCGAACAGGACCGGGCATTTGCCCTATGCCGCTTCTGCGACACGGACTTCGTCGGCACCGACGGGTTGGGCGGGGGCAAGTTCGCCGATGCCGACGCGCTGGCCGATGCCGCCCTCGCTTTCTGGGGTGATGGCGGCGCAGATCGCTATATCGTCCTGACCGGGGGGGAACCGATGCTTCAGGTGGACGATGCACTGGTCGATGCCCTGCACGCACGCGGCTTCGCGATCGCGATCGAGAGCAACGGCACGCTGCCGGTCCACCCCGGCATCGACTGGGTCTGCATCAGCCCAAAGGCGGGCAGCGATGTCGTGCAGATGTCGGGCAACGAACTTAAGCTGGTCTGGCCCCAGCCGGGCGCGGGACACAGCCTGGCGGAGGTGGATGCCATGGCGGGATGGACGTTCGACCATTTCCTGATCCAGCCGCTGGACGACGCACACGCACCCGACAATGCGCGCGCCGCCATCGCGCTGGTGATGGATCGCCCCCAATGGCGGCTCACGGTACAGGCCCACAAATATCTGGGCCTGCGCTGAACGCCTGTCAGGGGCGCGTGACGACCTTGTCGTTGTAGGCCTGATGGCAAACCGGCACGAGCACGCCCTTCTTCCAGCATTTCGGGTCGAAGGACGGCAGGGCGATCGCATAGTCGTCGCCGGGCACGCCATAGGCCTGTTCTCCCGCAGCGACGAGCGACTTGCGGATCGAACCCAGCCCCTTTCGCGCCACGTCGTTCAGCGTGCCGCGATCGGCGAAGATCGCGTCACGGCCGACCTGACCGGCGACCTGGCAGAAGCCCCTCTGCGCCTGCACCGTCGAATAGCCCGAATAGATGCGGGTATTATACATGTCGGCGGCGGACTGTCCGGCCCGGCCCTTGCCCGCGGTGCGCTGGAAATAGCCCAGCAGCGTTGCCTGCGCAGCGTCCAGTTCCGCATCATGGTGGGCGATCATCGCATTATAGTTGCCGACCGTCAGCAACGTCGGTTCGAACTGGCATTGCAGGGCCGCGACGTTCAGCGCCGCGCGGAGGTTCCAGGCCAGCCCGGCCTTGATTTCCGCCGCATTCGCGCCGGGCAGGCCCAGCGCAGTGGCCGCGTCCGCGTCGGTAAGCGGCGCTGCGGACATGTCCGGGGGCGACCAGTAGAATTGCGCGGCTGCCGGCTGTGTCGTCAGCGGCAGGATACCGGCGGCGCAAATCAGCGCGAGGCGGCGGAGGGATGGCGGGACGGTCATGAAACTAACCTCTCCAGAGGGTCATGCTGACAAGACAAGATGTGCGCAGGATCATGCTATTCGCCTATACCGGAGCTGAACCGGCATCCTGTCATTGATCGGCGACGACCTCGTCGTCTTCCGCCGGCTTGGCGGCGGCTGCGGGCGCCGCGCTGGAGTTGCTCGCGGCATTGCCATCCGGCAGCGCGGCCGAGACACCTTCGCTCTGCACGCCGTCCAGGTCGGTCATGGCATCGGTGGCCGTGCCGTCAACAACTTCCATATCCTTCATCTGCACCATGTTGCCCGGCTTGTCGTCGCCGCCGCAGCCGGCCAGCGCTGCGCATCCGGCAAACAGCAGGCCGATGGATTTCAACGAGTGGCGCATCCAGGTCTCCTTGCAAATCGGTGCCCGGCGTCCCCCCACCCGGCGAAGTGCGCGACCCTAGCGGCCCGTTCCGCATTGCTCAAGTCCTGTGCCGCATCGGGCCAGGCTGCTGAGAAAGGCGGGAAAATGGGCCTTTAGCGCCGCGTCGAGCGCAGCCATCGACGCATTTCCTCCCAAGGCCGCGACACTGGTCACCGGATAGTCGCTGATACCGCATGGTATGATGCCGCCGAAGTGGGACAGGTCGGGATCGACGTTGATCGAAAAGCCGTGCAGCGTCACCCAGCGCCTGACCCGGATGCCCAGCGCCCCGATCTTCGCCTCACGCCCCTGTCGATCATCCGTCCAGATCCCGATTCGACCCTCCGCCCGACGCGCCGCGATGCCCAGGTCGCCTAGCGCGGCGATCATCCACCCTTCCAGATGATGAACAAAATTGCGCACGTCCCGTCCCCGGTCGCGCAGGTCGATGCTGAGATAGCCGATCCGCTGTCCCGGCCCGTGATAGGTGTAGCGTCCCCCGCGTCCCGCCGCATGGACCGGAAAGCGCGGATCGAGAAGTTCGGCGGGATCGGCGCTGGTGCCCGCCGTATAGAGCGGCGGATGTTCCAGCAGCCAGACGCGCTCGCCCGTGTCGCCCGCGAAAATCGCTGCCGCGCGCGCCTCCATGTCGGCCAGTGCGTCGGGATAGGGGACGGGTGCCTGCGCCACGCGCCATTCGACCGATTCGGGAAAGGGCGGGGCGGGCGTGTACGGGTCGGGCATGGTCGCTTCCTTGACTCGGCGGCGGCGAGCGATCAAGTCTCGGCCGCAATTCCGGAACAGGCAGGCATCACAGATATGGCGACAATGTCGATCGGCAAGGCGTGGGAGGAGGCTGTCGCCTTCGTCGCGCGCGAAGCGACCCTGCTCCTACCCGTCGCGCTGCTGTTCGTCGCGTTTCCGGTGGTCATCCTCCAGGAAATGACGCCGCCGGAACTCGCGGCATGGTCGTCCGCGCCCAAGGGGCCGATGCCGGACGTCCCTGCCAGCTATTGGGCCAGCCTGCTGCTCACCATCCTGCTCATCTGGTTTGGATCTCTGACTCTGTTCGCGCTTTCGCTGCGGCCGGGCATCAGCGTGGCGGAGGCACTGAAGCTGGCGCTGCACCGATTGCCTGTGCTGGTCGCCACCAGCCTGATCGCGGGCGTTGCATTGTTCGCGGTCATCCTGCTGCTGTCGGTTCCGGTCATGCTGGTGGCGGGCTTTCCCGGCGTGCTCGCGATATTGATCGGCGTCGGCCTGTTTGCCGGATCGCGGCTGGCCCTGCTCAATCCGGTGGTGATCGACGACACGCTGGGGATCGTGCCGTCGCTGCGTCGCGCCTGGGCCCTGACACGGGGCCATTTCTGGCGCATTTGCGGCTTCCTGTTCGCTGTCATGCTGTTGTCGACCATCGCCGGGTCGGCGGCGCAGGCGGTGCTTGGCCTGCTGGGGGGACTGGTCGCGGGCAGCGACGGAGCCCGGCTGGTCGGCGGCATCGCGGGCGCCGCCGTGTCCG
This sequence comes from Sphingobium sp. OAS761, assembly GCF_024168485.1. GTDB lineage: Bacteria > Pseudomonadota > Alphaproteobacteria > Sphingomonadales > Sphingomonadaceae > Sphingobium. The sequence goes on from NZ_JALJVY010000012.1 coordinate 90,492, forward strand.
CCATCGTCCAGGTCTATATGCTGGTGATGCTTGCCCGCCTTTATCGTCAGGCTTCGGCGACCTGATCCAGCAGCGGGATATGGGGCGCGGCTTCGCGCGGGAGTAGTCCCGCGAGTCGCGGATCGGCGAAGGTTTCGATTTCGCGCGCGAAGGGGGCAAAGCCTGAACGGATGTAGAAGCCGAGTGCCGATGGGCTGTCCAGCGTGCAGGTGTGGACCCAGAAACGATCGACGCCCTTGCGCCAGGCCAGAGACTGGGCCTGCGCCATCAGCCAGCGGCCGAACCCCTTGCCCGTCAGTTGTGGAACCAGCCCGAAAAAGGCCAGTTCGCAATCGGGCAGGGAGCGGAAGTCCAGTTCCAGCAGGCCGACCTGCGCGCCGCGCGGATCGGAGACGGCATAGACCTCCACCGCCGGGTCGTGCACGATCCCGGCCAGTTTGGCATCCGGCATCACCAGGCGGGAAAACCACAGCCACGGCTCGCCAACGCGTCGGAACAGCGCGCGATAGGCGTCGAGCGGCGGCGTTTTCCATCGCGCAAGGCGCAACGGTGCGGGCGGGATCGGCGCGGGGCGCGGACGCGCGCGCATGTCCAGATGGGTAACGATGGTCGCGACCATCGCCGGGTCCACCGGGGTCAGCGGCATGCGCTCAGCTCCAGCTCGCCATGGGGGGCAGGCTCATCAATATGGCGTCGATATTGCCGCCCGTCTTGAGCCCGAAAAGCGTGCCGCGGTCGTGTACCAGATTGAATTCGGCGTAACGCCCGCGCCATTCCAGCATGGTGCGATAATCGGCATCGCTCCACGCCTCGCCCATGCGCTGCCGCACGATGGGCGCGAACGCCTCCAGAAACGCCTCGCCCACCGACCGGGTGAAAGCGAAGTTCGCGTCGAAACCGGCATCGTCGGCGCATTCGAGATGATCGTAGAAGATGCCGCCGACGCCGCGATGGACACCGCGATGGGGAATGAAGAAATATTCGTCCGCCCACGCCTTGAACCGCGGATAATGGTCCGGATCATGCGCGTCGCACGCAGCCTTGAACGCCGCATGGAAAAGGGCGGTATCCTCGGCGCGCGGCAGGGGCGGGTTGAGGTCGGCGCCGCCACCGAACCAGCTTTTCGTCGTCACCAGATAGCGGGTGTTCATGTGGACGGCAGGCACGTGCGGATTGGCCATGTGCGCGACCAGGCTGATGCCGGTCGCGAAGAAAGCCGGATTGTCTCCCGCTCCATGGATGGTCTGGGCGAAGCCGGGGGCGAATTCGCCGCCGACGGTGGACACGTTGACGCCCACCTTTTCGAAAATCCTGCCTTTCATGACGCCGCGCACGCCCCCGCCGCCTTCGCCCGGTGCCTGCCCCTCGGCTTCCCGGTCCCAAGGGGTAAAGGCGAAGGCCGCATCGCTGCCCGCGTCCCGCTCGATGGATTCGAACTGGGCGCAGATCCGGTCGCGCAGCGATTCGAACCAGGCGCGGGCGGCCTGCTGGCGGGCGTCCAGCGGAAAGGGGACGGCGGGAACGGGATTGATGGCAGTCATTCGGGAAACCCTCCGGTCTGGCGCAGCGCCTCGGCGACGGCGATGCCCGTGGACACGGCAATGTTCAAGGACCGGAATCCCGGCGCCATCGGAATGCGCACGCGGATGTCGGCCATGTCGCGCACGTCATCGGGCACGCCCGCACTTTCCGACCCCATCAGCAGCACGTCTTGAGGCTCGAACCGCACCTCCGGCAATTTACGGGACGCATGGGCGCTCATCAGCAGCAAACGGCTGCCGGCGGCGCGGCGCGCGGCGTCGAAGGCCGCGAAATTGGCGTGGCGCGTGACGTCGGCGGCGGCGCCATAATCCATCGCCGCCCGCTTCAGGCGCGCATCGGAAAAGGCGAATCCGGTCGGCATGATGATGTCCACGGGCACCGCCAAGCAGGCGGCGAGGCGCAGGATCGCGCCGACATTGCCCGCTATTTCGGGCTGGTACAGGGCTATACGCATGGCAGGCGCTTTAATGCACTGCGGCAAATTGTCATAGGGGACGCGAGTTTGCTGTTGGCAAAGAGCGGGCAGTCCGGTTATCAGGCCCGCGAACCACGCCGGGGGGAAGGCGGGGGCCGTGCGCGTATGGCACCCTCTGAACCCCTTGATAAACAGGGTCGGTCACGGCAATGCGGCGGAATCAGGGACGTTCTTGCAAGGGTAGAGGTGCATGGCGAGCGTTGAACATACGGACGACACGGGCCTAACCGGCGGAGAAGGGGTGCGCCGCCGCGATTTCATCAACATCGCTGCGGTGAGTTTTGCGGGAGTCGGCGCCGTTGCCGTCGTGCTGCCGCTCGTCGACCAGATGAACCCCAGCGCGGACGTGCTGGCGCTGGCGTCGACCGAGGTGGACCTTTCGGCGATCCAGCCGGGCCAGGCGATCAAGACGACCTTCCGGTCGCAGCCGCTGTTCGTGCGGCAGCTGACCGACAAGGAAATCGCCGAAGCGGACAAGGTCGACATGTCGACCCTGCGCGATCCCCAGACGCTGGAGGAACGCACCGTCGACGGCAAGAAGCAGTGGCTCATCACCATGGGCGTCTGCACCCATCTGGGCTGCGTGCCGCTGGGCGCGGGCGAAGGCGAGAATCGCGGCGAATTCGGCGGCTATTTCTGCCCCTGCCACGGTTCGTCCTACGACACCGCCGCCCGTATCCGTAAGGGGCCTGCCCCCAAGAATCTGGAAGTGCCGAAGTACAGCTTCACTTCCGACACCGCCATTCTCGTGGGCTGAGGGGGACCGTCATGAGCTTTCCATGGGCTGAACATTATGCTCCCAAGCATCCCGTGATGCAGTGGATGGACGAGAAGCTGCCGCTGCCGCGCCTCGTCTACAACGCGATCGGCGCCGGCTATCCGGTGCCTCGCAACCTCAACTATTTCTGGAATTTCGGTGTGCTCGCCGGCCTTGCGCTGGTGATCCAGATCGTGACCGGCGTCATCATGGCGATGCATTATGGTGCCAACGATCTGGTCGCCTTCAGCACCGTTGAACAGACGATGCGCGACGTGAACGCCGGCTGGCTGATGCGCTATGCGCATGCCAACGGAGCCAGCTTCTTCTTCATCGTCGTCTATCTCCACATTTTCCGCGGCCTCTATTTCGGCTCCTACAAGGCGCCTCGTGAAATGGTGTGGCTGCTGGGCCTCGTCATCTTCCTGCTGATGATGGCGACCGCCTTCATGGGCTATGTTCTGCCCTGGGGCCAGATGTCCTACTGGGGCGCGAAGGTGATCACCGGCCTGTTCGGCGCCATCCCCGTGGTGGGCGAGCCGATCCAGACCTGGCTGCTCGGCGGTTTCGCGCCGGGTAACGCGTCGCTCAACCGCTTCTTCTCGCTGCACTTCCTGCTGCCTTTCGTGATCGCGGGTGTCATCATCCTGCACATCTGGGCGCTGCATATTCCGGGCAGCTCGAACCCCACCGGCGTGGAAGTGAAGGGGCCGCAGGACACCGTCCCGTTCCATCCCTATTACACCGCCAAGGACGGCTTCGGCGTCGGCATATTCCTGATCTGCTTCGCGCTGATGCTGTTCTTCGCGCCCAATTTCCTGGGGCATCCGGACAATTATATCGAGGCGAACCCGCTCTCGACGCCCGCACACATCGTGCCCGAATGGTATTTCTGGCCCTTCTACGCGATCCTGCGCGCCTTCACGGTGGACTTCTTCTTCGTGCCGGCCAAGCTGCTGGGCGTGCTCGCGATGTTCAGCGCGATCCTGATGCTGTTCTTCCTGCCCTGGCTGGATACCTCGCCGGTGCGTTCGGGCCATTATCGCCCGGTGTTCAGGAAGTTCTTCTACATCCTGCTGATCGACGTGCTGATCCTGGGCTATTGCGGCGGCGCACCCGCGGCTGAACCCTATGTGATGATCTCGCAGGTCGCGGGCGCCTATTATTTCGCGCACTTCCTGATCATCCTGCCGCTGATCTCGCGCTTTGAAAAACCACTGCCGCTGCCCAATTCGATCACCGATGCGGTACTGGCCAAATATGCCACGGCTGACGGCGAATCCGCCGCGGTCCCGGCCGAATAAGGGGGGTAGACAGTCATGGTTCGCATCGGCGCATTTCTCGTCGGGCTCTTCTTTGCCGGATGGCTGCTGATCTCCTTCCTGGTCGGCGCCGCCGCCTATGTGTCGGAACCGCCGCAGCCCACGGTGGAGCAAGAGTTTCATCTGAACCCGAAGCATGTCGAATTCTCGTTCGACGGCCCCTTCGGCAAATATGACAACCGCCAGCTCCAGCGCGGTTTCCAGGTGTTCAAGGAAGTCTGCTCGGCCTGCCACAGCCTGAAGTTCGTCGCTTTCCGCGATCTGGAAGCGATCGGCTATAACGAGGCCGAGGTGAAGGCGATCGCCAAACAGTGGGCGATCAAGACTCCCGACGTCGACCCCAAGACCGGCGAGGCTTCGACCCGCGACCCGGTTCCGGCCGATCATTTCCCCAAGCCCTTCGCGAACAACGTCGCGGCGGCTGCGGCGAACAACAACGCGATCCCGCCCGATCTTTCGCTGATGACCAAGGCGCGGCATCATGGTTCGGCCTATGTCTATTCGCTGCTGACCGGCTTCCGCGACCAGCAGGGATACAAGAACGCCAAGGGTGAGGAATTGCTCAAGGAGTTCCCGGACGCCAAGACGCCGGAAGGGCTGCACTTCAATCCCTATTTCGCCAACCTGAACCTCGCCATGGCGCCGCCGCTGACGGCCGAGGGCCAGGTGACCTATGGCGACGGGACGAAGCCGACGGTCGACCAGATGGCGCAGGACGTCGCCGCGTTCCTGACGTGGACGGCCGAGCCGAAGCTGGAAAACCGCCGCCGCGCGGGTCTGGCGACGCTGGTTTTCCTGCTGATCGCGACGGGTCTGGCCTATATGTCCTATCAGAACATCTGGGCGGACAAGAAGAAGAGGGCCTGAAGAGGCCTTTCGCCGGAAACATCAAAGGGCGTGGTTTCTTGAGGGAACCGCGCCCTTTCCTTATGGAGACGGGATGAGTATCGACAGCCTGGTCGCGCTGGTGCGCACCATTCCCGATTTTCCCAAGCCGGGCATCCAGTTCCGGGACGTCACCACCTTGCTGGCCGATGGTGCCGGTTTTGCCGAGCTGGTTGAGCGGATGGCTGCGATAGCCCGGCCGCTCGACCCGGATCTGTTCGTGGGGATAGAGGCGCGGGGCTTCATACTGGGTGCGGCCCTGTCGCAAGCGCTGGGCAAGGGCTTCGTGCCGGTGCGCAAGGCGGGCAAGCTGCCGGGCAGGACGGTCGGCATCGATTATGTACTGGAATATGGCACCGACCGCCTTGAACTGCACGAAGGCCAGGTGCCCGAAGGGACGCGCGTGATCCTGGTCGACGACCTGATCGCGACCGGCGGCACCGCCATCGCCGCGGCGCAATTGTTGCGCGAACAGGGCGCTGCCGTGCTGATGGCGTTGTTCGCCGTCGACTTGCCCGACCTGGGCGGCATGGCCGCGCTGGAGGCAGAGGGCGTCGCGGCGCAGGCCATCATCGTCTTTGACGGGGATTAGGCGGATCGGGGCCTGATCAGGCTGCGCGCGCCAGCGCGTCGGGCAACAGGTCGACCGCCGCCGCCAGTCGCTCGTCGATCAGGCCCAGCAATTCCATCCAGCCGTCGATATGATCGATTTCGCCGGGCCCGTCGGAAATGCCGCGCAGTCCCGCCAGCGGCACGCCGTGGCGCGCGCAGGCGCGGGCTATGGCGAATGTCTCCATATCGACCATGTCGGCGTCGATACCGGCAAATTCCTCGCCGCCCACGATATTCGCGCCGGTCGACAGCCGCGCCGCCGGGATGGGCAGGGGCGTGGCCAACGGCACGTCCACCGGATGATCGACAAAAGGCGTCACGCCCTTCGTAAAGCCCAGGCGCGATGCGTCCATGTCGCGCCAGGATACGCTGGAAACCTGGAAAATCTCGCCCAGCAGACAGGTGCGCGATCCCGCCGACCCCAGGCACAGGACCAGGTCGGGCAAGGCCTTGCGGCGCGACAGGTCGTGCAACGCCGCGCCGGCCGTCAGCGCCGCCTCGACGGGGCCGACGCCGGTCATCAAAGGCGTGAACCGCTGTCGCAGGTGCGGCCCATATTCCGCGTCGGCCGCCATCAGGAACAGCACGCGCCTGCCAGCAATCGTTTCGCAATCGGCCTTCATGCCGGGCGGTTCCCCTGTCAGTTCGGGTCCGGCTTAACCGGTCGGGGCGCGGATGCAAAGGCGGACTGTCGGATCGCCGCGTTCCACATCCGCCGCTTCACCAGCTTTTATAGGGCAGGAACTTCCCGCTCATCGTGACCTGGATGCGATCACCCTTTTCGTGCGCGACCTTATCGACATGCATCTCGAAATCGATCGCGCTCATGATGCCGTCGCCGCCCTTTTCCTGGATCAGTTCCTTCAGTGTCTGGCCATAGACGCCGACGATTTCGTGGAAGCGATAGATGCACGGGTCGGTCGGCACCTGCTGCGAGAATATCTTGGTGGGATAATCCGCCAGTATCGCCGCGGCCTCCTGCGGCAGGCCCAGCGCCGCGACCAGCCTGTCCGCTTTGTCGCGCGGCAGGGAATTCATGCCGAGGCAGGCGGAGGTGGTGAACACTTCCGACAGGCCGATGCTTTCGGCGATGCCTGCCCAGGTCAAACCCGCGGCGCGCTTGCGTTCATAGATGATTTCGGTGACGTCGGCCTTGGTCATCATGGTCGTATCTCCCTTCATTCCGGCAGGTAAATCTGGACGCGGCCCCACAGCAGCATGAGCAGGGCGAGGAACAGCAGCAGGCTGATCGCCTGCCAAAGGCGTTCGGGGCGGTGAGGGCGTTCGCGCGGCGCCGTGACGGCGGGCAGCGCTGGGTTGGGGTGAGACAGGTCGAAGGTGAATTCCGACAATTCGTCATAGCGCGCATCCGGGTCCAGCGCGACGGCACGGGCGATGGCGCTGTCCATCCAGGGCGGCACGTCGGCGTTGAAGGAGCGGGCGGAAATATAGCGCATGCCCCGCAGCGCGGACGGCGCGGTCGCCTGCGCCAGGCGCGGGCCATAGGGCAAGGCCCCCGTCAGCAGATAATAGGTGACCACGCCCAGCGAGAAGAGGTCCGACCGGCGGCTGGCAGCTTCGCCGCGATAAAGTTCCGGCGCGCTGAACTGCATGGTCCCGGCATGGGCGGCGTCCAGTTCCGGTGGGCAGATATCCTCAAGTCCCGCGACCTGCGCCGACCCGAAATCGATGATCCGTGCCGTGCCGTCCGCGTCGACCAGGATATTGGCGGGGCGCAGGTCACGGTGCAATATTTCGCGCCGGTGCAACGCTTGCAGGCCTTTCGCCACCTGCGCGACGATGCTGCGCACCATCAGCAGGTCGGGCCGCGGATGGTCGTTCAGCCAGGAGTCGAGCGTCTGGCCCGCGACATGATGGCTGACCGCATAGGCGTGGCGGCGCGCATGGCGGCCGGCCGGTGCGCCCAGCAGATGGGGGTTGAGCGTGCGCCGCGCGATCCATTCCTCCAGCAGCAGCGCCTGGACCCGCGCCGGGTCGGCCGCATGTTCGGTCGACAGCCGCTTGAGTACGACCTTGGTGCCGTCCACGGCATCCTCCGCCAGATAGACATGGCTGCGGCTGCCGGCGTGGAGTTCGCGCAGGATGCGATAGCCTTCGAACAGGGCACCGGGTTGCAGCGGGGGCGCGGGCGGCAGGATCGCGCCGTCAGCCACGACATCGTCCAGCCGGGCTTCGGGCAAGCTCAGGATGCGGACGATCTGGCAGGTCACATTGTCCATGGCACCGGCGGCGACCGCAGCCTCGCAAATGGCGCGCGCCGCCTCGTTCAGCCCGGCACCGTCGGGCAGCAAGAGCGCGATCCGCGCATCGGTGAGGACGTCATGCACCCCGTCCGTCGTCAGTAGCAGGACGTCGCCCTCTTTCAGGGCAACCCGCACATGATCGATCTCGACATGCCGATCGGCGCCCATCGCACGACCCAGATAGGTTTCGCCGCCGCCAAGGTCGACGCGATGCAGCGGGGTCAGCGCCTCGACCGTGCCGTCGGCCAGCCGCGCGACGCGCGAATCGCCGATCTGGAAGAGATGCGCGGCACGCGACTTGATGACCATGGCACTCAGGGTGCAGATCATGCCCTGCTCGCGCTCGGCGTCGGTCGCGGGAATGCCGCGCGCCATGACATTCTGCGCGTGCATCCAACTGTTGGTGGCGGCGATCACCCTGCGGGCGGACGACTGCACCGACCATGCTTCGGACGTCGCATAATAATCGGAAAGGAAACTCTTGACCGCCGTTTCCGCGGCGACCGCGCCCAGGGCGCTGGTGCTGATGCCGTCCGCCACCGCCATGGCGATGCCCTTGCTCGCCAGCAACGCATCTTCGGGGATCAGGATGCCGTGGAAATCCTGATTTTCGGCCTTGGCGCCGGCCGCGCTGAAGGCGCCGGTTTCTATGGTCAGCCTGCGGGACATGCCGGTCCGGGGCGCCACTTTCGCAAGCAGCGCCCCGAAACTCGCTTATGCCGTCGGCCTGGCGGCCCGCTTGGGCGCCGTGCGGGCATGGGTGGTGTAGAGCATCAGGCCTGTGAAGGTCAGGCCGCCGACCAGATTGCCCAGCACGGTGGGAATCTCGTTCCACAGGAAATAGTCGCCGATGGTGAAGTTCCCGCCGAGCATCAGCGCGGTCGGAAAAAGGAACATGTTCACGATCGAATGTTCGAACACCATGTAGAAGAACAACATGATCGGCATCCACATCGCGATTACCTTGCCGCTGACACTGGTCGAGATCTGGGCGCCCACCACGCCGGTGGAGACCATCCAGTTGCACAGCATGCCGCGCACGAAAATGGTCAGCCAGCCCGCCAGGCCATATTTCTCGTAACCCAGCGTGCGCGCCACGCCGGTGCCCGCCAGCTTTTGCCCCACCTCGCTCGGTTCGGCCGCGAATCCGTAGGTGAAGTAGATCGCCATCAGCACGGCGGTGGTGAGCGCGCCCGCGAAATTGCCCAGGAAGACAAGCGACCAGTTGCGGGCGACGCCGCCCCACGTGCACCCCGGACGCTTGTCCCACACCGCGAGCGGGGCAAGCACGAACACGCCGGTCAGCAGATCATAACCCAAAAGGTACAACATGCAAAAGCCGACCGGAAACAGGACCGCCCCGGCCAGGGGCTGGCCGGTCTGGACATTGATCGTCACCGCGAACGCCGCCGCCAGCGCAAGGGTCGCCCCGGCCATGTAGGAGCGGACGAGTGTGTCCTTCGTCGACATCAGGATTTTGGATTCGCCCGCGTCGATCAATTTGGTGACAAATTCGCTTGGGGCCAGATACGCCATGATTGTCTTCCTTCCCTGTTTTCAGAACCCGTGGTCGTCCTCTTGCTGTTTTCGTTGATGGGCGATGCGCGGTGGTTCAGGTCGCGCCCGCCAGAGCTTCGGTGCGGCCGATGAGGATACGGCCGCCGTCGATCTTGACCGGTATGGTCGGCACGCAGCCGACATCGTCGCCCAGCGCCTGTCCGGTCACCAGGCTGATGCGCCAGTTGTGCAGCGGGCACGTCACCGTGGTGTCGTGGACGATGCCCTGGCTTAGCGGTCCCTGCTTGTGCGGGCACCGGTTCCGCAGCGCGTAGACATCGCCATTGGCGGTGCGGAAGATCGCGATTTCCTGCCCGCCCTGAACCGGCAGGGTGCGGGCGCCGAGCGCAGGAAGCTGTTCGACGGGGCCGACGTCGAGCCAGAGTGCGGAATGCGGCATGGTTCAGCCTCCCACCACGGCGAAGGGCCGGATTTCGGCCAGATGCTGGTGTAGATGGGCTTCCTTGCCGGCCGCCCGCTCGGCCCAGGGATCCACTTGCAGATAGGTCTGCGCATGGAGGAAGCGCGCGCGCAGAGCCTCGCGTCCGACATTATCCTCGACGATGCGCCGTTTCACATAATCGAGACCGACGCGCTCGACCCAGGGGGCGGTCCGGTCGAGATAGCGGGCTTCCTCACGATAGAGCTGGATGAAGGCCGCGCAATAATCGAGCGCTTCCTGCTCGGTCGCGACCTTGCACAGAATGTCGGTGCCGCGCAGGTGGATGCCGCCATTGCCGCCGATGTGGAGTTCATAGCCGGAATCGACGCAAACGACGCCGAAGTCCTTGATCGTGGCTTCCGCGCAGTTGCGGGGACATCCCGAAACGGCGATCTTGAACTTGTGGGGCATCCACGATCCCCACGTCATCTTTTCGATCTGGACGCCAAGGCCGGTCGAATCCTGCGTGCCGAACCGGCACCAGTCGGACCCGACGCAGGTCTTCACCGTGCGCAGCGCCTTGCCATAGGCATGGCCCGATACCATGCCGGCGGCGTTGAGGTCGGCCCAGACGGCCGGCAGATCTTCCTTCTTGATGCCGAAGATGTCGAGCCGCTGGCCGCCGGTCACTTTCACCATCGGCGCGTCGTATTTTTCGACAACATCGGCGATCGCGCGCAATTCCCTGGGGTTGGTCAGGCCACCCCACATGCGCGGCACCACCGAATAGGTGCCGTCCTTCTGGATGTTGGCGTGCATCCGTTCGTTGACGAAGCGGCTCTGCGGGTCTTCCTGATGCTCGGCCGGCCAGGCACAAAGCAGATAGTAATTGAGCGCCGGGCGGCAGGATGAGCAGCCGTCCGGGGTGTTCCAGGACAGGGCCTGCATGACCGCCGGGATTTCCTTCAGCGCCTTTTCCAGGATCGCCGCGCGCACATCCTCATGGGTGAAGCTGGTGCATTTGCACATCGGCTTGTTGTCGCGCTCGCCGGCATAGTCGTCGCCCATGGCGAAGGCGAGCAGGTTCTCGACCAGCCCGGTGCACGATCCGCAGCTGGCGGATGCCTTGCAGCCCGACCGCACGGCGTCGAGCGTATGGGCGCCGCCCGCGATGCAGGCCATGACCTTGCTCTTGGATACGCCGTTGCAGCCGCAAATCTCCGCCTCGCCGGAAAGCGCCGCAACGGCATCAATAGGGTTTGCGCCGGCGCCTCCGCCGCTGGCGAAGGCCTGACCGAAGATCAGCGCGTCGCGAATGTCGCTGACATTCTCTTCCCGCTTCAGCAGGTCGAAATACCAGCCGCCGTCGGCCGTGTCGCCGTAAAGAACGGCGCCGACGATCCGGTCATCCTTGACGATGACGCGCTTGTAGATGCCGCGCGTGGCGTCGCGCAGCACGATGTCCTCGCAGCCTTCGCCGCCGGAGAAGTCGCCGGCGGAAAAGACATCCAGCCCCGCGACCTTCAGCTTGGTCGAGGTGACCGAACCCGGATAGCCGCTGGGCTGGTCGGTCAGGCCGTCGGCCAGCGCGCGCCCCATGTCGAACAGCGGCGCCACCAGCCCGTAGACCATGCCGTTATGTTCGACGCATTCGCCCACGGCCAGGATGTCGGGGTCGGCCGTCACCATATGGTCGTCGACCTGGATGCCCCGGCCGATGGCCAGGCCGGCCTCGCGCGCCAGGCCGACGCTCGGGCGGATGCCCACCGCCATCACGACGATGTCGGCGGGGATTTCGCGTCCGTCCTTCAGCCGCACTGCCTGGACCTTGCCGTCGCCGACGATCTCGGCCGTATCGGCGCCCGTCAGAATGGTCTGGCCGCGCCCTTCCAGCGCGGTCTTGAGCAGCCAGCCCGCCGCTTCGTCCAGCTGCCGCTCCATCAGGGTGGGCATCAGATGGATGACGGTGACCTGCATGCCTCGCAGGGCGAGTCCATGCGCCGCTTCGAGGCCCAGCAGGCCACCGCCAATGACCACCGCATTCCCCCCCAGGCCTGCGGCGGCCAACATCTTGTCCACGTCATCGAGATCGCGGAACGTAACGACTCCTGGCAGGTCCTTGCCCGGCACGGGAATGATGAAGGGATCGGAACCGGTGGCGATCAGCAGCTTGTCGTAGGGCGTGATCCTGCCCGACCGGGTGGCGATGGTCTTCGCCGCCCGGTCGATGGCGACCACGGGGTCGCCCGACACCAGTTCGATGCCGTTATCGTCATACCAGTCCTGCCCGTTCAGGACGATGTCCTCGAACGTCTTTTCCCCCGCCAGTACGGGCGAGAGCATGATGCGGTTGTAGTTCACGCGCGGTTCCGCACCGAAAATGGTGATGGAAAAACGGTTCGCATCGCGTGCCAGTATCTCCTCGACCGCGCGGCACCCGGCCATGCCGTTGCCGATGACGACGAGTTTTTCGCCGGGGGTCGAAATGGACGCTTGGGCAGTCATGGCTTCGGCCTTTCGTCAATAGGCCCAGTCGAGCTGGATCCAGAGTTTCTTGGTGTCGACCCCGAACGCCTTGGCGTTGTAGTCGGCATATTTGAGGAGGAGGGCGGTCTTCCAGACCTTGAAGCCGATCTGGGCGTCCCATTCGGTGCCGTAGTGAAGACTGCCCACGTCGCTGCGGAAATCATGGTAGATGACCGCGGCGTTCAGGCCCGGCAGGGCCTTCTGCTTGGGGAACTTCGCCGACAGGCCGGCATTAAGGTCGCGTACGCCCTTGGCCGGGGTGGTCAGGAACAGGTCGGCCCAGCCCTGGAACTTGTGCCCGGTGGCCAGCGGCGTCTGGAAAGCGAAGGCGCCCTTGTCGGAGCCCAGAACTTCATAATTGCCGGTCAATGTGACGTTGCGCACCGACAGGGCGACCTCGCCCATATAATAGTCGGCGGAATAGCTGACCGGGTTCTGCTGATAATCGGATTGATGGGCATAGCTGCCGGTCAGGCTGAGTTTGGCAATCTTGGATATCGGCAGGGCGGCGCCGGCGCGCAGTCCGTAGGTCTGGCTCGACATGGTCAGGCGCGCGGCCTCGTCCTGGTCCAGCAGGTAGGAAAAGGCCTTGAACGTCACCGGTCCGGCCTTCGCTCCGGCGCCCAGGAAGAAGTAATTGCCGCTGAACGCCTCACGCGGGCCGGCATCGATGCCGAAGATGGTGCGGTCCGACCAGGCATAGGTGGCGTTCAGCATCACCGGCCCGACGGTCGCTTCGCCCGTCACGGCGTCGAACGTCTGTTCATTCTGGCGCCAGCCGACCGATCCGACGAAACGCTGGTCGTCCAGGTTGATGCGCTGGCGACCCCCGGTCAGGGTGAATCCCTTGCCCTTATACTGGATCTGGGCGCGGTTCAGTTCGATGTTCTGCGGGTCGGGAACGGCCGAAAAGCCGGTCTTGCCATTGGTGGTGCTGTTATATTTTTCAGAAATGGCGAGCAGGCCTTCGCCTTCGACCAGCACCGAAAAGCCGCTGCTGGTGCCCAGCGTGAGGCCGGGACGGACGCGGACCGTCAGCGCGCCGGCATTGTCCAGCGCATTGTCCTGATCGACATGTTCATAGCGCAGCCGCGCATCGATACTGGGCGTCAGGGTCAGACCCTCGCCAACGGGATAGGTCTTGGCCAGAGCCGGCGAAACAGCCAGTGCGGCGAGGGCGGTCCCCAGATAGGCAATTTTCTTCATCTCATCTCATCCCTGAAACATGGTTACGTCATTGGGGGGGACGGCTTGCGTCGGGGATGATCAGGCGGCGTCCGCCTGAACCCCGTGTTCGTAATCGGCGAGGAATTGCAGCACTTCCTCGCGGTAGGCGTAGAATTTCGGATGTTCGAGCAGCGCCTTGCGGTCGCGCGGCCGGGGCAGGTCGACCTCCAATATCTTGCCGATCGTCGCCTGCGGCCCGTTGGTCATCATCACGACCTTGTCCGCCAGCAATATCGCCTCATCGACATCGTGAGTGACGCAGACCGCCGTAACCTTGGTGCGCTCCCACACCTCCATCAGCACATCCTGCAAGTCCCATCGGGTCAGGCTGTCCAGCATGCCGAAGGGCTCGTCGAGCAACAGCAGCTTGGGCGACAGGGCAAAGGCGCGGGCGATACCGACGCGCTGGCGCATGCCGTTGGACATGTCGGCGGCCAGCTTGTCCATGGCGTCGCCCAGTCCGACACGCGACAGATAATATTCCACGATGTCGCTGCGTTCGGCCCTGGACGTGTGCGGATAGACCCGCTCCACGCCGATCGACACATTCTGCCGCGCGGTCAGCCACGGCATCAGCGACGGCGCCTGGAACACCACCGCCTTGTCCGGTCCGGCGACATCGACCTCGCGTCCGTCCAGGATGATGCCGCCGCCACTGATGGCGTTGAGACCCGCCGCCATCGACAGCACGGTGGACTTGCCGCACCCCGAATGGCCGATCAGGGATATGAATTCTCCCTTGTTCATCAGCAGATTGAAGTCGGTGACCACGGTCAGCGGCCCCTTGGGCGTCGGATAGACCTTCTTGAGGTTGAAAAACTCGAGGAAGCGGCGTTCCATGTTGGTCCTGGCCGCGTCCTGATAGGCCTTGGGCGGCGCGAGCAGGGTGATCGGCGTGACATCGGGCAGGGTAACCGAATCCGCGCCGGCCGCATCCTTCTGGTGCGCGTTCAGGCCGCCCAGATACTGGACGATCTGGTTGCGCAGCCCCTGATAGCGGGCGTCATGGTTCAATGCCGTGCGTTCGCGCGGGCGGGCGATGGTCACGTCGAATATGCGGCCGATCCGGGCGCGTGGCGCGGGTTCCAGCACCGCCACCCGGTCCGCGAGCAGCAGCGCCTCGTCCACGTCGTTGGTGATCAGGATGATGGTGCGCTTTTCCTCCGCGCGGATGCGGTCGATCTCGTCCTGCAACTTGGCGCGGGTCAGGGCGTCGAGCGCGGACAAGGGCTCGTCGAGCAGCAGGATTTCCGGCTTCATCGCCAGCGCGCGCGCCACTGCGACACGCTGCCGCATGCCGCCGGAAAGCTGGGCCGGCTTGCGATCCATCGCATGCCCCAGGCCGACCAGTTCGACCTTTTCCTTCACCAGCGCGGCCTGTTCGGCCCGGGACAGGTTCTTGTGCACGGCTTCCACCGCCAGCCGGACATTTCCCTCCACCGTAAGCCAGGGGAAGAGCGAATAGCTCTGGAACACCAGCCCGCGGTCGGCGCCGGGGCCCTTGCACGGGACGCCCTTGACCAATATCTCGCCGCTGTCCGGCTCGATCAGCCCGGCGATGGTGGAAATGAGCGTGGTCTTGCCCGATCCGGAAAAGCCCAGGATGGCGATGAATTCGCCTTCGGCCACGTCCAGGTTGATGCCGTCCAGCACTTCCGTGGTCGATCCCGTGCCGTCGACATAGGCCTTCGACACATTTTGCAGGCGCAATATGGGCGTCATTTGCCTGATCCTTCCTTGAAGAAACGCTGCGGTCTGCCGTTCAGGCCTTGTGGTTGCGGCTGGCGAAGGCCTGGAGCGCGCCCATCAGCCGGTCGAGCGCGAAACCGATGAAGCCGATGATGATGACCGCGAGCATGATGCGGGACAGGGATTGGCTGGACCCGTTCTGGAATTCGTCCCACACGAACTTGCCGAGGCCGGGATTCTGGGCGAGCATTTCCGCTGCGATCAGCACCATCCAGCCGACCCCCAGCGACAGGCGCATGCCGGTGAAGATATAGGGCAGCGACGAAGGAAGGATCAGACGGGTCAGTTGCGCGCCCCAGCTCAGCCGCAGCACGCGGCCGACGTTGAGCAGATCCTTGTCGATCGACGACGCCCCGACCGAGGTGTTGATCAGCGTCGGCCACAGCGAACAGAGCATCACGACGATGGCCGAGATCACGAAGCTCTTGGGCAGCATCGGATCGGGACTGGTCATGGTCGCGGAAATCACCATGGTCACGATGGGCAGCCAGGCGAGCGGGCTTACCGGCTTGAATATCTGGACCAGCGGATTGATCGCGGCATTGATCCGCTTCGACAGGCCACACACCAGCCCCAACGGCACGGCGACAACCGTGGCGAGCAGAAAACCGAGCGCGACCGTCTCGAGCGAGGTGATGATCTGGTCGATGAAGGTGGGCGCCCCGCTATAGGGGAAATTCTGCACCTCGGCCGGTCGGCCGGCGGCGATCAGCGCCTGGTTGCGCGCATCCTGCTGCGCGTAGAAATCGGCCTTCGCCTGTTCGGTAGCGCGATAGTCGTCATACAGCGCACCGGCTTGCTCGGCCACCGCCACCGGTCCGGGAAGGGCGCCTAGCGAGGTTTGTACCTGCGGTGCCAGCACCGCCCAGAGGGTGAGGAAGAGGACGATGCCGGCGACCGGCGCGATCAGGCTCTTGGCGGCCTTCGCGATGTCGGACCCGGACGGGATGAAACGCCTCATCCATGCCGGCGGTGTTGAACGGGTCAAGGGATTTTCCTCCGGCACGGCGGGTGGGGCATGAATGGTGGAGACGGCCTCCGGGCCGGAGGTCAGGGTTTCGTCCGGATTGCCGCGATCGGCACGAAGCGCTGTCATCTGGTTCATGATGCCGTCTCCAGTGATGGGGTGGTTCAGTTGGACGCGACGCCGGCGGCGGTGACGGTCGCCTTGCCCTTCAGGCCGATCGCGAACTGGTCGAGATAGGCGTTGGGCTTGTGGCCGTCATAGGTCTTGCCGTCGATGAAGCCGCTGTCCGCCGGCTTGAAACCGTCGGTATCGGGCACGCTGTCGGCGGGGATCACGCCCTTGGCGATCAGAGCCTTGGCCGCGGCCAGATACAGGTCGGGGCGATAGACGGCCTTGGCGGTGTCGACATACCACTGGTCGGGCTTCTGTTCGGCGATCTGGCCCCAGCGGCGCATCTGGGTCAGGTACCAGATGGCGTCGGAATAATAGGGATAGCCGGCATTGTGGTTGAAGAAGATGTTGAAGTCCGTCGCGGGGCGCGTGTCGCCCGGTTCGAACGTGAACTTGCCGGTCATCGACGCCGCGATCACCGCCGCGTCCGCGCCCACATAATTGGGCTGTGACAGGATCTTCACCGCTTCCGCCCGGTTTTTGCCGCCGTCCGCGTCCAGCCATTGCTGCGCCTTGATGATCGCACGGATCAGGGCGGCGGCCGTCTTGGGATATTTCTCCGCGAAATCCTTGCGCAGGCCGAACACCTTTTCCGGGTTCAGGTGCCAGATTTCCTCGTCGGTGATGACAGGCACGCCGATCTTCTTCTGCACGGCAGCCTGGTTCCAGGGTTCGCCGACGCAATAGCCCTCGATCGTGCCGGCTTCCATCGTCGCGGGCATCTGCGGCGGCGGCGTCACCGAAATCTGGATGTCGGCGTCGGTATTGCCGGCGACGTCGCCCGGCAGATAATAGCCCGGCTTGATGCCCCCGGCGGCCAGCCAGTAGCGCAGTTCGTAATTATGGGTCGACACCGGGAAGACCATGCCCATCTTGAACGGCTTGCCCTGCGCCTGAAAGCTGGCGATCACGGGCTTGAGCACCGAAGCGGAAATGGGATGGGTCGGCTTGCCGTCCGGACCTTTGGGCAGGTCCTTGGAGATCATGCCCCAGACCTTGTTGGACAGGGTGATGGCATTGCCATTGAGGTCCAGGCTGAGCGGCGCGATCAGGTCCGCCTTTGTGCCAAGACCGATGGTCGCGGCGAGCGGCTGGCCCGCGAGCATGTGCGCGCCGTCAAGCTGTCCACCGATCACGCCGTCGAGCAGCACTTTCCAGTTTGCTTGCGGTTCGAGCGTGACGTTCAGGCCTTCCTCCTGGAAGAACCCTTTTTCTTTCGCGATTGCGAGCGGCGCCATGTCGGTCAGCTTGATGAAGCCAAGCTTCAGATTAGGCTTCTCGACCGAGCCCTCGGCGATGTCCACCGGGGCCACGCTGTTGCCGTCGGGCTTGCTGCCGCAGCCGCCGACCATCGCGACAATGCACGCCGAAGCGAGCAGGGTGCTTCCCGTCTTCAATATAGATTGCGTGTTCCACATAGCCTCAAGCCCCCTTTGGAAGCAGGCATTCCGGCGATATGCAGAAACAAAAAAGCCGCCCACGCGGGACGGCCTTCACATCCTCGGGGGCGGCACCTTTGCCTTCGGCCTATCCTGACGGAGTGCCCACCTAAACCTCGCCCCCCGATGGACGAAGCCGGAATATATCAACGAACATCATTATTCGTTAAATCCGAAATGCCATGATTTTCGATTCGCAACAAGCGGTTTTTTGCGTTGCGGCATTTTCGGCGGCGCCGGACGATGCAATATCGAACGATGATCTCGCTACAGAAAGGTAGCGGGCGCAGGTCGGGGACGGATGGCTTGTCGTGACCGGCCCCGATGGGACGGAATGCGCTCGTCGCCGAAGACGACCCCTGATCTTGTCTGTCCGTCCGCACCCGCTTCTCCAGATCGGTGTAAGAGAAGGCCCTCTCGAACGCCGGCCCGCTCCAAGCATCCTTGCAACCTCAGATTACGACCGTGCTAGGGTGAAAACACGTCCGAGCCTGTAGCGCCACCGACTTCTTCAACAGCCTGATAAGCCCACGCGACCAGTGCTTTCGCAGAAGCGCGAGCTGGCGGAACTTCTCCGCGCATTGGTGAACGCCAACGGCTTAGGCGCATAGGTCAGTTCGCCCCGAACGGGACGCGCAACGTCACGCCATAGGTGGTTGGCGGAGCATAGATGGAAGTGACCCCCAATATGCCCAGATTGAGTGCATAAGCGCGATAGGCCTTGTCGAATATGTTGCGACCCCAGGCGGTGATCGACGCACCGGTGCCTTTGTGCTTGTAGGTCAGCGACGCGTTGGTGACGTTGTAGGCCTTCTGCAATGAGCCAAGGCCGTTGGTGACTTCCAGGAACTGGTCATCATACCACACCCCATCGACCTGGGCCGCGAGATTGCCGCCGGCCACGTCGACATTGTAGCGCAACAGATAGTTGAAGCTGAAGCGTGGGGCGTTGGGCAACTCGGCTTTGGTGATGTTGGCTTGCGGGAATTCGCACCGGAAGGCCCCGCCGATGTTGGTGCAATATTGCGTGTCGGGCGCACCCGGGAAGAATTCCGGGCCGAACTGCACGCCCGTCGCCGGGATGCTGTCGACCGATGACGTTTCCCAGGTGGCGCCGAACACGGCGTCAAAGCGTGGCGAGGGAGACCAGAAGGCTTCCAGTTCCGCGCCGGTCGCGTGCGCATCGCTATTGTAGATACGCGGCACCCCGCCGGCGAGCGAGAAGGCCTGATAGTCATCATACATATAGTGATAGACCGTGCCGTTCAGCCGGAGCGTGCGATCGAACAGCGAAGTCTTGAAGCCGGCTTCGAGGCTGTTGAGCGTCTCGGGCCGGTGGCGGAAATCCTGTGCCGCGATATTCGATGAGAGTGACCAGTTGCCCCCCTTGATGCCGCGGTTCCACGAAGCGAACAGCAGCGTATCGGCCGTTGCCTGGAAGTTGAGCGAGACCCGCGCGGCCCAGTCGGAATAGACTTCGCGGTTCACCCCCGGAACCACGGCGGCCAGATCCTTATCGGTGAAGAGCACGACAGGATCGGGCTGGGGCGCGTAGGTGGGATCGCTGAGGACGTTGACGTAGTCGATCGCCTTGTTGTCCTTGGAATAGCGTCCGCCTACGGTGAGCGACAGCCGATCGGTGAAGCGGATGTCGCCTTGCGCGAAGATCGACCAGTTCTTTGACGATATCTTGTAGAATTGATCCACCGTCGGGACGGAGAACCCCCCGTTTCCGGCGACCGCCAGGTCGATGATCGGCGCGTTGGTGACGCCATGCAGGCCGTCATACTTCATGTCGAGGAAGTAGGCGCCGACCTGCCATTTCAGGGGCTCGCTGTCTCCTGAAAGACGCAATTCCTGCGAGAATTGCTTGAATTTGACGAATGTATCGACGTTGACGATCAGGAAAGGCAGGGCATCGCCATCCTCGACATAGGTCTTGTTCATCGTCAGATAGTTGGTGATCGACGTCAGTTGAACGTCGCCGAGCTTCCAGTCGAGCTGACCCTGATAGGAATTCATCACGCGGTTGAGCGAGCCGCGCCGTTCGCCGAAATGCTCCCACGGAGAGGCGGGGAGCCCGGTCACGCCATTGATCACGCCGGTCTGGTCGTCGCTGAGACCGGTTGCGCTGGTGTTGCAATATCCGTTGGCGAGATAGACGCAGTTTTCAAAGACATAGCCGCCGGTGGCGACGTTGTTGTCCTCGGCATGCTTGTACCACAGGCTGAGCGTGGCATCGGGCGAAAGATCGGCCTGGATGTTGATGCGGGCGGCCCAGCCGTTCTTGCCGCCGAGATCCTGCCCGCTGCCGGGCGCGATGAGATTGCCCTCGCCGTCCAGCGTATCACGCGACTTGATGTAGCCGTCGGCCTTTTCCACGCGCGCCGCGCCGCGGAAGCGGAGGCCCGGCGCGATGGCGCCGCCGACCGCGCCTTCCAGCGACCAGGCGTTGAAGCGCCCATATTCGCCCATGGCATAGCCGTTGAATTCATCCTTGCTGGCGTCTTCGCTGAGGTAATGGATCAGGCCGCCGGTGGCGTTGCGACCGAACAGCGTGCCCTGCGGTCCGCGCAGCACTTCGACGCGCTTGATATCGAACAGCTGGCCGGCGACCGCGTTCATCGAGGCGATGTAGGCGTTGTCCTGATAGACGGCGACGGGGGCTTCGAGATTGTCGGTAAAGTTGCTCTGCGAAATGCCGCGCAGGCTGAAGATGGTCAGGTTCGGCGACCAAGCGTTCACGCGCAATGACGGGATCTGCTGCGTGATCTGGGTCGTATCGGTGATGCCCAGGCGCTCCACCTGCTCGCCGGTGAAGGCACTGACCGAGATGGGAATCCTTTGCAGACTTTCGTTGCGCTTGGTTGCGGTGACGATGATTTCGCCGGCCATGCCCTGGTCGGCGGAATCCTCCGTCGGGGCGGAGCGCGCTTCCTGCGCACCGGCGAACGTGGGGACGGTCATGGCGGTGCAAGAAAACAACAGCGATGCAAACCGCGCATCGCGGATCGAGTACTTCATCTGCTTTCTCCCTAAACCTGTCAGTGGTGCAATTCTTAGTCGGCACAATCGGACGAGTTGTCGGAGATATGTGTCTCATAGTTTACAGTGCGGCGCAATAACGATCTATTGTTACCCACAGGAAACAGACATGCGGGGGTTTTGAGTGCCATTGGCGTCAGTGCCAACGCCGCCGCCAAAACTTTCATAATAAGCTGTAATTAAACAATTTATTTGTTTCAATTGGAGGGAAAATTTAGGATATTGTATGTAACAATCATCATTGAAAATGCCGTATTGTTTACGTTTCGCGGCGATGCTGCTATCAGTTGAGGCGAGCCAAGCGATTCGCTTCCGAACAGGAGAGCTGGACATGTCCCGAACGATGAGCGCGCATCACGACCCCTCAAACCCGACGCCGGGCGACGCTTCTGCGACGCATCCGGATCCGGACGAGCTCGTGGCTCGCGCTCGTGCCATGGTGCCAATTTTGCGGGCGCGCGAGGAGGAGGCAATCGGCAACCGGCAGGTGTCTCCCGATACCATCGCCGCGTTCCAGGAGGCCGGGTTTTTCCGCATTCTTCAGCCAGCCCGCTACGGCGGCTACGAAATGTCGCCGGCGACCTACTGTGAGGTCGCTAAGGCCCTGGCGGAAGGCTGCATGGGCAGTGCCTGGGTCTATGGCGTGGTGGCGGTCCACAACTGGCAGCTGGCGTTGTTCGATCCACAGGCGGCGCAGGACGTCTGGGGCGCGGACACGTCGGTCCTGATCAGTTCCTCCTACATGCCCACCGGCAAGGCGACCAAGGTTGAGGGCGGTTATCGCTTCAGCGGGCGCTGGGCCTTTTCCAGCGGATCGGAGCATTGCCAGTGGGTCATCCTGGGCGCGAACATGGTGGCCGACGATGGCGACGGTCAGCCCGAGCCCTACAACTTCCTCGTGCCGCGCAGCGATTATGCGATCATCGATACCTGGCGGACGATGGGACTGTGCCCGACCGGCAGCAACGATATCGTGGTGGACGACGTGTTCGTGCCGCAGCACAGGGTGATCCGCGAGCGTGATATGTTCAACCTGGACTGTCCCGGCCATGCCGCCAATCCGGGCGCGCTCTACCGCATTCCTTTCGCGCAGTTGTTCAACCGGACGGTGTCGACCACGTCGCTTGGCTCGCTGCGCCGTGCGCTGGAGGTGTTCGTGGATGCGACCCGGCAGAAGCGAACGACCTACACCGGCGTCCGGGTGGCGAGCGACACCATGATCCAGGAAGCCGTGGCGGAGGTGATGCTGACGCTCAGCGATCTGGAAGCGCGGCTTGCCAATGATCTGGCTGAGCTGGAGGCAAGGGCGCGGACCGGCGACTGGCCGATCGAGCGGCGCGCGCAGCTTGGCCACCACACCACCGCGATGGTTTCGCGCTGTGTCGAGGCGATTGACAAGCTGATGCTGTTTTCCGGCGGCAAAGCCATCTATAGCGGAAATGTGGTCCAGCGCGCATTCCTGGATATCCACTGCGCCCGCGCGCACGTGGCCAACAACCCGTTCCCCTATGCGCGCAACCTTGGCGCGCTGGCGTTCGGGTTCGAGAACGACTGCTACGATCTGTAAGCGCGGGGGGCTGCTGCGACAGCCACTGGCGCCTTTCCGCACGCTGCAGGCGCGCCGACGCGATCAGATTGCGGTGGCGAGGCCTAGCAGCGCGCCCGAACCGTGGCCTTGTTCGTCATTCGTTTCTTCCCGTACAAAGTCCACGAACGCGCGAACCTTCGACAGAGCAAAGTTTCCGCGCGGGAAGATGATGTGCAGCGGAATACTTTCGGTCACCAGATCCTCCAGCAGAGGCTCAAGCCGTTTTGCGGCGATGTCGGCCTCTACCAGGAAACGGGGCAGGTAGCTGATGCCGAGCCCGTTAAGCGTCGCCTCACGCGCCATGCGGACCGAGTTGGTGGTCAACGGGCCGCGGTTGACGGCCACGATCATATCGTCGGAAAGGCGCCATTCGCCCACTTTGGACAGATGGGTTTCCACGATGCAGGTGTGGTCTTTCAGATCATTGGGGGTAGAAGGCCAGCCGACCCCGGCCAGATAGGCCGGAGCGGCCACCAGCACCATCGGATATGTGCGTAGTTGGACCGATTCGAGGCTGGCGTCGAACGGCTCCCCCATCCAGAAGGCGACGTCGAACCGGCCCTTGAGCATATCGACCTTGCTGTCCGACAGGTTCAGGAACAGCCGGACTTCCGGATAGCGCGCGAGAAAGCGGGGTATGATCGAGGTCAGATCGAACAGCGACGCCACGACCGGCGCGTTGACCTTCAGCTCACCGCGCGGCTTGGACACCATCCCGGTGATGACCTGGTTGGCTTCGCTCACTTCATCGACAATGCGGGCGCAACGGGCGTACATCTCGCGGCCTGCGGGCGTGAGCGTTACCGAGCGGGTGGTACGGTCAAGCAGGCGCACCCCGATGCTTTGCTCAAGCTTGGCGACCTGACGGCTGACCGCAGCCTTCGAATAGCCCAGCAGCTTGGCGGCGTTGGAGAAGCCGCCCGTGCTGACCACCGCGGCGAAAGACATCATCGCCATCACATTACCCAGGTCTGGTCTTTCTTCCATGGTCGATCCGTGTTGCAGCGGGACGCGCGAGTCAATCCCGATGGGGATAGCAGGCGTTCGGCCGAGGTGGTTGATTGTTTACATTATGCAAAAATGAGCTCAATATACGATGACTGTTGCGCTATAATTGACTTTGCGCAAATAAGACAGCGAAGCAAAATCGGGGCCGCGATTCGTGAGGCGGCCCATTTGGGAGTTTCCACATGGCCAGCAAGCTTTCCCCCCATGCGCTGCAGGACCAGCGCAGCCAGTTTCATCCCTTCACGTCGATAAACGACCTGAGAAACGAAGGGCCGACGGTCATGGCTTCGGGATCAGGCGTGCGCGTGCGCGACGTGAACGGCAAGGAATATCTCGACGGCATGGCCGGCCTGTGGTGCGTGAATCTCGGCTATGGCCGCAGGGAAATCGTTGACGCGATCACCCGGCAGAGCGAGCGCCTGTCATTCTTCCACACGTTCAACGGGATGAGCACCGATGTAGTGGCCGAATGTGCCGAGGCACTGCTGGCCCGCGCGCCGGTGCCGATGTCGCGCGTGTTCTTCGGCGCTTCGGGCAGTGATGCCAACGAAACCCAGCTCAAGCTGATCTGGGTTTACAACAACCTGCGCGGCAGGCCCGAAAAGAAGAAGGTCATCGCGCGCTGGAACGCCTATCACGGATCGGGCGTGGCGACGGCCAGCCTGACCGGCCTGCCGATGATGCACAATCTCTTCGATCTGCCCAAGGGGCCGATCCTGCATGTCAGTGCCCCCTATTATTACCGCCAAGCCCCGGCCGGTATGAGCGAGCGTGATTTCTCGAAGCAGCTCGCCAGGGAACTGGAAGATGTGATCGAGCGCGAGGGCGGCGATACGATCGCGGCGTTCTTCGCCGAAGCAGTCATGGGCGCAGGTGGCCTGATCCCGCCGCCTGAGGGCTATTTCGATGAAATCATGCCGATCCTGAAGAAGCACGATATTCTCCTCGTCGCCGACGAGGTCGTCTCGGGCTTCGGCCGCCTTGGCACATACTGGGGCAGCCAGACCTACGGATATGAGCCCGACCTGATCACATCGGCGAAGGGCGTTACGTCCGGCTATTTCCCGATGTCGGCGGTGTTCATATCCCCGAAGGTTTGGGACGTGATCGAAGGCGGGGCCGATCAGGTCGGCGTGTTCGGCCACGGCTATACCTACTCGGCGCATCCAGTCGGCGCGGCCGCAGCGCTCGCGGCGCTGAAGCTCATCGACGATCTAAATGTGGTGCAGAACGTCGCCGATGTCGGCCCCTACTTGATGCAAGGGTTGCAGGACCGGTTGGGCCAGCACCCCCATGTGGGCGACATCCGGGGCAAGGGACTGATGCTCGGCATCGAACTGGTAAAGGATCGCGAGACAAAGGAAACGCTGCCGATGGCGAACCGGACCGGGCGCCAGGTCCTGAAGGCTGCCGCCGAACGAGGCCTGATCACCCGGGCGCTGGGGGATACCCTCGTGTTCGCGCCGCCGCTCGTCATCACGCGCAACGAAGCTGACGAGATCGCCGACAAGTTCGCGCTCGCCGTCAAAGACGTCCTGGGCTGACATAGCGGGCGGCGTCCGCGTCTTCCGGGCGCCGCCAACCCGGGAGGGCGTGAGATGGAACTGAATACGGCAATTTCGGGACTGGCGGCGGCCGAGGCGTCGGCCACCCGCGTTTCGCGCGGGGGCCTGGTCAGCGCGACGCTGGTCGCCCTGATCGGTGCGGTGGTCATCTTCATCACGCCGGGGTTCCTCGCACTCGTCGCGCAGAAGACGGGGTTCGACAACGATCAGCTCGGCTATCTCGTCGCCTGGGACATCAACGCCATGGGCGTGACGGTTGGGCTGAGCACCTTTGCGCTGGCGCGCGTACGGTGGCGGCCGGCGGTTGCGCTGGGACTGACGCTGATAGCGGCGGGCAATCTGCTGACCGCTTCGGTCGATGGCTTCGTGCCGATGGTGGCGGCCAGGGTGGTCGCCGGCGCAGGCGAGGGGATAGCCGTAGGTTTCTCGTTCGCGGCGCTTGGCCGTGCGGTCAATCCTGACCGGGCGTTTTCCGTGTACCTCGTGATCGGCGCGCTGCTCAGCTCGGCGTTCCTCTATACGTTGCCGGGCATCCAGGCGGTGGTCCAGCCGGGCGTCGTGTTCGCGCTGATCGGCGTTATCGCCGCCCTGGTCATCCTGACGCTGAAAGCTTTCCCCGATGGCAGCAAGGACGAGCCTGATTTATTTGCGGGCGGCGGCAAGGTCGACCTGCGGCTGGCGGCAGGATCGCTGCTGGGCGTGTTCCTGCTGTTCTTCGCAATGGGGGCGGTATGGGGCTATTCGGAACGCATCGGACTCGACAGCGCGTTGCCGGTAGGCGTGATTGCACGAGGGCTGTCCATTGGTACCCTGGCCGGGATGGTTGGTGCGGGCGCGGCAGGATTTCTGCCCCGTCACTGGGGAAGAACCATGCCGCTGATGCTCAGCGGCGCGGCGGGGATCGCCAGCTTCCTGCTATATGACGGCCAGGTGGCGCCCAATGCCTTCGTGATCGCCACCGTGCTGATGATGTTCAGCTGGAACTTCGCGCAGCCGCTGCTTTCGGGAATCTGCTCGGAAGCCTGTCAGCGCGGACGGGTGGTCTGCGCCATGGGCTCGATCCAGACCTTCGGCACCGGGCTTGGCCCTGCCGCTGCTGCAGCAACGCTGAGCACCGGCTCGTTCCGGTTCATGCTATATGCCGCGTGCGCCGTGCTGGCGCTCAGCATCGTGGTGACAACGCTGACCATCGCCGGAGAGCGCAGGCGCGCCCGCGCCTGATCGCTCGAATTTTTCTGCGCTCGAAGGGGGGCGGGGCCGGGGACCATTGGTCTCCGGCCCCTTGTCGTCAGAGAAACACGGCGCGCGACAGGCCGCCGTCCACCGCGATCGATTCCCCGGTGATGCCGCTGCCCAACTGCGAGCAGAGGAACACGATCGGGTCAGCCACTTCCTCCACTTCGAGCATGCGCTTGAGTGCCGCCGGATCGCCGGCCTCTCGCGCTACGATGGCATCGACCGTGACGCCTTCCTCGGCTGCCATCTCGGCGAACCATTCCTCGATATGTTCGGTCCGCGTGACGCCGGGGTGGATGATGTTGACGGTAATCCCGTCCTTGCCGACCTCGTCGGACAGGGTCTTGGTGAAATGGACGAGCGCGGTGTTGCGCATGCCCGACAGTGCCTCCGTGCAGCGCGCGGTGAGGCCGCCGACGTTGACGATGCGGCCCCAGCCAGCCTTGCGCATGTGCGGAACACAGGCCTTGGCCGTACGGAAATAGCCGAACAGCTTGGTATTGAGGTCGAGCATCAGCGCGTCCTCGTCTGCCAGTTCGATGGCGTTGCGCACCAAGCCGCCGGGAGCGGCAGCGCAATTGACGAGGATGTGGACCGCGCCGAACTTCGCGACGGCGGCCTCGACCAGCGCTTCGACCGACTCCTTGGAAGTCGTGTCGGTGGGCACGGCGATGACGTCGCCGCCGGTAGCCTCGCGCAGTTCCTGTGCCGCAGCTTCAAGCTTGCTGGCTGTGCGCGCGGCGATCACGACCTTGGCGCCGGCGAGCAGCAGCTTGCGCGCCGTTTCCTTGCCGATCCCCACGCCGCCGCCGGTGATGACGGCCACCTTGTCCTTAAGTCCCAGTTCCAGGCTCATCGCTGTTTACTCCTTCCAGTCTTTTGCCGTCAGCGTGACCCGCGCTCCTTCGGCGCCGTTGAAGTTCACACTGATCGTATCGCGGGGGAAAATATCGGTCACGCCCGTACAGCTGCCCGATGCCACCAGTTGTTCGCGTGTGAGTGATCGACCCTCATGCTTCCGCAGCCAGTTTGCCAGCCAGATCAGCGCGTCGAGCGGATTGTCGAGCACCATTGCGGTCGAGCCTTCGACAGGCGCCTCGGCGTTGCGGGTCAAAGTGACAGGCATTGCGGCAAAGCGGTCATCCCACGTATCGGCAAGCTTGCGGCCCAGTACGAGCCCGTGGCCCATCGCATTGTCGGCGACCAGCAGCTCCAGCGGCAGGTCGCTTGTGGCGAAGCGGGTACGGCAAATCTCGATGCCGGCATATATGCCCTTGAGCGCGGCGCACAGGTCGGCGCGGGTATAGGGTGCGTCCTGCTCCGGCAGGTCTGCGCCCATTTCGAATACAAGTTCGGCCTCGGCGAACATTTCTTTGCCGGAAAAGTCGATCTCGCTCCGGTCGCAATAGATCGCGCTGGCAGCCAGGCGGCCGACGATCGGTTCGCGCGCACCCAACGCCTCCCGTCCGCCGGGCCCGGTCAGGCCGATCTTCCAGACCATGACCGGAAGACAGCTGGCGGCGTTAGCCCTCTGCTGGATCGCATAGGCGCCGGCAAGGTCGGGTCGTTCAGCCGGGCAGGGAATCGGCGCGGAGGGCACGCGCGCAGCTGCCAATAGGGCGTGTTCCAGGCTGTTATGGCGATCTTCCAAGTGATTTCCCCTCAGCAGCAAGCAAGTTTATTGTCGCGTATATGTAACAACACAAACTTAAAATCTAGTATTGTTTACAAGATGGCGGTGATGTAGGAGGAGGTGAATCAGCGGCGGTTTGTCCGTCGCGGCGATCCTGCCACGGGGAGATGCGAGACGATGTCAGACCGCGACGCTATGTTTGCTGCAGCCGAACAACTCGGTTCGGCACTTGCCCGACAGCCGCTGGGCCTGATCATCGACGGTAAGTCCGTGCCTGCCCTTTCCGGGAAAAGCTTCGCCACGGTGAATCCGGCAACCGGACTGGAACTGGCCCAAGTGGCCGAAGGCGGCGTGGCAGATGTCGATGCGGCCGTGCAGGCGGCGCGCAAGGCGCTCGGTAATCCAGCCTGGCGCGACATGAGTGCGGTGGACCGTTCGAAGCTGCTCAATCGCCTTGCCGACCTGATCGAGCGCGACGCCGATGAGCTCGCCCTGCTCGAGTGCATGGACAACGGCAAGCCCGCCACCCTTACCAAGGCCGTCGAGATTGAAGGTTCGATCAAGACCTTCCGCTACTTTGCCGGATGGCCCACCAAGTTCGGCGGGGAAACCCTTCCGGTGTCGCCGCGCAGCGGAGCGAAGATCCTCAACTATACCGTGCGCGAGCCGGTCGGCGTTTGTGCGCTGATCGTCCCGTGGAACTATCCGATGTCGATGGCGGCATGGAAGGTTGCGCCTGCGCTCGCGGCGGGCTGCACGGTCATTCTCAAGCCTGCCGAGCAGACGCCGCTGACGGCGCTGCGCCTTGCCGAGCTGGCATTGGAGGCGGGTGTGCCGCCGGGCGTGTTCAACGTCATTACCGGCTTCGGAGAAGCGGGGGCCGCGCTGGTCGACCACCCCGGCGTGGACAAGGTCGCCTTCACCGGCTCCACCGAAGTGGGCAAGGCAATCGTGCGTGGTTCGACCGGCAATCTCAAGAAGGTCAGCCTGGAACTGGGCGGCAAGTCGCCGCAGATCGTGCTCCCCGATGCCGACCTCGATGCGGCGGCGGCGTCCATTGCGGCGGGCATCTTCTTCAACCAGGGGCAGACCTGCACCGCCGGTTCGCGGCTTTACGCGCATGCCTCGATCCATGACGATCTGATCGCCCGCATCGCCGATCATGCCGCGCGGCTCACGATCGGCAACGGTCTCGATCCGACGGTGAATTTCGGCCCGCTGGTTTCGCAGGAACAGTGGGACAGGGTCAGCTCCTATGTCGAGATCGGCAAGGCCGAAGGGGCCGAGGTGCTGATCGGCGGCGGCCGGCCCAAGGCGCTGGGAGAGGGCTTCTTCTTCGAACCGACGATCATGGCGAATGCCGGGCGCGACATGCGCATCGTGCGCGAGGAAATCTTCGGCCCGGTGCTAAGCGCGCTCAGCTGGAATGATCCGGAAGATCTGGTTGCCCAGGCCAATGATTCGGACTTCGGGCTTTCGGCCGGCATCTGGACCAACGACCTCAGGCAGGCCCACCGCCTGGCAGGAGCGGTCAAGGCCGGGACGGTCTGGATCAACTGCTTCAACCTGGTGGACAACGCGACCCCCTTCGGCGGGTTCAAGCAGTCCGGCTGGGGCCGCGAACATGGTCGCCAGGCGATGGAACTCTACAGCGAGATCAAGAGCATCTGGGTGAACTTGAGCTGAGGCGCAGCGGCAAGGGCCGCGCCGCCTAATCGAACCGAACACAGGAGCGGACATGAGCAGAACCTTGATAGTCGCCACCGACGGACAAGCGGTGATGCGCACGCACGACGATGGCAAGAACTGGTATCGGATCAACATCCGCCAGGATCTGGAATATGATGACCGGGTGCGTTGCCTGCTGGTCGATCCGGCCAACCCCGAAGCGCTCTTTGCCGGCGCGGAAAAGGGGCTGTTCTACAGCGCCGACCGCGGTGTGCACTGGAGCCGGATAGACTGCGCGCTCAACGGATACGCCGTGTGGAAGCTGGTGGCGAGCGAAAGCGATCCAAAGGTGATCTACGCGGGCACCGGCGCGCCTTCGCTGGCGATCCTGTTCCGCTCGCGCGATGGCGGCCACATATGGGAACGCACCCCTCTCGAAATGCCCGAATTGTGCGCGGGCGTGAACCGGCCCCGCATGCTCGCACTGGCGGTCGATCCCGATGACGCGAATGACGTTTGGGCAGGCGTGGAAGAGGGTGGCCTTCACCGCAGTCGCGACGGGGGCGACAGCTGGGAGCGGATCGACACAAGCTGGTCCGAATTTGGTGGCAATTCGGACCTGCACGACATCATGATCCTCAAGCAGGACGATGGGTCGAAGGTTCACCTCGCGCTGACGGTGATCGCGCTCTACCGTTCGACCGACGATGGCAGGACCTGGGTGCGCCAGCCCGCCAAGGAGAGTTGGGGCCTGCGCTATTCGCGCCTGCTCACGCGCAAGCCCGGCAGCAATCGCGAGATCGCGGTTGGCATCGGCGATGGCACGCCGGGCACGACGGCGGCGATCCTGACCTCGTCCGATGCGGGGCGGACATGGGAAAAAGCGGACCTCGACAAGCCGTCCAACTCCTGCATGTGGGCTTTCGGGACCAATCCGGCCGATCCGGATTTCATGCTGGCCGCAAGCAAGTTCGGCTATCTCTACCGCTCCACCGACGGTGGAAAGTCGTGGGCCAAGGAATGGCGCGAATTCAACGAGATTACCGATCTCGCCTGGGTTCCGGGCGTTCCCACCGATCTGGGGTTGCCACATGTCACAAACTAACGTCTCGCCGATCCGGGTCGAGAAGATCGCGCATATCGTCCTGTTCGTGAAGGATCCGGAAGCCTCGGCCAAGTGGTATGCCGAAGTGCTCAACATGAAGATCGTCGCCCGGGCCGGTGACGGGCCTTACAAGGGCGGCGTGTTCATGAGCTTCGGTCTCAGCGATCATGACATCGCGCTGTTTCCGGCCGCAGAAGGCGCGACCAAGGGCAAGGAATTCGAGCATGTGGGCCTGCTGATGGCCGGCACCAGCATGGACGACTTGCGCGCCAACTATGCCTATTTCCGCCAACGCGGGGTGGAGATTGCGGAAATCCTCGATCACGGCGTCTCGACCGGCATCTATTTCTATGACCCCGACGGACACATGCTGGAAGTCTTCTGCCAGCGTGTTCCGGTGACGGGCGGCGCCTCGCAGGTCGAACTCAACCGCAACGAAGGCCAGGCCGAACCCGTGGATCCGACCGCGCTGTGACATTTCCGGGCGGGAGCGCGCTTTTGCTCGTGCCCATCCGGACGCGATCCGGCGAATAGCAAAGGAAGAAGCAAATGACGACTTATGCGCCGAACTTCGGCCCGTTCCACATCCGCAAGTGGTTCACCCAGGTTGAGGAAATTCTCGCCGGTGAAACCGGCGCCGCAGCCGATGGCGCCCCCGTGTTCAAGTATATGATCGCCGCCTGCATCAAGAATCCCTATGCGGGCGCCTATCACGAAGATCTGTCCGCCTGGATCGACGCATCGCCCGCGCTGGGCGTGGAGATCGGCCGCAGGCTCAATGCGCTGACCGGCGGGGCCAGGATCGAAAGCTACGGCAAGGCGATCCTGGTCGGGATCGATGGCGAATATGAACATGGCAATGCCCTGTTGACCAATCCGGCCGCCAATCCGGTGCGCGACGCCATCGGCGGAGGAGCCTCGTGGGTGCCCTCCACCGGCAAGCGCGGCGTTCCCGGCACGATCCTCGACATCCCCTTCGGCCACAAGGATGCGCTCTACGTGCGCTCGCACTACGACACGATGAGCGTCTCGTTCGATGATGCGCCCAATCGTGACGAGGTGATCGTGTGCTGGGCCTTCGCCACGCGCGGTCGGCTCAACGCGCGCCTCGGCGGCCTGCGCGCCGAGGATGCCGAAGGCAACGGTTTGACCTGAGCCATGGTTGCCGCCCTCGCCGCCGTTTCCCATGCGCCGCCCGCGCCGGTCAGCCTGCTGGCCGGTGAGCGGACCAGTCGGATCGCCAATGGCGATATCGGCATTCATGTGCGCCAATGGGGCGATCCGGCCGCGCCTGCCATCGTCCTGCTCCACGGCCTGCGCGGCTATTCGGGCACGTGGCGCAATCTGGCCGCAGCGTTGTCGGATCGGTGGCGGATGATCGCGTTCGATGCGCGCGGGCGAGGGGAAAGCAGTTGGGATGCCGGGCGGAACTACTATACCGACGCCTATCTCAGCGATCTTGAAACCGTGGTCGATACGCTGGCCATCGACCGCTTCGTCCTCGTCGGCCATTCGATGGGCGGTACGACGTCCTACTGCTACGCGGCCAGCCACCCCGATCGCCTTGCCGCGCTGGTGGTGGAAGACATTACCGCGGGTTCATCGACCGGTGGTGCCGGATTTGAGAGGATCGTCGCTGAAATGGCTGCGCTGCCTGCCTGCTTTGACGACTGGGCGGAGGCGCGGGCCTACTGGCGCAAGTTGCGCGCCAACGTGCCCGATGCCGCGATCGAGGAGCGGCTGTTCGAATCGATGCGCGCTGACGAAGCTGGCGGGATCGTATGGCGCTATGATGCCGAGGGGATAGCCGCCACACGCGTCGCGCCGGATTTGGCCCGTGTGGTCGATCTGCACCCGGTGATTGCGGCGATCCGCACGCCCACGCTGGTCATTCGCGGCGGCAAGTCGGACTTTTGCAACATAGATAAGGTTCGCGAACTGGAAGCCGCCAATCCCGCGCTCACGCACGCCAGCGTGGCCGAAGCGTCGCACTATGTGCATGACGATGCGCCGGAAAGCTTCGCGCGGCTGGTGGAAGGTTTTCTGGCTGGCGTGAACGCCGCTTCGGGCAGCCGGGGCTGACAGGAAGATGACAAAGATGGAAAATGCCGTCACCACCCGCCTTGGGGCCGACCTGCTGCTGGACAGCCTTTATCAGGCCGGCGCGCGGATATGCTTCGCCAATCCCGGCACTACCGAACTCGGCCTGGTCAGCGCGCTCGCTCGCGATGGCAGGATACGCTGCGTGCTCAGCCTGTTCGAAGGGGTCTGTACGGGCGCTGCCGATGGGTACGCCCGCGTGTCTGGCGAAGTGCCGTTGACCCTGCTGCACCTCGGCCCCGGCTTTGCCAATGGCATTGCCAACCTGCACAATGCGCGCCGCGCCGGTTCGCGGATTGTCAACCTGATCGGCGATCATGCCACCTGGCACCTGGCTTACGATGCGCCGCTGACCAGCGACATTCGATCGCTTGCCGCGCCGGTTTCGCGCGCCGTGATCACGATTGACCGCCCGCAGGCAATCGATGCCTGCGTAGCGCAGGCGTTTGCCGCCACCAATCTGGAGGAAGGCGGCGCGGCGACGCTCGTGATACCGACCGATGTGGTGGATGCACCTGCGCCGGACGCCGTCCAGCCCGTCCTGCCCGCGCCGTATCGCCCGACCTCGGTATCCGAAGCCATCGTTGACGATGCCGCCCGCGCGTTGTCGAAGGCGGGCGAAAGCATTGTCCTGCTTGGCGGCAATGCTTTGACCGAACGCGGCATTCGCGCCGGACAGGCCATTTGCACGCACCTTGGCGCGCGCCTGCTGATGGAGCCTTATCCGGCCATCGTCACGCTGGGCGGCGATCTTCCGGTGGTGGAGCGTCAGGCCTACTTCCCCGACGATGTGATCGCCCAGATGGGCGCGGCGCGGGTCGTGCTGGCCGGGGCACGCATGCCGATCAGTTACTTCGGTTACGAGGGCTGGCCCAGTCAGCTCGTGCCCGACGAAAGGCTGGTGCGCCTTGCCGAGCCCGGTGAGGATGCGGTCGCCGCGCTCGAAGCGCTGGCTGCCCGCCTGAAGGCAGCGCCCGCAGCGGCCCGGAGCACCGAAACACCGGGCGGATCGGGGCATTCGGAAGCGGCGCTTACCCCGGCCTCGGTGGTTGAGGAAGTGCTGGTCCAGTTGCCGCAGGATGCGATCATTTCGCTTGAAGGCTCCACGCTCGGCGGGCCATGGCTGCGCAACGCCCACCGCGCACGCCGCCACCGCGTGATGACCAATACCGGTGGTGCGATCGGGCAGGGCCTGCCCTGTGCGGTTGGCGCCGCGCTTGCCGCGCCAGAAGCCAGGATCGTCTCGCTCCAGTCTGACGGCAGCGCGCAATATACCCTGCAATCGCTCTGGACCATGGCGCGCGAGGGGTTGAAGGTGACGATCATCGTCGCTGCCAATCACCGCTATGCCATCCTCCAGACCGAATTGACCCGTGCCGCCGTTCCGCTTGACGACGCCGTCGTCGCCAGCCTGACCAAGCTGGACAAGCCGCGGGTGGACTGGGTCGCGCTCGCGCAGGGCTATGGAGTAGAGGCGCGCCGGGTTGCCACCAATGGCGAACTTGCCGCTGCCCTTGAACATGGGCTCGCGCTCGATGGCCCGCTCCTGATCCAGGCTGAATTACCATGACTAAAGGCGCGCCCGTTGCGGTGCTGACCGGCGGCAGCGGCGGCCTTGCGCCCGGCATCGCGACCGCGCTGCTGCAAGCAGGCTTCGTGGTGGTGCTGACCGCGCGGGGGGCAAAGGCGCTGGATGCCGCCGCCGAGCGGCTGCGCGGCGAGAGGCGTGGCACGATTGCCGCCATCGCTTCCGACGCGCGCGATCCGGCGTCCACACGCGCGCTTGCCCAGGACGTGCTCGCCCGGTTCGGCCGGATCGACGTGCTGGTCAACGCAGCGGCCAGTTCCACACCCATCGGTGGCGCGATCGAAGAACTGGACGTTGCCGCACTCATCGCCGATGCGGATGTGAAGATCGGTGGCTACCTGCGCTATATACAGGCGGTGGTTCCCGCGATGAAGCAGGCGGGGCGCGGCCACATCGTCAACATTGGCGGGCTGACCGGCCGATCATCCGATACGCTCAGCGGCCTTCGCAACGTCGCGGTCTCGCACCTGACCAAAGTGCTTTCCGACCAGTTGGGGCCGTTTTCCATCATGGTCAACGCGGTCCATCCGGGCATCGTGCGGACCCCGCACCTGGAAGAGCTCTTTGCCGAAATGGCTGACGAGCGCGGCTCGACCGCCAAGGACATCGAAGCCGGTTTCGTCGCCGATATCCCGACTGGCAGGATCCTCTCGCCAGCGGACGTCGGGCGCATGGTCGCGTTCCTGGCGACGGCCGACAATGCTGCGATCACAGGGCAGTCGCTGACGGTCGATGGCGGCTATTCGCGCGGTATCTTCCTGTAACGACGAAGGGGAGCAAGGATGGACGGTAACGGCAAGAAATATCCGCTCTCGATGCGGCTGCTGCACTGGGCGCGCGCGGTGATCATCCTGGGGCTGATCTGGTCGGGCTGGTACATGACCAGCCTTCCCGAAACGACGCCGATGGAGACATTTGACCTGTTCTATCCCAACCATAAGCAGTTTGGCGTGCTGGTGTGGCTGCTGGCGCTGGTGCACCTGACCATCCGCTGGCGCAACCGCGCCATACTTCCCGAGACGCCATCGTCGCTCAAGCCGTGGGAAAAGACGCTTTCTCATGTCGTCCACCGCACGATCATCGCGCTGACGCTGCTGGTGCCGGTGTTCGGCTACTGCATGTCCTCCAGCTTCACGCAGAGCGACGGGGTGCCGTTCTTCATCTTCGGCGAACTGCCCGAGCTGCTGCCCAAGAACGATAACGCGTTCGAGGTGTTTCAGGAACTGCACGAGCTGAGCGCCTACGCCCTGCTCGCGCTGGTCGTCCTGCATGTGGCGGGTGCGATCAAGCACCGCCTGCTGGACAAGGGCGGCGAGACCGACGTGCTGCCGCGGATGCTGTAATCCGCACCTTTCTTCCGGAGTGATTGCTGAATGACCGATAGGACCCTGGCGCTTCTCAAGCCCGAACATCTCGATCCCGCCGGGTTGGAAGTGATCAATCCGGCCGATGGCAGTCGCATCACGGCTGTGACGCGCCACGATATCCCGGCGCTCACGGCGATCATCGAGCAGGCGGATGTGGCGCGCCACGCATGGGCCGCGCGCACCGCGAAGGAACGCAGCGACGTGCTGCGCGCCTGGTACGACCTCATCATTGAAAAGGCCGAGGATCTTGCGCGGCTGATGACGCTGGAATCGGGCAAGCCCCTCGACGAAGCGCGCGGCGAAGTGAAATACGGCGCGGCCTTCATCGAATGGTTCGCCGAAGAAGCCCGCCGCGCTTATGGCGAGGTGATCCCTTCGCACGCCGCCGGCAAGCGGATCGTCACGCTGCGTCAACCGGTAGGCACGTGTGCCGCGATCACGCCGTGGAACTTCCCGCTGGCGATGATCACGCGCAAGGCCGGACCGGCGCTCGCGGCGGGCTGCTCGATCATTATCAAGCCGGCCGAACTGACCCCGCTTTCCGCGCTGGCGCTGGAAACGCTGGCGCATCAGGCAGGCATCCCGCACGATCTGCTGCGGGTGGCGCCCGTCTTCCGTTCCGCCGATGCGGGCGATCTGTTCTGCACCCACCCAATGGTGCGCAAGATCAGCTTCACCGGGTCGACCCGGGTCGGCAAGCTGATCATGGCCAAAGCGGCTCAGGGCGTGAAGCGGTTGAGCCTCGAACTCGGCGGCAACGCGCCCTTCATCGTGTTCGATGATGCCGATCTGGACCGCGCTGTCGACGGCGCAATGGCGTCGCGCTTTCGCAATGCCGGGCAGACCTGCGTCTGCGCCAACCGCTTTCTGGTGCAGGCCGGCATCCACGATGCCTTCGTCGAAAAGTTCGTCGCACGCGCCGCCGCGGTCAGGGTCGGCGATGGCCTGGCCAATCCGGCGGGCATGGGCTCGCTGATCAGCGAAATGGACGTTCGCCGGGTGGCGGACATTGTTGCACAGGCCGTGGGCGAGGGGGCCGTCATCGCCGGGACGCCGCCCGCCATTCCCGAAAGCGGCGCGTTCCATGCCCCTGTGGTGCTGACCGGCGTCTCCCCCGCGATGGCCATTGCAAGCGAGGAGATCTTCGGGCCGGTCGCGCCAGTCATCCGCTTTACCGACGAAGCTGACGCGCTGCGCATTGCCAATGACACGCCCTTTGGCCTCGCATCCTATGTCTATACCCGCGATGCCGCGCGGCAGTGGCGGATGATGGAGGGGTTGGAATATGGCATGGTCGGCATCAACGACGGCCTCATCTCCACCGAAGTCGCCCCGTTCGGCGGAGTCAAGGAATCGGGCTTCGGCCGTGAAGGCTCCAGCCACGGCCTGGCCGACTATATGAACATCAAATACTGCCTGCTCGGCGGGCTCTGACCGGGCGACGACCATGGGGAGCAACGCGGACGCCGATGAGGCTGTCGCCCGCCACCTTGGCTATGAACATGTGCCGGTGGCGCGCATATTGGGCTGAGCCTGGTCGGCCGGCCGCGCGACGGCGCACTCATGCTCTGTCGCGATTGCCGTTACAGCGCAGAACGCGCCAGGCGTTCTGGATCGGTTCGAGGTAAAGGCCCTTGAGCGTCCCGTGCGGATTGGCCTTGCCCAGTTCCTCCTCGCTCAAGCCCAGCCGGAATGTCTCGCCTTTGGCCGGAACGTAGATGGTGCCGAAAATCCAGTCCCAGATGAACAGCTGCACACTGAAATTACGGCTGAAGTGATGGCTTTCGGCGCTGTGGTGCAACTGGTGCATGATCGGTCCGCCGATAATGTAATCCAGGGGACCGAACGAAAGCGGGAAATGTGAATGGTACAGGATCGTCCGGATGTGCCAGACAACGCCCAGCGCCACCAGCGCGGGGAGCGTGCCGGACTGGAGAGATGTGCCTGTTGCCCATAGCACAACACCGGCCCCCAGCCCGTTCCAGAAGCCCTGGATGATCACGCTGGGCAGGACTTCGAGCGGGTGTTCACGGTCGCCGGTGAAGTAGTTGAGCGTTTCCGCCGAATGATGAACGCGGTGAAACGACCAGTAGATCGGCACGCGGTGCATCCACCGGTGGTTCCAGTAGTTCCCGAAATCGCCAACGACAAAGACAGTGCCGACCTGGCACAACAGGATCGCCCATTCGGGCCAGCTGACCGGCGTTCTTGGTCCCAGCCAGCCATCGAGCTTGCCGCTGAGAAACACCCCGAAGACGAGGGCCAGCGTTGTGGCCAGCGCGGTGAGCGGGGGCGCCCACAGGAAGCGCAACAGCCAGGACCGGCGGTCAATGCGGGCTGATTGCCGGGCGTCTTCGATCGGAGCAGTGCGCCGGAGAAGATGAGGATCGACGATATAGCGCGGAAGCTGCTGCAACGTGAGGCCGTTCGTGCGGCGCTCGAAAAGGTAGAAATAGAAGACCCCGCCAGCGGCGAAATAGACCAGGTCAAAGATGATCGCGCCGGCAAGGACTTCCTGCCAGGTCTGCGCGTAAGCGTCGGTCAAAGCCTGAACGATGGATTCCATGATTTATCTCCAATGATGGAGGACAGCCGATGGCGTCGAGAGGTGCGGCTATTCGGCGGGCACGACCGTGACAGCGAGGCCGGACAGCGCAGCGGAAAACGGCAACTGGCAGGAAAGGCGCGAGAAGGGGGTCGCGTTTTCGCTCGTTTCGATCAGTGCGGCTTCCGCTTCGCTCACTTCGGGCAGGGCGCCAGCCCATGCGGGAGCGACATGGACGTGGCATGTGGCGCACGAACAGTTCCCGCCGCAGTAAGCGGCCAGTTCCTCGATCCCGGCGTCGCGGATCAGTTCCATCAGGGTCATCCCTTCGCATGCGGGTATCGACCGCACGGCGCCGTCGGGTGTGGTGACAAGAATATGCGCTTCGTCGCTCGGGAGCTTGCTGGATGCGGCGTCGGCGGTGTGGGAAAACATGGTGGCGAATGTTCCTCTCTACAGTCGAATATGTGTTTCAGCAGCGCGCGAGGGAGCTGCGCCGGGCTTCCGCCGCGCTGCTCCCCGCGTCCCGCCACGGGCTGGATCAGGATGTCGTGGTGCGGTTAGAACGCCTGCCGCACTTGCAGTCCGATCTGGCGCGGGCGGCTGACGATCACGCGCGGCAGGCGTTCCAGGTTACCGTTGACAAGCTCCTGACGCTCGAAACCGGCAGACGGCTGGTCTCCGAAGTTCAGGCGCTTATCGAACGCATTCTTGACGAACAGCAGGACTTGCGTCGCGCCAAAGTTCAGACCGAAACTGGCGTTGACGATGTTGAATGGCTGACGCCTATAGGCTCCCCCTACGCCATCCGACACGGGCACGGCGGAGGTGTAGCTGTAATCTGCCGACAGGAACCCGGTCAGGTCATCCCCCAGCGACTGTTCGTAGTAGGCGGCGATGCTGGCCGTCCAACGCGGCACCTGCGCAAGGCGGCTCCCGGGAAGATCGGGCAGATAGCCCGGATCGACGAGAACGGCCGAGGTAAAGCCGACCCCGGCCTGAAGGGTGAGAGGGACATCGGCGATCGGGCGGCCGGACAATTCGAGTTCGCCGCCCCGGATGCGGGCCTTGCCCGCATTGCCGGTGAACGAGACCGTGCATTCGGGCAGGAGTATGGATTGCTGGATCGAGGACCAGTCGATCTGGAATGCGGCAGCCGAAACGCTCAGGCGTCGATTGGCCAGCTGGCTCTTGGCGCCGATTTCATAGCTCCACAGCGTGTCCGACTTGAACTGGCGCACATCATCGACGGTAAGGCCGAGCGCCGCCAGGTCGTTGGCGCAGATGCCGGGCAAGCGCTGCTGCGACCCGCCGGGGCGGAAACCCTTCGCTGCGGAAATGTAGATGTTGCCCTGATCTCCGACCTTGTAGGACAGAACCACCTTGGGCACGAAGCCGGACTGGCGATTTTTCAAGCCGGGTTGGCTCGCGCCATCCGGCCCGATGATGAACCCGGTATCGAGCGTCGGATCGGTGGTGCGCTTGATCCAGTAGCGCCGCAGACCAGCGCTCAGCGATAGCCGCGATGCGATTTCGTAGGTGAGTTCGCCGAACAGCGCGACATCGTTGGAATGCTCGATCAATGTGCTGTCGCCCAGATAGGGCGGCTCTGCCCCCGCATCGGCCAGCGCCTGGCTTTCCTGGCGGGGCACGCGGGTGTCACGCAGGACGTGCTGGTAATAAAATCCGACAATGCCCGTGAGACCGGGAAGAACGACGCCGTCATCAAACGAAAGACGCACTTCCTGCGTGAAGCGATTTTCCTTCTGCACGCTTACCGTCGCGAATATGGGGTCGTCGTCCAGAACGATGCCCACATCTGCGAGGAACTGGTTGGACCCTTCGGTATCGTCTTCCACCTCGTCGATCCGGCGCTTGAAATAGCTGGTCGAGGACACGATGGAAACGCCATCGCCCTTGTAGTTGAGCACCAGCGAACCGATTCCCCAGCGGTCCTTGGCCGCTTCCGGCACGTCGCGGGCGCGGTCTATCGTCAGTCCCGTGGGGCGATAGGCGGGCAAATGCGCGTAAACGGCGGGAAGGCCGCGAACCTTGGTGGACTGACCGATCGCGGAGAGGGTCATATCCAGGCTTTCCGTCACCTGCGCACGCAGCGTGGCCGAGGCTGAGGCGATCCGGTTGCGCCCCTGGCCGTCGCGGCTCTGCAACTGGCCGGTCTCATCCGGGAAGCGGCGCGTGATATAGCCTGACTCCTGCATGAAGCCGCCGGCCAGATGGAGTGCGACGCGTTCGGGTGCCAGCACAAAACTGGCCTGCGCATTGGCATCGAGGTCGAAACCGCCGTGACGGGTTTGGCCGGCCTGAAGCTGCACGACGCCGCTGTTCTCGCTGAGCGACGGTTGCTTCGTGATGTAGCGCAGGTTCCCGCCCATCGAACTGGCGCCGAACAGCGTGCCCTGGGGGCCCTTGAGGATCTCGATCCGATCGAGATTGAGCGTTTGCGGGCTGACGGAGGCGGGCACCGGTGTATCGTTGATATAGTAGGAGGTGGTTTCAGCACCGACGACGCCGCGGATCGTGGTTTGCCGGCTTCCGCTCCAAAGCAAGCTTCCCCCTTGGCCATATTGGAAAGTCAGATTGGGGATCTTGGTCGCGTAGTCCGCAAAGGTAGTGATGTTCTGCTTTTGCAGGAAGTCGGAAGTGTACGCGGTGACCGAAGCGGGTACTTCGGTCAGTGCCTCGTCCCGTCTGCGCGCAGAAACAATGATGGTCGGCATTTCATCGGCCTGCTCGGCCGAATTCGCCGGGCTGCCGCCCGGGTCGGTACTTCCCGGATGTTGCGACGCTTGAGCCAGAGCCATGCCCGGAATCCAGGCCGCGCTTGCCAGCAAGAAAATCATGCTGGATGAAAGACTGTTCTTCATCAACCCTCCCTCGGTGTATCCTTGAATAGCCGTGCCCGGTTGACAGTTGTGTCGGCTCTGGCTTGGTGTCCGTCACGGACCGCGTCGATCGCTGGGCGATCCCCGACCGGACGGTGAGTTACGAGTTGATAGTGGGTGACGGTCGGTCATGAAGGGGGGAAACAGTTTTTGATACGTTTCAGGCTCATGTATCGCGCGGATCTTCGGTTTGGCTGAGCCCGCGTCCGACCACGATTTTGCGGCTGAAGTGCTCAGGATCCGTGGGCTGTTGCAAGTTGAAGGCCGGTCGGAAAGCCTGTTGCGGTTGTTCGACTATCTCCATCTCCATTCGCAGGATATTCGCGCCCCCAAGGAAATCGAAATTGCGTTCGAAGTGTTCGGAAAGGATCTGCGCTTCGATACGTCGCAAGACGCGATGGTGCGTGTGTGGGTTCATCGCCTTCGCACGCGGCTGGATGAAATATATCGGGATTCGCCTGGGCCGCGTTTGACGGTGCCCAAGGGGGAATACCGCATCACCCTGATCGAACCGGTAATTTCGCCGACCATGCCGGAGGTGCCGGCTACTCCGTTTGCCCGTGCCGCATTGCGTTGGATGCCGCTGTCCCGCATCGCCACGCGATGGGTCGTGATCCTCGCGCTCCTGACGCTCCTGGGGTGGGCCGCTTTGTTCTACGTCAGGGCAAGACCCGAAGGCATGGAGGACAAGGCGGGCAGCCTGTTTGCGGCAGCGCAAGT
Organism: Sphingobium sp. OAS761; assembly: GCF_024168485.1. Classification (GTDB taxonomy): domain Bacteria; phylum Pseudomonadota; class Alphaproteobacteria; order Sphingomonadales; family Sphingomonadaceae; genus Sphingobium. Next base: position 132,438 of record NZ_JALJVY010000012.1, read on the forward strand.
GCGTTGCGGCATGCCGCTGGTGGTGGTGGGAGACAGCTATCTCTACGTGCAAACCCGCCCGGATGGTCGGCCGCCGCGTCTTGTCATGCAACCCGCGATCACTTCCGCTGCCGAACTCGAAACGGCGCGCGTAGGTGCGGGGGCGAACGGCGGGCAAGTGCTGGATCGCGATACTTATTACATGGCCGCGAGCAACGCCGATGGGTTGTGGTCATTGTTGGGGGCAACCTCTGTGTTGGGCAGCAGGGGATCGCGGCCGCCTGCCGTCCTGCCGAATTCGAAGCTGACCCAGCAGACGCTCAATCGCGGCAACATACTCTATTTCGGCCGCCTCGATCAGCTGGGTCTGCTTCGCGATGTCGTATTCGAGGCGTCTCGCTTTACGTTCGATCCGCTGAGCGACACTTTGGTCGACGAGCGTAGAAAGCGGCAATTCACCGCGCAGCTGACCGGCGCAACCGGCCGGGGCGATCGCACCCCGTTGCAGCGTCCCGTCTTTACGCAGGACTATGGTTATATTGCCAGGATCGTGAAACCGGACGGATGTGCGCTGGTGGTCGTTGCGGGACTGCAGGACGCGGCGTTGCCGCAGGTCGCGCGCATCGCCGGGGATGAGGCGCAGCTGGCCGCCCTATCACGCCAGACGAAGGGCGCGCCCTCGTTCGAAGCGTTGTACGAAATACGCTCGCTTGGCGCGTTGCGCCATGAGAGCCGGCTGGTGACAGCCCGGGCGCTGCACCCGGCGCGATAGCGGCGCAGTCAGGTCGTGCGACCCGTAACATGCGATTTTCGGGCCGGGGAAGCGGCGGTCCCAAGCGTTCGCCTGCCGAAGTTGCGAGCAACGAGCAAGCTGCGGCCGAAGCTCTCGCTGTAGAGCGCCTTGACCTCATACAAGGCTTCGAAGGCCGGACCCTTGTCGTTGGGGCCCGACCTGCCTACAGCCGAGGCGAGGCGGGCCAGATCAGGCTTGTTGATTGAAAGATCGCCCATCTGTGTAAGGCCGGCGTCTCCCAGCCCGGATAGGATGACAATGCGATTGCCCGACGGTCCGGGGAAGCTCGCGATATAGCCATAGTCGCGCTGTGGGACCGAGGCGGTGGAGACAAACGCAAGATCCGAGCGGTACGCGTTGCCGGTTGCCTTGTCGAGCAGTGCGCCATCGTCTGGACGCATTGCAAAGCCCGACACGCGCGACAATCCAGTCTCAAGCACCGGGCCAAGCCCGTCGAGGGGGCCAAGATAGACGATATTGCTGGACTTGAGCATGGCCGGGTCGAGCTGCGATGCCGGGATCACCGTTGACGACACACCCGCCGTGGCGAGCGCAAGCCGAACGCTCCGCAAGGCAAACACAAGGTTCGAACTGGTGTAAGCCAGATCGAGATCCACAGGACCATCGGCTCCCTGTGCGTTGCCGGCGTATTGACTGCCGAATGCGGCGCGGTTCGTTATGCCTGGATCCCGGACGATGCGGTCCACCTTCCCGGCGCGTCGTTCGCCGAACAGAAAATGGTCGCCCACAACGACGATCGTTTGCGATGGGCTTCGGGCGATGGGCTGCCAGAGGGCCGATTGCGCAAGCGTGCCGCCCCCAGCCCCGGAATAGCAATATATACCGGCCAATACGGCGTTGAGGGCGAGCAGACCGGTGATTGCGAGGCGCGACCGCGTCTTGTGTTGCGCGGGTCTGGATGGGGCGGCGGATGCGTCGAGCGGCGTTGGAGAATCCTGTGCTCCCTCTTGCAAGGCAAGCCGATACTCGCCCCGCGGAATGACCAGGCGAGGGCCGTGATGTCCGCCGTAATATTGGTCCAGCATCTTGCGCAGCCGGGAAACATAGACGCGCCCGCTCGACCCGGGAGGATCTGATCCGGCTTCCTGTCCCGCACGGATCGACGCCACGATGTCCGCTTCGCACGGCTGGAGGCCGCGCTGCGACTGATCGAGCAGAAACATGAAAAGTCGCAGCAGCTTTTTCGATCGGCGCGATGCAAGGAAAGCGGCAACATCCTTCGCATGGGCCTCCAGGTCGGGCCCGTTGGGGACAAGTCCGTCGTTCTGCTCTTTCATGTGCTGCCCTACGGATCGCGCTCAGCAAGCCCGTCTCGGCCTGACCGACCCGGCGAAAGGCTATTTGACCGAAGATTGTGTGAAATATCACGAGTGGACCGGGCCAAGGGCTTGGCTATCCGGCGTGTTCAGCCGAGTCAAGGACGGCACCCGGCTCCATAGGGTGCGACCGCCGCGCCTGGCTGGGGGTCATGCCGGTTTCCTGCACGAAGGCGCGCGTGAAGGACGCGGTTTCGGCGTATCCGCACAGTTGCGCCACCTGGATGATCGAGAGACTGGTTTCCTGAAGATAGCGCGTGGCCAAAGCGCATCGCCGCTGGCGCAGCATGGTGCGGAATGAGACGCCTTCCCGCCTCAGCTTCCGTCGCAAGGTCTCCTCGCTCATGCCGAGGCGCGCCGCCACCAGCCGGCAGGATGTGTCGCCGGTCTCGATCATGTCGGGTAACAGGCGATCGACCGCGCGGGCGATCGCGTCGGACTGGTCGGAAGCCGGCCGGCCGCGTTCCAGCGCGTGCCGGAGGATCGAAACCAGATGCGGATCGTGCAACCGCCCCGGCGCCGCTACGACCTCATCGTCGAGGATGATCGCGTTGCTCGGTTGTTCAAAATAGACCGGGCAGCCGAACACCGTATCGTAATGCCCGCGCGGCCCGGCGAGGGGGTGTTCGAAATGCACTTCCTGCGGCACATAGGCACGCCCCAGAAAGCGCCGGATCAGCGCATGTACATAGGCGAGGGAGAATTCCACATCCTGGCGCCGGGGATGAAGCCGATCGTCGAAAATCGTATAGCGCACGTGCGGATAGGCGGCGCGCTCGTAGCTTAGGGCGGTCACTCCCTGGATGCTGAACACCGAGTTGGCGAACGCCGTGATCGCTGCGTCGAGCGTTGCGGAGTGGATGAATGCGTAACCGAGCGCTCCGATCAGTTCTGGCCCCATGCGCGAGGAAAGGTCGAGCCCGAGGGTCGGGCGCTCCAGCCGCAGCGCCAGCCGCTCGAACAGCCGCATGTAGGCCGCCAGCGGGATGGATGCTTCTGCACCGAGCAGATCGTTGTTTCGCAATCCTTCGGTGTCAAGAAGCTGCGTGCGCAGGGCAGGGCTGACAGCCGCAGCTTCAAAGATGGCGGTGAGCACCCGGGCCTGAATGACGGGCAGGGACTGCGCAAGCGGGGGCGAGTCATGGATCAAATGCAGCGCTCCATTCCGGGGTGGAATAACATAATGAACCGATCTGCACGAAAATATCAAATAGCTGCCCGAAAAAATCAATCTTCAGGAGTGGGTTTCGCTACCTTTCCTTCTGAGATGCTCGTGCAGAACTAGCGCGCGCACCGTCGGGGAGACTTTGCAATGGGCGTGGATATGCCAGATCGGTTTGCAACTGTGGCGGTCGTCGATACAAACGGCTTGCTGCGCGGGCAGAAGGTTTGCGGGTATGACCTGCCGGCAATCCTGGAAGGCGGGATGGGAATGTCCCCGGCACAGCTCGCGCTCGATCCGACCGACGTGTTCCTCCACCTGCCGGGCGTGACCGACGACACGTCGGACTATCATGACAGTCGTCTGAATGTGGATCGGACAAGCCGGGTGACCGTGCCCTTCGAGGCGCCTCAGGACAGCGGCTTGTACTTTGCCGAATTTACCGGGGACGCGCAGGCACTCTGTCCCCGCAGCGTGCTGCGCCGGATCGTCGGCCAGGCCGAAAGGGCCGGATACGCGGCGACGCTGGGGATCGAACTGGAATTCACCCTGTTCGACGAGACGGCCCGGACCCTGTCGGAAAAGGGCTTCGACCAGCTGCTCACCGCCACCATGCACGCCTCTCATGATCTGGTCATCTACCAGGCCGCTCAGTCGGAGTTCTATGGCGCGGTTGCCGACATGTGCGACACGTTGGGCGTGCGTCTTGCCAAGATGCACGAAGAAATCGGCGGCGGATTCATGGAGGCGTGCATTCGCGCGGCGCCGGCGATGTCGGCCGCTGATCAGGCCGTCCTGTTCCGTAATTTCGTGCGGGTGCTGGCCATGCGGCGCGGCCAGACGGTGAGCTTCATGCCCCGCTGGTCGGAAGAGGCGGACAGTCAATCGTCCCATATCCATGTGTCGTTGCGCGACCGCGCCGGCGAGTCCGTTTTCTGGGATTCATCGGCACCGCACAACATGTCGGAAACATTCCGTCACTTCCTGGGCGGGTTGCAGCAGTTCCTGCCCGACGTGATGTTGATCTTCGCCCCGACCGTGAACAGCTGGCGCCGTTTCGCCGAGGGAACATTTGCCCCGCCTGCCTTCACCTGGGGAATCGAGAACCGCACGACCTGCCTGCGTGTTGTGGGTGAAAGTCCGGGTTCGCTGCGGATCGAGAACCGCCTGCCTTGCTCCGACTCCAATCCGCATCTCGCGGCGGCTGCCACGATCGCTGCGGGGCTGGCGGGCGTTGCCGGGCGGATCGAGCCGGACGAACCGGTGGTCGGGAATGGCTTCGTGACCGAGCGCGGACGGCGATTGGCTGAGTCGATGGATGCGGCCATCGCAGCCATGCGCGAAAGCGAATTTGCCAGTCACTGGCTAGGTCAGCGCTTTGTCGAGACATTCACCGCATCGCGCCATTCGCAGCTCGAACAGTTTCAGGGCCTGTCGCTGGTCGACGAGCGGCGTCGTTTCTTCGAGCTGGGATGATCGCCATGACGACCATTGGTATCCTCGAATGCGGGCGCAACAAGCCGGAATGGATTGCGAAGCACGGTGGTTTTGCGGACTGGTTTCCGCCCCTGTTGCACCCTGTCGATCCGGATCTGGCCTTTCGGGTCTGGCGCGTGGTCGATGGCGAGCTGCCCGACGCACCCGATGCGTGCGACGCTTGGCTGCTGACCGGGAGCCCCGCCAGCACATATCAGAACGCCCCCTGGCAGGACGCGCTCAGCAGGTTCGTGATCGCAGCGCGTGAGCATCGGCCGCTGGTTGGCATCTGCTACGGCCACCAGCACCTGCATGCCGCGCTGGGCGGGCAGGTGGCCAAGGCGCCCTATTGGGGGGCCGGGATCACTCGCTACACAATCGACCGCCAGCCAGCCTGGTTGCAGCATGCGGGCGAGGAGCCTGCGCCGGACGTCTTCAGCCTGATAGCCTTGCATCAGGATCAGGTCACCGTGCCTGCCCCGGGCACGCAGGTGCTTGCGTCCAGCCCGGACTGTCCGCTGGCCGTCACCATGATCGGGCCCAACATCCTGACCTTCCAGCCCCATCCGGAAATGACGCCGGCCCAGGTGACCGAAATCTACGATCTGCATCGCCAGGACATGGGTGAGGATATCTGGCGACGCGCGCAGGCGAGCCTGGACGGGCCGCGCAACCAGCAGCTGGCCGCCCGATGGATTGTCGACTTCATCCGTTCCGACCCGGCGCCTTTCCGCCAGCCGCAGTCCAGTGGAGACCAGGCATGACCATAGCCCCGACCACGCATCGCCCGACCACCGCGCTTGACCTGTCGGACGCCGGCAACTGGCACGCTGCCGTCCCGCGTGCCGAATTCGCCCGGCTGCGGCGGGAAGCGCCTGTGGCATGGAATGAGCGGTACGATGGTCATCGCGGTTTCTGGGCGGTTTCCGGCTATGAGGAGATCGGGCTCGTGTCGCGCGATACCGCCCGATTTTCCTCGCGCGAGGGCGTGATCAGCCTCGACGATTTCGACAATGCGCAAAGCGATGCCCGCCGGACGCTGTTGGAAATGGACCCACCCCAGCACACGGCGATGCGCCAGATTACCGCAGCGGGCTTTGGTCCCAAGGCGATTTCGCGGCTTGAAGCCGATGTCCGGCGGCGCACGATCGCCTTGCTGGACCAGTTGGTGGGCGCCGGGCCATTCGAAGCGGTGAGCGCGCTGACCAAACAGATCCCGATCGTGACCTTGTGCAGTATCCTTGGTGTGGACGACCGGCGCCGCGACGACCTGGTCCGGTGGAGCGACTTGCTGATAGGATCGGACGATCCGGACTTCGTCGATCCTGCTTATTCCCACTTTACGCTCGAGGAGCGCCGGATGTTGCCGTTCGGCCATCCGGCATCGCTCGATGCCTTCGCCCTGGGGCGCGAACTGGCGGACGATCGCCGCCGTGCGCCACGAGACGATATCGTCACTCTGCTGGTGCAGGGCGAGGTTGACCAGCGCCCCCTCAATGCCGAGGAATTTCTCAACTATTTCCTGATGCTGGTGGTGGCCGGCAATGAAACCACCCGCCACACCATGTCGCATCTGCTTGTCGCCCTGGCCGAAAACCCCGGCGAGTGGGCCCGCTTCCGGCGCGACAGGCTCAACCCGCGACTGGCTGTGGGCGAAGCGCTGCGCTGGGCTACGCCCGTGCATTTCGTTCGGCGGGTGGCGGTCGCCCCTGTGGAACTGGCCGGCACGATGATCGCCGCGGGGGACAAGGTGGCGATGTATTTCGCATCGGCAAACCGGGCCGAAGCATGGTTTGACGAGCCCGACGCGTTCCGTATCGATCGCGCTCGCAACCCGCACATGGCCTTCGGCGGCGGCGGCCCCCATTTCTGCCTGGGCAATTTCGTAGCGCAGCTGCAACTGCGCGTGCTGCTGGAAGAAATGGCAACGCGCGTTGCCGCCGTAGAACTGGTTGGAAAACCCTCGCGATTACGCAGCAATCACGTCAATGGCGTCAAATCGGTTGAGCTGCGACTGCACGCGGCTAGTTAGGATTTCGGCGTGGCGGGCATAATGGGTGACCAGAAGCCCCACTATGTCCCGACGCAAGGACCCGGCGATCACGGCTGATTTTCTCGACCAGCTTCTGGCCGGCAGCGATGCGGTTGCTGCTCTCGATCCGCCTGGAATCATGACGCATGTGAGATGCGAGACAATCCCCACCTTTCCCAAAAGAACAAAGGAATCGACGAGCGCCCGGTTCCGGCCGCTTTCAACCGATCCCGCTACTGACCTTGCTGCTCTGGTTCATGATGCGCTGTTCGGCTGGCTGGCCGCCGACGACCATATCCACCTCAAAAATCTCGGGCTTCTCAGGATCACCGCGCCGGATGCGACGGCTTTCACATCGTCTCACGTTGCGCCGCCTGATGAGCGGTTCCGACGCACCTCTCACGGGTTCGGCAGTGACCGTATGGCGCTCAGGGCCAATGGCAAGGATGATGGACTCGCGCGCCGAGGTACGGATCGAAAGCATGTGATCTTTTCCGGTCGCATGTGAGACGCGCCTCCGCCGCACGGATTTATCCGCATTTATGAAGTCGGGGTACGCCATGTTTCGTGAAGAGGTGGCACATTCCGGTGCACGCACGGCGTCGACCATGCTGGGCTGAGAAAGAGTGCCACGAAACTTGAAGGGGTGGTGCGTGTTCCGGGGGATCGCGGCCTCTATGGAGCTCAGAGGCAGCGGTTCGTCTTCTGTTTGCAGGTAAGATTTCCTGCTTTACGGCGACACCGCGGAATCGAGCTGGCCGTCAGTCGTTGACTAGGCATCATGAGGCTTTGCGCGACCATGTCCACCAGGCACGCGCGAATGGGGATTTCGACGGCCTCGCGCGGCATTTTCATGCCCCAAATTTGCCCAGGAAAATCGTGGGCAATGCGGGAGCCGCCGCCACCATCAGGCCAACAAAAACCCCGCAAAACCATTGGTTTTACGGGGTTTTCGATGGTGGGCGTGGCAAGGATTGAACTTGCGACCCCTGCGATGTCAACACAGTGCTCTACCACTGAGCTACACGCCCACGGGAGTTGCGCCTTTAGCGGGGGCATCCGGGGCACGCAAGCGGGAATTTGCATGGCGCGGCCTATTCTTCTGGACACTGCCCGGTCCGGCCATATGCTGCGGCGCAAATAAGGGGACGCCGACCGACATGATGCCATCGCCCACCTCGCCGGTTCAGGCCGCGCCGCGCCTGCCCTGGTATCGCCAGCTCTATGTCCAGGTGCTCGTGGCGATTGCGGCCGGCGTCCTGATCGGCCATTTCTTCCCGGAATCGGGCGTGATGCTCAAGCCCCTTGGCGAAGCCTTCATCAAGCTGGTGAAGATGATCATCGCGCCGGTCATCTTCCTGACCATCGTCACCGGCATCGCGGGAATGAAGGAATTGGGCGCGATCGGCCGGGTGGCGGCGAAGGCCTTCGGCTATTTCCTGACCTTCTCGACCCTGGCGCTGATCGTCGGCCTGATCGTCGCCAACGTCGTGCAGCCCGGCGCGGGTCTCAACATCGATCCGGCGACGCTCGATGTCGGCCGCGTGGCCGACTACGAGCATCAGGCGCATGAGCGCACGCTCACCGGGTTCCTGATGAGCATCATTCCCGCGACGATGGTGTCGGCCGTGGCCGACGGCAATATATTGCAGGTGCTGTTCGTCGCGATCCTGTTCGGCATCGCCCTCACCATGATCGGCGACAGGGCGACGCCGCTGATGACGGTGCTCGAATCGGCGAGCCACGCCGTTTTCAAGCTGGTATCCTTCCTGATGAAGGCAGCGCCCGTCGGTGCTTTCGGCGCCATGGCCTTCACCATCGGCGAATATGGCGTCGGTACGCTCGCCAACCTCGCCGGGCTGGTCGTGACCTTCTACCTCACCTCGCTGCTGTTCGTCCTGGGCGTGCTGGGCACGGTGGCGTGGTTCGCGGGCTTCAACATCCTGCACCTGATCCGTTATCTGAAGGCTGAACTGCTGCTGGTGCTCGGCACTTCCTCGTCAGAAGCCGCGCTGCCCAGCCTGATCGAGAAGATGGAGCGCGCGGGATGCCGCAAATCGGTGGTCGGGCTGGTCGTGCCGACCGGCTACAGCTTCAACCTTGACGGCACCAACATCTACATGACCCTGGCGGCGCTTTTCATCGCCCAGGCGTGCAACGTCCATATCGGGCTGGAGGATCAGATATTGCTGCTGCTGGTGGCGATGATCTCGTCCAAGGGCGCGGCCGGGGTGACCGGCGCCGGGTTCATCACGCTGGCGGCGACCCTGTCGATCGTCCCGTCCGTGCCGGTGGCCGGCATGGCGCTGATCCTGGGCGTGGACCGGTTCATGAGCGAATGTCGCAGCCTTACCAATTTCGTCGGCAACGCGGTGGCGACGGTGGTGGTTTCCGCGTGGGAAAAGGGGCTGGATCGCGAGCGTTTCAACGCAGCAATGGCCGGCATCGCGCTCGATCCGACCCCGGATATGGAAGAGGTCGTGCCCGACTGACGGGTCAGTTCAGTCCCGAAACGCTTTCATTGCCGAACATCCGTTCCACCTCTAGCACCAGGTCGCGCAGGTGGAACGGCTTGGACAGGACCTTGGCCTGCGGCACGGCCTTGCCCGCCTTCAGCGTGACGGCGGCAAAGCCGGTGATGAACATGATGCGCATGTCGGGCGCGACCTGCGCTGCGTGCTGGGCCAGTTCGATGCCGTCCATTTCAGGCATCACGATGTCGGTCAGCAGCAGGTCGAACCGGTCGGAACCGATATGGGGCAGGGCTTCCGCCCCGGTCGAAACCGCCTCCACCTCATAGCCCGAACGCTCGAGCGCGCGCGCCAGATAGGTGCGCATGCTCTCGTCATCTTCTGCCAACAATATCCGAACCATTGCCCCCGCACCTTTTCCCGCCGCTCGTCCCTGGCTGGCGTGAGGGGTGGATATATGCGACAAGGCGTAAATATTATCCAGCGGAGTAACCATTTTTACGCCGCCGGTGAAAGGAGGATCGTTGCCGCCCCCCGTGCCGCACACCCCGACGCCCGATGGGCGGGCGTTCGACCTGCACGGTCCGGCGGTTCCCGCATCGCCTCTCATCCTGTCCGTTCCCCATGCCGGGCGGGATTATTCCGCCACCCTTCTGGCACAGGCGAGAACCGGCATCGACACATTGCGGCGGTTGGAGGATCGCTGGGTCGATCATATCGCCGCGCCGCTGGTGAACCGCGGATTTTCCGTACTGGTGGCGCGTGCGCCGCGCGCCATGATCGATCTCAACCGGCACGACCGCGAGGTCGATCCGGTCATGGTTGACCGGTTGCCGCGCGATACGACCTTGCACAGCAGCGCCAAGCTGCGTGGCGGCCTGGGCCTATTGCCGCGCCGGTTGCCCGGCGTCCCGGAACTGTGGCGCGGGCCGCTGCCCTGGGCCGAGGTGCAGCGGCGGATCGATACCGTCCATCGCCCCTATCACGCCATGATCGCCCGGCTGATGGCGGCCGCGCGCGACGCGCACGGCCATGCCATCCTGGTCGACCTGCACTCGATGCCGCCCCTGCCGCCGCCCGCAGCGGGCAAAAGCGCGCCGGGTATCGTCCTGGGCGATCGTTTCGGACGCAGCGCCGCGACCCGTCTGCTGACGCTGGCGGCGGACGTGGCGGCCGGACATGGCGTTTCGACCGCGCTCAATCATCCCTATGCCGGCGATTACATGCTCGACCGGCATGGACGGCCGGATCGCGGCATGCATGCGATCCAGATGGAGATCGACCGCAGCCTCTATCTCGACCCGGCGCTCGACCGGCCGGGGCCGGGACTGGATCGGATGCAGGCCGTGCTGGCGGGAATCGTGGATGCGCTGGCGGTCGAACTGCCCCGGTCGGGCTGGCCGCTGGCGGCCGAATGATCAGCTGCCGCCGGCAATGACCGCGCGGGCGCCCGCCATGCTGAGATGATGGGAATCGAAATAGAGCGGCCGGCCGTCGCGCAGGATGGCGCAATATCGCTCCCTGCACAGGGTCGCCATCGGGTCGATCACGCGCACGCCCCGCGTCCGCCATCGCGCGAAGAGCGTGCGCAGATGCCCGGTCCGCGCCTCCACCGTCGCCCGCTCCACGCCGCGTGCCTGGTCCAGCCGGCCAGCACGCGCCAGATGGGCCAGCCGGCGCGGCACGTCGAAGGGTTGCGGCGGCACCGGACCGATGATCGTCACCTGCCGTCCCGTCGCCCGGATCGCGGCGACCGTCGCACCCAGCCGGTCGACGAAGGCGCGGTCGTCGAAATCGCCATTGGCCCAGAAGGCGGCCAGATAGACGCGCCGGATATGCGGGTCGGCGCGCAGGGCGGCAAAGGCAGCGCGGTTGGCGGCGGCGCAGCGCGGGTCCTTCGCCTGATAGCCCAGCACCGGCGGGCAGCTCGACGTTGTCCGTTCGATCAGCGACCGCCCTTCGGCCCGGGCCACCCCGGCCAGCGCATGGGCCATCTCGACCCCATGGCTGTCGCCCCATAGCATCGCATCGGGCGGGACGTCCGCTCCCAGCACGCAGGGCGCGGCCCCGCGCATGAAGCTGTCATGGCATCGCTTGCGGTCCGGGCTGATGTCGTTCCGCCCAGCGGCCAGCGCCAGCACCTCGGGGGAAAAGCGGGACGGCCATCCGCCCGCCTGCATCAACGCGCCCGACAGCGCGGACAGGATCAGAACCGCCGCCGCCGTGCCCTGGAAAACGCGCTGTCGGCTGACGCGCCCGGGATCGCGGAAGGGACGCTCGACATAGCGCCAGGACAGCCAGGCGGCGATGAAGGAGGCGACGATGACCATGATCCGCGTCGACCCGGCAAGCGGCGCGTCGGTCGCATATTCGGTGAACACGATCAGCGGCCAGTGCCAGAGGTAGAGCGAATAGGACAGCAGGCCGACCGCAACCATCGGCCGGCACGACAGCAACCGGCCCGCGGAGGTGCCCGGCGCGCCGTGGATCAGCACCGCGGCGCCGGCGACCGGCAGCATTGCAGCGGCTCCGGGGAAAAAGGTCGTGCTGTCGTAGCAGATGACGGCAGCCGTGATCGCGGCGATGCCTGCCCAGCTCAGCGTTTCGGCCAGCCAGCGCATCTTCACGGCTGGCGCGGCGCCCAGTGCGAGCAGCGCGCCGGCGAACAATTCCCACGCGCGCGTGGGCAGCAGGTAAAAGGCAAAGCCGCTGCCGTCGCGCGCCATCAGCGCGCACAGTGTCAGCGACGCCGCTGCCGCCGCACCCACCGTCGCGAGCCGCCAGCGCGGCGCGAAGCGGGCCAGCAGCATCAGCGCTACGGGGAAGCCGATATAATATTGTTCCTCGACCGCCAGCGACCATGTGTGCAGCAGCGGCTTCACATCGGCGCCGCCGGCGAAATAGCCGGTGTCGGTGAAGAACCACAGGTTGGAGGCGAACAGGCTGGCGGCGAGCGCCGATCGCGGTACGCCCTCCAGGTCTCCGGGCAGATAGAGCCAGGCCGCAAGGCCCAGCACCGCCACCATCATCAGGGTCAGCGCGGGGATGATCCGGCGGAATCGGCGTTCGTAGAAATGGAACAGCGAAAAGCGGCCCTCATCCACTTCGCGCGCGACGATTCCGGTGATCAGATAGCCTGAAATGACGAAGAAGATGTCGACGCCGACATAGCCGCCCGAAAACCCGGGGACATGGGCATGGAACAGCAACACGGGCAGGATTGCGAGCGCGCGCAAACCGTCAATGTCGCGCCGATGGCGAATCGGGCGGGTTGCGGCGTGATCCAGAGCGGGGGCCGGGCCGTGCATTGGCGCGGGTTTAGGGAAAAAGCCCTGACAATCTCTTTATCCTGCGAGTCCGCACATATCGGCCCGACTCGCGATCCTGCAGCATGCCGTAGCGTCGCACCGATCGTTTCGGGTGCGATTGCGTGGCGCGCAATCGCGGTTTCACCCTTCGCATTTGTCAAAATGTGGCGCCGCGGCCACAGCGAAGAGGCCTTTCAGGCATCCTCTCCTAAAACTTCCAGGCTGATCTTCGGATCAGCCTTTTTTTTGTCATCCGGTCGGGCTAGAAGGCTCACGCCAAAGCCGCGCCAACATAATATCCTGAGGAGAGGTGCCGCCGGGAAAACCGGCAGAGGCGAGGCCAGGCATGGGGGGATTGAGTGAGATGCTCTCCCCCCATCATTTTTTCCCCGAAGCATCCTTGTCGTCGTCGGGCACGGCTACTTCAATGGCGCCCGGCGCGATCTTCACGGTGACCGGCGTCCTTGCCAACACTTCGCCGTCGATGGATATGCGCTGGCGCGGACGGGTGTCGATGCGGAACTGGGTCCCGTGAAATTCGACCGTATGGGCATTGCGGTCGCGCAGCTTGAAGAATTTGGCGTACCAGTCCCAGGCGAGACGCGGCTTGCTGCGGCCGACCACCGCCTGCACGACGATTTCGCCCGTATCGACGGCGGCATCGTCCGACAATTCCACGCCGCCATGATAGGGGCCGTTCAGCACCCGGACTTCGGTTGACCAAAGCCGGTGTTCCTGCCCGCCATCGTCGATGGTCAGCCGAAAGGCGCGAAAGCCGACCGAGCATTTCGCCGCCCAGAGCAGATAGCCGATCCGGCCCAGATAGCGTTTCAGTTTGTGCGGAACCGTCTGTCCGATCATCGGCGACAGGCCCAGCGAGGCGGCGTTCACGAAATAATCGCCGTCCACCATGCCCAGGTCCACCCGCCGGCGTCGGCCATTGGCGATGGTTTCCACCGCCCCGTCGAGGTCGAGCGGCAGGTCCAGCGTCCGGGCGAAGCTGTTGGCGGTGCCCAGCGGGAGTACGCCGAACACGATGTCCCGCCCAACCAGTTCGTCCACCGTGCCCGACATGGAGCCGTCGCCGCCACCCACGATCACCATCGGTGCGCCGCTCGCCACCGCCTCCCGCACCGTCTCCGCCAGCTTTTCGGGCTGTTCCACGGCATGGGCGGCGATCAGCCGGACGCCCGCCGCCTCCAGCTTCCGCCTGGCCTGGGCGAACAGATCCTGTCCGCGTCGGCTATGGGCATTGACGATCAGGACGGCGTCCTTGGGCAGGGGCTTTGTTTCCATGCCGCAATAACTCGGGTCGAAGGATTAGGGTCCGGCAAGGAAACCATCGCCGGAGGATTCGTTACTCCTGCATGGCCCGTATCGCTCATCTGTCAGACATTCACTTCGGCGCGCATGATCAGAAAATCGTGGATGCCGCCACGGCCTGGCTGGAACATCGCCGCCCGGACCTCGTCGTCATCAGCGGTGATTTCACGCAGCGCGCACGGGTGGACCAGTTTCGGCAGGCCGCCGCCTGGCTAAACCGCCTGCGCGCTGCGGGGCTGCGCACCCTCGTCATCCCGGGCAATCATGACATCCCGCTCTACGATGTGGTGCGCCGCTTCACCGCGCCGCTGCACCGCTATGAAAAATATATCAGCAACGACCTGTGCCCTTTCTACGAAGATGACGAGGTCGCGATCCTGGGCATCAACACCGCGCGTTCGCTGACGATCAAGGACGGGCGCATCAACCATGACCAGATGGACATGCTGCGGGATCGCTTTGCGGGCGTTGCCGCGGCCAAGACCCGCATTCTCGTCACCCACCACCCGCTCTTTTCCATGCCCATCGGCAAGGGCGGGGAATGGAGCGAGGCGGTCGGCCGCCATGACGATGCCGTCCGCGCCGCCTGCCAGGCGGGCGTGCACCTGGCCCTGGCCGGTCACTTTCATCGTACCTATGCGGAATCGGCGCGCAGGATGGTGGAAAATAGCGGCGGCGCGCTGGTGATACAGGCCGGCACCGCCACCTCCACCCGGCTCCGCAACGCGGAACCGCAAAGTTTCAACTGGCTGCATGTCCGCCGGAACAATGCGATGGAATTGCAGGTCATCGTCTGGGACGGCGCCGCCTTTCGCCGCGCCAGCCATGTCGCCTACGACCATGACGGACAAACATGGTCCTCGCACGACGTGACGGACTCGCCGATTGTGAACAAAGCCGACATGCAAAGACTTGAAACCGGTGTGCCCCTGCGCTGACGGCGCACAGGGCGCCCGATCCATGTTTGGCCCTATTTCGTATCCGCCTCCTTGAGCGCCGCCGCGAGCGACATGGTCGCGCTGCCGCGTCTGGCGGGCTTCGCCTGGCTGGGATCGGGCTTCCAGCCGGACAAATAAATGACCGCGATCTGCTCGGCCGTCCGCCCGTCCGGATCGGCGGCATCGGCGAAATGAGCGGCGGCGCGCAGCAGCACGTTGCGGGTCAGCGGCGGCGCCCCCGCCCGCAGGACATTGCCCGCGCCCATGCCGCGCAGCTCGTGCATCAGCCGCATGATCTCTCCATAGCGCACGCCCAGCGTTTCCCCGTCCGCCACCGGCATCGCATAGCCTGCGCGGCTCAGCAGATCGCCCGCGGACCGCACGTCGACCTGCGGATGGACATGCTGTCCCGGTCGGTCGCCTTCGCCTGCCAGCAGTGCGGCCTTGAGGCGGGGCAGGCTGCCCGCGCCCGCGAATGCCGCCAGCATCAGCCCGTCAGGCCGCAGCATGCGCCGCATCAGGATCAGAGCGCCCGGCAGGTCGTTGACGCTATCCAGCGTGCCGCAGGCGACGATCAGGTCGAAACTGTCGTCGGCAAACGGCAGGACATCCTCGTCCGCCTGCACACCGCGCGCCGATCGCGCCGCCAGGAAACCGGGATCGACGCAGGCGACGCGCTTGCCCATTGCCTCCAGTGCGGCCCGGGCGCTGCCGTCCGGGCATCCGATGACCAGCGCTTCGGGCAGGTCCCGCTGCACCGCGCCCAGCCGGTCCACCAGTTCTTCCAGCATCGCCCGATACAGGAAATCATGTGCCGCAAAGCACGGCATCATCCGGTCGCGGCTCCGCGCGCGTCGGGCACGGTCGAAAATGTCTGGGCGGGCGTCGGCGGCGGTCATGGCAGGCCTTGTGCATCGGGGGCGAAGCGCGGACAAGGCACATGATGCCGCTCGTCCCGCTTCTCAAGGCCGCCATCGCTCCGGCGGTCGATTTCGCGCTGCCGCCGCGCTGCCCGGGTTGCGGTGCCATCGTGGCGCAGGACCTGGCCTTCTGCCTCGCCTGCTGGGACGGCATGGAATTCCTCTCCGACCCCTGCTGCGCGCGTTGCGGCCTGCCTTTCCCGCATGAGATGGGGCCGGGAGCGGAATGTGCGCGCTGCATCGCCGATCCGCCGCCCTGGGATGGCGCGCGGGCCGTGCTTGCCTATGGCGACATCGCGCGAACCGTCGCGCTGCGGCTCAAATATGGGCGGCGCATCGGCCTGGCGCGGCTGATTGCCCGGCACATGGTTCGGCATGTCCCCGATGGCGTGGACGACCCGCCGGTCATCGTGCCGGTGCCGCTGCATCGCTGGCGTCTGTGGAACCGGGGCTTCAACCAGTCGGCTCTGATCGCCGATCATCTTGCGCGGATTACCGGATTGCCGGTCGATCGCCATGCGTTGCGCCGGGTGAAGCGCACCCGGCCCCTGCGCGGCATGAATCCGAAGGAGCGGGACAGGGCGGTTCGTGGCGCCTTCGCGCTCACGCCAACTCACGGGCTGGCGGGCCGGCGTGTGCTGCTGATCGACGACGTCCACACCAGCGGCGCGACGGCGGCGGCGTGCGCGCGGGCCTTGCGCCGGGGCGGGGTCCGCCACGTCACGCTGCTTTGCTGGGCGCGGGCGCTGCCGCATGACGGGCCCGATTGACAAAGCGGCGCGTTCTTCCAATGTCGGATCATAAGGAGCATGACAGTCTGATGGCCAACGTCGAAATCTATACCAAGGCATTTTGCGGTTACTGCGCGCGCGCGAAATCCCTGCTGGAAAGCAAGGGCGTAGCCTTTGAGGAATATGACATCACCATGGGCGGAGCCCGGCGCGACGAGATGCTGGACCGCGCGCCCGGCAGCAGCACCGTGCCGCAGATCTTCATCGACGGCCGCCATATCGGCGGCAGCGACGACATGGCCGCGCTCGACCGCTCGGGCAAGCTGGACCCGCTGCTGGGCCTTTGACCCTCATGCGCGCCGCCCTGTTCCAGATGACCAGCGGGATCGATCCCGCCGCGAACGCTGACGCGATCGCGGCGATGATCGACCGCGCGAAGGGGGAGGGGGCGGATATGCTCCTGACCCCGGAAATGGCGGGCTATCTCGACCGTGACCGGCGCCGCGCGGCCGACACGCTGCGAACGCAGGCGGATGACCGGGTGCTGGCGGCCGTATGCGAAGCGGCGGCGCGGGCGGGTCTGTGGGTTCATCTCGGCTCGCTGCCGCTCAAGGGTGAGCGGACCGACGGGCGCTGGGTCAATCGCGGTTTCCTGATCGACGATACCGGCGCGATCCGCGCTCATTACGACAAGATCCACCTGTTCGACGTCGATCTGGCCACCGGCGAATCCTGGCGTGAATCCGCCGTCTACGGGCCGGGCGAGAGGGTGGTCGCGGCCGATACGCCATGGGGACGGATGGGGTTTTCCATCTGCTACGACCTGCGTTTCCCCGATCTCTATCGCGCGCTCAGCGATGCGGGCGCGACGATATTGGTAGCGCCCGCCGCCTTCACCGTGCCGACCGGGCAGGCGCACTGGCACATCATGTTGCGCGCCCGCGCGATCGAGGCGGGCTGCTTCATGATCGCGGCGGCGCAGACGGGCACGCATGAGGACGGGCGGGTCACCTACGGGCACAGCCTCGTGGTCGATCCCTGGGGCGAGGTCGTGCTGGATATGGGGGAGGATCCCGGGCTGGGCCTTGCCGATCTCGATCTGGACCGTATCGTGCAAGTCCGCGGGCGCGTGCCCGCCATCGCCAACCGCCGCCCGATCCCTGCCGACGTGAGCATCGCATGATCGTGTTCGACCTGAAGTGCGAAGCGCACGGCCATGTGTTCGAGGCGTGGTTCGGTTCCAGCGCCGATTATGACTCGCAACGCGCGCGGGGCCTCATCCTCTGCCCGATATGCGGCGACGGATCGGTGGCGAAGGCGGTGATGGCACCTGCCGTCGCGGCCAAGGGCAACCGCATGGCGGTGCCCCGGCCCGCTGAAACCTCCGGCGGCGACCAGCCCGTGGTCATGGGCGCGCCCGCCGACCAGGAAAAGATGCGCGCGATGATCCATGCGCTCGCCAAGGCGCAGGAAAAGGTGCTGGAAAATTCCACCTGGGTCGGCCGCGACTTCGCCGATCAGGCTCGCGCGATGCATTATGGCGAGCAGGACCGTGCCAGCATCCATGGGGAGGTCGCCCCGGCCGAGGCGAAGGCATTGATGGCAGAGGGCGTCGAGGTCGCGCCCCTGCCGCTTCCCGTCATCTCCCGACGCGCGAAGAATTGACCCGGCGCCCCGCGCGCAATAGAGCGGGGCCGGGCACCCATAGCTCAGCAGGATAGAGCATCAGATTCCTAATCTGGGGGCCACTGGTTCGAATCCAGTTGGGTGCACCATCTCCTCCCTTCCCCCCGACAAGTCGGATAAAAGTGTGAAAGGTGAGGATGTTAGGGCGGTTCTAAAACCGCTTCCGCGCAGATATTGCAGCTTGTCTGCAAAGGCCAGTTTCAGGACCAGCCTTTTGTGCCTGAAATCGCCGGAAACCCATATTTTGTGCGGGTTTGCGAGGAAGGTCATGGCGGTTCTAAATGATCGCTCGAAGTCCTTAGGCGTTCGGCCCGTTTGGGCGATCCGTTCCCGCAGTTCCGCCTTGCGGGCCTCCAGCCCTTGGATGCGGTTTTCATAGGCTCTGATGAGTGTCGGGCTTTCCGCGTCCATGGCCCGGTCGATAAGCTGGGTCACATTCCCCTCGATCTGGCGGACCTCCGATTCCCATTCCTTCTTGCGGGTCTTGATGCCATCGGCGCGCATATCCCAGAGCTTGCGGAAAACCCCATAGGCCAGCACGAACATGTCGTGCGAAGGGCGCAAGTCTTGAAGGATGGCCTCGAACTCCCCTTCGATCCTGTCGCGGGGAACGGCCTTGCCGTATTCGGAACATTCCTTGCTGGGGCAGTGATAATAGGGATAGTGCTTGGCGCGGCCCTTGGCCCAATAGCTGGTAAGCCGGGTGTCGCAGCATCCGCAGGTGACGAAGCCGCGCAGCGCGAAATCCTCGCCCACATTCTTGCGGGCGGGAACCTTGGCATTGCCGTTGAGGCGTTGCTGGATTTTCTGGAAGGTTTCAAAGCTGATCAGCCCCTGATGCTGGGCCGGGCGTAGCGACACATTCCATTTCTGCACCTCGATATGACCCGCATAGAGAGTCTGATGGAGGATGTCGTAAACACGCTGCCCGTGGACGCGGCCCTTGTGGTCACGCGGAAATTCCGGCTGATCCTCGAAATAGCGCTGCACTTCGGCCTGCGTCTGGAAACGGCCTGTAGCAAAGCCCTGCAACGCTTCGCGCACGATGGAGGCCAAAGGCTCCTTGGGCACCAATATCTTGTTCTTGCCCCGGCCATCGACGACCTCGGCGAACTGATAGCCGATCGGCGGCTGGAATACCCAATAGCCATCGAGGCATCGCGCGCGCATCCGGTTGAGCGTCTGCTCGGCATTCTTCTCGCGCTGGTGCTGATAGGAACTGGCGAGCACATTCTCGACGAAGCGCCCGTCGCTGTCTTCACGGAACTGGTGCGAGGGTGAAACCATGATCGCGCCTGCGCGCTTGACGGCCTCGCGCAATTGCTGGTGGGCGACGACATCGCGCGCGAGACGCGAAAGATCGTCGATGATCACATAGTAGGTTTGCTTCTGGCGGCGCAGGAAGGCGAGCATTTCCTTCATCGCAGGGCGGGTGGAATGCGCCCCGGTGAAATCGTCCTGAAAGACGCGGATCACATCATAGCCGTTGCGGCCCGCATATTCGCGGCAGATGGTTTCCTGACTTTCAAGGCCGTGGCCATCGGTCTTCTGCTTGGGGTCGGACACTCGGCAGTAGATCACCGCCTTCTGTCCATCGGTCGGGTTGCTCATGTCTCCTTCTTTCCTACCCCCGTATCGGCGGCGGCATCGTTGAATATCAGTTCGAGGATTTGATTCCATTCTAACGGAATCAGGGCCGGATCGGAATCAGGATCGACATCTTTTCCCGAGGCTTTGCCCTCAAGGCCCTCGATCACGAACGAGTCGATTATCTGCTCGAATGTTTCAAGCTGGGCGCGGCCCACGGCTTCCGCGATGCCGCGCGCTTCGAAATAGCTTCGAAAATCCTCATAGGATAGCAGCATGACGCGGAACCTCATCC
This sequence comes from Sphingobium sp. OAS761, assembly GCF_024168485.1. Lineage (GTDB taxonomy): Bacteria > Pseudomonadota > Alphaproteobacteria > Sphingomonadales > Sphingomonadaceae > Sphingobium. The sequence goes on from NZ_JALJVY010000012.1 coordinate 152,476, forward strand.
GCGCGAGGCAAAGCCAGCGCGGCATAATATGTTGATCTGTCTGGAAGATTAGCCGCTCATCGCGCCCGTTCAGGGGGGATAGGCACGAAAAAGCCCGCTCGGTGGCGGGCTGTATCAGGGTGCTATTGCGGCTATTTGAGGTGAATTAGAACATAAATGGAACAAAATGTCGAGATATTTCTGGCGCAACGAATTGTCTGTTTTCCGCCCTGTTGTAGTCGTCCAGCACCCTGATCTATGGGATCGAAACCCGACATTGCCATCGTCGCCAGATATCAAATGATCTAGCAAGGCTGGACTGCGCTAGCCTACGCCGTGTGTCGTGCCGAATATTCTCAATACGGGCAGGTCAACATGCAGTGATCGAGGAGTGATTTTCTTCCGGTCGATTGTCGGCTAAGGGTCGTGGACGGTAACCATGCAATCTGGGGTAGGATTTTGAAAATCGAAGAGCAGGCGAAGAACTACCTCCTCAATGCAATTCGCCGTGGAAGTGCGTTTCTCGTATTGGGAGCCGGTGCGTCGAAAACCAGCAAGAACCGCTCCAACAAGGAAGTAGCACTTGGCGACGAGCTTGCCAAAATCGTGGCCAAAGATGCAGGACTTGCCTACAATGGAGAGTCATTGAAAAAGGTTATTGCCGCATGTGTTCCAAAAATCTTGAGCAGAGAACGATTTCATGAAATTTTGATTGAACAATATCGAGGAATTACGCCTTCAAAGGAACTGAAGTCTCTGCTAAAATTCAGCTGGAAGAGACTTTATACTTGGAACATCGATGATTCGATCGCTGCCATTTCTCATTCAGTCCAGCGGCGGCGGCCATACAATGGCATGATTGACAAGGTGCATACCGATCACGGTATTGAGACTCTTCCCGTCATCCATCTGCACGGAGAGGTCGACAAGCCAGAACACGGGTTCATCTTTACGGAAAGCGAATACAACAAAGCGCTGATAGACGGCAAGCATCACTGGTATCGGCAACTTGCTCAGGACTATGTCTCAGGCGTGCCGATCTTTGTCGGAAGCCGACTTGAGGAGCCAATTCTCTCCCATGAGCTAGATCGCGCGCGCCCCGTTGCGGGAGAGCCGCTTGGACAGGCATTCCTCATCTGCCCCGACCAGCTGAGTCCGATAGACTTGCTGGATTTGGAGTCTCGTCAAATCGTCTATCTCAAGGGTACTTTAGCGGATTTTGACGAGCTTCTTCGAAGCGAACTCGGAACATCCTATAGTCCAATCGACATAGCATCGGAATTGAGTGAGTTTGCGGCTAGTACGGTGAAGGCACGCCACCTTGATGAACGATCGGCCATACTTGCGACTTATATCTATCAGCATAAGTACTCAGCAACTCTTGCAGATTCACTGAGTTTCGAGCCGGAAGTCAGGAATGCAGCTTCTCGAAAGTTTCTTGAAGGGGCGCCGCCGAGTTGGCGAATTGCGGTATCGGACACGCCGGTCTGGCTCAAGCAGACAGATGAACTTCTGAAATTCGTTACTAAGTCAATCTTCGACAAAGACCAGATTGCTATGATCGTGGGGCAAGCGGGTAGCGGTAAATCCACCGCGTTGATGCAGGCGCTTCTGCGGTATTCGCAAGATAACGATGACACACCCTTTTATGAAATCCGCGGGGAGGTTCCATCCCTCCGAGCAGCATTGCAACTTCTTTGCGGCACTGTGGCGAGTGAGCATATTGTCGTCTACATCGCCGATGCCTTTGTTTTTGGCGATTCCTTTCGTGAGGACCTTTTGTCAGTGCCAGCCGAGAGGATGACAATTTTCAGCAGCGCACGACCCGGCGAATGGAACAGTCGCCTAAAGCGGCAACTCTCGGATGTCAGTAAGAGTTTCAAGTTCGAACGGTTCGTGCAGCCAGACTATCAACCTCTCATCGACCGCCTGCTAAAATATGTGCCTTCGCCGGCTCTGCTGCGGATGACGGTCGCCGAACGACGTGAGCAACTTGCTCAGTCGAAATCGCAGCTTCTCATCGCGTTGAAGGAAACCACTTTTGCGGAAGCATTCACGGATGTCATTACCAAAGAGTACGAGGGGCTTGGCTCGCTCGACCAGCAAAATCTACTGCTGATCTGTGGGTTGGGATCACTCTCCCGGGCCGGAATAGACCCAGGTGCTGCGCACGAGGCCTACGAAGCGAGTGGTGCAAGCCAGCCTTTCGAAGACGCGGTGAGCGCTCTAGAGGGTATTGTCGTAAAACAGGCAAATGGCCGTCTTTCGGCTCGTCATGAGCTCTATGTTCGTCATATTTTCGATTCGGTAGCCAATGTCGATGAGGTGATGAATGCGATATCAGCATTGCTTCAGACGTTTACCAAGTACGATCACCCAATAATCAAAAATGTAGCTCGGTTTGATGCTGTCTTGTTCCGTTATCTACTAAGTCATAACTTTTTAAAGGATATAGCGAATTCTCATGGATCAGTACGATCAGGCCTGAAAGTTTATGAGAAATTCGATTTGGCGTTTCAGCTAGATGGTCACTACTGGCTCCAATACGGACAGTACCTATCTGAGATTGGCGACTACGACCAAGCCATGGAGATGTTCGACAAGTCGATCCAAGCGTTTCCAGAGAACGAATACGCACAGCATGCACTCGCAGACTGCCAGCTTAAGGTCGCGACGCGTCGCCGATTTTATGATGCCCACACACGAGGGTTAATCTTGAAAGCAGTTACGACGCTTGTCGAACAGGACAAAGCGATAGGAGGGCCCAGCGACCACTACGCTATCGTGACTCTTGCGCACGGCCATGTGGGTGCCTTGGTTGTCCATGGGCAAATGGACCAAGCCCAAGAGGTGGCAAACCAGTACCTGAAACGAATCGGTACGATAAGGCGTGCCAACGACGACGAACTGCTTACAAAGGCGTTTGAACGCTTGCTCAACTTCACGACAGGGCATGGCTGGAGAGAGTCACCATTCGCGTCGACAGAGAGGCGACGACGCGGCCACCGGGGACGAGGAACCCCCCCCTCCACGAGGCAGAGGAAATAGGAAGGATTAACTGTTTGTCATGCTAATTTGAAACTGTTGAGACCTGAGGTCTTGCCAAAGCAACTGCGCCTAGAGTCAATATGGTGCCACTACGGTTGTGCAGTCCTTCTGACCGGAATTCCCGCAAGGCGAACAACAGCTGCCATCCCGAACTCGGCCAACAGTCCATCATGAATTATCTTTCTGCACATAGCGCACCCTCCCATCGGCATATTGCGGGAAATGCGCCAATTCCGGCGGCACGCTGGCCGTGATCACCCGATGCCATGATCCTCCGAACATGCCGGGCAGCTTCACGTGGTCGAGCGGCGGATGATAAGGATTGGGCAGCCACAGGCCGTTGAGGCTCTTGGTCGTGTAGTAGGGGTATTTGTTGGCAAGTATCGGCGGTACGTCCAGCCCGGAGATGAAGCTGATCATCTGGTCGTCGGGCATTGCCAGTATCTCGTCCGGTGTCATGAGCGCCCGCTGCATCTTGGCGCGCGATGCCGATGCCTCGCGGTAATGCATATAATCATAGGCGGCCTGTCGCGGGTCTTCCCCTTGGAAGAATCGGCGCTTGGCCTCGCGCTGCATCCGGATCGCATTCTGCTGCTGGAGCCGGTCGTCATATTCGAGCGTCTCATTGCCCAGCATATGCGTGATAAGCTGTGCGGTCGGGTAATCGCGAACGCCGAAAAAGCAGCGCCACTGCGCCGAGCCAATGAATCCCGTGATGGCCTCGCGCCCGAAATTGCGGGCGATCTGGTCGATGTCCTGAAACACCGCGATCGTGCGCACCCCTTCGCCGCGCCCGATGGTGAAGGCATTGAGCAATTCCTCGAAGCGGCCCAATTGCCCGGCCTCATCGATCAACATGGTAAGGCGGCGGGCCTGCGGCGCGCGCGCCTTGTAGAGCATGGCGACGGTGAACATCAGCCGCAGCACGGGTGCCCATTGCGGAATGTTCCGGCGCGGCACCATCAGGAACAGGCTGGTAAGCTGATCGGATGTGAGGTCGCGCAGCGAGAAGTCGGGATTTTCCAGCGCCGCGCACAACGTGGGATCGTTGAGGAAAGACAGATGCGCCTTGATCGTCGAATAGATCAGCCCGAACTCGTTGGAGGTCGAATGGCGCTGCGCGGTCCAGATGTCGACACCGGCGGCGGTGACATCGCCGAAGCATGACCTGTCCATGGCTTCGAGTTGCTTTGCCCAAACTTTCGCGTCGGAGCGGATCGCCTGAATCATGCGCCAGAGCATCGGCATGGTGACATAGCCATGTTGCTCGACCAGCGATTTCAGCAACGCGGTAATCCATTCGCGCGCCTTCTTTTCGAAATGATGCCCGGTGTTGCCGCCGTTGCCGACCAGCGGGATCATGCAGTCGGCGAGATCGGCGCAGTCGCTGTGGATGTTGGAACTGGAAAGCGTCAGCACATCGAGGGGGTTGGTCGCGTGGCTGACCATGCCGTGCAGATGCGTGGGGTTCCAAAGATATACAAACGCCTTCCAGCGAATGAAGCTGGCAATGGTCACGGCGGCGAGTTCGCCCTTGGGATCGCAGACCAGCATGGGATACATGCCGCCGCGCAGGATCGTCTCGATCAGCCAGTCACGGCCTTTGCCCGCGCCCGAGCCAGCAATGACGATGCCGGGGCTGTCTGATTTGAGGAAAAGGGCGCGGTCGCCTTTGTAGCCTGTGAACAGGCCATCCTTGGTGAACAACCCGGCGCGTTCGATCTCGGTATCGTTCGCCCAGCGCGCCACGCCAAAGCGCAAATCCTCGCGGGAGGGATCGATCATCGTTGCCGCTTTCGATGGATGGGAAAAGAAAGGGCGGGAGTTTCCCCCCGCCCTTGGCCGCGCCTCCTGCGCTAGCTACCCGTGATGGCAGCTACCGATCAGGAACAGGACCAGCAGCGCCAGTCCGATCCAACCCCACGGATCGGGTTCCTTCTTGATCTTGTAGATGCGACCCACTTCCTCGGCGGTATATTTGCTCATGACGGTTCTCCGGTCCTCGATAATGCCGCTTGGATCAGCGGAATGAGCATCGGATAATCCAGCTTGGCCGCTGGTCTGGGGGGATAGGACGGTTTCCGCCGACTTTGTTTCTACCGGCGGGGCAGTTCGCGCTTGCTGGGCGATCGCGCGCAGCTCGTCGGCAAGCTGGTCGACCTCATCAGGCGTAAGATCAATGTCAGCATACCAGTCGAGCGCTTCGACTATGGTGACATGTTGCCCGCTCACATACGCGTCGATGACGCGGCGATCGGTAAGGCGTTCGAAAATGATGGTCATGGCAATCTCCTGCTCGGGTGGATCGCAGCAGGGTAGTTCCTTCGAACGCTTCGTTTGGCGGGATAGCGCTTCGTCAAGATTCCCCTTATGTTCTGATCGGCATTCCGCTACATTGGGCGGAAGGAGAAGAAGTGATGTCGCAGTTGAATACGGCCCGTAACAATGTCGCTCGCGTTCAACGCGAAATGGCTGATTTGCGATCAAAGGACGCACAAGAGGCACGCAAGGAAGCGGATTTGACGCAGAAGTTGGCTCGGGCGACGCGTGATGCTCATGCTGCGAAAAGTCCGAACACACTCACTTCAAAGCTGAGAGATGCGGAGCGGGCTTCGAACGAGATCGCCAATGTGCAAAAGCGCCGCGCTGATCTGGCCAAGAAAATTGCATCCAAGACCTCTGACCTCAATCGCTACCAGCAGGATGTAGCGAGAGAGGAGGAGCGGGATCGCAAGCGCCTGGCTACGGAAGCCAAGCGCTTGGAAGACGCTCGAGCGCGGCAAATCAAGCAGCTAGAACAACGCCTGCAAGATCATCAAGAAATCATCGGCTCCTCAACGCAGGTGGTTAGCGCTGAGGATAACGCCCAGCTGTCATACGACGTTTTTATTAGCCATGCCTCTGAAGATAAAGAATCGTTCGTTCGGGCACTGGCTGACCGGCTGACACAATGCGGTCTTACTGTCTGGTACGACGACACAACATTAAAGTGGGGAGACAGCCTGCGTCGAGAAATAGACAAAGGGCTTGCCCGCTCCCGGTTCGGCGTGGTCGTGCTATCTGAAAGCTTCTTCCGAAAGGAATGGCCGCAGCGGGAATTGGACGGCCTCGTTCAACTGGAAACGGCGGGGCGTTCGCGCATTCTTCCGATCTGGCACAAGGTGTCTAAGGATGAGGTAGCAGCATTTAGCCCCACGTTGGCGGACAAGGTGGCCCTCAACACCGCCGTAATGACGCTCGATGAGATCGTCGCAGAACTGCGATTGTTGAGCGGGGTCGAGGCCTAAGCTATTCAAACACGCTATCCGGAGGGTGCTGGTCGGCTATTCGCGTAGTCGTTTGCCTTCTTCTATCAGCCAATCAAATTCCGAAACACACCTACCTGCATCTAAGCCTTTATGATCCATATAATCATTGAGAACGTGCAACCTGGCTTCAGTAGATGGCCAGCCTCGGGATATGAGAAAACTTACGGAGCTGTGTAGATCTATCGCTCGATTGCGGTGTGCCCAATAATCGCCGGTCGCAGCTATCCAGTCGGATTGACGCTCGACCGCCGCTCGGATTGCATCTTGCTCCAGGTGATGCATCGCATTTGGTTCAGGCGATCCGACCAGCCTCCGCAGATCATCGGATGTGAAGCAGTCTTCCGTTGCACCGAATTCTGTCGCTTTCGTTCCAATCTGGCGACAATCTTGGCACACAAGAAACGGCATGTGCGTTCGAAGCACGATATGGCTGGTCTGATGTCGCGCACGATGGAACAGGTTTTGAAGGTCGGTTTCCGCCTCAAAGTCTCGCAATTCGTGGATTCGCGCGGTCCAGCGGCCCTTGTTCGATTTTCTCAGAATTTGCTGCTTGCTGCGATCGCAGATCGAGCATCGCCAATCATGTCCTGCCGATTTCCAAGGCGGGGACGAGGCAAGCTGCCGATCAATCTGCTGAAATTCGGCAAGGGTGGGAGCGACGACTGATCGCTTGCGGTCGTGGCCTCGCCCTGTGTTCACTCCATCCACGCCGCGAGAACGGCGCATAATCGCGTCGCTCAAATCTATCCGCTTGCCCTGAATGCGTGCCGACTCAAGCACGAGGCTATTGATGATCGATCGGTCATCTCGCTCCCAATACCCTTGGGTAGCCGTACGCTGTTGGTCATGCAGACCTGCATGAATCCGTTCAGACATCGTTCGGGCGAAAGCTACGCGATCATAAAAAATCGGCGCTGCCAATTCCCACGCCTTGCGCCCAGCTTCAACTATCGGAACATGGGGCTTGTTCGCTTCCGGCATGATGAATGTCGCGATCTCGCTCGGCGAGAAGCTGAAATTGGGATCAATGACTCCTCCCAGCGCAGCCTTCATCGCGCCTTCTACCTGATTGCAGTCTGCACAAAGCAGCGTTGGCTCAAACCGAGGGATCATCCGGAAAAGCGCCACCTTGGCGGCAACACGGCTTTGAATCTGCGTATCCGACAAATCCTGCGGTAACCCTTGCTTGAAGATCGACTGTGCCAAATCGCTTAAATGATCATGATGCCTGTCGAGTTGACAAAGGAGGACGTTCCCGTTGACGATGCGGGCAATTGCCGATTTTTGCCGTTGGCAACTTGGGCACGACCAGCGCTCCCAAGTGTCAGCCCAAGCCTCGTTGAGTTTCAACTTGCTTGTCTTGAAGCGAGCGAGCAAGGACTTGGTAGTGGCGCTCCACTGACCGTCACGGGCACGCATCAATGGAAGCCGTTGCATTTCCTCGTCATTGAAACGGGCGATATCCGGAATCTCGATTGTAAGCTGCATTCACGCAAGATCGCGCCTAGGCAGGCTGTTGGTCAACTTCTCATATGACATATGCATGGTTCGAGTGCAGGGTGGAGAGGCAAATCTCCAAGCCTCTGCCGCGCATCAAATCCGCGCAGGGTTTGTCGATGGGGTTCGGGGAGAAGCGAAGTTTCCCCGTTGGCGCTGATCCGGCCCTGTCCATAAGGCTGCATTTGCACCGCTTGGACAGGGAGCGGGAAGCGCCACGAGCCGGGGGGATGCAACGGGAGGCGCGCAGCGGGCCGCCCTTGCCAAGGTGTCGTGGTACTACCACGAACATCTTGCGATCAGCACTATTCGCGCTCGATCAAAATATTATGGCTTTGGCGGCAAAAATCGAACTTTGAAGTTGGACACCTCGAAAAACGCTGGCCTTTGAGGGGTAGATTTGATTCACTTGGCCGACGCTGTGGCGGAGGCAGGAATGGCAGGACAGCCGGG
>NZ_JALJVY010000013.1 GCF_024168485.1 Sphingobium sp. OAS761
AGCTTGGAACAGGCTCGTCGATCAGCCGTGGCGCATCATGACAATCGGACGCCGCAAATGGGCATGTGGGTCGTGATCAATGCAGGTTGGTATAAACGGTCAGCAGCAGATAGAGGGGCCAGCGCGCAAGGACGGGTCGCCAGCTGAGCAAGGCGCCCGGCGCCGAACGACCCCGATGCAGACCGATCAGGGTGCTGGGCAGCAACAGCAGGCCCAAAGCGTAAAGGACGAAGGGCGCACGCCAGCCGAATTGTTCGACCACCAATCCCATGACGACCAGCAGGGCGAGCGAGGCGCCGGACCCAGCCGTGGACATGAGGCCTAGGATCGTTTCGCGGCGAGAGCCCTCGAAATATTCGCCGATGACGGCATAGACCGCTGTGAGCAGGACCCCGCCGGCAAATCCACTCACTGCGCGGGCAACGACCAGCAGCATGAGCCCGGGCGCGATCCCGCCCGCCAGACCCGCCACCGAATATATCAAAAGACACATGGCGATCACGGCGCGACGGCCCCAGCGTTCGGACAGATAGCCTGCGCCGGCCGCGCCCGCGATCATCGTGAATGCCGGAAGGGTCAGAACCAGTTGCGCCGTCAGCGCGCCGAATTCCTTTGCCATTTCCAGCACGCCCGGGGCGATCGCCAACGCGAGCATGGAGATGAGAACCGGAATGCCAAGCGCCAGAATGATGACGTGCGGCCCTCCATGAAAACGGGCGGCCTGTCCCGGCAATGGTCCGTCACTCTGTTCAGCTTCCACCGCCACCCTCCCCGTTTATGTTGTCCCGCTGTCCGCTGCTATTACGTGGCAGGCACCGCGCCGGAAGCGATCACGCTGATCGATCCATCCTCTCCAATCTGTTCGGACAGCATGGATGTCACCCGGCTGACCGAGCGCGCGATCCACCAGCGACCGTCCACCCGGCGATAAATGTCGTCATACTCCACTGCCAGCCGATTGATCTGGCGCGGACCGGTAAGGATCGTGCGAAAATTGAGCGACCATATGCCTCTCGCCTCATCCGGGCCGGTCAATTCGATGTCCCAGTTGGCGGCGTGGTGAATATCATACACCCCGCCCTGACAGGCCATGCTTTCATATGTCGCGACGAAGGCGTCACGATCGGTGAAAAGCGGAAAGCCCTGATATTCGATGTGCACGGCTTCAGGCAGGAAACAGTCGCGCACTTGCGCCGGCTGCTTGAGATCGCAGGCGCGCAGGTAGCGGGACTTCAGCACACGAATGGCTTCCTTGTCCTCCAGGACACTCAGGCGCTCCGCCAGTTGTTCGATCGTCGCGGTCAACTTTTTCTCTCCCTTCCCGAGTCCGGCTCCGGTTCGTTGCCCTTCCTAAGCACACCATCATCATTGCGCAAACGAACTTGGTAATCGCTACGCATTTCTGCATTTGGATATCGGTCAGGACCGTTCGATCGGGTTCTTGCGCGCCGGTTCCCTGCGACCAATCAGGCTGAAGAGAATGGCGATGAGGAACCCGCCACACATGATGGCGATCATGACCGGGAGGTAATTCCCCACTACGTCGTGCATCCAGCCAGCGAGCGGGGGCAGGCAGAAGGTAAAGGGCACGCTGAACATGCTGAACAACCCGATCGCCCGCGGCATCGACGCCCCGCCGAAAAGATGCCCGAACAGAAGGCTGAGGCTCGTGAACACACCCGGTCCTGCGGCGCCCAGCATCAGAATGGCGAGGATCATCATGGGCAACCAGCCGGTAATGGCTATGAGCGCCCAGCTGATGGCGAAGCCTATGGCGATCAGCGCGAGCGACCATGCCCCGCCAAGGCGGTCACCCAGCCAGCCGACACCGACCGCGCCGAAAATGCTCGCTGCCCCCATCAGGGACGCCAGCATCGCCGCCTGCGACGGGGGTAGCCCGCGTTCAATTCCAACCGCGACCATATGGACCGTGCCGATGATGCCCGCGGCGTTGAGCAACCCGCCTCCGATCAGGATGATCCAGAACAGGCGACGCGATACAATGGCCTGCAAAGTCATCACCCGGCCATGCGGAGGCGCCGACATGGTGGACGGCGATGCCCGCTCCGGAACCGGAGCCTCTTCTATGCCGAGCAGCATCGGCACGGTCAGCAAGTGCAGCCCGGCCAGCGTCAGGAAGAAGGCTGGCAGGCCGAACCGTGTGATGATCGCAACACCAGCTATCGGCGTGATCGCCAGCACGACCGGCATCGTGGTCACCCCGATCGCTCGGCCGCGCGCATGCGGATACCATCCGCTTGCCAGCATGCTGGACGGCAGCGTCCCCGCCAGTCCGACCCCCGGACCCAGAAGCAGGGCATAGGCCATCAGCGCCAGCGGCAGACTGGGCGCGATGCTGAGGGCGGCATAGCCCAGACAGCACAGCATCGAGCCGGTGACGATAATTCTCCGCAAGCCGAAACGCTGCGCCAGTGAAGCGACCAGCGGCGCCGCGAGCCCGGTGGACAGCACGACAAGCGAAAGTCCGAGCGATACCGCCCCACGCCCCGCATCGAAACGGTCCTGCATCGGCAGGATCGTCACGCCGAAACCGCCATAGGCAAGGCCCACGGCACTATTCTGCGCCAGAAACGCGCGCAACGCCATGCGTCGCGGCTTCCCGGGCATCTGGGCGCCATCGTCGGTTGCGGTCGGGGTCAATTGAGCATTCGGATCGTCGCCGCTCCTTCGGTCGGGCTGGCGACGGCGCGCTTTTCCCTGTTCGCCGGTTCCTAGCGGTCTAGGGTGGTCGAGGTCCAGGCCCGCCGCTCACCTTCCCGCTCCGTGGAAAAACTGGCTGTCGACCTCATGGTGAAACGGTTTCCATCGCGCGCGCTAGAGCATGGAAGTCATAATCCGCAAGTTGGGGAGCACGACTTTCCCTCCAATAGTCCACAAGCCGGAACGGCCAGGAAACAATGACCTTGCCCTTGCTGTTCTTGTAGTAGGTCTTGGCCTTCGGATGGGTCCAGATCATGTTCGGCATCTGGGCCTGCACCCGCGCATTGAACGCATCACAGGCCCCCTGGGTCGGTTCCATCGCCGCCTGCCCGTTTTCGACCAGATGGTCGAGGCATTCTATGACATAGTGAATCTGCGCCTCGCTCAACAAGTTGATGCCCGCCCCATGGTTGGGGCCGCTGTTAGGGCCAGTCATATGGAAGTAATTCGGGTAGCCGGGCACCGTCAGGCCCAGATAGGCTTCCGGATCCTCGTCACCCCATTCCTCACCCAGATTACGACCATCGCGCCCGATGATGTCGAGCGAGCCGGTCATACGGGCAAGATTATAGCCCGTTGCAAAGATGATCACGTCGAACGCATGGTCGGTACCGTCGGTGGTTCGAATTCCACTAGGCGTAATATGTTCTATTCCTGCCGTCTCCAGCGACACATTGTCGCGCATGAACATGGGCAGCCAGTTTGTGTCCATGACGATCCGCTTGGAAAAGACCGGGGCGTCGGGTGTGAGCTTTTCGATCAGGTCGGGGCGTCCCGCCAATTTGGTGTGCAGATTATGTAGGCAATAATCGCGCAATGCCGCGTTGGCCGCCGATATCGAAAGGTCGCCGCCATTCCATTCCGGGTCCTTCAGCAAATTTGGATATAGTCCGTCCGATCCCGTCCAGTAGACTGAAAAGCGGAACCATTCGAGATAGTTGGGTATGTGGCGCATCGCCCATTTGACCATCTCGGGTACGGGCTTTCCGGCGATATGATTGGGCAACACCCAGTGGCCGGATCGCATGAATACCGTCAGGCTGCCGACCTCCCCGGCGATGGCCGGGCCGCATTGTGCGGCGCTGGCGCCGGTACCGACCAACGCGACGCGCTTGCCTTTCAGGTCGACATCCGCCTTCCAGTCGCCGGTATGCATCTTCACGCCCTGGAAATCCGCGAGCCCGTCGATCTTAGGCCATTCCCAACGGCTAATCGGTCCATGGGCGTTGATGACGGCATTGGCGCGCAGCACGGAGTGGGTACCGTCGGCCGATCGAACCGTCACATCCCACAACAAGTCCGTTTCATGCCAGCGGATGCCGACCACCATCGTGTTAAACCGGGTATGCGTGCGCACGCCATATTTGTCGGCGGTGCGGACCAGATAGTCCTGCATCTCACCGCCCGCCGGCGTGTATGTCGTCCAGTCGGGATTGAGTTCGAAGGAATAGGAATAGAAGTGGCTGGGCGTATCGACCCCGACGCCCGGATAGCGGGCGTTCCACCAGGTCCCGCCAACCTCGGGGTTCTTCTCGATGATCTCATAGGCATAGCCGGCCTCGGCCAGCTTGATGCCGGTGGCAATGCCGGTCAGGCCCGCACCGATCACCAGGACCTTGTAATCGGCCGGAATGGACCGACGCGCCGGACGCCCCGAACGTTCATGCTGGGGGCCAAGCCCGGTTTGTTCCAACAGCAGCGGAATGAACTCGTCTTCGACCGGTTCGCCCATGCCGATGCTCATGATCCGGTTGAGCAGGGCCAACGACATCGGTTCCGCCGGCACCGCGCCCGGCGTCGTCAGCAAGACGCGCATCCGTTCATGCAAGGAAGCCAGCAGTTCGTCCGACGGATCGGGCACGCCACCCAGGCTGGCGGATGGCAAGTGCGGCGCAAAACGATCGAGCATCGTTTCATCCCGACTCAGATGGACATAGGTCATGAGCAACGCGCGAATATCCGTCGCCGCGATCGACTCCCGCAAGGCGGCGCTGTCCTCCAGCGGAAGATTTTCCAACTTGTGGGGTATGACGCCGTCCTGCACCGTTCCGCTCCTGTCTGCCGTCCAAGGGGAGATCGCCGAATCCGGCTTTCAAGCCCCGTTGTCAGATCAATATGGGATAACTCGCATTTATCAAGTGAGTATTTACTTATATAACATGAACATTGGGGATTTTTGCGCATCAATAAGAAAACGGACGCCCTCCCCTCGGCCGGCGTCCGCCTTTACAATGTGATTTCAGCGCAGATCACGCTGTGCCGCTGGCGTTCAAACAGCAGCTTTCCTGCCTATTCCCACTCGACGATCGACAGGACATGACGATCATAGCCGGGAAAGACATAGTCGAATTCCAGCATCATCGTCTCGCCCAAAATACCGCTGGACAACAGGTCGGTTTCCAGAAAGGCCTGCACGCCATTCTTGCCATAGGCGTAGCGGGTAACCCCTCCATAGATCGGCGACGCATCGAGACGCGCATCGACATCCGGATTGCCCGGCAGCGCACGATTATAGACCAAACGCAGCCGCCCCTTGAGTTCGGGGTCATTCTGATTGGCATCCTCGAGCGCCAGGAAAATGGCTTCGAGATCCTCCAGGCTTTCGAGCAGCGTGCCATAATGGAAACTATATTCCGGGTCCTGGTCCATCTTCTCGCGCATGGCGACGACGGCGGCATGCTCATGATCGGTGCCGACATCCAGCGCCTTGTGAATCGCATCCATAAGATCGCGCTGCGCATCGGGAATCAGCGAGAGATAGACGATGCCGTCGCCGCGCGGCGAGTGCTTCGGGTCGACCACGAACCGATAGAAATGCGCGCCGTTCGGCAGCAGCAGATCCTGGGTCAGTTCGTAGCCCAGCATCGTCAGCAGGCGAGCGGCCAGAGGGCCTTCCTCCTTGTTCTTGTAGTGCAACGCCATGTGGCCCATCGACCGGGCGCCCTGCATCTCCACTGATTTCTCCAGCACTGTCGCCATCGTCATTCTCCTGGTTTTCAAGTTCGCGCCGCCGCTTTCAGGACGGCTTAATCAGCACCTTGCACTCCCGGGGCTGGCCCCGCAGCGCTTCAAACGCTGCGGGCAACTCATCAAGGCCGACGGTCGAGGTGTGAATGGGACCAGGCTTCACTTCCCCCTTCGCGATCGCGCCGATCACCGCCTCGAAATCGCGCTCGGTATAGGCCTGACTATACTGTATCGTCACCTCTTTGCCCAACGCGACGATCGGCAGGAAGCTGTCCTGCTTCAGGATCACGCCCGCAACAACGATCTGTCCCCGCACGCCCACCAGAGCGATAGCCTCATCCAGCATGCCCGGAAGCCCGACGCATTCGAACACCACCTGCGGCTTGCACCCGCCGGCAATGGCGGCGAACGCGCGCCCGACATCGCCGGCCGCCGGATCGATGACGTGCGTGGCGCCGGACGCCCGCGCAAGCGATCGCCGGTCCGGCGATCGTTCGCTTACGACCACTTTCCGCGCCCCGGCGTGGCGGGCGAACAATGCCACAGCGATACCGATTGGCCCTCCGCCAAGAATTAGCACGTCGGCATTGTGCGGCATGCGCGCCATCGAAACGATGTGATGGCCCACCGCGAGCGGCTCCACCATGGCACCTCCCTCGAATCCAACACCATCCGGCAGGCGTTGCAGCATCGACCCCCGGGCCTTCACGAGCTGGGCGTAGGCACCCTGAATGCGAAGCGTTGTGCCGGTAAACAGATTATCCGGGCACAGGGCAGGCAGGTCGGCATCGCACGCATCGCAATGGCAGCAGGCATTCAGCGGAAGCGCCGTCACCCGATCGCCTATGCGCCAAGACCCGCTTACATTGCTGCCGATTTCCGCAATCGTTCCGGCAAATTCATGCCCCAGGATGATGCCGGGCGTCATATTGGGATTTTCGGTCATGTGCAGATCGGATCCGCAGATACCGGCATAGGCGACATCCAAAATCACCTGGTCGGGATCTGGCACCGGGTCTGTGACGGTTTCAACGACCAGCGGCTGTCCGGTCGCAATAAAAACGGCGGCCCGCATCAGATCGCTCTTGCGCCACGAGGCATCTGACAGGTCATCTCGCTCATCCTGCTCCTCAATCCGTGCCGGTTTTCGTCGGTGCTGTCCGCAGACCGTTCCGCAACAAGGCGATCTCGCCCTGTCGCACCTGCTTATAGCGCAGCACATAGCATTAATTGCAACGCACGATACAAATTTCCGACCGACCATATATGCAATATCGCGGCCTTGAAAACCAATATGGTCACCCGCTAGCTAGAAGCATGTCCGTCACTACGCCCTCACCCATCGGCAACGGGCCGGCAATGAATGCAGGCACCGGATCGCCGCGACGCGCCGGACGCCCCCGCCGATTGACGACCAATCAGGTGATCGAGGCGGCAATCGCATTGGGTCTGGACGACCTGACTATGGCGGCTCTGGCCAAAAGCCTGGGCGTACGGGTCGCGGTCCTCTACAACTATGTTAAGAACCGCGAAGAACTGATCAGCCTCGCGGCCCGCCACGCGATGGCCGACCAGCGCTTCCCCATCGATGAAGGGCAGGACTGGCGTGCTTATGCCCGCGCTTACGCCCGGGCAGCCTACGGATTGTTTCGCAGCGATGCGCAATTGCTGCCGCTCCTCATCGCTGGCAAGATCAGCCCTGCCGCCAAACTCGACAGCGCCGAAGGCTGGCTCGCAGTCATGACATCGCGGGGTTTTTGCGCGGATCGCGCCCTGCGTCTGCTGCGCGCCGTCGATGCGATCATCATGGGGTCCGCCTTGTTGGCATCGCACGCCAGAGCCCATGCCGCCGACTACCCCCGGACCGTGCGCGGCACCATCCTCGCCCGTCCCCGTTCAGACCTGCCCCTGCTCTCGACCCATGCCGAAATGCTGGCCGCGACGGCCGATCCGGACAATTGGGAAACATCGCTGGACATGCTGCTGGACGGCATCGAGCCACATGCGGGCCATGCGACGGACACATAAAAGAACGCTTGTTCGTAATTGCCTTGCCTCAGGTAAGCGACGGAATAGAAGTAGCAGGTGACAATGCGGCGCGCGGAGTCCCGGACGCCACCGGAACACCGTGTGACGGCTGAAACGCGTGGCCAAGATGAACTGGAGAGAGGCAGATGCGCATCATCGATGTTGATAGTCATTTCAACGAACCGGCCGACTGGTTCGCCAAGGCCAACCCCAGCCTGGCGGCGAAGCTGCCGAAGATGACTGTTGCCGAACAGTTGCTCGATGTCCTGGTCGGCGATCTCTTTTCCTCCGTGCCGCCGGCCCTGCGCCCTGATCCGCTGACGCTGATCCCGGAATATGTCGCCGATGCTTATAAAAGGTCGCTGGAGGGCGGCGACCCGCCCCAGATCGCGATCGATTCCGGCTCCTATTCGCCCGAAGCCTACCAGCCCGAACCGCGTATCAAATGGATGAACCAGCGGGGCATCGACAAGCAGATATTGTTGCCGTCGAACGGCTATCACCCCTATCGCCACGCCATGCGCAATGCTCCTGAGCTCGCGCTGGCAACCCTGGACACATATAATCGCTGGTCGACCGAACAGCTCGCAGGCTACACTGATCGCCTCATTCCCGCGACGGTCATCGACCTGATGGACGTCGAATGGTCAATCGCGCAGGTCGTCGCCGGCCGTGAGCGCGGCGCGCGCGCCGTATTCGTGAAGGCCGATCCACATGGCGGCAAGGCGCTCAATCATCCAGACTTCGAACCCTTCTGGGCCACGTGCGAAGATCTGGGCGTCGCCATCCTGTTCCATGTCGGCGGCGGTCGCGCGGCCATGCACCCGGGCTGGGCGAACAATGGCGGCGACATGGCGGCCTTCTACCGGATAGCCAATCTTTCGCGCCGTCTCGTGCCTCAATTGGCAGTCGCGTCGCTGGTGTTCGGCGGCGTGCTGGAGCGCTATCCTCGCCTGGCTGTCATCGTGTCGGAACTTGGCATCGACTGGCTTCCGGACTTTCTGGAGGCCATCGACCTGGAAGCCGACGAAAAACGACCGCGGATGCTCAGTTTCGCGCCCTACGAATATCCGCTGAAGCCAAGCGAATATGTGCAGCGCCAAGTGCGCGTGTCGGTCGTCCACCAACAGGATGTTCTGCGCCCGACGATCGACCGGGTGCCCGAAGGCATCATCGTCTTCTCGTCCGACTTCCCCCATGTCGAGGGTCATCAGGAGGCCGTGGCATTGTATGACAAGCAGCTTGAGGGTCTGCCGCAGTCGGCCCGTGAGAGTTTCTTTGGAAAGTCGGCGGCCGATCTGCTCGGCATCTGATCACCGACGATGGAACGGAAATGACGGCGGGATATTCGCCGTCATTTCGGATGGGGAGAACTTTGCATGCTTATCAAGAGCTTCGCCTTCACCAAGATCATCGTCGCGGACGTCAAGGCGATGGAGCGCTTTTATTGCGATACGCTGGGACTGACCGTGGCCGCAAGGATCGACATCAATGAACGAGGCTGGGATCTGGAGGAAGTGGTCCTGTCGGTCGGAGGCGGGGCGACGCAGCTCAACCTCCTTCAGTATCGCGACCGCCCCGCCCCGCCGCTGGGCGAAGCCGTGGTCGGGCTGAACGTGGACGACATGGATGCAACGATCGCCGCAGCCAGGGCCGGTGGCGGAGCTCTGGTAACGGAGCCGGTCGAAATTCCCGATCACGGAATCAAGATATGCTATGTCGCCGATCCCGAGGGACATCTTCTGGAACTGTTGCAGGTGATCCGCTGATATGCGCTGATGACATATCTCAGCATGAAGTGGCGACTTTACGGCAATGTTGCCGTTGCCTAGTCGTCTATGCTTCCGCAACGCCGACGGATCGTCATGAGCATCGCCCAGACCGAAGAAACATTTCCCGATATTCGAGAGGGCGTGCGCCGACTATGTGCACGATTCCCCGGTCCTTACTGGCAGGCGCTGGACGCTGACCGGCGATACCCGACCGAGTTCGTGACCACGCTGGCGAACGAAGGCTGGCTTTCGGTCCTTATTCCCGAAGCCTATGGCGGATCGGGCCTGGGCCTTGCCGCGGCAACCGCAGTGCTGGAGGAAATACACCGGTCAGGCTGCAACGGGGGTGCCGCCCACGCCCAGATGTACACGATGGGCACGCTGCTACGGCACGGGTCGGAAGGCCAGAAGGCGAAATATCTGCCAAAGATCGCGGCAGGGGAATTGCGGCTTCAGGCCTTTGGCGTGACAGAACCGACCAGCGGTACCGACACGACCCGTATCCGCACCTTCGCCCGGCGCGAGGGAGATCATTTTGTCGTCAACGGGCAAAAAATATGGATCAGCCGTGCCGAGCACAGCGACCTTATGGTGCTGCTGGTGCGGACAACGCCGCGCGAGGATTGCGCCAAGCCGACCGACGGCATCAGCGTCCTGCTGGTCGACATGCGCGACGCGGTGGGCAATGGCCTTTCCATCAGGCCGATCCGCACGATGTTGAACCACGCAACAACCGAGCTGTTCTTCGACAACCTGCGCGTCCCGGTCGAAAATCTGATCGGCGAGGAAGGCAAGGGTTTCCGGTACATCCTTTCCGGCATGAACGCCGAACGTATCCTGATCGCATCCGAATGCATCGGTGACGCGCGCTTCTTCATCGACCGCGCCAGCGCCTATGCAAAGGACCGGCAGGTATTTGGTCGCGCCATAGGGCAGAATCAGGGCGTCCAGTTTCCCATCGCCCGGGCCCATGTCCAGATGACGGCGGCGGCGGCCGTCGTGGAAAAGGCGGCCGCCTTGTTCGATTCCGGTGTTCAGCCGGGGACCGAGGCCAACATGGCGAAAATGCTGGCGTCGGAGGCATCCTGGTTTGCCGCCGACATGTGCGTGCAGACGCATGGCGGCTTCGGTTTCGCCGAGGAATATGACATCGAGCGCAAGTTCCGCGAAACGCGCCTCTATCAGGTCGCGCCGATCTCCACCAACCTGATCCTCAGCCATGTGGCGACGCATGTGCTGGGCCTGCCCAAGAGCTTCTGACTGTGGCGGCGCTGGACGGTATCCTGGTCGTTTCGCTGGAACAGGCTGTTGCGGCACCGCTTTGCACCGCCAGACTGGCCGAAGCGGGCGCGCGCGTTATCAAGCTCGAACGACCGGACGGTGATTTCGCGCGCGGCTACGATCATGTCGTCAACGGCCAGGCATCCTATTTCATATGGCTCAACCGCGGCAAGGAATCGGTGCGGATCGATCTAAAAAATCGGCACGACGCCGCGATGATCGGCCGCATGATCGGAAAGGCGGATGTGTTCGTGCAGAATCTGGCACCGGGCGCAGCCGCAAGGGCCGGTTTCGGGTCGGCTGACCTGAGGGCTTCCCACCCCCGGCTGATCACATGCGACATTTCCGGTTATGGCGAAAGCGGACCGGCTGCAACGATGAAGGCCTATGATTTCCTGATCCAGTGCGAAGCGGGGCTGGCCAGCATCACCGGAACTGAAGAGGGGCCCGCCCGGGTCGGTGTGTCGGTCGCGGACATAGCATGCGGCATGAACGCGCATGCCGCGATCCTTCAGGCACTGCTGGAACGAGCACAGACCGGTCGGGGTCGGGGCATCGCGGTTTCGCTGTTCGATGCCTTGGCTGACTGGATGGCCGTCCCGCTGCTCCATTATGATTATAGCGGCAATGCGCCCGCGCGCGCGGGGCTCAAGCATCCCTCGATTGCGCCCTATGGCGCCTTCGTCATCGCCGACGGGTCGCAACTGGTGGTGTCGATCCAGAATGAGCGCGAATGGGCGAAATTCTGCGCAATCGTCTTGGGCGACGCTACCGTCGCCACCGATGAGCGCTTTGCGTCCAACGCGTTGCGGTGCGCCAACCGGACCGTACTGGACGCGCTGGTCGGCGAGACGTTCGGCGCGCTGATGCCCGATATGCTGATCGACCGGCTGGAGCGTGCGGGCACTGCCTGGGCACGGCTGAATGGGGTCGATGGCCTGTCCCGTCACAGCCAGTTGCGGCGAGTGACCGTCGAGACCGAAAGCGGACCGGCCAGGGTACCAGCGCCGCCCGCGCGTTGGGACGGCGACGAGTACCCCGCCCTCCCCGTGCCGGCGCTAGGCGCGCATGATGTGGCCATTCGCGCGGAATTCGGATGAGCACCCTCCCGGTCGCCTTAGATCTGGCAGCCGCGCGCCACGCGCGCCTGCTCGCCGCGCTGCTCGATCATGACGATCCTCCATGGGCATCCGGCGTCCTGCCGCCGCTCGCCCACTGGCTGATGTTTCCGCCCGACACGCGCCAGTCTGAACTGGGTGCGGACGGCCATCCCCGCCGCGCCGACGACGGATTGCCACGACGAATGTGGGCCGGGAGCCGCATATGTTTCCTGGCGCCGATTCCGCTCGGCAGCGTGGTTGAACGCCGAACCGAGCAGGTTGCGGTTGAGGACAAGCAGGGGCGGAGCGGCCGCATACGCTTCACCACCCTGCGTCATCGACTGTCTGTGAACGGCACGGTCTGCATCGAGGAAAAACAGGACATCGTTCACCGCGAAGCGGCTGACGGCACGATGGCGCTACCTGCAGTAGATGTGCCCGCATCCGTCCCTGCCCTCGCCCGCACGGTCATGACCGATCCGGCATTGCTGTTCCGATATTCGGCGCTGACCTTTAATGCGCACCGCATCCATTATGATCTGCCCTATGCACGCGATGTCGAGGGCTATCCGGGGCTTGTCGTCCATGGACCGCTGATCGCTACCCTGCTGATCGACCAGTATCTGCGGCATCATCCAAAAGCGCCAATTACAGCGTTTCGCTTCCGCGCGAGGCGTCCCGTCATCAGCGGGACGCCGCTCATCCTCGGGTTTTCCGGGGCCACCCATGACGGCGCGCTGACCGCGATCGATTGCATGGGCGGCGCGGCGATGGAGGCTATGGTCGAGACGGCATGATATAGAGGCACGAAGCGGGAGGAGACAGGCACGGCGACCCTGATGGAACGTCCTACGACCGACTGGAGCGAGTTACGCGACCGTTTCAGCGATACACAGGCTGTACGCGATCATCATGGCCGGAGCGGAGCCGGCTCATCTGGAACGCGTCCTGCCCCTGCTTGAATTGATGGGTACGCCCATCGTCGATTGCGGCGGTCCGGGCACGGGCACGAGGAATAAGATCGTCAATAATTTCGTGGCGATTGGCTTCACCCAGCCCAACGCGGAAGCTTTGTCGCTCGGCGCGGCGCTGGGACTGGAGGTCGAACGGGACTTGAAAACCATTGCTGCCGAAATGAGCGCTTTGGACAGGCTCGGCGCCGCAGGTGGAGGACTGCCTCCGCTTGCGAGCCGATGGCGCAGCCGGGCAATGGGCTATTGATAACTGGCGTCAGGATCACAAGGATGCTATGGAATTGATGCCTCCCGAACGGCATCTAGTTGCCATACTCGGCCCTCTCAAAGCATCAAAGACAATGTAACCAACTTTGACTTTGGTTACATTACACGATCGGCTATAATGCCGATTATGGCGGTTTCTCGCGACTTTTCCGATCTTGCCCTGCTCCTGCTGGGTCGCCTTGATGGGCGTCTATCCAACAGTATCGCAGCAGATATATGGATGGCGAGGATGCGACTGCGCGGTGCGTCGATACTGGCCACCCTGGCCGGCGTGCCCATCGGTATCGAAGCGCTTGAGGACTGGATCTGCGCACGTACCCCACCCCCCCGCCACAGCGAGGGACTGGATGACCCCCTTTCCATCGCAGCGTTGTTCCATTTCGCCCTGTCGGCCGAGGAAAGCGGCGCCGACCCGATTGCCCGGGCGACGCTCAACATGGTGCGGACTTTGCTCGACGACCGTGCCGAAGCGGCGCTTTGGGCGCCGGACGACCTCGTACGCTTTGGGCCCGTGTGGAGAGAAGCCGAAACGCTTCTTCGCGCACCCTACCCTTCTGTCGGTCTGGCCCCGCTGGCGGACCGCGTTCTGGCGGTTCGTGCGGCTTTGCCTGCCATGCTCACCGCCCGGGATCAGCTTGTGACGACGATTGATGGGCGTCAGTTGCGCTTTGAAGGGCGCAGTTTCGATCTCAACTGGATCATAGCCTGTCATTTTCCGGCAGCGCTGGAGGCGAACGGACTGGCATTGCGGCGCCTTCCGCTCATGGTCGCCCTTCCCCGCTTGCTACCGGACAACAGGGAAGCCCTGGAAGAACAACTTCAGGTGATGATCGTGGATCAGGCGCGGAGCGGCTTGTCGGAACTGGACCGATTGGAACGGCTGCTGCGGGCCTTGCCTGAGGACGCTGGCCTGACACGAAGAAGTCATGTGCCTTTGTTCCGGCGCCTCAATCTCGTTTATCCGGGGTTGTCACGGGTTGCGGTCGCGCGCCTGTTGGGGATTTCGCATCAGGGTGCGACCAAATTGATGGAACGCGCAGCCAGCGGTTGCTGACAATCTTCCTCATTTCCAAAATGGAAATCTCTGCGTGGTTACCAGGTTAATTGTTTAGTTAGAAGGTTACCGGCCTGCCATTGGCCGAGTCGAGCCGCCGATGCTCAGGAGTCGCGACATCGACTGGTTCCCGATGGATCGATATTTCGTTCCCGGAATGTCGAAAGTGTTGTTCCCGAAATGTCGGGGGATCGTTCCTCGAATGTCGAATGCCGTTCCCGGAGTGTCGATGATACAAGGAAATGGCCAAATGCAGCATTGCAATTGAATCACTTTCACAGGTCCCTGGCGATAAGTGGTTCAAAACAGTTTCTCGCTACGCGGCATGTCACCGGATTGATCAATCATAGCTGCGTGGACGACGTCTGTGCCCGACACTTCGGGAACGGCTGTTACCATAAATACGATGCGTCACATTGATCGCACGGCGATCCTGCAAATTCCGGCATAACCGCGCGACGAAGCCTGGGATGCAGCATTAGCCCGCGGCAATGGCGCAGAGCGGCTTGGAAGAGCATCTACAAGAGGTGCCGGTTCTTCTCATTGAACCGGCGGACGAAGCCGATGAAGGCTTTCTGGTAATTGACCGGTGTGCGCTCAGGATCGGCCCCGATCCAGTCCCGGAATTCCTGATGTAATGTCTGATAATCCCAGCCCGGACATTCGGCACGAAGCACGGCCATGGTGGCGTCAGTTATCCCTCCGGCCGTGGCTCGGGCGGACAGGCTGGCGACGCTGCGCCGGATCAATGCGCTGGCATCGACATCGTCCGGCTGGGCTTCCGGGCCGACATGAAGAGGTCTTGGCGCGCCTTCCACCTTTTTGCCCATCGATCGGCGGGGCGATGGGGTAGCCGGCATCTCCTTACGCCGGCGCATGCGTAACGAGGGTTCTCGCTTGCCGTCCGGCTGCTCCAATTCCAGGCTGTAACCGGGCAGCGGGTCGCGCTCGGCGATCTTCGCGAGTTCGAACTTGAAACGGCGATAGGCACCCTCTGCCCCTGACTTTTCGAACAATGTGGGTAGGGAAATGGCGAAGCCCCCCTCCCCTGCTCCACCCGCATGTTTGCGGGCGACCTTGTAGAGCCA
Source organism: Sphingobium sp. OAS761 (assembly GCF_024168485.1). Taxonomy (GTDB): domain Bacteria; phylum Pseudomonadota; class Alphaproteobacteria; order Sphingomonadales; family Sphingomonadaceae; genus Sphingobium. The sequence goes on from NZ_JALJVY010000013.1 coordinate 15,253, forward strand.
GCGTTCGCGTCCGCCGGTCAGATCGAAATACGCGCGGTCGATTGACAGCACTCCGCCCTGCATCAGCACGCCTTCGTAGAACCAGTTGCTGAGTTCGATGGTCATGCCTCTGGATCGCTCGGTGCGGTCGTCGACAAGTTGGGTCCAGCCATCAAGCCACGAAAAGGTGGCTTCGCGCCGGTTTTCGGCCCGGATATTGGTTTTGATGGTCGTGGCGACGAGGCGATCGAGCGATTGTCCGAGCAGTTCATAGGCGCGGCCCGTCGTCGGCCGATGAATCGCGCGCAGCAGGTCGTAGGGCATAAGATGAAGTTTGCGGGGGATGTCGTTGAGGCCCCGCCGGGCCATGTCCGCGAGGACGGAAGCGCAATAGATCAATATGTCGGCGTCCCAGATTGTCGCCATGCCGTAATCGGGATTGGCGGACACATGGACCCAGGCCTTGCCGTCGGGGGACGTGTAATCGATCGGCTTCACGCGCTTGGATTTGGCGAGCGAGAAGAATGGTCGTTCCATCATCTCGCGCTGATCCCGCAAGGGGATGTCCGCAATATAGGGCAGGAACAGTTCAAACTGGTCGTTGACTGCGGATTTTCCGGCGCGGGTCATGGAGACAGATGCCTCGCACAGGTCACATGTACGGCTTCGAACCAGCGGCCGGGGCTCTGGGGAGTCGACCGTTTCCCCGGGGAAACGATATGTTCAAAAGCGAGTGGGGAGGGCTGCTGTTTCCCCGGGGAAACAGCAGCGTGCGCTGCATTCACCTTTGCAACCCCAGGCCCTGTCGCTCCAGATGATCGAGCGTGTCGCGCAACGCCTGGACGAGCGCATCGGTATCCGCGCCCGAGCCCGCATGGAGGCGAAGCGTGATTCCCTGGCGATTGACGGATTGTACGGACAGGGCAGGGCGGCCATGGCGGCTGGTCCAGACATAGGGCTCATCCTTGCGTGTCGCATTCACGGCGCGAGGGGCAGCAAGCAGCCGGCGCACGACTTCTCCCGCCGGCAGAGCGGCATCGCCCCGCGCGGAAAGGCGCGTCTGTTCGTCGCGCAAGATGCGGGCCTCGTCCATGATGGCACGCGCTGCGGACTGATCGTCAAGAGCCTGAGCAAGACCATATGCGGGCTTGAGTTGCACATCCGCCGGGGAAGCGAACGCTGCAATTACCCCCTCTGGAAGGCCCGCCACCTTGATCATCTTCGACAGCCAGCCCTTTGACAGCTTGAGCCGTTCGGCCATGCGGGTCAGGTGATTGCCATAATGTGCGGTCAAGGCGGCGGCGTAATTCTGTGCGCGTTCCAGATCGGAAACATCCTTGCGCGCCCGGTTCTCAAGATCCGCGAGACGAAAAGCTGCCTCGTCGTCCAGCATTGCCACCTGCGCGACAAAGTGCAGGTCGGGATAGCTATGCGATCGTAGCCAACTGATCGACCAGTGGCGCCGCGTTCCGGCGATGACCTCATAATCATGATCGGGATCGCCTTCCACCCGCCGGACGACGGCTGGCACCTTCTGTCCGCCCTCGGAGACAATCGAGTCGATCAGTTCACGGCAATTTTCTTCCGTGAGATGGGAATAGTGGCGCGCGTTGCCGGACCAGATTCGCACGCGCGCCGGATCCAGCAGCAATTGCGTCACCTGCCGAACCTCGCCAGACGCCAAACGAGCTAGCGCCGATTCCCTGCCCAGCAGCGTGGTACCGCGCGCGCGATCATGACGCGCGGTCGGGTTGGATTGGATGGCCGGTGCTGTTTCTTGTGTCGGCGCAGAGGGTGCCGTTGCGGCAGGAGAGGAGACCTCGGTCTCATCCGACAGCAAGGCAGCCAGATAATCTGCTTGCTTACGCGCCATCCGCACCTCCCTTTGGCGAGGAACATAAAGAGAACATGTGTGCGGGAGAAAGAGGATCAGGCCGCATTGACGATGTCCTCTTCGCGTGCCGGAGCGACACGACCCCATCCCTGTCGCACCAGCGCTTCTACTTGGCCCATCGCTTGATCCAGGTTGGCGCGGCATCTCTTGTGCGTGCGGGGCGTTCCGATCGGCTTTTCAAGCTCATAGATCGTCATCATGCGCATGGCCGCATGGCTGATTTCCGCCGAATCGAGAATTGGAACAGGTAGCAGTGCCGGACCGAAACTCTGTTCCATGATTGCCCGGACCATGGCATGGCTGGGATCGTTGGCGTCAAACTTGGAACAGAGAAGGCGCACGAAACTGTAGTCGACGGCGATGCCGGCACCCTGCAACTGACCGATGACCTGATCCATCATCGAAAGGAATTGCACGGTTGAGCAGAAATCCGGTGTCGTTGCCGCCAGCGGCACAAGCAAGGCGTTGGCCGCCTGCATCACCGCCAGGCTGATGGTGCCGAGCGCGGGGGGCGGGTCCAGCAGCACGACGTCGTAATTACGGGCCAGATCCATCAGCCCCTGCTTCAGCTTGCGAAACCGGGCGGCGAGCACAGACCCACCGTCGCTGCCCGCCGCCGCCAGTTCATATTCGACGTCGAACAGTTCCAGATTGGAAGGGATGAGGTCGACATTGGGCCATGGCGTCTGCTTGACCGCATATAGCAGATCGACCTGCGTCGGATCGATGGACAGATAGGGATAGAGCGTTTCATCGCGCTGGATATTGAAATGCGGGTTGAATCCAAACAAGGTAGTGGTGGTCGCCTGACTGTCGCAGTCGACCACCAGTACGCGATAGCCCTGTACCGCCAGATAATGAGCAAGATGGGTCGTGACTGTCGATTTGCCGACGCCGCCCTTGAAATTCTGGACGGCGATGATGGCCGGTATGTCGAGCGGCGCCCGTTCGGGCGAAGCGCCCAATATGCTCCGCATGTTGAGCATTTCAGCCACGCTATATCCCGGACGGCGACCATTTTGTGTCGCCGGGGCAGGGGGAAGCCGTCCATCCTCCTCCGCCATGCGAATGCGATTCGTTGAGCAGCCGAGCAAATGTGCCGCCTCGGCGATGCCGAAACGAACATTCAATTCCTTCCGGCTTTCGGGTAAAAACGCCTTGCGACGCAGGCGTTCCACCATCTTTTCGCCCGCTTCGGCCAAATCACCAATCTGGTCCACAATTGCATTCATCGGTTGACCCGCCCGGCATATTGAAGCTTGAAGGCCGGAAATATCGCAGATTGGCTTCAAATTCGCAACAGCGTATGCGATAAACTTCATGGGTCCCGTTTATGGCGACAACCGATCCAGGCCAGAGGCGTTGACAGCATGGCCGGCCAATGATTTCCCGGTTGGGAAAATGAGCGACGGAGGCGGGCAATGGATAACAGGCCGACGTGGAAACAACGACTCGACAGTCCGATGCCGGACCCGACGCCGGCGCATTGCAGCCGGACGGAGCAATGATCGATCATCGTCATCTTGTGCGGGCGCATGGCATCCTGTCCGCGATCAACGATCGCGGCAAAGGCGGTTCAGGCCAGCAGTTCGATCATCGCGGAAAAGTCGCGGTGGTCCTGACCCCTGTTGGCAAGCATCTGATAGAGCGCTTCGGCCGCATGGCCCATGGGTACCGACGCTCCAACGGCGGCGGCGGCTTCGGTCGCAAGCTTCAGGTCCTTCAGCATCAACGCGGTGGCGAAGCCGCCTTCATAGTCGCGATCGGCGGGGCTTTGCGGGCCGACACCGGGCACCGGGCAGTAGCTGGTCATCGACCAGCTCTGGCCCGAAGATATGCTGGCGATATCGTAGAATGTCTGCGGGTCCAGGCCGATCTTTTGTGCCATCGCAAAGGCTTCGCAGGTGGCGATCATCGTCGCGCCCAGCAGCATGTTGTTGCAGATCTTGGCCGCTTGTCCGTTACCTGGGCCGCCGGCATGGATGACCGCCTTGCCCATGGCGGCCAGGATCGGCCGGGATTGCGCAAATGCGCTCCCGTCTCCACCCACCATGAAAGTCAGCGTACCGCTCGCCGCCGCGGCGATGCCGCCCGACACCGGCGCATCGACCATCGCGAAGCCATTGTCCTGCGCCGCGGCGATGACCCGACGACTGGTGGCGACATCGATGGTGGAGCAATCTATGAAGACCGCGCCGGATTTCGCAGCCCCGAACACGTCCCCGGTATAGACCGCCTCGACATGCTTGCCGGCCGGGAGCATCGTGACGACGGCGTCCGCATTGGCAACCGCGTCGGCCGCGCTCGCCGCGCGCAGGGCACCGTGGCTCTCGGCTTTCGCGAGCGCTTCGTCCGACAGATCGAACGCGCGCACGGCGAAGCCGTTTTTCAGCAGATTGGCGGCCATTCCGCCGCCCATATTGCCAAGGCCGATGAAGGCGATCGTGCCGGTCATTCCCTTATCCTCTTCAAAGCCTGAAATATCGGGCGGGGAGGGGCATCAGCGCCCCTTCCACACCCCGGCGCGTTTTTCGACGAATGCGCTCATGCCTTCCTTCCTGTCGTCCGTCGCGGTCAGGATCTGGAACAGGCGACGTTCCGTGAGCAGGCCCTGCGCAAGCCCGGTTTCGAAGGCGATATTCACCATTTCCTTGTTCACCATCGTCGCCATCGGCGGCATGGATGCGATGGTCGCCGCCGTCGTGAGCGCATCCTCGATCATATCGGCGGCGGGAACGATGCGCGACACCAGGCCCGACCGCTCGGCTTCCTTGGCGTCCATCATCCGTCCGGTGAGGCACATCTCCATCGCCTTGGCCTTGCCCACCGCGCGCGTGAGGCGCTGGGACCCGCCCATGCCCGGTGCTACGCCCAGCTTGATTTCGGGTTGCCCGAATTTGGCGCTTTCCGAAGCAATTATGAAATCCGCCATCATCGCCAGTTCGCATCCGCCGCCCAGCGCAAAGCCGTTGACGGCGGCGATCCATGGCTTGCGGGTCGAGACAACATGCGATTGCCAGCCGGAAAAGAAATCCTCCAGGAAAAAGTCGGCGGCGGGTTTGTCCGCCATTTCCTTGATGTCGGCGCCGGCGGCAAAGGCCTTGTCCCCGCTACCCGTAAGCACCGCGCAAAGCTGCGTCGGATCGGCGTCATAGGCCGCGAAGGCAGCGCTCAGATCCTTGAGCACCTGGCTGTTGAGGGCGTTCAGCGCCTGCGGCCGGTTGAGCGTGATCAGCGTCACTGCGCCGCGCTGTTCTACCAGGATCGTTTCGTATGACATGTCTTCAAGCCTCCAGTTCGGGGAGCGGGGTCCATTCCCTTTCCGCCGGTAGCGGGGCAAACAGGCTGCCGACAAGGGCATCCGTCACGTCTTCGGGCGTCGCCGGGTTCCAGCGCGGGGCATTGTCCTTATCGAATATGACGGCGCGCACGCCCTCGACAAAGTCTGGCCGGCGAATGACATGGCAGCCAAGCCGATATTCGTTGCGCATATTGTCGGCGAAGTCGGTGAAGGCAGCACCTTCCCGCATCTGACGCAGCGCGACCTTGATCGCCTGAGGCGATTTGGTGGCAAGCACGGCACGCTGGGCGTTGGCCCACGCACCGCCATCGGCCGCGAGAGCGGCAAGAATATCTTCGTATCGATCAGCGGCGAACAGACGGTCGATGTCGGCGCGCTGCGATTCCCAGTCGGATGGCGGCGGGGCTTCTGCGTTTCGATCCAGTATCTCGGGCAACCTTGCAGGATCGGCCAGTATTTCGGCCTTGACCAGATCCAGCCTGTCCGATGCCATATAATGGGTTGCGATGCCGATCGCGGCGCAATCGGCGCCTTTAATTCGCGCGCCGGTCGTGGCAAGCCAAGCGCCGGTGCGGCCGGGCATGCGTGGCAGGAACCAGCCGCCGCCGACATCCGGGAACAGGCCGATGCCGCTTTCGGGCATGGCATAGGTCGTGCGTTCGGTCGCGACGCGATAGCGCGCCGGATCGGAAATGCCGACGCCGCCCCCCATCACGATGCCGTCGATGAACGCCACGACCGGCTTTTGATAGACGAAGAGCAGGTGATTCAATCGATATTCGAGGAAGAAAAATTCTTCCGCTTCCCGACAATCGCCTTGTGCACTGGTTGCTAGCATGGCGATGTCGCCGCCGGCGCAAAAACCTCTTCCCTCCGCATGGTCGATCATCACCGCGACCATATTGTCGTCCTTGCGCCAGGCCAGAAGCGTGTCGATCATGCCTGCGCACATCTGCGACGTCAGGGCATGAATCGCCTTGGGACGGTTGAGCCGGATGCGTCCGACGCCATTCTCCACCGAAATCAGAAGTTGATCGGTCACGACGCGCCTTCCCCCTATTGCCGCAGCATGTCGCGCGCTATGATCATGCGCATGACCTGATTGGTGCCTTCCAGGATCGAATGGACGCGCAGGTCGCGCCAGAAACGCTCCACCGGATAGTCCATCAGATAGCCGTAGCCGCCATGAAGCTGGAGTGCGCGGTCCACCACCGCGGATCCCGTATCGGTCGCCAGCCGCTTGGCCATGGCGGCGAAGCGCGTCTTGTCGGGGGCGTTGGCGGTTACCTTGACGGCTGCGGCGTAGAGCAGGATGCGCGCGGCTTCCAGTTCCGTCTGCATGTCGGCCAGCATGAACTGGCTGTTCTGGAAATCCGCGATAGCCTGTCCGAACTGCTTGCGATCCTTGGTGTAGGCCAACGCCTCGTCGATGCAACGCTGCCCCCCCCCCAGCGAGCAGGCGCCGATGTTGAGCCGGCCCCCGTCCAGCCCCATCATCGCGATGCGGAAACCTTCCCCCTCGCTCCCGACAAGATTTTCCGCCGGCACGCGCACGCCATCGAAATTGACCTGCGCGGTGGGTTGCGAATGCCACCCCAGCTTGCGTTCCTGTGCGCCGAAGCTGACGCCGGCCATGTCCTTTTCGATCACCAGGCAACTGATCCCCTTGGGGCTGTCGTCCCCGGTGCGGACCATGGTCACGTAAAGGTCATTCTCGCCGCCGCCCGAAATGAACTGCTTGGACCCGGTAACGACAAAATGATCGCCGTCGCGCACGGCGCGCGTCTTGAGCGCGGCGGCGTCCGATCCCGATCCTGCCTCGGTCAGGCAATAGCTGGCCATGATGTCCATGGGGACAAGGCCGGGCAGATATTTGTCCTTCAGTGCCCTGGAACCGAACCGGTCGATCATCCAGCTCGCCATGTTGTGGATGGATATGAAAGCGCTGGTGGAAGGGCAGCCATAGGCCATCGCTTCCATGATCAGCGCCGCCTCCAGCCGCCCCAGGCCGATACCGCCCGCCTCCTCCGACACATAGATGCTGCCGAAGCCAAGCTGTGCGGCAGCGCGGATCGTGTCCCGCGGAAAGATATGTTTCTCGTCCCACTCGGCGGCGAAGGGCGTGATCGCGTCGGCGGTGAACTTGCGCGCCATGTCCTGGATGGCGCGCTGGTCATCGGTAAGGTCGAAGGGATTGTCCATCATGTCCTGTCGATACATGGATTGGCGGCAAATGTTGAGGCATCCGGCTTCGGCGTCGGATGCCTCAGGCAATTCATCCCATGGTCGGGATGATGAAGGCGCTGTCGCCGGTCGCTCCGCCGTCCGGCCACCGTTGCGTCACCGTCTTGACCTTGGTCCAGAACCGGACGCCTTCCATGCCATATTGATTATGGTCGCCAAAGCCCGACCGTTTCCATCCGCCGAAGCTGTGGTAACTGACCGGCACCGGGATCGGTACGTTGATTCCGACCATGCCGACCTGCACCCGCGACACGAACTCACGCGCTGCGTGGCCGTTGCGCGTGAAGAGCGCAACGCCATTGCCATATTGGTGCCGGGTCGGCAGCGCCAGCGCCTCCTCGAAATTGGCGGCCCGTACCATCTGCAGCACCGGGCCGAAAATCTCTTCCTTGTAGGCGGTCATGTCGGTTGTCACGCGGTCGAACAGGGTCGGGCCGACGAAATAGCCTTGTTCATGCCCCTGAAGGGTGAAGCCGCGTCCGTCGACCACCAGTTCCGCCCCCTCGTCGATACCGGTCTGGATCCACTGTTCCACACGCTGCTTGTGCTGGGCGGTGACAACAGGGCCATAATGTGCATCGGGGTCGGTCGAAACACCCACGCGTAACGTGCCCATCGCCGCGACCAGCTTTTCCCGGAGACGGTCGGCCGTGTCCTCGCCCACCGGCACCACTACGGGCAGCGCCATGCATCGCTCGCCCGCCGATCCGAAGGCTGCGCCCATCAGGTCGGCGACGGTCTGGTCCATATCCGCGTCGGGCATGACGATGCCGTGATTCTTGGCACCGCCCATGGCTTGCACGCGCTTGCCGGCTTCGGTGCTGCGCCGATAGACATAATGGGCGATGTCGGAAGACCCCACGAAGCTGACCGCCGCGATGCCTGGATGGTCCAGGATCGCGTCGACCATTTCCTTGTCGCCATGGACGCATTGCAACACGCCCTCGGGCGCGCCGGCTTCCAGAAACAGTTCGACCAGACGGACGGGAACGCTCGGATCACGCTCCGACGGCTTCAGGATGAAGCAGTTGCCGACCGCGACGGCGGTCGCGAACATCCACATCGGAATCATCGCGGGAAAGTTGAACGGCGTAATGCCCGCGCCCACGCCCAGAGGCTGGCGCATTGAGAACACGTCGATTCCCGGCCCGGCGCCTTGGGTATATTCCCCCTTCAGCATGTGGGGGATACCACAGCAAAATTCGACCACTTCCAGTCCGCGCTGGATGTCGCCCTTGGCGTCGTCGACCACCTTGCCATGCTCGGACGACAGCAATTCGGCGAGCGATTGCATATTGTCCTCGACCAATTGCTTGAAGCGGAACAGCACCCGGGCGCGCCGCTGCGGATTCATCGCGGCCCACGCGGGTTGCGCAGCGTGCGCGGCGGCCACCGCACGATCCAGCAGCGCCGCGTCTCCAAGAGGCACACGCGCCTGAACGACACCGTTATTTGGATCGAACACGTCACCATGGCGGGGGGCCGAACCATCATGGGCGAAGGCAAGCTTGTGGGTGATTTCGCGCACGGTCGCATCTCTCCTGAAATTCCGGCTCTGCTTCTAACTGCCTATCACTTGCAGGCAACGGCGAAATTTTGCACTATTTTACTGCAAAAATGCAGCAATTGGCGGTGAAATGTTCGATTGGGACGATGTGCGCGTGTTCCTGGCGGTTGTCCGCGGCGGCAGAATGGCACCCGCCGCAAGAGTGCTGGGTATCGACGCGACGACGATCGGACGACGGCTGGCACGGCTGGAACAAGCGCTTTCGGCCAGGCTGTTCGAGATCGGGGCAGGCGGCCGCAAACTGACTCCGGGTGGACACGCGCTGTTGCGTCATGCCGAAGTGATGGAAAGCGCGGCTATGGCGGCCATGGAGGAGGTGGCAGGGCATGGCCAGCAAGTGGCCGGGCCGGTGCGCCTGTCCGTCGCCGAAGGGTTCGGGACATGGCTGCTGGCGCCCGGGCTCGCCGATTTCAGCGCGCGGCATCCGGGAATAAGACTCGATCTCGTCACCGCCTCCGGATTCCTTAACCCCTCGAAACGGGAGGCTGACATGGCCGTCATGCTGGCGCGACCCCAGCGTGGGCGACTGGTGGTGCGACGGCTGGGCGATTACCGTCTGCATCTATACGCCGCGCCTCAATATCTGGCGCGCGCCGGTCGACCTGCGGCAGCGGCGAAGCTGCGTGATCATGTGTTGGTCGGCTATGTCCCGGAATTCATATTCTCACCAGAACTGGATTATCTGGATGAAGTCGAGGCGGGGCTGGAAGCGCAGCTACGGGCGACCAGCATCAACATGCAATATCGCATGATCCGCGCGGGCGCGGGGATCGGCATCCTGCCCGACTTCATCGCCATGCAGGACCCGGATCTGGAACGTGTGCTGGCGCCGGATGTGGAAATCACCCGGTCCTTCTGGCTTGTCCTTCACGCCGACCTGCGCAATGCCGCCCGCTTCGAAGCGGTGGCACGCTGGTTGCAGGACAGGGTGGATGCGCTGCGATCCGATCGCTCGGCCTGAAGTCGGAGCATGATCAGTTCGCCGCGGTTTCGCGCCAGCGGGATGGCGATTGCCCTGTCCATTGGCGAAAGGCGCGACGAAAGGCGGTCGCGTCGCTGAATCTTGTGCGTCGCGCTATTTCCGTGATGCTGAGGCGCGGATCGGCCAGCAGGCGCCTGGCAATATGATGACGTGCCGTCGCCTTGAGGTGCGACAGCGACGTGCCTTCCGCCTCGAGCCGCCGCTTGAGTGTCGCCAGGCTGATGCTGAACTGGCGCGCCAGCATCCCTGCGGTCGGCAATGCCTCTCCACTGGCAAGCATCGAAGAAAAGAGATGGCTGATCCGTTCGGACAGCGGCATCGCCTTGGATTGCGGTTCCTCGATATCGAAAGGGAAACGGGCCAGCATGCCGTCCAGTTCATGATGATTGCGCACGACCGGCCGGTCCAGATACAGGGCTGGGAAGCGAACGGCATTTTCGGGTGCGTGATGCTGCACCGTATGCGGAAGCAGGTAGGCGACAGTCTGCCGGCTAAGGAGAGGGGGGTAGCGCAACGCCACGCCGGACAGCGGGATATCCTCTCCGATCAGCCAGCCCAGCAGCCGATGATAGGACGCCAGGCCGGTCAGGTCCGACAGGTAGGAACAGCCGTTGCGGACATTGCGCAGCGTCGCCATGGTCAGCCGGGCTTCGTCCCCGAATATAGCGAGAGTCAAAGCGCCGGTGCGCGGCGCCAGCAGCTCCGAAAAGCGGGCCAGGCGCGAGATTACGTCGCGGAGCGTGCGGCAGGTGATAATGGCATGGCACATCATGTCCACGCCGGTCTTGGTCAGCGGATCGCGCCCTTCCTGCCGCGCCGCATGCGCGTCGAGCGTCGCCGTGGCACGCGCGTAAAACAGGGTAAAGTCGTGCCGGGCGATAACCTCTGGTCCGTCTTCATCGAGCAGATGGAGCAGTTGTCGAAGCCCGGCCATGCGCAGGAAACGACGACTGTCGCCGTCATGCTGATCAATGATGCGCAACAGTTCGCGGGCCACCGACGCAGGGACGTGACCCGGCCCGGGGCGCGAAAGCTCCTTTGAACGAATGAGCGATTTTGTCATGGCCTTTGAGCCATTGAGCCATTTGCGTTGCGCCTGCAATCGGGGAAACAGCGCACAGGTGAAAATATGGGGAGGCAGGGCCATGGCCGCCGACGACAGCCTGATGGCGCGGATAGACCGGCTGGAATCGCTGGATGCGATCCGCCAGCTGGTCGCGAAATATTCGCTCGCGCTCGACATGCGCGATTCCGACGCCTGGGTGAACCTGTTTCCGGAAAACGTGCGCGTGGGCGGGGGCAAGAGCGGGCGTAAGGCGCTGCGCGACTGGTTCGACGAAACTCATTCGATGCAGTTCGACGGGACTTCGCATCATATTGGCGGGCACGTCATCGACTTCGACGATCCCGATCATGCGCAGGGCGTGGTCTATTCCAAGAATGAGCATGAGACGGGTGCCGAATGGGTCATCATGCAGATGATGTATTTCGACCAGTATGAACGGATCGATGGGCGCTGGTATTTCCGTCGCCGCCTGCCGCTCTACTGGTATGCGACCGATCTCAACAAGCCGCCGATCGGCGATCGCAAGATGCGCTGGCCGGGCGTTGCGCCTTATCATGGCAGCTTCCACGACCTGTTCCCGAGCTGGAAGACCTATTGGGACCGGCAGGGCCAGCCGCATGACGGGCCGGTAGAGCCGCCCGCACCGCTTGAAAAATTCATCGAGACGATGCGGCGTGGCGCCCCGCTGCCCAAGCCTCGGGTAAGGAGCTGAACGCCATGACCGACATTTTCTCGCCCGTCAGGCTGGGCGACATCGAACTTGCCAACCGCGTCGTGATGGCGCCGATGACCCGCGACCGGGCCGGGCCGGGCGACGTACCGACCGACATCATGGTGGAGTATTACCGCCAGCGCGCCGGCGCGGGCCTGATCGTGACCGAAGGCACGCAACCTTCGCGCGTGGGCAAGGGCTATTGGCGCACGCCGGGCATCCATAGCGAGGCACAGGTCGAAGGCTGGCGCAAGGTTGCCGACGCCGTGCATGGGGAGGGCGGCAAAATCGTCATGCAGATCATGCATGTCGGCCGCGCGGCGGTGCAGGCCAACAAGGATGCCGACGCGGAGACGATCGCGCCCTCGGCGATTGCGTGCCCGGACAAGATCCCCGGACCCGACGGCGTGCCGGTCGATCCCGTCATGCCCCGCGCGCTGGAGACCGATGAGATCGGGGGTATCATCGCCGATTACGTAACCGCTGCGCGCAACGCGATCCGCGCCGGGCTGGACGGCGTGGAGCTGCATTGCGCCAGCGGCTACCTGCCGATGCAATTCCTCTCATCCAACAGCAACCAGCGCACCGACCGCTATGGCGGTAGTGTCGAGAACCGCATCCGCTTCGTCGTCGAGACGTTGCAGGCGATGGCGGACGCGATCGGGCCGGGGCGCGTGGGCTTTCGTGTCTGCCCCGGCATCAAGTTCAACGGCATGGACGATGCGAGCCCGCATGAGACCTATGCCGCGCTGTTGAAGGCCGTGGACGGCAAGGGCCTGGCCTATTGCCACCTGATGCACGTGCCGATGGAGGGACAGGACGCACTCGACCTCGTCCGGGCGAACTGGACTGGTCCCATCATCGAGAATAACGGCCTGACGCTCGAGAAGGCGAAGGCGGTGCTGGCCGAAGGGAAGGCGGACGCGGTGTCGTTCGGTTACCTCTTCATCGGCAATCCGGACCTGGTCGAGCGCTTCCGCGCCGGTGCGCCGCTGGCCAAGGCGAACCGCGCCAATTTCTACACCGGCGAAGGCGTCGATCATGTCGGCTACACCGATTATCCGCCGATGACGGCCTGAGGCCGTCACACATAATATAAGGAGAGGATGACCATGACGAAATTGCTGGAAGGCCGCGCCGCCATCATCACCGGCGGTGGGCAGGGCGTGGGGCAGGGTGTCGCGCGCGCACTGGCGGCGGCCGGGGCGAACATCTGCATCGCCCAGCGCAAGGTCGAGCAGGGCGAGGAAGAGGCGCGCTACCTGCGCGACACCCATGGTGTCGATGCCCTCTTCCTCCAGACCGACGTGACGAAGCGCGATCAGGTCGAGGCCATGGTCGCGGCGGCGCATGCGCGGTTCGGCAAGCTCGACATATTGGTCAACAATGCCGGCGCCAGCTTCCCGCGCCGTCTTGAGAAGCATAGCGACGAGGAGTTGCAGGGCAGCTTCCTGCTCAACTACTGGGCGGTATTCTGGGCGATGCGGGCGGCCTTCCCGATCATGAAGGCGCAGAATTTCGGCCGCATCATCAACATGGGGTCGCTGAACGGCGTCAACGCGCATATGTTCACCATGGCGTACAACGCCAGCAAGGAAGCGATGCGCGCGATGACCCGCACCGCCGCCGTCGAATGGGGGCCGTTCGGCATCACCTGCAACACCATCTGCCCCTCCGCCACCAGTCCGCAGGCGCAGGAATATTTTGCCTCCAATCCCGAGATGACGGCGGCGATCCTGCAACAGGTCCCCGCCGGGCGCTTCGGCGATGCTGAAAAGGACGTCGGCCCGCTCGCCGTCTTCTTCGCCAGCGAGGCCGGCGGATATGTCAACGGTGAAACCGTCCACGCCAGCGGCGGATCGCAGGTCAACGGCGTGGCCTGGCGCCCGCAGGTCGAGGATTGATGGCGATGGAGCGGCTGAAGGGCAAGCGCTGCGTCGTCACCGGCGGGGCGCAAGGGATCGGCGCAGCGATCGCGCGGCGGCTGGCGGCCGAGGGCGCTACCGTCGCCGTGCTGGATCTGGACGCGGAGCGGGCCGGCGCGGTGCTGCCCGCGCCGCATGTCGGCATTGCCTGCGACGTACGCGACAGCGCCGCGATCGACGCCGCCTTTGCGCAGGTCAGGGACCGACTTGGCGGCGTTGACGTGCTGGTCAACAATGCCGGGCGCGGCAGCGCGCCGGGCGACGGCATGGCCGAATATTATGCGGCGCAGGGGAAACAGGCGGCGGGGGAGGCGGTCTTCGCCGACCAGACGATCCATTGCACCGACGAAGGCTGGGTCGGGGTGATGGCGATCACGCTGGACGGCACGTTCAAGTGCAGCCGCGCGGCGGTGCGCATCATGGCCGATCAGGGGACGGGCGGGTCGATCGTCAACATCGCGTCGACTTCGGGCGTCAAGGGCGACGGCCCGGTGCCCTATGCCGCCGCCAAGGCCGCCGTGCTGGGCATGACGCGGGCGATGGCGCGCGAACTTGCGGCCCGCGGCATCCGCGTCAACGCGGTCAATCCCGGCGCGACCGAAACGCCGATCTACGCGACGCTGCCGTCCGAAACCAAGGACGCCATCGCCGCCGACAGCCTGATGAAGCGGTTGGCCCATCCCGACGAGATCGCCGGGGCGGTCGCGTTCCTGGCGGGCGACGATGGCAGCTTCGCCACCGGCAGCATCGTCACCGTCAATGGCGGCGCCTACTTCACCTGATCGCGAGGGACGCAAGAACATGGAACAGCTTAAAGGCAAAGCGGCGATCGTCACCGGCGGCGCGCGCGGCGTGGCGAAGGGCGTGGCGACGGCGTTCGTGAAGGCGGGCGCGAAGGTGCTGATCGTCGACCGCGAAGCCGAACTGGGCGCGGCGACGGAGGCGGAGTTGAAGGCGCTGGGCGGCGATGTCGTCTTCATGGCGCTCGACCTGGCCGACCGCGCGGCGCTGCCCGGCATCGTCGACAAGGCGTTGGAGGCGTTCGGCCGGATCGACATAGTGGTGAACGCCGCACAGGCGTCGCGCCAGAAGCTGGTCGCGGAAACGAGCGACGAGGATTTCGAGGTGTCGCTCGACACCGGCCTGTGGCCGACCTTCATCCTGATGCGCACCGCCTATCCGCATCTGGTGGAGACGAAGGGCTGCGTCATCAATTTCACGACCGGCGCGGCGATGGACGCGATCCCGACGCAGGGCAGTTACAGCGCGGCGAAGGAAGCGATCCGGGCGATCTCCAAGGTGGCGGCGAGCGAATGGGGGCCGCAGGGCGTGCGGGTCAACATCATCTGCCCGTTCGCCAATTCGCCGGGTGTTGAGGCGTGGAAACAATGGGCGCCGGACGATTATGCTACGCAGATCGGCAAGGTTTCGCTGCGTCGTATCGGCGATTGCGAAAAAGACATAGGTGCGGCCGCTGTATTCTTGGCAAGCGAAGGCGCGGCTTATATCACCGGGCAAACATTGATGGTGGATGGCGGTCAGACCAAGGCGTTCTGATCCACCGTTCGGAGAGGAGCCTAAGCTTGGCAGAGATTTCGTTGTATCACCCTTATCCCGCCGCGCAGGTGGCAACCTGGGATTATGAAACGGACGTAGCCGTGATCGGCTTCGGCGCGGCGGGAGCCTGCGCCGCCATCGAAGCGGCGGATGCAGGCGCCCGGGTCATGCTGTTCGAACGCGGTTCGGGAAGCGGCGGCGCGTCGGCACTGTCGGGGGGTGAAATCTACATCGGCGGGGGCGGTGGTAGCGACGCCCAGCGCGCGGCGGGTTTTGAGGACAGTACGGAAGATTTTGCCGCTTATCTGAAGGCGGCAGGCGGTCCCTGCGCCGATGAAGAAAAATGCGATCTCTATGCGCGCGAGTCCCTCGCCCATTATGCCTGGCTCAAGTCGCAGGGCGTGCCTTATCGCGGCAACTACCTCCCCGGCAAGCATATCGAACCGACCGACGATTCCACGCTGATCTGGTCGGGCAGCGAGGCGGCGGCCCCTTTTTGCGACATCGCCAAACCCGCGCCCCGCGGCCATGTGATCGCGCATATGGGCTGGGGCGGTGGCCGCCCGCTGGTCGACATACTGGAGTCGCGCGCACGCGACCTGGGTGTTGATGTCGTATCCGATGCCCGCGCTGTCGCCCTGGTGCAGGACGGTGACCGGGTTGTGGGTGTAGTGGTGCGGATCGATAATCAGCCCCGCTTCGTAAAGGCAACCAACGGGGTCATTCTCTGCACGGGCGGTTTCGTGTTCAACGACGAAATGCGTCGCCGCTATTGTCCTGAAACCTTCAAGATCAACAGCCCCATCGGCGATCAGGACGACGGGTCCGGGATCGAGTTGGGCGTCGGCGCGGGTGGTGACGCCATCCACATGGATCAGTTTTTTACTACCTGCCCCTGGACCATGCCTGAGCCGCAAGCGCATGGGGTGTTCGTCAACCGCGCCGGTCAGCGTTTCATCAACGAGGATTGCTATCATGGCCGCGTCAGTCGCTGTGCGCTGGACCAGCCGGGGGAGGGGGTCTATCTTCTCCTCGATATCGCGCATTTCGATCAGCCGCTGGAAATGGCGGGCATGACCATCGCGGGGACCGGGGACAGCTGGGAAGAGGTCGAAGGTGAACTGGGGATGGCGCCCGGTACGCTCAGCGCCACCATGGCATTTTATAATGTCCATGCGCGGGAGGGCCGCGACCCGCTGTTCGACAAGAAGCCCCCGATCCTGACCCCGCTTGACCAGGGGCCGTTCGTCGCCTTGGAGCTGAATTTCGCAACCAGCTATTTCAGTTTCTTCACCTTGGGCGGCCTGCGGACATCGACCGACGGTGAGGTAATGGGCCGCGACGGCAAGCCGGTGTCCGGCCTGTTCGCGGCGGGCCGTTGCACCTCGGGGCTTCCCGCATGGGGTCACGGATATAGTTCGGGTTTCAGTCTTGCCGACTGCACGTTCTTCGGGCGACAGGCCGGCCGAAAGGCGGCGGCGGGCTGATAGTGGCGGTGTCGGGGCAGCGGAATTTCCGCGCTGCCCCGACATATATCGATCAGTTCAGCGTCGAACCACCATCGACGGCAATACATTGGCCATTCACCCACTCGCCATCTTTCGACACCAGCAGGGCGACCATGGCGGCAATATCCTCGACTTCACCCAGTCGCGTCGAGCGGCCAGCGGCCAGAACCTGTTCCTGAAGGTCGCTGGGCATGGTCGACCGCTTTTCCGGTGTGATCACCAGGCCCGGCAGAATTGCATTGGCACGCACCCCTTTCTGACCCCAGGCGCTGGCGACATGGCGGACCAGTGCGTTGATGCCGGCCTTGGCCATGGCATAGCAGGGGCGCACGGGTTCGCCGATCTTGGACGCCGTGGACGACGTATAGACCATGGCGCCGCCACCACGCGCAATCATGTGCGGCAGGGCGTGCCGGGTTATCCTCACCATGCCCTTCAGATTCACATTTAGCGTGCGTTCCAGCACGTCGTCGGACACGCTCAAAATGTCCGAATCGTCGAAGATCACGCGCAGATCGGCGAAGTTGGCGTGGACAGCATCCAGGCCTCCGAACTTGTCAACGGCCGCGTCAACCAGGGCCTTGACAGAGGCTTCGTCCGTTGCGTCGAATGCCATGCCGATGGCCTTGCCGCCCGCCGCTTTCACATCCTCGACCAGACTGTCGATATGTGCACTTTCTCCGGCTGGCGATGCCGCGATGATGGCCGCGCCCTCGAGCGCCAGTCTCAGGGCGGATGCGCGACCTATGCCGGTTGCCGCGCCTGCGACTACCACGACCTTGTCGGACATTCGGAAACAGGATCTATTCGCGTTGTTCGCCATCGGTCTTTCCTCGTCAGTTCGCCCGCTTCACGCCGGCGATCGCTATTGTCCGGTCTTTCGCGGCAATCCCTGCCAGCCAAGGCCCAATGCCTTCTCGACCGCGATGAACGCTCGGGTCATTTCCGCCGCAGCGTCCTCGCGGGCCTGAGTTGCCGCAATAGACGCCTGCTGCGCGGTCAGATAATCGCTCATCGCGATCGTTCCTGCGGCCTGCCGCTGGCGCGCGAGTTCGGTGCCGTCCTTCGCTTGTTGTTCGGCGCGCGCGCGATCGGCCAGACTGTCCCGGCTGGCGGCGAAGCGGGAGAGAGAGCCTTCGGCATCTTCCAATGCCCCAAGGACCGTCGAACGATACTGCGCCGCCGCCTCGTCCCGTTGCGCTTCGGCCCCCTTCACCTTGGCCCGGCTGCGGCCAAAGTCGAACAGGGTCCAACTCAGGCGGGGAACGGCGGCCAATGTCACTTTGTCGAGATCCACCAAGTCCGCAGGCGATGATCCGCCCAGACCGAAGAGGCCCAGAAAACTGATATGGGGCATCCGTGCCGCTTCGGCGATACCGATGCGTGCGGTCTGGGCGGCGAGCGTGCGCTCGGCGACACGTATGTCGGGGCGCCGTCGCAGCAGCGCGGCGGGATTGCCCACCGTCACGCGGGCGGGGGGCAAGGGAATGGCAACCGGCTCAGCCAGCTCGGCGTCGAGGGTGCCGGGCGTCGTGCCCACCAGCATCGCCAGCTTGTCCTTCTGGGCATCGATGTCGGCCCGCACCGGCGCGAGAAGCGCCCGCTCGTCGTCACGTTCCTTTTCGGCCTGCAACAGAATGGAGCGGCCCACGGTTCCGGCATTGAAGCGCTGTTCGGCAAGCGCCACCTGTTGCGCATGTAATGCCAGCGCCCGGTCGCCCAGCGCCAGTTGCTGCTGACGGGCGCGCAACGCGACATAGGTTTGCGCAACCTCCGCCGACAGGCTGACCCGTGCATCGTCCAGACTGGCTTCCCGCGCACCGATATCTGCGCGCGCGGCCTCCACCGCCCGATGTTGGCCGCCAAACAGGTCAAGCTCCCAGCTTGAATCGAAGCCCAGATTATAGAGAGTCAGGTCGGTTGCGCCGCCGTCGCTTTCCTGACCCGGAAGCCGCGCCTTGGCATAGAGAGCGGACGAGTTGACCGCGGGCAAGCCGGCGGCCTTGCGTTCGTTGAGGCTGGCGCGCGCCTGCCGGATTCGGGCAGCCGCCGCATCCAGATCGGGATTGTCTGCCAGCGCGCGCTCGATCAGGCGGTTGAGTTGCGCGTCGCCGAGGCTGGACCACCAGGGTGAGCCGGCCGGCTGCTGCGGGTCATTGCCATCGCCCCGGACGAAACCGTCTGACACGGGGGGCGCCAGGCTTGCTGGCCCTGCATAATCGGGGCCGGATGTGCATGCCGCGGTTGCGAGCAGCAGGATGAGAAGGGCTGGGCGCATGGACGGTCTCAATGGGCGGCCACCGGCACCGCATGTTGAGGCAGCGGTCGCAGGAAGATGGCGAAGGGCGTGGCAATGGCGATGCCGATGATCAGCATCCAGAAAAGGTCGACGAAGGTCATGGTCAGGGCCTGCGCCTGGATCATCTGCTCAATCGCGCGCAGCGCCGCGGCTTGGCTGCCTAGCAGGCTCGATTGTGCGTCCAGATAGCTCTGTACGGTCAGCGCATTGGCGTCCAGGCTTTCCTCCATGCGGCGGCTATGCAGCCAAAGGCGCTGGTCCTGGACGACGGCGATACCGGCCAGGGCAAAGGACCCGCCCAGATTGCGCGCGGCATTGTACAGGCCTGCCGCATCGGGTGCCAGCGAGCGTGGGACGGATCGGATTGCCGCCTGATTGAGAAACATCATCACGCAGACCGTTCCGAAACCGCGCATGAGCTGGGACACGACGAAATCGGAGCCGGTCGACTGCACCGTCAATTCCGTTTCCATATAAGCGCTGATTCCCAGCAGGGCCATGCCGAACAGCACGGATATATGAATCGGCACGTTTCGAATGATCCAGGGCATGAATGGCATGAACAGGATCATGGGTACGCCCGAAAGCAACACGACCTGCCCGGACTGCAACGCATTATAATGGGCAATCGCCGACAGGAACTGCGGGATCACATAGGATGTGCCGTAAATCACCATGCCGATCAGGATCGCCATGATGATCACGGCGCCGAACTGCCTGTCGAGCAACAGGCGCAGACGGATGACCGGGCGCGGCGCCCAGAGTTGACCGGCCATGAGCATGGAGAAGCCGGCCACGGCCATGATGGTGAGCCACACGATCGTGGCGGACGCGAACCATTGCTCGCGCTGTCCCTCCTCCAGCACCACGGTCAACCCGCCCAGACCGAGGATCAGGCCGGCCACACCGAGCCAGTCTGCCTCGCCGATCAGATCGAACCTGGGTCTTTCGTTAGGCATCGCGACGACCAGCAGCAGCAGCAGCGCGGCGCCGACCGGCAGGTTCAGGAAAAAGGAATAATGCCAACTCATATTCTCGGTCAGCCATCCGCCCAGAACGGGCCCCATCAGCGGGCCCAGAATGGCGGTCGCGCCAAACAGCGAATTGCCGATAGCCTGCTGATGCGGCGGCAGGCGCGTCGCGATGATGGTCATGCCCGTCGGGATCAGCGCGCCGCCGGTAATACCTTGTCCGACGCGCCCAAGGATCATCATGTTCAAATTCTGGGCGAACCCGCAGATCATCGAAAATGCGATGAAACCGATGGTGGAGATCAGCAGGAAATTACGCATGCCCAGCAGGCGCTGAAGCCAGCCAGCCAGCGGAATGATGATGATTTCGGCAACCAGGAAGGACGTTGCGATCCAGGTGCCTTCAGTGCCGCTGGCACCGATTTCGCCCTGAATGGTGGGCAAGGCGGAATTGACGATGGAAATGTCGAGCATCGCCATCATCGCGCCTAAAGTGCCGGCCGCCACGGCAAGCCAGTCGGACGCGCTCGCGCGTTCCACCGTTGCAGCCGCAGCCGGATTGCTCACCGCTTGCCATCCCGATAGGCATCCTGCCTGGCACGCATTTGATCCACCTCATCTTTTGCCGAGCGCGTATCGACGGAAACCTCGACCGAAAGACCAGGGATCAGAAGCCGTTTGAGTGCGGGATCGGCGTCAATGGCGATCCTGACCGGAACGCGCTGAACGATCTTGGTGAAATTGCCGGTGGCATTTTGCGGCGGCAGCAGAGAGAATTGCGCGCCGGTGCCTGGTGCGAGGCTGGCGACATGGCCATGGATATCGAGTCCTGGCAGGGCATCCACGGCGATATGGGCGGGCTGCCCCGGCCGCATCAGGCCAAGCTGCGTTTCCTTGAAGTTCGCTTCCAGATAAATCTGTTTGACCGGAACGACCGACATCAGACGCTGCCCCGGTTGCACGAACTGGCCCGCACGCGCTGTGAGATCGCCGACACGGCCAGCGACGCTGGCGCGCACGATCGCGCTGCCCACGTTGACCTGGGCTGCCTGGGCTTGCGCGCGCGCATTGCGGCCCTGCGCCTGGGCCTGGGCCAATTGCGCGCGCAGGCCCGCTATGTGACGGCGCGCACTTTCCAGCGCGGCCTGTTGGGCGGCGACGTCCTGTCGCGCCTGCGCAGCCTGATCCCGCAACATGGCCAGCTTTTCGGCCGGCTCCGCGCCGGTCGCGACCAGCGGGGTATAGCGTGCGACCTGCCCGGCAGCGAATCCCGCCTTGCTGCGCGCGGAGACTAGCATCGCCTGTGCCTGGTCGATCGCCGCGTCCTGTTCGCTGATCATGGCGCGCGCGTTATCCGCGTTGGCGGCCGCCAGGTCGATCTGCGCCTGGCCCTGCGCCGCTTGCGCGTCGTAATCGCGCACGTCGATGCGGAGCAGGGGCTGACCCGCCTTGACGTCCTGATTTTCCGTGACCAGCACCTGTTCGATATAGCCGGACACGCGTGACGACGCGGTGACGCTATCCGCCTGGAAATAGGCGTCTTCGGTGCTCTGCTGAAACTTGCCGTAGGTCTGATGACGAATGAACCAGCCAACGCCCAAAATCAGCGCCAGAATTGCGGCACTACCCAGCACAAGCCGCAATCTGCGCTTCTTCGCCGGCCCGGCGGCTTCGATCTCGGCCGGATCGCGGACCGTATCCTGATGCCCGCCTGTATCCGGCGCGTTGTCGTCATTCATAGATTGCCCCACGGTCTCGGCACTGCCTGAGCGTGCTTATGGTTCGACCGCGTTATTTGGCAACCCAAATTGTAATTTGAAACGGAAATGTGGATTCAGGTCAGCAACACATAAACGCACAACGCTATCAGACCGGACATTGCGCTGGCCGCGCAGAGTAGCCGGAAAGGACATGCCAGCACAAAAGCGTTACCCGTTTCTTCCATCACCTCTCACCCTTCGATTCTTTGTCGATAAGGAACGCCTAGCATAGCCTAATCACGGCCATTCGCCAAGACAGATCGGGCGTTCACAATGCGCGAGAGGCAAACAGGCGCCAAGGGCATTGCCGGAACGCCTCGATGGGCGACGTTCCGGCCATTTCATGCAGTCACCGTCCCATGGCCGCAATCGCTTCGGCTGCGCCGCGGATCGCACCTTCGATGTAGGTGACACCCGTGCCGTCGCCGATTTCGACGACATCCTGGCCCGCAGCCCGCAGTGCATCTGCCAGGCTCGAATCTCCATGTGCGCCCATGGCAACCACGACATGATCGGCCGGCAGCGTTTGCGCAGTTCCGTCTGCATCGACGAACGTCACCTTGTTGCGACCGATGCCGATGTCGCTCGCGCCCGCGAACATGCCGACTCCGTGCTCCTTCAGTTCCGCCAGCAACCGCATTCGCCGGACGAGCAGCAGGCCGCCGCCGAATTTCGGCGCTTCACCCACGATGAAGACGTCGCGCCCCCGTTCCATCAGAAATTCCGCCAGTTCGCACCCGACCAGTTCGCCGCCGATGATGACAACACGCTTGCCCAGCGGCATCCAGGCATGGGTCGCCTTGCGGACCAGGTCGAGATTGGCGGTGGCGCCGGTCGCGGCACCGATCTTGGTCGCGATGCGTGTGGCCCAGTTCGTCTTGCGACGAATCTCGGCATTGTCCTCACCCAGCATCATGCCCCGCAGGTCGTCGCCCGACAGGACGAAATCCTGATCATTGCCCGGAATCGGCGGCATGTCGCGCACCGCACCGGTTGCCACGATCACCTTGTCGGGTCCCAGGCTGGCGATCAGTTCGGGCGTTGCCACGGTGTTGAGCCGTACATCCGCGCCCGCGGCTTCGACCTCACGCCGCAGCCAGTTCAACAGGCGTTCGTTGGGCTCATAGGCCAGTCCCGCGAAACGCAGCGTGCCGCCCAGCCGGTCCGACTTTTCAAGCAGGGTCACTCTGGCGCCGGCCTCGCGCAGTCGTCGCGCCGCTTCCATGCCGCCGGGGCCGCCGCCCACGATGACGACATGTCCCGGTACCCGTGCCGGCGACCAGTCCAGATCCTCGTAGCCCGTCTCGGATCGCACCGCGCACCGCACCTGCTCGCGCAGATAGGCGGTGGACACGCAGGTGTAGCAATAAATGCAGGGACGGATGGCATCGATGCGCCCCTCGGCTAGCTTGCGGGGCAGGTCCGGGTCCGCCAATATCTTGCGCCCCATGGCCAGGAAATCGAACTGGCCGCTTGCCAGGCCCTGATCGCCGCGATCGATTTCGACCCGGCCGGACGCAATGACTGGGATGTCTACCGCTTTGCGGATCGCGGCGGCAAATTCCAGGTGGACACCCGGTTCATGGGGAATGTTGGACGCGGAATGCAGCTTGCCCTGACCGACGTCATGATAGGCCGTCACGGTAATGCCGTCGGCGCCCGCAGCCTCGACCATCGGCGCCAGTTCCACGGCATTGTCGATGGTAATTCCGTTCTTCTTGCCCATTTCACGCGAATCGATCTTGACCCACATGGGGAAATCCGGGCCGACCGCGTCGCGGACGGCGCGTACCACTTCCAACAGTAGACGGGCGCGTCCTTTCAGGTCGCCGCCATATTCATCGGTGCGCTTGTTGGTCGACGGCGACATGAAGGAGGACAAGAGATAGCCATGGCCGCCATGGATTTCTATCCCGTCGAACCCGGCATCCTTGGCGCGGCGGGCCGCGGCGGCAAACTGGCCGACGGCGACTGCAATATCCTCTTTTTCCAGCACCTTCACTTGCGGGATGGCGCCGCCGGCGAAGGCGGCCATTTCCTCCGGCAGGAAATAGTCGGGGAAATCGCCCGCCAATTCAGGCGGCAGCGACGGTCCCCAGATCGGATGACCATATTGCGCGGAATGGGTCGCAACCAGACCGCCATGATGCAGTTGTGTGGCGATCCTTCCGCCGGCCGCGTGTACCGCGTCGACCAGCTTGCGCAATCCGGGCATGAAGCGATCGTCAGAAATCGCGGTCTGCTTTGGTTGGACCGCACCGACCGGCCAGGCAACGCCCATGACACCGGTAACGATCATCGCGGCGCCGCCCTTTGCCTGTGCGACATGATAGTCGACCAGGCGTTGGCCGACGGTCCCGTCCTCTTCCGCCAGGCTGACGCCCATCGCCGTCACGAAGATGCGGTTGGGCAGGGTCAGGGTGCCGATACGGCCCGGCGTGGTCAGATTGACGGGACCGTTTGCCCGGCTACGGGCGGTGGCTGCGGACATCCGAGTCTCTCCTCTATTCGGCATGTGCGTATGATTGACCTGGCCCTATCACGCCCCTAACGATCCGTCCCGGCAAAACTTGCCCGCTTCGCGTAGCGGCAGGTGGCAAAAGGAGAGGTGGGTGATGCAGCAATGGATGGACCGAATGGCGCTTACCGATCTGGTGATGCGCTATTGCCGCGGGTGTGACCGGCGCGATTTCGCGCTCGTTCGTTCGCTCTATCATGACGATGCGATCGACGACCACGGTGCCATGTTCCGGGGCGGTCCGGACGCCTTCGTCGCCTGGCTGCCCGAAGTCACGTCGCACTGGTCGCTGACCCGCCATTCGATCAGCAACAGCGTGTTCGTGATCGACGGCGATCAGGCGGAAGGCGAGCATTATGTCGAGGCCTGGCATCGCACCCAAGGCGACAATGCCAAGCAGTTCATCGCACTCGGCCGTTATCTCGATCGTTACGAACGGCGCGAGGGCATCTGGAAATTTACCTATCGCAGCTTGGTGTTCGATCATGGCTCCATCGTCCCGGTGGATGACAAGGCAATGGAGCGCATGGGCAAGGATGCGCCCAATGGCAGCGCAGACAGGAATGATCCCTCCTTCACCTATCCCTTGCTCGCGAGCCTGTCACGATGAAGGCGGCAATATGGGACGGGCATGATCTGTTCGTCACCGACCGGCTCACGCTTCGTCCGGTAGGCCCGGGTGAGGTTCGCGTCCGGGTCCTGCGGTCGGGCATATGCCATACCGACCTGTCGATGATGACGCCGCATTTCCCGAAATTGCCGGTCGTGCTGGGGCACGAAGCGGCGGGCGAGGTCGCGGAGCTGGGTGAGGGGGTTGAAGGGTGGGCCGTCGGTGACAGGGTGGCTGTCGGCACTCAGACGCCGTGCGGAACCTGCCGAGAATGCCAGCGCAACGAACCGCATAATTGCGACATCAACTGGGGTTTCGCACCGATCTTCCCCTTTGCGCTCGACGGTGCGCCGGTTGCGTCCTTCGCCAATATTTCCTCTTTCGCATCGGAAATCGTCGTGAAGGCGGCGCAACTTTTCCCGATCGGCGACATGGCGCCCGAACAAGGCGCGCTCATCGGCTGCGCCGTCTCCACAGGCGTATGCGCTTCGCGCATCCTGGGGCGGGTCCGGGCGGATGACACGGTGCTGGTGTTCGGTGTGGGCGGCATCGGCGTCAATGCGATCCAGGGTGCCGCGACGCTGGGCGCACGCGTTATCGCAGTCGATGCCAATCCCGCGAAGGAAGCAGTTGCGCGACGATTTGGTGCGACGGAGTTCGTCTTGGCAGATTCCGCGCAGCACGCAACGGAAGCGGCCGGCGCTTTGGCGCAGGCCTATGGTCCTGTCGACGTAGTGGTTGAATGCAGTGGCGCCGTGGGCGCCATAGAAACGGCACTGCGCAGTATCAAACGGGGTGGTCGCGCAGTCCTGATCGGCATGTCACGCCCGGACGCGACCGCCACGCTGCCGCTTCATCAATTCGTCACTGGCGGGGAAGTGATTGCCACAATGAATGGCGGCGCCATACCGGATCGCGACTATCCTGGCCTGATTGCCGAAGCCCGCGCCGGAACATTGAACCTTGCCGATCAGGTCAGCGGCATATGGCCGCTCGACAGGATTGCCGACGCGATCGCGGCCCTGAGGGCAGGTGAGGTGACGCGTGCCCTGGTCGATCATGAAGGGTAGGGGGGTCAGCCTTTGGCGATCTGAAGCAATTCCACACGATGCCCCTGCGGATCCAGGATGAACGCGAGGCGCAATCCGTATTGCGGCAGGTCGGTAGCCGGGACGTCGATCGACGCACCGGCGGCGATGGCCTTCTCGATCGCCGGCTCCAGCGCGTCGACCCGAAAGCCGATTGTCGCTTCGCCCGGCGGCGGGCAAGGCGAGTTGGGGAAGCTGATCAGGATGAAATTGGGGGCGCCGTGTTCGCTGCCCGGCACGGACATGATCCGTTCGAACATCAGGCTTTCGCCCTCCCCCTGCGTGACTCGCCCGACGACCTCCAGGCTCAACGCCTCGACATAAAAGCGTTCCGCCGCGTCGATGTCCGCCACCTGGATCTTTGCCAGGCTGAACGCCTTTGCCGTCATAACCCGTCCATCCTTACGCAAACCGTCAAATTATTTGTCTTTCATATTGGCATCATAAGCTAGAGCGGGCAATATGATACGCAAATCGAGGAGAAGATCATGGCTGAGACAAATCCGGCCCAGACAGTCCGGCTTTCCCATGTGTGGCGGGAATTTTGCGAGCGGCTGGCACAGGCGGGCGAGATACTGGACCGCCCCGACGCGCCCGGTGCGCCGATCGATCAGGCGGAAGGGCTGCGTTATCTCTCCCGAATGACGCGTACCGCACTCAACATGATGGTGGATTCAAGCGATCCGGATTTCCCGCGCATTTTCCTGCTGACCGACGATGCCATCAAGATCGGCGCCGATAATCCTGACAATCTTTATCAGCAGATCGTCGTACGCGGTGACCGCGACTATCGCATCACCGGCACACGCGGCACCGTGCCCTACCTCTCGATCGGATCGAAGGCCAATCGCTACGCGATCGACGGGACGATGGCGTCCACAGGCGAGATCGAGTTCGCAAATGTCGAGCTGAGCCCGGACGGCGGTTTCGAGATCATCGCCAGCCGGGACGAAAGGCCGGGCAACTGGCTGCCGATGGCGGACGACACCACGCTCATCATCATCCGGCAGACTTTCAACGACAAGAAGACGGAAACGCCTGCGGAAATGCGCATCGAGCGGATCAGTGAAGGACCAGCCGTGCCGGCCATCCTGACGCCGGACGCAATCGAGGCGCAGTTGATGGGATCTGCCGCTTGGGTGCGCGGTACCGTCAATACCTTCGCCGACTGGTCGGAATGGTTCAAGGCGGAGCCCAACCGCATTTATATGGGCAAGGACCAGTCCGTGTATCAACGGGCCGGCGGTGACCCGAAAATATGGTATGGCCACATCTATTACGACCTTGCCCCTGACGAGGCGCTGGTCATCACAGCGACGCCTCCCGCCTGCCGCTTCTGGAATTTCCAGATCGACAATTGGTGGATGGAATCGATGGACCATGTGAACCGGAAGGTCTGGGTCAACGGCGCACAGGCAAAATATGAAGCGGACGGCAGCGTCGTGGTCGTCTGTTCCGACAAGGATCCGGGCTATGGCAACTGGATAGACCTGTCGGGGCATCGGCAGGGCACGGGCCTTTGGCGGTGGATCGAGGCCAGCGAACATCCGGTCCCGGAATGCAGGATCGTCAAGATTTCATAATGGACAACGCCGCCCGTTTCGCAGCGCTGGAAGATCGGGAGGCGATCCGCGACCTTATCGCCCGCTACGGGCCGCTGGCCGATGCGGGCGACTGCGCCGGGGCGGCCGCCCTGTGGACGCCCGACGGTGTCTATGACGTCGGCGGCTACGGCGAATATCGCGGACGCGCGGCGATCCGTGCCTTGCTGGAAGGGGATATGCATCAGGCATTGATCGCCGGCGGCTCCGCTCATCTGCTCAGCCCGCCGGTCATCGAACTGGCGGGCGATCGGGCGACCGCACGGACCTATTCGGTGGTGTTTCACAATCGTGGCGGACAGTGGGAAGCGCACCGGGTTTCGGCGAACCTGTGGCATCTTGAACGCACGGACGAAGGCTGGCGCGTCGGCAGACGCATCAATCGCCTGCTTGACGGATCCGTCGAAGCGCGGGCACTGATCGGCGGAGGATAGCGCGGTCATCGGACCGTAAGGGGGCGAAATGGCTGGGGCGACCGAAACGTCGATGAAGGAATTGCGGACGGTCGTGGGGGCAAGTCTGATCGGGACCATGATCGAATGGTTCGATTTCTTCATTTACGGCGTTGCGTCGGCGCTGGTTTTCAATCGATTGTTCTTCCCCTCCTTCGAACCGATCATCGGCACGCTGCTGGCCTTTTCCACCTACGCGCTTGGCTTTCTCGCCAGGCCGCTCGGCGGCATCGTTTTCGGCCATTTCGGCGACCGTATCGGGCGCAAGACGCTGCTGATGATCTCGCTCTTCATGATGGGCCTGTCTACGACCGCCATCGGCCTGTTGCCGACCTATGCGACGATCGGGGTGTGGGCGCCCCTCCTCCTGATCCTGTTGCGGCTGGTGCAGGGGTTCGCGGTCGGCGGCGAATGGGGCGGAGCCGTATTGATCGTAGCGGAAATCGCACCACCGCGAGCGCGGGGTTTCTGGACCTGCTGGCCGCAGGTCGGGGCGCCCGCAGGCAATCTGCTGGCCGCCGGCGTATTCGCCGTGGCATCCGCATCGCTGACCGACGCCGACTTCAACGCCTGGGGCTGGCGTATCCCGTTTCTCCTGTCCTTCGTCCTGGTAGCGATCGGCTGGTGGTTGCGCCGCGCCGTGTCGGAGAGCGCGGTGTTCAGCGAAGAGGCGCGTGAGGGTGTCGAACGGTTCCCGGCAGTGGAGGTCATCCGGCGCCGGGGCCGTGCCTTGCTGACCGGTGCAGGTCTGCGGTTCGGAGAAAATCTCTGCTATTATGTCGCCGCCACCTTCGTCATGACCTACGTCACGGAAATTCGCGGCGGCGACCGTTCGATGGTGCTCGAGGCAGTGCTGGTGGGATCGGCGCTCGAATGTCTGACGATGCCGCTCTTCGCCGCGCTTTCGGACAGGGTCGGCCGGCGTCTCGTCTACGGCGTTG
Source organism: Sphingobium sp. OAS761 (assembly GCF_024168485.1). Taxonomy (GTDB): domain Bacteria; phylum Pseudomonadota; class Alphaproteobacteria; order Sphingomonadales; family Sphingomonadaceae; genus Sphingobium. The sequence goes on from NZ_JALJVY010000013.1 coordinate 44,228, forward strand.
GCGCAGCCTGCGTGGCGGCCTGGTTCCTGCTCTTCTTCCCGCTGATCGATATCGGCACGCGCCTGTCCATCACGCTCGCAATCAGCGTCGCAATGGTCGCACATGGAGCCATGTATGCCCCGCAAGGCGCCTTCATCACGGAACTTTTCCCGACCCGCCTTCGCTATTCGGGCGCATCCATAGCCTATCAGGCGACCTCCATACTGGCTGGATCGCTGGCGCCGCTCATCGCCCTGTCGCTGTATCGGGCCACGGAGTCGGTCTGGCCGGTCGCCGCCTATGTGATCGGTGGACTGGCGGTCACATTCGCCGCTGCGCTGGCCGCGCCCGAAACGCGCGGCATCGACTTGCGGCAGGTTCAATAGGAAAAGGGAAGCGGACATGGGGCTGAGGGGCGTAAATCGCATCATGGTGGCGGTCCGCGATCTGGAACAAGGAAAGGCGCTCTACAGCGATATGTTGGGCGCGACGTTTGACGACGCTCACTGGACCGGCGAGCCGTTCGGTATCCTGGTATCCATCGCCTGGGACGCAGGCATAGAGTTGTGCGCGCCGATGCCGGGCCGGGAAGAGGACAGCATTATCTCGCCCTTTCTGCAGCATCATGGCGAAGGCATAATGACGGTGTTTTTCGGCGTAGACGATGGAGACGCAGCGATGGCACGGGCGAATGACGCCGGCTTCGCCTGCGTTCACGGCCTCGATTATACGCAGGCGGAAATCGACGCGCATCTGGGTGCGCGTTTCAGCCGCTATCAGGAGCAGATGATCGATAGCGTGGAACGGTGTGGATTTACGGTTGCCCTCGCACGGCTCGATCCAAAACCTGCCTGATCAAGGCTCTGGAACCATAGCCGGAGCCGGAAACAGCGCCCGATACGCGACCGGGCGCTTTCCTTTATCAAATTGACAGCATCGGCATGGGACGGCGCATCATCCGTGGACTTCAGATTGTCATGTCGAGCACGGCGCGCGTGACCTTGCCGGCCTCAAGCGCGGCGATAGCCTCTTCGAACTGCGCCATGGGCCACACCTGCGTCACCTGCGCAGCGACATCGATCCGACGCGCGCGCGCATGCTCGATCAATTCGGGATAGTCGATTTCCGGTCGCGCTCCGCCGTTCAGCCGGCCGATGATTTCACGGCCGAAGGTCACATCGTCCAGTGGCAGGTCCATCCGCGCACCCGGCTTGGTCTGGCCAATCAGGACAACGCGTCCGCCGCGTTTGGCGGCGCGCACGGCGACCTCCGCCGCGATCGGCGCGCCGCTGCATTCGATGATGACGTCGATCGGCGCGAAGGCATCCCCGATCGCGCTGACCAGCGTTTCGCGATCCATGTCGCGCCGCGTCGCCAGAAACTCTGTCGCCCCCGCCTGGCGGGCTGCGGCTTCCTTTTCAGGATTGAGATCCACTGCCATGACCTCCGCGCCCGCCAGACACGCGCCGGCAATCGCGTTGACGCCGATGCCGCCGACACCGATCACTACCACGCGGTCCTGTGCCACTACCGCGCCCAGTACCGTGGCGGCGGCATAGCCGGTGGATACCGCGCAGCCGATGAGCGCGGCCTGTTCGGGCGGCAGGTCGCCGATACGATAGAGCTGCGTGGTTCGGGCGACGATCTGTTCGGCGAAGGACGAGACATTGGCAAAGGAATATGTTGGTTTGCCGTGCCAGGTAAAAGGCGTGCGCGGCGTTATGCCCCAGGTCTCGTCGCAATTGGCAGGCGTTCCGCGCCGGCATTCCCGGCATTCGCCGCAAGGGGTCTGCGTGCCGACCACCACGCGTTCGCCCACCGCGAAATCCGTCACCTCCGGACCCAGCGCCACGATCTCTCCTGCCGCTTCATGGCCCAGCACTATCGGCGCACGGCCTTTGCCCGCAATCATGTTCAGATCGCTGTGACAGATGCCTGACCGCAGCACACGGATCAGGACCTCGCCCGGGCCAGGATCGCGTACCGACAGCCTGTCCGTCAGTTGCAGTCGCTCACCATCAAAAATGATCCCGCGCATCCTGCCTCCTCCATGTCCCTGCCCCAGTCCTATGGGGTGTGATCGGGGCGATCAAGTCGCGAGCGTTGGAAGGAAACGGTCGCAATCATTCATCCGGCACTGCGGAAATGTCGGCGTCGTTGGCGCGAACCTGCCTTCGCTCAGGCGAGCGCGGCCCCCGGTTGCAAAATATGCCGGGCAGGCTTCTTCCAAGAATATTGCCGACGCAGCCACCATCATCGCGCATGCGCTTGCCGCGACGCCGGGCCGATTGCATGACCGCGCGGCCGGTTCCTCAATCCTGTCGTCATCTATCCACTGGCCGCTCTGGGAGGCATCGGCTTTGCCGCGAACAGCTTCGGTATTGTCTATCTGCTTGCGGCGATACCGTTCATTCTTGCATGCGCCTTTGCAGGACGGGCGCGGGCTGGGTCATGACGATGCACATGGCCCAGGCCAGAAATATAACCAAAGCGAGAAGGAGAGAATATGCCGAGGTGGATCAACAGGCCCGAAGGCTCCAACTGGGGTGATTTTGGCGAGCATGACCAGATCGGTCGTATGAACCTGCTGACTCCCGAACGTCGCCGCGCGGCCGTGGCAGAGGTGCGGGACGGCATTGCGTTCACGCTCAGCCTGCCGCTTGACATTCCGACGATTCCCCTTGCTCCCTCGCGCAGGCCGCCGCGATTGAGCGCCGCCGCCGATGAGGAGGGAGATGTCTACAACCGGCAGGATGCCGGTGGCGAGGAATTGACCTGCGACGATAAGGTTACGCTTCACACCCAGCATTCGACGCAATGGGACTCGTTGGCACATCGGGGTCGCGCCTTTGATGCGGATGGCGACGGCGTCGCCGAGTTTGTCTATTATAACGGTTTTCGTGCGGGCGAGCATGTGCAGGGTCCCGAAGGCTGCGACCACGCCACCCGCGCGACGGCGCTTGGGATAGAGACGCTGGCGATGGCCGGTGTGCAGGGCCGGGCTGTGCTCGTCAATCTCGAGGCGGCATTCGGCAATGCCAGCCGCGCCGTCTCGCTCGCCGATCTGCGACACGCCATGGATGCGCAGGGTGTTGAGGTTCGTCCCGGAGACTTCCTGCTGCTCTATACCGGCTTCGACAAGCTTGTTCTGGAAAGGGAAGCCCGCGGTGACGGTGCCTGGATCGCCAGCGAATGTTGTGCGCTGGACGGCACGGATGAAGCGCTGCTGCAATGGATCGTCGACAGCGGCATCGTCGCCATATGTTCGGACAATGTCGCTATCGAGGCGCTGCATCTGATCATGTCGCCGCAGCCCCCGCCGATCCGCCTGCCGATCCATGATCTGTGCCTGTTTCGCCAGGGCATTTTCCTGGGCGAACTCTGGTATCTGAAGGATCTGGCTGCGTGGCTGCTGGAACGGGGGCGCCATGCCTTTCTGTTGACCGCGCCGCCGTTGCGACTGCCCGGCAGCGTCGGTTCGCCGCTCACTCCGATCGCGACGGTCTGATTTCACCGGAGAGACATCATGCACGTACAGGGATTTGCCCATATCGGTCTCAGCGTTGTCGGAGGTTACCAGTGCAGGCGCATCTGGTAACCCACGCGGCGCTTGCGGATCGCCTCGGCGCGCTCTCGCGCTGAATAGGCCGGCGTATCGGACGGCAGATATTGGCGAACGTCGGCAACCTTGCAGCGGGTCACGGTCGCATCCGGGGCGTCGCTGGGCACTTTCCACCGCATCTGGATGATGCCCCAGGGATTGTCGGCCTTGTCCATCCAGTTCTGTACGCCCGGATCCAGCCTTGAAATCACCACCCGCAGCTTGCCATCGCTGTCGAGCCGCGCCTGCGCCTCGTTCAGGCTCGACTGGCGGTTGGCCCAGTCGACGGTGCTGAAGCGGTCGTCGGCAACGAGCAACGACCAGTAGAGACAGGATCGGGGCAGTGCCGTCTCGATCACCAGCGCCTCGTCATCGTCGATCTCATAGGCGCCGTCATAATATACCTGATTGGGCATGCCACCGATGCTTTCGATCTTTTTCGATCGCGTCAGCACGTTCAATCCGTGATTTTCACGATACCAGCGCGCGAGGTCGATGTCGAAACGGACCATGCCTTCCGCCCACGGGCCGAGGTTGGCGATGCGCCGTTCTATCTCCTCAGACGTGGTCGGCGGGCAGTCGTCCAGCCGTTCGATCGCCATGCGCGCGTCGGTTTCGTTGATCCAGTCGACCGCGCACTGGCGCAGCAGCAGGCGGACCGTGGCGGGCTGAAGCGGCCACCAGTCGCCGTCATGACCTGCGGGACGGTCAGGGCTCAGGATGACGCTGAACGATCCGTCCGGGGCTATGGTCAGGTCGTCGATGCTGTGCTGCATCGGCTTGACCGAGGTAGGGCCTTCATGGCCGAGCAACTCGTAGCTTTGCTGCCCGATCTCGACGAAGCGGTTGGTGCCGCGAAAGCCGGACAGGCGATAGGTGCCCCGGGGGTCCACGTCGGTCGTCCTATAGGTATAGTCCGGACAGGGACCGCCCATGTTCATTGAGATATTCCAGCACGGCGTCCATGTCGGCCGGGCCGGGTCCAGCGCGACATGGGAGAGATAGCCGTTGGCCACCGCCGACAGGGCGAGGCGGAAAAGGTCGCGGCGGTCGTCCGCGGACGGGTCGCTGCGGCCCCAGCGGTTGATCAGCTGGTCGCCCACCGGTGCGATATTTTCCAGCATCGCATTCCATTCGGGCATGTGCAGCATCTTGTCGGTCATCATCGACTCTCCTTGACTGGTCACGCCGATGCGCGAACGCGGTCGGGACACAGTTCCTCCAGCACGCGACGCATGCCGTCCTGCCAGCCGACCTTGCATGGCCCCGTGATCGACAGCCGTTTGGTGCTGTCGACGCCGGACCCTGGCTGCGCGCCGGGTGCCGGGACTACGTCGACCCGGGCGTCCATGCCGAGCAGTGCGCCGGCATGCGCCGCCATCTCCTGCGCGCTGACCATGTCGTCACCACCCCAGTTGACGATCGTGGCCGGAACGCTCGCGGCCGCGAGCAGCGGGGCGACATGCGCGAACATGTCGTCGTCATGGATCGGATTGTAGGGGCAGGGGTCGGATCGTGTCGTCCATGGGCGGCCTTCGGCCACGGCGCGGGCGATATATGTCGGCAAGCCGCCGCGCGGGCCGTAGGACGCGCCCATCCGCGCCAGCGTTACCGGAATCCCGAACTCGCGCGCACAAAAACGGGCGACGGCCTCCTGCGCGATCTTAGCGATCGAATAGCACGCCATATTGGGCAGCATCGCATCGCCCAGCGGATCGCCTTCGCTGTAGGGGTAGCTCGGATCCGGATGCGGCTTGTAAACGGACACAGTCGACATCACCAGCGCGGCCTGGACATCCCGGCAATGGGACAGGAGCAGGCCCGTGCCTTCCGCGTTGGTGCTGATCGCCTCGTCATAATCCTCACCCGAAATGGTGGCGGCCAGATGCAGCAAATAGGTGAAATCGCGCGGCAGACCGGAAAAATCCGGATCGGCAAGGTCGATTGCCAATGTCCGGATACCGGCATCCTCGACCTCGCGCCGCTGCACAGGGTCGCTGAAACGCGCGATGCCCCAGACCTCGTTTTCGCGTGCCAGCGCCCGCGCCATGGGGAAGGCGATCTGTCCGGCCGGACCGGTCACCAGTATTTTCGCGCCCCTGATAGGGTTCATCGTCATGCTTTTGCTCCCGTGTCGATACCGAATGCGCGCGTGTAGAATTCATAGTCGCCCCGGATCGCGTCGGCCGACAGGCCGTATTGCTCCGGCGTGTAGCTATGCGCGCCATGAGCGCCGGAACCGTTACCGGCAAACCACTCCCTGAACCTGGCACGCAGCCCGTCCGACATCGGCAGGCCGAGCCAGCCATATATGCGGTCCAGCGTCGCCATGGGATTTGCCAGGAAGTCGGCATGATGGACATCGAAGAAATGGTCCGGACCCAGAATCTCGCGCGCTGTCATCGCCTGCCGCATGCCGGTCAGCAGATGGTTATGGATTTCCCGCCCGATCTTTTCGCGCCCGATCTTCGCCACGACGTCGGGCGGATAGAGCGACGCCACGAAGCTGGCGTAGGATGGCACCGACTTGCCGGGATCGCGGTGGGCGAAGATGAAGCGGATGCCGGGGTAGGCGTCGACCATGTGATCGAGGTGGAATTTGTGATGCGGTGCCTTGAACAGCCATCGGTTGGGGGGGCGATGAGACTGGAGCAGGCGCGCCACGCGGGCATGGTAGCGGAAGGTGGCGCGCAAATCCTCCGCTCGCCACCATGCGTGATATCGCCACACCGGCATGGTCATCTGCTGTGCGTGAAATTCAAGTCCCAGCACCTCGGTATCCTCCACCGACGCGTCGGTTTCCCAGATGTGCATGGACGCCTGCTCGGGATCGTCCCGCATCAGCGTCTCGACCATATGCGCATAGGCGGTACGGCGGGGGTCGTCCCGCTCCGTGTCGATATGGGGGGGAGGGCAGGGCTGCTCCTGCTCCCAGGCGCGAAGAGATCGGAATTGCGGGTCGAGCGAGAGCAAATTGCCCAGCGCGGTCGTGCCGGTCCGCGGCAGGCCGACTATAGACACCGGGCTTTCGATGGACGTATTCGCCGCCCAACAATGGTCCGCGAACCATTTTTCGATCGTCAGCCGATTGACCAGTCGCCGTTCGATGAGCGCGATTGCCTTGTCCCGGTCCGCAGCCGCGTAGGGGACGTCAGCTGCCAGACTTTCAAGCATCATTTCAAGGCCGGGCAGGAAGCTGGATCCACCGAAATCCTCCAGACCGGTGGCGTCGGATGCCGCCGCCATCATCTGCTGCGCCGAAGGATAATCTCCGGTCATATCGTCTCTCCATCAGCCAAGCACCCGATCGGCGCGCGCGCCGGCGCGACGCTGCGCCGGGCGCTTTTAGACCGTCGAGCCGGGTCCGGAGCCTCTAACAGGATAATTACGCATGAGCGGACCGGCTCGGAATCGCAGGGGAAGGTGAGCAGTCTCAAAAGATCAGCCGGGCGTCGACGCCATAGGTGCGTGGCTTCTTGAACGTCCCGCCCGCAAAGCCGAGCGATCCGAAGTCGACGCCATATATCAGACTTTCCTGGTTGGTGAAGTTGTCGCCTCAAACGCCCAGTTCCAGCCGGCCGCTGCCGAGGTGGATGCCCTCCGGCGACAGCCGCGCCTTCAGATTGTCGTCGGGTGGCGACTTGGTGGCTTCGTTGAACGGCGCGGTTATGTCCAGCGCGTTGAAATATATCTGCGTACGGTGCGAATAATCGACGCGCAGTCGCATCGCCATGTCGCCCAGTTCGGCCAGATATTCCCCGCCGACATGGACGGTCCATCGCGGGGTGTAGACCGGCCTGGCCTGATCTGCGACATCCACCAGCGTGTCGGTCGTCGGGTCGAGGAACAGGAAGCGCTTGTAGTGTGTGTCGGTAAAGCCCACTGACCCGTCGAGGGTAAGCCCCTGCACAGGCACGGCCGTCAATTCTGCTTCAAATCCTTTCAGCTGCACCTTGCCCGCGTTGGCGATGATCGACCTTGCACCACCGGACCCGGCCGCGAACTGCTGCACCTGCAGGTCGCTATACTGTGTCACATAGGCGGCCAGGTTGAAACGCAGATGGTTGTCCAGAAGGTCGGACTTGAAGCCCGCCTCATGGCGGCCGGGTTCCGACCTTCCCGAATGCGCGCTACCTGTTTTCGCGTTGGGAATGGAACCATTGGCATGCAGCCAAGGAAAAAGGCTGTGCCATGACGCTCGGCAAATGCGTACAGCCTATCATTGATGCGAGGCTGGCCGATCTGGTCGAGATGGACCAAGTCATTACCGACGAGGTGCGACTTGTCCAGGCCCCGGGGCACACGCCCGGACATGTGTCGGTGGCGATCGAATCGGGCGGCCGCACGGCCTTCATCACCGGCGACCTTATCTTTGATCCGGTGCAGTGGGCCGAGATCGAACGGGGTTCGGACGCGCATGGCGATGCGGCGGCCGCAGAATCCATGCGTCGCCATATTCGCGATCGCTATACCAATAGCGGCCATCTGATCATCGGCACGCATTTCGCGCCGCCAACGGCCGGCCACGTGATAAAGGACGGTGAGCGATGGAGCTTTCGGTCCTATGTGGAAGCGTCGCAGGAAGCTTCCTCCTGATACGGGCTGAAATTAGCGAACCCGCGCAGTAAATGTTCGGACTCTTCCGCTACCAGCAATGCCGCGCGGGACAGGCGCCTTCGCCGCCGGCGAATGACAGCCATGTCGAAGCTCTGCGGACCGATGTCGGATATCGGCAAGGCGACCAGACGTCCTTGGGCAACGTCGTCGGCCACGAAACAGGCAGGAATGAACCAGTAGCAGCTGCTGGTCAGGACGATTTCCCGCAATATATGATAGTTGTCGCATACTACCCCGCGTAGAGAGCTTTGCCAGGGTCCCTGCTGATAGGCGAATGGCCAAGCCGACAATTCCGCCATCGCCACCGTTTCGCGCGCTGCAAGCGGATGGCCGGCGCGGACCATCGCGACCAGAGGCAGCGTCGCAACAATCTGGACGTCGAAGTCGAGCGCAGCCTGCATGTGACTTGGACTGGCGAGCACGAAATCCAGTTTGTCGGCCGCCAGATCGGCAAACAGGTCCGGTCCCGATTTAATCGATGCCGTGATGCGCAGGCCGCTTTCCCCATTGAAAAGGGCTGCCCCCAGCCGGGGCAGAACCAGACTGGCGATCATAGGCCCCATGCCTATAGAGACATCCCCCGCCATGGATGTCCCATGTGCCTCCAGTTCGCCGGCTAATCCGTCAGCGATATCGAGGATGGCCTTGGCACGCTCTACCATGACCCGCCCTGCGCCTGTGGGAACCACGCCATCGCGGCGGCGATCGAACAGCCTTATCCTGTGATGACGTTCGAACGCGGCAATGGAGCGGCTGAGCGCCGATTGTGTAATACCCAGATCTTCGGAAGCACGTGAAAAGCTGCCGATGCGCGCCAGTGCGACCACGTGATGAAGTCGGGCAAGATCGATCATCTATTCCTCCAGATCATAAAAATCAGGACTAATATGAATTAGACAGGCAGGTCCGACGCACTAAGATCGCCGGCAATGGCGGGTCAAGCCGTCTGCTCATGACAGGGGAACGGGATGCGCCGGCTGGCATTGGTTTCGACACTGACGGTGGCTGCTGGCTTCATGCTCTCGGCACCGGCCACCGCCGACGCGGCGGACGAGGCGCCCGCGCCATTGACTGCGCCGACACCCGCAGCCGCACCCGTTCAGACGCGGCCCAATGTTTTGATTTGGATGATCGACGATGTGGGCTTTGGCCAATTGTCCGGCTTTGGCGGTCTGGTTCCCACGCCGAACATCGAACGGGTTGCGCATATGGGGTTGCGATATGACAATTACCGCACCGCACCGATGTGTTCGCCAGCGCGTGCGTCGCTTCTGACGGGACGGATGCCGCATAGCGTGCACATGGGCGGCCATCCCCTCCAGGCTTTTCCGTTTCCCGGCTACGACGGCAAGGTTCCCGCGGAAGCGGGTACTATCGCCGAAAATCTGCGCCAGGCGGGATACCGTACTTACGCCGTCGGAAAATGGGATCACCTGCCGCCCTCTGAAGCCTCGCCGGCCGGCCCGCTCACGCACTGGCCGTTGCAGCAGGGTTTTGAACGCTATTACGGCTTCCTTTCTGCCGACACCGACAATTTCTTCCCGACGCTGGTGCGGGACAACAGCGCGATCAGCGCTCCGATCAAGCCCGGTTATCACCTGAGCGCCGACATGGCCGACCAGGCGATCGCCATGCTGACCGATCGGGACGGCAGCGATGCCGACGAGCCTTTCTTCCTATATTGGGCTACCGGCGCCGCGCATGCGCCGCACCACGCGCCGCAAGCGTGGATAAACCGTTTCAAGGGTCAGTTCGACATGGGCTGGGACAGGGCGCGCGAAACCATCCTTGCGCGGGAGATCAAGGCCGGCCTGATTCCCGAAGGCAGCAAACTTGCTCCGCTACCCGATGCGGTTCCGGCCTGGGACAGCCTGGATGCCGACCACAAGCGACTATATGCGCGACAGATGGAAGCGTTTGCCGCTTCACTCTCCTATGCCGACGCGCAGTTCGGACGTATCCTCGACGCTCTTTCTGCGCGCGGCGAACTCGACAACACCATCATCATCATAACTACGGACAACGGCGCCAGCGCTGAAGGCGGTCCCGGCGGAGCGTTGACCGAATCCTACATCGGCAACGCGACACCACCTGCCTTTTCCGACAATCTGGCAATGATCGACAAATGGGGCGGGCCCGATACCTATCCGCATTACAGCCTGGGCTGGGCGGTCGCGGGCGACACGCCGTTCCGCTACTGGAAGCAGACGGCGCACGATGGCGGCATCCATGTGCCGCTCGTTATGGCCTGGCCCAGGGGGATCCCGGCGCGGGGCGAGTTGCGTCACCAGTTCGTGCACGTAAGCGACATCGCGCCTACCGTGCTCGATCTGGCGAAGGCACCGCTTGCCGACACCGTCAACGATGTGAAGCAGGCTCCCATGGAGGGGCTCAGCTTCGCGGCGACCTTCGCTGCGCCGGGTGACCGGCGCCAGGGTGAGGGGCGTTACGCCGAACTGTATGGCAACAAATCATTCTGGCAGGACGGCTGGACCATCGTCACCAGCCATCGGCTGAAAACCTGGGATTCGGCCGTCAATACCGGGCAGCCCTTTGATGATCCGTGGCAGCTCTACGATACCGTCCGCGACCCGGGCCAGACGACTGACCTTGCGGCCGAATATCCCGACCGGGTCAAATCCATGGCCGCCGCCTGGCAGCAACAGGCGCAGCAGCATCGGGTCTTTCCGCAACATAATATTGGCGATGATACGCCCGAACAATCCGCGGGCTTCGTCGCTGCATTAAAGAGCCGGAATGGCAAGTGGCGCTATCCCGGCCCGGTCAGCAATCTCTATTTCTCGTCGGCGCCGCCCGTCAATCTGATGCCCTTTACGGCCACCATTCGGCTCGACCTGTCCAGCACGAACGAAACCGGACCCGTCTTCGCTTATGGCGGGCGCGTTCCGGGCATGGCGCTTTATCTAGACCAGGGCCGTCCGGTGTTCCTGTTCAACGAGATTACCGGTGCCCAGCACCGGATCGAAGGATCCGAATTGCTGCCCAAGGGTGCGAACAGGCTGGAGCTGCGATTGCGCACGGCGGGCAAGGCCGATACGCAGAACCGGTCGGACTGGACAGTCGCCATCACCGCGAACGGAAAGCAGGTCGCGCAGGATGTGCTGCACATCGAAATGCCGCGCATGATGGGAATTTCCGCGACATTCGATGTCGGTAACGACACCGGGTCGCCGGTGATGTCTGGCTACCCTGCCGGGACGCCGCTCAATGCGACGATCAAGGAGATGACGTTCGATTTCTTCGCAAAGTAAACAAGGTCGGCGGTTACAACCGCCGGCCCATCGTCGGCAAACCTCCGCGCCGGTCACGGCGCGGATGAAGGGCGCATCAGGCAGCCATGCGCCCGGCTACCGGGGCCTCGGCCGGATATTCCCTGGGCGATCCGATTGCATATTCCGCCATTAGCAATGCCTTGAAGGCGGCGTCGTTCAACGGATCCGCCGGCATGGTGAAGGCAATGTCGCGCTTGGCCAGGTCGCTGGCGAAAATGTCCATCACCCGATCAACGCTCAAATCATCCAGATGATCGGCGCGAATGCGGAACGCGTCATAGTCTGCATAGCATTCCGCCGTCCAGTGGAACAGCCAGCGTATTTCTTCCGTCGCCAGGCGGGCGATCACCGTGTCGCCGTTCCGCACCTGCCACTGGCCCAGGTCGCCGGGCGTGCCTTCGATAACCGAATCGAAGGTCAGCCCTTTGACCTTGCCCCACTGATCCGGCGTGCCGCTGGTTTCGCCGCGATGATACATATTCTCGTTCTCCGCCACGACGGCGATGTTCCAGAACGGCGCCGGAATACGTTTGGGCGGATTATGGCCACCATCGGGCCAGTAGGTGAAGCCCCCTCGGTCCGACGCTCGCCAGAACCATGTGACAACGGCGGCCAGCTGAATCTTGTATTCGCGGAACAGGCGCGAATTCGTCATTACCGACAAAAGCCAGATCGGCGTGTTGGTGCTGTCCATGCCACGATAGGACGTGGCATCGAAATGTCCTGGGTCGGCCGACGGTTGCGGCGGACCATAGTTGAAATGGAGCTGGCGCGGCATCACGATGCCCGCGTTGAAATAGTCGCGTGCCCAATCCATCAGCTTGGGATTATAGAAGGCGCTGGCGACGACGGGGTCGAGCACGGCCGAATTCTTGGCCAGATAACCATGAAACATCGGCGCGAGAAAATGATCGAGCGTCAGCCCCTCGGGCATTTTTCCTGATGTGGCCGCGACGATCTCCTCAGCTGATCCAAAGAGCTGTTTGACCAAAAGCCCGTTGGCTGGTCCCCGGTGGACAGCCGTGAAAAGCGCCTCGACCTGCTCCGGCGTATAGACGTCCGACTGCACCTTTGGCGGCGAAAAGGGGATCAATTCGGCGGCCCGGATATCTGCCCGCGACGCTGCGTCCATATGTGTCATGATGATCCTCTCCCAAGTGTCCGGCGACGAACCCAGGTCTCGAACCAGAATAGCATATCGCAGATATGGCACAAATGCCGTGCGCAGGCTCAACTATGCCATTTCGCTATATGATGGCATGGTCGTCGGTCCCGTCAGGCTGCATTGTTCGCCATGGCGCCCGCCGCGACATCGATCGCTGATCCCGTAATATGCCGTGCCTCTTCCGACAGCAGGAACAGCACCGTGTCACTGACGTCCGATGGCTCCACCCAGGCGATCCCCTGTGGTGAATGGGGATTGGCCATGCGCTTTGCCTGAAATTTCGCGCGCGTGGGTTCGGGGTCGCCCGGCAGCGCCTTTGCCCATCCGGCCGGATTGTCGATCAGCGGCGTATTCACCGATGTCGGACAGACGCAGTTCATGGTGATGTTCTGCCGCGCGACTTCCAGCGACGCGGCCTTCACCATGCCGATAATGCCCCATTTGGATGCGCAATAGGCTGAACCCGTCGCATGTCCGCTGCGGCCGGCCAGCGAAGAGGTGACGACGATGCGGCCGAAACGCTGGTCGACCATGCCGGGCAGGACTGCCCTGATCGCATGAAACACGCCGTAGAGATTGGTCTGGATGATGTCGTCGAACAAGGCGTCGCTCATTGCGGCGATGGAGGAGGTGCCATAGATGCCGGCGTTGGCCACCATCAGGTCGATGCGACCGAACATGGCCTGCCCCTGCCGGACCACGTCCGCCGCCGACGCCGCGTCGCGTATGTCCGACCGGATTGCGAGCACGCGCCCGCCAGCGGCACGGACCATGTCGGCCGTATCGTCCATGTCGGACTGCCGCGCCATCGGATAATCGATCGAACCTACATCCTTCAGGCTGTCGGACAGGATGATGTCGGCGCCTTCAGCCGCCAGCCTTTGCGCATGGCTGCGTCCCTGTCCGCGTGCGCCGCCGGTGATCCAGGCCACCTTGCCTGCGAACCGTCCGCGCCGTTCCCCGGACGATGCGGCGGACACCGAACTTGCCGCCCCTGCGGCGGCAACGGCCCCGGCGGCCCCTACGAAATGCCGGCGTGACATGACCTTGTCATCCATCGTCATAACATCCTCCTCACCTGTGGCGAACTTCGCGTCCGCGCAGAAGGAAGTGTCAAGGCGCAGGAGCCGTAGCGTCAAGCCTTTGCGAGATATTTCCGGGCAAAAGCGCAGGCGTCGCGCATCGATTCCTGGGCACCGGGGAGGAATCCGATCCAGGATACGAAGCCGTGAACCATGCCGGGGTAGCGCTTAACCTCCACCGGAACGCCGGCCTGTTGCAACACCGGTGCATAGGCCTCGACCGCGTCGCGGATCGGATCGCATTCGGCGCTGGCGATATAGGTGGGCGGCAAGGCTTCGTGGCTGGCCGCCTTCATCGGGCTGGCGCGCACATCGTCGAAATCGGACGCGTCGCGGATATGCAATTCCCAGAAATAATGCGCGTCGTCGAGCCGCAGCACCGGGCCATGCTCGAATTCCAGTGCTGATCCTTCTTCCGGAATCGGGTGGATACCCGGACCGTACCAGTTGATCACGACGGAAAGTTTCGGCGCGCCCGCCTCCTTTGCGAGCAGGGCGCAGGCGCTGGCAATCACGCCGCCGGCACTGTCACCCGCAACGCCGATCCTGTCAGGATCACCGCCCAGGTCGGCCGCGTGCGCGCCGACCCATTGTGTCACGGCCCAACCGTCTTCGAAGGCGGCGGGAAATTTATGTTCGGGGGCCAGGCGATAATCGACCGACACCACCAGCGACTGCGCGCCGCCTGCCAGCCCCCGCGCGATCATGTCTTGCGTATCGAGGTCGCCGACGACAAAGCCGCCGCCGTGGAAATAAACGATCACGGGGAAAGGGCCCGCGCCTTCCGGCGTGTAGACGCGAACGCCTATCTCGCCCGCCGGTCCCGGCACCACGCGGTCCTCCACCGATGCCAGCGTGACCGCTGGCGGCGGCAGCTGGAGCGAACTGGACCGTACCGCCTGCCGCAATGCGTCAACAGGGAAGTTTCGGACCGATGGCCATTCGGGCTGTCCGGCGAACATGGCTTCCAATTGGGGATCTAAAGGCATGGGTCGTTATTCCTTGTCGATTTCCCGCAGCGCCGTACGCAGCACCTTGCCGCCGGCGTTGCGGGGCAGAGCATCCACGAACGCCACTTTTCGCGGCGTCTTGTAATTGGCCATATGCTCGCGCGCCCAGCCGATGATGCCGCGCTCGTCCGCCTCGGCGCCGGGACGCAGCACGACGAAGGCCTTGCCGATCTCGCCCATGCGCTCGTCCGGAATGCCGATCACCGCCGCCGTTTCGATCGCCGGATGCGCCGCGAGCAGCTTTTCGATCTCGGCCGGATAGCAATTGAAGCCTCCCGAGATGTACATGTCCTTCTTGCGATCGGTGATCTTGAGGTAGCCGCGCGCGTCGATCGTGCCGATGTCGCCGGTATGCAGCCAGCCGTCCGGATCGATCGCTTCGGCCGTCGCCGTCGCATCATCCAGATAGCCCTTCATGACGGAATGACCCCGGACCCAGAACTCGCCCGCTTCGCCGATGGGGACGTCCTTCCCGTCATCATCGACGCAACGTATCTCCATGCCCGGCATCGGATAGCCGCAGGTATGCGCCACCGTCTCTGCATCATCCCCCTGGCACGTCATCGAAATGACGCCGCATTCGGTCATGCCATAGCCGTTGACGATGTTGGACATGCCCAGTTCCGTGCGCATGCGGTCGACCAGTGATGGCGCGACCGGGGCGGCACCGGTCACGGCCACGCGAAGGGATGAAAAGTCGCGCGGCTTGTCGCCGGCCAGCTCCTGCAACAGTGTCAGGTAGATTGTCGGCGGTCCCGGCAGGAAGCTGATGCGGTTCTGTTCGATCTGGCGCACCATTTCCGCGCCGTCGAACATTGCCATGGGCACGATGGTGGCCCCGCGCGTCAGGCAGTTCACCCATCCGGCCTTGTAGCCGAATGTGTGGAAGAAGGGATTGACGATCAGATATTTGTCGCCCTCGCGCAGGTCTACCCGCACTGCCCAGTCGCCGAAGGTCTGGACTACCTGCCGGTGGGTGGCGATCGCCCCCTTTGGGCGGCCGGTCGTTCCGGAGGTGAAGATGATATCGCTGATGTCGTCGCCAGACAGGCGGTCGAAGGCGGCATCGACGGCCGGATCGTCCGGCCCCTTGCCCCGCGCGAGAAAGGCCGCGAAACCGGTATCGGTATAGATTACTTCCTGCATGTCGGGCAGGTCTTCGGCGGAAAGCAGGGTCTTGTAATCGGTGTCCAGGAAATTCTGCGGCGCGAACACCAGCTTCGCGTGGCTGCGGCGTATGATGTCGGCCGCTTCCTGCCCCTTGAACCTGGTATTGAGCGGAACGATAGCGGCCCCCACGATGTGCGCGCCCAGAGCAGCGATGACCCACGCGCGGCAATTGGGTGCCCAGATGGCAACCCTGTCGCCATGGCCGATACCCATGCCCAGCAGTGCCGATGCGGACAGCCGCGCATCGGCCCAGATCTTCGCGAACGTCCAATGCCGGTCGCCCTCGATCAGTCCGACCGCATAAGGCCATTTTTCGGCGGCTGCCTTTGCGGAGGCCGGTATCGTCTCCGGCCATGTGCCCATTTGATCGGTCATTCGCCCGCCCTATTTGCCCCGCGGCTCGCGCGGCATGCCCAGCCCGCGTTCGGAGATGATGTTGCGCTGAATCTGGTCGGTCCCGGCATAGATGGTGTCGGACCGGCTCATCAGATACATGTTGGGCAGGCCGTCGAACCGTTCCTCACTGGCGCCGATCTCGCCTTCCTGTCCCAGCACGTCCATTGCGAGTTCGCCCAAGTCACGGTGCCATTGCGACCAGTAAAGCTTGTAAGTATAGGCCGCTCCCGACAGGTCGGCGCCGCCTTCCCCGTCTGACAACATGCGCAGGCCGTTGTAGCGCATGATCTTCAGGCCCGCGTGGGCTTGCGCGATCTTCTGGCGGATAATGGGGTCGTTCGCCTTGCCGTTGCGGCGGGCAATTGCGATCACCTCGTCCAGTTCGTTGCGGAAATGCATCTGCTGAGCCAGCGTCGAAACGCCGCGCTCGAACCCCAGCAGCGCCATCGCCACGCGCCATCCGTCGCCCTCGTTGCCGATGCGATCAATGGCGAGCGCCTCCGCGCCGTCGAAGAAAACCTCAGCGAATTCCGCCTCGCCCGTCATCTGGCGGATCGGGCGGGCGTCGACGCCCGGCTGGTCCATCGGCACCATCAGAAAGGACAGGCCCTTTCCGCCGACGCTGCCCGGCTCGGTCCGCGCGACGACGAAGCACCAGTCGGCGATCGTGCCCATCGACGTCCAGATCTTCTGCCCGTCGATGATGTATCGATCGCCTTCCAGCCGCGCCTTGGTCTTGACGTTGGCCAGATCGCTGCCCGCGCCGGGCTCCGAATAGCCCTGACACCAGATCGCCTTGCCGCCCGCGATGTCCGGCAGGAAGCGTTGCTTCTGGTCGTCATTGCCCATCGCGATCAGCGTCGGCCCCATCAACTCGACGCCCAGATGGCCAGCACGCGGCGGCCCCTTGGCCCGGGCATATTCCTCCGCGAAGATGATCTGCTGCGCGATGGATGCGTTGCGCCCGCCCCATTGTTCCGGCCAGCCGATAACGCTCCAGCGCGCCGCGCCCAGCGCGGCTTCCCATGCCCGGCGTTCCTCTACATTGTCGACCTGGTTGGTCTGGCTGCGGATCGCCTTGAAGGGGCCGTTGAGCTGGCTGTTCAGCCAGTCGGCGGCCTCTTCACGAAAGGCTTTCAGTTCAGGGGCGAAAGCGAGCTGCATGGGTCAGGCGACCTCGAACAGGCCGGCCGCGCCCATGCCGCCCGCGACGCACATCGATACGACGACATATTTGACGCCGCGGCGCTTGCCCTCGATCAGCGCGTGGCCGACCAGGCGGCTGCCGGTCATGCCGAACGGATGGCCGATGGCGATGCCGCCGCCGTTGACGTTGAGTTTTTCCGGATCGATGCCCAGTTCGCGTTGGCAGTAGATAGCCTGACTGGCGAACGCCTCGTTGATTTCGAACAGGCCGATATCGTCCATCGTCAGCCCGGCGCGCTTCAACAGCTTGGGAATGGCGAAGACCGGGCCGATGCCCATCTCCTCCGCCTTGCAGCCGGCGACCTGGAAGCCGCGATAGACGCCCAGGATGGGCAGGCCTTCCTTCTGCGCGGTGGCCAGGTCCATGACGACCTGCGCCGATGCGCCGTCCGACAGCTGGCTGGCGTTGCCCGCGGTGACATGCTTGCCTTCCTTGATGACGAGGCCATCCTTGAACACGGGCTTCAACGCGGAAAGCTTTTCAAAGGTCGTGTCGCCGCGCACGCCTTCGTCGCGGTCGAGCGTCACTTCCTCCTTGCCGCTTTCGGTCCCGTCCTTTTCGAACAGCGCCTTGGTGACGGTGATCGGCACGATCTCGTCGGCGAACTTGCCCGACGCCTGCGCCGCGCCGGCGCGCTGCTGGCTGAGCGCGGAAAAGCGGTCCTGGTCCTCGCGGCTGACGCCATAGCGTTCGGCTACGATCTCGGCCGTTTCGATCATCACCATATAGGCGTGAGGATCGGCCGCCTTGATGAATTCCGACCGGTTGCGGAAGGCGGGGGCATGCTTGTTGATGGTGAGCGAAATGCTTTCCATGCCGCCGGCGACCGCGACGTCGATCTCGTCGGCGATGATGCCGCGCGCTGCGAGGGCGATCGCGTTCAGGCCCGAGGAGCATTTGCGGTCGAGCGTGAATCCGCCGGTCGTGTCGGGCAGGACGGAACCGTGCACGGTCAGCCGGCCCAGATTGTAGCTCTGCGTGTTCCAGTGATTGCCGACGCCCAGATAGACATCGTCGACGCGCGCCGGATCGATCCCGGCGCGTTCGATGGCGGCGTTGACGACATGGCTGGACAGGACCGGCGCTTCGGTATCGTTGAACGCGCCGCGATAGGCTTTGCCGACGCCCGTCCGGGCGGTGGAGATGATGGCTGCTTCACGCATGGGTAATTCCTTCAAAAACCGGTCATGTTGGAGGGCCCCCAAAAGGCCCGCATTTCGGTTACTTCATTGGCTTCGTTGAAGCGGAACGTGTCGATCACATCGATGCGCTTGGCGCCGCCGTCAAAGTTGAGGTGAACCGCGAAGGGGAACACCGCATAATCGCCAGCGATGCGTACAGGCCCTTCCAGGGTCAGCTTCGCGCCCGTCTTCATGCTTTCGGCATAGAAGGCGCGAACCGCCTCCCGTCCGTGATGGATCGGCGCGCCGATCGGGTCTTCCACCGTTGCATCTTCGGCATATAGGGCGGCGACCTGGTCGGCGCTACCGGCCTCGAACGCGGCGACATAGGCGTGGACGGCGGCTTCCATCTTTTCTGGGTTGGGCATCGCTTCTACTCCGGGAAATAACGGGTGATGGCGTCGACCACGAGCGCCGGCTTGTCTGCACCCTCGATCTCGACGGTGATGCGGATGACGCACTGGATGGTGTCGCCCTTGGCCTCCTCGACCGACTGGATGACGCCGGTGCCGCGGATGCGCGATCCGACCGTCACCGGCATCAGGAAGCGGGTGCGGTCCATGCCGACATTGAGGCCGCTCTTGAACCCGCGCACCTCGATCATCTGCGGCATGAACAGGTTGGTGAGGCTGAGCGTCAGATAGCCGTGCGCGATGGTCGCACCGAACGGGCCGTCCTTCGCCTTGACCGGGTCCACATGAATCCACTGATGGTCGCCGGTGCAGTCGGCGAAGGCGTCGATGCGCGCCTGTTCGATCGTCAGCCACTCGCTGGGATGGAGCGGGGTGCCCTCCTGGCCCAGCAGGTCGCGCGGATGTTCGAAAATCAGCGGCATGTCAGGCCCTCTGGCTCGACACGGCGACGATCTCGCCCGTCATGTAAGAGGAAAGGTCGCTTGCCAGGAACATCATGACATTGGCGATTTCCCAGACCTCCGCCGGGCGCTTGAACGCTTCCTTCTCGACCAGCTTGTCGAGCGCTTCCTGCGTCGTCACCTTGGCGAGGAAGGGGTGCATCGCGAGAGACGGGGAGACCGCGTTGATCCGCACGCCATGTTCGGCCGCCTCTATCGCGGCGCAGCGGGTGAAGGCCATGACCCCCGCCTTGGCGGCGGCATAATGGGCCTGCCCCTTCTGCGCGCGCCAGCCAAGGACCGAGGCGTTGTTGACCATGACGCCCGCCTTGGCCGCATACATGGGCGGCAGGAAGGCGCGGGTCATGCGGAACAGGCTGGTCAGCGTCACGTCGAACACGCGGTTCCACTGGTCGTCGGTCATGTCGACGATGTCGGCCTCGCCGCCTAGGCCGGCGTTGTTGATGAGGACGTCGACCTGGCCGAGCGCCGCGATCGCCGCGTCGCGCAGGCCCTGCACCGCCTCCTCGCTGGTCACGTCGCACACGAACAGGCCGGGGCGTTCGCAGCCGACTTCGTCGGCGATCCGGTCAGCAGCTTCGTTCAGGCGGCGCTCGTGAAAATCGCTGATGAAGACCCTGGCGCCTTCCTCGGCCGCGCGCCGCGCGGCGGAAAAGCCGATGCCAGTGCCGGCCGCGGCGGTGATCACCACCGTCTTGCCCGTCAGCAGGCCGCGCGGCGTGGGATAGGGCGGAACGGGGGAGGTCGGGGTTATCATGCGAAGTCCTTCACTGTTGCCGGGGCGTTCGCGGCCCCTTCTTGATCTTCCTGCACGGTCAGCACGATCTTGCCACGGACATGACCGTCGCGGACACGGCCCATGGCCTTGGCGGCATCGGCCAGCGGCATGATTTCCACGGGCGGCACCTGCATCTTGCCGCTGGCTACCGCGTCGACCAGCGCGGCAAGGTGGGCACCGAGCCTGGGAAAGCTCGCCGACGCACGGATGGCGCGGATGCCCTTTGCGTCGAAGGCGTCGCTTCCCGGCGTCGTCTCATCCGGCAACATCGTCTCTATCGCGACATAACGACCGCCGGGACGGATCAGCGCTGCGGGATCGCCCAGGCTGCCCTGGCCCACCGTGTCGAGCAGCAGGTCGACGCCGCCGGGCGCCCAGTCCGCGACACGGGCGGCCACATCCTCGTTGCGATAGTCGATCGGACGAGCGACACCCAGAATGTTCAACAAATCCTGATTGGCGGGACCGGCCGTCGCGGCCACCTGCGCGCCCGCATTCCGGGCGATCTGGATGGCCCATATGCCGGTTCCGCCCGATCCGCCGTTGATCAGCACCTGCTCGCCAGCCTTCAGGCCACCCTGATCCAGCGCTTCGCGCGGGGAAATGCCCGCCACGGGGATGGTCGCCGCCGCCGTGAAGGACAGGGCGTCTGGCAGGCAAGCCGCAAGCCCTGCCGGGCAGATTGCATATTCGCTCCATGTACCGCCGCGCCCCAGTGGCAGTCCGGACATGAAGGCGACCCGGTCACCGATCTTCAGTTGCGTGACATCCTCGCCCAGGGATACGACGGTGCCGGTGCCGTCGAACCCAGGCACCAGCGGCAGCCAGCTTACGGGCAGGAAGGGCAGAAAGCCCGCGCAGGCTTTCCAGTCGGCCGGATTGACGCCGACCGCCGCTACCTTCACCAACACTTCGCCTGCCTGTGCCACGGGTACCGGCAGTTCGCGCAGGCGGATGGAGCCCGGACCGGCAAAGCCGTCGAGCGCCATCGCCTGCATGGTGGCGGGAAGGGCGGCCTGAACGGTCATGCGGCCACTGCATCTCCGCCCAGGATCAACGCGGCCAGCATTTCGCGATGCGAGTCCGGCGTGCCCAGCCAGCTGCTCGTCGCCCGCGCGCGTTTGAAATAGAGATGGGCATGATGTTCCCAGGTAAAGCCGATGCCGCCGTGCAACTGGATCGCGTCGCCGGTAAGCGAACGGTAGGCATCCGACACATAGGCGCGCGCCACGTGGCAGGCTTCGGCCAGTTCGGAGCCATTCTCATCGATCGCCGCGGCAGCGTAGTAGGCGGCGGAACGCGATGCCTCGACCAGCAGCATCATGTCCGCCACCATGTGCTTGTAGGCTTGAAACGACCCGATCAGCCGACCGAACTGCACGCGCTGCCCGGCATAATCGACCGTGGCATCCAGGCTGAACTGCATCCCGCCGGTCTGTTCCGCAGCCAGCAGTCCGGCGCCGATGGTCAGAATTCGCTCGATCGCCCCCTTCGCGCCGCCCGGAGCACCCAGCAGCATGTCGGGCGTGACCGCGCAATCGAAGGTCAGGGTGGCGAAGCGTCGGGTGCGATCCAGGCTCGGCAGCGCCTCGATCGTCAGGCCGGGCGTGTCTGCTTCCAGCACGATCAGGCTGTCGTCGGCGCTGGCAACGATGATGATGTCGGCCACATGGGCGAATGTGGCGAAATCGGCGATGCCTGTCAGCCGGCCATCCTTTAGCACCGGACGCGCCGCCGTACCGGCAAAGCTCGCTTTCGTGCCCGAAGCGAGGCGAGGCAGCAGTGCCGATTTCTGGTCGTCGTTCCCGGCGGCCAGCACCGCCTGCACCGTCAGCACGGCGGTCTCGAAGAAAGGCACGGGGGCCAGACACCGGCCCGTCTCTTCCAGCACGAGCGCCATTTCGACCGCGCCCAGCCCCAGACCGCCGAAATCCTCCGGCACCATCAGGCCGGTGAAGCCCATCTCACCCGCCAGGCTTTGCCACAGCGCCTCGTCAAAGCCGGTCGGGCCTTCCACCGCGGCGCGGATGACGTCGGGATTGGCCGCGTCGGTCAGGAAGTCGCGTGCGGCTTCCTGGATGGCGCGCTGGTCGTCGGTCAGGGCGAAGTTCATGGTGTCACTGCGCTCCGTAAACGGGCTTGGCGGGCTCGCGGTCGGTCAGCAGCTTGCGAACGATGGCGTCCATCTCGGCCGCTTCGAGCCGCGCGCCCTTGTCATAGGCGGGGCTGTCGGTCCATCCCTGCGACAGGAACACCTGACCGCCCTTCAGTTCGAATATCTGCCCGGTAACGCCCTTCGACTGTTCCGACACCAGATAGGCGACCAGCGGCGCCATATTCTCCGGCGCGAACAGGTCGAATTCGCCTTCCTTCGCGTCCATGTCGAACGCGCCGGTATTGGTCATGCGGGTGCGCGCGTTGGGTGCCAGCGCGTTGGCGGTGACGCCCAGACGTCCCAGTTCCGCAGCCTGCACCAGCGTCAGCCCGGCGATCCCGGCCTTCGCCGTGGAATAGGCGGACTGCCCGACCGATCCCTGGAGGCCCGCGCCGCTGGTCGTGTTGATGATGCGCGCGTCGACCGGGTTGCCCGCCTTGCTCTGCGCCCGCCAATATTCGGCGGCGTGGCGGCTGGTGCAGAAATGGCCGCGCAGATGGACGCGGATGACGGCGTCCCATTCTTCCGGGCTGCAGGTGAAGAACATGCGGTCGCGCACGAAGCCGGCGTTGTTGACCACCGCATGCAGCGCGCCGAAGCTGTCCAGCGCCTGTTCGACCATGCGCTTGCCCGCGTCCCAGTCGGCGACGTCGTCGGTGTTGGCGACAGCCTCCCCGCCCATCGCCCTGATCTCGTCCACCACCTTTTCGGCCGCGCCCTTGGTCTCGCCCGCCTCGCCATGGGTTCCTACGCCCAGATCGTTGACCACGACCTTGGCGCCTTCGGCAGTCAGACCCAGCGCATAGGCTTTGCCCAGGCCATTGCCGGCCCCGGTCACGATCGCAACACGTCCTTCGCAGATACCCACTATGCTCACTCCTTCAAAAGCCTGTCACGCGGCGACCGGGATCAGCAGATGCTGGCTGAGGTCGCCTACCAGATCGAGCATCGAATAATCGCGCTCTGAAAAATGCCATTGCCCGTCCGCGCGGACGAAGGCGTCATGGTAACGGCCCGCGCAGATCGCCTGCAAAGGCAGGTCGTCGGTCTGCTGCAACACCGTGTAATAGGACCGGCATGTTGCCGTCCCCGCCGCTTCGTCCACCTCGACGATCGGGTTGGTGATGACATGTTTGGTGCGCGGCGTGCCGTCGGGAAAAATGCGCACATGCGCGCGCCACAGCGCCAGCATCGGCGCCGATCCCTCGACCACCTCGCCCCCGCCGGTTTTGATCCGGGCGCGTTCGAACAACGCGGCGACCGCTTCCAGATCGCCCGCGTCCATCAGTTCGGCATAGCGATAAAGCAGGTTGGTGATCGCGGTTGCAGCGCTCATGATTTTGCCTCCGCCTGCGTGGTCTTCGCCTCGCGCGCGGCTGCGGTGTCGCCGCTCAGCCGCACCGCGATCGCTTCCGAAGCGACGCGCTGCGCCTGCCGACCGGCGTCGGCTGCGGCAAGCGGTGCCGCCTGGATCAAATCGGTCAGCGCGGCGCGGGCCAGCTTCTGATATTCGCCCTCGCCATTGTTGCGCCACGTCACCTGATGCGGCTCGAACGTCTTGACCACCTTGGCCGGATTGCCGACGACCAGACTGCGCGGCGGCGTTTCCATGTCCGACTTGACCAGACAGAGCGCGGCGACCAGATTTTCCGGTCCGATCACCGCATTGTCCAGAATGACGGCGTTCATGCCGATGAGCGCATTTTCGCCGATTTCGCAGCCATGGATGATCGATCCGTGGGCGATGGTCGCGCCGCGCCGGATGATCGTGTCGCGCAACTGGTTCGCATGGACCGACACATTATCCTGTATCGAGCTGTCGCCTTCCACCACGATCCGCCCGAAATCGCCGCGCAGCGACGCACCCGGCGCGATAAAGCATCCCGGCCCGACGATCACATCGCCGATCAGCGACGCCAGTGGATGGACGTAGCTGGTCGGATCGACGACGGGAACGATCCCCTGATAGGCGTAGCAGGGCATGGCCGGGCCTTCCTCGCTTACAGCCGCTCGATGATGGTAACGTTGGCCTGGCCGCCGCCTTCACACATCGTCTGGAGACCGTAGCGGCCGCCGGTGCGCTCCAGCGCATTGAGCAGCGTCGTCATGATGCGCGCGCCGGTGGCGCCGATGGGATGGCCGAGCGCGACGGCGCCGCCCTGCACATTGACCTTCTCATGCGGCACGCCCAGTTCCTTCATCCACGCCATCGGGATGGAAGCGAACGCTTCATTGCATTCGAACAGGTCGATGTCGTCGACGCTCATGCCTGCCTTGGCCAGCGCATGTTGCGTCGCCGGGATCGGCCCGGTCAGCATCCACACCGGATTGGCCGCCCGCACCGAGATATGGTGGATGCGCGCGCGCGGCTTCAGCCCATATTCCCTGACTGCGCGCTCGCCCGCGATCAGCAGCGCGGCGGCACCGTCGCAATTCTGGCTGGCGACCGCCGCCGTCACCTTGCCGCCCTCACGCACGGGGTTCAGGCTGGCCATCCCTTCCAGCGTACTGTTGGGACGGATCGTCTCGTCCTTCGCCAGCCCCTCGAAAGCCACAACTTCCTTGTCGAACCAGCCATTGTCCCAGGCGGCCTGCGCACGCAGATGGCTGGTGAGCGAGAATTGCTCCATCGCCTCGCGGCTGATGCCCCACTTGTCCGCGATCATTTCGGCTGAGCGGATCTGGTCGACCTCTTCGTCGCCATAGCGCGCGTCCCAGCCCTTCGAGCCGCGGAACGGCCCGTCGTTGAAACCGAATTGCGGGCCGACGATCATGGCGGAGGAGATGGGGATCTGGTTCATCGCCTGGCTGCCGCCGGCGACGACGATATCCTGCGTGCCGCTCATCACCGCCTGCGCCGCGAAATGCACCGACTGCTGGCTCGACCCGCACTGGCGATCGATGGTGACGCCCGGCACATGCTCTGGCAGGCCGGCAACCAGCCATGCGGTGCGGCCGATGTCGCCCGCCTGTCCGCCCAGCGTATCGTTGCAACCCCAGATGACGTCATCGACCAGATTGGCGTCGACGCCCGTGCGGCGGATCAGTTCGGCAATGGGAAAAGCGGCCAGATCGGCCGGGTGAACATGGGCCAGGCTGCCCTTCTTGCGGCCGATGGGCGCGCGGACGGCGTCGATGATATAGGCTTCAGGCATTCTGGGCTTCCCGTGCAAAGGTCTGGTCCGGCCCCATGGGCTGGGTGAAGATGCGCGCGGCGATGCGCGCGCGATGATAAGCGGGGGTTCCCCATGCCTGTGTCAGCGCAAGGGTCCGCTTCAGGAACAGATGGACATCCACTTCCCAGCTATAGCCCATGGCGCCATGCACCTGGATGGAGGCGCGGGCCGCCTTGTCCGCGGCTTCCAGAGCGATCAGCTTGGCGTGGCTGACGCGGGCGCGGGCCTGAACGTCGCGGGCGCCGATCTCGGCAGCAGCCGCCGCGACGACGGGCTTGGCGAATTCGATCGCGACCTGCGCGGAGGCAAGGTGATGCTTCACCGCCTGATAGCTGCCGATCGGCTTGCCGAACTGTTGCCGTTCCTTGGCATAGTCAACCGCCATGTCGACCGCGCGCTGCGCCAGGCCCAGTCCCATGGCGGCGTTGAAGACGCAGGCGCGATCCAGTGCAAGATCCCAGTCCGCCTTGCCGAGCGGCGCAGCATTCTCCGGGCTCCACTCCACCTTGAACAGGCGGCGGAAGGGATCGATGCTGGGCTGGGCTGTCAGCGTCACCTGATCGGGCGTGGCCAGATAGGCTTCGCCATCCTTTTCCAGCAGGATCGCCGCCGCGCTGTCGGCATTGGCGACGAAGGGATTGAGCGGGTGGGCGATGGCAATGGTTGCTGCCGGATCGCCCAGCAGGTCATGGCCTGGCGCCAGTGCGGCCAGCATCGGCATCGCCACGCCCGCGCTTTCCACCAGCGGTTCGGGCAGCGCGACATAGCCCGCTTCCTGCGCGATCAGCGCGAAGTCGGTTTCCGAAAGCCCGATGCCGCCTGCGTCTTCCGGCAGCAGAACCAGCGTCAGGCCGGTTTCCACGATGGAAGCCCAGCGCGCATCGTCCCGCACGACGCCCTGTTCCATCATCTTGCGCCAGTGATCGGGCGTGCAGCTGTCGGAAAACAGCGTCCGCGCCGTTTCCGCGAACATCATCTGTTCGTCGTTGAGGGTGAAGTCCATGTCCGTTCCTCCCCTTAACGCGGCAGGCCGAGCATGCGCTCGGCAATGATGTTGCGCTGAATCTCGTTCGACCCGGCATAGATGGGGCCCGCGAGCGCGAAGATATAATCGTCGATCCAGTCGACCGGGCAGGCGTCGGGCGCCTCGTGGGTCAGTTCCGCCGTGGGGCCGAGGATCGAAAGCGCCGTCTGCGTCAGGTGGATGTCCAGTTCCGACCAGAAGATCTTGTTGGTGCTCGCTTCCGGCCCGATTTTCGCGCCCGCGATCAGGCGCGAGGCCGTCTGGTAGATGTTGAGCGCATAGGCGTCCGCATTCATGTGCGCGCGCACCACATCGGCTTCCAGCGAAGGATCGGCGCTTTCCTTGTGCGCTTCCCAGAGTTCGGCGAGCTTCCTCGCGGCCACCTGATAGCGGGCAGGAGAGCGCAACATCAGCCCTCGCTCGAACCCGGCCGTCGCCATGCAGATATGCCAGCCCTGACCTTCATCGCCCAGCCGGTTGAACGCGGGCACGCGGACATTTTCCAGGAAGATTTCGGCAAAGCCGACATGGCCGTTGATCTTCTTGATCGGGTTCACCGTCACGCCCGGCGCGTCCAGCGGGAAGAATATGAGGGAGAGGCCCTTGTGCCGCTCCGTCCCCGGCGTGCGGAACAGGCCGAACGCCCAGTCGGCGAACACGGCGCGGCTCGACCAGATCTTGTGGCCGTTCAGCACATATTCGTCGCCCTCCAGAACGCAGGTCGACCGCACGCCCGCCAGATCGCTGCCCGCCATCGGCTCGGACCAGGCCTGGGCCCAGATTTCCTCGCCGCTCGCCATTTTGGGCAGGAAGCGCTGCTTCTGTTCATGCGTGCCGAATTCGATCAACGTCGGACCCAGCAGGAAGATGCCGTTCTGATTGACGCGCCCCGGCGCGCCCGCACGGTAATATTCCTCCTCGAAGATCAGCCACTGGATCAGGTCAAGCCCGCGCCCGCCATATTCCTTGGGCCAGGTGACCATGCCCCAGTCTCCGGACTTGAGCGTCTTTTCCCATGCACGATGCGCTTCGAACCCTTCGCGGGTCGCGTCGAAATGCTCCAGCGGCTCGCCGGGGACATGGGCTTCCAGCCATGCGCGCACTTCGGCGCGGAATGCCTGCTGCTCGGGAGTATAAGTCAGGTCCATCAGAACTTCGCCGTGCCCTTTCCTTCGGCAAAGGCGTCGCGCGCCTTCTGGCTGTCTTCATGCATATACATTTCCAGGGTGAAGCCCTGTTCGATGCGATAATGGTCGGACGGGTCGGTCGGCTCGATCAGGTTCAGCGCCTGCTTGGCGATGACCAGCGCGGCGCGGCTCTTCGACGCGATCACCTCGCAGAAGGCGTAGGCTTCTTCCTTCAGCTTTTCGAGCGGCACCACCTTGTGGATCGAACCGTGGCGATGCGCATCCTCGACCGAGATACGTCCGCCGGTGAAGAAATTGGCGCGCACCATCTGCACGGGCAGCATCCGGCTCATGAAGGCGGCGCCGCCCATGGCGCCACGATCGATCTCCGGCAGCGAGAAATAGGCGCCCTCCGCCGCGATCAGGCAGTCGCATGCGCCCGCGATATTGACGCCGCCACCGATCACGAAGCCGTGCAGCGCGCCGACAACCGGGATCTCGCAATCGCGGATCGCCTTGAAGGTCAGGTAATTATCCTTGTTCAGCTTCGCGATGCGTTCGGGATGGGCGGCCATCTCCTTGATGTCGACACCGCCGCAGAAGCCGCGCCCTTCCGCACGGATCAGGATGCAGCGCACGTCGGGATTGCGCGATGCCTCCCAAACCAAAGCGGGAATGGATTCCCATCCCGCCGTGTCGAAAGCATTGACCGGCGGATGATCGAACAGGATTTCGGCGATCTTGTCCTTGATGGTGAGCGTAATCGGCATGTTTTCTCTCCTCAGGCGACCGGGGCCGGTTCTTTGCCCAGCGCAGCCAGCGCGCTCAGCCGTTCGTGCGCTTCCGCCACAATGCGATCGACCAGTTCCTGACAGGTCGGGATCTCCCCGATCCGCCCGCCGACGACGCCCGTCGCCATCACGCCATGTTCGATGTCGCCGTCGACCACGGCCTTCTGGATCAGCATCGGCATGGTCGCGGCCATCATCGCCTGCTTCAGCGGCATCGCGCCATGCGCGGTCATGCCGCGCGCGGATTTCACGAAATCCATCCAGCTTGCGCCGGTCTGCTTCTTCATCGCTGCGCCCGCTTCGATCGCGCGCAGCCACATGCCCAGCTTCCCTGATTTCTCGATCTTGTCCATCAGCCGCGTGCGCACCATCCGCTGCGGGATGCCGTCCAGCTTGGTGGTGACGACGATGCGGTCGGTGCTGGCTTTCAGATATTCCGCCTTGGCACTGTCGGGCACCGGGCTTTCCTTCGTCAGCAGAAAGCGCGTCCCCATGGCGATGCCGACCGCGCCATAAGCGAGCGCGGCGGCCAGACCCCGGCCGTCGGCCATGCCGCCACTGGCGATCACCGGCACCTGTACCGCGTCTAGCACCTGCGGCAGCAGCACTGTGGTCGGCACCGATCCGGTATGGCCGCCGCCTTCGCCGCCCTGTACATTGACCATATCGACGCCCAGTTCGACCATCTTCTGCGCATGCTTGACCGCGCCGACGGTCGGCACGCACAGGATGCCCGCATCCTTGAAGCGGCCGATCATCTTGGCGTTCGGACCGCGTCCGAAGCTGACGGCGCGAACCTGCTCCCTGTTCTCCAGAATCAGTTCGACAATCTGGTCGGCGCCCGGCTGGAAACTGTGGAAATTGACGCCGAAGGGCTTGTCCGTGCCCTTACGGACCAGCAGGATTTTTTCGCGCGCCTCGTCGGGCGTCATGACCGCTGCGCCCAGAAAACCGAAGGCCCCCGCATTGCTGGAACCAATGACCAGCGAGGGTTCGGCCACCCAGCCCATCGCCGTCTGGATGATCGGCCAGCGACAACCCAGCCGCTCGACCATGATCGTGTGCAGCGGTTCGCCCATTATTCGCTCGCCTGCTTCTTGTTGGCTTCGGCCATCTTCTTGGCGTCGAGGCCCGCGATGGAGCTGCCCTGCGTCAGGTCGTTCTGCGCATGGGCGAAATGGTGCATATGATATTGCGCATCCATCGCGTTGCGCTTGCCCATCAGCTCCTCGACATGGTTGATCGCCTGCTTGGTCAGCCAGTTGCCCAGACGCGGCTGCGCCACCAGCTTGGCCGCCATCGCAGCGACTGTCTCGCGCAGCGCCTCGCGCGACACGACCTTGTTCACCATGCCGAACTGTTCGGCGCGCTGCGCGCTCATCCGCTCGCCCAGCAGCAGGAATTCCTTGGCAACACGCGGCGGCAGTTCATAGGCGTGGGCGAAATATTCGACGCCCGGAATGCCCATGCGATTGACCGGGTCCTGGAAAAAGGCGTCGTCGGTCGCGACGATCAGGTCGCACACCCATGCCAGCATCAGCCCGCCGGCGACGCAGGCGCCCTGGACCATGGCGATGGTCGGCTTGGGGGTGTCGCGCCAGCGTCGGCACATGCCGACATATTGCTCCTTCTCGCGGGTGTAGAGCAGCTCCGCGGCGGGCTTGTTGACATGGCCGGGAACCATCAGCCGGTTCTCGAAATGCTTGTGCACGTCGCGGCCGGGCGTGCCGATGTCATGCCCGGCCGAGAAATGCTTGCCGTTGCCGCCCAGCACGATGCAGCGGACGTCGTCGTCGTTCGTCGCCTTGATGAAGGCGTCGTCGAGCGCGTAGGTCATCTGGCCGTTCTGGGCGTTGTTGAAGCCCGGACGGTTCAGCATGATCCATGCGACATTGTCGATCACCTCATAGGTGACCGGCTCGTCGGTCTCGTAGACGATGTCGACCTTTTGCGGTTCGACCAGGCGATCGGCTTCGTTCATGTCAGGCTGCCTTCCTGTCGCCGGCCGGATTGTCCTTGAACACGGTGGCCCGCACATTGTTGGGGTCGAGCTTTGCGATGATCTCCAGCTGCTCGGCGGTCGGGGCGGGCGTTGTCGGGATATCGTCTGCGATCTTCGCCAGCGGGAAGCCGGTATTGTCCTGCACTTCATCGAATGTGACGCCCGGATGCAGCGACACGACGCGGATCTGATGGTCCGGCCCGCCGAAATCCATGACGCACAAATTGGTGACGATGATGCGCAGGTCGAGACCCTTGGGCGGCTGGCCGTTCAGGTAGCGGGCCGGGTTGTAACCCGCCATGCAGACGAAATCGACCTCCCCCTCGATGAAGGCCCGCTTGTTATGGTTGGGGAAGAAGAAACTGTTGGGATGGCTGATCGAATTGCCGGGGAAGCCGCGCGCGCCCAGCATCGCGATCTTGGGCTTCTTGTGGTCGCCGATGGAACTGATGTTCGCCTGGCCATAACGGTCGATCTGCACCGGGCCGACCAGAGCATGACGCTTGCCGCTCCACAGCGCGGAAAAGACCCGGTCATAATTGGCGATACCCTCGAACTCCGGTTCGGCGGTGCGCTTGCCGGGGCCGACGGGTTCGGTTGTGTACCAGCATTCGCCATCTGTGGTCTGGATCGCCGGTGCGAAGGTCAGCTTGGCGAGTCCCGCGCCGATACGGGGCAGGGGGCCGATGCCGGTCGCCATCACCTCGCCATTATCGCGCCACGCCTCTGCACAGGCGACGATGACCAGTTCGGCGAGCGAATAGGAAATGTCTGTCATGGTTGCGGTTCTCGCTCAGTAAATGGGGACGGGCAGGGCGGCGACAGCTTCGGCGCCGCCGATTGCGGCCTGATATTCGGCCTCCGGTACATCGACATATTTCGCCTTATATTCGGCCCAGGCTTCGGGCGAAGCGGCGCTGTCGACATAGGTTTTGATGTGCTTGAGATCGAGCTGATAGTCCGGGTCGGCGCTGCTGGGATGGGCGCCAAGCGGCGCTTCGGCGACGCCGGTGATCATCGCCCGCTCGACCAGATTGTAGCGGCTGTTATGCTTCATATCCAACTCTGCGGTCGGCACGATCTTCTCGACGGTGGCGAAGCTCCTGGTCGCAGCGCGGACCAGCAATTCGTCGAACAGCGCATCCTTGCTCTGCGTTAGCAGATTACCCTTCTCGTCGGATCGATGGGCGTGGATCAGCGCGACGTCGGGAACCAGCGCGGGCATGGCGACCAGTTGTTCGCCATCGCCATAGGGGCTGGTCACGAATTTGAAGTCGAAGCCGCTCTGCGTGATGATGTCGGTGCCGATGCCGACGCGAGTCGGCAGGAAGGGCAGCTTCATGGCCCCGGCGCGCAAGCCCCAGTGATACAGGCCCTCGTCCAGTTCCAGCACCTCGAACGCGCCGGCCTGGCGTGCGTTGCGGAAATGCGGTTCCAGCGGGAAATGATCGAGACTGGCGAAGGCAAAGACGAGCTTGCGGATCTTGCCCGTCGCCGCGAGCATCCCGATGTCCATGCCGCCATAGCCGGCCATCAGCGTCAGATCCTTCAGGCCGGACCGGGCGATCGCGCGGATCAGCGCCATCGGCTTGCGGCGGGTGGCCCAGCCGCCAACACCGATCGTCATCCCGTCGGAAAGTTGGTCGACGATGTCGTCGATCGTCATGCGCTTGTCGAGCATAGTGTCATTCATCCTTTGCGTCAGTCTTGCTCGTGGGCCCATTTATGGCCCCAGTCGCTTACGGCCAAGCTGGTCGTCGGCACCCAGGTCGCGGGGTCGATTACCAATCCGTTCCAGCCATATTCAATGTCGAACCCGCCCGGTGTCTGCATGTAGAAGGATGTCATCTTGTCATTGACATGCCGACCCAGCGTGGCCGAAAGGGGAATTTTCCCCTTGCTCCGCAGTACTCGGTCATACGCGCGCCCGACATCCTCCAGCGCGCCGACCTCGACCATCATATGCACCGCGCCATTGGGGCTTTCGGGCATCTGTCCCAGCGCCAGGCTGTGATGTCGGCTGTTGCAATGCAGGAATGCGAAGCCTACGCCCGGATCGTCGGGCCCGCCGCCCATAAGGTAGAAGCGGCCGAGGTCGGTGTCGCCGAACCCCAGCACATCCTTGTAGAACCGGTGGGTCTCGTCGAAATTGGGCGCGGTCAGCACGACATGTCCCAGGCCCATGTCGCCATTGTCGCCCGTGACGAAACGGCTGACCGCGGCGGGCGATACGAAGGGCGCATAATCGACGAACCGCCCGTAGAAGAGTTCCATGGCGTTGCCCGCCGGGTCGGACGAGCGTGCCAGTTCATAAACCTTCCGTGCGCGTGCCTCCATGATGTCGGCGCGTTCGACGGGGCGGCCCGCCGTTTCCAGCGCAGCAAGCGCCGATTCGAAATCTTCGCGAGTCGCAAACTCCCAGCCCGGCGCCACGAAGCGATTCTGTTCGCCCTGCTGCACCCACAGGCGGAAAGGGCGGTCGTCCATGCGAAAAAGCGCTACATCCTCCCGGTCCGAATCCGCGGGCATCAGCCCGGCAATGTCGCAGGCGAAGTCACGCCAAGCAGACAGGTCCTTCGCCTCTATGATCACATAGCCCAAGGATTT
Organism: Sphingobium sp. OAS761; assembly: GCF_024168485.1. GTDB lineage: Bacteria > Pseudomonadota > Alphaproteobacteria > Sphingomonadales > Sphingomonadaceae > Sphingobium. The sequence goes on from NZ_JALJVY010000013.1 coordinate 77,463, forward strand.
TACCGCCATTCCTGCTGCCTCGCCCTCATTGTCTTTGCCTCAACGAAGCCACCACCTGTTCGCTCGGTCAACCGCCAATAGGACTACGCGAATACAAAGACTGCGAGTATGTCCTTTCGGGCGGTCGGCCCGGTCGGCAATGGCAATTCGTTCGCAAATCGCCTATAAGCATCGTGCAAAATGCGCAAGCCCCGTTTGTCTTGACGTTTTGCGTAACGAAGAATTATATGTGCTACGCATATGGCAAGTTTCGCCAAACGCGGCCCGATATGGAGATGATGATGACCGGCGCTGTAGCTACCAAGTCGATCGGAATTGCGGAGGAGGCTATCCCCTCGCCCGAAACGCTCATCGAGCGTGCCCGCGCCATGATCCCCGTTTTGCGGGAACGCGCACGCGCCTGCACATTGGCGCACAATGTTCCGGACGAAACCGTGTCGGAAATGAAGGCGGCGGGGTTTTTCCGCGTTCTCCAGCCGAAACGCTGGGGCGGGTATGAAATGCACCCGAATGTCTTTTTCGAAGTTCAGAAGGCCTTGGCGGAAGGCTGCATGTCGACCGGCTGGATTTACGGCGTGCTCGGTTGCCATCCCTATGAGCTTGCCCTGTTCCATGACGAGGCGCAGCGCGAAGTCTGGGCAGACAATCCGGACATGCTGGTGTCGTCGACCTATCAGCCGGTGGGCAAGGTGGAAAAGGCCGAGGGCGGCTTTTATCTGTCGGGCCGCTGGGGGTTTTCGTCGGGGTCGACCCATTGCGGCTGGGTGTTGCTGGGCGCGATCAATTTCGACACGGACGGCGGCCCGCCCGATATGCGCACCTTCCTGCTGCCGCGATCCGATTATCAGGTGATCGAGGGCACGTGGGATACGTTCGGCCTTCAGGGTACGGGCAGTTTCGATATCGTCGTGGATCGCGTGTTCGTGCCCGACTATCGCACGCACAGGGCGATCGACGGTTTCCACTGCGCCAATCCGGGGCAGAAGGAAAATGACGGCCCGCTCTATCGCCTGCCCTGGGCGCAGGTGTTCATGCGTTCCGTGTCGACGGCGGCGTTCGGGGGCATCCGTGCCGCGACGCAGGCCGCGCTCGACATCATGGCGAGCCGCGTATCGACCAATACCGGCAAGGCGGCGAAGGCCGATCCGGTGCTGCATGCGGCGATCGCCCGTGCCATCGCCGAGACCAGCGAGATGGAAATGACGCATCGCGCGACATTCGATGAACTCATGGAATATGCCGAACGCGGCGAGGATATCCCCATGGCCCGCCGTGGCATGTTCGCCTACCAGTCCGCCAGCGTGGTGCGCCGGATGGCGGACCTTGCCGACGACATGATGAAATTGATGGGTGGCCGCGCGATCTACATGTCGAGCGCGATCATCCAGCCCTGGCTGGACCTGAATGCGGCCCGTGCGCATGTTGCCAACGATCCGGCGAACCGCACCAGCGACCTGATCGGCACGATGCAGGGCGAAGCGCCGTCCTTCACCTTCCTTTGATCTGGCGAGCGGGCCGGGCGCGCCTTATCGGGCGTGCCTGGCCCGCGTCGCAATGAAGGGTCGATTATCTTGACATCATGCGCGATGATGAGGCCATGGTGGCTGTCATTCACGTGGACAATTATATGGGGCATCGGGTGCAAATGGACCGGACATCGAAGCAGAACTCACGGCGGGCCGGGTCAGCCGCATGACCGACGCGTCTCTCCAGCCGGTTCCGGTCGACGATGTGGTCGTTGGCCTGAAGGGTGCGATGCGGCGCCTGGCATCCGGCGTCGCGATCATCGCGGCGCTGGGCGATGACGCGCCGGTAGGCATGGCGGCGACGTCTATCACGTCGCTGACCATGGACCCGCCGGCCATATTGGTGTGCGTCAACCGTTCGGCGAGCATTCACGCGCATCTGTCGGCGGGATGCCCGATCAGCATCAATCTGCTTTCGCGTCATCAGCGGGAAGTGTCTGCGGCTTTCGGCGGTGCGGTCGCGCGCGAACTGCGGTTCGGCGTCGGCAGCTGGTCCCGCGATCATCATGACTTGCCGATCCTGGAGGAGGCGCAGGCCAATCTGTCCTGCACCATCGACAGTCTCATTCCCTACGGCACGCACAGCATCGTCATCGCCCGTGTGGAGGCTGTCCGGATCGGCGAGGCGGTCGACCCTCTCATCTTCCAGGATGGAGCCTATTTGTGAACGATATGGTTGATCAATCCCTGAACGAAGCGCTTGCCGAAGAACTCTATCTTGCCCTGCGCGAGGGACGGACGGTAACGCCGCTCATGGCGCGTCATCCGCACCTGACCATCGACGACGCCTATGCGATCTCGCTCGGCGCTCTGGAACGGCGCAAGAGCGATGGCGAACGGGTTATCGGCAAGAAGATCGGCGTGACGTCGAAGGCCGTGCAGGACATGCTGGGCGTGCATCAGCCCGATTTCGGCTTCCTCACCGATCGCATGTTCGTGGAAGGCGCCATCGACGTGGCGGCCAACGGACTGATCCAGCCGCGTGCCGAAGCAGAGATCGGCTTCATCCTGAAGGACCGCCTCAAAGGGCCGGGCGTGACCGCCGATCAGGTGATCGCCGCGACCGAATCGATCGTCCCCTGCTTCGAAATCGTCGACAGCCGGATTCAGGACTGGAAGATCGGCATCGTCGACACCGTAGCCGACAACGCGTCCTGCGGCGTCTATGTGCTGGGTGAGGCGCGTGTCGATCCGCGCGCGCACGACCTGCCGAACCTGCATGTCACCGTCACCAAAAATGGCGAGCCGCTGTCCGAAGGCTATGGCCATGCGGTCCAGGGGTCGCCCGCCGAGGCTGTGGCCTGGCTCGCCAACACGCTGGGCGCCTATGGCGTCGTGCTGGAAGCGGGCGACGTGATCCTGTCGGGCAGCCTGGTGCCGCTCGAACCGGCAAAGGCCGGCGATGTTTTTGAAATGCAGTTGCATGGCGTGGGCGCCTGCACCGCGCGCTTCGTGTAAGGAGTAAATGATGGCTGACAAGGTCAAGGCGGCAATCATCGGATCGGGCAATATCGGCACCGACCTGATGATGAAGATGGTCAAATATCCGCAGAATATGGAACTGGCCGTCGTGGTCGGCATCGACGAGGCGTCGGAAGGGCTGGCCATGGCCCGCGAACGCGGCGTGGCGACCACGCATGAAGGGCTGGAAGGCCTGATGAAGATGGATGTCTACCCCGAGATCGGCATCGTCTTCGACGCGACGTCCGCCTACGCGCACAAGGTGCATGACGAAGCGCTGCGCAAGGACGGCAAGCAGGTGGTCGACCTGACCCCCGCCGCGATCGGCCCGTTCACCGTGCCCCCGGTCAACATGGAGGAAAATCTCGCTGCCGGTAACGTCAACATGGTGACGTGCGGCGGCCAGGCGACGATCCCCATGGTCGCTGCCGTCAGCCAGGTAGCCAAGGTCCATTATGCCGAAATCGTCGCCTCCGTCTCGTCGCGTTCCGCCGGGCCGGGCACGCGCGCCAATATCGACGAATTCACCCGCACCACGGCCAACGCGATCGAAAAGGTCGGCGGAGCCGACAAGGGCAAGGCGATCATCATCCTCAATCCCGCCGAGCCGCCGATGATCATGCGCGATACGGTCTTCACCCTGTCAGAAGGCGCCGACGAAGACGCCATCCGCGCTTCTGTGGAAGCGATGGTGAAGAAGGTCCAGGCCTATGTTCCGGGCTATCGCCTGAAGCAGGAAGTGCAGTTCGAACGCTTCGGCGACAACAACAAGTTGAAGATTCCCGGACGCGGCGAGTTCACCGGCATCAAGACGATGGTCCTGCTCGAAGTCGAAGGGGCGGGCGATTATCTGCCCAGCTATTCGGGCAATCTGGACATCATGACCGCCGCCGCCAAGGCGACCGGCGAATTGTTGGCAAAGAAGATTCTCGAAGGAAAGAAGGTGGCAGCATGAGCGCCCAGAACACCGTGGGATTCAACGTCGAGGCGGGTGACAAGCTCTACATTCAGGACGTGACGCTGCGCGACGGTATGCACGCTGTCCGCCACATGTATGGGGTCGATCATGTCGCCGCCATCGCCAAGGCGCTGGATGACGCGGGCGTCGATGCGATCGAGGTCGCCCATGGCGATGGCCTGTCGGGTGCCAGCTTCAACTACGGCTTTGGCGCGCACACCGACTGGGAATGGCTGGAGGCGGTGGCTGCGGTGCTCACCAAGTCCGTGCTGACCACGCTGATTTTGCCGGGCGTCGGCACGGTGGAGGAATTGCGCCGCGCCTATGACATCGGCGTGCGCTCGGTTCGCGTCGCGACGCACTGCACCGAGGCGGATGTTTCCAAGCAGCATATCGGCATCGCCCGTGACCTGGGCATGGACGTGTCGGGCTTCCTGATGATGAGCCATATGATCGAGCCGGAAAAGCTGGCCGAGCAGGCCTTGCTGATGGAAAGCTATGGCGCGCAGTGCGTCTATGTGACCGACAGCGGCGGCGCGCTCGACATGGATGGCGTGAAGGCGCGACTGGAAGCCTATGACCGCGTTCTCAAGCCCGAGACGCAGCGCGGCATCCATGCACACCACAATCTCTCGCTCGGCGTCGCCAACTCGATCGTCGCGGCCCAGTGCGGCGCGGTGCGCATCGACGCCAGTCTGACCGGCATGGGTGCGGGCGCGGGCAACGCGCCGCTCGAAGTGTTCATCGCCGCCGCCGAGCGCAAGGGCTGGAACCACGGCTGCGACGTCAATGCGCTGATGGACGCGGCGGAGGATCTGGTGCGTCCGTTGCAGGACCGCCCGGTGCGCGTCGACCGCGAAACGCTCGCGCTCGGCTATGCCGGCGTCTATTCTTCATTTCTCCGCCATGCTGAAAAGGCGGCTGAAACCTACGGGATTGATACCCGTGCGATCCTGGTAGAACTGGGCCGGCGCAAGATGGTGGGCGGTCAGGAGGACATGATCGTCGACGTCGCGCTTGACATGGTGAAGGAGCGCGAGGCAGCAGCCTGACGATAAAGTCATGCAGCTGTCCCTCGATCATATCACCGTAACCGATGTTACCCCCGCGCGGCTGGCGGAAATCGCTGCCGCGACGGGGTGTAGCGGTATCTGCCCATTCCTCCATTCGATGGAGGTGCTGCCGGCGATGCCGGTGTATGATCTGGTCCGCGATGCGGTGGCCCGTCGCGAAACGAAGGCGGCGCTTTCGGCCAACGGGGTTACCGTCGACCTCTTCTATCCCTTCACCGTGGCGGGACGTACTGTCGTCGCTGATTTTGCGCCAGTTCTGGAAACGGGCGCGGAACTCGGCGGCTCGCTGGCCAATGTTCTCTGTTATGACCGCGATCCGGTGCGGCGCACCGAGAAGCTGATCGAGCTTGCCGATCTGGCGGCGTCCTTCGGCGTCAGGCTGGCCATCGAATTCTATCCGCCCGCCCAAGTCCGAACGCTCGCGGAAACATTGGCGGAGATCGAACGGACGGGCCGCGCGGATATCGGCGTGACGCTCGATCTGCTGCACGTGATGCGCGGCGGCGAGACGGAGGCGAGCATGGCCCTGCTTGGCGATCCGCGGGTCTGGATCGGCCAGGTCTCTGACGGACCGGCATCCGTGCCCGTCGAGATGATCGACCATGAAGCAGGCATCCAGCGCCTGCTGCCGGGCCAGGGCGTGTTCGATATCGCCGGCTTTGCCCATGCGCTGGCGCCCGGTGTCCCGATCAGCGTGGAAGTGCCCCAGCAATCCGCGATCGATGCCGGCCTGTCGCCGCTGGATCGCGCGCGGGCGGCCGTGGACGCGATGTGCGCCTGCCTTGGGGAATGAAGAAATAAAATCATTGCAGGAGAGATAGGCCATGGCTGGAAGGTTGAACGGCAAGGTCGCGATAGTCACGGGTGCAGGGCGCGACGGTAATATCGGGGTCGCGATCTGCGAAGCCTTTTTGCGCGAAGGCGCAAAGGCGGTGATCGGAACCGATTTCCGTCAGGAAGAGGCGGCGGAGATCTCCGCGCGCATGGCCAGACTGGGCGTTGGCGGCGCCTTCGAACTGGTTGAGCAGGATGTCACCAGCCAAGCCGACTGGGCCCGGGTCGCCGACCATGCCACGTCCGCGCATGGCGGCATCGACGTGCTGGTCAACAATGCCGGCATCGCCATCCACAGCGGGATCGAACATTCGTCGCTCGATGATCTGCGCAAGGTGATGGCGGTCAATCACGACGCGCTGTTCATGGGCATGAAAGCCTGCCTGCCCGCGCTCAAGGACAGCGTGAACCGCTTCCCCGGCGGCGGATCGATCATCAACAATCTCTCCATGGCCTCCTACATGCCGAGCGGGATCAATATCGGCTATCACACATCGAAGGCGGCTGGGCGGATGCTGACCCTGTGCGCGGCGGTCGAATTCGGGCCGATGAAGATCCGGGTCAACAGCGTACATCCCGGCCTCACCATGACGCCGCTGATCCGCGAAGGGCTCGCCGATTATGTGAAGCTCGGCCGCTATGAGACGGTCGAGGCCGCGGAAGCCAGCATCGCCGGGCTGGGCGCGCTCGGCGTGTCGAGCCAGCCCGAAGACACTGCCCACGCCTTCGTTTACCTGGCGTCGGATGAGGCGCGGTTCGTGACCGGCGCGTCCATCTATCATGACGGCGCGATCGGCCAGCGTTACTGACGACGCCTGCCCGCCAGTTATCGAACGATGTAGTTCTTTTAGCTTTCTCTTCCCGACGACTCTGCGCATAATGGCGGCGTCAATCGGTCGGGGAGAGGGCGAATGGACTTTTGGGCCAGCATGACGGCGGCCTTGCAGGATATCCTGCCGGCGGTCATCGCTTTGCCGCTGATGCTGATACCCTTCATCGTCGCCGAGCAGATCTGGCCGGTGGGTGATCGCCCGGGATGGCGGGACTATGGGCTGAACATTCTGGTCGCCATGTCGACACTGTTCCTCGCACTGCCGGCGGGGGTCGCAGCCGCGGCTCTCAGCGCCGCGCTGCGTCAGTGGCTGCCGTGGCGGCCGCTGGCCTTCACCTTTTCCGACATCGGCGCGCTGCCGTGGGTAGGCGGCGTGCTGGAAATCGCCGTCATGATATTCCTGCCGCTGCTGCTGCACGACATGTGGTTCTACTGGGCGCACCGGATCGAACATCGCGTGCCGGTCCTCTGGGAATTCCACAAGCTCCATCACAGCGACGAGCGAATGAACTGCTCGACCTGGGCGCGGGACCATTTCCTGCAGGCGTCCTGGATCGCGATCTTCCCCGCCTTCACCCTGGGCCTGATCTTCGACCTGGACGCTGTGCAGGCCGGCCAGTCCGCGCTGCTCGCGACGCTGTTCCTCAGCCTCTGGTCGATGTTCTACCATAGCGCGATCAGGATCAGCCTCCCCTGGCTCGACCGCGTGCTGGTGACGCCGCAGGTGCATCGCATCCATCATTCGCGCCTTGCCGCACATCATGATCGCAATTTCGCCGATATTTTCCCCTTGTTCGACATCATGTTCGGCACCTATCACCGTCCCCGATCCGACGAGCGCCTCGACACAGGGCTCGGCGATGGCGAACCATCGCCACGCGGGCTCATTGGGGCGCAGTGCGTTCCGGCGTGGCGCGGATTGAGACGGCTTGGCCCGCGCGCCAACAAGGATGCGATGCGGGCGTCATGAGGAGAGAAGACACGTGCGCCATTTCGTAGACCCCGCCCTGTTGCCCGGCCTCGATCTGATGCCGCCGTTCGATTTCTCGCCCGAGGCGCTACCCGTGATCCGCCAGGGCATGGATCAGGCGGTCGCCGCCGCGCCCGAGCCGGATGCCCAGGGCGTAGCGTGGCGCGACGACCACGCCCCTTCGCCCGCCGGCCATGACGTGCCCGTGCGGGTCTACACCCCGGCCGGCGCGGCCGGACCGTTGCCGCTGATCGTTCAGATCCATGGCGGCGGTTATGTCATGGGCTCGCACCGCATCAGCCACGCGGCGAACCTGGCGACGGCGGCGGCGGTGGATGCGGTGATCGTCGCCGTCGACTATCGGCTGGCGCCCGAGACCGTGGCGCCCGGTTCTGTCGAGGATTGCTATGCTGCGCTGAACTGGGCCGTCGAGCGGGCGGAAGCGCTGGGTATCGACGGAGCGCGTATCGCGGTGCGCGGGGAAAGCGCGGGCGGCGGGCTGGCGGCGGCGCTGTGCCAGCTGGCGCGCGACCGGGGCGGCCCGGCCATCATTCACCAAAACCTCATCTACCCGATGCTCGACGACCGCACCTGCATCACCCGCCAGCCGGACCATCTGGGCGCGTTCGTGTGGACGCCGCAGGCCAATAGCTTCGGCTGGCGGTCGCTGCTGGGGACGGAACCGGGCGGGGCGAGCGTGCCGCCCTATGCGGTGCCGGCGCGCGCCGAGTCGCTGGCAGGATTGCCGCCCGCTTTCATCGCGGTCGGCGCGCTCGACCTGTTTCTGGCGGAGGACATGGACTATGCCCGACGCCTGATCGAAGCCGGCGTTGCCGCCGAACTGCACGTCTATGCGGGTGCCTATCACGGCTTCGACATGCTGCCCGACGCCGAACCGGTGCTGCGCATGAAGCGCGACGCCACCGCCGCGCTGCGCCGCGCGTTGCACGCGGCGTGAGAGCAGACGGGGCGCCCGACCGGCGCCCCGTCCGAATGTTCAGCCGACCTGGAGTTCCGCCAGTTCGTCGGCGCTGAGCTTCAGGCTCGCGGCCTTCACGCTCTCCTCGATCCGCGCCGGGCTCGACGCGCCGAAGATCGGGATCACCTGACCCGGCTGGTTGACCAGATAGGCGAGCGCGACTTCCGACACCGAAACGCCATGGCGCGCTGCGACCGTCTTGGCCGCTTCGAAGCGCGACTTGTTTGCGGGATTGTCATAGAAGCTCTTGAGCGCGTCGGACACGGCGTCCTCGCCCTTTTCGAGCATGCCGAAATAGCCGCGGCTCTGGCTGCAATAGGGAATGACGGCAAGGCCGGCATCCTTGAGCGCGCTGCCATGATCCTCGAAATAGAGCTGATAGCCCTGCTGGCCGGCATTCGCTTCGTTCGGCTTGCCCAGGCCCCAGAAAGGTTCGATCGCTACGAAGCCGGTCTTGTCGTTCGCCTGGGCATAGGCATTGGCTTCCAGCACGCGCGTGTCGGTCCAGTTGGACGCGCCGAACCAGCGGATCTTGCCCGAATCCTTGGCAGCGTTCAGAAAATCGATGAGTTCGGCGACGGGCGTTTCCGGATTGTCCATGTGCAGCCAGTAAAGGTCGATCGTATCGACGCCCAGATGATCCAGGCTCTCGTTCAGATCGCTTTCGACATCCTTGGGGTTGACGCGGTTGCGATAATCGCCGGCGCGCATGTCGAAATGGCCGCCCTTGGTCGCGATCACGAAATCCTCGCGGGCCTTGCCCTTCAGCCAGGCGCCGATAGCACGTTCGCTCGCACCCTTGGGCGCGTCCGGCATCCAGTCGCCATAGGACCGCGCCGTATCGATGAAGTTGCCGCCCAGTCCGGCGAAGGTGTCGAGGATCGCGTTCGACCGCTCCTGATCGATGTTCCAGCCGAGCATGTTGGTGCCGTAGCAAAGGGTGCTGACGGACATATCGGTATTGGCGAGCGTCACTTTCGAAAGCATGGCTGTCTCCTGCTGGGGTTCGTCCCGGACGGGCGAACCGTTGTCCATTTCACCTGTCTGAAGGGCGCCTGGCGCGGTCGGCGCATATCGCCATCGTCACGACGGCCCCTTCCATGGGTGCCCCTAGGCGTTACGCATTGCGATGATGAAAGAAAAGTACCTTATCCGATTCACGGTTTTTTTCGTGCAATCATCTCCATATTTCGTGGATTGAAACCGAGTTGTCACCCTGCCGGTGCATAGTGTCTGGTGCTCTCCGACTCCCCGCGCTATGTCTCTTCGACCAGCAGGGAGGCGGGGGCGGAATGCAGATCAGAAGTGGGCGGCCGATGGCGGCTCCGTCATTGGATGCTCTTGACGCGAGCATTATCGAGATATTGCGGACCGACGGGCGAGCGACCAATCAGGATATCGCCAAGAAATTGTCGGTTACCGCCGCGACGGTTTCGGCGCGCCTCCAGAAAATGGAGGATGCTCGTGCGATGCGGGTCGTTGCGGTCACCGACTTTGCAGCGCTGGGATATAATGTGATTATCGCCCTTGGCGTGAAGGTGCAGGGGCGCGGATTGTCGGACGTCGGCCGAGATCTCGCCGCACTGCCGGAGGTGCTGAGCGTCAATGTCATGAACGGCAGGACCGATCTGGAATTGCTGGTCGCCCTGCACGATTTTTCCGATATTCAGCATTTTCTTTACGATCATATCGCGCGCGTCGACGGTGTCGCCCATATCGAGGCAGGGATCGCCGCCGACATCCTGAAATTCGAATTCAATGTGGCACCGCTATGAGCAGTACGAAGAGCAAGCGGCTGGATCAGCTCGACCAGAAAATCGTCGAGAAACTCGCCCGCGACGCGCGCATCTCCAACCGAGCCATCGCCGCGGACCTGGGCGTCACCGAAGGCACCATTCGGACGCGCATCAAGCGGCTCCAGGGGGAAGGCCTGATACAGTTTACCGTGGTCAGGGATTTCCGCATGGCGGGATCGCCCAACCTGTGCATGCTCGGCATCGATGCCGACCCCGCGCACGTCCCGGCGCTGGCCGAAGCATTGCGCGAGATGCCGGAAATCAACTGCGTCGTCGTGCTGCTCGGCCGCTTCAGTCTTCTGGCCATGGGATTGTTCACCAATATCGAACAGCTCAACGACATTATCGCCAATCAGATTCGCACTTTGCCTGGCGTGCAGCGCGTCGAAACCGGCATATCGGTCCATAACCTCAAATATGAGCCTGGCGTGGCCAAGATCACGCCCTGCACCGACGAAGGCTGAACGGCGGTCGGTCAGCAACGACCGGTGACCGGCACGCAGGCGCCAGTGACCGCTGACGCGCCGTCGGACAGCAGGAAAGCCACGACGCTCGCAACGGCGTCGGGGGTCACCCAGCGACTGAAATCGGCATCTGCCATGTCAGTGCGGTTCGCCGGCGTGTCTATGATCGATGGCAGCACTGCGTTGACGCGTACGCCCCTGTCCTTTTCCTCCTCGGCCAGGGCTTCGGTCAGCTTGGCGACGCCGGCCTTGCTCGCGGCATAGGCGCCCATCCCCGCAGCTGCCTTGATCGCACCGGCTGCGCCGATATTGACGATGGCGCCGCCACCGTCGCGCAAGGATGGCAAGGCGGCGCGCACGGCGTTGACGGCGGTGCGCAGATTGACGTCGAACAATAGGGACCAAGTCGCGACATCCCCGTCGCCCACGGTTTCCCAACGAAATGTACCCGCGACATTTACCAGCGCCGCGGCCGGTCCGTTTTCCGCGACCGCCGCTTCGATGGCAGCGCGTGCGGCATGCGGGTCGGTCAGGTCGACATCGCCCCGATAGGAGCCGCCGTCGCTGGCGCCGGCGTCGGGGGCGCGGTCGATGCCGGTCACGACATAACCTGCCGCCCGTAAGGTCCTGGTAACGGCCTGGCCGAGTATGCCGGCGGCGCCTGTCACAATTGCGTGGGATGTCACATCTGTCTCCTAATGCCCCGCCAGCCGGCGGGCGCGTTTCGATGCGGACAGTAAGACGATTTGACAAAACGGGGAACAGGTCTTCGACCGGATATGCAGAATCTCGTGAAAAGCCGGTCAGCCCAGACTCCACAGCACGCCGATGAGTGTCAGCGACGCGAGGCTGGTCGTCAGCGTCACCGCCCAGGCGCTCAGTTCCATCGCCCACCGCCCGGCCTTGCCGGCAAGGACGAAACTGGACGCGCCGCATGGCATCGCCGCCATCAGGATGGCGACTTTCGCCCATAGCGGCGGAATGGGCGGCAGCAACAGCAGGAAGCCGGCGGTGATGAGCGGCTGGCCGATCAGCTTCAGCGTAACGACCCGCCCGATCGGCCCGGGCGCGGCGTTGCGGCGGGGCAGGGCGATGAAGATGCCGATGGCGGTCAGCGCGCAGGGCGCGGTCGCCTGCGCCAGTGTCGCCAGCAGCATGTCGGCCGGGCCGGACAGCGGCAGGCCCAGGACCGACCAGGCGACGCCCGCCAGGGCCAGCAGGATGAGAGGGCTGCGGATCACCGAACGTGCGGCCAGCTTCACCCCGGTCGTCGTGCCATGCGCCTGCGCCAGGCTCACTTCGCTCATGATAAGGCCGACGGTAAAGACGATGGCGGAATAGATCAGCATCGTCACGGCCACGGGTGCCGCGCTATCGCGCCCGAAGGCAAGCATGGCAACGGGCAGGCCAATGAAGCCGGTATTGCTGAAACAGGCGCACAGCGCAGCGATGTTCGCCTCGCCGGTCGGACGCCCGAACCGCCGTTCGACCGCAAAACCAAGCGCATAGGTTGTGAGTGCTCCGGCGGTCACGGCCAGGATCATCACCGGCACCGCCAGGCTGCGCGGGTCCATATGGGCGATGGACCGGAAGGTCAGGATCGGAAGGGTGATAGCGATGACAAAGCGGTTCAGCACCTCGAACGCGCGGTCACCCAATATGTCGTACCGCCCGCACACATAGCCGGTCAGGATCAGCCCGAAAACCGGGAACAGCGCGCCAATAATCGTCATTGCCATGCCGGAGTCATTCCAAGGGGAGCGCCGCCATGACGGTCCAGGGCAGGCCGGTCAACAACAGGCTCTCAGAACTGGGCGCTGCTTGTCGAAAAACTGCGCAGTGCCGCATCGTCCAGCGGCAATGTACGGAACTCGTCCGACAGGATTTCGACGCCATAGGGTCCGTCATAGCCTGCCCGGCCGAGCGCGGCGATAAAGCCGGGTACGTCGAACTCTCCCTCCCCGCACAGGCGGCGATGACACATCGTGTCTTCGGTGATGCTGCCCCGCATGACGGTCATCGCGTCGCACAGTTCGACTGATATGATGAATTGCGCCGGCACATTCGCCACTTCGTTGACCGCACTGCCCGATCGTACCACATGCCATATGTCGATGAGCAGCCCGCCATTGGGCGTGTCGGCCGCCGCGACCATGGCGAGCGCGCTGGCAAGGTTCGGCATGGTCGAAAAGGGCAGCATCTCCAGGCCGATCTTCAGGCCGTGGCCGCCCGCCTCTTCGCACAGGGCGGCGAAGGCGTCGGCGAGGGCAGGGCCTTGCGGATCGCCCGGCAGGAAGGGAGGCATCACCTTGATATGGCGTGCGCCCAGCGCGTCCGCCGCCTCGAACAATGCAGCGCGGGCTGCGTCCGATCGCGCGCGCCGTTCGCCTGTGGCATACCAGTCGGACAGGAACTCCAGTTCCACCAGCGATTGCCCCGCATCGCGCAGATGACGGCGCAGTACTGCATAATCCTTGCCGCCCTCACGCCAGGCCAGCAGGTCGCCCAGCCAGAAGCCGCTGCCGGTATAGCCCGCCCGGGCCGCCGCCTCGATCCGCTGCTCCAGCGGGAAGCGGCCAAGATTGTCCGGCCGATCGGGACGGACGTTACCGGCGGTGGTCCAGCAGGTGGCGATCAGCGCGGGCGTCGTCGTCACAGCATCTGCCCGCCATTGACATGATAGACCTGTCCGGTGATCCAGCGCCCGTCGCTCGAAAGAAGGTGGGCCACCATCGCGGCCTGATCCTCCGCCTCGCCGACACGGGGGCTGTGCCCCAGGCCCAGGAAATGGTCCATGGTCAGGTCGGTGATCCCATGGTCTGCCATTTCCGGCGTCACGGTAAAGCCGGGGGCAATGCAATTGGCGGTGATGCCCTGCTTGCCATAGGCGGCCGATACATGGCGCATCAGGGCGTTCAGGCCGCTTTTGGCCATGGCATAGCAGGGGCGGACCGGCTCACCCCAGTCGGCCGCGTCCGAACTGGTGTAAACGATCGCGCCCGATCCGCCGGCAAGCAGGTGAGGCAAGACGGCGCGGGTGCAGAGCAGATGCCCGCGCAGATTGACCGCGATGGTGCGGTCGAACACGGCCAGGTCGACGTCAATGGCGGTGCTGTCATGCAATAGCTGGCGCATGTCGGCGGCATTGACGTGCACGCCGTCCAGCCCGCCCAGTCGTTGCACCGCTTCGGTGATCGCGGCGGTGACCGATGCTTCATCGGCGATGTCGATGTGCAAGGCGAAAATGTTGCCGCCAATCTCCTGCGCCAGCGCCTCTGCCCGCTTGACGTTGATGTCGGCCGCGCAGACATGCGCACCTTCCGACATCAGACGCCGGACGGTGGCAGCACCGATCCCGGTCGCCGATCCGATGACGATGATCCGTCTGCGCGCCAGCCGATCGGTCATTTGCTCTCCTGATGGTCAATCCATTCGTGGAGGTTCTACTCCGGCATTGTGGCAGGCATAGTCAAGCAGCGCGGAATAATCCTTGGTCGCATAGTCGCCCGCGCGCGCGCCGCCGAACACGGCATGGGCGGCCGACCCCATCGGCAATCCGACGCGGTTTTCCGCCGCCGCGTTCATGGCGAGCGTCAGGTCCTTGAATGCCAGGTCGATAGTGAAGCCCGGTTCCACGTCGCCCTTCAGCACCTTGTTGACCATCAGCACGTGAAACTGGCCGTTGCGCGCGGTGGTGCCGCCGGTCACGTCGTGGATGGTCTGGATGTCGAGCCCCAGTTTCGTCCCGAGCGCGATCGATTCCGCCACGATCTGCGAAGTCGACAGCAGCATGAAATTGTTGATCACCTTCATCCGGCTGCCCATGCCGGGCTTGCCGCAACGGTAGATGGTGGTGCCCATGGCGTTAAGCGCGGGTTCGACGCGGGCGAAATCCTCGTCCTCGGCGCCGACCATGAACAGGGATTCGCCCTTTTCCGCGTGCAGCGCCAGCCGCCCGATCGGCGCGTCGACGAAAGCGATGCCCTTGGCCTTGCAGGCTGCCGCGACGCGATCGGTGCCCTTGGCGTCGATGGTGGAAAGGTCCATCAACAAGGCGCCGTCGTCGATATTCGCCAGCACTCCGTCCTCGCCCAGCACCACCGCCTCGACATGCTGGGTGGCGGGCAGCACGGTGATGACGATGTCCTGGCCGCGGCTCGCTTCGGCGACGCTTCCGGCCTTGGTCGCGCCCAGCGCGGCGACCTTGTCCATCTTCGCGTCGTCGATGTCATAGACGGTAACGGCAAAACCCTTGCGCTGCATGTTCGAGGACATGGGCAGACCCATGGCGCCCAGTCCGATGAAGCCGACTTTCTTGGTCATGCTCTTTTCCTCTCAATTCCTCTGGCCCGGCCGGACCGAAACAAAATTCAATGCAGTTTTTCCGCGACGACGCCAGCGTCGACCAGTGCCGCCACTTCCGCCTCGTCCAGGTGTAGCAGATCGCCCAGCACGGCGCGGGTATCTTCGCCGGACCGGGGCGGCGCGCGGCGATAATCGGCCGGCGTGCGGGAGAATTTGCCCGGATAGCCCAGCACCTTGACCGGCGTTCCGTCGGACCGGACCATATCGCGGACAACGCCGCGCGCGGCGATCTGCGGGTCGGCAAGAATATCGGGAATCTCATTCACCCGGCCACCGGGGAGTTTTGCCGCCTCCATCGCGGCGATCAGATCATCCGACTTCCATCGGGCGATCGCCGGCCGCAATTCATCCTGCAACGCCTGACGGTTGGGGGAACGGTGCCCATTGTCGACGAAGCGCGGGTCGTCGGGCAGGTCGGGCCGGCCGATCAGGTCGCAAAAACTTCGGAACTGGCGGTCGTTGCCAAGCGCCACCAATATGTCGCCGTCGGCGCAGGCAAAATCCTGATAGGGAACGGTATTGGGATGCTCGTTGCCCAGGCGGCGGGGGATCATGCCGCCGTTCAGATAATTGGACGCCTGATTGGCCAGCAGCGACACCTGCGTGTCGAGCAGGGCCATGTCGATATGCTGTCCTTCGCCGCAACGGTCACGATGCGCCAGCGCCGCGAGGATGGAGATGGACGCATACAGGCCGGTCACCAGATCGCTGATCGGGATGCCGACCTTCATCGGGCCTTCGCCCGGCTCGCCATCCTTGCGCCCGTTGATCGACATGAGCCCGCTCATGCCCTGGATCAGGAAATCATATCCGCCACGGTCCTTGTACGGGCCATCCTGCCCGAAGCCGGTGATCGAGCAATAGATGAGCTTCGGATTGATCGCTGAGAGCGACGCATAGTCCAAGCCATATTTGTCCAGCCCGCCGACGCGGAAATTTTCGACCACTATGTCCGATTCCAGTGCGATCCGGCGGATCAGTTCGGCACCGCGCGGGTCCGCGAGATTGATCGCCACCGACTGCTTGTTGCGGTTGGCGCACAGATAATAGGCCGCGTCCTTCGACCCGTCATCCAGGAAGGGCGGTCCCCATCGGCGTGTGTCGTCGCCCTGCCCGGGCTGCTCGACCTTGATCACCTCGGCGCCCAGGTCGCCCAGTATCTGCGTCGACCATGGACCGGCGAGCACGCGCGACAGGTCCAGGACGCGAAGGCCTGCCAGCGGTCCGGTCGGCTTGGTCGGCGTATCGCTCACTTGTCCTTGAACTCCGGCGGGCGCTTGCCCAGGAAGGCGGCGATGGCTTCGTGATGATCCTCCGTGTGATGTGCCGCCGCCTGATAAGCGGCCGCCATTTCCAGCAGGGTCGGCAGGGACATGCGTGCGCCCTCGCGCATCAGCCGCTTCGCCATGCGGGTGGCATGACCCGGATTGGCGGCGATCTTCGTCGCCAGTTCCACCGCGCGGGGCATCAGCGCGTCGGCGGGCAGCACTTCGGCGACCAGCCCGTAGTCCAGCGCGGTCGCAGCATTGATCGCGTCGCCCGTCAGCGTCATCAGGTTCGCCCGTTGCGGTCCGATGAGCCGGGGCAGCAACCAGCCGCCGCCGCCGCCCGGAATGATGCCCAGTTTGACATAGCTTTCCGCTACCACGGCGTTGTCCGCCATCAGGCGGATGTCGCACATGCACGCGATGTCAAGGCCAAGACCGATGGCCGGACCATTGATAGCCGCGACGACCGGCACTTCCAGTTCGTTGATGGCGGGGCCTATCATCTGCACGCTGGTGCGATACGCGTTGCGGATTTCATAGGGCGTGCCGCTGAACATCCCGCTGCGTTCGGCCATATATTTGACGTTGCCGCCTGCGCTGAACGCCTTGCCATTGCCGGTCAGCACGATCGCGCGAACCGACGTGTCGCGCGCCATGGCCTTGCAGAAATCGACGATTTCCTCGCTCTGGGCGACCTCAGTAATGGTGTTGCGCTCATCGGGGCGATTGAAACGGGCAATGACGACGGGGCCGTCGCGCTCGACGAGAAGGAATGGGTCCAAACCGGAATCTCCATTGGCTAGGGCATGGATGCGGCTGAGGACCCTAGGCGCGGCGACCCGGGTGCGCTAATATCGTTTTAGGTTCAATTGATACACAGGAACTATCATGGAGCTGCGACAGCTACGCTATTTCGTGACGCTTGCCGAAACCCGGAACTTCCACCGCGCGGCGGAACGGCTGAACATGTCGCAACCTCCGCTCACGGTTGCGATCCGCAAGCTGGAGGATGAGCTGGGCACCCTGCTGTTCGTGCGCGGGACCCGTGGCGTGACGCTGACGCCCGCGGGACAGGCTTCGCTGGAGGCCGCCGCCGCGACGCTGGCCCAGGCGGAGCGGTTCCGCGAATCCGCGCGAGAGGGGGCGACCGGCGAGCGAGGCCGGCTGCGCGTCGGCTTCGTGGGATCGGCGACCTTCGAACTCCTGCCCCGCATCATTCCCGAATATCGCCGCCGTTATCCGGCGGTCGAACTGGTGCTGGAAGAGGCAACCAGCGTGGACATCGCCCGCCAGCTGGTGGCCGGAACGCTGGATGTCGGGCTCGTCCGCCTGCCGCTGACCGAGATGGCGGCGGTCGATACGACAGTGATCGATCCGGATGAAATGCACGTGGCCGTGCACGACGCCAGCCCGCTGGCGAGTGCGGACAGCGTGTCGTTGCGGGCCTTGGCCGACGAACCCTTCATCCTGCAAAGCGGCATCAGTGTGTTGCATTCGGTGACGCTCAACGCCTGCCACGCAGCGGGATTTGTTCCCACGGTCGCCCAGGAAGCCGCCCAGCTCAATGCGGTGCTCGCGCTGGTGCGATCCGGTCTGGGCGTGGCACTGGTGCCATCGCGCGCGGCGGGATCGATGCCCCAGGGCGTGCGGCTGGTTCGACTGGCAGATCGCGTCGCGATCGAAACCGGCGTCGCGCTTCCGCGCGGGTCTGACAGTCCGCTCGCCCGCAATTTCGCGTCCATCGCTTCCGATAGTTGATTTGTATCGATTAAAGTCAATTCGATATTGGACACGCAATGGGATAGGCGACAGACAGCTCGCTTCATTGGTTCGAATGTATCAGATTTGCGAGGTTCGGTTTGTTCGAGACCCTGACCCTGTCCACCCTGCCTCCCGAGGATGAAGCGCTGCGCCCGGCGTTGCGCGCACTGATCCACGAGGCGATTGCCGACACGCCTGTCCATCGCCGGGCCCGTTCCTGGCAGGGCTTCGACGCGGCCTTCAGCCGCAAGCTGGGACAGGCGGGATATCTCGGCCTGTCGTTGCCCAAGGAATATGGCGGCGTTGGGCGCGGACCCTTCACCCGCTTCGTGGTGGTCGAGGAATTGCTGTCGGCCGGCGCTCCGGTCGCCGGGCACTGGATCGCCGACCGCCAGAGCGGTCCGCTGATCCTGCATTATGGTACCGAGGAACAGCGCCAATTCTACCTGCCGCGCATCTCGAAGGGCGAGGCGCTGTTCTGCATCGGCATGAGCGAGCCGGGTTCGGGGTCCGACCTTGCCTCCGTCCGTTCCCGTGCCGAACGGCAGGACGACGGCGGCTGGCTGCTCAACGGGCAGAAGATCTGGACCACCAACGCGATGCACAGCGACTACATGATCGCGCTGGTCCGCACGTCCGGCACCACCGCCGACCGGCAACAGGGCCTGTCGCAGCTGATCGTGGACCTCAAGCTGCCCGGCATCACCATCCGCCCGATCGTCGACTTGACCGGCGACGCGCATTTCGCCGAAGTATTCTTCGAGGACGTCCGTCTCGCGCCGGACGCATTGATCGGTCAGGAAGGGCAGGGCTGGAAGCAGGTTACCGCCGAACTCGCGTTTGAGCGGTCGGGCCCCGAACGCGTTTATTCCTCGGTCGTTCTGCTCGATGCATGGGTGCGCCATCTCGATGCAGTCGGTCGCAAGGACAGCGCGACGCTCCGCCTGCTGGGATCGCTGACGGCGCGGCACGCGGTCCTGCGCGAAATGTCGCTCGCCGTCACCGCGCGGCTGGTGGCGGGCGAAAGCCCGGTGGTCGAAGCGTCGCTGATGAAGGATCTCGGCACCAGCCTGGAACAGGATGTGCCGGTGCTGATCGGCGACGATCTGGCCGCCCATCCGGACGAACCGATCGACCCTGAACTCTATCGCACGCTGCTCTACGTGACCCATATCGCACCCAGCTTTTCACTGCGTGGCGGTACGCGCGAGATTTTGCGCGGCATCATCGCCCGTGGTCTTGGTTTGCGCTGAAGGGAGATTTTCCATGGACATGTCCGAACTGATCGATCCCTTCGCCCGCCTGATCGAGGATGTCTGCACGCCCGCCGCCATCCGCGCCATCGAGGAAGGCGGTAACACCGCCCCGATGTGGGCTGCCTTCACCGACTCCGGTTTTCTGGATGCGCTGGTTGCCGAGGAATTGGGTGGCGCCAGCCTGTCGCTGGCCGATGTCGCGCCGCTGATAGCGCTGCTGGGCGCCCATGCCGTTCCCTTGCCAGTGGCCGACACGATGGTCGCCCGTGCCATTCTGGCCGGCGCAGGCCTCGAAATTCCCGCCGGCCCCGTCGCGATCGCGACGGGCACCGGCCCGGCGCCTTTCGGTGCAGTGGCCGCGCACATCCTGTCGGGCACACCACAGGCCCCCGTGCTGACCGATGCCCGGGGACAGGCGACCGGCGTGCATCATGATGTCGACGCCTATATATCCGGCTTGGACGGTGCGGTGTTGCGTCCTGTCGCCGCGATCATCCGAGCGCTTCTGATTTCCGGCGCTGCCGGGCGCGTGATGGATATGACCGTCGCCTATGCCAACGAACGCACGCAGTTCGGCAAGCCTATCGGCAAGCAGCAGGCGGTGCAGCAGCAGCTTTCCGTGCTCGCCGAGCAGGCGGTGGCGGCCCGCATTGCCGCTGCCATCGGTGCGCGATCCGGCCTGTTCCCGCGCATGCTGGATGCGGCCATCGCCAAGCATGGCGCCAGCCTTGCCGCAGGCCAGGTTTCCGCCATCGCCCACGCGGTCCATGGCGCGATCGGCATCAGCGAGGAATATGACCTGCAATTGCTGACCCGGCGGCTGCATGGCTGGCGGCTGTCCGACGGTTCGGAAAGCTATTGGGCGGACGTGCTCGGCGGCCTGCGCATCGCAGATCGGCACGCCCCGACCGTAGATTTCATCCGCGCCGCCTGAACTGCATGGCGATAGCAGTCAAGAATCGGTTGCCCGCCCCCGGTCGTCGCCGCTAAGTCGATCAGCTACAACATGTGCGCGCATTATAGCGCCGCTCCCGCCAGAGCAGAGGATACCCAAAGCCATGACCCAGACGATGCCCCGTCCGATCATCGACGGTGTGGAACGCGATACCGCCTCGCTGGGTAGGCGTGCGTTGGTGAACCCCGCGACCGGCGAGACCATCTGCGAGCCGCCCAGTTGCGGCGCGGAAGAAGCGAGCGAAGCGGCCCGCCTGTCGGTCGAGGGTTTCGAACTGTGGTCGGCCATGTCCGCCTTCGACCGCAGCAAGATCATGCGTCGTGCGGCCGAGCAGATGCGTGCGGAGGCCGACGAGGCCGCCGTGGAGATGACGCGGGAGGGTGGCAAGCCGCTGGTGCAGGCGCGTGCGGAATGGATGGCGTCCGCCGATCTGCTCGACTGGTATGCGGAGGAGGGAAGGCGCGCCTACGGCCGACTGATTCCGACCCGCGCGCCGGACATGCGCTGGGCCGTCCATCGTCGCCCGGTCGGACCCGTCGCGGCATTCACGCCGTGGAACTTCCCTGCGTGGACACCGATGCAGAAAGTCGCTCCGGCTCTGGCCGCAGGCTGTTCGGTGGTGCTCAAGCCCGCCGAGGAAACGCCGAGCGCGGGCTGGCGCATCGTGCGCGCGCTGCTGGCGGCGGGCGTGCCGGGCAAGGCATTGAGCGTTATCTGGGGCGACCCGGCAGCGATTTCATCGACACTGTGCGCAGCGCCGGAAATTCACAAGGTGACATTGACCGGGTCGACGCGGGTCGGGCGCATTCTGGCAAGCGCGGCGGGCCAGCATCTTAAGAAGGTGACCATGGAACTGGGCGGCCACAATCCGGTGATCGTTGCGCGCGACGCCGATCTGGACACGGTCGTTCCCCTTTCGGCCGAATTCAAGTTTCGCAACGCAGGGCAGGTGTGCGTCTCGCCCACACGCTTCCTGGTCGAACGGCCGCTCTATGCCGATTTCGTCGCGGGGGTCGCGGAAGCGGCGAAAAAGCTCAAGGTGGGTGATGGTATGGACGCCGCCACGCAAATGGGCCCGCTGTCGACCGCCGGACAATTGTCGAAGATCGAATCCCTTGCGGCCGACGCGGTCCAGCACGGCGCCAAGGTTGAAACCGGCGGTTCGAGGATCGGCAATGCCGGCTATTTCTTCGAGCCGACAATCCTTTCGGGCATGAACCCGACGATGGCTGCGATGAACGAGGAACCCTTCGGCCCGCTGATGCTGGTTATGCCGGTCGACGACATCGACGCGGCGCTGGTGGAAGCGAACCGGCTTCCCTACGGCCTTGCCGCCTATGCCTTCACCAACAGCATGAGCACGGAACGCAAGATCGTCGCCGGCATCGAATCCGGAATGCTGGGCATCAACCATTTCGCGATGGCCATGCCGGAAACGCCGTTCGGAGGCGTGGGCGACAGCGGTATGGGATCGGAAGGCGGCATTGAAGGCATGGACGCCTATCTGCGCCCGTTCCTGGTGACCGCAAAGGTCGCCTGACCGCATTCCTGAGCGGCGATCGTCCGGGCAGAACCCGGGAAAAGAGACCGGGCGGGACACATGTTCCTCGCCCGGCCAGCCCCCTTATCTATTCGGCTGCCATGGCGGCCTGATTGCGAAAGTGCGGGATCACCTTTTCTCCGATATTTCGGATCGTCTCCATGATGATCTCATGGGGAATGTCACCCATCTGGAACATGAAGAGGATTTCGTCGGCACCGGCGTCGAACAGCTGCGTCACATAGTTGATGCAGTCGTCCGCCGTGCCATAGGCATCGGGCGCGACATTGAAGATATTGGTCGACGCATCGGTCACCGCGATCTTCTCGGAGGAGAGGTAGGCGACAATCTGTTCCTTGCCTTGCTGTAGCGCAGCCTCATTCTCTTCCGGCGTCAGGTCCTGCGCGGTGGGCTTTTCGCCGCCGGAATACCAGTAGCCGATCGACTCGACGAAGAAGCGCTGGCCGCGCAGGCCGATCTGCCGCGCCTTGCGCCGGTCGTCCAGCACCACGGCCGGGCACAGGGCGGCCAGATGCTCTGTGGGACGGAAGCCGACCTGCGTTTCGGGCGAGCGCGTCCGGAAGGCCTCGCGATAGGCGGCGTTCTTTTCCGCGATATTTTCCGGACCCGCAAAGCCCATGACGAGCGCGCCGATGCCGCGCGATCCGGCGGCGACCAGCGTCTCCGGCTTCGTGCAGGCCATGTAGAGGGGCGGGTGAGGGTCCTGAAGCGGGCTGGGATGGATGGGCCGCTTGGGGATTTTCACGAATCGGCCGTCATGTTCGACCTCCCCGTCCTTCAGGATCTTGGGGATGAGATACATGCTCTCCTCGATCATCGGGGGCAGGTCGGCCATGTCGTAGCCGAAGGTGCCCGCTTCTTGCTGGGTGCCGCCCTTGCCCATGCCGAAATGGACCCGGCCGTCGGACAATATATCGAGCATCGCGATACGTTCGGCGACCTTGACGGGGTGGTTCATCGCCGGCGGCAGGCACACGACGCCATGGCCGATGCCGATCCGGCTCGTCCTGCCGGCGATGAAGGCCAGGAAGGTTTCCGGCGCGGACATGTGGGCATATTGGGTGAGCGCGGTATGTTCGACCGCCCAGATGGTGTCGAAGCCCATCTTTTCGGCGTAAAGGCATTGTTCCACCATGTCGCGGAACACCTGCTGCTCATGTTCGCGCGATGTGTCCACCATCTGCGCTTCGTAAATGATCGAGAATTTCACGTCGGCCTCTCCTGCTCCTTATCGGAATAGCTTGAGGCTAGAACCACCTATGATGCCCCACATCCTCCAATTGGATCAGATGATGGCGGTGGTCCCGGCCGACCGAAGCAAGGTGACGAGTTCCACCTGACGATGGGTTCCGGTCTTAGCGAAGATCGCGCGCAGATGCGATCGCGCCGTATTATAGGCGATGTCCAGCGCCTTGGCCGCGTCCGTCAGCGCACGGCCCTGCGCAAGCAGCAGTGCCAGCGCTGCCTCCGCCCGTGTAAGCTGGAATCGGTCGCGCAGCATGTCCGCGCTGGGACCGGGGGGCGGGGCACCGTCCGCCAGAAACAGGGCGAGCCATGCGCCATCACCGTAAGCAGACGAGGGAACGGCTTTCGCCCTGGCGTGGAGCGGAGGACCTTGTGCCCCTGCCAGTTCGATCTGGCATTCCTCGCCCGGCGCGGGAGGCGTGGCCAGCAGGCGCGCGATCAGCGCGGTGGCACCCTGCGTCGTGAATTCGATCTTGCCGCCCCGTTCATACAGGGTCCCGTCCTCCTTCATCATGCGTTCGGCCATCGCATTGCGACGCAGGATGCGCCCTTCGCGATCGAGGATAAGGGTTGCGACGGCAAGGTCGGCCATCGCGCTGCCGAACAACTGGCTTTCGGCCTGGGTGGTGGTCAGCCGCGCGTGCAGATCCAGCGCGATCCGCAGATGCGGAATCAGTCGTTCGATCAGGGCGGTTTCGCCGTCGGCGAAGTCAGGCCTGCTATGATCGCGGGTGACGCGCAGGCGCACATAGATGTCCGGTTCCCGCTGAAGGTCGACGCCCAGGATTTGTCCGGTGCGCGACAGGTCCATGAAGTCCCGGAAACGCGCAGGGACGTGCTGCACGAAATCGCGGAACGACACGACCCGTCCTTCGGGCAGGCCGACGAACGGATCGGTCTGCGACAGCTGGCGATAGGCCTGCACGCGTCCGGGATCGACGCCCGGCGTAACATGGGCATCGATCCTTCGGCCGCGCCCGATGATCAGCGTCGCGAATGTCGCTCCGGTGGCATCGGCAAGCGCCCGGAGGAAATCTTCCCACGGCGGCGTATGCGTCAGGCCGCCGTAGAGCCGTTCGACCAGGTCCAGAAAAGGCGCGTCGCTGGTCATCCGGGTCGTGCTACGCCGTGTCGCGGGGAGCGACCGTTCAGGCGGCCTCCCATTCGATCAGATGATCGATCGCCGTTCGCTGGTCAGGTTTGCGCCCGACTTTCGCCAGATGATGGGACGTGATCTGCGCATTGTCCGCCAGCGGGCGGATCATTTCGAACACGCGGTCATATTCCGTCCTCGCGATTCGCCAGGCGCCATCTTCCCGGAGATACTGGTCACGATAGATGGCGCTTCCGATCGTGTGGGTGCGCCCTTCCAGATTGATGAAGATATCCTCCAGATACCAGATGCCCTCGGCCGTATCGTCACCGGTCAGCGTAATTTCCGGCATGTGGCCGTGATGCATGGCAACGGCGCCGGAATGGAAGCTGTTGGCGAGGAATTCGAGCATATCGTCGCGCCCGGCAAGGCGAACCCGATAGTTGCCGCCCCGGTAATCGACGGTGACGTCCTGGGTGAACAGCGTGTCCAGCAAGGCCATGTCGGCAGTATCGATGCCCCGGAAATAGCGATGCTTGAGCGTGCGGATATCTTCCATGTCGCTCAATTGCTGAAGGGTGTAGCTCATCCATCTCTCTCCTTGGGATTTACGCAAATTTGCCTATTTAACTCACATTATGCGCTCGTCGCGCAGGAATCCACAATATTACTGCGAAAAGCCGTAAAGCCCCATCAGCGCGGTGGACTTCGCCCCCGTTCCGCGCGATGGGCGATCCATGATCCGCTGTGCGCGGGTGATCTAGCAGGAAAGGATCGGGAGTGAGCAAGACAGGGTCGGGCAAGGTCGCACTGGTCACGGGTGGCACGCGAGGCATCGGCGCGGCAATTGCGCGGCGCCTGCTGGAAGACGGCTATGCGGTCGAAACCTGCGGTCGCACACCGCCCGAGCGCGCGATCGAGGCAGGCGGCCGCAAGGTGGGATTCGAGGCGTGCGATATTCGCGACCCGGCTGCGGTGGCTGCCTGGATCGAAGGGATTGCCGCGCGCAACGGACGGATCGATCTGGTGGTGAACAATGCCGGTGGTTCGCCCCAGGCGGATGCCGCAACCGCCAGCCCGCGATTTTCCGAACGCATCCTGCAACTCAACCTGCTCGCGCCGTTGTATGTTTCGCAGGCCGCCTATCCGCATCTGAAGGCCAATCGAGGATCCATCGTCAACATCGCCAGCGTTTCGGGTATGCGTCCCTCGCCCGACACCGCAATCTATGGCGCCGCGAAGGCGGGCCTGCTCAGCCTGACCACCAGCCTTGCCCAGGAATGGGGACCGGACGTGCGCGTCAATGCGATCATCGTCGGGCTGATCGAGACCGAACAGTCGGAAATGACATATGGCAGCGCCACGGCACAGGACCGTATCGCCGCGTCGCTGCCGCTTGCCCGCATGGGGCGCGGCACGGATATCGCGGCGGCGGTCGCCTTCCTGGGATCGGACGACGCCGCCTATGTCAGCGGCGCGCGGCTGGAAGTACATGGCGGCGGGGAACGGCCGCTATTCCTGGAAATCGTCAAGGAAGAGGCGGCCAGAGCCTGACCGTCCGGCGGTGGAGGCTAGCCTCCGCCGCCGGCAGGGTTTCAGTCGGCCAGGCCCAGTAGTGACTTCGCCGCGTCATGGAGCACGGGCGCTTCCTGGCTCTGGAAAAAGGCGATGCGCCCCGCAACGGACTGGTCGGTCATGTCGGGCTGGCTTGAAATCCAGAATTTGCGCGCTGCCAGACCCTCGACGAAGCGGCGGCAGCCTTCGTCCAGATCCATGCCATAGCTTGCCATCATATGCGCCATCGTGGCGCGATGCTGGGCCGAACTGTCGGGTTCGCCTTCGCCCTGGTCGGCGTCGAAGATGCTGGTCTTGAGCATGCCCGGGATGATCGAGCAGACGTTGATGGGCGCCTTTTTCACCTGCATTTCCAGATAGAGGCATTCGCTGAACGACTGGATCGCGTGCTTGCTGATCATGTAGGCGGTCTGGGTCGGCATGATGCCGAACGACCCGATGGACGCGAGGTTGGCGATCCATGCCTCCTTGCCGACGCGCAGCATGTGCGGCACGAAAGCGCGCACGCCGTGGACGACGCCGTGGATATTGACGTTCAGCGTCTTTTCCCAGCGGTCTACCGGAATTTCCCAGACATAGCCGATGGTTTCGATGCCGGCATTGTTGATCAGCAGGCGGACCTCGCCATGGCGATCAAACACGTCCTGCGCCAGCGCGTCGAGTGCCTCGGGCTTGGACACGTCGACATGGATCGACTCGGCTTTTCCGCCCTTCGCGACGATTTCAGCGGCTACCTTGTCTGCCTTGGCCTTGTCGATGTCGGTAACGACCACCGTCATGCCGATCTCGCCGCAGCGTCGCGCCAGGCCCATGCCGATACCGGCACCCGCGCCGGTGATGACGGCGACGCCGCCGGAAAAGATCTTTTCTTCTTCAGTCATCCTGTGATCTCCGCAAAAAGGATGGGGCGTGTCAGATCGACGTCAGCGAAGCGGGCGCGCCGGGCAGGTAATGATGATAATAGCCCGCAGCCCAGCCGCCATCGACGGACAATTCGGCGCCGGCGATGTAGCTTGCCTCGTCGGAACACAGGAACAGGCTTGCCGCCGCGATTTCCTCGGGCTCGCCGATCCGTTGCAGGGGAACCCGCTCGTAACCGACATTCTTGGCCGTCCCCTCCAGATTCTGTGGATTGCCCATGACGGTGTTGACGCCGCCGGGATGCACGGAGTTGACGCGGACGCCCAGAGGACCGAATTCCAGCGCCGCGCTCTTGGTCAGGCCGCGCACGGCCCATTTGGAGCTGCTGTAGAGCGAGAGCGAATTGACGCCGCGCATCCCGTCGACCGAAGAGATATTGACGATGGCGCCGCGCCCGGCAGCACACATTTTTCCGCCGACATGCTTCAGGCCGAGCATTGCGCCCTTGACGTTGACCGCAAGGACCCGGTCGATCAGGTCGGCGGACAATTCCACGATGGGGGCGAAGGCGACGATCGCGGCATTGTTCACCAGTGCGTCGATCCGGCCGTGACGCGACATGACGGTTTCGACCAGCGCTATCCAGCTTGCCTCGTCGGCAACGTCCAGCCGCTGATACAGCGCGTTATCGCCCAGTTCCTGCGCAAGCGCGGTGCCTTCTTCCTCCAGCAGGTCGGCAATGACGACCCTGGCGCCTTCGCGGGCGAAAAGTCGGCTGGTTGCCGCACCCATGCCGCGCGCGCCGCCCGTCACGATGGCGACCTTATCCTCTAAACGTCCGGTCATTTTGCTGATATTCTCCATTTGCGTTTATTGAATGAAGGCTTTGAACGCCGACCACGGCACCTCCGACTGGTAAAGTGCCGCTTCATCCATGGACCCTTCCGGGATGTGGAAACCGGTCGTGTCCATGACGGTATCGAACTGGCCCAACGCCGCTTCGGGCGTCCAGTCCTTGTCGGCCGCGCGATAGCCCCGGGTTACGCCGGCGAAGACGCGCGTATAGCCTCCGCCGCCTGCGGTGAACATCTCGCCATTGCAGGGCGCATCCTCATGCGCCAGCATCGCAACCACCGGTGCGACCGCGCGGGCGGGGAAATCGCGTTCCATAAGGCCGTGAATCTCCGGCCCCATCAATTGTGTCATGCGGCTGCCGGCGATCGGCATCACCGCATTGATCCTGACGTTGCGGCCCGATGCCCGGGTCGCGGATGCCAGGCCGCGGGTCATGGCCCAGACGGCTCCTTTGGCCGCGGGATAGGGAACGGCGCTTCCCATTCCGAACCAGGATCCGGACGAGATATTGACGATGCGGCCATAGTCGCGTTGCAGCATCCCGTCCCACACCGCCCGGCAAAGATAGAATGTGCCGCCGGCCGAAACCGCCATGTCGTTGGTCCATTGTTCGTCGGTCACGGTCGACACCGTGCCCGATGCACTGACGATCCCGGCATTGTTGACCAGGATGTCGACCCGGCCCCAGCGATGCATCGCGTCGGCGACGATTGCGCGCGCGCCTTCCGCCGTGGCGACCGTGTCGCCATTTGCCTCGGCAATGCCGCCAGCGTCGCGTATCTCCTGCGCTGCGGCCTGCGCGTAACCGGCGTCCCGGCCTTCGCCCTGGAAAGAGCCGCCCAGGTCGTTCACCAGCACCTTCGCGCCACGTGCGGCCAGAAGCGTTGCGTAGGCCTTGCCCAGGCCTCCGCCGGCTCCCGTCACGATTGCCACCCTGTCGTCGAACCGCATTTCCGTCATTCGCCTCTCCGCCTGTTCCCGCGCGCCGGATTCGTATTGTTCGTCAGCGAACACTTACTCGTGCCGGACGCCGCTGCCTAGCCGGCTTGCCGGGCCAGCAGGTCGCGCGGGTAATGCACCGCCGCCCGCCAGAACAGCAGGCCGCCGGCCACGGTCAGGATCGACATGGCCATCAGGGCCATGCGCAGCGATTCCTGGCCGAATTGTCCCATCAGCAGATCGCTCACGCCGCCGCCCAGCACAGGCCCGAGTGCACTGCCGATGACGTTGATGATGACGACCAGCATGGCGACTGCCTGCGCTCTCTGATCGGGTGCCACCAGGCGGGCCGCCGCGCCGAACGACGGGCCGGCCCACATCGCCGACATCATGCCCGTCAGCACCGACAACAGGGCAACCCCCGGAACGCGAAAGCCGCCGATGGTTACGGCCGCGCCGCCGGGCAGAAGATACATGATCATGAAGAGGGGGAAGGCGAGCAGGAAAGCAATTGCGGGCACCCGCAACTGCCACACCTCGCCCCTTTGGCGCAGCGTGTCGACGATGAAGCCGCTCAGCATGCTGCCGGTGATCCCGCCGATTGCCGCGCCGATGCCGAGCCATGCACCAGCTTCCACCATCGTCATGCCATGCGACCGCATGAAGAAGGCCGGTTTCCACACGGCGGCGGCATAGCCGAAGATGTTGAAAGTGCCCACGGCCACGGCCAGAAGCCGCAACGACGGGATCGCCCAGAACCGCCGCATGGCGACGATCATGCTTTCGCGGTCTTTTCCATTTTCGCTCGAGGGAGGTGCCGGCGCCGCGGCCTTCGCCCTGCGCGGGCCGGTTGCCCACAGCAGCAGCGCAAGCGGGAAGCCGGGCAGGGCAAGCGTGTAGAACGCCGCGCGCCATCCCCAAAGGGCGCCGACCGCGGCGCCGCCCGTAAGCCCCAGCACGACGCCGAAATATGTTGCAGACGACAATATGCCCATCGCGCCGGATCGACGGCGTTCGTCATAAAGGTCGGACAGCATCGACTGTCCCGGCGGCAGGCCGCCAGCCTCGCCTACGCCGACGACCAGCCGCGCCATGCCCAGCTGTACCAGGCTGCCGGCAGCGCCGCATGCGGCCGTAGCCGCGCTCCATAGGGTTGCCGATAGCGCGAGCACGCCGCGCCGGGACCAGCGGTCCGCGAGCCGGGCGAGCGGCATGCTGAAGAGCACGTAGCTTACGATGAAACCGGGTCCGCCGATCAGGCCGAGAAGGGAATCGGTCGCGCCAAATTCCGCCTTTATCGACGGAATAAGGACGGAAAACACATGCCGGTCCGCATAGCTGAGCGCGTTGATCGCAAGCAGCAGCAGCAGGATGTAAAGCGCATAGGCGGGGCTGGCCTTCGAGAACGACATGCTCTCTCCTTTATTTATATGTCTCAATTGCGCAGGATCATGTCCGCTGCCTTTTCCGCAACCATCATTGTGGGGACATTGGTATTGCCGCCCGGAACACGCGGCATGACGGAGGCATCGACCACACGCAGGCCGGCGATCCCGTGAACCCGCAGCTGCGGATCGACCACCGCCATCGGATCATGGCCCATGCGGCAGGTGCCGACCGCATGGATGTCCGATATTGCGGTCGCGCGCAGATAGGCGTCCAGTTCGTCGTCCGACTGAATGGCGGCGCCCGGCGCCAGTTCCTCGCCGCGGAAAGGATCGAACGGAGCCTGCGCGAATATATTGCGGACCGCGCGGATCGCGGCCCGGCCCATGGCCATGTCGTTGGCGGTCGACAGGATATTAGGGTCAATCGACAGCGGCGCGGACGGATCGGCCCCGGTCAGCTTGATTTCCCCGACGCTTTCCGGGTTCAGCAGGTCGATATGCGCGAAATAGCCGTGATCCATGATCAGCTTGCGACCCATCGCCTCATAAAGTGCCATCGCGAAATGCACCTTCACATCGGGCGTTTCCGCGCCGGGCATGGTGCGCAGATAGGCGCCGATCTCGGCGGGCGGGCGCGCGAGCGGACCTTTGCTGAAAAGCAGGAAGTTGGCGACTGCCTTGGTCGCCACCCATGGATGGAACACGTTGAAGAGCGACACCGGCTGGGTGCAATATTGCTTGACGCTGATCGCCACATGATCGCGGTAATTTTGCCCGACGCCCGGCAGGTGATGGACCAGCGGCACACCGACCTCGCCAAGATGGTCGCCGGCGCCGATGCCTGACAGCATCAAAATCCACGGGGAATGGATGGCCCCGGCGGAAACGATGACCTCGCGAGTCGCGCCGGCCTGTTCCAGTCGCCCGCCGCGCCGCCAGGCAACGCCGGTTGCGCGCCCATTCTCGACGATGACCCGTTCGACATGCGCGCCGGTTATAACCTTCAGGTTCGACCGACCGCGCGCAGGCTTGAGATAGGCGCGCGCCGCGCTCCATCGGCGGCCCCGCGACGCCGTGACGTCGGCCGGCATCACGCCTTCGCGCTTCGACCCGCTAGGATCGTCATTATAGGGCACGCCCGCCGCTATCGCGGAATCGCGAAACGCCATCGCCAGCGGATTTTCGATCCCGGGGCGCGTGACCAGCACGGGGCCGCCCTTGCCATGATAGCCCTCCTCGCCGCCCGGCTGAAAATCCTCCAGCTTCTTGAAATAGGGGAGCACGTCGTCATAGCTCCAGCCTTCATTGCCCAGCTGGCGCCAGCCGTCATAGTCTGCGGCGGCACCGCGATCGTAGACCATGCCGTTGATGGAGGAGGAGCCGCCCAGAACCTTGCCCCGTGGCGTGTACATCGGCCGGTCTCCGGCATGTTTCTGGGGCACGCTGACATGCATCCACTGGAACATGCCGCGATACATGATGGGCAACAGGCCCCCGGGCGCCTGGATGAAAACGCTCCGGTCGCTGCCGCCCGCCTCGATCAACAGGACGCGATGGGCGGGATTTTCGGAAAGTCGGCCGGCCAGGACACATCCGGCAGAACCCGCGCCAATGATAATGAAATCGAAATTCTCTGTCATGCTCTCTCCCGCCCCGGTCTGTCGCCAGATAGGCAAGTGCGTATCCACGCAATTTCCAGACGCTGCATTGGCCAAGAGCGCACCGGGGTCAAGCCGATATATGCGGATTTGAAATTCAATCGTCCTGCTCACCTTGGTTGACGTGAGCGGGTGGAATGATAGGTTTTCGACAATGGCGGATCACGCCCGTTGTCGCAAGTTCCGCATGGGCGGGACGAGGGGGCGTGTAGGCCGCATCATGTGGCGCTGGACGATCGATCCGGCGCAAGGAGAGGAGAATTATCATGGAAGCCGCCGTTGCAGACCGGTATGACCCGTTCGCGATCTATGATCGCGACATTCTGGTCGCATCCGACCCGATTGAGATCGACGCGCCGGCTATGGTCGTTTGGAATATCCTGACTGACATGCCGCGTTACGGCGAATGGAATCCCTTTTGCGTTTGGGCGCAATCAACGCTGGAGATGGGCGCCCCCGTTTACATGCGCCTGGTAAATTACGCCAACCCCGGGTCACTGGCTCCAAATTGCGAATATGTCTGCGCCTTCGAGCCGGGACGTTTGCTGTCGTGGGAATTGCCCGACAATGAAGCCTGGCCCTATCCCGCGCGGCGCGACCAGATGATCGACCCGCTCGGCCCGGACAAATGCCGGTATCAGTCGACCGATGCCTTCACCGGCCCCAATGGCATCCACGTCATGCGTTTCTGCGGCCCCTGGGTGACGCGGGCGTTCAACGACAGCGCGCGGGCACTCAAGGCGCGGGCCGAAGCGATGCACCGGGGCGAACTGGCCTGATAGCGACCGGTCACAGCGTAGGGGCGGGCCGGACATAGCATGCCGGCCCGCGCCGTGTAGCGTCAGGAAATCTGCATCGCCTTCGTATCGGGCGTACGGGTCCAGTTCCAATAGTCGGCCAGCTTGAAGGGGCATGACACGAAGTTGCGCCCCTTGCTGTTGAGATAATAGCTCTTCGCCTTGGGATGCGACCAGATCATGTGCTGCATCTGGTGTTCGACCTTGGCGTTCCAGTCCAGATAGGCCCGGGTGGTCGGCTCGATCGCACTGGCCCCGGATGCGACCACCATGTCCATCGCCTCGATGATGAAATGGATCTGGGCTTCCAGCACCATGTTGACACCCGCCGCGTGGTTGGGTGCGCTGTTGGGCCCCAATGTCAGGAAGAAATTGGGATAGTCGGGCGCCATCACGCCCAGATAGGCGCGCGCGTCGTCCTTGCCCCACGCCGCCGCCAGGTCTGCGCCGTTCCGGCCATAGACCTTGAGCGGTCCGAGCGCGGGCGTCAGTTCGAAGCCGGTGGCCAGCGCGATCACGTCGACCTCATAGCGATCGCCATTCTTCATCACGATCGCATGATCATCGACATGGTCGATCGCCCCGGTTTCCAGCGTCACATTCGGCTTGAGCAGCGTATCGAGCCAGCCGCCCTCGGCGTCCAGAACGATGCGCTTGCCGAAAATCGGATAGTCGGGAACCATCTTTTCCAGAAGGTCGGGCCGGTTCTTCAGCTTGTCCTGGATGTAGGAGAGGGCGTAGCTGCGCGCCGCATCATTCTGGGCGGAAATGGACACATCCTTGTTGCCCCAGTTCTCGTCCATCAGCACATTGCCATAGAGGCCGTCGCCGGTGAACCAGTAGACGCGGAAGCGATACCATTCCTTGTAATGCGGAATATGGCGCAGGGCGAAGCGGATGCCGTCGGTCACCGTGTCGGCATTGCGTTCGGGGCTGTTGAGCACCCAATGCTTGGACCGCTGGAAGATCACCAGGTCCGACACCGTATCGGCGATCGCCGGAGCGAGCTGGGCGGCGCTGGCGCCAGTACCGATGACGGCGACGCGCTTTCCCTTCAGGTCGACGTCCGGATCCCACCCGGCAGTGTGCATCTTGATACCCTTGAAACCGTCGAGCCCAGGAATGGCCGGCATGGACCAGCGGTTGAGCACGCCATGGGCGAGGATGACGGCGCGGGCGGTTTCGACCGTTTCCGCGCCGGTCCTGACGTCGCGCAGCGTGACTGACCATTGGCCTTGGGCATCGTCCCACCGTGCTTCCACGACCGACGTGCCGAAGCGGACATGATCGCGGACGCCATGCTTGTCAGCCACGCCTGTCAGGTAATTCTGCACCTCGCCGCCCTTGGGGTGATAGGTGCTCCAGTCCGGGTTCAGTTCGAAGGAATAGGAATAGAAATGGCTCGGCGTGTCGACGCCGACGCCGGGATAGCGGTTTTCATACCAGGTGCCGCCCAGCTCGTCATTCTTCTCTATGATGGAATAATCGTAGCCCGCCTCGGCCAGCTTGATCCCGGCGGCGATGCCGGTCATGCCGCCGCCGATGACGAGCACGCGGAAACCGGCGGGTGGCAAGGGGCGGCCGGGCTGCTCCTTGCGCGGCACGGCCTGTTCGAAACCCATCTGGTCATAGAGGACGGGGACGATGGTCGGGTCGACCTGTTCGCCGACGCTGACGCTCATCATGGTGCGCAGCAGGTCATGATCCATGGGCTGTTCGACCGGCGGGTGCGGATCGGTGAGCAATGCGAACAGCCGGTCGCGCAGATCCTGCGCCATGGCTTCGGGCACATCGCAGGGCGCGCCCGCCGTATAGGCGCCGGTCAGATAGGGCGCGAAACCTTCCAGATAGGCACGGTCCTGCCGGATGGTGGTGTATACCATGAGCAAAGTCGGCAGGTTCGCCTCCGCCAGCGCGGTGCGCAGGGCATCCTTTTCGGTAATGGGTAGGGTGTAGGCGGCGGCAGCCCGGATCGGCGTCTGCTTGGTCATGTCCTTCTCCTGCATTTGACCGGCCATTGCGGCACAAAGTAAGTATATGCTTACTTGCGGATCTGCGATTTGACGGAAATCAAAAAATCAGCGGAAAACGGATGGGCCCATGAGTGCAGGGACCAAAGGGCGGGCGTCTGACAGCGCCCGCCCCGCAATAGTCAGTGGAAACGGATATATGCAGTTACGCCGGCACCAACGGGGCGTCGGCCCTTTTGTCGAGCGTCGTGCAAATTCCGTTCACCCGCGCTTGCAATTCCGCCACCCTCGTGCGGGGGTTGTAGAATTGGCGATACCATTGCCGCTCCTTGTGGAACGGGCCGTCATCCTGGATCTGGAGGATGGTGATCGCCGGTTCCTTATATTTCCACAGTTCGAAATCTTGCGAGAAGGCCGCCAGCCCTGCTTCATGATAGGCGCGGGCCATAGCCTTTTCCTCCGCGGTCGGCTCGTGATCTTCGGCGGTCTTCGCCATCACGGCGAACCACACCCGCACTTCGCCGTCATCGACCGGTGTGTTGCAGATCATCATCAGTGAAGGATGCTTGCCTGCCATGTGGGAGAGCAGGATGCCGGGCCCGGTATACCAGGTGTCGGTTTGCAGCATCGCGCTGCTGTCCACCAATGTGCGGTGGCCCGATGCGAAACGCTGGCGCATGATATGTGCTTCGAATTCATTTTCGAAATAGACATTCCCGGTCGATCCGTGGACCGGCATGAAATGCGCGTAGTCGGTCATGTTGTCGACGATTTCCTGGGGATGGATAGGCAGGGTACCAAGACTGTCGACCGTCCACCGCACCCAGCCATCGCCGGTCATGTCCCATTCGGCGAAGTCGGGCAGGTCATAATCGGGCGCGCCGCCTTCCATGTCGTGCCACATCCAGATGCAGCCGGCCTTTTCCTCCACCTTGTGCGACTTGATGCACGCGGCCTTGGGAATTTTGTGTGTGGAATAGGGGATGTCGTCGCATTCGCCATCGGGGTTGAAGCGCCAGCCATGGGCAGGACAGCGAATCGAATCGCCCTCCACCTGATGGCCGTCGCGCACGACATAGGACGTCGTGTTGCGGGCGATGTTGACGCGCATGTGCGGGCAATAGGCGTCGAGCAGCACGACACGGCCACTCTTTCCGCGATACAGCGCCATTTCCTTCCCGAAGAAGCGGATGGGCTGGGGCTGTCGGGTGACGTCGTCCGCGACTGCCACCATGAACCATCCACGTGGGAAGGCCAGCGGGCCCAGGCCATATTCAGCCGTTGTCGCCATGATGTCTCTCCTGTGTCCGCCGGTTCAGATGAAGCTGTCGGTGTTGGGCTGGCCCAGCGCGACCTTGCCGTAATTGCGGCCGACGCTGTTGGGATTGTTGGCGACGTGCGTCCGCCCGGTGTGGATGTCGCAGAACGCCCGCGCGATCGGATTGCCGCGATAGATGCCGTCGGCGCCGCCCGAATAATAGATGCGGCTGATCAGTTCGCAGCAGCGCGTCGCAATCTGCGCCGACTGGAAGCGGAAGCGCAGGCGCGTTTCCAGGTCGGCCTGTTCGCCACGACGCGCGCGGTCGTTGAGATGGGCGAAATTGCGGAACAGCATCGTCTTCATCTCGTCTATTGCCGACTGGGTTTCCGCGATCAGCATCTGCACGTCGGGATCGCCCGTCGCGCTGGCACCGCTATTGTTGCTGACGCGGCGCGCGCCGATCTCGAGAAACAGGTCGAGCGCGCCCTGCAATGCCCCGATGGACGAGGAGGACACGGCCCGCACGAACACCTGACCGAAGGGCAGCTTGTAGAGCGCGCCGGGATTGACCTTCGCGCCCGGATTGGTGGCGGCAAAGCCATCTTTCGAACGGTGCGTGCGATAGGCCGGGACGAAGGCGTCGTCGACCGTCACGTCATGGCTGCCCGTGCCGCCCAGACCGATGGTGTTCCAGATCGGCAGCACCTGAAAATCGCCGCGAGGGACGAGGAAGGTCCAGAAATCGGGCTCGCCCGTTTCGGGGTCTTTCACCAGACCGCCCAGGAACGCCCAGTCGCAATGATCGACGCCGCTGGAAAATCCCCAGCGTCCGGTGATACGATAGCCACCTTCGACCGGCGTCACTTGCGCGCGCGGCATGTAGGAAGAGGAGATGAGGGTGGACGGATCCTCGCCCCACACATCCTCTTGCGCTTGCGGCGCGAACAGCGCCAGTTGCCAGTTGTGCACGGCTACGACGCCAAGCACCCAGGCTGACGACATGCAGCCTTCTGCAACCTTCATCTGAACCTGATAGAAGGTTTCAACGTCCATTTCATAACCGCCATAGCGGGTCGGCTGGAGAATCTTGAAGAAGCCCGCGTCCTGGAAATCGCGGATTGTGTCGGCGGGCACCTTGTTACCCGCTTCGCATTCGGCGGCGCGCTCGCGCAGAACCGGCACCAGGCGCGCGGCCTGTTCGACCAGTCCGGCCGTTGTCGGCCGTTTCAATGCGGTGGCGATCGTCATCGTGCCTCTCCCTCTTGTCTCAGGCCGCGTCGGCCAGTTGCACCTTTTCATCGGCGCCGAAGCCGACGCTGAAATCATGGCCCCACAGGCTGGCGGAGCTGCTTTCGAAGACGGTGTGACGGTCCCAGTCGATCACCTTGCCGCCGCAACCATATTCCAGCGCGAAGCCGCCCGGCGTCTGGACGTAGAAGCTGATCATATGATCGTTGGTGTGCCGTCCCAGCGTCGCCATCAGGCGCGCTCCGGCGGCAAGCATCCGGTCATAGGCGTGGCCGACCTCATCGATTGATCCGACCTCCACCATCAAATGGACGCAGCCCGACGGCACCTCGCCCTCGAACAGGGCCAGGCTGTGGTGGCGGCCATTGGCGCAATGGAGGAAATCGATCCGCATTTCCGGTCCGCCTTCGCCAAGCGGGCGGTGGATCATGAAATCGGACACGGCAAGGCCAAGCGTGTCTGCCAGGAAGGCGCGCGTCTCCGCGATCTTTGGGGCGGGCAGCACGGCATGGCCATAGCCCAGATCCTCCGTTACGAACCGCGTCCCGTTCGGCGAGACGAAGGGCTTGAAGCTGCTGACGAAGCCGTAACTCAGCTCGTGCCGGTTGCCCGACGGGTCGATGAACCAGACCATGTCGGTGACATGGCGCAGCGCGCGTTCGGCGGCGGTTGCGGGGGTGAATGCGACGCCCAGCGATGTCAGCCGGGTCAGAGCCTGCTGAAACTGGCCCTGGGTGCGCACTTCCCAGCCGCTGGCGAAATAGCCGTCCGTTGAGCCGGGTATGACGAATAGCCGGCCAGCGCGCTCATCGATACGTAGGGCGACGCCGCCGGGAAGCTCGTGCGCCGAAAACCCGGCAATATCCTCGCCGAACCGTTTCCAATCGCGGGGGTCGCACGCAGTTATGACGCTGTAGGCCAATGCCGCAATTTCCATGCGACTCTCCTGTTTCCGTTGTGACACCCTTTTGCAGCAGGATGTCCGGCAGAGATTTGACGGGAATCAAAATGGATGCGGAATAGGAGAAATGAAAACGCATTATGCCATAATAGTTGCAGACTTATCCATAAATGCGTCGTGTATATGAAATATTGATACGCGTTTTCTCGAACCTTTTGCCGTTTTGACCTGCGTCAAGGCGCGTCAGGCGCCATTGCAAGACAGCTTGGTGCCGCGTCATTCGATGAGGAGAGGACGAAGGATGAGCGAGCGTATCGATCGCACGCAGGTGGTTCAGACCATCAGCCACGTCAATTTGCACTATCCCGAGGCGACGGACGGCCCGGCCGCTGCCTTGCTGCTGGAGGCTGCCGGCCTTGTCCGCACGCAGGAATTGGCGCTTCCCCAAGGAGGCACTTTCTACCGCTTTACGGCGAACGTCCATGCGATCAACCGGCCCGACAATATCGTCTATCTCAGCCCGCTGCCCGCCGCTACCGCTGCACTGATAAACGCCGCGCGTGACGGCTTGCGCTACGGCGCGCGCGACGAACATCCTGCGGTGGCCGCCTATCGCGCGGCACAGGCCAGCGATCCGGAGCATAATTTCCATGTAGGCTTCCTGTTCGATTCGCTCGACTATCTGGAAGAACGGTTCGAAGCGTTCAAGGCTCTGGAAGCGAGCGACCCGCGCTTTGCCGGGCGACTGAAGTTCCTCGTCAACCGCGCGCTGCCTGGTGATGCGGCTATCGATGCTCGCCTCGATATCTCGCCCCTATACCGGGGTGTGACCCGATACACGCACGGTCGCTACGGCGTGCAGGCCTTTTGCGAGACGGACATGATCGTGGATGGGCCGCTGGGCGAGGGGCTGGTGCTCGAATTCGACTATGTTTTCCCCGGCCATGATGATCACATCATGGCGGTGTCGGAAAAAACCCGCTGAATTGAAAGCGCCCCCCGATCAGGGAAGCAACATACGCTGTTATTTTCGGGCGATTTTGCTTTCCGGGTTCACCTCGCCCACCACATGAGTTAGGCGGTCGCTAAAGCGGTGGCCACCCGATGCCGGCGCGCCGGGTGGAGAGGACAGGAATGGAAATCAGGGACGTTCCCGTGATCGTGACCGGCGGCGCATCCGGGCTTGGCAGCGCAACGGCCGAAAGACTGGCCGAGGGCGGGGCGAAGGTCGCGCTGTTCGACCTGAATGCGGAAGCGGGCGAACCGGTGGCGCGGCGCATCGGCGGCAGTTTTCACAGGGTGGACGTGACCAGCGCGGACTCGGTCGACGGAGGACTTGCCGCCGCGCAAGAAAGCCATGGCCCTGCGCGCATTCTGGTCAACTGCGCGGGCATCGCGCCTGCGATCCGTGTCGTCGCCA
This sequence comes from Sphingobium sp. OAS761, assembly GCF_024168485.1. GTDB lineage: Bacteria > Pseudomonadota > Alphaproteobacteria > Sphingomonadales > Sphingomonadaceae > Sphingobium. Next base: position 116,733 of record NZ_JALJVY010000013.1, read on the forward strand.
AGGATGGCACCCCGCATCCGCTCGACGCATTCCGCAAGGCTGTCGAGATCAACCTTGTCGGCACATTCAATGTCCTTTCGCAATTTGCCGCACGCCTGATCGCGGCGAACATCGATGGCGAGGAGGCCGGCGTGATCGTCAACACCGCTTCGGTCGCGGCCTATGACGGTCAGATCGGGCAGGCGGCCTATGCCGCGTCGAAGGGCGGGGTTGTCGGCCTGACGTTGCCGGTGGCGCGCGACCTGGCCCAGCACCGGATTCGCGTCATGACGATTGCGCCCGGCATCTTCCTGACGCCGATGATGATGGGCCTGCCGCAGGCGGCGCGCGATTCGCTGGGAACGCAGGTTCCGCATCCCTCGCGTCTTGGCCGGCCGGAAGAATATGCGCAATTGGTCGAGAGCATCGTCGCCAATTCCATGCTCAATGGCGATGTAGTCCGATTGGACGGTGCGATCCGTATGGCACCGCGCTGAAAGATGGATTGAGTGGCGGAGATTTGACCGCCCGCACCCTGAAGCCGGCGTCGATCGGCAGGACGGAAGGAGGTTGGAAATGCCGGAGGCAGCAATCATGGACAGGAACCTGCCGCGAACCGTCGCGGCGATGCGCGGCTTCGTCAATGAGGGCGTCGTGCCCGGCGCCATCCTTGCATGGGGCGGGCGCGATGGCCGGGTCCAGTACGAGGCGGCAGGGACATTGGGTTTCAGCAGCAATGTAGCCGTCGACGAGCGTTCGATTTTCCGCATATTCTCGCAGACCAAGCCCATCACCGGCATCGGCGCGATGATCTTGATCGAGGATGGCCGGATCGCGCTCGATCAGCCGCTCCACGATATATTGCCCGCTTTCGCGGACATGCGCGTGGTGGAGGGCGACGATCCGGCCGTCACCCGGCCTGCCGCGCGCCCGATCACGATCCGCCACCTGCTGACCCATAGCGCCGGTTTCGGCATGGCCAGCATGACCCTGGGGGCGCTTTACTTGAAGCACGGCATCGCGCCGGGCACGCGTGAGCGTGTGGCGGGGCCCGGAGATTTGCCAACGCCGACGTCGCTCGCCGAACTGGGCGCGCGTCTGGCGACGCTTCCGCTCGCGGCCGATCCCGGCACCCGGTTCGATTACAGCGTCGCGCTCGACATATTGGGGCTCGTCGTCGAAACCGCATCCGGGATGCCGTTCGAAACCTTTCTCAGGACGCGTCTGTTCGATCCTCTCGGGATGGTCGACACCGGCTTTTCCATCAGGCCGGATCAGGTTGCCCGCTTCGCGGACCTGCCCGAAAAGAAGGGGGCGATGTGGACACTGGCCGACGACCCGGCGCGCAGCCGCTATGCGCTCCCATATTATCCCGCGGGCGGCGGCGGCCTGGTATCGACAGCCCATGATTATGCGCGTTTCGCGGCGATGTTGCTGAACGAGGGCGCGCTCGACGAGGTACGGGTGCTGCGCCCGGAAACGGTTCGGCTTGCACGGTCGAACCTGTTGCCCGATACTGTCGCTCATTGCGACCTTCCCATCGGGCAGACGCTGTCGGGCATCGGCTTCGGGGCGGGAATGTCGGTTTCCCTGGTGCCGGGAAAACGTACGGACGGCATGTTCGATTGGCCCGGGGACGTGCCGGCGGGCGTGTTCGGCTGGCCGGGCTCGGCGGGAACGGCGTGCTGGATGGACCCCGGCAATGATTTTTTCCTGCTGTATCTCGCGCAATATTGGCCGTCCTGGCTCAACGGCGGGATGCGTCCTGATCTTATCGCGGCGGCCTATACCGATTTGGAACAGGCGGACAGCGAAGGAGTCGGTCGATGACGGTGCATGACAATGGCGCGGATTTCGCATCGCAACTGGGACTGCCGGAAACCGGCGTCGTCATCACCGGCGGTGCATCCGGCATCGGACTTGCAACCGCCCACGCGCTGGCCGCAGTCGGCCGACCGGTCGCATTGTGGGACATCAATGCAGAGGGCGCCGAAGGCGCGGCCCGCATCATCGCCGACCGCTATGGCGTCCGCACGGCGGGCCTGGCCGTCGATCTGCGCAATTCGCAGGCGGTTGCCCCGGCCGCCATCGCGACGCGCGAGGCATTGGGCACCGTCGGGGGCATCGTGCACGGCGCCGGCACCGCCGAAGTGACAGGCATCGATGGCGTGACACCGGACAATTGGGATGCGGGGCTGGGGCTTCATGCGCGCGCCCTGCTGCTCATAACCCAGGCATTCCGCGAGGACCTGCGCGCCAATCCGGGCAGCGCCATCGTTGCCATCGCCTCGATCAATGCGACGCTGGGTAATGGCACGATCCCCATATACAGCGCGGCCAAGGGTGCCATTATTTCGCTGGTCCGGTCGATGGCCGACGAACTGGCATTCGACGGGGTTCGCATCAACAGCGTGAGCCCCGGCCAGATCGACACGCCGATCATGGCCAACACCAAGGCGCATCTGCCGGGCCATTTCGAACGGCGGATTTTGCTCGGCCGTTACGGCCTGCCGGAAGAACTGGGCCGGGTGATCCGTTTCCTGCTGTCGAACGAGGCGAGCTACATCACGGCATCGCAGATACTGGTGGATGGCGGCAACATCCATTCACAGCGGCAATAGGCGCGGTATGTTCGGTCGCATCCTGCGCATCACGAGCTGGATAATGGCAGCTCTGCTCCTGCTGGCGGGAATCGGCGTCGCACTCAACTGGGACCTGATCCGGCAGACGGCGCTGGGGGGCTATCATGATCATGACACCGTTGCCCCGGCCTTGCCCGCCGGGTTGCACCGGCCGGCCATCCTTGTTTTTTCCAAAACCAACGCTTTTCGCCACGTCGAGGCGATTCCGGCAGCGAACGAACTGGTTCGCGCTATCGCGGCGCGGCGCGGCTGGTCGGTGTTCGTCACCGAAAATGGCGCGGCGTTCGAACCGTCCATCCTGTCGCATTTCGACGCGATTATGTTCAACAATGCGACCGGCGACATCTTCACCCCGGCACAGCAGGCGGCGCTGCGCGCATGGATGGAATCGGGCGGCAGCTTCGTCGGCCTCCATGCGGCTGGGGACGGCAGCATTCCGTGGCCCTGGTATCGGGAGCGTGTGATCGGGGCAGCCTTTGTCGGTCACCCCATGAATCCCCAGTTTCAACCCGGCCTGGTCCGCTTCGAGGACCGGTCCCACCCCGCGACCCGCACACTTCCCGCACGATTGAGCCGGACCGACGAATGGTATCATTTCCAACGCTCGCCCCGGCATGACGTGCATGTTCTCGCAGTGCTGGACGAAGCCTCGCTGGCGAACCGCAAGATTTTCGGGCGCGACCTGTCGATGGGCTCCGACCATCCCATCGCCTGGTGGCGCTGCGCCGGGAAAGGGCGCGTATTCTACACCGCGATGGGTCATCGGGCCGAAAGCTATGACGAGCCGGCGATGCGGGCGATGATCGCCGGTGCACTGGACTGGGCTGTCGGCAGGGAGGCGCCTGCCTGCCCCTGACGGGGCGATTTGGAGAGAGGACCATTACCATGCCCGATACCGTGGAATCCGGTCGTGAGGGGCCGGCGCAGGACGCCGTCGCCGGCATCGAAACCGCCCGCCGCCTTGCGCAGGACGAGGCCATCCACTGGGACATGGAGGCTGACGTGCTGGTCGTCGGTCTTGGCGGAGCAGGCGTGTGCGCGGCAATCCAGGCGCTGGAGGACGGGGCGAGCGTGATTGCGCTAGAGCGTTTCGGCGGCGGGGGATCGACGGCGGTCAATGGCGGGATATTCTATGCGGGGGGCGGGACCGCGGCCCAGCGCGAGGCCGGCGTCGACGACAGCGCGGAAGAGATGTTCGCCTATCTTCGCGAAGAAACCCAGGGCGTGGTCAGCGACGACGTCCTGCGCCGTTTCTGCGCGGGCAGCGCCGCGGACGCCGAATGGATGACGCATCATGGCGTGCGCTTTTCAGGCAAGCTGTATCCCGGCAAGACATCCTATCCGCATACCAGCTATTATCTTTATCATTCGGACAGTTCGCTGGCCGCGCCCTATCGTCATCTCGCCCGGCCCGCCGCGCGTGGCCATCGCGCGTTCCTGCCGCCCACCAAATCGGCGGAAGGCTATGGCGCAGGACTGTATTTTCCGCTGGAGGCATCGGCCGAGCGGCTCGGCGCGACTGTCCTGCGCCGGACGGAAGTCGCGCGCCTGATCGTCGACGCGTCGGGTGCGGTCGTCGGTGTCGAAGCCGACCACATGCCGCCGGACGGACGTGATTCCGAAGCCTATGCCAAGCTGGTGCGGCGTAGTGAATTCTGGACGCGCCTGTTGCCGCCCGCCTATCCGGGAGCGACCCTGACGCGCGCGCGCGGTGCCCGGCTGATGCGCCGGGCCGATGCCATCGAACGCAGGGCGCGCCGCCGTATCAGCGTGCGGGCACGAGGCGGCGTCATCCTGTCCACCGGCGGCTTCATATACAACCGCCAGATGATCGCCGATCATGCCCCGGCCTATATCAAGGGCATGCCGCAAGGTACGGCGGGCGATACCGGTGCGGGCATGCTGCTGGGCCAGAGCGTGGGCGGCGACGTGGACCGGCTGGACCATTGCAGCGCGTGGCGGTTTCTCAATCCGCCGTCTGCCTGGGCCCGTGGGATGCTGGTCGATGCCACTGGCGCGCGTTTCGTCAATGAAACCCATTATGGCGCCGCGATCGGCAGTGCCATGGTGGAAGGCCATGCCGGAGTCGGCTGGCTGATCCTGGACGCCGCTCTGGTAAAGGCCGCGCGGGCGCAGGTTCGCCATCCCGAAATCCTCGCGTTCCAGCGCTATCCCGCGATGCTGGCGATGCGTTTCGGACGCAAAAAAGCTGGCACGCTCGACGCGCTGGCGCGCAAGATGGGTTTCGATCCGGCCATATTCGCGCAGACGGTCGCTGAATATAACAGCGCCGCGCGCGGACAAGGCCGGGACCCTTATGGCAAGGAAGGCGACGAACTGCATGCCTTCGAACAGGGGCCCTTTTATGCCGTGGATCAGTCCATCACCGCAAAATATGCGCCGCTGCCCTGCATGACATTGGGAGGCCTCAAGGTTGCGGAGGACAGCGGTCAGGTCCTGCGTGGCGACGGCAGCGCGGTCAAGGGCCTGTTCGCTGCCGGCCGGACTGCGATCGGCCTGTGTTCCAATCTTTACGTCAGCGGACTGGCGGTGGCGGACTGCGTATTTTCTGGGCGTCGTGCCGGGCGTCATGCAGCGGCGCGCCAGACCGGCTGAAGCTCGGGACTGCTTGCTTGCAGCGGAGACTTGCATCACGCAATTTCCCGCGTCACGTTGAACGATATGCAACCGTTCGGTTGATAGAGAGAGAGGATGCAGCGTTCATGGCGACCGCTATTGTCAATCCGATTCTGGAAACCCTGAATGATGCCGGCGCCCTAGGCATGGATGTCGATCTTCCTGCCGGTATCATCTCTGCCGATTCGCATGTGACAGAGCCGCCGCATTGCTGCCGCGACTATATCGATTCTCCGTTCGCGATCGTGCGCCGGGGGCAGAGGCTTATGATGCGATGTTGGCGCATGGCGGGCGCGGCGTGCTGATGTTGCCGAGCGTCAATTCCGCCTACGGCAATCTGGAACCGTCGCTTGCCATGCTGTCGCATCCCCACACCGTTTTTGGCTTGGGAGACGGGGGCGCCCATCTGGGGTTTCTGTGCGACGCCAGCCTGCCGACGCATCTGCTGCACTATTGGGCGCGCGATCGCGTGCGGGGCGGGCGCCTTTCGCTGGCTGATGTGGTGCGGGGTCTGAGCGATATTCCGGCGCGGACGATGGGTCTGGCCGACCGCGGGCTGTTACGGCCGGGATATAAGGCCGACGTCAACCTGATCGATTTCGACCGGCTGCGCCTGCGCGAGCCCCATGTCCTGCACGACCTGCCAGAAGGCGGCCGGCGGGTGACGCAGGATGCCGAAGGTTATGTAGCGACCATATTGAGTGGCACGGTGGTCCAGCGCAATGGTGTTTCGACCGCCGCGCTGCCTGCGCTGGAGAGGGTGGAGGTCCCCGATGTCGGGCATTTTCCGGATCTCGCCGAACCCGAAAGCCGCGCCGGGATTCTGCGCCTGCTGGACAGGGTAGATGTCGCCGAACTTGCGCGCCGGAGCCAGGAATGAACGCCATGCCGGTAACGTCCGCCACGCAATTCAAGCGCTATCGCTTTCGCCCTGACCAGAAGGAGGCCTTTCTGGCCGTGTGGCGGGAAATAGCGCGTGTCCGCCAGCAGAACGGATTCACCATCCCCTTTGCCCTGCTCGATGAGCGAAACGGCATATTGAACTGGGCGGTCAGCCATCCCGATTTTGCCGCTGGATCGGCGCGCTATTATGCCGACCCCGATCGCAAGCGGGTGAGCCGGACCGACTATGATGCGGAAACCGGGCTCTATTCGAACGACGAAAGCCGCGCCGGCCCCCACAATATAGAGGATTATATCCTGTCCGCAGAAATAGACTGGGTTACGCCCGAAGCCATCCCTTCGGCCTGACCGGATGCGCCGTCCGCCTTCTGCGCATCCGTTGCGAGGGTGCAAGTCTTGTCTGGACAGGGGGCGGGGTCAGCGCGGCGTGCCGAACTGGGCGGCCACCTGCGCGACAGCGGCCTTGATGTCGTTGCGGCGATAGTCGAGCAGCGCCACCTCCGCCGCGTCGGGTTCATACCGTATCCAGTTGCCGCGACCCTGCGGGATCGCAGGGTCCGGCAACAGGGGCAATTCCTGGTCGCGGGTTTCGACCCGAACGTCGCTGCCGACCGCGTCGAAGAAAAGCTGGAAATAATCCCGCCATGCCAGCGTCTCGTCGCCGACCAGATAGGCCTTTCCGGGCTCTCCGCGCAGCAGGGCGCCCTCGATCGCTTCGGACAGCGATCGATAGGACATGATGTTCGTGCCACCCGGCGGCGCATAGGCCCCGATCGGCAGGCGGCCTTCCGCCCACTGCACATAGGGTTCGAAGATGGGGCTGGGCAGACCGGGTACCGTGCCGCACATGAAAGGGGCGTTGACGCTGATCACGTCGAAACCCGGCGCGGCCTGCGCCCTGGCGCCTTCGCACGCGGCGAGGCGGGACCGGATATAGCTGTTGTGCGCCAGCAGTTCGGGCGCCGCTTGCGGATAGAAACTGCCCAACTGGATTGCGCGCTTGACGCCGCCTTCCCGGCAGGCGGCGAAGAAGGCAGGCACGGCGTCGTGATTGGCCTTTTGCAGAAACGCGTCCCAATCGGCGCCGCGGGGAACATGGCGCGGATCGTTGCCGGCCGCGAACACGATCCAGTCAAAGCCTTCCAGCCGATCGGCGGTGAAATCTCCCGCAACATAGTCGCCCTGCAGGAAGGACATGTCTGCCATCGGCGTGCCGGGGACCGGCGGCTTGCGGCCGGCAACGGAAACGCTGTGCCCGCGAGCCTTCAGATGTGCGGCGGCGTGTCCGCCCAACGCACCGGTGCCGCCAACAATAAGGACCTTCATTCGCCATCATCCTTTCCCGCCCGGGCCTTATCCACCCGTGGCTTTCCATATATTGCTTCGACCATCGGGGTCAGATCCGGACTGCCGCGCAGATGATTGCCGCCGTCGACCGACAGGCATTCGCCCGTAATCCATCCGCTTTCCGGCCCGGCCAGAAAGCGCACGGCACGGGCAATGTCATCCGGTTCGCCGACCCGACGCAGCGGGAAATCATCGAGAAATTGATCCAGCACTTCCGGGCGTTCGACGAGTCCGGCGGTTCCGCGTGCGCGCGTCAGACCGGGGCGGACCGCGTTGATACGGATTCCCGTCCCGCCCAGCTCGTCGGCCGCGGCGCGCACCATGCCCTCGAGTGCGGACTTGGCGATGTGATAGGCGCTCAGATAGGGAAAGGTCAGCGTCGCGGAACTGGACGATGTGCAGACGATCGATCCGCCTTTGGCCATCAGCGGGACAGCGTGGCGTATGACGAAGAAGGCGCTCAGCAGGTTGGTTTCCAGCGTTTCCCTTATCATGTCCGATTGCAGCATCATGAAGGGCACAAAGCCGCCGCCGCCCACCGTCGCCAGCGCAATGTCAAGCCGGTCGGCGATGCCGTGCGCCTGCCCGATCGCGGCCTTGACGGCGGCTTCGTCGCCGCAGTCGCCCAGGATGGGGGTGATCTGCGCGTCCGGCACGGCATCCCTGATCGCGGCGCGGGCTTCGTCCAGCGCGTCCGCGCGCCGGGCCATCAGCGCCAGCCTGGCCCCGTCCGCCGCCAATGCGATGGCGCAGGCGGTTGCGATGGCGCCCGATGCCCCGGTGACGAACGCGGTCCTGTTGGTCAGCATCGTCATGGCGAACCTTCGAGCAAAACGGGACGTGTTTCCTGCCAGTCGACGATCAGCCGGCGATGGGCAAAGCGCCATTGCCCGTCCGCCTCGCGCCGCCATTCGTCCTGATAGCGGATCGCCCAAATCAGGATGGCGTCGCTGTCGCGCAGCAGATGGTCGGCGGTGCAATAGGTTTCGCCACTGGCCCGGTCACCGTCGATTGTCGCAATGACCTGATGGATGCGGTGCTGGGTGCTGCGGAACATCCGCTCCAACAGGTCGATCGACTTCAGGTTGGCATCGCGTCCGCGCGTCGTGAAACCGGGGCCTTCCAGCAGATAATCCTCGGTCATGACGGCGCGCCAGGACGCCTTGTCACGCCTGTCGGCCCCCTGCGCATATAATTCGGCCGTCCGGCGAATCATGGCCTGGTCGGCCAGATTCTGCAGCATGCTCTCCATGCCCGACTGCTCCTCTCCGTTTGCGTCACCATCGCGAAACGCCGGACGCGTCGCATCATCCATTTGGATTAGGGTCGTTTACGTCGGCCACGCGATCGGTGTTCCGGGCTTGTCGTCCCTCCCGGTCGACGGCATGTTCCCCGGAAAATGTTTCCGGCCGGGCCGGGACAATGCAATGGCAGGGAGAGCGGTGATGCTGGATTTTACCGGAAAGGCTGTGCTGGTAACGGGCGGCGGCGAAGGTATCGGCCGCGCGGCCTGCTGTCTCTTCGCCGGGGGCGGGGCCTCTGTGATCGCCATCGAGCGGGACGCGGCGCGGGCCGATGCGTTGCGCCAGTCGCTGGGCGATGGCCATGTCGTCCTGCATGGCGACGTCACGGTTGCCGGGGACATCGCCCGTCTGGCGGATGCGGTCGACGGGCGCGGCGACGGGCTGGACGTGCTGGTCAACAATGTCGGCGATTTCCTGGGCCATGTGAAGCCGTTCGAGCGCATTTCGGACGAGGAGATCGACCAGCTTTATGCCGTCAACATGCTGCAAATATTCCGCATGACGCGGGCGATGATCCCGCGGCTTCGCCGCCGGGCACCCGGCTCCAGCATCGTCAGCGTTTCTTCCATCGAGGGGTTTCGCGGCATTCCCAACAACAGCGTCTACAGCGCTTTCAAGACCGGGCTGGTGGGATTTACCAAAAGCCTGGCGCTCGAACTGGGTCCGGAGGGCATACGCGTCAATCTGGTCGCGCCGGAAACGACCGAAACGGCTCAGGTGCCCATGTCGCAGTATCTCAAGCCCGAACATGCCGACGGCGCCCGCGAATGGATCCCGCTCGGCCGTTTCGGCACGCCGGATGACATAGCGAACGGCATAGCCTTTCTCGCCAGCCCGATGGCCTCATGGATGACCGGGGCTTCGCTGAACATCGACGGCGGCGCCCTGGCCGCCGGCGGCTGGTATAGAACGCTGGAGGGTCGTTGGACCAATGTGCCGGTTATTCCCACCCACGGCATGATCTTCTAGCATCGGATTTGCCGTCGATCCTGGGCATCGGGCCTTGAAGACCCCGCCGTCCGGATCATCTGGACGGCGGGGCAGGAAGCCGGGAACCCGGGGGGCGGGTCCGCCGGGAGAATTATTCGGCAGCCTGAAGCGCGGGCCTGCCATAATCGGGATCGTCCTCGTTGCAGAGCCGGTTGGTGTCGAGCCACAGGCCTTCCTCCACCGGCGTGATGCCTAGCTCTGCGCGTATCTCGCTGATCTGACGGTCGACATGGGCGCGCCAGTCGACCAGCATCAGCGGGTATTTCCAGTTTCGGCCCTGCTCCGCGCCGCGATATTCGGCCTCCAGATTGACCACCATCGCCTGCGGATAATGCAGCCCGTCCTTCATGATCGTCTTGGCTTTCAGATAGAAGGCGATGCGGGTGAAAAAGGCGAACAGTTCCGGATGGAAATAGCGGGCCTTGGCGTGCATGTTCGCGGTGAGCAGGGCGATTTCACCGCCATGATTGGGGCCAAACCCCGTAACCATATGCTCGATGTCATGGGTCAGCGCAGTCTGGCGCAGATAGAAGGTGAAATCGTTGACGACCTGCACTTCCTGGAAAAACAGATCGAGCTGATAGCCCGAATGGACCATGAAGTCGCGGATCGCCGCCCCCAGCGTACCCGGCGCGCAATGGTCGAGTTCAGTGATGGTGAAATTCGACAGGTTCCGGTCGTCCAGCCATTGGCGAAACAGTGGCAGCCGTGCCTTTTCCATTTCGAACAGCTCGATGATGCGCGGCATGTCCTCCAGTTCGTGAAAAATCTGTGCGACTTCGGGAATATAGGCCGTATTGGGCATGTCCGCGCCGTTCCGGCGCAGCATTTCCTGCGCGATCAATGCACGGAGCGGGGCGTGGTTGAGATAGCGGGACGAACTGACGAGCACGGAACTGTCCGTCGTCACCATCTTTATGGCGCCGTTGAAATAGGCGCGGTCGGCTTCGCCGATTCTGGCTTCGTTCATCTCAAGCATCCTTCCTGATCACAATGGGACCGGCGTGTATCGGCGCCGGACGGTGCAGCGCGTGGCATTTCTCTATTCCGCCGCGATCGCGACCTTGTCGGCGTCGATCGCCGGCGACAGGAAGCGTCCGGGCTTCGCACCGGTGTAGGCGCCGTTTTCGAAAGTCGGGACGCCGTTCACCAGCGTCAGCCGCGTCGGCATGGGCTTGCGCGTGAAACGCCAGGTCATGCCGCCCTTGCCGTCGGGCACGTCGAACGCCTTTTCCATCGCCTGCCTCTGGATCTCCTCCAGGTTGAACACCGCGATGTCGGCTTTGCGGCCAACGGCGATCACGCCGCGATCGGCCAGATTGAAATGGGCCGCCAGCTTTCCGGTCATGACATGCACGGCTTCCTCGATGCTGATCTTCCTTTCGTCGCGCACATATTGGGTGAGCAGCAGCGCATTCTCGCCGCCGCCGCACAGCATCTGCAAATGCGCGCCGGCATCGGAAATATTGCCGACCGTCCTGGGGTCGCGCATCAGTTCGATGGTCAGCGCCTCGTCCTTGGGGAAGGGCGCCATGTGGACGGTGGAGCGTGTCCCGTTGCGCAATATCCATTCGGCCATGGCATCGGACCGGTGCAGCCCCAAAGTGTCGGCATAATCCTTGAGCGTGACGTTGAGCGGGCCGGCACCATTTTCGCTGTCCAGCAGGTGGAGGTCCTGCGGATTTTTGAGCGGCGAATGGTCCCATGCCTGGGTATCCCAGCTGTCGCGGGCGCGGGCGCGCCAGTCCGGGTCGGCCAGCAGCCGCGCCTTTTCGGCATGGTCGTCGGCCAGCACGACTTCGTGCCAGACATAATCGTTGGACTGGGCGAAGATCAGCGATTTGACGAGGCTGAGCGTCGAGGTGGGCGAGACATGGGCAAAGCCGGGCCACACATCGACATCGGCGTCCCGCATCTTGCGCAGGCTGTCCTGCATCGCCGGCAATATGCCCTTCTGGAATTCCAGCGTCGGCACCGCGCCCGCGATCTGCACGCGGATTCTGCGCCCGGACAGCAGGCGTGACAGGCGTTCCAGGTTGGCAGGGCCTGTCATCCGCATGAAAGTGTCGACGATCACCTGGTAGCAGCAATCGGGGTAGCGCTCCATCACGTCGAACAGGGCCTCGAACTCGGCATCGTTCGCCCTGAGCGTCGGAACCGGGCGGTCCTGGCCGTCATGATCGTGCATATTGTCGGACATGCCGAGCGCACCCGCAGCCAGCGCGTCATCCAGCAGTTCGGCCATGCGCGCGATTTCGTCCGGTGTGGCTTCCCGATCCCATGCCTCTATGCCCATCGCCGCAAGGCGGATGGCGATATGGCCGACATAGGCGGCATAATTGAGCGGCACCCGCACGTTCCGTTCGACCGACGCGCGATATTCCGACCAGCTGTTCCAGTCCCAGGGCAGGTTCTGCAAGAACGGTTCCTGCGGGATATCCTCGAAAAAGGAAAAGATGCCGATCATTTCGCGTTGCGCCGGCATATATTTGTGCAGCGGCGCGGCGGAAAAGCCGCAGTTGCCAAGGATCATCGTCGTCGCGCCATAGCCGGGCAGCGGATCGAGGTCCGGCTGCCACCACATCGTCCCGTCATAATGGGTGTGGCTTTCGATGAAGCCGGGGGTAACATGGCATCCGCTGGCGTCGAACACGCGTTCGCCCTGCTCCTCCAGGCCGGGGCCGACCTGCGCGATCCGTCCGTCGCGCACACGCACGTCTGCGGCGAATGCGGGCGCGCCGGTGCCATCGACAACGGTGCCGTTCCTGATCAACATATCGTCCATTGCTGTCCCTCTCCTAAGGGGCCTGCCCGTGCCTGCGCCGGGGGCTGTGATCGCGCGATGCTACCCCAAGCAGCCAGTCTTCCGAAGTCGGGCCTTGAGAATCGGATCATCTTCTGTGATCAATCGGATCATCATGCGATCCGATTCCTCTGGTACGGCGATGCTCGCCGTTCTGCGTCGCCATCTGCGCAGCGACGGCTGGACCGCGACGCGCCTGTCGGGGGAGCTGGGGGTAAGCGAGGCGACGGTGAAGCGCTGGATCGCGGGCCGTTCCCTGTCGCTCGACCGGTTGGATCGCCTGGCGGGATTGTGCGGAATGACCATCGCGGAACTGGCGCGGGAGGCGGAATTGTCGCGATCGGGGCTCGTGCGCGAACTCACGCTGGCGCAGGAGCGGGCGCTGTCGGCCGACGCCTTCCTGTCCCTGCTGTTCATGGCGCTGCTTGCCGGGGCCTCTCCATGCGAGTTGTCGGAGGATTTTTTCCTGCCCCGGTCGGAACTGGATGCGGCGCTGGCCCGGCTGGAACGGCTGGCGCTGATCGACCGACTGCGCGACGGCCGCATCCGCCCGCTGGTCGATCGTACGCTGATCTTTCGCAAGGCGCCGATGCGCACGCTGTTCGAAAAGCACATGAAGCAGCAGTTCCTGGCAATGGACTTCGCCGCGCCCGATGCGGTCTACGCGTCCGAACTGCTGAAATTGTCCAACGCCGGCATGGCGGAACTTGCGGAAATGATGGAGCGCTTTCGGCGCGACACCCATCAGTTGGCCGAACGGGACCGGGAACGGACGTTGCTGCAACGGCACTGGGTCGCCATGCTTTGCGCTATTCGGCCGTTCAATACGGCCGGGTTGCAGGACGCGCAGCGGGACATTGCCGTGGAGCGATCATGACGCCTGTCCCTATCAGCACCCGACAAGGCTTCGCATGCGTCGTGTTCCACAATAAGAAGCGCCATGCCTCTTCCGATCGTTGACCGCCGTACCCTGATCACATCCGCCCTTGCCCTGCCGCTGGCCACCGCCTGCCCCGCCTGGGCGCGCAGCGGAACGGCCGGTCTTGTCCGGGGCGGGGAAACGGTGTCGGGCAACGACATCATGCTGCATATCGGCGATGTTCATTTCTCGACCGGCGGGCGGTCGTGGCATGCGATCGGTATCAACGGGTCCATCCCGGCGCCGCTGGTTCGCCTGAAGGAAGGCCAGACCGTCCGGTTGACGGTGCATAACAGCCTGCGCGAGGATAGCTCGATCCACTGGCACGGCCTGATCGTGCCGTTCCAGATGGACGGCGTGCCAGGCATCAGTTTCCCGGGCATCGCGCCGGGCGAGCGTTTCACATATGAATTCCCGGTCCGGCAGTCGGGCACCTATTGGTATCACAGCCATTCCGGAATGCAGGAGGCGATGGGCCATTATGGTCCGATCGTGATCGATCCGGCCGGGCCCGATGCGGTGGCGAGTGAGCGCGAACATGTGATCGTGCTGGCCGACTGGAGCCCCGTGCACCCCCATATGCTGCTGACCCGGTTGAAGCAGACGGGTGGCTATTACAACATGCAGCGTCAGACCCTGGCGGGGCTGCTGGCGGGCAAGGACCAGCCGCTCAGGGACCGGATCGACTGGGGCGCGATGCGGATGGACCCGACCGACATTTCGGACGTCACCGGCGCGACCTACAGCTATCTGGTGAACGGCCATGGCACGGCGGAAAACTGGACCGGCCTGTTCCGCCCCGGCGAGCGGGTGCGGCTGCGCATCATCAATGCGTCCGCCATGACGAATTTCAATGTCCGGTTGCCCGGCCTGCCGATGACCGTGGTGGCATGCGACGGACAGAATGTCGCACCGGTGGAAACGGACGAATTCCAGATCGGCATCGCCGAAACCTACGACATGATCGTCGCGCCGCCGGAGGCCAGGGCTTATGGCCTGATCGCCGAAGCGATCGACCGGTCCGGCCTGGTGCGCGCCACATTGGCTCCCAATGCCGGAATGGTCGCGCCGGTGCCCGCGCTGCGGCAACGCCCGCTGCTCGGCATGAAGGACATGGGCATGGACATGGCAGGCATGGGTGCCATGGCCGGGATGGACCATGGCCACATGGCGCCGATGGAAGGGCCGTCCCAAATGGGAGGGCACAGCATGAAGATGCGGGACCAGGCGGCCGCGCCCACGGTGCCGCTCGGTCCCGGCGTCGCGACATTGTCGCCGATGCCCGCCGACCGGACTGCCGACCGCCCGACCGGTCTGGAGCATGTCGATCACCGGGTGCTGACCTATGCGGACCTGCGATCGCTGGAACCCAATCCCGACAAGCGCGCGCCGACCCGCGCGCTCGACATCCACCTGACCGCCAATATGGAACGCTATATGTGGTCGTTCGACGGGGTGAAGCTTTCGGACGGCGCCGATCCCATTCCATTCCGCCACATGGAGCGGGTGCGCGTCACGCTGATCAACGATACGATGATGCCGCATCCCATCCACCTGCACGGCCATTTCTTCGAGCTGGTGACGGGCGAGCCGGGCTACAATCCGCGCAAGCATACGGTGAACGTGCTGCCGGGGGGCAAGGTCAGTTTCGATCTGACCGCCGACGCGCTGGGTGACTGGGCGTTTCACTGCCACATGCTGCTGCACATGCATGCCGGGATGATGCGTGTCGTCACCGTGCGCCACGACGCAGGGGCGGCATGATCCGCGCGGCCCTGGTCGCGCTGATGCTGGCGGTGCCGGCGACCGCCCGCGCGCAGGATGATCCGGCGCCGATGGATCACGGCGCGATGGACCATGGTGTCCATACCATGCCACTCCCCACGTCGGCCGCGGGGGCCCATGCCGGCCATGCCATGCCCGGCGCGCCTCCGACGATCCGGGCGGGAACGCCGCCGCCCATCCCGACGGACCATGCCGCCGACGCCCTTTACGACCCGGCACGGATGGCGCGCGCCCGCGCTGCGCTGCGGAGGGAAAATGGCGGCATGGCCTTTTCGCAACTGATGATAGACCGTGCCGAATATCGCGCCGGCAAGGGGGCGGACGGCTATCATTGGGAAGGTGAGGGATGGATCGGCGGTGACATCGATCGCCTGGCCGTGAAGTCCGAAGGCGAAGGGCAGGTGGACGGATCGCTGGAGCGCGCGGAGGTGCAGCTGCTCTACAGCCGCGCGATCAATCCCTGGTGGAACCTGCTGGCTGGTGTGCGGCACGACATTCGCCCGCAGCCGCAGCGCAGCTATGCGACCATCGGCATAGAGGGGCTGGCGCCCTATTTCTTCGAACTGGAGGCACAGGCCTTTCTGTCCGACAAGGGCGAAGCCCATCTGCGGCTGGAAGGCAGCTACGACCAGCGCATAACGCAGCGGCTGATCCTCCAGCCCGCCGCCGAGGTGAATATCGCCGCGCAGACAGTGCCGGAACTCGGCATCGGAGCCGGCCTGTCGACGGTGGAACTGGGCCTGAGGCTGCGATACGAGATCGTCCGTGAATTCGCGCCCTATGTGGGCGTCAATTGGGAGCGCAAGGTCGGCGGCACGGCCCGCATGGCCCGGGCGGACGGGGACGGGGTCTCGGCCACCAGCCTGGTCATGGGTGCGCGCTTCTGGTTCTGACGCCCGGCGCGGGGTCGCGTCAGCAGCACCGAAACGCCGTCGCGACGATTTCGCAAGCATGAGCTGGGTTGCGAAGTTAACACAGTTGCAGGCATCGCGCGTGCATGCATACGGACCTCCGGCGACGATTTCGCAATAGGAGATTTTTTGCAAAGTCGCGCCGCGCGGGAACCACGGGCGGCGCGGGACGGGAAAGCGAACGGTGGGAAAGAGCCGGGCGCGACGATAGCATGGCGACGCGCCTGTAGGAAAGCGCCCGGCGCCCGCGCGCTCAGGCCAGATGACGCTCGACCAGCGCGACGTGCAGCCGCACGCCCAGCGCCAGCACGTCGTCGTTGAAGTCATAATGGGGGTTGTGAAGCGGCACCGTTCCTTCCGCCCGCCCCTGACCCAGCCAGATATAGGCGCCCTTGCAGGCATGGAGCATATAGGCGAAATCCTCGGACGTCAGCGCCGGATCGGGCGCAAGGAGCGCGGTGCCGACCGTTGCGGCGGCGTCGAGCGCCTCCTGTGCCGCGTCGGCATCGTTCACCGTCGCGGGGTAATTGCGGTGATAATCCACCTGTGCGGCAAGCCCGTCCGTCGCCGCGACGCCCGCCGCGATCTGCCGGATGGCCGCTTCGATCCGGTCCTGCACGTCAGCGTCGAAACTGCGGACCGTACCGGTGATCGCGACTGTTGCGGGCAGGACATTATGAGTATCGCCGCCATGGATCTGCGTCACCGACAGCACGGCGGACCCGGTCGGCACGATCCGGCGCGACACAATGCTGTTGAGCTGCGTCACCAGCAGCGCCGCGGCCAGGATCGCGTCGGGCGTGTCCTGCGGCATCGCAGCATGGCCGCCGCGCCCTTCCAGCAGGATGTCGAACCGGTCGGCCGCCGCCATGATCGGTCCGGGTCGGGTGGCGATGGTGCCGGCGGGAAGATCCGGCCAGTTATGCAGCGCGAACACCCGGTCGCACGGGAACCGTTCGAACAAACCCTCCTTCACCATTTCCCGCGCGCCGCCCAGCCCTTCCTCGGCGGGCTGGAAGAAAAAATGGACCGTTCCGTGGAAAGCACGCGTTCGCGCCAGTTGCTCCGCCGCGCCCAGCAGCATGGCCACATGGCCGTCATGGCCGCAGCCATGGAAGCTGCCGGGCGTGCGGCTGGCATAGGGCAGGTTGGTGCGTTCCTCGATGGGCAGGGCGTCCATGTCCGCGCGCAGCCCGATGCTGCGAGCCGACCCGCCATGGCGCAGAACGCCCACCACACCCGTCCGGCCGACGCCTTCATGGACCTCCAGACCCAGCGCGCGCAGCCGTTCGGCAATGCGTCCGGCGGTGCGCCTTTCGTCGAAGCCCAGTTCGGGATGCGCATGGATGTCCCGGCGAAACGCGACGAGGGGATCGATCAGATCGGCAATATCATGGGTCATGACGGCGATCCTAATGCGACGGACGAGCGACGGAAAGGGACAGGCGGGATGATTTGCCCGGCCGTTTCGTGCTAGTCGCCTGCCATGAACAGGGCAGCGCAGGACAGGACGGTCGAGACGGAAGGCGCGGGCGCGCGCCGCCGGCAGATATTGGAGATCGCCGCGCGCCTGTTCGCGCGCAAGGGCTATCGCGGCACGTCGATGCGGGACATCGGCGATGCGGCGGGCGTGCTGGGCGGGTCGCTCTATCATCATATCCGGTCCAAGGATGCGCTGTTCGTCGAACTGCATCACGGCGCGCTGGACGGCGCGGAGGCCCGGATCATGGCGGCGGTCGCAGCGGAAACCGACCCATGGGCGCGGCTGGAAGCGGCCATTGCCGCGCTGCTGGAGGTCCAGCTTGCACCCGATTCGCTCACCACGCCGATGATGAACGATTTTCGCGAAGTGCCCGACCGGGTCCGGGCCGCGCTGATCGAACGGCGTGACGATTTCGAGAATCTTTTCCGCGTACTGGTCGATGCGCTGCCCCTGCCGCCGGAAATCGACCGGTCCCTGTATCGCAACCTGCTGCTGACGCAGCTCAATTCGGCTGCGGACTGGTATCGGCCCGGGCGCCTTTCCCCGCGCGAGATCGCCGGGCAGATAGCCCGGATATTCCGACACGACAGGCGGCGATTGCACCCGGGTTGATACTGTAACAAGTGTTTGGTATATGACGTTGGGAGAGGTGCCGCGATGCAGAATTATTCCCCCCCGATCGACGATTACCGTTTTCTTTTGAACGAAGTGCTGGGTTTCGATGCCGCCATGGCCGAAATGGGCCGGGACGTGGACGCCGATCTGGCGGTGGCGGTGCTGGACGAGGCTGGGAAATTCTGCGCCGAACAATTGCATCCGCTCAATCGCGAGGGGGACGAGCAGGGCAGCCGACTGGTCGACGGCGCGGTCGTTACGCCGCCGGGCTTCGCGGAGGCCTATGGCGCTTTCGCCGGTGCCGGCTGGCCTGCGCTCGCCGCCGATCCGGCCCATGGCGGACAGGGGCTGCCCTTCATCCTCCAGCTCTGGCTGGACGAGATGCTGTCGGCCGCCAACCTGTCCTTCGGGCTTTTCCCCGGCCTGACGCGCGGTGCCACCGAAGCGATCGCAGCCCATGCGAGCGACGAATTGAAGGCGCTCTACCTCCCGCCGCTGGTGAGCGGGGCGTGGACCGGCGCGATGGCGCTGACCGAAAGCGGCGCGGGAACCGACCTGGCCCTGCTTAAGACGCGGGCGGAGGCCAGGGGCGACGGCAGTTACGCCGTGACCGGGCAGAAGATTTTCATTTCCTCCGGCGATCATGACCTGGCGCCCAACATCGTCCATCTGGTGCTGGCCCGCCTGCCCGATGCGCCGCCCGGTGTGAAGGGCATCAGCCTGTTCCTCGTTCCCAAGCTGCTGCCCGATGGCGCCCGCAATGCGATGTCGGTGGGCGCGCTGGAAAAGAAGATGGGCATTCACGCGCAACCCACCTGCGTCATGAATTATGACGGGGCGACGGGCTGGCTGGTCGGCGAGGCGCACCGCGGGCTTGCCGCCATGTTCACCATGATGAATGCCGAACGGTTGATGGTCGGCATCCAGGGGCTGGGGATCGCGGGCGCCGCCTATCAGCAGGCGGCCGCCTATGCGAAGGATCGGCTTCAGGGGCGCAGCGCCGACGGCGCGCGCGGGCCGGTGCCGATCATCGACCATGCCGACGTGCGCCGGATGCTGCTGAAGACTCGCGCCTTCGTGGAGGCGGGGCGGGCACTGGCCGGCTGGACCGCGCTGCAACTGGACCGGGCGCGTCACCATCCCGACGCCGCCGAGCGGGCAAAGGCCGACGCGTTGGTGGCGCTGCTGACGCCGGTCGTGAAGGCGGCGTTCACCGATCTCGGCTTCGAAGGCGCCGTCGATGCGCAGCAGGTGTTCGGCGGGCATGGCTACATCCGCGAATGGGGGATGGAGCAATATGTCCGCGACGCGAGGATCGCGCAGATTTACGAGGGCACGAACGGGGTGCAGGCGATGGACCTGGTAGGCCGCAAGCTGCCTCTGGGCGGCGGATCGGTGGCCACGGGCTTCTTCGACCTGATTGCGGCGGACCTGGACGCCGTGCCCGATCTGCCGGTATCGCTGCGGACGCGCGAGGCGCTGGACCTGCTGCGCGAGGCGACGGCTGCACTGGGCGGGGCGGACAGCGACGCGGTCGGAGCGGCGGCAGTCGACTATCTGCGCCTGTTCGCGCTGGTCAGCTTCGGCTGGATGTGGACGCGCATGGCTGGCGCCGCGACGGGAGAGGCACCGCTGCACGGGGCGAAGCGGCAGGTCGCGGACTTCTTCGCGCTGCGGGTGCTGCCGCAGAGCCGCGGCCTGGCAGAGGCGATCGCCGCCGGCGCGGGTCCGCTGATGGCGCTCCCGGCCGACGCGTTCTAGCCGCGGGCGCTATTTGGTCGCGCCGGCCAGATAGGCGATCAGGTTGGCGCGGTCCGCCGCCGCCGGTACGCCGGCGAAGGCCATGCGGTTGCCCGGGACAAGGCCGGACGGCTTGGTGAGGAAGGCGTCCAGCGTCTTGGCGTCCCACCGGATCTTGGCCTTCTGCATGGCGGGCGAATAAGCGAAGCCGGCAACCGCCCCCGACGTGCGCCCGAACAGGCCGTTGAGCGGCGGGCCCATCTTCACCGCGCCGGGCTTCACATCATGGCACATGGCGCAGCGGGCGAACACCAGCTTGCCCTTGGCGGCGTCGCCGGTTGCGCCAGGGGCGGCGGATGCCGGAAGCGCCGCGCCGGCGGCCAGGAATGCAAGAAGCAGGGGCTTTGCGATCGTCACCGTGTCTCTATCCTTTCTGTAGGCCGAATCTGTGCGCACAGGCCTGTCGCCCAAAAGGAGCATGTTCTTCCCGACCCTGCAATGTATGGCTCACGCATGGTGCCCGCCAGAGCGAAGATCGTCCGGGAATACCGGCTTCACGGCGATTGCGGGCATTTCCGCATCTTTTGGTCATTTAGGTGTTGACCGACTCATATGATGGACTTAGAGGGCATTTCACCGACGCGGTGGGCGCCCATGGTTCTCGCTGCGATTGGTCGCCGACATAGCAGGACGAGGTCCCCCGGAACGCAAGGAACGGGGCGGGCATCGTGTTCTCATTTGTGTTTGGCGGTTCTTTGACATTGTTGATTGATGAAGGGACATGTGGGCGGCGGCTCGTGTGGTTCGGGACTTAGGCCCGGATCGCAGTAGCAAAGCCAAGTCG
>NZ_JALJVY010000014.1 GCF_024168485.1 Sphingobium sp. OAS761
ACCAGATCAGATCACTCATGGCAGCACTCCTTGAACCGCCATTGAATCAATCAACCTCACCTCACACAAGCAATTTAATGGGTCCTGAGCCTAGGACTCGATCCTTTAGGAAGAGGTTAAACCGCTCGAAAAGCGGTATTATGCGCCGCCGGCCGTGTCGGCTGAGGCGACCTGTACCGGCTGGGACAGGGATTTCGGCGCTTCGGCGTAGATGAACCCCTTGGCAGGATTGGACCGCAGGCCCAGCGCCCCGATCGGGCCGTACCAGACGCGCACGTCGGTCCAGTCATTGTTCGGCGAGACGTCGATGGCGCGCACGTCCCGCTCTATCCCGCCGCGATACGACCAGTTGGCATGGGTCAGCAACACTTCGCGATCCCCGACGACCTTGCTGACCATCGCAACATGGCCTACCGGCATGGACCGGCTGGAAGAAAAGGCCAGCACGGCACCGACGCGGGGCTCATGGCCGCGTGCATACCGCCCGTCCGCCTGGCCCCACCAAGTATTCGCATTGCCGTGAATATCGATGCCTGAGACTTGCCGCGCAAACGGCGCGCACTGGAGACCACGTGCTTGCGCAGGCGTAACGATAATGGCCATGAGCGCAAGAATGAACGACGCGAAAACCGCGCGAAACCCACCCGACATGTGATAGCGACCCCGACTTTTCAGGCTTTTGCCCCGATGGAGGCTTTAGGCCAGACGGCGGCCTGACCGACAAGCGCCGGGCGACGAATCGTTTTGTCGACGCGTTATGTTGCGGAACTGAAAACGTGACCGGCGGTTACGGTCAATCGGGTAGCTGACGACAAATCACTGAAAAGACTGGATTCTGTTCCCGTCATCCAGATCTGTCCGCCCGTGGCGGCGAGCCGGTCGAACAGCGCGGTGCGACGCAGCGGGTCGAGATGCGCCGCCACTTCGTCGAGCAGGAGCACCGGCGGTTGACCACGGTGCCCCGCGATAAGCGCGGCATGGGCAAGCAGGATGGAAAGCAGCAGAGCCTTTTGTTCGCCGGTCGAACACAGGGCGGCGGCCTGTCGCTTGGCGGCATGAATGACGGACAGATCGTGGCGGTGCGGCCCGGACAGAGTGCGGCCCGCCGCTGCGTCGCGCCGCCGTTCGCGCGCCAGCCGGCTATCGAGGGGCTCGCCCGCATCATCATCGGCCGCGATCGCCACCAGCGGTCGCGCGAACGGCGCATCCGGCTGGTCTGTGAGCATGGCGTTGAGGTGCGAGACCATATCTGCCCGCGCGGCCGCCAGCGCCGTGCCGTGCTCGTTCATCTGCGCCTCCAGCGCGCCGAGCCAGGCCGGATCCGCGCGACGCACGTCGGACAGCAACCGGTTCCTTGCCCGCATGGCCGCTTCGTAGCGTGCGCTGTGTGCCGCATGGCCGGGATGCAGCGCCAGGGTGAGGCGGTCGAGAAACCGGCGGCGGCCGCCGGGGCTGTCGAGGAACAGGCGGTCCATCGCAGGCGTCAGCCAGGTGATAGATAGATGATCCGCCAAGGCATTGGCAGATGATGTGACGCCGCCTATCCGCACCTGGCGCCGCTCGGGCGCACCGGGGTTGATGCCGGTCCCCAGCACCACCCCGTCCACGTCCGCAGCGATTCCGAAACCGCCCGCCCCGTCCTGCCGCGCCATCGCCGACAAGGACGCACCGCGCAGGCCGCGACCGGGCGCCAGCATCGAGACCGCTTCCAAAATGTTGGTCTTGCCCGCCCCATTGTCGCCGGTCAGCAGGATGAAGGCATGATCGGGCAGGATCAGCGCGTCCGCATGATTGCGGAAATCGCTCAGGGTGAGGCGGCCGATCATGTCGCGGCTGTAGCGGGGACCGCCCGCCACGAAAAGGGGTACGTCAGCAGCGCTTGCGCGTCACCGCTTCGCCGTCGTTGGTGATGGTGAGCCGCCGACCGCCAGCGGCCAGCGCCATGGACAGGCTACGCGTCCAGCTCTGCCCCTCACCGGTAAAACTTGCATCGACGGCGACTTTACCGTCCGCTTCGTTCCGCACCGCCTTAACCGTGCCGACGCTTTCGTGAAAAACCAGCTCATCGGCCGCGATCGTCAATTCCATGGGCGCAGCCTTGTCGCCGCAGCGGTCATCGAGGCCGGCCCATCGCCCCTGAAAGGCCGCAGGCACGAGTCCGGCCGTTGCGGGCGGCGGTGTTTTGATCGCCGGCGCGGGCTCCACCGGATCGATCGCATTCGCTGGGGTCGGTACATCCTGCGCGTTGGGAAGCGCCTGATCGAGCATGTTGGATACCGCGCCTGGCCGGCGGTTGCCGTCACTGTCGCCATTATCTTCCCCGCCGCAAGCGGCGAGTATCAGGACCATGACCAGAGTGGCAGCCGACAAGCGCATGGAACGGGAACCCGGCAGGCGCGGCCCGGTTCCCGATGACGCGGCCCCAAGGCCATGCTATCCTGGCTGCGCCGCAAAAAGGGAGCTGATGCCATGCCTGTGCTGGGAATGGGTGGACTGTTTTTCCGCGCGCGCGATCCCGAAGCGCTGGCCGCCTGGTATCGCACGCATCTCAATGTCGGTGGTGGCTGCGTCGCCGATCCCGATGCCCAGGCCAATGAATGGGTGTGGCAGACACTGGGCGGCCCGATGGTGTTCGCCCCCTTCAAGGCGGACAGCGACTATTTCGCCGCCGACAAGGCTTTCATGCTGAATTTCCGGGTTTCCGAGCTGGATTCCCTTCTTGCCGCCTTGCGCGCATCCGACATTGCGATCATCACAAAGGACGAGTGGAACGATCCCGCGGTCGGCCGTTTTGCCCGCATTCACGACCCGGAGGGCAATGCGATCGAATTGTGGGAACCCCCCGCATCCGTGCCCTGAGCCAAAGGAACCCGATATGAAGCGCCTGCCCCTGATCCTCGCCGCCGCTGCCGTTGCCACATTTTCTTCCGGCGGGGCGATGGCGGCGCTCGCCGTGGGAGCCAAGGCGCCCGATTTCACCACGCGCGGCGCGATGGCCGGCAAGCCCTTCACCCTGACCCTGTCGCACCAGCTGAAGCGCGGGCCGGTGGTGCTCTATTTCTTCCCCAAGGCGTTTACGCCGGGATGTTCGGCCGAAGCGCGCGAATTCGCGGAAAATATCGACAAGTTCAAGGCGGCCGGTGCAACCGTCATCGGCATGTCGGCCGACCCGGTGGACGATCTGGTCTCCTTTTCCACCAAGGAATGCGCGGGCAAATTCCCCGTAGCGTCAGCCGGACCCGGCATCGTTTCGGGATATGACGTGGCGCTGAAGATGCGGCCGGGCATGACCGACCGCACATCCTATGTCATCGCGCCGTCGGGCCGCATCGCCTTCGTCCATAGCGAGATGAACTATGCCGGCCATGTGAAGAGCACGCTTGAGGCGGTTGAAGCGATGAAGCGGAAATAAGCAACATCCCGCGTCCGTGCGCTTCGGGCACCCTGCCGGAACGTACGGACGCGAAAACTCACCCCTTCACATATTTGCCGAACCAGGCGAGCGTCGCGTCCCAGGCCGCCTTGGCGGCCGCTTCATTATAGCTGGGGCGATAATCCGCCATGAAGCCGTGGTCCGCGCCTTCATGCACGGTAATCATATCGGGCGGCGATTTCCCCGCCTTCGTCAACGCGGCCCGCATCGCGTCCACATCCGCAACCGGAATGCCCTTGTCCAGCGCGCCATATTGGCCAAGCACAGGCGCCTTCAGCTTGTCCACCTCCTCGATCGCGCTCAGCGGCTGGAGTTCGGTCTTGTCCGTCACCAGCCGGCCGTAAAAGGCGACACCGGCGTCCAGGTCGGGGCTGCGCGAGGCATAGAGCCATACGATCCGCCCGCCCCAGCAGAAGCCGGTAATGCCACGTCGCGACACGTCGCCGCCCTGCGCGCCAACCCATGCATAGGTTGTATCGATATCGGTCAGCACCTGCGCATCGGGCGCCTTGGACACGATGGTCCCGATCAGCTGCTTATAGTCCGCGATCTTGGTCGCGTCGCCATGGCGGGCGAACAGGTCGGGCGCGATGGCGTAATAGCCTGCCTTGGCGAAGCGGCGGCACATGTCGCGGATCCATTCGTGCACGCCGAAAATCTCGTGCACCACGACTATCACGGGTGCGGGTGCGTCGCCCTGCGGCCTTGCGACGAACGCGGGCATGGCGAAACCGTCGCTGGCGGCGATGGTGACGCTTTCTTCATGCAATCCTTCCCCCGGCGTCTGCACGGCGCTGCTGGCTACCGGGCGGCATGCCGCCGCAAAGCCGGCAGCGAACGCGCCACCGGCCAATATGTGACGCCGCTGAAAGCCGGTACTGTCCGCCCAGTTGCGATCTTCGGGCAATCGCGGCGGCGTCGCTCCGTCGGTGTCTTTGCGGTCCCTGGTCATCGGCCTGCTCCTCTACCCATGGCGCAGGCAAAGTAGAGCATCGCCGGGGAAACGGAAGAGCGGACATGCTGCCCCTGAATACAAGGCGTTACAACCGCCATCCGTAACGCCGGTCCAGCTTGGAAAGCTGGCTCAGGAACCCATCCCGCTGCATGCCGGTCGTCCGGGCGTCGTGCATCTGGTGCAGAGTGACGACCATGCGCACATATCCGCCGGGCTGCGGCAGGAAATCGACCTCTATGATGCTTTCATAGGCATCAACATTCGGCAGGAAATCGATGATCTGCTTCAATACCAGGCGTTCGGGCGCCCGAAATTCAGCGAAATGCCCGTTGCAAGCGGTCGATACCGGCTGACCCATGGCGGTCATCGCGGCGATCATGTCCGGCGTGTCGGCGACCATGTCATAGTGCAGGGCGCCGCCCGTGCACCCTTCCATCCGGTGCACATCGGCACGGAATCCTTCTGGGCCCCACCAGGACTGGAAACCTTCCTTCGTCGTCCAAAGCGCCCAGAGGTCCTCTAGGCTTGCCCTGTAGATCCGCTCTATCACGATACTCGACGCGATTTCTTCCGTCATCCCTGCTCTCCTTCGTCTGCCCGCTTCGATTGCCGTGCCCCGAGCGCCACACCGAACCTGTCGAGGCGCGCCTCCCAGAAGCGCCGATATCGGGCGAGCCACATGTCCAGTTCTTGAAAAGGCTCTGGCGCCAACCGGTAGAAGCGTCGCGCGCCCTCGGGTCGCATCGCGACAAAGCCGGCCTCATGCAGGATGCGCAGATGCCGGGACACGCCGGATTGGTGGATGCCCACCTGTTCGACAAGGTCGTTCACCTGCCGCTCGCCATCGTGCAGCGCTTCGACGACCTTGCGACGGGTCGGATCGGCCAGAACGAGGAAAATATCATCATGCATAATAATGCATATGCATATGTATGCTTATCAGGTCAATGAAAATCCCTCGATCCCGGCAATATCCGGACCTGGCGCGGATGACTGGCCGTTCGGGGATGCGGGCGGGATTCGCATGTTTCCGCCTGCATCAGCCGCTGCATTTCCCCCGTGCGGTCATGGATGCGGGTCGCCATCAGGTGCACCACCCCCTCCTTGCTCCGCTGCACTTCCCCTTCCACTAGCATCAGCCGACTGGCCATGACCGGACGGCGCTGCATTTCGAATAGCCGTGCCCAGAGCAAGATGTTGGTCACTCCGGTCTCATCCTCGATGGTGATGAATACCGCGTTGCCCTTGCCCGGCCGCTGCCGCACCAGCACCACGCCCGCGGTCCTGACCCGCGCGCCATGCCTTGCCGCACTCGTCTGGGCACAGCTCAGCACGCCTTCGGCTGCAAAAACCGGGCGGAGAAACTGCATCGGATGCCCTTTGAGCGACAGACGGGTCATCGCATAATCAATCGCCACCTGCTCGCCGGCCGGCATGTCCGGCAAGTTTGCATCCGGTTCCTCGCCCAGTTCCCGCACCCCGCCATCGCGCCGGCGCGCCGCCGCGAAGAGCGGCAGTTCGTCCGACGGGGTGCGCCGCGCCTCCCACAAGGCCGTGCGGCGGTCCTGCCCCAGCGAACGGCAGGCATCGGCATCGGCGAGCAACCGCAGCGCCCGCGCCGGCAGGCCCGCCCGTCGCGCCAGATCCTCGATTCCGGCGAACAACCCGCTTTCCGTCCGCGCAGCGGCAAGTTGTTCCGCCCATTGCTTGCGAAATCCGTCGATCTGGCGAAAGCCCAGCCGCAGCGCCAGAGCCAGCCCCTGCCCTTCGCCCCGTTCGCCCCGCCGCGACCGCAGCAGCGGTTCGAGCGCATTGTCCCAGTCGCTCATGTTCACATCGATGTCATGGACGGTGACGCCATGCTCCCGCGCGTCACGAACCAGTTGCGCGGGGGCATAGAAGCCCATGGGCTGCGAATTAAGCAGGGCGCAGGCGAATATCGCAGGCTGATGGCACTTGATCCACGCCGACACATAGACCAGCCGCGCGAAGGAGAGGGCATGGCTTTCGGGAAAGCCATAGCTGCCGAACCCTTCGATCTGCTTGAAGCAACGAGCGGCGAATTCCTTCGTATAGCCGCGTTCGGTCATGCCGCGGATCATCATTTCCCGGAAATGATGGATGGTGCCGACATTGCGGAAGGTCGCCATGGCACGGCGGAGCTGATTGGCTTGCGACGGGGAGAAACGCGCGGCCGTGATCGCCAGCTTCATCGCCTGTTCCTGAAACAGCGGCACGCCGAAGGTCTTGCCCAGAAGTTGCCTCAGTTCATCAGCCGGCCCGTGATCGGGACTGGGTGAGGGATAGGTGATCTTCTCCTCCCCGCAGCGGCGGCGCAGATAGGGATGGACCATGTCGCCCTCGATCGGGCCAGGCCGGACAATCGCGACCTGCACCGTCAGGTCGTAGAGGGTGCGGGGCTTCAGGCGCGGCAGCATGTTGATCTGCGCCCGGCTCTCCACCTGGAATACGCCGATGCTCTCGCCCCGGCACAGCATGTCGTAGACGGCGTCATCATCGGAATCGAGATCGATCGTCAGCTGATGATCGCCTAGTCCGTTGGCACGCATGAGGTCGAACGCCTTGCGGATGCAGGTCAGCATGCCCAGCGCCAATATGTCGACCTTCATCAGGCCGAGCGCGTCGATATCATCCTTGTCCCACTCGATGAAACTCCGATCGGCCATGGCGGCATGATGCAGCGGCACCGTTTCGTCGAGACGGTTCTGGGTCAGCACGAAACCCCCGACATGCTGCGACAGATGGCGGGGGAAAGGGGCGTCGAGCAGCTCGCCGACGAGCGTGCGCAATCGCACCATCTGCGGATTGTCCAGCGCAAAGCCCGCCTCCTCGAAGCGCCTTTCGCTCATGTCCCGCGAATAGCTGCCCCATATCGTGCCCGACAGGCGGGTGACGACATCCTCTGACAGGCCCAGAACCTTGGCGACCTCGCGGACGGCGCTGCGCGACCGGTAATGGATGACGGTCGCGGCTATGCCCGCGCGATGGCGGCCGTAGCGGTCATAGATATACTGCATCACCTCCTCGCGCCGCTCATGCTCGAAATCGACGTCGATGTCGGGCGGCTCGTCCCGTTCTTCCGACACGAAGCGGGAAAAGAGCAGATCATGTTTCAGCGGGTCGACGGAAGTGACGCCCAGCAGGAAACAGACCATCGAATTGGCGGCCGACCCCCGCCCCTGGCAAAGTATCCCCTGCATCCGGGCGAAGGCGACGATGTCGTGGACGGTCAGGAAATAATAGGCATAGTTGCGATCGGCGATCAGCCTGAATTCCTCGTCCAGCAAGTTGGCGACGTCGTGGGGAATGTGCGGCCCGTAGCGGGCATGGGCGGCGCTGATGGTCAGTTCCTCGAGCCACTGCTGCGCGGTCCATCCTTCGGGGACAGGTTCATGCGGATATTCGTAGCGAAGCTGGTCGAGCGTGAAATGCACGCGGGAAAGAAAGCGCACGGTTTCCGCCACGGCATCGGGACAGGCCTGGAACAACCGCGTCATTTCGACAGGATCATGGATATGCCGCTCGGCATTCGCCTCCAGCCGTCGCCCCGCCCCGGCAAGGGTCGTGCCCTCGCGAACGCAGCTCAGCACATCCTGCAACGGGCGTTGCGCGGGGCTGGCATAAAGCGCGTCCATCGTCGCAAGCAACGGCACGTTCGCGCCCGAAGCCAGCGCCATGAAGCCGGCCAGCCGCCGGGCATCGCGTCCGTCGCGCCGCAATGCCGCGCCCAGCCAGACCCGACCCGGCGCGAGACGTGAAAGGCGGACAAGCAGGTCCTCCAGACCGGCGGGCGGCGTCGGGGGCACAAGGCTGAGATGCCCCTGACGGATCACCTCGCCGGGCAGGCGGTCCTCATGCTCATAGTCCACCGGCCAGTCATGCGCGCGCTGCACCGTCGCGGTGGAGCCCGGCAGCACGATCATCAACAGGTCGTCCAGATAGGCGGTCAGGTCCGCATAATGGAGGATGCAGTCGCCCTTGACCGAACGCAGATTGCCGACCGTCAGCAACTTGGTGAGTTCACCCCAGCCGCGCCGGGTCGCGGGATAGGCGACGATGTCGGGTGTGCCGTCGACAAACACCAGTCGCGCGCCCACTATCAGGCGCAGGTCAACCCGGCATGCACGCTCTTCCTCATCATCGAGCGTCGGCGGCATGCCCGCCTGCTCCTTCGCCTCCAGCAGGGCGGCGCGCATCGCTTCGGGCGCCTTTCTTCGCGCCACATGCGCCCGCACCACCCCTGCGACCGTATTGCGGTCGGCAATGCCGATTCCGGCAAGCCCCAGCTCCATCGCCCGGCCGACCATGTCCGATGCATGGGAAGCGCCGCGCAGGAAGGAAAAATTGGTCGCAGCCACCAGCTCTGCAAAGGGTGGCACATCCCTTGACGGAGACGGCGCAACGAGCTTGGCCCTTTTCCTTTTAGGCACGCCATCGAGCGCATCGCGTTCCCGCTGGTCGATCGACTTCGGCCTGGTCGGGTCGGGGTAGCCCCCTTTGCGCCCGGCGCTCATGCGAACAGGCCATGGACATACCAGTCCGGGTGCGTCGCTTCCGTACCATAGAGGCCATGACGGAAAATCCAGTAGCGCCGCCCGCGCGCGTCCTCGACCCGGTAATAGTCGCGGGTGAGGCCGATGCTATCGCCCTCGGTCGCGCCGTCCTTCGCATGCCACCATTCGGGCGCGATCCGCTCCGGTCCCTCGAACCGGACGATGTCGTGCAACGCGCGGTGCCAGCGGAAGCGGTGCGGCGGGCCATCGGGCACCTGCGCCACCACCTCGATCGGCTGGGGCGGATCGAACAGGTGCAGCGGACGTACCGGCGGATCGCCCGGCGCGCCGGCCGCCTCCCAGCTTGCCGGCAACCGGCTTTGCACCGCGGGCAAGGCCAGTTGCGCCTGTTCGGGCACATGGCTGTCGCAGGGCATCAATCGCTGGATATGCGCGCGGCCGGCGCGGATCGACAAGCGGTCGACCAGGGCGGCTATCGTATCGTCCCGTCGCGCCTCCCCCCCTTCCAGCGCCAATTGCGTGGGGGCGAGCCGTTCGGCACGCAGCACGGTAAGCCGCAGCATGTCGAAGCCGAAGCCCGGATCGATCGGGTCGGACAGGGCATCGATCCGTTCGCGCATCAGCCGCAGGATCGCGGGCGCATCGCGCACCGGCAGGCTGGTTTCGACGCGCAGCGGAAAGGCAAGGCCGTCGCTGCGGAAGAAGACCGCCTCGAACCGGCGTCCGCCCTCGCCCCGCTCGGCCAGCCGCTCGCCCGCCTCGGCCGCCATCTCCTCCAGGATTTTCAGCGCATAGGCGGTGCTGCCCAGCGGCTCGGCGAAACGGCGGTCGATGCGGACGGCAGGGCGCGGGCGGCGGGGGCTGAGCGGCCGATGGCCTAGGCCCAGCAGCGCATGCAGCGCCTCCACCGCTTCCTCGCCGAAGCGCGCGGCCAGCGCGGCGGCGGGCCGGGCGGCAAGATCGCCCACCGTGCGCAGCCCCGCACGGCGCAGCGCCACCGCATTGTCGCCTTCAAGCCCCAGCGCCTCGACCGGCAGCCGGCGTACCGCCGCATCCTCGTCCCGCGCCGGCGGACCGGGAAAGCGGGCAAGCGCGTGCGCCGCTTCGGGACTACCGGCGATGGCATGGCGTACATGCAGCCCGTGTCGTTCCAGCCGTCCGGCGGCATCGGCGGCCAGCGCCTCGTTTCCGCCCCACAAATGGCCACAACCGCTGATGTCCAGTATCAGCCCGTCCGCTCCGTCGGGCGCCGCGCTGGGCGTGTAGCGGGTACAACCGTCGCACAAGCGCTCCAGCCAGTCCTGATCGGCATGGGGATCGGCATCGAATACGCGCAGGCCCAGTTCGCGCGCGCGGGCGTCGGCCAGGGTCATGCCCGGCGTCAGGCCGATCGTCAGCCCCTCGGCATCGACCGCCGCCAGTCGCATCGCCCCGCGCACCGCCTCCACCAGGACGGCCGGTTCATCCCCTCCGTCCGCCCACAGACCGGGCTGCATGATCCGCAGGCGGTCGACCGGCAGGAAGGGGAAGAAGAGCGCCAGATAACGGCGCGGGCCTGTCGTCGCTTCGCTGTCCATCATCATGGCGTTCATCGACCCAGTCTCCAAAACTCCCCCGTTGCCCATCCCATGTCAGCCGCCATCGCTGCCCGTCCCGCCCCGTCCGACAGCGCAGCAGGGTTAGGTCGAAGGCGCTCGATCCCGGCGCGTTGCCCGGCAGCGGCACGGACGGGGCAGCGGCCACATGCCAGCGCGTTTCGGCCGCGCTAGGCACCGGCGTGGCATCCAGCCGCACGATCATCGCGGTGACGCCCGATGCTTCCGCGGCCAGCGCCAGCCGCCGGCTGGCGGTAAGGTCGAGCAAGGGCGCACGCCCCCGCAATTCGATCACCACACCGCCCAGCGCCTGACAGCGCAATCCATCGATGGCCGCCCGCAGCACCATCGCATCGTCTGTCATGACGCCGGTCAGCAACATTTCGGGGTCAAGGCCCAGCGCCGCCAATCCCGGACCATAGGGCACGCCACCGATGCGGGCCGCGCCCTGCGTGCGGAGCCAGAGCACCGGCGCGCCCGCAGCCGCCAGCCAGGCCCAAAGCAGGGCCAGGCCCGCCACCGCGCCATCTTCACCGGTATCACCGAACAGCTCATGCACGCATCCAAGCGCCAAGCCGTCTCCCAATGCCATGTCCAGCCCGCCATGCCCTGTCGGCACGCGCAGCATCGCGCGCGCTGGTGCACGATCCAGCGCGGCGATCTGCCGCTTCAAAGCGGCAAGACTGTGATGCGAATCGGCCATAATTGTTCCCTATTTGTTCTTTTCATCGCATGAGCGGGCCAAGTCAATCGCCCATGCGGCAACCAGCCCGGCTATGGCTGGCGGGAATAACGCCCTTCAGCCACCCAGCGCTCAGTCAAAGCATGGGCGGCATCCACGTCCTGCGGGAAATCGACCTCCTGCCAGTCCAGCCCGTCGATCGAGACGGTTCCGACGCGATTGCCCTTGGCGATGATGTCGATGGCGCGCAGATACCAGCGTTCGACACCTTCGGGCGTGCGCATCATCTGGTCGATCTGGTTACGGAAAATCGCCGGACCTTCTCCGGTGAAGGCCAGCATACCGATCGATTCGGCATTGGTGTCCGGCGGCAGCAGCCGCTTGCCGATTGACAGAAGGCGCCCGCTCGCATCCCGGTTCACCTTCATGTCGTCATCGTCATATTCGCCCCCGGGCTTCACATCGACGGTGACGGTGATCGCATCCTGCGCACCGGCGATCAGCCGAGCAACGATCTCGTCCGAAACGATCGTGTCGCCGTTCAGGATGATGAAGTCACGATCCATCTCCTCCCGCGCGATCCAGCAGGTGCCCAGGTTGTCGGCGACCTGAAAGAAGGGGTTGAACAGGGTCCGGATGCGCGCGCCGGTGTCGCGATAGAGTTGCAGCGCATGATCCTCCACCCGTTCGGTACGAAATCCGGTGACCACGACGATGTCGGTCACGCCGTTCGCCGCCAGCGCCGCCACCTGCCAGCTGACAAGGCTGCGTCCGTTGAAATCGATCAGGCATTTGGGAATGTCGCGGGTAAGAGGCAGCAGGCGGGAGCCTTGGCCAGCCGACAGGATGATGGCTTTGTTGATGGTCATGGCCGGCCCTTAAAGCCTAATTCGGCCGAAAAAAAGGCGGGTTCAAGAAAGGCGCACATGCGCCTAGATAGGCCCCGCCGGATGTCCGGCATCCAGCGAAAGGCCAGTCGTCAAGTGAAGTTCAAGCGTGGATCGGGTGCGGGGGGAGACGGCTTCGCGCGCATCCTGGCCAATACCGGCTGGCTGCTGGGCGGCAAAGGCGTCGGCGCGGTGCTGAGCCTTGCCTATCTGGCGATCGTCACCCGCACGCTGGGCGTCGCCGATTTCGGCCGCTTCGCCCTGGTGCTGAGCGCCGCCAACGTCATCAAGACGCTGGTGAGCTTCGACAGCTGGCAGATCGTGGTGCGCTATGGCCAGACCCATCTTGCTGACGGCAATGGCGACGCGGTCAACCGGGTGCTGCGCTTCTGCATTCTCATCGACCTTGCCTCCGCCCTGGCCGGCGGACTGATCGCAGCGCTAATCCTGCTGCTGTTCGGCGATCTGCTGGAACTGGGGCCAGGCATGGGCTGGCAGGTCTGGCTGTTCTGCATGGTGATGATGGTCACCATCCGCTCATCGCCGACCGGGGTGCTGCGCCTGTTCGACCGGTTTGATTCCGCCGCCGTCGCCGAAACGATGATTCCGGTGGGCCGTATGGCCGGTGCCGCCGCCGCGCTGGCGCTGATCCCGACTATTACCGGCTTCCTGATCGCCTGGGGCGCGGCCGAACTGCTGTGCGCGGCAAGCTACTGGTGGCTGGCGCTGCGCGTGGGGGGATCGCGCATCGGCAGTTGGCGGGCGGGACGGGCACTGGACGCGCGGCGGGAAAATCCCGGCATCATAGGGTTCCTGACAGCGACGAACCTGCAAACCACGCTGACCTCCATGGGACAGCAGGTCGCCGTGCTGATCGTGGGCGGGTTCGTCGGGCCTGCAGGCGCGGGCCTCTATCGGCTCGCCAACCAACTCGCCAATGCCCTGACCAAGATTTCCGGGCTGCTTTCCCGCAGCATCTTCGTCGAATTGTCCCGCACCCAGTCCAGCCACGGCGCAGAAGCGCTGGACGCACTGTTCCGACGCACCAGCCGGCTGGCCCTGCTGGCGGGCGCGGTCATCATCACCCTGATCCTCACCATCGGCCGCCCGTTGCTGGGACTGGTCGCGGGCGATGACTTTCTGCCTGCCTATCCGCTGCTGCTGCTGCTGGGCATCGCGGCATGCGTCGACCTGATCGGGGTCAGCTACCGGCCACTGCTGATGGCGACCGACCGGGCCGGGCTGTCGCTGCGCATCACCTTCATCGCGACGCTGCTGCTGCTGTGCCTGCAAGCGGCGCTGCTGCCGCTTTACGGCACGAAGGGCGCGGCCACGGCCAATGTCGTCGCCGCGCTCGCCGGATTCGCGATGATGAGCCTTGCCAGCCGCGGGGCCGTGCGCGCAAGGAAGCCGGACTAGCCGTCGCCTTCCCCTTCGATCTGACGGACGCTGATCGACTGGGCGTTCATCTGGCCTCCGCCGAAGATGGTCATGAACGCGATGTCGGTCGCGTCGCGGCCCACGGCGATCCGCACCATCGTTTCGACGGGAGCCAGGCCGGTCGCATCGACGAGATGCCAGGCCCCGCCAAGCCATACCTCCACCACCGCGTGAAAATCGGGTGGCTCCAGTCCCAGGGCATAGACCGAAACCAGCCGGGCAGGAATGTCCCGCGAGCGGACGAGCGCGGCCGTCAGATGGGCGAAGTCGCGACACACGCCTTGCTGCGCGACGAAGGTATCGGCAGCGGTCGTATTGACGCCGGAACTGCCGGGCACGTAGGCGATATTGTCCCGAACCCACTGCACCAGCGCCGCAACCAGCGGACCGTCGGCGAGATCGGGAAAATGACCGCCGACGAAACTGCCGAAGCGGTCAGCCTCGCAATAGCGGCTAGGCCATATGAAGGGCAGCACATCTTCCGGCAGGCTGGACAGCGGACCACGCGACAGGCTGGCCAGGTTCACGGGTGCGCGCTCCACCTCCACCGTGGCACGATAGCTGCTTACCATCCGGCCCATGCCGGTGCGCGTCCAGGTCCGGCGGCCGACGCCGCTACCGCCGACCTTGTTGGTCAGCGGCCCGGCATTGTCGATGACATGGGACTGTTCGACGATCCTCTGGTCGGGCAGGGCCGCGGCCTCGACCGCGAGCAGGACATCGGTGGGTTCGGTGAAATCATAGTCTAGAATTGCTTCGATCGCGAGGCGCATCGGAAACCGGCCTTTCGGAGAGGAGGAACAGGGTCGAACCCCCCGTTCGCGCAGCATCGCGACCCCGCAGGCACTGCGCAAGGGAATAGGACAAGCCGCCCGACTTCGACCGTTCTGCGTCGTTTCCCACGGTAAAAGGCCCGCCGCGCAAGGCGGCAGGCCTTTTCAGAGCGTGATGCGCAAGGCGGGAGAAGACAACGGGCCACCTACCGGCTGATCCGGCCGGACGGCGGCGCCGGGCTTATTCTCCATCATCCTCCGCATCGGATCCCGTCATCATCCCTTCCGCAACCTCCTCGGTCTTTCCGCGGATCGCTTTTTCCAGCCGGTCCGCCATTTCGGGATGTTCCTTGAGGTAGGTCTTGGCATTTTCCCGACCCTGCCCGATGCGGATCGAATCGTAGGAAAACCAGGCGCCCGACTTTTCGACGATCCCGGCCTTTACGCCGAGATCCAGAATCTCGCCGATCTTGGAGACTCCTTCGCCATACATGATGTCGAATTCGACCTGCTTGAAAGGCGGGGCGACCTTGTTCTTCACCACTTTCACGCGGGTCGAATTGCCGACAATGTCGTCCCTGTCCTTGATCTGGCCGGTGCGACGGATGTCGAGACGGACGGAGGCGTAGAATTTGAGGGCATTGCCGCCGGTCGTGGTTTCGGGATTGCCATACATGACGCCGATCTTCATGCGCACCTGGTTGATGAAGATCACCATGCATTTGGAACGCGAAATCGAACCGGTCAGCTTGCGCAACGCCTGAGACATGAGGCGCGCCTGAAGGCCGACATGGCTGTCGCCCATCTCGCCCTCGATCTCCGCGCGGGGCACGAGCGCGGCGACCGAGTCCACCACCAGCACGTCGATGGCATTGGAGCGAACGAGCGTGTCGACGATTTCCAGCGCCTGCTCGCCGGTATCTGGCTGGGATACGATCAGTTCGTCGATATCGACGCCGAGCTTCTTCGCATAGGCCGGGTCGAGCGCATGTTCCGCGTCGACGAAGGCCGCCGTCCCGCCTATTTTCTGCGCCTCGGCGATGGCATGAAGCGCAAGTGTGGTCTTGCCCGAGCTTTCCGGGCCATAGATTTCGATGATCCGCCCTTTCGGCAGGCCGCCGATGCCGAGCGCGATGTCGAGGCCAAGCGACCCCGTCGAGATCGCCTCGATCTCCATCTTCTCGCGACTGCCGAGCTTCATCGCCGAACCCTTGCCAAAGGCGCGATCAATCTGGGCGAGCGCCGCCTCCAATGCTTTTTGTCTGTCCATGGTTCCCGTCTTCTTGGAATCGATAAGTTGGAGCATTGCGGTCATCGGTCTATCCCCTGTCAAGCGGATCGCGTCGATTCCCCGGCGCGTGCCGACCATGTATCCTGTTTGTTCTCGTGGAACAAGAGGGGAACGGAATTTTCCTATTCTTTATTTCGCACGCGCCCGCATCGCGGCCAACGCGCCGGCGCCGCCGCTGTCAGGCGCCCAGGACCTTGCCGAGTGCGCGCTCGACCGATCCGATGGTGAAGGGCTTGGCCAGAGTGGGGTGGCTCGCATAGTCGGCGGGCACGTCATCGGCCATGCCGCCCGTCGCGAAAATGAAGGGAATGTTGCGTTCCATCAGCAGGTCGGCGACTGGCCAGCTTTTTTCGCCCTGAAGGTTGCAATCGAGCAATGCGGCGTCGAAGCCTCCCTGCCGGGCGTGATCGCATGCTTCATCCACGCTGGCGACGACGGCATGCAGACGATAGCCCAGCGCGTCGAGATAATCCTCCAACATCATGCCGATCATCGCCTCATCCTCGACGATCAGGATGGATTTCGCGTCAGACATGCCCGGATTCCTTAAAGTTCGGTCGACTCGCTAGCTGATCGGCGTCCGATTGCCCAGAGCGTTCAGATTGATTCAGCGCAACCTCACTCCACCATTGGTCGCATCGCCAGGGCGTCTCGTGCGGCTTCTGCCAGCTGGTTGACGGAAAAGGGCTTGGGCAGGAAGGCGACGTTGGCAATGTCGATGGACTTGCGCAACTGTTCCTCGGCATAGCCCGACATGAAAAGGACCGGCAGGTCGGGATGGCTGTGCCGTGCCCGCGCGACCATCGCGGGACCGTCCATATTGGGCATGACGACATCGGAAATGAGCAGGTCAATTGCCTCGCCGCTGGCCAGCACCTCCAGCCCCTGCTCGCCGTCATTGGCGGTCAGCACCTTATATCCCTGCCGGGTGAGCGCACGTTCGGCCACCGCCCGCACCATGTCCTCGTCCTCGACCAGCAGCACGGTGCCGGTGCCCCAGGTTTCCGACCTTTGCACCGGCGCCTTGGCCGGCACCGGCAGTTCCACGTCGGCGCCCTTATATACAGGCAGGTAGATGACGAAGCTGGCACCCCGGCCCAGTTCGGACTCGGCGAAGATGTAGCCGCCCGACTGCTTGACGATACCGTATACGGTGGACAGGCCCAGGCCCGTTCCCTTGCCCAGTTCCTTAGTGGTGAAGAAGGGCTCGAAGATCTTGGCCAATATGTCGGGCGGAATGCCGAGCCCCGTGTCGGACACGCGCAAGGCGGTATAGTCGCCGGTCGGCATGATCTGCTGGCGCATTTCCCGTACTTTCGCGGCGGCAACGCCATAGGTCTGGATATTGAGCGTGCCGCCTTCGGGCATGGCGTCGCGGGCATTGACGGCAAGGTTGACGATCACCTGTTCCAGCTGACCCGGGTCGGCGCGCACGGCGCCCAGATTGCGGCCATGGCTGACCTCCAGCCGGACGTTTTCGCCCAGTAGCCGCTTCAGTAGGTTCGACACGTCCGATACGATGTCGGGCAACTGCAAAATCTGCGGCCGCAGCGTCTGCTGGCGGGAAAAGGCGAGAAGTTGCCGCGTCAGGCCGGCCGCGCGATTGCTGTTCGACTTGACCTGCTGGATGTCGTCATAATCGCTGTCGCCGGGCGTGTGTCGCATCAGCATCAGGTCGCAATGGCCGATGATCGCGGTCAGGATATTGTTGAAATCATGGGCTACGCCACCTGCGAGCTGGCCGATCGCCTGCATCTTGGTCGCCTGCGCGACCTGGCGCTTGAGGCGCGATTCCTCGCTGTTGTCCTTGAGGCTGAGCAAGACGGCCGCCTCGCCCAGGCCACGCACGCCCGCAAGGCTGAGCGCGATCGGATCGTCGGGTTGGTTGCGCAGCCGCACGGCGATGTCGCCCGACATTTGCGGCCCGACCGCGAAACGGCGCACGGCGTCGGCGACCGCGGCCTGGTCCTCCCGCACCACAAGGTCGCCGGGATAGCTGGGCCGTCCCCCAGCGCTGACGCCGGCTGCTCGCGCAAACGCCTTGTTGAGGAAGAGGACGCGCCCGTCGCGGTCCGCCATAGCCAGGCCGAAGGGCAGCAGCGAAAGCAACGTTTCTATATAGGAAAGCGCAGATGTACCGCCGCCACCCGCCGGCTCGTCGATCAGGAGCAGGAGCATCGGACCATCCTGCGCCGGTGCGGTCCCGTTTCCCGGCTGGCTCGCGCGGCGCAGCGGCACCTGAAGCAGGCGCAGCGGCAGGCCGCCGCCTTCCTCGCGCGCCAGGAACAGTCGCCCCTTGTCGTCCACGCGCATATGCGCGGCGAAATCCCGACCGGTGATATTGGCGTCGACCCGGCCCGCCGCCCGTAGCAGGAAGGCGCCATTGGCCGCACGAACACGCCCTTCCCCGCCGATCAGCACCGCCATTATGCCTGCTTCGCCCATCTGCCGTCCGGCTTCGCCCACCAGGAGGCGCTGGACATCCTCAATGGCGCTGGGCTGGCGCACCGGGGTGAAGCGCCAGAGGAGATAATCCTCCGACCGGCCGGTGCGGCTGACATCGACATCCAGACGCAGCGCGCCCTGCGGCACCCCTTCCACCCGCCCGTCGCCGTCGCGCCAGGCGGCACGCGCTGCGGCCGCCAGGCTGTCGGTCAGGGCAGCGTCGGAGGTCAGCGACGGCGGCGCGGGATAACCGGCGAACCATTCGCCGAACTGGTCGCTGGCGCACACCAGCCGACCGGCCCGATCGGTGACCGCGATCGCCATCTTCGAAGCATCGGCGGCATCGCGGGCGATGGTCCAGTCCGGCGTCGCTTCCATGTCGGCGGTCTGGTCGGAATAAAGCCGGCGATACCAGCTCATCAGCGCGGCGATGACCAGCAATCCGGCGCCGAAACCCGCCGCCAGCGGCAGGCTGTCCGCCGCGTAGAAGACTAGGCCGGCCGACATTAGCGCCGCGCCAAGGAGCAATGGAAGGGCGAGACGAGAAGGTGGCTGCGCCAGCCACATTTCCTCTTCTCTTTTCAGCCGCGTCGCCATGACCGGCCTTCCCCCTGCTTCGACAATGGTTCCAGTCGTCCCGGCCTCAGACGGGAGCGACCTCCTCCAATGCGCTGTTTTCGCTGGGCTTGCCAATCCTCAATTTGCGCTGCCGCCATTTCCGGCCCATGCGGCGGCGCCAGAACTGGTCGGCGATGACATAGCCCACAATCGCACTGGCGCAGGAAATGAGAAAGAGGCCCAACAACATGGCCGGCGCAGCCTCGGACAGAAGCCAGGCCGTCCACTGGCTGATCGAGGCATGGCCGTCGACCAGTGCCATGAAGCCGCTGGCATCGGCGCTACGGCCCAATATCCAGTTGCCGAGCCATACCGATATCATGAGGATGAGCGGCGTGGTCGCGGGATTGGAGAGGAATGTCATCGCCGCAGCGACGGGGATATTGGCCCTGAACGGCAGCGCTAGCAGGGCCGCGCCGGCGATCTGAACCCCGGGGATGAGCAGGAAGATGCCAACGAACAGGCCCAGTGCCACGCCGCGCGGGACCGATCGGCGCGTGAAGCGCCACAGCGAGGGTTCCAGCACGCGGTGAGCGACCGGCGCGAGCACACGGCTCTGTTCCAACGATTCGCGGGTCGGGCAATTGGCGTGCCACCAGCGGGTCAAACGACTCATCAGCCGTGCGCCTTCATGATGCGCTGCTGGTCGCGCTTCCAGTCACGTTCCTTGATCGTCTCGCGCTTGTCGTGCGTCTTCTTGCCCTTGGCAAGCGCCAGTTCCACCTTGGCCCGGCCGCGTCCGTTGAAATAGATGGACAAGGGGACAAGCGTCATCCCCTTGCGCTC
Organism: Sphingobium sp. OAS761; assembly: GCF_024168485.1. Lineage (GTDB taxonomy): Bacteria > Pseudomonadota > Alphaproteobacteria > Sphingomonadales > Sphingomonadaceae > Sphingobium. The sequence goes on from NZ_JALJVY010000014.1 coordinate 19,441, forward strand.
GACCGCGCCGTGCATCCGGGCGATCTCGCGCTCGTGGAGCAGCAGCTTGCGGGGGCGCTTGGGTTCGTGGTTGAAGCGATTGCCATGGCTGAATTCGGGGATGTTGCTGTTGACCAGCCACACCTGGTTGCCCTTCACCTCGGCATAGCTTTCAGCGATATTGCCTTCGCCAAAGCGCAGCGACTTCACTTCCGTGCCTTGCAGCGCGATACCGGCCTCGAACACATCCTCCAGGAAATATTCGAATTTTGCGCGCCGGTTTTCGGCGACGATCTTCTTCTTGTCGAAAGTTTCGGGACGGGGGCGGGCCATGATGCAGTAACTACTCTATTCTCTATATATAGGGCCTCGGCCGTCTCATACCAGACCGGCGATCTCCAGCGCGCGATCCACCGCCGCGCGGCTCGATTCCGATGGCCAGGTGATCGGCAGGCGCACGCCGCCGGGCATGTCGGGCCGCACACGGGTAAGAGCATATTTGACAGGCCCCGGTGAAGAATCGCTGAACAGCGCGTCGTGCAACGGATAAAGACGGTCCTGAAGCGCGAGCGCGCCGTGCCAGTCGCCGGCCGCCGTCGCGTTCTGGAAATCGGCGCACAGGCGCGGGGCGACATTGGCGGTCACGCTGATGCACCCCTGCCCGCCCATCGCGTTGAATCCCAGAGCCGTCTCGTCATTGCCCGAAAGCTGGCAGAAGTCGGCGCGGCAGGCCAAACGTTGCGCGGTGACCCGCCCCAGATTTCCGGTGGCGTCCTTTATGCCGACGACGGACTGATATTCCTCGGACAGGCGATGGATCACCGGCACGCCGATGTCGGTGATAGTCCGGCTGGGTACGTTGTACAGGATGATCGGCAGGTCGCACCGCTCTGCCAGATAGGCGAAATGCCGATAGACGCCGTCCTGGTTGGGCTTGTTGTAATAGGGCGCGACAACCAGCGCGGCGTCGGCGCCGGCGGCCTGCGCGGCATACATATGTTCCAGCGCGATTCGCGTGTCGTTCGATCCGCAGCCGGCGATCACCGGCACCCGACCGGCTGCCTGATCGACGCAGATGGCGATGACGCGATTATGTTCCTCGACCGTCATGGTCGCGCTTTCGCCGGTCGTGCCGCAGGGCACGAGCGCAGTCGATCCTTCGGCGATCTGCCAGTCGACGAAAGCGCGAAAGGCTGCCTCGTCGATCGTCCCGTCGCGGAACGGGGTGACCAGAGCCGGAATCGAGCCCGAAAACATGATGAAACTCCTTCAAATCTCCGGGCTACCGGGGCATGATGCGACAAGCGGCGCGCTATAGCGCGTCATTCAGGGCCTGATAAGGATGCAAATGCGATTATGTCCAGCATGCGCGCCTCCCCTCATGTTGAAAGTTATCTGATCCGAATGCCCGTTATTGCCTTGTTGCTCATGACCGCCGGGGCCAGCGCCCAGACGGAAGGCCAGCCAAGCTATCCGCCCGGTGCGGTGGTACAGCCCGTCCCGTCCGAATATGGCACCACGTCGCCCGCCAGCACTCAGGGCCAGTGGCAACAGGTGCAGCAGCGAATCGGCCAGCCGAGCGATGGGACCATCGCAGGCACGATCAGCCAGTGGCGCGCCTTGCAGCAAAGCGACGGCCTGGGCTTTTCGACCTATGCCAGCTTCATCATGGCCAATCCCGGCTGGCCAGGCGAGGACCGGATGCGCCGGCTGGCGGAAACGGGAATCAATCCCGACAGCTATTCGCCCCAGCAGGTCGTCGCCTTCTTTTCCCGATATCCTGCGCGCACGGCGGTGGGCAACGCCCGCAACGCGGTCGCCCTGATGCAGCTCGGCCGCATGGACGAGGCACGCGTGGCGGCGCGCGACGCGTGGATCGGCGGTTCGTTGCAACCCAGCGATGAAGCACGACTGCTGTCCCTGTTCGGGTCGGGCTTCACCGCCGCCGACCATGACCGTCGCGCGGATGCGTTGCTGTGGGCGAACGATACTGCCGGTGCGACACGGATGCTCGCCTATCTCAGCCCCGCGCGCCGCCCTATCTATGAGGCGCGCATCGCATTCCAACGCCGTGCTCCAGAGGCTGCTTCGTTGATGCAGGCGGCGGAAAATGGGGGCGTGACCGATGCGGGCTACGTCGCCGACAAGGCGATGTGGCTGCGCAACAGCGGCAATTCGGTCGCGGCGCGGCAATATCTGGCGAACCGGCCCGCGGTGACGTACCGGCCGAGCGATGCCGAGGAATTCTACGAGGCGCTGCTGACCAACGCCCGCGCGGCGGCGAACGACAGCCAATGGAGCTTCGCCTGGGGCATCGCCAGCAAGATCGACGACGCGGTCGCTCCCGGCTCCGACGTCAGCGACCAGCCGATCGGCGTGCGCGACGATTATACCAGCCTGGCCTGGCTGGCGGGCACGACCGCCTTCTACAATCTGAACCGGCCGTCCGACGCGGTGGGCATGTTCCGTCGCTATGCCGACGCGGCGAAATCGCCGCAGACCCGGTCGAAGGGCTATTATTGGGCGGGCCGCGCCGCCCTGTCCGCCGGTGATGCGGCGAGTGCCAGCAACTATTTCGGGCAGGCGGCGGTCTTCCCCGATCAGTTTTACGGCCAGTTGGCGCTCGAACGTCTGGGCCGCCCGGTTCCTGCCCCCGCCACGGTCGAACGGCCGGTGCCGATTTCCGCGTCGGAACGCGCCGCCTTTGGCAACCGGTCGGTGGTGCGGGCCGTCAAGGCGCTGGGGCAGATGGGATATTGGGAGGATCAGAGCAAATTCGCCCGGGCCATCGCCAATAACGCCGACACCGACACGGATCATTTCCTCGCGGCCGAACTGGCACAGCAGATCGGTCGCCCCGACATGGGCGTGATGGTCGGCCGCCGCGCGGTGTCCAGCGGCCTGACCGGCTATGGCGAAAGCGCCTTTCCCCGCGTTCCCGTACCGAGCGGCGCGCAATATAACTGGACCATGGTTCATGCCATCGCGAGGCAGGAAAGCCAGTTCGACAAGCAGATCGTCAGCCATGCCGGCGCACGCGGGCTGATGCAGTTGATGCCCGGAACCGCCCGCGAGCAGGCCGGCAAGCTGGGCATGGGCTACAACCCCGCCTCGTTGAACGATCCCAGCTACAACATCATGCTGGGCTCGGGCTATTTCCAGCGAATGCTCGATTATTACGGCGGCAGCTACCCGCTGGCCGTCGCGGCCTATAATGCGGGGCCGGGTAACGTGAACAAATGGATTCGCGCCAATGGCGACCCGCGCCTACCCGGCGCGGACATGCTGCGCTGGATCGAGGAGATCCCGATCTACGAAACGAAAAATTACGTCCAGCGCGTTTTGGAAAATGCAGTGGTCTATGAGGCGATGAACCCGGAGCGGGCCAAATTCCGGGGATCGGGCGCGGTGCTTAGCCGCTATCTGGGGAAACAGACGCCGGGCTGATTTTTACGGCACGGGCAATTTGCGCGACCGGCGCCGCCAGGGATAAGGGATGGTGATGGCTGCCCCTTATCCCAATTATATCACGCCCGACGGCTTCGCGAAGCTGCGTGCCGACTATGACTATCTGCTAGGGGTGGAGCGCCCGAAGATCGTCGAGGTCGTGAGTTGGGCTGCTGGCAATGGCGACCGCAGCGAAAATGGCGACTATCTCTACGGTCGCAAGCGGATGCGCGAAATCGACGGGCAGTTGAAGCGCCTGTCGAAGAAGATGAAGGATGCCAGGGTGGTCGATCCCCGGCAGCAGCCCGACAAGAGCCGGGTCTATTTCGGCGCGACGGTCACCATCGCGGACGAGGACGACAATCACCGTGTTGTGACGATCGTCGGCAATGACGAGACCGATGTCGATGTCGGCCGGATCGGATGGGGATCGCCGATCGCCCGCGCTTTGCGCGGCGCCGCCGTCGGCGATTTGCGCCGGGTCATGTTGCCGGCGGGCGAGCGGGAATATGAGGTGATGGCAATCGCCTATCCCGTCTGAACCGCCGCCGCCAGCCAGGCCCGGAAATCCGCCATGGCCGGACTGTCGGCGCGGGACATCAGACGCGTGAGCCAGTAGCCGCCGAGGTCGATCATGGTCGCGAAAGGCTGGATCAGACGGCCCGCTTGCAGATCCGCGGCGAACAGCGCTGGCGGTGCCAGTGCCACCCCATGCCCCCTCAGCGCCGCCTGCACCATCAGCACTGAGCTGTCGAACACCGGCCCACGCAGCGGCGGACAGGCCGCACCCTTTGCCGCGAACCATTGCGGCCATTCGTCCGCCCGATAGGATCGCAGCAGCGTTTCGTGCGCAAGCGCCGCGGGATCGGTCAGACGCACCGCCAGGTCGGGCGAACAGAGCGGAGAAAGCGGCGCGCGCAGGATCGGTTCCGCATGGGTGCCATGCCAGGCGCCGTCACCGAAGCGGATGGCAAGATCCAGCCCCTCCCCGGCCAGGTCCACGCGGTTGTTGTTGGTGAACAGGCGCAGGTCGACATGTGGGCAGGTCCGCCCGAAATCCTCCAGCTTCGGCAGGAGCCATCCGCCCGCGAACGTTCCGACCGCGCCCAGATTGAGCACCTCGCGCGGGCGGCCGCCCTCTATCCGGCCGAGCGTCGCACCGATCCGGTCGAGCGCGTCCCCCATCACCGGCAGCAGAGCGCGACCTTCGTCGGTCAGCATCAGGCCGCGCGGCAGGCGGCGGAAGAGGGATATGCCGAGCCGCGCTTCCAGTTGGGCGACCTGCTGGCTGACAGCGCCCTGGCTGACGCACAGTTCGATGGCAGCGCGCGTGAAATTCAGATGGCGCGCCGCGGCTTCGAAAGCGCGCAAGGCATTCAGAGGCAGCTGGGCGCGATCCATCGTCGCCAAGCCATAAGTTTTCCTGATGCCTCTGTCGAGAAATGATGCTTTGCGAGGCCGCGCTAAACGCTCCAATTTCGGTTTTTTAGTGTAAACGGGAGACAATCGATGCGTGGACCTTGGATCATCGCCATTAGCATGGCTGGGCTTTTATCCGCCGGGGCCGACGCGCCCGACGACCCCCTGCTCCGCCCCGTCGCACCCGACCATGCGCGCCAGTGGCTGACACCGCAGGAGCCGGTCCGCCTGTTCGGTTCAACTTACCTTGTCGGATTCGGCGGCCTGAATGTCGCGCTCATCAGGACCAGCGACGGGCTGATCCTGATCGACGGTGCGGTGCCGCAGGCGGTGCACGACATAGAGGCCAATATCGCCCGGCTGGGCTATTCCATCCGCGACGTGCGGTTGATCCTGAGCACCGAACCCCATTATGATCATGCCGGTGGCATCGCCGCGCTGGCACGCGACAGCGGCGCAACGACGGTTGCAGGTGCAGCGGCCGCACCCGTGCTGCGGGACGGCGGTGGCGATCCCGACGATCCCCAGGCAGCGTGGCTGGCCCGCTTCCCCGGCGTGACGAACGTGCGTGCGGCGCGGGACGGCGAACGCATCCGACTGGGCGATACCGTCATCACTGCGCACGCCACGCCTGGGCATACGCTGGGCAGCATGAGCTGGAGCTGGACGCAATGTGAGGGAAGGTCTTGCAAGAGGATTGTTTTTGCCTCCAGCCTAAACCCGATCGCGGCCGATGGCTGGCACTTCGGCGATCCGACGCATCGGCGCTTCGTCCAGGCGTTTCGCGGAACATTTGCCAAAGTCCAGGCGATGGGCTGCGATATGTTGATCACGTCCCACCCGGCATCGGGTGACGGGGACAAGCTGGCGCGGCTGGCGCTCGCTAGGGAGCCCCATCCGTTCGCCCGTGCCGATGCCTGCCGCGCCTATGCCGACGACGCACGGATCGCGCTCGACAAGAGGTTGGCGCAGGGCCTGTAAGGCCCGGCCCTATTCGTGCGGGCGCAACGCGCGGTTGAGGGAGTCGAGGACGTGGGCGATAGGTTCGGTGACCGTCACGCTGCGCCCTTCGCCAAAGCGGATGCGCGTGCCGTCGGCGACAGACGAAACGAACGTGACCTGCATGGGATTGATGGCGGTTTCGGTGCGGTCGGTACCGACGAACATGACGAGCATGGCGTGCCTCTCCTTCTTTATGGGACACGCACAGTAGCGCGTTTCGCGCCGTGCGCCAGTGGCATAGATCAGGTCAGGCGGCCCGGATCGCAGCGATGAAGCCGCCAGCGCGCGCCTCCAGCCGGTGGGCGTCGTCCGCAAGCCGCCCGGCCACGTCGCGCATCAGCCGCGCGGCGCGCGCGCGGCCGTGTGCATTGTCGCTGATCTGGCGCGCGCCGGTGCGGATATGATCGCTCGACGTCCCCGCTTCTGCGACGCTTTCAGTCAGCGTCCGGCTAAAATCGCCCTGTCGCGCGACCGCTTCAAACACGGCGGCGGACAGGCGGTCAGCACGTGTCATGGTCGCATCCATATGGGCATGGCCCGCCGCCACTTCGCCGATGGCACCGCGAAAATGTTCGATCCGGCCCGAAATCTGCGCCGCGGCGTCGCGCGTCTGCGTCGCCAGTGACTGCACCTCTCGGGCGACGACGGCGAAGCCTTCGCCCGCAGCGCCGGCCCGTGACGCCTCGATACTGGCATTGAGCGCCAACATGCTTGTCGCCCGCGCGATGCTGTCGATGAGCGCGACGACCGCGCCGATATCGTCGGCTTCCCTGGCCAGAGCATCGCTGCGCGCTGCGCCAGCCCGGCTGCGCGCGACCGCTTCGCGAATGGCGTCGCCCGCATCGCGAACTTCGGTTTCCATCGACGCGAACAATTGACCCAGTTCCGCGCCGCCAGCGGCGATGCTCGTCAGGCGGTCGGCGGTCTGCGTGGCCGCAACCGCCATCGCCGCGGCATCGGCATCGTCGAGCGCCACGCGCTCGGTGGCATCGACCGCCAGCGTCGCCAACTCGTCCGCCATGGCCACAAGGTCCGCGATCAGCCGGGCGACGTCGCCCCGGAAATCGGCGCTTTCCTGCGATATGCGCCCAAGCCGCTCGGCGCGCGCCAGCGCCACGCGCGCATCGCGCTCTGCAGTGAGGCGCAGCAGCAGCGGACCGCTCAGCACTCCGGCAAACACCCCGCCGTCGGTGACGATCAACCCTTCGCATCCGTCGCCCTGCGCGGCATAGAGATCAACCAGCGCCTCGATGTCGCTGGCCTGGTCGGCGCTGGCGCAGGGCCGCACATGGTCGTCCAGCCGCCCGCCGAAGCTGGGGTTGCGCAACAGCGCATGGCCGAAGGGGTTGAACAGGATGCGCCGCATGTCGCCTTCATAGATGGCGCCGGCCGGACGCCCCTGGCCATCGAGCACCGGCAGCAGCCGCAGCGCCGGATCGCGCTGGAAATGGTCGACCGCCTCGCTCAGCGGGCGGCCCAGCCGAATCGACGGCGCATCGACCGCGACATGCCGGGCGGCGGGCGAGGACGAGGGCGAGGGCGAGGGCGCCGTCTGGGGCGAGGCGAAAGGGAGCACAGCGGCGTTCATGTGCTACCCGATAGGCAAAACCGGTAAACAGGGGGTTATGTGAGCGTTACAATTTTGTGACAAGGTGCTGTTTTTCAACTATTTTCTTGACAGTCAGGGGTGTAGCCGAATGCTTCGCGTGCCAGTTTCACGACCGCCGGATCAGCGTCCGGAAAATCCATCGGCACCAATTTTTCCAGCCGGTCGGCAACATAGGTAAGGGCGGCGATGCGTCCCGCCTTGCGATGATTATTGTCGATCACATGCCAGGAAGCCGCGTCGGTGTCCGTCTTCTTGAACATGGCGTGCATGGCATCCAGATAGTCGGCGCGCCGTGCCCGGTTGCGATAATCGTCCGCCCCCGTCTTCCATCGCTTCCACGGCGTGTCGAGCCGCTGGGCGAGTTGTTCGTCCTGCGTGGACTGGGTAATGTGGACGAACAGCTTGACGATGTTGGTGCCCGCGTCGACCTGCTGGCGCTCAAATGCGTTGATTTCGTCATAGGCCCGCTTCCAGTCGGCCTTGCTGCAAAAGCCTTCGACCCGCTCGACCAGTACCCGGCCGTACCAGCTGCGGTCGAAGATCGCGATGTTGCGGCCCGCAGGCAACCGGGTCCAGAACCGCCACAGGAAATGATGGTCGCGCTCCACATCGGTCGGCGCGGCAACGGGATGGACCTGATAGTAGCGCGGGTCCCAGTCGGCGGTCATCCGCTTGATGATGCCGCCCTTGCCCGCGGCGTCCCACCCTTCCAGCAGGATGACGCTACGCCGGTTGTGGATGATGTGGGCGACCTGGACCTTGGCCAGCCGTTCCTGCAGCGCGGCCAGATCGGCGTCATAATCGCCCTTGTATTTCTTGCCTTTTTCATAGTCGGACAGGTCGATGGTCATGGCACCATCCTTTCCCCTCTCCTGCCAATGGTCAAGGGGCCAGTATGACGTCGGTATCGATCACGCGCATATCCTGCATCATGTCAAGATACGCCTGAAGATAGAATTTGTGCGATGCGCCCACGATCACGAGCGTGCGCGCACCCGGCACCCGCGCGACCGCGTCCCGGATATTGGCGGCCATGCGCAGGTTGCGCGTTTCCCAATAGCCCAGATAACGGCGACCGAACTGCTGCGGCGAAGCCTCCCGCGCCGCCGCGCCGAAATCGCTTTCATAAATGAGACGGGCCTGGTCCGGCGCATTATAGACGCGATAGGCGGACAAAACGCCGCCTGACTGCCCAAGCTGCGCGACGAGCGCCTGTTCGTCAGCCTTGCGCCGCGCAGTATCCGGATTGTCCCACGCCGCCATGATCGCCGCGCCATAGGCCTCTTCATCCGGGACCGGCGCGTCCGCGCTATGATCATCCATCGGTACGACCCGCTCCAGCCCCAACCGGGCTGCCAGCGGCGCGGCGATCAGGGTCGTTTCGTTGCGACGGTTGCGAAGTTTTTCCAGTCGCGCGACGAGCGTCGCATCCAGCGCATCGCCTTGATGCCGCTCCGCCCATGGGAGACGCAGCCATTGCACCAGCGCAGAATCCTGCTCGCCGCCCGCCAGGAACAGTGCGGCAAGGTGTCGTCGCTGAGACGGTGAGGGATCGGCGGGCCAGATGGCCAGCAGCTTTTCCGCCTCCGCATTGGCAGCGCCCACGTCGAGCCCGGTGGCCGCGCGCGCGGGTGCGGGATCCCAGCAATAATCCTTTACCGAATCCGCATAGCGTGCGGGATAGCGGCGCAGGGCATCGCATTGCAGCCCGGAAAGGGATTCGACTGCGATGATCGCCGGCTTCCACGCCGCCAGCCGATCTATCAGCGGAGCGAGCGACGACGGGTCGAAATCATCAGGCCAGCCTGACAGGTGCGCCGTACCGAGCACCATGATCGCATTGGGCCGCCCCCGTATATCGTCCTTCAGCGCGCGGGGGTCGAATCCCGGGCCGGAAGCCTGCACCATCGTCGTCGCCATGCCTGCCATCGCAGCAGCCATCATCATCGCCCGGAACCGCATCATCCTCTCCCTTGGCACTGTGTATTATATCAATAATACAGCAGGGCAAAAAGAAAAGACCCCGATTGGAAGAGCAGGGCCTTTCGTGCGGGCGGCGGGGCGATTAAGCCTTCGCCTGAGGCTCCACCACGCGGATGTGCAGTTCGCGCAACTGCTTCAATTCCGCCGCACTGGGCGCGGCCATCAGCAGATCCTCGGCGCGCTGGTTCATCGGGAACAGGGTGATCTCGCGCAGATTCTGCGCGCCGCACAGCAACATGACGATGCGGTCGACGCCTGCAGCCATGCCGCCATGGGGCGGCGCGCCGTACTGGAAGGCGCGATAGAGGCCGCCGAAGCGGTCCTCCACATCCTGCTGGCTCAGGCCCACCAGTTCGAACGCCTTTACCATGGCTTCGGGCGACTGGTTACGGATCGAACCCGACGCGATCTCATATCCGTTGCAGACCATGTCATATTGGTACGCTTTGAGCGTCAAAGGGTCCTGTGTATTGAGCGCCTCCAGCCCCCCCTGCGGCATCGAGAAGGGGTTGTGGGCGAAATCGATCTTCTTTTCGTCCTCGTCATATTCGTAGAAGGGGAAATCGACGATCCAGCACAGGTCGAAACGGTCCTTGTCGATCAGGTCGAGCTGCTCGCCCACGCGGATGCGGGCAAGGCCGGCGAGCTTGGCCGCCTGGCTTTCCTTGCCCGCTGCGAAGAACACGCCATCATTGGCACCCAGGCCGAGCGCCGCGATGAGAGCCGCGGTCTTTTCCTCACCGTGGTTCTTGGCGATCGGGCCGCCGGGCACGCCATCCTTGATGTTGATATAGCCAAGGCCCGAATAGCCTTCGCCCCGTGCCCAATTGTTCATCTCGTCGAAGAATTTGCGGCTACCCGCGCCGGCGCCCGGCGCCGGAATGGCTCGGATCACGCTACCGTTTTCCACCAGCGAGGCGAAAATGCCGAAGCCCGAGCCGTGAAAATGCTCCGTCACGTCCTCGATGATGACCGGGTTGCGCAGGTCGGGCTTGTCGCTGCCATATTTCAGCATCGCTTCGGCATGGGGGATGCGCGGAAAGCTGCCCGCCGGGGTCACCGGCCTGCCGTCCGCGAACGCCTCGAAAACCTGGGCGATAACCGGCTCCATCGTGTTCCAGACATCTTCCTGGGTAACGAAGCTCATTTCGAGGTCGAGCTGGTAGAATTCGCCCGGCAGGCGGTCGGCGCGCGGGTCCTCGTCGCGGAAGCAGGGCGCGATCTGGAAATAACGGTCGAAACCGGCGACCATCAGCAACTGCTTATATTGCTGCGGCGCCTGCGGCAGGGCGTAGAATTTACCGGCATGGATGCGGCTGGGCACCAGGAAGTCGCGCGCGCCTTCCGGCGACGAAGCCGTCAGAATAGGCGTCGAATATTCGGTGAAGCCCGCGTCCTCCATGCGACGGCGCATGTCGCGGATGATCTGCGTGCGCTTGACGATGTTGGCGTGCAGAGTCTCGCGGCGCAGGTCCAGGAAGCGGTAGCGCAGGCGGATATCCTCGGGATATTCCTGCTCGCCCGCGACCGGCAGCGGCAGGTCGGCGGCGGCGGAAAGGACCGTGGCATCCAGCGCGCGAATCTCGATCTCGCCGGTCGGCAGGTTGGGGTTGACCGCTTCCTTCGCGCGGGCGACGACCTTCCCGGTGACGGTGACGACGCTTTCCGCGCGCAGCCCCTCGATCACCTGGAACACCGGGCCGTCCACTTCGGTCACGATCTGGACCATGCCATAATGATCGCGCAGGTCGATGAAGACCAGGTCGCCATGATCGCGCTTGCGATGCACCCAACCCGACACGCGGACCTCGTTACCGACTTCGGCCGTGGTCAGGGCGCCGCAGGTGTGAGTGCGATAGGCGTGCATGGCGTTTTGATCTTTCAGAACTGTTTTACGGAAATGACAAATTGTTGCAGCCCGGCTATGGGCTCAATGTCGAACATCGACGAGCCCGCCAAGGAAGCGGGCCAGCCCATAATAAGATCGAAGACCATATGCAAATTCATCCGCTGATTACCGAAAACCAGGCACTCGCCGATTTCTGCGCCCGGATCGCCAAATCCCCCTATATCGCCGTCGATACCGAGTTCATGCGGGAAAACAGCTACTGGCCCGACCTCTGCCTGGTACAGGTGGCCGACGATAATGAGGCCGCGGCGATCGATCCCAAGGCACCCGGCCTGGACATGACGCCGCTGCTCGACCTGCTGGTCGATAATGAAGATGTGCTGAAGGTCTTTCACGCCGGCGGTCAGGACATAGAGATCGTCCACAACCTGACCGGCAAGACCCCGCACCCCATGTTCGACACGCAGATCGCGGCCATGGCGCTGGGGCTGGGCGAGCAGATCGGGTACGGCAATCTGGTCGACGCGTGGCTGGGCGTGCAACTCGACAAGGGCGCGCGTTTCACCGACTGGGCGCGCCGCCCGCTCGACAAGCGCCAGATCGACTATGCCATCGGCGACGTGACCTATCTGATCCAGATTTTCCCCAAGATGCTGGAGGAACTAAAGAAGACCGGGCGCGGCGACTGGCTGGATCAGGAAATGGAACGGATCAGCGATCCGGCCAATTACGAAAATGACCCGCAGCAGGCATGGAAACGCGTGCGCATCGCCAGTCGCAAGGCCGACGTGCTGGGCCGCCTGAAAGCGCTTGCTGCCTGGCGCGAGATGGAGGCACGCGACAAAAATCTGCCGCGTGGCCGCATCGTGAAGGACGAGACACTGGCCGACATCGCCAGCCACCCGCCGCGGGTACAGGACGATCTGGGCAAGGTGCGCGGCCTGTCTGCCACATGGAAAAGCAACGACATCGGTGCGAGGCTGATGCACGCGATCAAACAGGCCGAACCGCTGGACCGCGACGAAATGCCCGACCGCGAGCCGCGCCGGCCGGGGCTGGGCAAGGACGGAGCGCTGGTCGCGGACCTGCTGAAATTGCTTCTCAAGATCCGGTCGCGCGACATCGACGTCGCGGCGCGGCTAATCGCGCGCGCTGACGATATCGACGCGCTGGCGGCGGGGGTGCGGGACGGGCTCTCGATATTGGAGGGCTGGCGGTATGAACAATATGGGCGTGACGCGGTTGATCTGGTGGAAGGCCGCATGGCCTTTGCGGTCAAAAATGGCCGACTGAAGATGACCCGCACCGAATAAGGAGACGCATATGCGGACCGGGACACTGGGCATGACCGCCGGGATGATCCTGTCGCTGGGCGCCTGTACCGGCGCGGACGCCGGAGGTCCGGCCACGACGCCCGCCACGGCCGAGGCACCCTGCCACAATGACGGGCTGGATCGATTCATTGGTCAGAAGGCCAGTGCGGAAACAGGCGCGGCCCTGCTGAAAGCGTCGGGCGCGAAAACGCTGCGCTGGGGCGGCCCCGGCATGGCGCTGACCATGGATTTCCGCGCCGACCGGCTGACCGTCGCTTATGACGAACAGATGGTCATCACCGCCGCGCGGTGCGGATAGCGTCGGGGCCCCCGGATGCAAGGCCGCTCGAGTCCGGCATGACAGCGGAGGCCGACCTCGCCATCCGGATGCGCCGGGCCAGCTTCAACCGGGCGTTGGCCGACGCGGACCTAGCAACCATCGAGCGGATCCTGGCGAAGGATGTTGTGCTCATCACCGGAACGGACAGCGCGGTCATCGTCGGGCGAAAGGCGCAACTGCTGGCGTGGCGGCGCGAGTTCGCCGCGGCGGACCGCATCGTCTATGTCCGCACGCCCCGCGATATTCTGGTGTCTCCGATCGAACCCGTCGCGATGGAACAGGGGCATTGGGAAGGTAGGGCGCGGTCGGACGACCGACCAGCCACATCGGGTGATTACAGCGCAAAATGGCGTTTGAATGGAGAGGAATGGCGGCTGGAAGCGGAGATATTCCTCACCCTGGCGTAAACATCGAATTTACCCCGCTCACGGCGCCAGCCGCATATTTGCGCTGTCCTACACATAACCATATGGGATAACTGAGTCGCTTTCCCGATCCGGCAGGAGGCGACAGATGGACATTGCGGAGTTGATTGATGAGGTGATCGCGCGGGAAGGCGGATATAGCGACCATCCGGCAGACAGGGGCGGGCCGACTAATATGGGCATCACCCAGGCGGTCGCCCGCGCGAACGGCTATGGCGGGGACATGAAGACGCTGCCGCGCGATGTCGCGGAAGCCATTTATGGCCGGCTCTACTGGCAACGGCCCGGCTACGCATTTATCGCAGAAACGAGCTGGTCGATCGCGGCCGAACTGTTCGACACGGCGGTCAACATGGGACCGGCGATCGCGACGGGGTTCTTGCAACGCGCGCTCAACGCGCTCAACCGCAACCAGAAAGACTATCCCGATCTCAGGGTCGATCGCGTCATCGGCGGTCGGACATTGGGCGCCCTCCGCGCCTTTCGCGCGTTGAGGGGCAGCCGGGGCGACAAGGTGCTGCTCAAGGCCATTGAGGCCCTGCAAGGCGAACGCTACATCGCCTTGGCAGAGGCGAGACCCGCCAATGAGGCCTTTCTCTATGGCTGGCTGGCAAACCGTATCGGTTAGGAGACAGGATGATGGCGCAAGCTGATGCACAGGAACGGAGCGATATATGGGCGGCACGCGCACGTCCGGCCTTCCTCTATGTCATGTACGCATTGCTGCTCTGGTCGATACCCATGGGGCTGATCGCGGGTATCAGCCCCGCAACGGCAAGGGCCGTGATTGCGGGCATGCGAGCCTATCTGAACGCCTTGCCCGAACCGCTCTACGCGCTCTTCGGCACGGGCTATCTGGGCTACACCGCCGCCCGAGCCTGGGGAAAGGTAAAAGGTGTCGAGAGGTGACTGCTGACCATGACCCTGGACATGAGAGGGGCCGCCGGGCGCAAAGCCCCGGCGGCCCATCATTGACATGGTCAGTGGCGGGAAGTGCCGCCCAAGAGAGGAATGATGATCGCGCTATCCCCGCGACATGCGGACGGCCTGTATGTCGGCGCGCAACGGTCTCGCAATGTCAGGATGGATCGACGCAGCGGCGTCGCTCAGCGGCGCATTCCTCGAATGGACTTGACCGACCCCATATCTGAACCATGAGACATCGGATCACCTCCTTTCGCTATGTTGAAGCCCGCGTGACCGACCCGGGCCTGCTGCCTTTAAGGCTGGTCACGAGTGGAATGTGAATCAGTCGCAGCGTATCTTCAAGGCTTGTATTATTCTTTTTTGGAATCATACTTGTCCGTCCGCGCCGAACATCCGCATCGTCATCGGCCCCGGCAATCCTCCACGACCCTTGCGACCTCCGCCCAGGGCGGCAGGACGAGTGGCGAGAGGCCGGCGACCTCAACCGCGAAGCGGCCCCTGCTATACGCGATCTGGTCCAGCACGGCATCGGTGGCGCTGCGCACGGCCACCGTTTGCGCCTTTGGCGCGGCCTGCGTGGTGGCGGGCCAGCTCGACGCACCATAGCTGGTGCGCACCGTCATGATGCCCTGCCCCATGCCCTCGCGCACCAGACTGATGCGCCGCGTCGGGCGGTCGCAACGTAGCGAGAGAAGCGGCATGCCGCCCGGGGCGCCGTAAACGGCGATGCTGCCACCCGCTTCCGCGCGGTAGCTCCATGTGCCCGGCGTCAGGGCGCGATCCTGCCAGCCGGCTGTCGGCGGCGCCGGTTGCGGCGCCGGACGAGGGGCAGGAGGCGCCCGATCGGGAGAGGATGCGGGCGGGGGCATGGGCGCTGTGACACGGCCCGAAGGCGGGCCAACGCAAGAGCCGAGGAGAACCAGCAGGAGTGTAGCCATGAGCGAGGAGCGAAATAGACCCATGTCCTGTCCATGCCGGACCGGGGCGACCGGCTCAAGGCGAAAAGGGCGGATCGCCCTTCAACGCCGCCAGCGTGCCCAGATCGCGGTCGGCAATAACAATCCCCGCGCCTCTTCGCGTACGACCAATTCGCCCGCATCCACCGTTCCGGGGAGGTCGGCAAAGGCCTGCTTCAGCAATTCACCGATCGCCAGAGCCGACATGCGCACGGCATAGACGGTCAGGAACAGGAAGCGGCTGTCGGCGTCCAGCAGCGCACGGCAATTGGCGATCAGGCCCGGCAAGTCGGCCTCCAGCCGCCAAACCTCGCCGTCGGGGCCACGGCCATATTTGGGCGGATCGAGCAATATGCCGTCATAACGGCGTCCGCGCCGCACTTCGCGTCCGACGAACTTGGCCGCATCCTCGACGATCCAGCGGACAGGCCTCTCCTCCATGCCCGACAGGGCGGCGTTGGCGCGCGCCTGCGCCACCGACTTCCTGGACGCATCGACATGCACCATCTTCGCACCAGCTGCCGAAAGCGCAAGCGTGCCGACCCCGGTATAGCCGAACAGGTTCATGACTTCCGGCTCCACCTTGTCGGCGATCTGTTCGCGCAACGATTCCCAGACCGGTGCCATGTCGGGAAAGAAGCCCAGATGGCGAAACGGCGTGCAACTGGACTGGAACCTCACCTCGTTCCATGCCAGCGGCCAGCCTTCGGCGGGCACGGGTCGGTCATAATACCAGCGGCCGCCGCCATCCTCGTCCGATCCGGGGATGAACTCGCCATCCGCGCCCCAGTCGAGCGTCGCGGGCGCCCACATGGCCTGCGGTTCGGGACGGATGAAACGATAGCCGCCATAGCGTTCCAGCTTCCGGCCGTCCCCGGAATCGAGCAGCCCATAATCCCGCCAGGGTTCGCCGATGAGGGTGTGAAGATTCAAGACAGCCTCGTCAGGCGCGCGGCGTCGCGCGCTCGGCGATATAGGCTGTCACGGCTCCGAACGTGCCGGGCAGCTTCGCGTAGCTTTCCTCGCGCGCGAACAGATCGCCCACGCGCGGCGGCAGCGGCGGGCGGGTGCCGGTCGCGCGCTCCACTGCGTCGCGGAACTTGGCGGCATGGGCGGTGGCGAGCGTGACGACCGGCGTGGACGCATCCACGCCCGCCTCGCGCGCGGCGGCCAGGCCAATGGCGCTATGCGGATCGATCACCTGCCCCGCCGCGTCATAGGCCCAGCGCATGGCCATGGTCATGCCGTCGGAATCGATGCGTGCCGACGCGAAGAGATGGGCCGCCCCGTCCCGCTGTGCATTGGTCAGCCGCATCGCTCGGCTGGATTCGAACCCGCGCATCTGCTCCGCCAGCGCCTTGCCGTCGCGGCCACCGGCATCGAACAGCAGCCGTTCGAAGTTGGAACTGACCTGGATGTCCATGCTGGGCGTCGCCGTGGCCACCACCTGCCCCTGGCTATAATCCCCGTCAGCCAGGGCACGATGGAGGATGTCGTTGACATTGGTCGCCACGATCAGCCTGGCGACCGGCAGGCCCATCTTGGCCGCTACATAGCCTGCGAACACGTCGCCGAAATTGCCGGTTGGGACCGAAAAGGCGATGGCGCGCTCCGGGGCGCCAAGCCGGACGGCGGCGTAGAAATAATAGACCACCTGCGCCATCAGCCGTGCCCAGTTGATGCTGTTGACGGCCGACAGGTTGAAGCGGCTCTTGAAGTCCGCGTTGTTGAACATCGCCTTCACCAGCGCCTGCGCATCGTCGAAGCTGCCTTCGATGGCGATGTTATGGACATTGGGTGCCAGGACGGTCGTCATCTGGCGCCGCTGCACGTCAGACACCCGGCCTTCGGGATGGAGCATGAAGATGTCGATCTTCTCGCGCCCGGCCACGGCATCGATTGCCGCCGACCCGGTATCCCCGGATGTCGCGCCGACGATAGTCAGATGGTCATCACGGCGGGACAGGAATCGTTCGAAAAGCTGGCCGAGCAACTGGAGCGCCACGTCCTTGAAGGCAAGCGTCGGGCCATGGAACAGTTCCAGCATCCAGTGCTGATGATCGAGCTGAACCAGCGGCGTCACCGCCTGATGGCTGAAACGGGCATAGGCGGCAGTGCACAGGTCGCGCAGTTCTTCCTGCGTGAGCGATCCGGCGACGAAGGGCGTCATCACCCGCACGGCCGTTTCGACATAGGACAGGCCGGCCAGAGCGCGAATATCCTCGGCCGAAAAGGCGGGCCAGCTTTCGGGCAGATACAGCCCACCGTCGGACGCCAGCCCCGCCAGCGTCACATCCTCGAACCCGAGCGACGGCGCGCTCCCCCTGGTGCTCACATAGTGCATAATGGAAGGCCCGGTAGCGGTCCGCGCGCCTTCGGGCAAGCTTTTACGCCGATTTCGCACCATCCCTGCGACGCAGGGCAAGGATGTAGATCAGCACCGCCACGCCGGCGAAGAAGAACCATTGGACCGCATAGGCGAGATGATTGTTGGGCACGTCCGCCACGCTGGGCGGCGCAAGCGGCTTGAGCCCCGCCGGCGCCGCGCGCGCAATCAGCATGGGGCGAAGCGGTATCGCCTTGCCGGTCAGCCGGGAGAGGATGGCGCGATGATCGGGTTCTTCCGAAATCCAGCCCGATATCTGGCCGCCGCTCCATCCCGGCGTCGCATCCGGACGCTGACTGACGCCGACCGCGACCAGCGCACCCGGTCCCTCGGCCCCGGTGGCGCACTGTGCGATATGACGATAGCCCATCGAACCGTCCGCAGCACGGCCGGCCTCCACCTGCCAGCCGATGACGCGCAGGCAATGAACCGAAGAGGGCCGGAACAGCAATTCGGGCGCCACCGGCGGCATCAGAGGAAACGCCGCTGCCGATTGTGACGGATTGCGCGCGGCCAGCACGAGCATGGCGTTCTTCTCCTCCCGTCGCTGGAGTTGCCAGACGCCCAGCCCGATCATCACGATCACGGCGGCGGCGACCAGCGATGTCGGGAGCAGCGGGACGCGCGCCTTCATGGTTGCATATTCCCTTTATCGGCCAGGCGCCCTTCGCGTGCGCGATTGCGATATTCCAGGATCAGCAATGCCCCCTTGGCGACGCGCAGGCTGTAGACGACCGCAACCGTGGTCAATATCGGCCAGAGCAGGATATGGACCCAGACTGGGGGATGCACACCGAATTCGAGCGCCAGCGCAAGCGCCACCATCAGCGCGCCGATGATTAGCGTCAGGAACGCGGCCGGACCGTCGCCGACATTGAACTGGTCGTAGTCCAGTCCGCACAGGCGGCAGGCCGGGGCAAAGCGGACCACGCCATCGAAAAGACTCGGCGACCCGCATTGCGGACAGGCACCGCGCGCCGAAGCGACGAACAGTGGCGCGGGGTCGGATCGGGAGGGCACGGTCATAAGTATGGGCATAGCGGCGTGCGGACCAAAAGAAAACGGCCGGGACGATATGCCCGGCCGCCTTGAAGTTAGGAACGGGCTTTGCCCTTAGCCGTGGACCGGCGCGCCCCAGCCGCCCCATACATAGATGGCGACGAAGAGGAACAGCCACACCACGTCGACGAAGTGCCAGTACCATGCCGCCGCTTCGAAACCGAAATGTTGACGGGGGGTGAAATGGCCCTTGTAGGCGCGGACGAGGTTCACGATCAGGAAGATAGTGCCGACCAGAACGTGGAAGCCATGGAAACCGGTGGCCATGTAGAAACCCGAACTGTAGGGGTTGCCACCAAAAGCGAACGGCGCATGGGCATATTCATAGGCTTGGATGCACGAGAAGAGCGCACCCAGGATGATGGTGCACCACAGGCCCTTGATCAGGCCGTCGCGATCGCCGTGGATCAGCGCATGGTGCGCCCAGGTGACGGTGGTCCCCGAGCAGAGCAGGATCAGCGTATTGAGCAGGGGCAGCTCGAACGCGTTCATCACATGCACGCCTTCCGACGGGAACAGGCCCTCGATGGGCGGCAGTGCGCTGGGGAACAGGGAAAAGTCGAAAAAGGCCCAGAACCAGCCGACGAAGAACATGACTTCGGACGCAATGAACAGGATCATGCCGTAGCGCAGATGCAACTGCACCACCGGCGTATGGTCCCCGGCATGCGCTTCGTTCACGACGTTGCCCCACCAGCTGAACATGGTGAACAGCACGCCGGCCAGGCCGATCAGGAACACCCAGCCGCCGCCCGGGCCCATCGCGTCGGGATGCAGCCACATGATGGCGCCGGACGCCATCACCAATGCCGACATCGCGCCGAACAACGGCCAGATGCTGGGCGGGAGGATATGATAATCGTGAGTTTTGGCGCCTGCCATGACCTGCTCTTCCCTGTTCGTTATCGTCAGTTGCTTAGCTTGCCTTCCGATCCTGCTCAACAGGATAGAAAGTGTAGCTCAGCGTGATTTCCTGCGTGTCCTTGTTGTCCGGATCGTCGAGAATCTTCGGATCGACATAATAAAGCACCGGCATCCGCACTTCCTGCCCCGGCTGGAGCGTCTGCTGGGTGAAGCAGAAGCACTGGATCTTGGTGAAATAGGCCCCGGCCTGGCTGGGCGAGACGTTGAACGCCGCACTGCCCGTCACCGGGCGGTCGGACATGTTCTTGGCAATGAATATCGCCATGCTCTTGGCGCCGACGGTCACCGTCTGCGTCGGCGTTTCCGGATGGAACTGCCAGGGCATGCCGGGCTGGACGTTGGAATCGAAGCGGATCGAAAGGAGATGGCCGCTCGCCTCCTTCACCTGGACGCCGGCTGCGGCCCTCTGCGTCGTGCCGTTGAACCCGGTCGTCTGGCAGAAAATGCGATAGAGCGGAACCGAAGCAAAGCCGACGCCCAGCATGGCCAGGCCGACGATCGACATGGTCACCATGGTCCGGCGGTTGCGCCGGTCCCGGTCGAAGGGGGATGGGGGAAGGGTCGCCATCAGATATTGTGACTCGCGCCGATCTTCGCCAGCGTGATGGCAAAGAAGAGGATGACGAGAAAACCGAGCAACAGCCCCGTCACGACCGCCCGCGACTTCTGTCGGGCACGCACCTGATCCTGCTCCTCCGGCGTCATGCGAGCAGCCAGCGGTCTGCGACCACTGCCCCGAACAGCAGGAAGAGATAAAGGATCGAATATTTGAATAACCGCCTTTCCGGCGTCATGCGCGCGGGATCGGTTTCCCGTCGACGATAAACCTCAAACGCAAGCACCGCGAAAATGGCAGTCCCGACAAAGGCTGCCGTGCCGTATATCAGGCCGGTCAGGCGCAGCAGGACCGGCGCCATCGCCGCGATCGCCATGATCGCCGTATAGAGCCAGATCTGGCGACGGGTGGCGACCTCGCCCGAAACGACGGGCAGCATGGGAATGCCGGCGGCCGCATAGTCCGTCCTCACGAACAGCGCCAGCGACCAGAAATGCGGCGGCGTCCAGAAGAAGGTGAGCATGAACAGCGCGACCGGCAGCGCGCCGATGTCGCCGGTCACCGCGGCCCAGCCGATAACCGGCGGAAAGGCCCCGGCAGCGCCGCCGATGACGATATTCTGCGCCGTCCGGGGCTTGAGCCAGATCGTATAGACGATGACGTAGAACAGGATCGAGACGGCCAGCACCGCGGCAGCAAGCCAGTTGGTCGCCATGCCCATCAGGATGACCGAGAAAAAGGACAGGCCGACGCCGAAATGCAGCGCGGACTGCCGGTCCATGCGGCCGGCAGGTAACGGGCGCGACGCGGTGCGCTTCATCTTCGCGTCGACATCGGCCTCGTACCACTGGTTGAGCGCTGCGGCGGCGCCGGCGCCCAGCGCGATGCACAGGATGGCGGTAAAGGCCAGCACCGGGTGGATGCGTCCCGGCGCGGCGAGCAACCCTGCCAGGCCGGTATAGACGACAAGCGTCATCACGCGCGGCTTGGTGAGCGCCAGGAAGTCACGCCAGTGGGCCGTTACGGGTGCGGATGTCAGCGTTGCAGTCGTCATGGTCCATTCCGGGCCCGGCGGGCCGGCTCATAATGACCGGGGGCGGGCAAGCAAGCCCGCCCCCGACCGTGTTCAATCAGGCCGGATCAGTGATGCGCCGCATCCTCGATCACCGGCAGGGTTTCGAACTGGTGGAAGGGCGGCGGGCTGGTCAGCGTCCATTCCAGCGTCGTGGCGCCTTCGCCCCAGGGATTGCCCTCAGCCTTCTTGCCAGCCAGCAGCGACCAGAAGACGTTGACCAGGAAGATCAGGACGCCGACGGCCATGATTTCGTAGCCATGGGTCGCAACCTTGTTCCAGTAGGCGAACGCCTCCGGATAGTCGGGGTAGCGGCGCGGCATGCCCGACAGGCCCAGGAAGTGCATCGGGAAGAACAGCATGTTCACGCCGACGAAGAACACCCAGAAGTGAAGCTGGCCCAGAAACTCGCTGTACATCCGGCCCGACATTTTGGGGAACCAGTAATAGAAGCCCGCGAAGAGCGAGAACACCGCGCCGAGCGAGAGCACATAGTGGAAGTGCGCGACGACATAATAGGTGTCGTGCAGCACGTCGTCGACGCCGCCATTGGCGAGCACGACGCCAGTGACGCCACCCACGGTGAAGAGGAAGATGAAGCCCAGCGCCCAGACCATCGGAGTCTTGAAGCTGATCGATCCGCCCCAGATGGTCGCGATCCACGAGAAGATCTTGATGCCGGTCGGCACCGCGATGACCATGGTGGCGGCGGTGAAGTACATCTTCACGTTCACGGACATGCCGGTGGTGAACATGTGGTGCGCCCACACGACGAAGCCGACCACGCCGATGGCGACCATCGCATAGGCCATGCCGAGATAGCCGAACACCGGCTTGCGGCTGAAGGTCGACACGATTTGGCTGATGATGCCGAAGCCCGGCAGGATCATGATGTAGACTTCGGGGTGACCGAAGAACCAGAAGAGATGCTGGTACAGCTCCGGATCGCCACCGCCCGCGGCATCATAGAAGGTGGTGCCGAAATTGCGGTCGGTCAGCAGCATCGTGATCGCCGCCGCCAGAACCGGCAGCGCCAGCAGCAGCAGGAAGGCAGTGACCAGCACCGACCAGACGAACAGCGGCATTTTGTGCAGGGTCATGCCCGGCGCGCGCATGTTCAGGATGGTGGTGATGAAGTTGATCGCACCCAGGATCGATCCCGCGCCCGCAATGTGCAGCGACAGGATCGCCATGTCGACCGCCGGGCCGGCCGAACCGCTGGTCGACAGCGGCGCATAGACGGTCCAGCCCGTGCCGGCGCCGTTGCCGGTGCCGCCGGGGACGAACGTCGAACCGAGCAGCAGGGCGAAGGCCGGGATAAGCAGCCAGAAGCTGATATTGTTCATGCGCGGGAAGGCCATGTCCGGCGCGCCGATCATGATGGGCACGAACCAGTTGCCGAAGCCGCCGATGATCGCGGGCATCACCATGAAAAATACCATGATGAGGCCGTGCGCGGTGATCAGCACGTTCCAGAGATGATAGGCCTGATCGATGGTCGCGGACGGGCCGTCGCTCATCTGCGCCCATGCCTGAAGATACTGAATCCCGGGCTCGGCGAGCTCGGCGCGCATCAGACCCGAGATCGCACCGCCGATGATGCCGGCAATGATCGCGAAGATCAGATAGAGCGTGCCGATGTCCTTGTGGTTGGTGGACATGAACCAGCGCTGGAAGAAAGCCGGCTTGTGATCGGCGTCATGATGATCATGGGCTCCATGATCGGAGGCTCCGTGATGATCTGCGGTGATGGTGGTCATGGCGTTCCTGCCCCCTGAATCAAATCTTTTCCGAGCCGGCGACCGGAGCCGCCGCCGTCTTGGCCTCGGCGGCACCGCCGACCTTGCCGCCCTGCGACAACAGCCACTGGTCGAACTGCTCGGCCGGCAGCGCCTCGATCGCGATCGGCATGAAGCCGTGCCGCGCGCCGCACAGTTCCGAACACTGGCCGTAGTAAACGCCCGGCGCCTTGATGGTGAAGCTCTTTTCGTTCAACCGCCCCGGCACGGCATCCATCTTGACCCAGAGCGAGGGCACGGCGAAGCTGTGGATCACGTCGGCACCGGTGATGATCAACTTGATCGGGCGGCCGACGGGCAGCACCAGGCGGTTGTCGGGCGCCAGCAGATAAGGCTCGCCATTGGCTTCCGCCTTGTCCCTGGGCAGCATGTTGGAAACATATTCCGGAATGCCGTTGTCAGGATATTCATAGCCCCAATACCACTGATAGCCGGTGACCTTCACGGTCAGCGCATCCTTGGGCGCCGGCTTGTACTGGTCGGCGAGCAGGCCGATCGACGGCACAGCGATCGCCAGCAGGATCAGAACCGGGACGACGGTCCAGATCACTTCGATGAACGTGTTGTGCGCGGTTTTCGACGGAACAGGGTTGGCCGAACGGCGATAGCGAATCATCACGTAGATCATCAGCAGCAGCACGAAGAGGCTGATGATGGTGATGAGCGGCAGCAGCATCTTGTCGTGCAGCCAGCGCGCGGTTTCGCCGGTATCGGTAAACTGCTTCTGCAAGGTGATTTCGCCGGGCATGGGCATGCCGATACCCGGAGTCGGCTTCATCCGCGGCGGCGCGACGGCGGGCGCGGCGGATGCGTTGGCGACGTTGGCATCGGCCGAATCAGCCGGAGCGCCCGGATCGGAGGAACGCGGATCGGCATCGACCGGCGTAGCAAGGGCAGGAGCGGCAGCAGCCGCAGCATTGTCCTGCGCCAGCGCCGGACTGCTCAAAGCCATGGCCGGCGCAAAGGCCAGCAATCCGGCTAGAACGAGCGATTTCACCTTCATCATAGCGTCTTCTTACCCCGTTACCCCTTGGCGCCGCTGCAGCGAAAACACATAAGCATGATGGTCCTCGCCCGGTCGTTTCTGCGGCGGCTTATAGGCAGGCTTTTTCAATGCCTCAAGCATGGTTTTGACCTGCCCCGGTCCAGCAGGAGCAGATTTTCTTCGCGGTTGCAACGCCCCGTTCACCCGCCTATCTCGCAACTTCCGCGCACGGGGGCGCGGCTCCGGCATTGCTCGAGGCTGGCCGGCTTTATGACAGGTGCGCCCGCACGGGCGCGCGACAGGACCAGTGGACGGCATGACGGACGAAGAAGTATTGGCGGAATTCCGGGCGGCGGGCGCGCTGCTCGAAGGACATTTCATCCTGTCATCGGGGCGACGGAGCGCAAACTATCTGCAATGCGCCAGGGTTCTGATGAACGCGGAACGCGCCGGACGCCTTGCGCGCGCGATGGTACAGCAACTGCCCCGCGAGGTGCGGCAGGAGATTGATCTGGTGGTATCGCCGGCCATGGGCGGCATTATCATCGGCCATGAGGTGGGGCGCGCGCTGGACAAGGATGCCGTATTCCTGGAACGGCCCGAAGGCACGTTCGAACTGCGTCGCGGCTTCGCCATCGCGCCGGGACAGAAAGTGCTGATGGTCGAGGATGTGGTGACCACCGGCCTGTCTTCGCGCCAGGCGATCGAGGCGGTAGAGGCCGAAGGCGGCGTGGTCGTGGGGGAAACCGCCCTGGTCGACCGTTCGGCCGGCGAAGTCGATCTGGGCGTGCCTTTCTACCCGCTCGTGTCCATAAACTTTCCGGTCTATGACGCCGATGCGCTGCCGCCCGAACTGGCGGGCATTCCGGCGGTAAAGCCGGGCAGCAGGAAGCAATAGGCCCTATGGCGTCCGGCTCCTCGCCCCTGCGTCTCGGCGTCAACATCGACCATGTGGCGACGATTCGCAATGCACGGGGCGGTGCCCATCCCGATCCGGTGAAGGCGGCGCTGTTGGCGGCGAAGGCGGGCGCGGACGGCATCACCGCGCATCTGCGCGAGGACCGGCGCCATATCCGCGACGAAGACATCGCCATGCTGATGGCCGCGCTCGACGTACCGCTCAACCTGGAGATGGCGGCGACGCAGGAAATGCTGGGCATCGCCCTGCGCCACAGGCCGCACGCGGCCTGCATCGTCCCGGAAAAGCGCGAGGAACGCACGACCGAGGGCGGCCTGGACGCCGCCGGACAGATCGACACGCTTCGGCCCATCGTGGGCGCACTGGGCGAGGCGGGCGTGCGCGTCAGCCTGTTCATCGAAGCGGACGCGGCGCAGATCGAGGCGGCGATCCAGCTCGGCGCGCCGGTGGTCGAATTTCACACGGGCGCCTACGCCCATCTGGACGGCGGCACCCGCGCGGCCGAACTGCGCCGCATCGCCGACGCCGCGGCGCTGGCGGCAAAGAACGGCATCGAACCCCATGCGGGCCATGGCCTCACGTTCGACAATGTCGCTCCGGTCGCCGCCATTCCTCAGATCGCGGAGCTCAATATCGGCCATTTCCTGATCGGCGAGGCGATTTTCGGGGGACTGGAGGGCAGCATCCGCGAAATGCGGCGCCAGATGGATCTGGCGCGGTGAGAGGCGGCGCGTGATCATCGGCCTTGGCTCCGACCTCTGCAATATCGAGCGCATACAGAATTCGCTCGACCGCTTCGGCGACCGATTCATGCAGCGCGTCTTTACGGATGTCGAACAGGCCAAGGCGAACCGCCGTCCCTTCACCCGTGCCGGCACGCTCGCCAAGCGCTTCGCCGCGAAGGAAGCCTTTTCCAAGGCGGTCGGAACAGGGTTCAAGGCGGGCGTGTTCATGAAGGACATCGGCGTCGTCAACGGCGCCTCGGGCGCGCCGACGCTCTGCCTGACCGGCGGCGCGCGCACGCGACTGGAATCATTGGTCCCGGCCGGACACCGGCCGATCGTTCATCTGACGCTCACCGACGATCATCCATGGGCGCAGGCCTTCGTCATCATCGAGGCGCTGCCGCTGTGACGCCGAACCCAGACCAGGAAACGGATGCCATGCCGGCCATCGACACGACCGAGGACAGCCCCGCACAGCAGGAGGCGGCCAAGTCCTCTGTTAACTGGTTGCACGAAGTGCGCAGCATCACCCTGCTGATCCTGGCAGTGCTGGCGTTCCACAGCTTCGTCGCCAAACCCTTCTATATTCCGTCCGAATCGATGATGCCCGTACTGCTGACCGGCGATCGCCTGGTCGTGAGCAAATTTCCCTATGGCTGGTCCTATGTCTCGCCAAGCTTCCATCCCCTGCCTTTCCTGAAGGGACGCGTCTTCGGCCGCCTGCCCCAGCGTGGCGACATCGTCATCGTATCGCCTCAGAACCGGCGCGAAGACTACATCAAGCGGGTGATCGGCCTGCCGGGCGACGTGCTGGAAGTGCGCGGGGGACAAATCATCCTGAACGGCGTTGCGGTGCCGCAGAAGGCCATGAAGCCGATGCGCATTCCGGTCGACGGCAATGCGCCCTGTCCGCCGAACCAGTTTCCCGGCGCACGCGTCACCGGCGCCGACGGCCAGGATTATTGCGAACTGCCGGTGCGTCAGGAAATCCTGCCCAATGGCAAGACCTATGTTGTCATCGACATGGGGCCGAGCGCGCTGGATTGGTATGGGCCGGTGCGTATCCCGCAGGGCCACGTCTTCCTGATGGGCGACAATCGCGACAACAGCGCTGACAGCCGCGCCCCGCTGGAGGAAAACGGCCTCGGCGGGCCGGTCCCGTGGGAAGCGATCGGCGGACGGGCCGAGTTCATCACCTTTTCGCTCGACGGCGATTCGACCTGGAACCCGCTGACATGGTTCCACGCCTTCCGGAGCGGGCGCGCCGGGAACAGCCTGCGCCCCAGGAGCGTTGTTGATCCCGCGCCATAGGACGCCGGGGGAACAGGGTTTGAACAAGACATATATCGAGGAACCCGGTCCCAGCGAGCTGCGCAGCCCCCTGGTCCAGAATGAACTCAAGCGCGCAGGCGTTTGGGTCGCGCTTGCCGTCGCGGTCGCCCTGGTCGCGCTGCTTGCCCAACCGATCATGCTGGTCGTCGGCGCGATGGTGCTGGCGACGATGATGGACGGGGGCGCGCGCCTGCTGGGCCGCATCGTTCCCATCGGACGCGGCTGGCGGCTGGCGCTGGTCCTGATTGGCGCGGTCTGCTTCCTGGCCTGGACCTTCTACCTCACCGGCTCCAGCCTGGCGCAGCAGGCGCAGGCGATGCGCACCATCGTGGAAGCACAGGTCAACCGGATCGGCGGATGGATGCAACAGCTGGGCATCACGACCACCCCGGAAGATCTCAAGAGCCTGGCCAGCCAGGCGATGAGCAGCATGGGCCGCGTAACCGCCGCCGTCGGCACCGCAGTCGGCGCGATTACCAGCATGGTGATGATGCTGGTCCTCGGCATCTTCGTCGCGATGGAACCCAAACTGTACGAACGCGGCGTCGCATGGATGCTGCCGATGGACAAGCGCGGCCATTTCTATGCCATTGCCGACCGGATGGGGTGGACGCTGCGCCGGCTGATGTTTGGGCGATTGATCGGCATGGCGGTGGAGGGCGTAGGCACGTGGCTGCTGCTCTGGGCGGGCGGCGTCCCCATGGCGGGGCTGCTTGGCATATTGACCGGCCTCCTCGCGTTCCTGCCGAACATCGGAGCGATCGTTTCGGGCGTGCTGATCATCCTGGTGGGCTTTTCGGGCGGCTCCGATACCGGGCTTTACGCACTTGTCGTATATCTCGCCGTGCAGATCGTCGACGGCTATCTGGTCGTGCCGATGGTAGCCAAGCGCGCAGTCGACCTGGCGCCGGCGCTCGTCCTTGCGGCGCAGATATTGTTTGGCGCATTGTTCGGCATATTGGGCCTCTTCCTTGCGGACCCGATCGTTGCCATGATCAAGGTCTATCTCGAGGAACGCTCGAAGGCATTGGAAGAGCGGCGACGGTCGCAAAGCCCCCTTTACGACGGAACCGGGAAGAATGGACCGGCGATGGGAGACAGGGCATGATCAAGCCACTCGACGAGCAGAAAAAGCTGCATTTTGACCTGACCAATGTCGGGTTGCGAGCCCAGGCGACGGCGGTCGGCCTTTTGCAACTGTGCCGCGAGCTACAGGCTGCCGGAATATTGGAACAAGCGGCGATCGAGCGCATCAAGGATGCGATCGCCGACGATATCGAAGTGTCGTCGCCCCGGTCGGTAGCGTCCCCCGAACATCGGCGCGACATCCGGGCACGGATGGACCGCCTGTTTTCGGGTGAGCAGAAGGTAGGCCGGATATCCGCGCTCGACCTTGAAAGCGATACGGCCGCCAAACCCGCACATTGAAAAAGGGGCCGCGAAACGGCCCCTTCTCTGTCCTGTCGGAAGACAACCGGTCAGTTTGCCGGCGGCGTGGCGCCTTGCTGCATCATCTGCTGCATTTTCATGATCTCGTCGCGCGACTTGAAATCATGCAGCGTGACGTCGAACACCAGCACCGAACCGGCGGGGATCGGGCCGGCGGCCTGATCGCCATAGCCAAGCTGCGGCGGGATCCACAGGCGATACTTGCCGCCCTTCTTCATCTTTTGCAGACCCTCAGAAAAACCCGGGACCACGCCATCGATCGGCATGGGCGCCTGCGCATTTTCGTCGAATACGGTGCCGTCCAGCAACGTGCCCTTATAGCCGACGAGCGCCACGTCGGACGTCGTCGGGCTGGGGCCGGTGCCTTCTTCCAGCACCTTGTACTGCAAACCGGATTCGGTGGTGATCACGCCATCTGCGCCTTCATTCTGAGCCAGAAAAGCGGTCGGCGACAGGGCGATACCCTGCTGCCCCGCCCAGGCCAGACCGCCGGCGGCCAGCGCGACGATAGCGACGCCGATCCAGAGCCGCGTCAGCGATCCCTTGGCGATGGGACGAAGGGGGACGGCCGTCGTGGACATGGATACAGGCTCGCAATTTGCGTGGCAGAAGAGTCGGCAAAAGCGCGACGCTGCTCAGCGCCGCGCGGGCGTCCTTAACGGACGCCGTCGCGCTCGGCGCGCTTGCGCTCCATCTTGCGCGCGCGGCGAACCGCAGCGGCCTTTTCACGGGCGCGCTTTTCCGAGGGCTTTTCGTAATGACGGCGCAGCTTCATCTCGCGATACACGCCCTCGCGCTGCAGCTTCTTCTTGAGCGCGCGAAGAGCCTGGTCGACATTATTGTCGCGAACGATGATTTGCATAAGTCCGTCAATCTCCAATCGAAACATCCGGTCGCCGGAATTTCAACGCCATCCCGACAGGCCAGATGAATAGCAAAACACATGAGTCGTCGCAGGTCGCCCTACGCCGTGTTGGGCGCGCCCTACCAGCAGAGTCGCGCAAATTCAACCCAAAAGCCCACCGTCTCGACAAAAGCGGGGGGAGCGCCGATAGTCCATCGCCATAATAGCCAAGGAGAGGATCGCCATGGCCACAGCAGCCTCTCGGCCCGGCATGTCCGGTGCCGAATGGGAAGCCCGGCAGCAGCTCGCTGCCTGTTACCGTATATTCGACCATATGGGCTGGTCGGAACTGATCTACAATCACATCACTCTTCGCGTGCCCGGGGAAGAAGGCGCGTTCCTGATCAACCCCTTTGGCCTTGGCTATCGCGAGGTGACGGCATCCAACCTCGTCAAGATCGACATGGATGGCCGGGTGCTGGACGGCAGCCCCCACCCCGTCAATCGCGCCGGCTTTATCCAGCACAGCATCTTCCACAGGCATGTGCCCGACGCCCACTGCATCATCCACACCCATACGACCGCGGGCATGGCGGTCAGCGCCGTGGCGGAAGGGCTACGCCCGATCAGCTTCTACGCCGCGGCTTTCATCGGGCAGATCGCCTATCATGACTTCGAAGGCGTCACGATCCGTCCAGAAGAGGGCGAACGGCTGGTCGCACATCTGGGCGACAGGAGGGTGATGATGTTGCGCAACCACGGTACTCTGGTGATGGCGCCGACATTGCCCGAGGCCTTCCTCAAACACTGGTCGCTGCAGCGCGCCTGCGAGGTGCAGGTGGCGGCGGGCGCGGCGGGCACACCGGTCGACATCCCGCCGGACGTGATCGCCGTTCATCAACGCGACCTGTCGAGCGTCCAGTTGCCGGTCGGCCCGGGCGTGCCGGATTTCCAGTCCATGGTGCGCGTGATCGACAGGATCGATTCGAGCTGGCAGCGTTAGGCCGCGCCGTATCCGCCGCCGCCCGGCGTTTCGATGACGAAGGCGTCGCCCGCCGCCAGATCGACCGCGGCGGTCGGCCCGAGCAACTCGATCCCCCCGTCCGCGCGCTCCACACGGTTGCGTCCGACATCGCCCGGCGTACCGCCGTCGAGGCCGAAGGGCGGAACGATACGGCGGTTCGACAATATCCCGGCCGTCATCGGCTCCAGGAAGCGAAGTCGGCGTACCGCGCCGTTACCGCCACGATGACGCCCCGCGCCACCCGATCCGGCGCGAATCGCGAATTCCTCCAGCAGCACGGGGAAGCGACTTTCCAGTATTTCGGGGTCGGTGAGGCGGCTGTTGGTCATGTGCGTCTGCACGACGTCGGCGCCGTCGAAATCGGGGCCTGCGCCCGACCCGCCGGCGATCGTCTCATAATATTGGTGACGCTCGTTGCCGAAGGTGAAGTTGTTCATGGTTCCCTGCGCCCCAGCCATGACGCCCAGCGCACCGAATAGGGCATCGGTCACAACCTGACTCGTTTCGACATTGCCAGCGACCACGGCGGCGGGATGGCGCGGCCGCAGCATGGACCCTTCGGGCACGATGATGCGCACGGGCTTGAGGCAGCCGTCATTCATCGGTACCGCCTCGTCCACCAGGGTCCGCACGACGTAGAGCACCGCCGCGCGCACGACCGACAGGGGCGCATTGAAATTGCCCGGCAGCTGGTCCGAAGATCCGGTAAAATCGACGGTGGCGCTATGATTGGCGCGATCGATGGATACTGCCACATTGACGGTCGCGCCATTGTCCATCGCATAGGAGAAGGCGCCATCGGACAGGTTGCCGATCAGGCGGCGAACCGCCGCCTCCGCCTGATCCTGCACATATCCCATATAGGCGGAGACAGTGTCGACGCCGTAGGCATCCGAAATACGGCACAGTTCGGCCGCGCCCTTCGCGCAGGCGGCGATCTGGGCAGACAGGTCGGCAATGTTCTGGTCGATATTGCGTGCCGGATAGGGGCCGGAACCGAGCAGCGCGCGGATCGCGTCCTCGCGAAAATCTCCCCGGTCAACCACCAGCATATTGTCGAGGATGATCCCTTCCTGTTCGACGCTTGTGCTGCCGGGGGGCATCGAACCGGGCGACATGCCGCCGATGTCGGCGTGATGGCCGCGTGCCGCGACGTAGAAGGCCGGGCCATCGCCCTGGCCGGCGAACACCGGCATGACAACCGTGACGTCGGGCAGATGCGTGCCTCCGTCATAGGGCGCGTTAAGCGCATAGGCGTCGCCCGGCACCATGCCGCGCCCGTCGACCGCCGCGCCGTCCGCGCCGCGCCCCCGCTGGCGCATCACCGCGCGGATGCTGTCCCCCATGCTACCCAGATGCACGGGCATATGGGGGGCGTTAGCGACCAGATTCCCTGCCGCATCGAACAGCGCGCAGGAAAAATCGAGTCGCTCGCGGATGTTGACGGAAGAGGCGCTATGCTGGAGCGCGGCGCCCATTTCCTCCGCGATCGCCATGAACAGCCCGCCCATCACCTCCAGCCGCACCGGATCGGCCGCGCGCGCGTCACCGCTTTTCGGCGCGGGCCGGGGCAGGCGGCGCGTCAGGACCAGATTGCCGGTCGCGTCGATCCGCGCCCGCCAGCCCGGCTCCACTATAGTGGTCGATACAGGGTCGATGATGAGCGCGGGACCGTCGATCATGCTGTCCGCGGCCAGCCCCGCACGATCATGAACCGGCGCGCTCCTTCCGCCGCAAGTTACCTGCGCCAGCGGCGGCGCGGCCTGTTCCGCAATGGTGACGATCCCGTCCATCGCCTCCCCTGTCGCAGCCACCGCCTCGACGCGCGCCATGTCGATCAGAATGCGTCCCTTGCCCGCGAAGCCGAAGCGCGCGCGATGCTGCCGCATGAAGTCCGTGCGCATCGCCTCCATCCCGGCCAGCGGCACGTCGAACAGGCTGTCGGTTCCTTCATGGCGCAGCCGCAGCAGCACCTCGATCCGGTCCGCCTGCGGCAGATCCGACCGCGCAGCGTCCGCCATATCTTTCAGCGCCGCGTCCAGCGCCCCTTCGCCCGCCGCGTCCAGGGGCAGCGCCAGCGTCCGCTCCCGCACCGCGCGCCGGTCGGCCAACCCCATGCCATAGGCGGACAACACCCCGCCCAGCGGATGGATCATCACCCGGTCCATGCCGAGCGCGTCTGCCACCAGGCAGGCATGCTGGCCGCCCGCCCCACCGAAACTCGCCAGCGTGTAGCGGGTCACGTCATGCCCCCGCGCGACCGAAATGCGCTTGATCGCATTGGCCATGCTGGCGACCGCCACGTCGAGGAAGCCCTGCGCCGCCTGCTCCGCTGTCATCGCGCGCCCGGTCTCCCGTTCCACCTGCGCGCATATGTCGGCAAAGCGTGCCTTTACCGCCGCGCGGTCGAGCGGCTGGTCGCCCCCGGGCCCGAACAGGGCGGGAAAGAAATCCGGCTGGATCTTGCCCAGCATGACGTTGCAATCCGTAACGGTCAGGGGGCCGCCGCGCCGGTAGCAGGCCGGGCCGGGCACCGCGCCCGCGCTTTCGGGACCGACGCGGAAGCGGCCGTCCTCGAACGAGCAGATGGAGCCGCCGCCGGCCGCGATGGTGTGAATGCGCATCATCGGCGCGCGCAGCCGCACACCTGCCACCCGCGTTTCATTGTCCCGCTCATAGGCACCGGCATAGTGGGATACGTCCGTCGACGTGCCGCCCATGTCGAACCCGATCGCTTCGGCAAAGCCGGCCTGGGCGGCCGTGCAGGCAAGACCCACGATCCCGCCCGCCGGTCCCGACAGCACGGCATCCTTGCCCCGGAACAGCGCGCCGTCCGCCAGCCCGCCGCTCGATTGCATGAATAGCATGTCGGCGCCTTCGCCCAGCGCGGCACGCAACCCGTCGACATAGGTGCGCAGCACAGGCGACAGGTAGGCGTCGGCCAACGTCGTGTCGGCCCGCCCGATCAGCTTGATCAAAGGGGCGACATCGTGGCTGGTGCTGATCTGGGTAAAGCCTTCCTGCGCCGCGATATCCGCCAGACGCCGTTCATGGGCCGGATATCGATAGCCGTGCATCAGCGCGATGGCGACAGCGGCCAGCCCTTCGCCGCGCGCCTTGCGCAGCGCCATCCGCGCACTCTCCTCATCCAGCGCTTGGCGCACCGTGCCGTTCGCCATGATACGCTCGTCCACCTCGGCCACGGCGGCATGGAGCGGTTCGGGCAGGCGGATGGCGCGGGCGAACAGGTCGGGCCGCTCCTGCGTGCCGATCCGTACCGCGTCGCGAAATCCCCGCGTCACCAGCAGCAGGACCGGTTGCCCCTTTCGTTCCAGCAATGCATTGGTGGCAATGGTGGTGCCGATACGCAGCGAACAGGGCGGGATCGGCCCGTCGCCCGCGCCCGTCAACCGCCAAACCGCCTCCACCGCGGCGTCAGCATAGCGTTCCGGATCGCTCGACAGCAATTTGGCGGTATGCAACCGCCCTTCGGGGTCGCGCGCCACCACGTCGGTGAAGGTGCCGCCCCGGTCGATCCAGAATTGCCAGTTCATCGCCCCGGGTGATGACGGCCGTCCGGGCCGATGGCAAGGGGCTGTGTCCAGCCCTTCGCCCCGGTCATCGCATCAGGCCATTTGCGCCCGCAGCAGCTTGTCGATGGTGATCGGATAGTCGCGCACGCGCAGGCCCGCGGCATTGTAGATGGCGTTGGCGACGGCGGCGCCAGCCCCGCAAATTCCCAGTTCTCCCACGCCCTTCGCCTTCATCGGCGAACTCTTGTCGTCCAGTTCGTCGATGAACAGCACGTCCTGCTGCGGAATGTCGGCATGAACCGGCACCAGATATTCGGCCATGTCATGATTGACGAAGAAGCCGAAACGGGTGTCGACATCCAGCGCCTCCATCAATGCGGCGCCCGCCCCCATGGTCATTGCGCCGATCACCTGGCTGCGCGCGGATTTGGGGTTCAGGATACGCCCGGCGGCAAAGGCTCCGCCCATGCGGCGGATGCGGACTTCGGCGGTATCCGTGTCGACGCCGACCTCGCAGAAATGAGCGCCGAACGTTGCCTGCGCATAACGTTTGTCGAGGTCGCCATATTCCATGCTATCTTCGGCCCACAGGCCCGTGTCCCCCGCCAGCGCGGCCAGCTTGCGGGACTCGTTGCCATTGCGGATCAGGCCGTCCTCGAACCCGGCCGCATCAACCGGATAACCGGCCGCTTCCGCCAGCTTCGCGCGCAGCGCCATCGCGGCGGCATAGACACCGGCGGTCGAACTGTTGGCGCCCCACTGTCCGCCCGATCCGGCGGAAACCGGAAAACGGCTGTCGCCCAGGCGCACGGTGACCTGTTCCAATGGAACCCCCAGCATTTCAGCCGCCGTCTGCGCGATGATCGTGTAGCTGCCCGTGCCGATGTCGGTCATGTCGGTTTCGACGACGACCCGGCCCTGCGCGTCGATGCCGATGCGCGCGCCCGACTTGCCGGCCAGATTGTTGCGGAAGGCCGACGCCATCCCCATGCCCACCAGCCAGCGGCCGTCACGCACCTGCCCCGGCTTCGGAATGCGCCTGTTCCATCCGAAGCGATCCGCGCCCGCGCGCAAGCATTCGACCAGCTTGCGGCTGGAAAACGGACGCTGCGGGCCAGCCTCCGGATCAAATTGAACATCGTTGCGGATCCGCAGTTCGACGGGATCGACGCCGCACATTTCGGCAAGTTCGTCCATGGCCACTTCCAGCGCCAGCAGCCCTACCGCCTCACCGGGTGCCCGCATCGCATTGCCTTCCGGCAGGTTCAGCGTCGTCAACCGGTGCGCCGTCATCCGGTTGGCACCGCGATATAATAGTCGCGTCTGCGCAGCGGCCGTTTCTGCGCTGCCGCCGGGCAGATCGCCCGACCAGACCTCATGCGCGATCGCGTCGATCACGCCGTCGCGGTCGGCACCGATGCGGATGCGCTGGATTGTCGCCGGTCGATGCGTCGTGTTGTTGGGGATTTGTGGGCGCGCAAGCGCCACTTTCACCGGCCGCCCGACCTGCCGCGCGCCGAGCGCCGCCAGCAACGCATCCGCGCGCAGGAACAGCTTGGCGCCGAAACCGCCGCCGATATAAGGCGATATCAGCCTTACGTTCGCCTTGGGAATGCCCAGGGTCCTGGCGACGTCACCCACGGTCCAGGCGATCATCTGGTTGGACGTCCATAGCGTCAGCTTGTCGCCGTTCCACGCGGCGATGGACGCGTGCGGTTCCATCATGGCGTGGCTGTGATCGGGGGTGGTGTAGCGCTGCTCCAGTTTCACGGCCGCCCGCGAAAACGCCCCGTCGAAATCTCCCGCGCTGGTATCGGCGGGCGTACCGAAGCTGTCGGGTGGGACGACGCCCCTGATCGCTTCGGCCGCAAGGTCGAATTTCCCGCTCTCGGGCGTATAATCGATATGCACCAGAGCCGCTGCCGCACGCGCATTTTCCAGAGTGTCGGCCACCACAAGCGCCACCGCCTGCTCGAAATGTTCTATCTGCGGGCCGCCGAGAAGATGCGCGGTGTTCATGTTTCCCTTGGTCAGCTTTCCGGCATTGGCGTGAGTGACGATGCCCAGCACGCCCGGCGCCGCTTCGGCGGCGCGAAGGTCCATCGCTGCGATCCGCCCTTTGGCGATGGCCGATCCGACAATCCAGCCATAGGCCGCATTCGGCGCGGCATCGTGGCGCTCATAGGCATAGGGCGCCGTGCCGGTCACCTTGGCCGCGCCATCGATCCTGTCGTGGGGAATGCCGACGACTCGGCCCTTGTCTATCGGATTCGCCTTCGCGGGCGTATCGAACTTCATGCCCGTTCCTCCTGTTGCCGGTAGAGCGAGGCCAATATCCGCTCCACCAGCGGCTTCTTGAAATCATTGTGCGGGGTCGTGCGGGCGTCGGCCAGCACCGCGTCGGTGACCGCCCTGGCGCCATGCGGCGCGGCTGCGTCAGCCGCTTGCGTGCGCCATGGCCGGGCGCCGATGCCACCGAACGCGAAGCGCGCCGTCCCGTCCTCGCCGAAGATCGCGCCGACCGACACCAGCGCGAACGCATAGGAGGCGCGATCGCGAACCTTGCGATAGACATGGGTGCCGCCCACCGGCTTGGGCAGGGTAACGGACGTGATCAGTTCCCCCTGTTTCAGCACCGTTTCCCGATTCGGCGTGTCGCCCGGAAGCAGGTAAAAATCGGCGATCGGGATAGACCGTGCGACGCCGTCCGCGTCCATCGTGTCGACCTGGGCATCCAGCAACCGCATGGCGACCGCCATGTCGCTGGGATGCTGCGCGATGCAGGCGTCGCTCACGCCCAATATGGCCAGGCTGCGGCTCATCCCCTCCATCGCGCCGCAACCTGTGCCGGGCTTGCGCTTGTTGCAGGGCATGCGCGTGTCGTAGAAATAGGGGCAGCGCGTCCGTTGCAGCAGGTTGCCGCCGGTCGTGGCCTTGTTGCGCAGCTGGCCCGACGCTCCGGCCACCAGCGCGCGACTGAGCACCGCATAGTCGCGGCGCACCGTCTTGTCCGCCGCTAGGTCGGTGTTGCGCACGAGCGCGCCGATCCGCAGCCCGCCCTCCGTCGTCCTTTCGATCCGGTCGAGCCCGAGATGGTTGACATCGACCAGATGCGTCGGCGTTTCGATCTGCAATTTCATCAGGTCGATCAGGTTGGTGCCACCGGCGATGAATCGCGCGCCCTGCACCGAAGCCGCCGCCTTTGCCGCCGCCTCTACGCTGGCAGCGCGCTCGTAGGTAAAGCTTTTCACGCCTGCGTCTCCCCGGCGACGTCGCGCATCGCGGCGATGATGTTGGGATAGGCGGCGCAGCGGCAGATATTGCCGCTCATCCGTTCCCTGTATTCCGCCTCGCTCGGCACGATCCTGTCCAGATCTTCCGTGGCATGGCTGGGGATGCCCGCCCTGATCTCCTCCAGCACCGACACGGCGGAACAGATCTGCCCCGGCGTGCAATAGCCGCATTGATAACCGTCGTGGGTGATGAAGGCCCGCTGCATCGGATGCAGCGCCTCGGGCGATCCCAGTCCCTCGATCGTGGTCACGCTGTCGCCGTCATGCATGACCGCCAGCGTGAGGCAACTGTTGATGCGCCGCCCGTTCAGCATCACGGTACAGGCACCGCACTGGCCGTGGTCGCAGCCTTTCTTCGTGCCGGTCAGCCGCAGATGCTCGCGCAGCGCATCCAGCAGCGTCGTGCGCGGATCGAGCTGGAAATGGACCTCCCGTCCGTTGACTGTGAGTTCGATCGGGATCATCGCGCTGCCTTTCTCGCTCCTGCTGCCATTTTCGGCCGCAACCGCGCGCCCCACCAGCGGCGACGCCGCCGCGACGGCCGCTGCGCTGCCCAATATGCCACGACGCGTGACCTCGTTTGCGGACATATGTTCCTCCTGATGGGACAGTTACGAAGCGCGGTCCAATTCGATCCTGCGCAGCCGCAAATATACATGAGCGCATCCCGTTCGCCGACACGCTCTGCCGCCGGATGCATCCGCGTCAACCCTGCCGGAAGCGCCCACAGCTTCTCTCATCGGAGGAATATCATTTTTGTGCGATTCCGCTCTTGCCCATCCCGGTTTCCACTGCTAGTTGCCCGCCTCACCCGCCGAGAGGGACATTTCCTCCGGCCGCCAGAGCGGGCGTAGCTCAGGGGTAGAGCACAACCTTGCCAAGGTTGGGGTCGAGGGTTCGAATCCCTTCGCCCGCTCCAGTTTTCCTAGGGAAATCCACGAATTAGCGGCTTTATGCCGCTTTTTTGTTGGAGACAGCACTCTCGGCAATGCCTGTTGTCTCCATAATGTCTCCAGAAAATAATCAAGGATGGGCCACTTCTGGCGTTGTCTGGCGAAGGTTGCGCCCGGTCCCTTGCGGTGCCCAATCGCTTTTTCGCCCGTGCAAGCAACCCGTCGTTTGAAGACAATGGCTCTGCCGGCTGGGGACAGTCGTCGGTGAAGTGCAAACAGCGCGTGCGTTAGTGCCGGTGCGACTGAGTGACAGCACACGATTTGAGCCCCCTCTCAATCTGTGGGGAAGAACGCCTGATTGGCTGCCGTTCAGCGGTTCAAGTTGGTTCCCCAAGAGCTGCCGCTTGTTCAGACGCGGGCTCGGGGCAGCAACTGGGCCGAAAGCGGAAATTCGGCTCTTTGAGCCGTTCGCTGAAGAAGCTGTCATAGCCCCAGCCGAGGGATTGGCGCCTAGTCTATTGCGGGCAAAAGATTTGCAGTAGTGCCCCGTAGAAGCGGAAGGCTCCGCACTGGTCGTCCCGACAGGGCGAACATCGCATTTGCAACCGCAGGTGCTATCGGTGCCACCCCGGGTTCGCCCATACCTGTCGGCAATTCCGCGGACGGCAAGATATGGGTCTCGATAGCGGGCATCTCGTTCATGCGGACAACGGGGTAATCATCGAAGTTCGATTGCTGGACCTGACCATCATTGATCGTAATGCAGCCGTACAGCGCGGCGGAGAGGCCAAACCCGATCCCGCCCTCTACCTGCGCTGCGATCTGATCAGGAGAAATCGCGATACCGCAATCGACCGCGGCAACCACTCGCCTCACGATCGGGCGTCCCTCAGTTAGTCTGACCTCTGCAACCTGAGCCACGAAGGAGCCAAAACATTCATGCACGGCAAGACCCCGGGCCCATCCGTCCTCCAGAGGGGTTCCCCATCCAGACTTTGCGCATGCTTCTTCGAGGACTCCCAATCTCCGATCCGCCCCGGCCCTGCGGTAAAGTTCGCGGCGATAGTCAGCGGGATCGCGGCCCGCCCGCGCCGCAAGCTGATCGACGACGTGTTCCATGGTCATAGCGGTGTGCGAATGGCCGACCGATCGCCAGAACGTGACGGGTATGCCGAGGTCGGGACTGGTTACGCGGCAATCGACTGTCGATGCGGTGGTAAAATAGGGTGAGCCTGCAACCCCTTCGCATGCTTCCGCATTGCCGCCTACCGGAAGCAGCGACTGCGAGACGATGTGATGTCGCCAGTCGGCCGGAAAACCGTCGTCGTCAAGAGCCACTGCGACCCGGTGATGTGCAAGGGGCCGGTAGTATCCCGCCGCCATTTCGTCCTCTCGCGTCCAGAACAGCTTGACGGGCCTGCTTTCGACACGGCGAGCAATGCGCATGCATTCGACCAGATAATCGCTCGAGAGTGCGCCGCGCCGTCCGAATGAGCCGCCTGCCATAAGGACATTGAGGTCGACGCGCCCGGGGAGCGTTCTCGCGTTGAAAGCTGCCAGCACCCGGTCAGCCGTCGCGTGATGCGCGCCGGACCACATCGTGACACGCGTACCGTCAACCTGGGCCACGCAGTCGAGTGTCTCCATCGGTGCGTGGGCCAGGTAGGGAAAATCGATGGTCGTTTCGAAAGCCCCCCGGTGCTGCGGAGCTTCGGCATTGCCACGACTTTCGAAGACGAGCGGTTCGACTTCGCCTTGTGCCTCACCGGCGGCGAGTTCGGCGTACCACGTGGAGATTTCGGCCGAGG
Source organism: Sphingobium sp. OAS761 (assembly GCF_024168485.1). GTDB lineage: Bacteria > Pseudomonadota > Alphaproteobacteria > Sphingomonadales > Sphingomonadaceae > Sphingobium. The sequence goes on from NZ_JALJVY010000014.1 coordinate 59,291, forward strand.
ATCGATGCTCGGCTTCTGCTTTTTCCCATTCGACGCGCAGGGCATCCCGGCCCTTGAGAGCAGCAGCGGTGTTTCGTGCGAGGACCGCGACACCCGTTTCGATCGCAAAGACATCGACCACCCCTGTAACCCTCCGAGCATCGCGGTCGTCGAACCGGGCCAGCTTGCCGCCGAAGCGAGGACTGTGCGCGACGACCGCCACCAGCATGTCGGGCAGTTGGACGTCCTGGGTATATGTTTGCGCACCCGTGCTCTTGGGCAGGCTGTCCTTGCGCTGCACGCGGGGGGTTCCGATCAAGGTGAATTGCTCCGGACGCTTCAGGGTCGGCTCCTGCGGAGGTGTCTGCCGCGCCGCGTCCGCCAGCAAGTCTCCGAAGGTTGCCCTTCGCGCCGATGAGGGATGGGACACGACGCCGTTGCTGACGGAGATTTCGCCTTGCCCGACTCCCCAGCGGGATGCTGCCGCAGCGACGAACATCGTGCGTGCAGCCGCGCCCGTTCGCCGCAGCTTGTCCCAGTGCGTGGCGATGCCTTGCGACCCTCCGGTCAGCTGCGGGCCGTACGCGGAGAAATCGACCGGTGCGGGCAATATCTCGACCTTGTCCCAATCGGCGTCGAGTTCTTCGGCGACGATCGCAGCGAGCCCCGCGTGAATGCCCTGTCCCATCTCCTGCTGTGGATTGACGATGCCCACCCTGCCGTCAGATTCGATGCGGATATACGGACCGAATGGGCCGGGCTCGAAGTCCCGCCCCCCGGCAGAAAGCAGCGCGCCGGCTGTTTCCATGGGGTGGGTGGCGACGTAGCCGACAAGCAGTGCACCTCCCGCGAGCGCTCCGCCGATGAGTAGCCTGCGGCGCGTCAGACCAGAGGCCCGCTTGTCATCCGCAACAGTCTCGCCGTCATCGTCCTGCTTCATCACTGTATCCTCGGTCATGCTGGACATTGCGCACCTGTCTCCAGCCACGCTTCGATGAGGTCGCCGAACTGTTGTTGCGTACCGGGGGCGGGCGTGCGGGTTCCGCCAGGGTGCCAAGCCCAGCCGACGAGGTCGTCGCGCACCATGTGCTCAAGCAGCTCAGCGCGGGTCATGTGGGATCTCGCGGGGTCGAGCAGTTGGCGACAGATTTCGCCCAGCGAACGGCCCTGCCAGGCCATTTCAGCCGGTGCGAGCGCCCATTTCGGATTGCCGGGAGTGCCCGAGCCTTCGAAGTTGCTGGCGTTGTGGCAGGTTGAGCACTGCAACAGCGGATCGCCGCTGCCGTCATCACCGCGAACGACCGCCGGCAAGTGGGGGCGCATGGCATCGGTCTGTGTGGGATGATCGCTGCGCGGGTGGCAGTTGAGGCAGCGGGGATGCTGAATGACGCGACCCGCCTCGATGAACATCGCAATGGAGCGTTCGGAGGGGTCGGCGATCGAAGCAAAGTCGGCAACTGACCTCAGCGCAAGCGCCGGCTGCGGTGTTTCCGTAGCGGGTAAAGTCGTGGCTTCGGGAAGACTGGCTGGACGCAGGGCAACGGCCGCGGAAACGACTGCTAGCGCAAGAGCTATCAATGCCAGAGTGCCGCATCCGGGCCGTCGTCGGCGCGTCATGCTGCGCCGCTCCGGAGACTGGCCGCTGCTGTGTGAATGCCGGCCCTGATGCGCGAATAGGTGGCGCACCTGCAGATGTTGCCGCTCATCGCGCGATCGATGTCCTGATCGGAAGGGTTCGGTCGTTCGCGGAGCAGCGCAATCGCGCTCATGATTTGGCCCGACTGGCAGAACCCGCACTGCGGCACATTTCCATCGACCCAGGCACGCGTAAGCGCACGGGCCTCGGGACCGGCGGGAGAACCCGTCGCGGCCTCGATCGTCTCGATCCGCCTTGACCCGACCGAAGCGACGGGAACCGAGCAGGACCGGACGGGACGCCCTTCCAGGTGGACGGTACATGCGCCGCACTGCGCCTTGCCGCAGCCGTATTTCGACCCTGTCAGGTGCAGACTGTCGCGCAGCACCCACAGGAGCGGCGTCTGCGGATCTTCGTCGACGCGGCGTCGTTCGCCGTTGACGGTCAGTTCGAATTGCATGGTCTCTGATGCCTTGGCGGTGATGAGCTTCCCGATTTCCACTCGAAGCTAGGCGGCGAGCGCGCCAGCACCATGTCGGAAATTCCGAATATCTTGCCCAATCATACAGCGCCGGCGGGAGGGCCGCGAACTAAGAGCTTGTCCACTAGACTGGCTGGGGAGCACCTGGGACCGATTCTAGATTCTGTTTTTCATTTTTCGTCAATTGTTTAGATAATCTTTAGCGCCCAAAGCCGTTCGGCATTGCACGCCGCAACTGCAGGAACTTGGCGGCCTTCTGAACAATGCATCTTGGCGCCGCAACGGGGCCGAGACCTTGCCTCTCCATGTGCGTAGGCTAATTTGCCAGCATGCACGGCACCTCTTCACCCGCGACCACGGAACGTGGTCCCAAGATGCAGGCAGCGCTCGTCGATGCCATCGAAACCTTTCTAGACATGCGCGGCGGCGGTCAGGGGCACTTCGAGACTGCCATGAGCGGTGTACACGTCATGCGGGCGTTTCAGGAAATTCCACCTATCCGGCGCATCTACAGTCCGTCGCTGTGCATCGTGCTGAAGGGGGCGAAAGAGATAGTGTTCGGCGAGACCACGCTTCACTATGCCGAGATGGAATGCCTGGTCGTCAGCATCGAAATGCCCGCGAGCGGGCGAATGATCGGCGCCACGCCAGAAACACCGTTCCTCGGCATCACGGTCGAGCTCGACGTCTCCTTGTTGCGCGAAGTCATGCAGCAGCTGTCCTCACAGCCGCAACGGGACGGCGCATCGGATGCGTGCGTATTTGTCGGTCAGGTGGACGGTCCGCTCGCCGATTGCGTGCTTCGCCTTGCCAACCTGGCTCAGACCCCCGAGGCGGCCCAGATCCTGTTCCCCGCAGTGATGCGCGAAATCTGCTATTGGCTACTGACCGGCTCGCACGGCGGCGAGGTGGCGAAACTCGCGCTCCCGGATACGCAGACCGTTAGGGTGGCGAACGCGATCTATTACCTGCGGGATCACTTTGCGCAGACGGTGCGGATGTCCGGCTTGGCCGATATCGCCGGGATGAGCCTGTCCTCGTTCCATCAGCATTTTCGCAGAATGACCGACATGACCCCGGTTCAGTATCAGAAGCAGTTACGTCTGCTTGAGGCACGCAGGTTGATGGTGTCGAACGGGGCCAGCGTATCCGAAGCCGCGTACGAGGTGGGATACGAAAGCCCATCGCAGTTCAGCCGAGAATACACACGCGCGTTCGGCACCGCGCCAAAGCGCGATGCGATGAACTTCAGGGCGCTCGTCGAAGCGGGAACCCGGTAGTACTGCATCGACCGGGCGCAGGATCGGGCAAGTCTTTCGCATTCCGCGCCATGGAGAAGCGGCGGCACCCCCGTATCTTTCGAACACACCAGATGATGGTTTTCGAAAGGATACAGCAATGTCGCATTGGACCGCAGCAGACATCCCCTCCCAGGTCGGCCGCACCGCGGTCGTCACGGGCACCGGAGGATTGGGCTATGAAGACGCCCTCGCTCTGGCCCGCGCGGGCTGTCGGGTCGTCGTCGCCGGGCGCAATCCAGAAAAAGGCCTTCAGGCTGTCGCCCGAATTCGGGCTGAGTTTTCCCAAGCCGATATCCGGTTCGAGCTCCTCGACCTGGCTCGCATTTCGTCGATACGGGCCTTTGCCGACCGGATGACCGAAATGGGCCAGCTGCACCTTCTCATCAACAATGCAGGTGTCATGGTTCCGCCCACGCTGACCGAAACGGCGGACGGGTTCGAACTGCAGTTCGGCACGAACTATCTGGGCCATTTCGCCCTGACAGGTTTGTTGCTTCCTTTGCTTCGCCAGAGCGAGAGGGCAAGGGTCGTGACGGTTTCCAGTATTGCCGCCCCGCAAGGTGAAATCGACTTTGACAATCTGAACGCCGAGCAATCCTACCACGCAATGACGGCCTATAGCCAATCGAAGCTGGCGTGCCTGATGTTCGCATTCGAACTGCAGCGACGGAGCGATGCACACGGGTGGAATCTCGCCAGCATCGCAGCGCATCCCGGCGTTGCACGGACCGAACTGCTGCATAACGGCCCGGGCCGGTTCAGCATTCATCGCATGGTGCGGGATCTGCTGCCATTCCTGTTTCAACCTGTCGCGCAGGGCGCGCTCCCGACCCTTTTCGCAGCGACCGCGAGCGAGGCTGAGCCCGCAGGATATTACGGCCCCAATCGTCTGGGAGAAACGCGAGGCTATCCCGTCGCAGCCAGGATCCCACCGCAAGCACTCGACGAGGAAGTGGCAGCGCGTCTCTGGGAGGTATCCGAACAGCTTGCCGGCGTGCAGTTCCGAGCGCAACCTTTGCCCCTGCAGGCATGTAGCAAGCCGCGCCGGATCGCGGGCTAGGCCAAACTTCCAGCACCGAGTTTCTGGAGCATTAGGCAACTCTGTTGGTGCTTCAGGCATGGGTAGAGCGGAGGCGAGCCATATAATCGGTCGCAATAAATCGGAGCGAAATCATGTTCTCAACCTGCGCCGGCGCAGACAGCCGCTACCAAGTAAGCGCTGGCGGTGTTTGGCCCACTTCGGCAACCAGCGATAGCGTCCATTTCTTGCGCGAATGGCTTCGCAATCCCACAAGTACCGCTGCACTCGCTCCGTCGAGCAAGGCGCTTGCCGATCTCATCACGAGCGAACTTGACGGTAGCACAGGCAAGGTACTTGAACTGGGGCCCGGAACGGGGTCTTTCACCAAGAGATTGCTCGCTCGCGGAGTTAAGGAAGAGGACCTGACACTCATCGAGCTGAACCCGTCATTCTGTGATCTGCTTCGAAGGCGTTTTCCCAAGGCAGAACTCAGATGCGTCGACGCGGGCTCGCTCGCCGATGGTGAGGACAATGGCACCCATTCCTTCGGTGCCGCGATCTGCGGCCTTGGCCTGAGAAGCATGGGGCAGGTGCAGGTTGAGGCGATCGTAAGGTCTGCATTCTCGCTGTTGCAGCCGGGTTCCGCTCTCTACCTCTTCACCTATGGCTTCCGCTGTTCTGTACCTCTCTCGGTACTTGAGAAGTTGAACCTGGCTTCGGAACGCATTGGGACGACGCTTCGGAACATGCCTCCCGCTTCCGTTTATCGGTTGACGACGTGTTCGGGTCTAGCGTGAATCATAGGAGCTGCGGGAGAATCGCCGAAACTTATACGTCTCAAGGACGATGACGGGATCCCCCTATCTGCTGGTATTCGGAGGCTGCGCTGATCGGAGCAAGGGGTGGGACTGTTGTGCATTTTTCTCGCCTGCGGTCAGTCAAGAAGTCACGGCTTTCGAGCACGCATCGAAAAGTAGGACCGGCTTCGGAAGCGCGCGCCCGCAATGAGAGACCGAATGCATTTGATCCCAACGTCTGCTTTTCGGTCCTGCTAGACACGCGCCCAATGTCCGCGATTGGGGCGCAAAGCCAACCGGCTGGTTTGCGGGACACGAATGGCGGGTTTCAGCAAGAGCCGCCGCTCACGTCAACGACGCTGAATGTCTTGAGCTGGTCGCCAGCGGCCACCGTTCAGTGACAAACGGAACCGCTGCTTACAAGAAACTCGACGTTTCGAAGCCGTCATTGGGCAAGAGAGCAGATAAGATATCAGACTGGTTCTCCGGCATCCTTCCATTCATGCATCGCCCGGATGAGCTCGACAGTGGGGTACTCGCGGATGTCCTCCTCGGATGATCCGGCAGCGATCTCGCGCTCCCAGTACCACTCCTGGAAGGCCAGATATTTCCCCTGGATTAGCGCCGATCCTACAGGCTGCGCACCAGCCTGCGCGATTAGCCAGGTGCGAACGTGGCGGACCGCCTTTTCGTGATCGCCGCTGTGAGCATGGATGTCCCAGCCTGCGATGTCGGAAAGCGCCCGCTGGTAATCATAGCGGGTGTGTTCAAGGATGAGGATCCGCTTGTCCGACAACGGGGGCGGTCCAAACCTGCGACACGCATGGTCAAGGCCAAGTTCGAAAGGCATGTTCATGCGCGCGTACTCATCCTGTGCCACAGACTTGCATCGGCTAAGGTCGTGGATGCCGTACTTTGATCCCCGGACGAGGTCGACAATGCGATCGAGCCGCGCCTCGCCGTTGTCGGCGTTCTCTGGCGCCAGCCTCGGGAAAAACTCCATATAGACGATACAGAACGCTACCGCCTGCAGGATCGGTGCGAAATCTTCATCGAAGGGGCAGTTGACGAAAACCGAGCGGTCGAAGGGTGGCGGCAAGATCAGCCCCTCGGCGGATGCGGGTCGTTTCCGTAGGAGTTTCGCTCTCTGATCCGACCATCACGACCGTGGATGTAGAGCTCGGTTTTCTGGTTCTGCGCGATCTTGGTGGCGGCTGCGATAGCGTCTGCCTGCGTGGCGTGAACGCTAGTCGCTCTCGAAGCGCCTGCCTTCTTCACGGCCCATCCGCCCGAAGAGTTCCGAACCACATGCTGACCCTGCTTTGCCATCGTATCTGACCTCCAACGCTTAAATAGCAGCACGATAGAACGGTTGCTAGGTCCGGGAGAAAACCAGTGCTCCCAAATTTCGTTTCGTCCGAATGAACCCGCCAGCGTGATGGTAGCTTGCGCATCGCCGAAAGGTCAGGGTGCCGCTAACCTCGCTGCTGCAAGATCGATGCTGGCTTGAAATCCGTGGCGCTCAAGCATGTGGAGGAGGTTAGCGCCGTTCATCAGGGTGATCGGCTTGCCGGTGGCAAACTTGTAGGCGTCAGGGCCGTAGTCCGCCGTGGACACAAGAATGCCGCGCGATGCGCCCTCATTCATGATAGTGCCGTACAGATCCCGCACCGCCGACACGCCAACGGTTCTGGTGTAGCGCTTGGCCTGGATGACGATCTTGCCGCCGGTGATCGGATCGGGGTCGAACGCGATGGCATCGACCCCTCCGTCGCTGCTCGATTGTGTGACCTTCACCTCGCCGCCGCGCGAGGCGAACTCCTTTTCGAAAACCTCGCGGACGAGGTGCTCGAAGTCTTCCCACGAGATCGCTGCCAGGTTAGTGCCCTGATCGAGTGCAGCGCCGACTTCCCGCGCCTCGATGAACCGGCGGTCCTCTGTGTCGAGTTCCATGACCGGGGCGATGGGCGCGAGGGAAGCCAGTGATGCTGCCGAGACGCCCTTCAGCGATTTGAAGCATGCCTTGGGATCGACGCGCGTAAGATCGATGGCGCAGAAGGATTCCCGATCGACAAGCAGCGACATTAGGCAGCTACGCTTCTGCTGACCGCTCGCCGGGTCGACGAATTCGACGAAGCCGTTGAAAAGGATTGCATCGATGTTCCCGGCCTCATCAGCCTCGAACAGCTCATGGATCGTGCGCAGGCAGACCTGATAGGCGACAGATTCGAAGTTGGCCTTCCTGTCGCGATCGGAGATGAAGTTCTCCTTCAGCTCTCCCGTCGCCTTCGCGAATTTCACCGCCTTCGTCGATGGCAGGACATCGATTGATGGCAGATCATAGGCGAGCTTCATGAGCTTGCGGACACGATCATACTGCAAGAGGTAGGACTTCTCGAAGAGGCCATCATAGTCCGATCGCTCCAGCACAAGCGAGGTATGCTCGATGACGGCTTCCTCTTCTCCGCTCGCAACCTCGGCCGCGAGCTGATCGACGAGGGCATGCGACGCTGCCTGCTCTGCCTTGAAGGCATCTTCCTTGGCTTTGTGTTCATCCCAGAAAGCCTTGCGACGCTCCTCCCATTGGGCAACCGCGTGAGCCAGAGCAACTTTTCGCCGGTCTTCTACCTCCTTCCATTGCTGTATTGCCGCCGCGTGAATCGCCTCGGCTTCAGCAAGAATGCCCGCTTTCTTGCCGAGGATAACCTGAAAGAAACCGACCTTCGGTTCGACATATTTCGGCTGAGGTGCCGGACTGCTCGCCGGCTTGGGCTCCGGGAAGTCCTTGGGATATTGGTATGCAGACCGATCCTTGAGGGTTTCCCAGTCGATTCTGTCATCGACGAGCGTCGTATGCGTGAGGATGCGGGTCAGCGATTCCAGTCTGAGCGCCGCCTCTGTTGTCATCTCGTCGGCAGCAGCTTGGCCGGAGAGCAAGGACTGGCGCTTAAGGTAGCCTGTATATTTTTCATCCCAGCTAGCGATCAACGCGTCGAGCTTGCTCTGCAGAATGAAGATTTCAGGCGCGCTGACCTCCTTGTGAAGGTTGAGCTTCTTGTGCCGCACGTCGATGTAGTACCGCAGGATCCGGTCTCCGCGCGCATTCCATTTCGTTTGCAGTGATCCCACCGCGATGTTTTCGAGATTGGTCGAATGGATCGTGACGTGTGCCACAGCCGCCCCCTTCTATGCCTGAATAGACAGACTTCTACAAAAAGCCGGATGTCGCGTTCAGATCAAGTGCGATGATCCTAGTTGGTTAGCTCAACACATGCCCGCCTGCTTCGCGGTAGGCAAATGGCCGGTTCCGGCACGAGCGGTCGTTCTTAGACCGGTCACTGAATGACCTGACCTGGTCGAGTGCCGCCATGCCGGGCTTGCTGATCCTAAGGCTGCCGTCGCTCCATACTCGCCAGTTCGGCATCGGCATATCCGGCCCTCTCGTCGTAAAGGAGCGGGCTGGTTATTGCAGCGATGAGGGTGTTTGAATTGGACAAGAATATTCTACCTAACCTTCGGGCACACCGCTATCCTGATGAAAGCGGCTTAATTGCAATCGAGTATAAGCGCCGCCTGTACTAAGCTGAGGGGGTGCGATTTTGAGCAGCGAGGCCACGGCGCCGTCGAGAGACGTGATCTTCCTAAGTCACGCGATGCCAGAAGATACAGAGTTTGCGGCGTGGCTCGGGATGCAGCTTGCGAATGCCGGCTATAGCGTCTGGTCCGAGGCGACGCAGCTGATTGGTGGTGAGCGCTTCTGGGTCGATATTGAAGAGGCCTTCGATACCGTAATCGGCAAGACCGTCGTCGCCATATCGAGCGTTACGCGTGACAAAAACGGCGTCCTCGATGAAATAGAGCGGGCGGTCGCAACGGCGGAAAACATTGGCGTCCAGCATACCGACTTCATTGTCCCGGTGACACTTGGCCGGCTGAAGCGCAGCAATATGCCGATTCAGCTCGGCAGGCAGAATGCAATTCCGTTCGATCCTTCGTGGGCGGATGGCCTCGCTCGTTTGTTGAAGTTACTGGACAAGGAAGGGTTTCCCAAGTCGGCTACGCCGAGCGCGGTCGGGCAATGGGTAGCGAACTGGTTTGAAGGCAGCCATCGCGTCATCGAGCGCGACAGCGAACTCATGACCAATTCCTTGGGAATATCCGAACTTCCTCCACGCGTGCGCTTTTACAATGTCGGCGTTTCGGCGGACGGCCTGAAACATTTGCCAAGCCGCCTTACGGTCCCCAGCGTGATCAATGGCGCGTTGCTAATCACCTTCGCCGCCGAAGACGAGATCCGGGAAATGCTCGGACCGGAAACAGCGCTCAGCTTGCGCGCGGATGTGAGCATCGAGGATTTTCTCGACGCCAGCGCCGAGAGAGGCACACCCATTGTATCGCGGCGCGACGCGTCCAATCATATCGTGAACATGCTTCGGCAAGCCTGGGACCGATTTTGCGAAGCGCGCGGTCTGCAGCCGCTTGAGCTCGCATCTAATCGGGTCGGATGGTTCCTTCCGCTGGGAATGGTCGATGGCCAGTACGTCCGGTTTACCGACTTCGACGGCCGCAAGCGGAAGCGTTATCTCTATGGCGTGAAGACAAAGAAGGTTGGCGACGAACGGGTGATCGGAATGCACTGGCACTATGCGCCGCGCCTCCAGTTCGCATTCGGAGACGCAGATGAAGCGCATGTTGAGGCGCATGTCGCTTTCACAATCAACGGCCGTGAGCTGCTGGGCGATCCCGACAAGGCGCACAAGATTCGCCGCAGCTTCTGCAAGCAATGGTTCAACGAGCAATGGCGCACTTTGTATCTCGCCTATTTCTCCTTTCTGTCCGATGGCACTGAACAGATAGAGCTGGCAGTATCGCGCGATCAAAGCTGCGTGATTGATTGCCGGCCCGAGCGATGGACATGCCCAGTTTCGTTCGACGCTCCGCCGCCAAAATCGAGAAAGAAGGTGGTCGAAGCGGAGGCGAGCCCTCCTTCTGGAGACGACGAAGTTCCCGAGGACGACATCGACGCGGATGAAGATGACAGCTTCGATCCTTGGGATGGTCTGGACGCGGAAGGCGACGAATGAGCGAAATCTGGTATATCCCCGAGCCGCGCTGCGTTTTCGGCTACGATCAGTCAATGGAGCATCCCAAGGACGGGCTGACCGCTTTTGGACCGGTGCATGATCGGCGCCAACCCAAGGAGTTGCGCGTCGGCGCCATCGGAACACCCGATGGGCTTCGCTATTTGCGGCAATGGGTGGCATCGATTCAGGGGCCTATCGCGGTCAGCAAGGCGGACGATCCTAAACAGTCCCTGTTCCCCGGCTTCGCGGCAACTTTTCGCTGTACTTGGTCGGAAACGCCTATCGCGAGCATCGAAATCGATCCCAAGGACATCGACGAGGCGCTGCGCCATGCAGACGGGCACCAGCGCATCTACAATACAGTCAGCCTCTACGAGAGCAGGATCGCCCAATATATCGACGAGGAGGAGTTTCCGGTTTCGCTTTGGTGTGTCGTCATTCCCGAGACGATCTATGAACGCGGACGACCCAAATCGCAGGTTCCCGTCGCCGAACGGACGCACAAGGATCAGGTCCTGTCGCGAAAGCAGGCCCGGTCTTTGAAATCAGAGCCTCTCCTTCCCTTTCTTGACGCAATCAACAAGGGTGCCGAAATGCACCGCTATGCGCGCGACTTCCGCGACCAGCTCAAGGGCAGGCTGCTCGGTTCGCGCGCGGTGATCCAGGTGATCCGCGAGACGACGCTCGCACCCCATGTATTTCCGCAGCGAAGATTGCAGGATCCAGTCGATGTCGCGTGGAACCTCGCGACGGGCGCCTTCTACAAGGGCGGGGGTCAGCCTTGGCGCCTCGACGGAATCCGGCCCGGCGTTTGCTATCTCGGGATGGTTTACAAGCGCCTCGACGAACATTCGGGAAGCCAGGCCTGCTGCGGCGCGCAGATGTTTCTTTCCGACAGCGACGGGCTCGTGTTCAAGGGGGCCATCGGCGATTGGTATTCCGACGAGACGCATGAATTCCATCTTGATCGCGCGCATGCTGAGGCGCTGATGCGCAAGGCGATTGGCGCCTATCGCAAGCAGCATGGCGAGGATCCACGCGAGGTCTTTATCCACGGGCGAGCGCGTTTCAATGATGTCGAATGGGCGGGCTTCGAGACGGCTGTGCCGACAACGACAAAGCTCGTGGGTGTGCGCATCAAACGCAACAGTATGCGCAAGCTCTACCGGGACGACAAATTCACATCGCTTCGCGGGTTGGCCCGCCCGTTCAACGCGAAATCGGGGCTGTTGTGGACCTTGGGCTTCGTCCCCCGGCTACAGACCTATCAGGGGCGCGAGGTTCCGAACCCGCTTCTGATCGACATCTGCCGAGGCGAAGCCGATCTGCGGACCGTGATGGCGGACGTCCTCGCGCTGACGAAGGTCAATTTTAATGCGTGTCTCTACGCCGACGGCATGCCCGTCACGCTCCGGTTCGCCGATCGCGTCGGGCGCGTATTGACGGCGATTCCGCCGGAGCTCGACCCGCCGCCGTTGCCGTTCCGGCATTATATCTAATCATAGCAAGGGAGCAGCCGGATGAATTCACCGCCCTCGCTGTCCGAGGAATCGCTCGTCCAGATGCGCCTCACGCATCTGGAGATGATTCAGGACATCATTGCGCGCCTGTCGGGTTTCAGCGCCAATGCGAAGAATTTTTGCATAACGGTGCTCGCCGCATTGGTCGCCGTGGCGTTTCAGAAACCTGTGCCGGAGCTGGTCTGGGCCGGCGTGGCGGTTCCTTTGCTGTTTGCGCTGCTCGATGCCTATTATCTGGCGCAGGAGAAGCGATTTCGGGATCTTTATGAGTTGACCTGCTCGGCGCCCCTGAGCAGCGCCGACGATATCAGCCTCAAGCCTAGGTCCCTCAATGCAAGGAGGATTGGCGCAGCTTTTTTCAGCTGGTCGGTTGCGGGAGTTTACGCAGCCCTACTGGTTGGCATGTCCATTCTCCTCTACATAGCAAGTCATGGACCAGCCGAACACAGACCTGCTGGAAATCATCGCCCGAGCGCTGGCGAACCCGCCACCTCGGGCGAACCATTTGGCGTCCCCACTCGCGGCGCTGCTGGGCACACCGAAGCCGGCCCCAAACCCGTTTCAACAGGTGGGCGTACCCCCGCGAACTAACGGTCTTTTCGGCAGCAGCGGCCAATCGGCCAAGGCGGCGCACCAGAATTTCCTCGGAGATATCCTCAAGGGTCTTGAGCTACCACCGCTGCAGCAGCCAGCGCGCGCAGCCATTAAGATCCGGAACGTGTTTTATTCGTTTCATTTCGGCGATGTGTTTCGTGTCAATCACGTCCGCAACTCGGGCAAGATCAGACCGGCCGACAAAGGTCGCCTTCTCACTCCGAATGATCGCAGTCTCTGGGAGCGGGTAAAGCGTACGAACCCGGCCAATCTCAGGCGCCTGATCGACAGAGGACTGCTCGGGACGTCTGTCACCTGCGTCCTCGTCGGCACTGAGACCTGGTCCCGCGAATGGGTTCGCTACGAGATCGCGCGCAGTCTCGCACGGGGGAATGGCCTCGTTGCGGTTCATATCGACAAATGTGAATGCCCACGCACGGGGTTTTCGCCGGCTGGGCTCAACCCGCTGGCGCAGATGGCGCTCGGCTGGGACTTTAGAATCTATGAGTTTGTCAACGGCGGCTGGCATCCCTATTCAAAAATTGCCCAGTCGCTGACGCGCTGGCCGCAGTGGTTGCGAAGGCCTTCTCCAGGCTGCGTCATGCCGCTCGATACCGGTACCGCCAGCTATGACTGGAAGCTCGATGACGGATATCGGAACCTGATCCACTGGACGGACGCTGCGGCTAAATCCGCAGGTCACTAATTCGCTCCCCCGGCTCCGCATCAGCAGGCTTAGAATCCTCGGCTTTGTCGCTCGTCACATCCGCCGCCGTGCGAATATCTGACAAAAGGTTCGGATCTGGCGCTATCCGTGACGATCGAATGATGGCTTTCGGGCACCGCCTAATCACGGCCGGAACGACTGACACGGGGCGCCAAACTCACACGCGGGCTCGCCGCATGGAATGTCCGCTATCCCAATCCGCGCTCCTGAAAGTAGACGTTCCGGACTGTCCAACTTTCCGGATGGATGTGTCTTTGCGGTCCCAATGGCCGCACTGATCATGGAAGGATGAGATTTAGTTTGGCAGAAACGGAATTACCGCTGGCGCGACTGTCAGCGCGCCGCTCGCCGGATCGGGCACGAGGATCGGCACCGCCGGATAGAGCGCGGGCCAGGTCGAATAGTTGGCGATCCACGCGGCCGCGCTCGGCGACAGCCAGCCGGTCAGGGTGGTAATGCTCGCATAGCGCTGGGCCAGCGGTTGCGCGACGATCGGCTCGTAATGGGCAATCCGGTTGCGCAGCAGCCGCAGCTCGCGCAGCTCCTGCGCGATCATGCCGCGCTGCACGCCCTTGGCCTGGAAGATCGGCCGCAGTGTCTGCCAGAGATGGTGCGCTTGGCGGCCGAACAATGACGACCAGAATCCGAAATTGAGTTCGGCGATGATCTGCGAGCGCACGGCCGGCTTGTTGGCCTGCTGGAGCGTCTGCCGCGCCTTGGCGATGCACCCGGTCTGATAGGCCGTGGTCAGCACGGCGGGATTGTCGAACCAGCTCTGGCCGTAACGCTGGATCAGCGCGGCATCGGCCATGTTCCGCAGGGCGATTTCCTGCATGTGCAGCGGCCCATAAAGCGCAGCCGAGAGCTGGACATTGTAGGTGTAGAGCCGTTCGGCGAGCGCCTGGTTTCCGCCTGTCCAGTTGAGGTAGGTGTCGAATCGTTCGGCGGAGAGGGCGGCGATGATCGTAGGCACGCGGCGGGTTATTCCTTGATTTTTCCGCCCCGATCGACTACATGGAGCCCGTATCCCCCGGTGGTCCCTGCTTCGCATACCGCCGGGGCACTTTATTTCTAGCCACAGCCGATAGTCTTCGCAACGCGCTTCCAGCGTGCGGATTATGCTGTTGTTGTCCTCATCCTATACAGTTTGAGGGGGAAAGCCTTCCCCTGCTGTCGAGCCCCAGGCGGGTCTCGTCAGACCCCTTTGAGCGGGGACACCCCGCAACGCCCCGATAGTGAGCGCGGGGATCCAGGGAGCGCACTCTGGCGGCTGGCGCCGCGCAGGGGGCGCGAGTCATTTTCCCCAGCGCAGCACTCTCGCTCTGGCCGGAGGGCACGGCGACGGCTGGCCCCCAGGCCCGCGCGCACGCCGCCGCGCCGGCCGTCCGCCGCAAGGGTGCGTCGTTTGTGGCGCCGCAAGCGGCGCGGTTCTTGGGGCTCCGCCCCCGGCGCACTTCGGAACGTCTTCCGCCCAGCTTCCTCCACCCCCGGATCAGGTCCGGGGGCTCCGTGCAGCCGGTTCCCCGCGAAGCCGTCCCTCCGTTTGCACCCCCGGTCTCGCCGACGGGCAGGGTTTCAGCGCGGCGCTTCCCGCTGCGCGGAAACCCAAGGAGTAAGGAAGATGACCGACAGCGTTCAAACCCGATCGACCGGGCTTGCCAGCGGCGAAATCCATGTACCGCTGAACAAGTTGAAGAAGTCCCCGCGCAATGCCCGCAAAGTGCCACACGGCGAAGCCGCCATCGAGGCGCTGGCCGCTTCGATCCAGCATAAGGGGTTGATCCAGAACCTTGTCGTTGAGCCCGAGGTCAAGGAGGACGGGACGCCGACCGGCAATTACCTCGTCACCGCTGGCGAGGGCCGCAGGCTGGCGATGCTGCTGCGCGCCAAGCGCAAGCAGATCAAGAAGTCGGAAGCTGTGCGCTGCTGGCTGGATACGGCGAACGACCCCGCCGAGATCAGTCTGGACGAGAACGTGACCCGGACCCCGATGCACCCCGCCGACCAGTTCGAACGGTTCCGCGAGCTTGCGGACGGAAAGGGCTGGGGCGCGGAAGAGATCGGCGCGCGGTTCGGCGTGTCGGCGGGCGTGGTGAAGCAGCGGCTTCGCTTGTGGGACCGCGATCCGGCGGTCGCAGCCGAGAAGCTGCGGCTCGCCGAGAAGGTCATCCAGGGCCGCGACTTCACCGTCATTCCCGAGGGTATGAACGCGATCGAGGCATGGCTGGGGAGTCTTCCGGGCCACGCCTACGCCAACGTCCGACAGCCACCGATCTCCACCCTCAATCTCGCCCACCTGATCCCCCTGTCAGCGGTGTGGGCGGGGCCGGAACGGGACGAGCACCTGCAAGCGCCCCCCTTGCTGTTCGGCAAGACCGAAGGCTCGACCCCGTTCCGGTTTTCCCTCCATGTCGGCGACGTCGGTCATGCGCTGATCGTCGGCCCGACCGGTGCGGGCAAATCGGTGCTGCTCGCGCTGATGGCGATGCAGTTCTGCCGTTACGCGAACGCCCAGGTCTTCGCCTTCGACTTCGGCGGTTCGATCCGCGCCGCCGCCCTCGGCATGGGCGGCGACTGGCAGGATCTCGGCGGAATGCTGGCGGACGAAGCCGGCGAAGGCGTGCAGCTCCAGCCGCTCGCGCATATCGACGATCCCGCGGAGCGCGCCTGGGCGGCCGAATGGCTGGCCGCGATCTTCGCCTCCGAAGGCGTCGCGGTCGATCCCCAGGCCAAGGAGCATATCTGGTCGGCGCTGGGCTCGCTCGCCAGCGCGCCGGTGTCCGAACGCACCCTGACGGGTCTCGCCGTGCTGTTGCAGAGCCAGCCGCTCAAGCAGGCGCTTGGCACTTATTGCGTCGGCGGTCCCTGGGGCCGGCTGCTCGACGCCGAGGCCGAGCGGATCGGCGAGGCGCGTTGCCAGGCGTTCGAGACCGAGGGTCTGGTCGGCGCCGGCGCGGCGGCGGCCGTGCTCTCCTATCTGTTCCACCGCATCGGCGATCGGCTCGACGGCTCACCCACGCTCATCATCATCGACGAGGGCTGGCTGGTCTTGGACAGCCCGGCCTTCGCGGCGCAGCTCCGCGAATGGCTGAAGACGCTGCGCAAGAAGAACGCCAGCGTCGTCTTCGCCACGCAGAGCCTCGCCGACATCGAAACATCCAGCATCGCGCCGGCGATCATCGAAAGCTGCCCGACGCGCATCTTTCTGCCCAACGAGCGGGCGGCCGAGCCGCAGATCGCGGCGATCTACGAACGCTTCGGGCTCAACGCGCGGCAGATCGAGATATTGAGCCGGGCGACGCCCAAGCGCGACTATTACTGCCAGTCGCGGCGCGGCAACCGCCTGTTCGAGCTGGGCCTGGGCGAGGTGGCGCTGGCCTTCGCCGCCGCATCGTCGAAGTCCGATCAGCTCGCCATCGCCGAAATCATCGAAACCCACGGCGCCGCCGCCTTCGCCGCCGAATGGCTGCGGTATCGCGGCTGCGCCTGGGCCGCCGAGCTGCTGCCCGACCCCGCGTCCGGCCTCCAGCCCGAACTCCCCCTCACGCCAGACATGGAGATCATCCCGTGAAATTGCTTCCGTTCCGCCGCGCCCTGATGACGGGCGTCCTCGCCGTCTCGGCCGTCACGCCGATGTTCATCGCCGCGCCGGCCCACGCGCAGTTCGGCGGGATCGTCTATGATCCCAGCAACTATGCTCAGAACGTGCTGACGGCCGCCCGGTCGCTCCAGCAGATCAACAACCAGATCCAGCAAATCCAAAACCAGACGACCTCGCTCCTCAACGAGGCCCGCAATCTGGCCTCGCTGCCGTTCAGCTCGCTTGCGACATTGCAGCAACAGGTGCAGCGCACCCAGCAGCTCCTCGGCCAGGCGCAGCGCATCGCCTATGATGTCCAGAACATCCAGCAGGCGTTCAACAGCCGCTACACCGGCACGGCGCTGACCGGCGATCACGCCCAGATGGTCGCCAACGCCAACGCCCGCTGGGAGGATAGCGTCGGCGCCTTCGAGGACGCGCTGAAGGTCCAGGCCGGCGCCGTCGGCAATATCGAGGGTGCGCGCACCTTGATGGACAGCCTGGTCACGGCCAGCCAGTCGGCGACCGGCGCCCTGCAAGCGGCGCAGGCCGGAAACCAGCTTCTCGCGCTGCAATCGCAGCAGATCGCGGACCTGACCGCGACCGTCGCCGCGCAGGGCCGGGCGCAGGCGCTCGAATCCGCGCGCCAGGCCGCGGAAGAGGCCGAAGGGCGCGAACGCTTCCGCCGCTTCATGGGCAACTGAGGCGCTCCCCATGCTGTATGGAACCTCGCGCACGGCAAAAATCGCAGGCGTAGCGGCATTGGTCGGTCTGATGATGGCGGTGGCGATCCTCGCCGTCAGCAGGGATCGCGCGCCCACTCCTCCGCCCATGCCTGCGATCGTGCGCGACACCGAAGGGCGCAGCCGGCTCGCCCGCGAGCTTGACCGCTGCGCCACGCTCACCATGCCGGACAGCGGCTGCGAGGCGGCCTGGGCGGAGAACCGCCGCCGCTTCTTCCACCAGGCCGAGCCCGAAGGCGCGGGGCGATGAACGACACCGGCGTCATCGACACATTCCTGGGCGTATTTGGAAGCTACATCGACAGCGGGTTCGGCCTGCTGGGCGGCGAAGTCGGCTTCCTGTCCTCGACGCTGATCGCGATCGACGTGACCATCGCCGGGCTGTTCTGGGCCTGGGGCGCCGACGAGGACGTGCTCCAGCGGCTCATCAAGAAAACGCTCTATATCGGCTTCTTCGCCTTCATCATCGGCAACTTCCACACCCTCGCGACGATCGTCTTCGAGAGCTTCGCCGGCCTCGGTCTCAAGGCCAGCGGCGACAGCCTCAGCCTCGCCGAGTTCATGAAGCCGGGCAGCATCGCGGCGACCGGGTTAGAGGCCGCCAAGCCGCTGCTCGATGCGGCGGGCCAGTTCTCCAGCCTCTGGGCCGTCTTCGCCAACCTCGCGTTGATCCTCGTGCTGCTGATCGCCTGGCTGATCGTTGTCCTGGCCTTCTTCATCATCGCCGTTCAGGTCTTCATCACCCTGATCGAGTTCAAGCTGGTGACATTGGCCGGCTTCGTGCTGCTGCCCTTCGCCTTCTTCAACCGCACGGCATTCATGGCCGAGCGCGTATTGGGCCATATCGTCTCGACCGGCATCAAGGTGCTGGTCCTCGCTGTCATCACCGGCATCGGCACCACGCTGTTCAGCCAGTTCACCGCTGCGGGTCTGGGCGTCGAACCCGACATCAACCAGGTCATGGCCATCGCCCTTGCGGCGCTATCGCTGCTTGGCCTGGCCATCTTCGGTCCCGGGATCGCCAACGGCATCGTCTCCGGCGGCCCGCAGCTCGGTGCGGGCGCGGCGGCGGGTCCGCACCCACCGCCGCGGCCGCTGGCGCCTCCGCATCCGGCCCCGCCGCGCCGCCTGCCTGGGCGGCCGCGATGAAGCGCCGCCAATCCATGACCCACAACGCGACCCTTGCCGCACACACGCTCAAAGCTGGCGACAGCCACGGCGGCGGCGGCGGTCCCGACATCCGGGAGAAAGACTAGATGTCCCGACGCCCTTCGATCCGCTTTGCTCAGACTCCCGAGCCCGTCACGCCCTATCAGGCCGCCCGGCAGGAATGGGATCGCCGCATCGGCGAGCCGGTCGTGCAGGGGAAGAACTGGCGGCTCGCCTTCTTCTGCGCGACGGCCTTGAACTTCGCCTTGACCGGCGGCCTGATCTGGCAGTCGGCACGGGGCCATATCGTCCCCTGGGTGGTCCAGGTCGACCGGCTGGGCGAGGCGCAGGCAGTCGCGCCGGCCGAGGCCGGCTATCAGCCTACCGATCCGCAGATCGCGTTCCATCTCGCGCGCTTCATCGAAAATGTCCGCTCGATCCCGGCCGATCCCGTCATCGTCCGCCAGAACTGGCTCAAGGCCTACGACTTCACCACCGACAAGGGCGCGCTCGCGCTCAACGACTACGCCCGCGCCAACGACCCGTTCACACAGGTCGGCAAGGTCCAGGTCGCCGTGGAGGTCTCCAGCGTTATCCGCGCTTCGCCCGACAGCTTCCGCGTGGCCTGGATCGAACGCCGCTATCAGGACGGCAGTCTCGCCGCCACCGAGCACTGGTCGGCCATTCTCACCATCGTCGTGCAACCGCCGCGCACCCCCGAGGGCCTGCGCAAGAACCCGCTCGGCATTTTCGTCAACGCCTTCAACTGGTCAAAGGAGCTGTCGCAATGACGCCTTTCCGTCGTTCCGCCTCGGCGGTCCTGCTCATGTCCGCTTCCGCCCTGGGCGGCTGCGCGACCACATCGGCCAAGCCGCCGACCATCGCTTATGACAATCCGCCGGCCGAGATCGCCGCAACGCTTGCGCCTGAGGCGCCCAAGCCCGTCGAGGTCGTGACCATCCCCGAGCCCTTGCCGCTGCCCGGCCAGTTGAAGCCGGCGCCGGCTGAACATGCGTCGCCGCCCGAGCCCGCCGATCCGCGCCAGCGGGTCGGTGCGGCCAATGCCGCCGCCCGGATGCAGCCCGTGCGCGATGGCTTCCTCAATGCGATCCAGCAATACCCATGGACCGAAGGCGCGCTCTATCAGGTCTATGCCGCGCCCGGTCAGGTGACGGACATCGCCCTTCAGCCGGGCGAGCAGCTCGTGGGCGCAGGCCCGGTCGCCGCCGGGGACACCGTGCGCTGGATCATCGGCGACACGACCAGCGGCAGCGGGCCGTCGGCGCGCGTGCATGTCCTCGTGAAGCCCACCCGGCCGGACCTTTCCACGAATCTCGTCATCAACACCGACCGGCGCACTTATCACGTGGAGCTGCGCGCGACGGCGGCGACCTACATGGCCTCGGTCTCCTGGACCTATCCGCTCGATGCGCTGATCGCGCTCCGGGCGCGCAACGCTGCGGCGGCCGCCGCTGCGCCGGTTGCGACCGGCGTGGATGTCGCCACACTCAATTTCCGCTACCGCATCGACGGCGACAACGCTCCGTGGAAGCCGCTGCGCGCTTTCGACGATGGCCGTCAGGTCTATATCGAGTTTCCTGTCGGGATTGCGCAGGGCGAGATGCCCCCGCTGTTCGTGATCGGCGCGGCCGGCGGCGCCGAACTCGTCAACTACCGCGTCCAGGGCCGCTACATGGTGGTGGACCGGCTGTTCGCCGCCGCCGAACTGCGGTTGGGCGACAAGCACAGCGAACAGCAAGTTCGCATCGAACGCGCCGACGGACGGAAGCGCCGGCGGTGACCGATGCCATTGAACCGCGGGCCGCTGAAGCGGCGTCGCCGCATCCCGATCCTGGGGCCTTCCAGCTCCGGGGCGATCCGCCGCGCGTCATGCGCTTGTCGCGCAAGGCCCTGGCCGTTGTCGGCGTCGCCGCCGGCCTCGGCATCGGCGGTTCGCTGATCTACGCGCTGCGGCCGCCAGCCGAGAAGCAGGCGAAGGAACTCTACAGCACCGAGACCCGCAACACGGCGGAGACAATCACTTCCGGGCCGAAGGACTATACGCAAGCGCCGCGGCTCGGCCCGCCGCTTCCCGGCGATCTCGGCGGCCCGATCGTCTCGGCCCAGCAACGCGGAACGGACGTGCCCGTGCCGGCGGTTGGAGCGAACGGACAGCGCGATCCGCAGGCGCAGGCCGCCGAGGCGGCGCGCCAGCGCGCCCAGCAGGAGCGCGAAGCCGCGCGCACCAGCTCGGTGTTCCTCGGTCACGGCGCAGCCAGGGCCGGCGCGACCGCGCCGCAGATCGCTGCTGCGCCCGACCAGGCGGTGGCGCCGCCGCAGACCAGCCCGGCCGCCCAAGGCGACCAGGCCGCCAAGCGCGCCTTCATGGCGCAGGCGTCTAGCCAGCGCACCGTCAGCGCCGAGCGGCTGACCGCGCGGGCCTCACGCAACATCGTGCAAGCCGGCAGCATCATCCCCGCCGCGCTCATCACCGGCATCCGTTCCGACCTTCCCGGACAGATCACCGCCCAGGTGACGCAGAATGTCTATGACAGCCCCACTGGCCGCATCCTGCTCATCCCGCAGGGCGCGCGGCTGATAGGCGAATATGAAAGCCAGATCACCGCAGGGCAGACCCGCGTGCTGCTCGCTTGGGATCGCTTGATCCTGCCGGACGGCCGCTCGATTGTTCTTGAGCGCCAGCCCGGTGCTGACGCGGCCGGCTATGCCGGCTTGCAGGACAAGGTAAACCAGCATTGGGGCGGCGTGCTCAAGGCCGCGATGATCTCGACCCTGCTTGGCGTCGGGACCGAACTGGCCACCGACAATGACAGCGACCTCGTGCGCGCAGTTCGGCTCGGCACGCAGGACACCATCAATCAGGCCGGCCAGCAGATCGTTCAGCGCCAGCTCAACATCCAGCCGACCCTCACCATCCGGCCGGGCTATCCTTTGCGCGTGATTGCTACCCGCGATCTCGTGCTCGAACCTATCGGAGGAACACGATGACGAAGCTGAAATTGGGGCCCCTGACCGACGACCGGCCCGTCAAACTGACGGTTGAACTGCCTGCCGCCGTTCACCGTGATCTTGTCGCCTATGCCGCCGCGCTAGCGGCTGAGACCGGCGACTCGCCTGCAGCGCCCGAGAAGCTGGTCGCGCCCATGCTCGCCCGCTTTATGGAAACCGATCGCGGTTTTCGCCGCCACCGCGCGCAGGAGGGCTGACCGCGCCGTCAGTTGCCCATGAAACGTTTGAAGCGATCATAATTTAATGGTCGTGGGGAGCTTCGCTCTCTTCGTGAGCGTGATCATCATGCATCTCTTCGTCATGATGACTGCTGTAGCCCGCATATTGCTCTGCCGGCATTCCGGGCAAGGCTTTCACGAAGGCGACGATGTTCCAGATGGTCTTGTCATCATGCGTGGGGCCGAAGGCGGGCATCCCGCTCATCTTCACGCCGTGTTTAACCAGCCAGAAAACTTCCTTGGGGTCCCATTCCTTGGCGGCCTCTGCCAGCGGCGGCGGTTTAGGGAGCATGACCTCCGCCCATTCGGCTCGGCTTTGCCCGACGCCCCCATGACAATGGGAACACATCGCTTTGTACTCGCCCGCCCCGGCGGCAATCATGGCCGGCGTGAACTCAGACGGAGGCCTGATATCGGCCGCCTGCCGTCGGACGGAATTGCCCATCGTTGTGGTAAGCGCCCACCCAACAATCGGATTGTGCCGATCGGTCGCGGCTACGTTAAAGCCACCGGTCAAAACGACGATCAGAGCGACGACGATCATCAAGATCAGCAGCGCGGCAGCGCCCAATATGGCGCCTTTCAGCGTCGCATTCATGCTTGGCCTCCTTTGAAGCACTGCATGTAACCCCGGTAGCCTATCTCTTCCTTGGCTCCCGGAGGTACGATGATCATTTCCGCAGCCTTGAGCCCGGCATTTCCGACTTCGTCGACCGGGCGAAGGACGACGAGCAGATCATCTGCCTCGAAGCGACCGGAGCTGGTCTTCGGCAGAACGATCAGCTTGCCGTTCAGCTTGATCGCGCCGGCACCATCCTGCCGGTAGAGAAACGAGGGAAAGCCGACTTCCGTCAACTTGATCGCACACCGGCCGGATTTACCCCCGAGTGCCTGCACATCGGCATCACTGATGGTCTCGGGTTTGATGGCGGCGGATTCCACATTCTGCAGGGCAGCGCCCGCTGCGACGATCGGCGCCGAGGTGGGAGCGGGATCGACCCGTGCCTCCCGGTCATTGCCTATGGAGGTGTTCTGATTGCATCCGACCAATGACACACTCAGCAAAGCCAATGGGAAGAGCAGTTTCATTTCTCGATCCCTTCCGGCAGCCGCTCCGTCGTCCGCACGCCGTTCTGTTCGATGTCGGCGATGAGGTATTTCATCTGGGCGATCTCCCGGCGCTGGGCCACTATGATGTCGTGCGCCAGCTTGCGCGCACGGGGATCGCGGATATGGGCACGCTCGCTGGTCATGATCGCGATTGAATGGTGCGGGATCATCGCCTTCATATATTCGGTGTCGGTCACGGTGATCTGACTGCGCACCAGCCAGAGCGCGACCGCGAAGACGAGCGCCGCGATTCCGAGGATGATGAAGTTCTTTTTCCGATCGCGATACATGCCCCACATGAAGAGGAGCATGACCACCATCATCATGGCACCCATGACGAACGTCATCCAGAAGCGGGTTTCGCTCCAGAAGATGTGATCCGCATCATAGGTGTTGGCATACATGAGGAAAAACATGATGACGGTGGATGTCGCCACCATCGCCATGAAGCGCCAGTAATTGGCGCCTCCGCCTCCCTCCATTTTATGACCGTTTGGCATACAGCCTCTCCTCCTTGTTCATGGTCGCGTAAACGAACTGGGCCGTGCAGCTGATCAGCAGAAAGCCGGTCAGGGATTCGATGCCGGTGATCGCGCGTAGGTGACCGGTGGGATAGATGTCGCCCAGCCCGAGCGTGGTGATGTTAATGAGCGAGAAATAGAAGAGGTCCATCCAGCTATCGAGGACCGGGCTTTCGAAGCCGCCGAGTCCCATTTGCGCGGCGAGAAAGAAACCTGCGGCGAAGAGGCCCGCGATCAGCAAATGGCTCGCCAGGATTATGAGGTATGACACACTCAGTCGAACCGCGCCGGGGCGGCTGGAGCGAAGGGTGATCTTGGCGAGGCCGATCAACCAAAGATGGATCCAGGCCGATATCAGGAACAGGGCGGAACCAAGGAGAATGGCGACGGTGATAGCGCGTTACCTCTCAGCCATGATTGTGTGATTGTGAGGCATCTGCCTCGTTGCGGCGAAGAAACACGGACTCGGCGGCGAACACCGCTGCGATGCCGGCAAACGCATAGACAACGATCGAAGGATCGCTTTGCAACTTCACCGCCGTGAAGGCCGCAAGAACGATGGCATTGGCAGCCAGCGCCCCGAGGAGGATCGAAGCCTTCGCGCCGACTTCGTGTCTGAGGCGACGATACACGCCCCAATGCACGAGCATGTCCATGACCAGATAGAAAAAGGCGCCGAGCGAGGCGATGCGCGACAGGTCGAACAGAACGGCCAGCGTTCCGGCAATTACTACCGTGTAGATCAGCATATGGCTGCGGATGCTCCCGCTCATGCCGAAATGGCTGTGCGGGATCATCTTCATGTCGGTCAGCATCGTCAGCATGCGCGAGACCGCAAAGACGCTGGCGATGACGCCCGAGGTCGTTGCGGCGAGCGCGATCACGACTGTGAAATAAAAGCCCGCCCCGCCGAGAGCCGGGCCGGCTGCGGCGGCGAGGGAATAGTCGCGCGCTTCCACGATCTCGCCGATCGTGAGGCTCGATCCCACTGCGACGGCCACCAGCAGATAGGTCGCGACACAGATGCCGATAGCGATCATGATCGTCCGGCCGACATTGTGATGCGGATCCTCGATCTCGCCGCCGCTGTTGGTGATCGTGGTGAAGCCCTTGAAGGCGAGGATGGAAACGGCGACCGAAGCGATAAAGGCTTCGGCGCCCTGCATTCCCACGGGCTCGGCGAACGCTCCGCCGGAGAACCCGCTCGCCCAGATCGCCGCAATGGCAAACAGGGCGATTCCGCTGATCTTCACTGCCGACATGATGAGCGAAATTCCGCTCACCGACCGGTTGCCTGCCGCATTGACGAGATAGGCGAAAACGATGAGCGCAACCGCGCCGATCGAAAGCAGAAGAGCGTTTCCTTCCTGGCCGAATGGCCGCAGCGCATATGTCGCGAAGGTTCGGGCCACCAGGCTTTCGTTGATCACCATCGACAGCGCCATGAGAAGCGAGGCCGAAGCCGCGATCGTACCCGGACCGTAGGCCTTTTGCAGGATCATCGCGATGCCGCCCGACGAGGGCCAGGCATTGGACATCTTGATATAGCTGTAAGCGGCGAGCGCGGTGACGAAGCCGCCCGCGATGAAGGAAAGCGGAAAGAGCGGTCCGGCGAGTTCAGCGATCTGGCCGGTGAGCGCAAAGATTCCGGCGCCGATCATCACGCCGGTGCCCATGGCGACGGCGCCGGTCAGCGTTATCGAGTTCCGGCTGAGATCGCTGTCGCCACCGACGGACAGATTAGATTGGCCGGACTTCACACCTTTACGGCCCTGAGCCTGAGGGAATTGAGCACGACCGAGATCGACGAAGCGCTCATCGCGAAAGC
Organism: Sphingobium sp. OAS761; assembly: GCF_024168485.1. Taxonomy (GTDB): domain Bacteria; phylum Pseudomonadota; class Alphaproteobacteria; order Sphingomonadales; family Sphingomonadaceae; genus Sphingobium. The sequence goes on from NZ_JALJVY010000014.1 coordinate 84,610, forward strand.
GGCGAACATCGGGCTGATGAGAATGCCGAAGAACGGGAACAGGACGCCCGCGGCGACCGGGACACCCGCGCTGTTGTAGATCAGCGCGAAGAACAGGTTTTGCCGGATGTTGCTCATCGTTGCGTAGGCAAGGCGCCGGGCGCGGACGATACCGTCGAGATTGCCCTTCACCAGCGTAATCCCCGCGCTCTCGATAGCGACATCGGCGCCGGTGCCCATGGCAATGCCGACATCGGCCTGGGCGAGCGCGGGCGCGTCATTCACTCCGTCACCCGCCATGGCGACTTTCTTGCCGTCTTGCTGCAACTCCCGGATGATCCGGGCTTTGTCCTCGGGCAGGACGTCGGCGCGGATCTCGTCGATGCCGAGACGTGCCGCGACCGCCTTGGCGGTTCGTTCGTTGTCTCCGGTCGCCATAATGATGCGGAGGCCCAGATCGTGCAGCGCCTTGATGGCGTCGGGCGTGGTTTCCTTCACCGGGTCGGTGACGCTCACTAGGCCGGCGATGGCACCGTCGAGGATGACGAACATCACTGTTTCCCCTTCGTCGCGCCGGGCATTGGCCTTCTCGGCCAGCCCCGAGCCTTCGAGCCCGAGATCGCGGACAAGCGCAATATTGCCGAGCGCGACGGTCTTGCCGTCCACCGTGCCCTTCACGCCCTTGCCGGTGATCGCCTCGAAATCGCTCGCCTCGTCCATCGCCACACCGCGCTCTTCGGCGCCGCGCACGATCGCTTCGGCGAGCGGATGTTCGGAGCCGCGCTCTAGCGTCGCGGCGAGGCGGAGCACTTCGCCTTCGTCATGTCCCGGCTCGGGCATCACCGCGACGAGCCTCGGCTTGCCTTCGGTCAGCGTTCCGGTCTTGTCGATCATCAGCGTGTCGATCTTCTCGAATCGTTCGAGCGCCTCGGCATTCTTGATGAGAACGCCTGCCTGCGCGCCGCGTCCAGTGGCCGTCATGATCGACATCGGCGTCGCCAGACCCAGCGCGCACGGGCAGGCGATGATCAGCACGGCGACCGCCGCGATCAGCGCATAGGAAAGCGCGGGTGCCGGTCCCCAGACGGCCCAGGTAATGAACGCCAGCACCGCGATGCCGATCACGACAGGCACGAAGAGTCCCGCGACCTTGTCGGCATATTTCTGGATCGGCGCACGCGAGCGCTGGGCATTCGAGACCATCTCGACAATCTGGGACAGCATGGTCTCCGAACCGACGCGGGTCGCCTCCATGACGAGACTGCCCGTGCCGTTGATCGTGGCACCGGTGACGGGATCGCCTGCGACCTTCTCGACCGGGACCGGTTCGCCCGAGATCATGCTTTCATCGACCGAAGAACGGCCATCGACCACCACGCCGTCGACTGGCACCTTGTCGCCTGGCCGCACGCGCAGCCGGTCGCCGACCTGAACATCCTCGAGCGCGACCTCTTCCTCGCTGCCGTCCGCGCCGATCCTGCGTGCGGTCTTGGCGGCGAGATCGAGCAGCGCCCGGATTGCCTTGCCCGTGCCTTCGCGGGCGCGCAGTTCCATGACCTGCCCGAGCAGCACCAGCGTGACGATCACGGCGGCCGCTTCGAAATAGACTCCGACATGCCCTTCCGCGTCTCGGAAGCCGTCAGGGAATATCCCCGGCGCCAGGACCGCGACCACACTGAACAACCAGGCGGCCATCACCCCCATGCCAATCAGCGAGAACATGTTCAGGTTCATCGTGCGGAAGGAGTTCCAGCCGCGCACCAGAAACGGCCAGCCGCAATAGAGCACGACCGGTGTGCCGAGGATCAGTTCGATCCAGAGTGTCGTGCGCTCCCCGAATATCTCCCGCACACCGCCAAGCCCGACATAGGGGCCCATCGTGAACACCAGCAGCGGCACGGTAAGCACCGCGCCAATCCAGAAGCGGCGCATGAAGTCGACCAGCTCAGGGTTCGGTCCTTCGTCCGCCATCGTGGCCGATTCCAGTTCCAGACCCATGCCGCAGATCGGACACGAGCCGGGCCTAGTCTGCCGGACCTCGGGGTGCATCGGGCAGGTATAGACCGCACCGCCATAGCCCGCGGGAACGGTGTCGTACTTGCCGCCCGCCACCGCTGCGGACTGATTCGACTTCTTTTCGCCGCAGCAATGCGAATGGTCGTGCCACGAAGCATTGTCCGCAGGCACGAGGTGCATACCGCATTTGGGGCAGTCGCCGGGACTCTCCTGCCGGATTTCAGGGTGCATGGGGCAGGTGTAGGTCGTCATCCCTGGATTCTCCGGCCGCTGCAGGCCCTCTCAGGCGCGCTCTCGATCATTGCGGCGTGTGTCCCTGATGCTGGCTGTGGTCGCCGCCCTGATGCTGGGCTTGGCCATCGTGACTCGTCGGAGGCTTGTCCGAGTTCCCACCCATCATGCCGCAATGCGCCATGCCGGAATGGTCGCCAGAGGCACCTTCAGTCATCCCCGCGCCACCCATCCGGCTGTGATCCATCGGACCGTTGCCCATTTGCGAGTGATCCATCATCGGACATTGCATTTTGCCATCCTTGTCCTTCTGGCAGCAGGCCATCTGGTCATGCGCTGGTGGCTCGGGCGCCCTTTGGGCCAGCAGCGCCGTGGGGACGGAAAGCGCGAGAGCGGTGGAACCGAAAATGAGCTTCTTCATTGCAGGGATTCCTTGAAAACCTTCGTGCGCGCCTGAAGGTCAGTTGTAGATGTTGAAGACGGAGCGCCCCGCCTTTCCGAAAGCGATGACCTGGTAGGGCTGGGTCTGGCCGCCCATCTCCATCCCCGGCGAACCGAGGGGCATGCCGACGACCGCAAGCCCCCGGACGCCGGCGGGCCGCTCCTTGAGCAACCGCTGGATATCCGCAGCCGGCACATGTCCTTCGATCACATAGCCGCCCACCACCATGGTATGGCAGGATCGCAATTCTTCTGGCACGGCCTTATCGTCCTTGACGGCCGCCATGTCGGCGCTGTCCTTCACGATGACCTGCACGTTCATCCCGTGGTGGACATGCGCGGCCCATCGCTCGCAGCAGCCGCAGTAGGGATCGCGATACATGGTGTACTCGGTGGCCTGAGCCGCATTCGAGCAAGCGCCGAAGGCCAGCAGAAGAGCCGACGCCATTGCGGGTTTCAAGCGGGTCGCGCGCGGCATTTGCACATCATTTCTCCGGCTGAGCCTGCCAAAATCATGGCCCTGTTATCTTCGCTACGCACGAGCCGACCTTGCCCCTCACTTTTTTGAGGGACGCGAGGCGTAGAGGCGTATGAGTGCTATGACGCGCAGATGCGTATGTGATTACAGTTGAAGGCGAGAAACGAGCGAGATGGATCAGGAAAGCCGATTGAACGATGCCCTGCAGTCCCTGGGCGACACGCAGGCGGACGTCGTCCCGGAGGGCTTTATGAACAGCGTCTGGTCGCGCGCCGGGGAAATGGCTGAAGCCGCGAACGCGCGCCGCCGCCTTGCCCTTTTCGCGGTCATCTTTGCTGCCGGAATGGGCGGCGGGATAGGCACGATCCAGACGCCGCCGGTTAAGGCCGAGACAACATCGTACCAGCTTTTTGCCGGCGCTGATCTGTCGCCCGCCGTTCTGCTGCACGTCGAGCCATGAAGCTGTCGGGCCTTCACATCGTTCTTGCCGTACTGCTCGCGGTAGCGGCAGGATGCCTGGGCGCGATGCTCGCGGTACAATGGGGTGGCTCCGCCCAGCGTAGCGGCCTCCATGAGTTCGTGCATGATAAGCTAGACCTCAGCCCGGGCCAGACCAGCAAGCTGGACCAGTTGGAAGCCCGGTTCGCGACGGAACGAGCAGGACATGAAGCAAGGCTGCGCGCCGCCAATGCCGATCTGGCCGCGGCCATGGAGCAGGAGCATAAATACGGTCCAAAGGTGGGTGCGGCGATCGACAGGGTGCATCTGGAGATGGGCGAACTCCAGAAGGCTACCGTGCGCCACGTCTTCGCAATGCGCGCACTACTCAACGAGGAACAGCGGCAGAAATTCGACCGTCAAATCTCGATATCCCTGACCGGCGATGGCCGCGAATGATCGCTCGTGGCGGAGGCAGGGGACAGCACCGAATCTGACCTGATCGTTCAGGTAAAATCAGGCGGACGACGGGCGTTTGATCGACTTGTCGAGCCTCATGCGCCGCGCCTGCTCGCTCTCGCCCGGCGGATGCTCTCGTCGCCATCGGAAGCCGAAGAAGCCGTGCAAAACGCGCTGGCCTCGGTCTGGATAAATCGCCGGCGCCTGGACGAAGGCCGGCCGGTCGGTGGTTATCTTACCACAACCACGCTCAATAAGTGCCGCGACCGCCTGCGGCGGCGCAAAGCGGCGAATTTTCTTGGATTTGGTCGAGGACTGGAAGAAATCACCGCATCTGACGACTCGCCCGGTCCGGAAGACGCCGCGCTGGATCGTCGAGAACTCGCCCGTGTACAGTCTGAGATCGAGCGCTTGCCGGTTCGGTTGCGCGAGGCGCTGGTGCTTGTCGCCATCGACGGGCGTAGCCAGAGTGAGGCGGCAGAGCTGCTCGGCGTGTCGGAAAAGACCATTGAAACCCGCATATACCGGGCACGCAACAGGCTGCGCGAGAGTTTGGAATTTTCCTGAGGGGTAGCAATGCCCGGCGCGTAACGAAGGGCAGAACCTCACGAACGGACAATCGCGATGACATCGATAAACCGCCGCAAATTCCTGCATTATGGGGCATGTGGCGCAGGTCTGGCGGGCCTTGCCGGCGCCATGCCCTCCTGGGCGCACGGCGGGCATGGCGGGACGCTGGCGCGCAAGGGCAGCGATGTTCTTTCCGGCGAACATCTGACGATGACGGTGGAGGACGCGCTGTTCACGACCGGCTCGCGCCGGGGAGCGGCCGTGACCGTCAATGGGACGCTGCCGGGCCCCCTGCTGCGCCTGCGGGAAGGACAGGACCTCACCGTCGACCTGATCAACAACGCCTCGGAGGGAACCTCGATCCATTGGCACGGGATGCTGGTCCCGTTCTTGATGGACGGAGTTCCCGGTATCACCATGCCAGCAGTCGAGCGCGGAGAAACCTTCCGCTACCGCTTCCCCATCCGCCAGGCCGGCACCTATTGGTGGCATGCGCACACGTTACAGGAGCCGATGGGCCATTACGGACCGATCGTGATCGATCCGGCAGAGCCCGATCCGTTTGAATACGACCGCGAATATGTGCTGATGCTGACCGACTGGTCGCCGATGAACCCGCACGAGATCATCCGCAAACTCAAAGTCGGCGAAGGTTATTTCAATTACCAGCAGACGAGCTGGACCGACGACTATCCGCTGACCGGCGAGCAGCGGCGCATGTGGGCGCGCATGCGGATGATGCCGACCGACATCGCCGATGTGACGGGCTCGACCTACACCTTCCTCGTCAATGGTCACGGACCTGAGGACGGCCTAGAGCTTGCCTATAATCCCGGCGAGCGCATTCGCCTGCGGATCATCAATGGTTCCGCCATGACGTTTTTCAACGTTCGGATTCCGGGTCTGCCGATGACCGTAGTGGCTGCAGATGGCCAGAATATCCGCCCGGTCGCAACCGACGAATTCCAGATGGGCAATGCCGAAACCTATGATGTGATCATCCAGCCCAGGGGCGCGGAGGCCTTCACCTTCGTTGCCGAGGCGATGGATCGTTCGGGCATGGGTGTTGCGACCCTGACGAGCAGGCCGGGTGCAAGCGCCGCAGTTCCCGCGCTGCGCAAGCCGCCGCTGCTCACCATGGCCGACATGGGCATGAGCGCTAGCGATCACGGCGCAGGCGGCATGACCGGGATGTCCGAGGGAGGCATGCACAATATGGAAGGCATGTCAGGCATGGCAGAAAAATCTGGCGAAATGGCTGGAATGGACATGTCGGGCGGCATGAACATGCGCGACACCTCACGGCTGCCGGACAATGTGAAGGTCGGCCCCGGGCTCGACATGGTGGCGATGAACCCGATCGACCGGATGGGCGATCCCGGAATCGGTCTGGATGACGTCGGGCACCGGGTGCTCGACTACAAACAGCTCGCCGCAGTGAAGCCGAACCTCGACGACCGCCGCCCGACCCGGATGAAGGAAATCCATCTCACCGGAAGCATGGAGCGCTATATGTGGTCGTTCGACGGCAAGAAATTCTCCGCCGTCACCGATGATCCAATCCGCTTTGCCTACGACGAGCGCGTGCGAGTGAAGCTCGTCAACGACACGATGATGGCGCACCCGATCCACTTGCACGGCCACTTCTTCGAACTCGTCAACGGCGCTCCTCCCGGCCACCAGCCGATGAAACACACGATCGTCGTGCAGCCTGGCGGCTCCGCCCAGTTCGATCTCACTGCCAATGAACCCGGCGACTGGGCGTTTCACTGCCACCTGATCTACCACATGCACACCGGCATGTTTCAGGTGGTCACTGTCCGCCCGCTCGGCGGAGGAGACGAGTGATGCGCCACGCGAGTCTTCTCCTGCCGCTGCTTGCGATCGCGACGCCAGCCCTGGCCCAGGATCATCAGGGCCACCCCGGCGAGCAGCAAAACCCGATGGACCACTCCACCATGGACCACGGCGGGATGGACCATTCCGGGATGGACCATTCGTCGATGGCCGCCCAAGCCGATGAGGCGATTCCGCAGGGACCGCCGCCGCACGAGGCCTTCGAAGGGCCGGCCTTTGCCGCCGACGCTGTGGTCGGTGCGGACCGCATGGCGACCTCCCGCACCAAAGTCGTGAAGCAGGTCAGCGGCGAAATGCCTGTCTATTGGTTCCAGGCCGACCGCGCCGAATATCGGGCGCGCGCAGGCAAGGACGGCTATCTCTGGGACCTGCAGGGCTATTACGGCGGCGATTACGACAAGCTGTGGCTCAAGTCCGAAGGCGAAGGGAGTTTCGGTGAAAAGCCCGAAAGAGCGGAAGTTCAGGCGCTGTGGAGCCATGCTATCGGCCCGTGGTGGGACCTTCAGACCGGCGTCCGGCAGGACCTTACCGGTCCGGCGCGCACGCATGCGGTTATCGGTTTGCAGGGGCTGGTCCCTTATCAATTCGAAGTCGATGCCGCAGCCTTCCTATCCCACAAGGGCGATCTGACCGCACGCGTCGAAGCGGAACTGGACCAGCGCATTACGCAGCGTTTGATCCTGCAACCGAGGGCTGAAGTGAACTTGTCCGCGCAGGACATCCCCGAACTCAGCATCGGCGCTGGTGTCGATACGGCGGAGCTGGGCGTCCGCCTGCGTTACGAATTTGTCCGCGAGTTCGCGCCGTACATCGGTATCGAACAGGAATGGAAGATCGGCAAAAGCGCGGATTATGCTCGCGCGGCAGGCGAAGACCCGGGTGTCACCAACTACGTCGTGGGCGTCCGCCTCTGGTTTTGACCATGCGCTTCTGCCTGAGGCTGAAACTGTAACGAACCGCTGCGGACTGCGTCAATTGATGTGAACGGACGATCATGACGAAGAACGAACGCAGATCGCCTACGTTCGCGCGTTTCATGGTAACCGATTGGGCCTTTCGTCGACATCACGCCCAAGCGACCTGAGGGAGCGGGGCCCCTATTTGCCCATGAAGCGGCGGAAGCGGTCCTTCCCTTCCGCTTCCGTCACCGCCTGCTCGGCATTGGCGCACTCGCTGCCGCGCACGGATCCTGCCTGGCACCCGGCCACGATCTGCCTCGCCTCGTCGAGATGCTTCGCGAAATATTGCGCGGCGCGCGGTTCGGTTGGAAGCGGGGCCGGAGCGATAGCGACGGTCTGCCCGGTCGGCAGGATCACCGGGCGCAGCACGAAGCCCGCAACGAAGCCCACGATCAATGCGACCACCACTATGACGAGAATCTTTCCCTGAATCATGACGTCTCCTTTCCCGGTTTCTCATGGGACGGCGGCGCCGGGGTCGGCGGCAGCGAGTAGCGGGCGACCACGAAATCGAGGAAGCGGCGCAGCACAGGATTGTCATTGTCGGCGCGCCAATAGCCGGAAAAGCCGGTCCGCATGTGGCCGTTGTTCTCATGGACCTCGCGGAAGACGACGCCGGGTATCTCAATCCCGAGCGCCGACTCCGCGACGATCGAGAGATGCTCGCCGAGCGCAACGGTGCTCAGCACCGTCTCGCGTGCGACATCATCAATCTCGATCTTTGGCGTGTAACCGGGCAGACCGAGCCTGCCCAACAGCATGTTGCGCGTCTCGGGGCCGGGATCGCGTTCGGTCAGGAGGAAGCGTTCGCCCACCAGATCGGACCAGTGAAGACGCTCGCGCGCCGCCAGCGGATGGCCCTGCGGCATCGCGACCAGAACGCGCTCGCTCCAGAACGGGCGGCTCGTCAGCCCCCGGTATGACGCTTCGCCGATCATGATGGCGATGTCGAGCAGACCGTTCTCGATCCCGGCCAGCAACAAGGTGCGGTCGCGCTCGCAGCGGCAAATCTTGACCTCGGGGAACTTGTCTTGGAACTCTCCGAGGGTGGCGCGCAGGTTGCCGGCCGAGAAGGAGGTATAGAAGCCAACGCCCAGCCGGCCGGCATGGCCGTTCTTCGTCGCCGCGACCCAGGCATTGATCTCGGCGAACTCTTTGACGACGCGCTGGACGGTGCGCAGATAGGTCTTGCCATTCGCGGTCAGTGTCGCGCCCCGCGTCCTGCGATCGAACAGCACCATGCCCAGCCGCTTCTCCACAAGGGCGATGTGCCGGCTGAGCGTTGCCTGCTTGATGTTGAGGATGCGTGCGGCGCGACTGAAACTGCCCGCCTCAGCCGCAGCAATCAAATACCTCAACTGCCGTAGCTCAATCATGAACAGATATAAGTGTATTTTTATTGGGAGAATGGTTTGGTTCCCGATAGGCGAGCAGTCGAAGTGCATTGAAGACGACAATCAAGGTCGATCCTTCGTGCATCGCTACGGCGGGACCGATGCCCAGGCCGAGAATTGTGGCCGGCACCAAGACCGCCACGACGCCCAAGCTCACGAACACATTCTGACGGATCACAGTGCGCGTTCGGCGGCTCAGCCCGACCGCAAAGGGAAGATGCGACAGATCGTCAGCCATCAACGCAACATCTGCCGTTTCTAATGCCACGTCGGAGCCTGCGGCGCCCATCGCAACCCCCACCGTCGCGCTGGCCATAGCAGGAGCGTCATTTACGCCGTCACCCACCATCGCAACCTTTGTTGCGGCGCGAAGCTTTTTGATCGCTTCCACTTTGTCCTCGGGCAATAGATCGCCCCAGGCTTCGTCAATCCCGACTTGCTTCGCCACAGCCTCGGCGACACGTTGGTGATCGCCCGAGATCATGATCATTCGCGCGATCCCGATGCGACGGAGACGATCGAGCGCGTCTCTTGCGGCCGGGCGCGGCGTGTCCATGAGCCCGATTGCTCCTAAGTCTTGCTGATCCCGCCGGACTACCATGCTCGTCTGTCCGGCAGTCCTCAGCCTTTCGATTGCCTCCTTCATTTCCTGCGACAACGGGGCGATGCCGTCAGTGCCGAACATCTCCGCCTTGCCGATGAGGACCTCGTCCTCACCAACAAGGGCTGAGACGCCGCGCCCAGTCAGGCTCTTCAGACTTTCAGCTCGCGGGATAGAATTTTGTCCGACATGATCGCGTCCATCGCGCGCGATCGCCTGCGCAAGTGGATGGTCGCTCAGACTTTCGACCGCGATGGCGATCGCCATGAGGTCTTCCTTCAGCACGCCATCGGCCGGGATAACTTGTTGGATTCTAGGCTCGCCTAAGGTGAGCGTTCCAGTTTTGTCGAAGGCTATGGCGTCGAGCGATCCAAGCAGTTCGAGTGGAGCGCCGCCTTTGACAAGCACGCCGCCCCGTGCCGCGCGCGCGACACCGGAGAGCACCGCGCTCGGGGTGGCGATCGCCAGTGCACATGGGCTTGCCGCCACAAGGACTGCCATCGCGCGATAGAAGCTGTCCCGGAATGGCTCGTCGACAACGACCCAGGCAAACAGCAGCATGAATGCGACCGCTAGGACCGCAGGCACGAAGAAGCGTTCAAACCTGTCAGTAAATCGCTGGGTCGGCGATTTCTGGGTTTCGGCTTCACTGACGAGCTGAATAACTTTCGCTAGTGTACTTTCGCTCGACGAGCGCGTTACCTCAATTTCGATAAGCCCGCTGCCGTTGATCGTGCCTGCGAAAGCTCGATTTGCAGCATCTATGCGATCGGGATTTGCCCTCGCCGCCGCATCGTCCATCACGGGCCGCTTATCGACTGGCATGCTCTCGCCTGTCACAGGGGCTTGATTGATGCTCGTGGTACCTTTGACAAGAAAGCCATCTGCGGGAATTCGCGTGTCAGGCTTCACCACGATGAGATCGCGAGGGACCAACTCTTCAACAGCGACCTCTTCCGTGCTGCCGTCTTCGAGCCGAAGGAGCGCCGTTCGAGGCGCCAGTTCAGCCAATGCCTCAATTGCGCGTTTGGCGCGGCCCATCGCGTAGTGCTCAAGGGCGTGGCCGAGACTGAATAGAAAGAGCAGGAGCGCGCCTTCGGCGAAAGCGCCTAGCGCTGCGGCGCCGGCCGCCGCCACCAGCATGAGAGTGTCGATCTCGAATTTCCGCAGTCGGAGATTGTCGATCGCCTCGCGCACGGTGAAGAAGCCGCCGGACAGGTAAGCTCCGATATAGAAGGCAATCGGTAGCCACGCGGGTACGCCAGCGTCGAGCTTGTCGATTGCAAAGCCAATCCCCAGCAACGCCCCACAAGCCACCGCAAAGAGTAATTCCGTATTGGAACCGAGAACTCCGCCGTGGCCATCGCCGTGTGCATGGTCGGCTCTCACATCCTCCCGACCTGCGCTATAACTGTTCCCGGCTTGGGCTCCGCCTGGAGCGGCGGTAGACCGCCGGACGCCCAATCGCGACAGCGCATCCACAATCTGCTTTTCGGACACCTGCTCGCGGTCGAACTCCACGCGCACTAGGCCCGAGGCATTGGCATCTGCTTCAAGTACGCCCGGCATGGCGTGCAGTTGCTCGTTGACCGTACGCGCTTTTCTTTGGTGGCCGATCCCGCTCACCGGCCACAGCGCATGACCGTAGCGCTCGGCAATCGCAGCTCCCGCCGAGCGGGTGATCTCGCGGATGCGCGAAAGCGACAGCGTGTCAGAATCATAATGGATACAGAGCAGTGCGGGCTTGTCTCCTTCGGCCGGAACGACATGCGCCTTTTCGATGCCGGCGCGCGCTGAGAGATCGGCCGTCAGCCGAACCACACAGGCATCATCGGCATTGGGGATGTCGGGTAGGATAAGCGGAATTTCGAGTTGCATCTGGTCCGTCATGAAACCTCCTCAATGTTGCTCGGGCCTCGTTCCGCGCCCATGCAGAAGTGCCAAGGCGCGTCCGGGTGAGGGAGGCGGACGCCCGTCTCGTGGCTGATTGGAAGCGGCGCGCTCGCAGACTTGCGCTTTCGCGTGGGCGCGGATGACGGCCAGCATAGATCGCAGCAATTACGCGTGCGTGCGAGCGGCGGCTTGCAGGGCCTTGCCGCCGATCACCTCGACGGCTTCCAGGGTGATGATCCCGATGTCGGGAACGTCCGTGAGCAAAGCGACAAACGCCCGCAGCGCATCCTCGACATCGATGATCTCGATGACCACTACGCGGTTGCTTTCGAGCACATGGCGGCGATGGAGCTGCGCCGAGCCGCCAAAACCCATCAAGGCTTCCAGGACGGTCACACCGGCGATCTTCTGATCACGCGCCAGCGAAGCGACATATTCGAAGACCTTGCGGTCGCCGATATAGGCCGCTTCGTCGGTGTAGATGCGCAGCAGCTTCTGGCCATTCTTTTCCATCATACCTCTCCTTCAGCGGCAGCCGGCGGCTCACCGGCTTCCGGTTCTGTCTCTCTTCTCTTCCATTGGATGTTGAGGCCGAGGACGACCTTGGCGATCGCCGGCAGCACCAGCAGCGTGAGGATGGTCGCCGCGATGAGGCCGCCGATGACGGTCGTCGCGAGCGGCTTCTGGACCTCGGCGCCGGTGCCGTGCGCGAGCGCCATCGGCACGAAGCCGATCGCCGGCACGAAGCCGGTCATCACGACCGCGCGCATCTTTTCGGCCATGCCTTCGCGAATGGCCTCGGGCAGCGCGAGCCCTGCCTCCAGCCGCTCGCGGATGGCGGTCATCACGACGAGACCGTTGAGCACAGCGACACCCGCCAGGCAGATAAACCCGACCGCCGCCGACACGGAGAAGGCGATGCCGGTCATGGCGAGGGTGAACACGCCGCCAGCAAGCCCCAACGGGACTGCGAGGAACACCGCCGCGGCACGGCCGAATCCGCCGAGCGCCATATAGAGCAGCCCAAAGATCGCCAGGAAGCAGAGCGGAACGACGATCGACAGACGGTCAGCGGCGGCCTGAAGATTCTGGAACTGGCCGCCCCACTCCAGATAATAACCTGCAGGCAGCTTGATCTGCGCCACCTTGGCCTGCGCCTCCGCGACGAAGGAGCCGGCATCGCGGCCTTGCAGGTTCGCTTGGATCACGACTCTGCGCTTGCCGTTCTCGCGGCTGATCTGGTTCAGCCCTTCGGTGAACCTGATCTGGGCAACCTGCGACAGCGGAACCGAGCTGCGCGCATGGCCTTCCTCCTTGGGCAGCATCACCGGGAGCGCGAGTACGTCATCGAGGTTGACCCTCGTGGCATCCGGCACGCGCACGGTGATGTCGAACCGTCGGTCGCCCTCGAACAGCAGTCCTGAAGCGCGGCCGCCCATGCCGGCGGCCACGGTATCGGCGACCTCCTGAACCGTGAGGCCGTACCGGGCGATGGCCGCGCGGTCGAACCGGACGTCGAGCGTCGGCGCGCCGCCTGTCTGGTCCGCCTTGACACTGGAAGCGCCGGGGATCGACTGGAGTACACGCACGATCTCGTCGGCAGACGCCGACATCTTATCGAGATCGTCGCCATAGAGCTTGATGGCGACGTCGCCGCGCACACCGGCGATCAGTTCGTTGAAACGCAACTGGATGGGCTGGCTGACCTCATAAAGCTGGCCCAACTTGCTGCCGGCCGCTTTCTCGATGCGCTCGATCACGTCCGCCTTGGACTTGACGTCCTGCGGCCATTGATCTTCCGGTTTCAGGATCACGAATCCATCGGAGATGTTCGGCGGCATCGGATCGGTCGCAACTTCCGCCGTGCCGGTCTTCGAGAACATCAGTTCAACTTCGGGCAGCTGGGTCACGGCCTTTTCAACGCCGCGCTGCATGGCCAGCGATTGTTCGAGGCTGACGGAGGGCACGCGCGTCGACGCCAATGCCAGGTTCTTCTCGTCGAGCTGGGGAATGAACTCAAAACCGAGCAATCCGAACACCGGCACGGCCGCAAGGAAGAAGACCAGCCCTCCGGCGATGAAGGGCCAAGGCCGTGCGACCGCCTTGTCGAGCAGTGGAAGATAGCGCTCCTTCGACTTGCGGATCAGCCACACTTCCTTTTCAGCGACTTTGCCCCTGATAAGCAGGGCGACCAGCGCGGGGACCAGCGTGATGGCAAGGATAAACGCTGCCACCAGCGCGAGCATGATGGTGATCGCCATGGGCGAGAAGGTCTTGCCCTCGACCCCGGTAAACATCAGCAGCGGGGCGAAGGCGAGCAGGATGATCGCCTGACCGAACACGGTCGGTTTGATCATTTCCTGACTGGCGTGCATCGTCTCTTCGAGACGCTCGCGCAAGCTGAGCAAGCGGCCTTCATGCTCCTGGCGATGCGCGAGACGGGCCAGACAGTTCTCGATGATGATCACGGCACCATCGACGATCAGGCCGAAGTCGAGCGCACCGAGACTCATGAGGTTGCCGGGCACCTTGAAGGCATTCATGCCCATTGCCATCATCAGGAAAGAGAAGGGGATGACGAGGACGGCGATGATCGCCGCACGCCAATTGCCGAGCAGGAGGAACAGCGACGCGGCCACCAGCAAGGCGCCTTCGGTCAGGTTTCGCTCGACAGTGCCGACCGTAGCGTTGACCAGCTTTGCGCGGTCAAGCACCACCTTGACCTCGACACCTGTCGGCAGAGTCGACTTCACCTGATCGAGCTTTGCGTTCACAGCCTGCGCCACGACCCGGCTGTTTTCGCCGATCAGCATCAGGGCCGTGCCAACGACTGCTTCCTGGCCGTTCATGCTGGCCGCACCCGTCCGAAGGTCGCCGCCAATTCGTACATTGGCGATCTCGCCAACCGTGATCGGGACCCCGCCGCGTGTTGCGGCAACGGCGTTGCGAATTTCATCGACCGAGCGAATGCGTGCATCGGCGCGCACCAGATAGGCTTCGCCGCCGCGGTTGAAGTAGTTGGCGCCAACCGCGAGATTGGCGGCTTCGAGCGCTTCGCCCAATTCGGTATAGGAAATGCCGTAGCTCGACAGCTTCACCGGATCAGGCTCGACCACGAAGGTCTTCGCATAGCCGCCAATTGAGTCTACGCCGGCTACACCGGGGACCGTGCGCAACTGGGGGCCGATGATCCAGTCCTGCACCGTGCGCAGATAGCCGGCCTTCGCGACTTCGTCGGTAAGGCGGGCACTTTCGGCCGTCAGATAGCTGCCATCAGATTGCCAACCGGGCTGACCGTCAACTTTCTTCGCGCCTTGCCCGTCGGGATGGGTATAGCCGACCGTATACATCACGACTTCGCCCAAGCCCGTCGTCACCGGCCCGATTTGCGGCTGTACGCCCTCGGGCAGATTTTCCTGCGCCTGAACGAGCCGCTCACCGACCTGCTGCCGAGCGAAATAGAGATCAGTCGAATCCGAAAAGATCGCGGTGACCTGACTGAAACCATTACGGGACAGCGAGCGCGTAGTTTCGAGCCCAGGAATGCCGGCCAGCGCCGTTTCAATCGGATAGGTAACGAGTTTTTCCATTTCGACCGGCGACAGACCGCGGTCGACCGTGTTGATCTGGACCTGGTTGTTGGTGATGTCCGGAACTGCATCGATCGGCAGCTTGGTGAGTTGCCAAACGCCAAGCCCGGCGATCGCGAGGAAGAGGAACAGCACCGCCCACCGTGCGCGGACTGACAATGCCATAAGGGATGCGATCATGGCTTAATCCTCCTCGCCCGCGCCCTTGCCGAGTTCGGCCTTGAGCAGGAAAGCGTTGCGGGTGGCGACCGTCGCGCCGGACTTCAGTCCGGAGACGATCTCGACCCGGCCTGCACTGCGCTGGCCGAGCGTTACGAATTGCGCGCGGAAACCCTGGGCGGTGCGAAGGAACACTGCGTCACGACCGTCGACGCTCTGCACGGCATCTTCCGGAACCACGATCGCGTTCGTCGGCGCGCCCTGGCTGGGCATGAGGCGGACCCGCACACCGAGGCCGGCCTGCAGAATGCCGCCCGGCACTTCGATGAGCGCCGTGGCAGCGCGGGTTTCTCCGCTCAGAGTCGGCGTGATGGCACGTATCCGGCCCTCGACCGTTCGACCGTCAATAAGTTCGATGATGGCGCGATCACCGGTCGCGAGACGTGCCACATCGCCGGGATTTATCGCTGCCTCGACCTGAATTTTGCTTGGATCAGCAACCCGAAACAGCTCGGCTTCTGGCTGGACATATGCACCGAGGCTGACATTCTCGGAGGTCACTCGCCCGGCGATCGGGCTTGCCACGATAACGCCGCGGCCGTCCTTGGTTACATTAGCAGCGCCAACCGATACTTGTGCCCGCCTCGCTTCGGCTTGCGCTGCGGCGGCTTCCGCTTCCGCGCGTTCGAGATCGACACGCGCCGAGACTTTCTGCTCGAACAGGTAGCGCTCGCGAGCAAGCGCTTTCTGCGCAAGAACAGCCCTGGCCGATGCGGCCGCGCGATCTGCGGCGATCTGTGCCGCATCGCGGCTTTCGACGATCGCCAGCGCCTCTCCGGCGCGGACCGGATCGCCGAGCCGCTTGAATATTCGCGTCACGGCGCCGCCCGCGCGTGCTGTTACCAGCGCTTCGCCCGTGGGTGAGGCTGTAACCTGGCCTTGCACCAGTATCTCCGAGCCGAGGCCGCCGGCTCGAACAGTCTCGACGGCAATTCCGGCATCGCGGATTGCATCCGGCGTGATCGCCAGACTGTCTGACGCAGTTTCGCTTTCAGCGCTGTCTTCGGCGGGCGCGGATGCCACTGACGGATCAGCTGTACAACGTGCGACGCTGAACCCGCCGATCGCGGCCAACAGAATTGCGCCGGTGACACCGCCAAGGAGTCGCTTGTCCTGTGTTATCATTAAAGATCTCCGAAGC
This sequence comes from Sphingobium sp. OAS761, assembly GCF_024168485.1. GTDB lineage: Bacteria > Pseudomonadota > Alphaproteobacteria > Sphingomonadales > Sphingomonadaceae > Sphingobium. The sequence goes on from NZ_JALJVY010000014.1 coordinate 100,876, forward strand.
GGATCGAGCAGCGGCCAGTCAGGGGCGCGTTCAGCTCGGAATGGGGAATGGGGAAGGTGAGGATCAGCGAGGCAGACGCGGTCATGGCGTTGTTCCCGCCACATCGGGCGCCGGTGTCGTCAGATGCGCCAGACGCGCCTCGGCGTCGTGATAGGCGACCAGCGCATCGACAAATGCGCCTCTCGTGTCGGCAAGAGTTCTCTCCGCATCGAGCAGATCGAGCTGGCTGAAACGGCCTTGCGCATAACCTATCCTGGCGATGCGGGCCGCTTCGCTTGCTGCCGCGAGCGCGGGTCCACCCGTCGAGCGCGCGGTTGCGGCCGCGTTGGCAAGCTCGGCCTGCGCGGCGGCGAGCGCCTGTTCGGTGTCGAGGACGGTGACCCGTCGCTTTGCATCGACCGCCTGCCGTTCGGCCTGCGCTTGGCTCAATGCAGCACGACCGCTGTTGAACAGCGGAAAGGGAATGCTGACCCCGAATACCGCCGCCGTGTCGCCTGTTGCGGACAGCCGCCGTGCCCCGGCGCTTAACGTGACGTCGGGGATACGTTGCGAGCGAGCGAGACGCACTTGTGCGCTTGCCGTGGCCACGTCGGCTTCGGCGGCGGCCAGGATGAGCGTTCCGTCTGCTGAAGCCGGTCGCGTCGGGCCATATCCGCCGACCTGCTCAAACCATTCGGTATCCAGTGGACCTGCTACCGGTTCTCCGATCAGGCGTCCCAGATTCTCCCGCGCAACCGCCGCTTCCCGCCTTGCCCGGTCGAGCGCGACGTTGGCACTGACTCGCTGGACGTCGGCACGCTGCTGTTCAATCGGAGATGCAGCGCCAGCGGTCACGCGCGTACTTGCAGCGCGAAACCCTTCGTCTGCGAAGCTGGCGAGCTGAACCGCAATCTCAACCCGCCGTTCGGCCGCCGCCGCGGCGATATAGGCCTGCGTTACACGCTCGCGCAGATCGGCGAGTGCAATGGCAGCTTCGAGACGTGCGCGCAGGCTGCGCGAATCGGCAACGGCAATGCGCGCTGATCGTTTGCCGCCAAGTTCGATCGGCAAGGCAAGGCCGGTGGTAATTTCGGCATTTTGCGTGCCGCTATAAGGTCCCGATCCTGCGACATTCTCGACATCCACTTGGACTTCGGGATTGGGTCTGAGACCCGCAACTGTCCGTGCTGCTCTGGCTGCACGAACGCCGGCGTCGGCGGCCTCGAGGGAGGGTGATGACGCCCCGGCTGCGTCAAGGGCACGGTCGAGCGTAAATGGGGGTGCCGAATCCGGCGGCGACGCGACCGTCTGCGCCTGCACGATCGACGCGCAGGACGCCACGGCCAGCAGGGCCGCGACAAAGCGATGCATGATTTAAAGACTCCTGACAGTTTCCAACGAGCCCCACGGAGTGGGGTCAAAAGGACGCTGTCAGGCGCGTGGAGGACGGTAGGCGGGGTCTGTCGGTGTCGAAGGACCAGCGGCAGCCCTGCTCAGAGGAAGCAAGGACTTGATCATGCTGACAAGACCAATCCCGCTATCGCGTGCCGGTTCGGCGAGGTGATGGCCATGGCAAGGTGCATGGTGGTGCGGCGTGCCCTTGTCGGCATCGGAAGGCACTTCGTCGCGATCGCCTTCAAAATGCCCAAGCGCCGAAGCAGACTCACTGTCGATGCAGGTAATTGGCTCTGCGGCATGGGCCATCACACCCGATGTCAGAGACACCGAGAGCAGGACCGCAAGCATGACAGAAAGCCATCGCATGAAAATCCGCTATCACGCATCGGCGCGCGAAGCAAAAACAATGTGCGTTCACAATCATATCTGAGGCACAAAAAGTTATAACATATCTAACTCAAAAGACGTGACATGATTGCAAGCAAGGCTTATGGACACTATCCGTAGCTTGATCCATATTGAAAGCTTTATCCTATATCCCAATTTAATTGAGATGATATTTTTAATACCCGTCGCAATGGCTCCGAATAACTGCGATCTTGTTTTTGTGGCGAGGCTATCACTGGCCTTGATGACTTGGTAGCAATGCGTGGATCAGGCAGCTTCTACAACATGGGCCTCGATCGCAACTCCAAGGCGCTTGCGTACCGCTCCGAAAATGGCCGCGAGATTGTCCATGCTCGGGTTGCCCTTTTCCGACAGCATCCGATGCAGGCTCTTGCTTGGCCGGTTAGTTTCGGCCGCCAAAGCTTCAAAACCCACCGATGCGTTCACCAGGTCACGCAGGATCAAACGCGCGACATGCGGTTCGCCGTTGAGGAAGGCCGTCGCAGCTTCGTCGAGCATGGCCTTGGCGAAAGCGGGATCGCGCGCTGCGCGCTCCTTTACCGTTTCCTTGAAATCCCGTGTCAGCACCATGTTGCTATTTCCTGGCCTTCTTCGCCGTGGCCTTGCGGCCCTTATACTCGCTTAACAATGCAGCGGCCTCGTTGATATCGGCCTGCTGTCGCTTCTTCGTTCCGCCGACGAACAGGATGATCAGCTCATTCCCGTCCTGCGCCAGATAGAGCCGATAGCCCGGTCCCCAATTGATCCGATATTCTCCGAGCCCGCCGCCGATCCATTTGATGTTCGACAGATTGCCCAGTTCCAGCCGGACAATCGCCGTCGCAACCTTTGCCCCGGCCTGAGAATCGAGATCATCGAACCAGGATCGGAACGGGCAGGACCCATCCTCGCGGATATACTCCTGTACGATCAACTCACAGCCTTTCAAGTAACGTATATGTTACCATTTGTCCAGCTCCCATTGTCGCTCAGGCCACGAGCCGCAGCCGGTCGAGCTTGGCGGCGCCTTGGGCGAGCAACTTGGCGATCTCGTCGGACGTACGTCGCACGGCCAGTTTCAGCGCTTCATCGACGTGGATGTAATCCTGCGTCACGTTCTGCGAGGCGTGTCCCAGCATGGCGCGGATCGTCAGTTCCGAGAAGCCAAGTTCAGCGGCGATGCTCGCAAAGGTGTGCCGCAGCACGTGGGGCGTGACACCCGTGATGCCAGCAAAACCGCAAACGCGCTGCAGGCAGGCGCTTACAGCCGTGAAGGGGCCATCGCCCGTGGTCGCCGCAAACACATAGGGATTGCCGGCGATCTGGGGCTGCGCCACGATCATCTTGATCGCTTCCGGCCCGATCGCCCGGATCTGCTCGCCCGTCTTGGTGTCGGGGAAGGCAACGAAGCCGCCCATCGGATTGACCCATTCCCGCTGCATGGCTTGCCCTTCTTCGCGGCGATATCCGGTCAGAAGCAGCAGCCTGATTACAGCGATCCCGGTCGGACTGACGCCTTGCTGTTCCGCATAGACCATCGCCTTGCCCAGCGTTTCGATCTCAGCGACGCTGAGGCGTCTTGTTCGATTGTTTCCGGCGAGCTTTTTGGCGCCCTTGGTCGGATGCTCAGTGAGCAGGCCTTTATGTTTCGCATGCCCCAGGATCGCCTGGATCGTGGTCAGGCAGCGCGCCGCGCCCCCGCGGCCGCCGGTCGCCTTGCCGCCGCGACCCCCGGTGCGAGGCTTTCCGGTCTTTCCCTTCGCTACATCGTCCTGCATCGCTTCGACATCGGCAATCGTCAGATGGCGGGCGATGCGCTTGCCAATCAGTGGGTTGATATGGGTCCGAATCCGGCTCTCATCCATCGCAAGCGACGATTCCTTGATCGGCCGGTTTCGGCGACCAAGGATTCTGCCTGCGCGTGCTTCAGTCAGATACCAGTCGCACAGCTCAGCGACATTCATCTCGTTGCGAGCGCGGCGCGCGTCTTCGGCCGGGTCTTCCCCGGATGCCACCGCACCGAGTTTGATCTTCGCGAGATCGCGAGCCTGGTCCACTGTCAGCACGCCGAAGCGGCCAAGATTGACGCGGCGCTTGATGCCTTCGGCGTTTCGGTACTGGATGATGAACGTCTTGAGCCCAGACGGCAGCACCCGAATACCGAACCCGCGGATCTCATTATCCCACAGGACGAACTGCTTTTCCGCTGGTGGCTTGAGCGCATCGATCGTGCGCTTGTTCAGCTTGGCTGTCGGCATTGCCGCCTCCATTTGGAGACAAAGCTCCGGAGAGCACCTTTTGTCTCCATATTGTCTCCAGAATACGCCGTTTCGTGGCGAATTGCAGGATATGGCGGCGAAGAAGAAAATCAATATCTATTTGAAATTGCGTAGAAAAGCGTATAAACGAAAACTGTGGCGTAAGGTTAGAATCGGATTGCCAAGGTTGGGGTCGAGGGTTCGAATCCCTTCGCCCGCTCCAGTTTTTCTAGGTCATTTCAAGAACTTAATGGGAAATCGTCCCGCTTTCGCAGCGGTGGATCGACCGTATTTTCTGCCTCAGCCACCACCTAGCCACCACCGACGGAGCGTATGAACGGCGGTCTCCGAGTGATATGGAGCGCACGCCTGCAGGTCTGACCGGATTGCGCTGGGTCTCGCAAGGACGAGTCGATCGGCATGCTCGACAACTGGCCGGAACGGTTCCCAATGGACAGGGTCGTGATGTGGTGAGACCTTCAACAAATGCGTGAAGAGCCCGCCTTTGCATCGTGGAGAAGCTATTGGAATTTCGCGCGTGAAGTTTCCCATCAGCGCCGTTACCTCCTGTCTTCATCGAGCCGAGCCTTTCTGGATGAACTGATCCGCACTTCCGAGAAGCGTCAAAGCCGCCTGCCCGCCGGGCATCGGCTATGCCGAGCACAGGTCGCCCACGGCGAGTTAGACGACCCCGATGTCGGACCACTTCCGCGGCCCGCCCCGCCGGCGCGCATGGTCCCGTTGCCCTATTCTGCTTCGGACGGCCGCGCCAACCCGCGCGGAATTCCTTGCCTCTATATGGCCGATGACAGGCACACGGCGATCGCCGAGGTACGGCCATGGATTGGATCATTGGTCTCCGTAGCAATCATGCGGACGCTTAAGGACCAGCGGCTTGTGGACGTACGCGACGACAGCGGCCGCCAGCCAATCTACCTTGAGGGGGAACCCTCGCCAGATGAACGCGAGGCAGCGGTATGGAGTCACGTCGCACGAGCCTTTCGCGAGCCGGTCCTCCGCGAGGATAATCGCGCCGGATATGCGTCGACACAGATCATTGCCGAGGCGTTTCGAAACCACGGATATGACGGCATCGCATATGGCAGCGCCTTTGGTGAAGGCCGGACGAACATCGTCTTGTTCGATATCGGCGCGGCTGAACTAGAGGCTTGCGAGCTTCACGAGATCAAGAATGTGCAACTGATCCACGAAGAGACTGAGAACCCCTATTTTGTGCAGAAGGCAGGGGATGGCACTACATCCTTGGTGCGCAATGTGATCACGGCAATTGGGCCGATCGACGGCCCGATGACTCCGCTGACCTCCGAGCCCGATGCATCATGACCTCTAGGACCGATCAGGTCGCGTCGAACGTCGCGATACGTGACGGAGCGACCGCTGGCCTTCTGGAGCCATGACACGCCCCCCAGCTTGAGAAAGACTTTGTATGGACGAGCAGACCATCAAGCAAATATTGTCGGTCGCAGTGGCTACCCTCCAGGAAGAGGAAGCGACGATCCTGCAATTTGATGTCGGCGAACGAACGATCTGCGCCTGCCTCGCCGCGATCCTGAAGCGTGCGTTCGACAATCACTCGGTTCATGTCGAATATAATCGGCATGGGGTTTATCCGAAGGAAATCGAACTGCCCGATGGGGCAGGCCAACTCACTGACAAACGTATCTTCCCCGACATCATTGTCCACAAACCAGGGCACGACGATGCCAACCTTTTGGTGGTGGAAGTGAAGAAAACCACCAATCCCGTGAGCGACGATCTCGACATCGCAAAGCTTCAGCAGATCAAGCAGCAGATTGGCTATGTTTTCGCCGTATTTCTGCGGTTGCCGACCGGCCCGAATGCCGATTCGGCCGGCCAGCGCATCGTCTGGATCTAGGCTCAGGACTCATTGATCGAGCCAGAAGATGACGGTTGCGGCGATGCAGATAGCGGACATGAAGGTGTGCGCGCAGCGATCGTAGCGGGTG
>NZ_JALJVY010000015.1 GCF_024168485.1 Sphingobium sp. OAS761
GCTACGATGCCACCAAGCGGCTTCAGGCCCGCGCAGGCCTGCGCTATGTCGGCCGCACCTATTCCGATAACGCCAATGCCTCCCGGGTGCCCGGCTATGCGGTTGTCGATGCCGGCATCTCCTATGCCTTGACGGACAAGGTCGCGCTCAGCGTCCGCGCCTACAATCTGTTCGACAAGGACTATGCGGTCACGACTTACAATGATGAGCAATGGTTGCTCGGTCGGCCCCGCTCGGTAGACGTGGCCCTGCGTGCCAGCTTCTAAAGCATCGCGCAGACCGACGCCGGGCCACATGGCCCGGCGATGGCTCTACCTGATCCATCGCTGGATCGGCATAGTCACATGTCTGTTGCTGGCGATGTGGTTCCTGTCGGGCATCGTCATGATCTATGTGCCTTTCCCGTCGCTGACCCAGCAGGAGCGGCTGGTGGGATTGGCACCCATCGACTGGAAACAGATGCGGGGGATTGTCCAGCCCGATGAATGGCTGCAACAGGGATTGGACGGCCCCGTCTGGTTGGGGGGAAGCGCGGTTTCGGCATCGACAGGGCGCGCCATCCGTTCTGTCACTGCCCGTCGGGCAGCCGATATCGCTGCCGCGTTCGGCAAAGCGCCGATCGCCGGCATTGAACGGGTCGAGCGCGATCAATGGACCGTGGCGGGCGGGTTCGACCGCTATCGGTCCTTATGGAAGGTCACGCTCAAGCGTCCTGATGGATTGATCCTCTATGTCGCATCGACCACCGGAACGGTGGTGCTGGACACCAGTCGGACGGAACGCTTCTGGAACTGGCTCGGCTCGGTGCCCCATTGGATTTATCCGACCGTGCTGCGTCAGGATCAGCCCCTCTGGCGACAGGTGATCCTGTGGACGTCGGGCACGGCTATCATCGGGGCGGTCAGCGGCATGTGGATCGGCGTCCTGCGCATGCGGCTGCGCCGCCGTTACAAGGGCGGACGGATTTCACCCTATCGCGGTTGGCAATGGTGGCATCATGTCATGGGGCTGTTCGGTGGCACGCTGCTGGTCACTTGGATCGTAAGCGGTTGGCTTTCCGTCGATCCCAATCGCTGGTTCACCAGCAAGGGCTTGAGCGATGCGGCGCGCGCGGCCTATGCCTCCGCGGGCTCGCCGCCGATGATCGACTGGCAAAGACTAGGCCGCATGCCGCAGGCATCGGACGTGCGGCGAATGCAAATGATCTGGACCGACGGCGTCCCCCTGCTGATCCTGTCCCACGTAGGGCGGGACGCCACGATTATCGACGCACGGACCCTGAACCCGGCCATGTTTGAGCGGGATCGCTTGATCCGCGCGGCTCAGCGGCTGGTGCCGGGCGCTTCTGTCGAGGCGGTGAACTGGCTCACCGAGCCTGATTCCTATTGGTACGAAGCAAAGGGTCGCCCCGAACTGCCCGTATTGCGGATCCGGTTCTCCGATCCCCAACGGACCTGGGTCTACGTCAGCCCTCGCACGGGCATGATTTTGAATGATGTAGATGCACGGCGGCGCCTGTACCGCTGGCTGTTCGACGGATTGCACCGCTGGGATTTCGATGGGCTTGTCACCCGGCGGCCGCTCTGGGACATTTGGATGTGGTTCTGGCTGACGACAGGCGCGCTCCTCTCCGTGAGTGGCATCGTCATCGCAATTCGGCGATTGAAGGGACGGGCTAGGAAATCCGTGGTGAGGGCCGCGCTAATACCGCTGTCGGCCATCTATGAGAGAACCTAACTTGCGCATCCTTATCGGCCAGCCAGGAACGATAAAACTCCAGCTTCGATGAACCCGCGTGAAGCTCTGAAATCACCTTTCGAAGCCCGGAGCGAAAGAACAGAGACCTATCCAATCTTCGCGATCAGCCGACCGGCCGCGCCCTGTTCGGCGGCGAGGTTTCGATTATAGGCGAGCGGCATGCGCGGGCTCTTCCAGCGCAGCGCATCCATGATCCCGGCCAAATCCTCGCCGCTGGCGAACAGATCCTGGTTCAAGCCCACCCGCGTCGAATGCGCGCTGATTCCCTTCAACAGCCGCGCCAGATCATCGGCGGTCAGATCGGGCAGCGCACCTGCATCGAATGCCCTCCGGATGATCGAGCGCCAGATCGGGCCGATCGAGGCGGGATGCAGCGCTGCCGTGCCAACATCATATTCCGTCCGCGCTGGAACTGCTGGCCGTGACAGCGTCTTGCGCAGATCCCAGGTCTCGCGCCCCGACATGCTGTCGATTCGACGCCCCGGCACGGCTTTTCGGGCCTTGTAGCGCCGCACCTGCACCCGCCGGAACAGCGGCCCCGCCTCGATCCCGGCCGCCTCGGTCCACGCCGCGATCGCCCGCACCGAGCGGGGGCTCAGGAACGCTGTCGCCCCCTCCCCTTCCGGATCACCCTTGCTGCGCGGGATGGCCAGCAGCCGCGCCTCGGGATCGAGAGCTTCGACAACGTGCCCGACCTGGATGGCGACCAACTCCGACGCACGCAGACCGCTATCATAGGCCACCGACAGCAACGCCCGGTCGCGCAAGCCCGGTAAATCGTCCCCACAGGCCTCCAACAGCGCACGCACGTTGATCCCACGGGGGGCCTCGCGCTCCACATCGCGCACCGGCCCCTTAAAGCGAAGCGGGCGCGCGTGGACCTGCGCGGAGCCCTTCTCGCGGCGGATCGCGCGCAACCGCAGCTTGACCAACTCGGTCTTCGTCGGATCCTTCAAGTCGAGCAGCTGATGGATCTTCGCGATCGACGCCTTGTAACGGCCGAGCGACGCCGGTTTGGCCCCCTGCCCCGACCTAGCGTCCAAATAGTCCGCCACGAGTTCGGGCGTCGCCGGCAGCGAGGGCCGGTGCGAACGTCGGCACCAGAGATCGAACGCTTCCAGATCGGTTTTGAGGGCGCGGATGCTGTGGGGTGATGAAGCGGCTTGGTAGGCGTCGATCAGCGCCTTGTTGAGGGTGATCGTCTGACCCGCCCCGAGCTTCGTCACTTCCCACGCCAAATCGATCCCCGCACCCGATGGCGGGTCGGTCACTGGCAACGTAGCGGGTAGTCCTTCCACTTTCAGGGCCTCGACTGTTCGATGATTTCGTCGTGGGTGAACGGTTCCATGCCGTAGGCCGCCGCCAGGCCATTGAAGGCCTCGACGGCGACGCGCTGGAGCTCCTCGGACGCGACCGAGGTCAGCGTCGCGTCATATTCGTAGGAATCCTCGACTGCTGCGAAACCTTCATCGCCAAAATCGAACCGCCCCGCGAGCCACCAACTGTCCCTAATGTCGCTCAGGCCAAGTCGGACATGGATCGGCAACGAACCGCCATAGGCAAGCGCCAAGGCGCAGTTTCGTTCCAGGAAGTGGAGCCAGCGCTGGTAGAAATAGCCGGTCGACAAGGTCAGTCGCTCGCCATCGCGCTGGAACAGGAAGCCGCCGCCCAGGCCCCAGATTTCCCCGGTCTTCTCGAACCATTGAGTCAAGGCAACGGTGGGATCGATGCCCTCCTCCGCGGTGCCGGGCCAGTAGACCATCGCGCCGCCTTTGCTGATACCGAAGTTCAAGGAGTTCGGCCGCGCCAGCAGCGCCGGATGCCCCTCGCTCCCGGCGAGCGCTTGCCTCGCCCCCGGCCTGGCCGTCCATTTCGACGGAATGATCCGCGCGTATCCCGCGAAGTGCGGCTTCCACCGCATCTTCGTCGTGCCGTGCATCGGGTTCGTCACGGTCTGCGGCTCGGCCCGGTCAAACCATAGGTCGGGCTCGCCCGGGAAATGCGGCTGCCAATGCACCGCCTCGGGCGGTGGCGGCGGGAGCGTGTCGAGCGCGAGCTTGAGCGCGTCCGCGAGACGTTTGGCGAGATCATCGCGGACCGTGCGCAGCGCTGCTGTGTCCGCACCGACCGGCAGGTGGAAGCCCAACGGCCCGCGCCGCCCCCGCATATCGAATGGCAGCTTCTCGAGCGTCGCGCCCTCGAACGCGGTGTTCCACACCTGGATCACGCGCTGCTCCGAGAGCGCCCGGTTGGCGTAGCCCATCTCGAGCAGCACGTTGGGGTTGGCGCAAGCCTTGCCGCTTGGCGAGACGGCGATCGGCGTCACGTCGCCGACGAACACCGCGGCTTCGTCGATCTTGCGCAGGATGGTCGCGACGATGTCGGGGCTGCCGGCGACGCCTTGGGTGTCGGAGGTCAGGCTGGGCCGGTCGGCCTCTTCGAGGTCGGCCGCAAGCATCCCGATCGCTTGATCAAGTGCATAGCGGATCACCTCACGCGTGACGCGCCCGTCGAGATCGCTTTGCCAGGACCAGAAAACCGTCTTCCCCACGCGCCGTTGCCCCATTCCGCTTCAGCGCGTCTGTACCGCACATTATAGAAGGACGTCAAATATGCTTCTATGATAACTGCAATTATCGCATGTTGGTTTATAGACCGTCAGAGTGGTTGTGCAACGTTCTGCCTTTTACTACACATTCGGCATGGAGCCCTTCCATCCCCTCGCCGCCGATGCGGACGTTCCGCTCGAAGAATTGGCGCTCGCCCAGGCGGAATGCGCGCTCGCGCTCGGCCGCCTCGACGGCCTTCTCGCGGGACTCACACCGCCCGAAAAGCAGCTGTTTGGCATGAGTCTCGTGCGCGAGGTGCTGTTTGCGGCGTTGGGGCAGTCGGGGTTTGCCGACGCAGCGTTACTCTTCGACGCCTGGTTCGCCGGGCTCGATCGCGCGCCGCAGGAGACCCCCCTCACCCCCTGTTCCGCCTATGCCGTGGTCCGCGCGCTGCTCGGCGAGCTCGTCCATCATTCGTGGGCGCCGCTCGCGGAGGCTGCCCACACCATCGCCGCGGCCGCCCGCTTCGGGGCCGACCGTCCCGCCCAGGCCGAGGACGCGCTGGCGGGCGAGGCCATCGCCAAAGCGACCGCGTTGGTCACCCAGGTTGCGACCGGCGATACCCCCCTGCCCTTCGCCGGCCTCGCCCGTCTCACCGTCCTGCTCGGCCAGGAGGCCCTGTTCGCGCCGGTCGAGCGCGGGGCACGCAGCTTTTCGGTCGCAGGACGGGAGGTGGCGATCGAACAGCCGGCACCGCGCACGCCGCTCTGGGCGGTCGATCTGGCGCTCGGAGCGCTGCTTTCCTCGGGCGGCGCCTGGCGGCACGCCCTCCCCTGCCCCGGCGCCATCACCGCCGAGGCGCTGCAGCCCCCGCTCCGGCCCTATCAAAGGGCGATGGTGACGACCAGGACGGTACAGGCGAGCGCGCTGCGGCTTGGGGAGCTGGTCGCGGACGCGCGAAAGCGGGCGGCACTGATCCATGACCAATTGGGGCATCTGCGCGCGAACGCGCGGGCGCCGCAGGTGTGGATGCACCTCGCCGCGTTCGCGCCCCTCGGGCTCGACCAAATGGCCGCAGCCTTCAAGGTGAGCCGGCGCGGCACCTATGCGATCGGCGACGCCCTCGTCGCTGCCGGCCTGGCCCGGCGCGAGACGGTCCAGGGCCGGGTGCTGCTGGTCGCGGAAGACCCGCGAAGGGCGCGGCGCTCTGAACCAAGGGGCGACGCTCCGGCGCTCGCCCACCCCGCGCTCGTTGCATTCGACTCGGCCATGGCCGAGGTCGACCGGCTGCTCGCGCGCAGTTCGGGCCAAGTTTGACCGGATCTTACGCCCTATGCGGTAGGAGGCCTCAAGGCATCGTCGGGATCAAGGACCGTCAACGCGGCCCCCTCCCCTGCCTTATCCTGTTCATGCCATTGCCACAGCACCAGATTGCGACCGCCGACATTTTGGGTCGACGGCACCAGCGCGCCCTCGGCGCCGGCGGCGATCAGTTCGTCCGCCAGCGTCCAACTCGGCGGCGTCTTGCCGTCGAGCAGCGCCAAAGCCTTCCAGTTCGCTGCCAAGGCATCGGCGACCCGCGCATCGCAGGGCTCGGCCTCGGCGTTGGTGAGATCCGCGATTGCCCCCCCGACGAGACGATAAGGCACCAGCGTCCCGGGCTTTGGCAGCCCTTGATAATATTCCGCCACCGCCGTGACAGGATCGGCTGCGAGATAGAGCGCCGCACGCCCTTTCCTGTTCCAGCGACCGCCATAGAGCCGTGCGCCCTCTCCGGACGTCGGACTGAATTGATGACGGATCCCGATCATCCGCCAGAGCGGAAGAGACAAGGGTGCAAGGGCATAGGTCATGGCGCCGCTCTACCGGCCCGCAGCAGAAGGGACACGGTCAAGCCTGTGAACCAGCATGAACCATGTCAGGAATAGACACCGGCGGCCATGCGATCGAGGTCCTCGATCACGATATCGGCATGGCCATCCTCGACCAATTCTTCGGCCGTCTTGCCAAATCCGGCAAGGGGCTGGTGCTTGAACCAGATGATCGCCTTGCCTTCATCCCCTGCCAGCTCGGCGGCGCGCGCGATAATCCGGGCAATCTCCCCCAGCTTGGCCTGCACAGCAGGGCTCCCGGGATGCGCCGTCATCGTGTTGCGATTGAGGTGCGCGAGCCGCGACAGCCGCGTCATGGGGAGACGCAGGCGTTCCGCCATGCGGCGCGGGGCGATCATGTCCCCTTCGCGAATATCATCCAGAAAAGCAGCAAGCATGAGTGCACTCCTTGCCGTATATATGCACCCAAATACGTCTCGTTTCAATGAATCCATCGCGCGCGCCGGAATGGACTACACCCAATGCCGGTCGAGCAGCGCTTTCAACGCCGTCTCCGCTTCAGCCCGCGTACCTCCCGCATGGGGAAGCAAGGTCAGCTTTAGACCCTTGCGATCCACCACATCTACCTTCAGCAGGGGCTTCCCCGCTTCGGACACGATCGTTTCCGGCTTTCCTGACTTCTTGGGGGATCCTGACCGCTTGGGGGGATCGGCAGCCAAGGCCAGCGCGCGAATGACGTCAGGAACCAGCGTCCGCATCCTGCAATCCGCCGGAACCTCAGCGATCCTCGCCGCCTCGGCAAACACACGCTGGCGCCGCTCCTCTGGTTTCAGGAGGGGCTTAATCGCCGTGACGTGCTTGATTCTGAGATCCTGCGGGTTGGCGAAGGCAGCCATCAACTCCGCGGGAAGACGCGCCAAGTCGAGATAGCGGCTCAGCCAGCTCTCCGTCACGTTGATCCGCTCGGCCATGACCTTCTGGCGCCCTTCATAATAGGCGTCGAGGGCACGCAGATAGTCGCGCGCGCGCTCAAGATCGGTGAGATCGTCGCGCGCCCGGTTCTCGAGGTCAGCGAGGCGAAACGCCTCTTCGTCGGTGAGGCTGCGGATATCGATGAGAAAGCGGAAATCCGGATAGTTATGAGCGCGAAGCCAGCTAATCGTCCAATGCCGCCGCGCGCCGCAGATCACCTCGAAATCATGGTCCGGATCGTCCTTCACCCGGCGCACGATCGCAGGCATTTCCTGCTTGCCCTGGGCCTTGATGCTCTCGATCAGATCGGCGCAGCGATCCTCATTGAGCAGCGCATATTCGCGGTTGTGGCCCACCCACATCCGGCATCGCGCCGGATCAACAAGTTCGTGGGTTCGCGAGACAACGCTGCCGGTCGCAAGCTCGGCAAGCCGACTTTCCCGCCCCGAAAGGACACTCGCCCCGATGCCAGTTCGACGCGGCGCGGAAGCCTGGGGCGCGGGGTCGATCCCGGCAACCAGATCGGCCGCAAAGCTTGCGTTTTTCTTGCTCATAACACCGCCCCTCTACCCGGAATTGCACCGGTGCAATTTCTCCAAAATCATGCCAACCCTTCCTTGCGCAGACGCGCCAAGTGGCTCGGCCACATCGACCGGATATCGACCTCGATTTCGCTGTTGACCCCGTCCAGATAGGCAAGGCACCGATTGCGCACCGCGGAGCTCGTGACGGGACCATCGAGCTCATACACGGTCATGAGACGCGCGGTCGCATTATCGATTTCGGCGCTGTCCTTCAGCGGCGTCCTGACGATGCCGTGACCGAACAAGGTCCGCATCAGATTGAGCAGTTCCTTCTGCATGGATTTGTTCTCGTCGACCTTGGACGCGACAAAGCGAAGGAATTTGAGCGCCGGCGCCATATCCCGCTCGGCCAGCGTTTCGATCGTCTCGTCAAGCATGGCGAGAAATGCCGCTGTCGAGGAGAAATCCATGACCGTCGGCGGCACTGGCACTACGAGCGCGTTGGCGGCGCGCAACACCGACAGCGAGATCGCGCCGAGCGCTGGCGGCGGATCGAGCACAATGACATCGAAGCGATCGGCAATGCTCGCGATGCCCTGCGCCATGCGATCGAGCAACGCGCCCTGCCCTCGCGCCATTCTGGCAGCAATCTCATATTCCGATTGAAACAGCCGCAAATTGGCGGGGATAAGCTCCAGGCCGTCGAAGTGGGTCTTCCTCAAGGCATAGTCGAGCGATTCCATCTCGTCGTGCCGCAGGAAGGGATACAGAGTGTCGTCCTCGGTGAGATCGAGATCGGGCACATAGCCGAACAAGGTCGTCGCCGATGCCTGGCTGTCACAGTCGATCAGCGCGACCCGATAACCCTGTATGGCAAGATATTGGGCGAGGTGGACCGACAGGGTCGACTTACCGACCCCGCCCTTGAAGTTCTGAACCGCAATGACGCAGCATGGGTCCGAGGGCGCACGCCACGGGCGCGTTCCGAACAGACCGCGCATGTCGTTGAGCTGCGCCAGGGTATACCCCACCCGGCGCCCATTTTCGGTCCGCGGCGGGGGTGGTAAGCGGCCATCCTTTTCCGCTTCGCGTATCGCGGCCGGCGTCCTACCCACCAGATCGGCGGCCTTCCCGATCGGAAAGGTCGGCTCCCGGCGGTCGTCCGCTCTGGCGCTCCGGGCTGAATCGCGAAGCCGTTCGAGCACCGAGCTCGTGCGCTGCGCCAACGTCGCGACGGACAGGAGATCCTGAGCGCCCTCAATTTCCAATGAACTCGCCACGCGATGCCCCTGTTTCGAAACTCAGAGGTTCATAGCTCGATTTGCACTTTTAGGTCAATTGGTGGTCTATTTTCGCAAGTTGGGCATCTGCGGGCAAGGGGCCGCGATTATGACCCGCAACCTGACTCGGTGGGGGCGCCTATAGCGAAATTGCACCGGTGCAATTTCCTCTCAAGGGCGGCCCCGCCGCGCAAGAAAACTCTCGCAAAAACCCGTCCAGGACGCGAGGAGCTTGGCGCCCTTGAGCTTGGCGAGCCGCTCGCCCATCTGGCTGCGATAGGCGTCGGCGATGAGATCGATATCCCAGCCCCCGCCGTGAGACCGTGCGATCCCCGCCAGGACGTCTGATCCGAAGCGGATGGTGCCCGCCGGAAAAATGATCTCGGCGTCTGCATCCTTTTCTTTTGTCTTGCCCTGTCCGGTCAACGAAGCAATCGCGGCTTTCGTCACCGCTTCCACCGCGACGGTTTCCACCGTCTCGTCGCGCCTTGCCTTGCGGCCCGCGGAATGCCTGCCGATCTCATCAACGGTCGCGATCTGCGCCGGAGCATCCTTGGGCTCGAAGCGGAACTCGATCTCCGTGACGGTCCGCCCCTGGCGGACCTCGCGCCAATCAACCCGGAAATGGGCAAGCTGATCGATCTCGGCCTTCGCCTTCTCGAGCACCTTTCGCCGTAACTGGGCGAAATCCTTGTAGACGTCAGGGGCGATGCCAAGGAGCGCGCGGAGGGCGGTCATGTCACCCTTCCAACTCGATTGCCGGCGATGCAATCTGAGCGCACCGATCTCATAGAGCTTCAGCGCATAAGTCGACCGAAAGCCGAGCACCGCTTGGCGGTTGAGTACCGCATAGGTCTCCGACTCCTGGATAAGCTTGCGCGCCTCGGGGGTGAACTCCCACTCGATCCAGCCCGCATCAGCCCCTTCTTCATCCTCCGCTTCCTCGCGAGACGATGAAATCAGTGAGAAACGCAGGGTGGCTCGCTTGCCGCGCCAGGATTTGTCGTCGATCGCAAAAAGCGTCCGATGCAGTTCCTCGAGCATATCCGATATGCGTTCGTTGCCTTTATGCCCCCGCCGGATGTCGGCCTTGCGCATACGGTGCCGCCGGTCTTCCCACGCATCACCTCCGGCAGTCAGGATCATGAGCGCCAGCAACCGCGACGCCGTGAGGCTAAGCGACTGTCCTTTGACGAACTTTACTTCAACGATGCTGCCGGGCTTGGCGAACTCATCCCCGCCCTTGGCCTGCAAGGCAGCCGCGACGCGCATCGCACGACCCGGAGCGCTCTCGCTCGGGTCATCTTTCTCAGCCGCTACTGATGCTAGGTCTTGATCGTCATCCATGCCATGAAATCTGCGCCCGATTCCGCGAATCGTCCCATAAAGCTGCCTGACCTGTCCTGCGTCGTCAAGTCAGGGCAGGATAGATGCCCTTTGATGCCCCCAGGAGGTCAGGATGAAAATCTGCGTCCAGGACGGCCAAGCACTGGACTTCCGCCGAGTCGCGATGCGGTATCGTCCGTCAGCCGGTTTCCGCTCCCTTTGGCCACCACTTGACGTACCGGGCGCGATCACTGATCCCGAATCGGGCTGTCATCACCATTCCCCCAATAGGTCAGGATAGCCCCAATAGGACAGGTTGCTTCCCCCGAACGGTCAGCCAAACGCCCCCGCGCGGTCAGTCAAAATCCCCCAAAAGGTCAGGAATAGGGGGCGCAACACCGCAGAAAAGCTTGGCAAATGGCGCCCCGAATCTGAATCCCTTAGAATCGGAAAAGCTTCCGCTGCGAGCAGCGGCGTTTTGATTCTTGGATATTTTGAATGACGAGCGTGGCTCCCATCCTGCTCGCCAATCCCCCTAGCTGGAGGGATCGCACAACGCTGAACGAAAGCATTACCCTGCGGCCAATCCCATTGGCGCGGAGCAGCATATGATCAATTTCGCCAAGTTTGAAATTATTGGGCGCATCGGCGAGATCGACGCCCGTCCAAAGGTTACGCTTCTCTCCGTCTGCGCGAACTATCGGCGCAAGGGCGAGGATGACGAATGGCAGGAGGACAGCCACTGGAACCGGGTGACGATTTTCAGCGAAGGCCAGCGCAAGCATATTGCCGATCGCGCACAGGTCGGTGACCTCGTCCGCATCGCCGGCCGCCTCAAAGACAGTTCCTATGAACGCGACGGGGCCACCCACTATACGACAGACCGGATTGTCGAGGAATTCGGCATCCTCGCACCCAAGGGTACGCCCAACTGAACGGTGGGAGAGGGGAGGGCGCAGCGCCGGGACATTCCGACCGTTTGCCAGGATGAGCCATGTCCCTTCCAGCTTCACACCGCGCCAAAGCCATCGTCGAATCGCTTGGTGGCATATGGCGCGGGACGCGCGGAGAATGCCGCTGTCCCGCTCATGATGATCATGGGCCCAGCCTCTCGATCCGCCTGGGCGAGCGCGCCATCCTTTTTCACTGCTTTGCGGGTTGCGACACGCGCGATATTCTCATCGCACTACGCCATCGTAAACTTCATGACAGCAAACCGCTCGCCATGCCGGCAACCCGGTCCGGCCCGGATCATGGCGCGTTGGCCCAACGGCTGTGGAAGGCCAGCGGGCCAATCCACGACACGCCTGCCAGCGACTATCTGCGGGCTCGGGGGCTGAACGAACCCTATCCGCGTTGCCTCCGCTACAATCCCCGCACCATTGTCGGATCCGGCACGCGCCGAAAGACTTATCCGGCGATGATCGCGGCCGTCGAAAATGATGGCGGCGTGATCGCGGTTCAGCGGACCTGCCTCGATCTTGACGATATTTTGCGTAAGCCGCTGCCGAAACCGAAGATCGCACTCGGCCTGCTGGGAAATGCGGCGATCCGCTTGGCCACCCCCGATGACGAACTCGGGCTTGCCGAGGGGATAGAAGACGCGCTTTCGGCCATGACGTGGTTCGGCACGCCGACCTGGGCGCTGGGCGGTGTTGAACGGCTCGCCCTTGTCGCCATTCCCGAGCGTGTGAAGCGCATCATCATCTATGGGGACCGGGGTCGCACCGCAGCGGCGATGATCGAGAAAGCCCGACCCCATCTCGAAGCCAATGGTCGGGAGCTCGTCATCCGGATCCCACAACGACATGATGACTGGAACGATGCCTGGCGCGCAAAACGAGCCGCCGCAATGACCTGAGAGGGGAGGGGGCCTCCGGCCGGTGAGCCTGGCGATCCTGCCGGGCCAGACCCGGAGGCATCCATGGCCACACATCCCCTTTCCCTTACCTTGCCGTTCGCCAATCCAGCCCATGTCGCAGCCGATGCGCTGGCATCCCGTCTGGCGACGGACACGGGAGTGACCCGCCGCGACCTTCTTGCGGAAATGACCCAAGCCTACGGATCGACCAGTGCTGACGGACGATGGTCGCAGCGGGCGGCCTATGACGTGCTCGAGGCCGCGCAGGTTCTCCATCTGAGACGCAACAGCGTCCCCACACGCCCGATCGATCGGCTCCGCTACCTGATCGACATGACGCAATCGCTCCCGACGCAAAGCGCGCGCAGCGAAAGCCAGATCGCTCTCCAGCAATTCTCCACCCCGGCACCGATCGGCTTTCTCGCGGCGCAGGCCATTGGCGTCCGCCCGACCGATATCGTCCTCGAACCATCGGCGGGAACGGGACTTCTCGCCGTTCACGCAGCCCATGCACGCGCTGGCCTTGTTCTGAACGAGATCGATCCATGGCGTTCGGCTCTTCTCGCGCATAGCCTCCCCTCCGCGGGGTTCACATGCCATGACGGCGAACTTCTCGATGATCTTCTCGATCCCGGCGTCGTCGCAACGCGGCTCCTGATCAATCCGCCCTTTTCGCGAAGTCTGGGCCGAGGCGTCGATCGCCATGCCTGTCTGCGGCATCTTCGCGCGGCCTTCCGGCGGCTCGCGCCAGGCGGGCGGTGCGCGGTCATCCTGCCCGACAGGATCGAGACGGGCGGGCCGGACTGGGGCCGGGCAATCGAAGACGGCTTGATCCGGCTACATCTCGATCTTCCCGCCAATGCCTATGCGAAGCATGGCACAGGCCAGGCCGTGCAACTGATCGTGATTGAAAAGGGCGGCCAAGGGGCGCCCGCTGCGCGGTGGGGATGTGTGGACCTGCTCGATGCGCTCGCTGTCATCGAGGCGCAAGAGGTGGCCGCAAATGCTCCGGTCAGACCGATCCGAACCGGCCGTCTCTTCGGTGGCCTGTCGAAGACTCCCCGTCGAGTGCCTGACCGGCGCATGTCCGAAGCGATGGGTCCGCGCGCTGTGCGCTACCGGCTGCTCGAGGAGCCCGCTCCGGCCGAAGCGGCGCAAGGCATCTACCTTCCTTACCGCCCAAGCAGGCTCGTGATCGAGAATGCCCGGCGCCATCCGACATCGCTGGTCGAATCCCAGGCGATGGGATCCATTGCCGCACCGCCTGTGCGGTACGAGCCCATGGCGCCGGCGGCCCTTTTCGATCAGGGCCTTCTTTCGGACGCACAGCTTGAGACGCTGATCTACGCGGGTGCAGCGTTCGAGCGCGATCTTCCGGGCCGCTTCAAGCCCGCCGACGAAGGGCTTTCGCTGAGTGTGGCGGAAGACGGTGCGCTTTACCGGACCGGCTTCTTCCTTGGCGATGGAACGGGGGCCGGCAAGGGCAGGCAGGTCGCCGGCATCATGCTCGACCAGTGGTTGCGCGGCAACCGCCGGCACATCTGGATATCGAAGAGCGAGACGCTGATCGAGGATGCGCGGCGGGACTGGGCGGCGCTTGGCGGGTTGCCGCTCGATGTGCAGCCGCTCGGACAGTGGAAACTGGGCGCGCCCGTCCAACTGGCGGAGGGGATCGTCTTCCTGACCTACGCCACGCTGCGGTCGAACCGCGGCGACAAGGGGACACGGCTGCGCCAGCTCATCGACTGGATGGGCGGGGATTTCGATGGTCTCGTCATATTCGACGAAGCGCATGAAATGGCAGGCGTCGCCGGAGGAGAGGGGCGATTTGGCGCGGCCAAAGGCTCCGAACAGGGCATCGCCGGCGTCCGGTTGCAGAATTTCTGTCCTCGCGCCCGGATTCTCTACGTTTCAGCGACCGGCGCGTCGGACGTGAACAATCTTGCTTATGCGACGCGGCTCGGGCTGTGGGGGCCGCACACGGCCTTTGCCGATCGCCGGGCGTTCGTTGAGTCCCTGCGGCGCGGCGGCATCGCGGCGATGGAACTGATCGCGCGCGATCTCAAGGCGCAGGGTCTCTATGCCGCGCGGGCGCTCAGCTTTGCCGGTGTCGAATATGATATCCTCGAACATCGCCTTAGCGTCGATCAGATCGATGTCTACAACGCCTATGCCGATGCCTGGGCGATCATCCACCGCAATCTCCAGGCCGCGCTGGAGGTGACGCGGGTTACCGACGGGTTCAGCGGCGCAACCTATAATGGCGGGGCAAAGGCCGCCGCCCTCTCGATCTTCGAATCGACCAAGCAGCGTTTCTTCGGCCAGATCCTCCTGTCGATGAAGCTGCCTTCGCTGATCCCGGCGATGACGGCCGACATCGCGCGCGGAGACTGCGCCGTCGTGCAACTCGTTTCCACGTCCGAGGCGATGCTGGACCGAGCGCTGGCGGACCTCTCACCCGAGGAGCGTGCCTGGCTCGATATCGAACTGTCGCCGCGCGAGTATCTCGTCGATTATCTGACCGCCGCTTTTCCTGTCCGCCAGATGCAGACCTTTACCGACGACAGCGGGACGGTCCGCTCCGAGCCGATGGTTGATGAGGAGGGGCGTCCGGTCCTCTGCCGGGAAGCGGTCGCGATGCGCGATCAGCTTCTCGAGCGGTTGTGTGCCCTGCCGGTCGTGGGCTCAGCGCTCGATCATATTATCGGCCATTTCGGGACCGAGGCCGTTGCGGAGGTTACCGGGCGGAGCCGGCGCGTCGTCGCCGGCGCAGATGGCCGGCAGCGCATCGAGCGGCGCACCGCGCGCACGAACCTCGCCGAAACCGACGCCTTCATGCGCGGCGAGAAGCGGATCCTCATTTTCTCGGACGCTGGCGGAACGGGCCGAAGCTATCACGCCAGCCTTGATGCGCCCAATCGGGCGCGCCGGATCCATTATCTTCTCGAGCCGGGATGGCGCGCCGACGCCGCGATCCAGGGGCTTGGCCGTACCCATCGCACGCATCAGGCCTGCGCGCCGCTGTTTCGGCCGGTTTCGACCGATTGTCGCGGCGAACGCCGGTTCATCTCGACGATCGCCCGTCGTCTCGACAGCCTGGGCGCTCTTACGCGCGGTCAGCGCCAGACTGGCGGGCAGGGGCTTTTCGATCCTCGGGACAATCTTGAATCGGACTTTGCGCGGGAGTCTCTCGATCGCTGGTTCCATCTGCTCGGCGCGGGAAAGCTGGAGTCGATCTCTCTTGATCGGTTCGAAGACCTGACGGGTCTCAAGCTGGCGGGGGAAGGGGGCGGCCTAACGGAGAATTTGCCGACCATCCAGCGTTGGCTCAACCGCATATTGGCGCTGCGGATCGATTTGCAGAACGCCATTTTTGACGAGTATCTCGGTCTCATTGAAGCGCGCGTCGAGAAGGCGCGGGACGCCGGCACGCTGGATCTGGGCGTGGAGACGATCACGGCCGACCGGATCACGATCCTCGATCGGACCGTCATTCGCCGCGATCCGGTCAGCGGTGCCGAAACCGAGATCCTGCGGATCGAGACCGAGGAAAGGGTTGTTCCCCTCAGCCTGGATCGGGCCGCCTGGATGCTGACGGACCCGGAAGCGCGCGCCGTTGTGAACGAGCGATCGGGGAAGGCCGCCATCCTGCGACCGACCTACTCGCTGACCGACGATGATGGCCGAACGGTGCGGCGCTATGAGCTTGTGCGCCCCACGCGCACCGAACGGCATCGGCAGGACATGTTCGCAGAGACGCATTGGCGCGACGCGGATCGGGTCGCGTTCGAACAGCTCTGGCATGCCGAATGTGATGAAATGTCCGCGCAGACCCGCACGCAGATCATCTATCTGGTGACCGGGCTGCTATTGCCGGTATGGGGGAAGCTCCCGGATGACCATGTTCAGGTCTGGCGATTGACCAGTGACGATGGGCAGTCGCTTCTGGGTCGCTTGGTGCCCGCGCCCATGGTCGAGCGGATCGCAAGCGCATTCGGGATCGCCGCCTCGGTCGAGATCGGCCTGCCCGAGAAGATCGAGCATGTGCGTACCTCGGGCGAGACCGTCGCGATCGGCGGGTTGCGGTTGAAGCGATCCTTCGTTGCTGGTGCGCACCGGTTCGAGCTGCTCGACTGGTTGCCCGAGGCCTTGCCCGCGCTCAAGGCCGCAGGCTGTTTCACGGAAATCATCCAGCATCGCACGCGGCTGTTCGTGCCGATCGATCGCACGGCCGCGATCCTTGCCGTGATCGAGAACTGAAACTTCGATCCACCGGGGTTGGAGAGGGGAGGGGGCCTTCGGCCGGTTGAGCTCAGATGGGCTCACGTGCCGGCCGTGGGGCTGCCACGTCTTCTCGATCCAGGAGATGACCGATGATCCAGTCTGTGAAGGTGAAGAACCTTTCCCTGTCCAAGGACAATGTCCGCAAATCCAACCGCGACGCCGATCTGGCGAGCCTGGCCGACAATATCGCCGCCCAGGGCTTGCTTCAGAATCTGGTGGTCACGCCGCTCAAGAAGGCCGGTCACTTTACCGTCAAGGCAGGCGGGCGCCGTCTGCGGGCGCTGCAGCGACTTATCGACGACCACCGGCTGCCTGCCGATTACGAGGTTCAGGTGCTGGTGCTGGGCGACGAAGATGGGTCCGCCGAGGCGAGCCTGTCGGAAAATTTCCACCGGGTCGCGATGAACCCGGCTGACGAATGCGCGGCGTTCAAGCATTTCCTCGATCGCGGGGCCAGTGCGGAGGATGTCGCCAAGCGGTTTGGCGTCACCACCCGCTTTGTCGAGCAACGTGTTCGTCTGGCCGAACTCGCGCCCGTGGTTTTTGCCGCGCTCTCAGCGGGCGAGATCACGTTGGGCGTCGCCCAGGCCTATGCCGTGACCCCGGATGTCGATCGGCAGGCACGCATCTTCGAGAGCATGAGCCGGTCCTATTATGGGGACAGCCCGGACAATATCCGCCGGGCGGTGCTCAACGGCACGGTGAAGGCGACCGACGCCAAGGCGCGCTTCGTCGGCCGCGATGCCTATCTCGAGGCCGGCGGCCGCATCGAACGCGATCTCTTCGGTGATGCCGACGAGGAAAGCTGGGTCGATGTCGAAATCATCGAGCAGCTTGCCGCGCAGAAGCTCGAGGCGGCCGCGGAAGCGCTCGCCGCCGAGCAGAAGCTCGCCTTCGTGACGCCGGTTCTCGCGACCCACGTTCCCTATGACATGGAATGTCAGCTCCATGAATATCATGCCCCGCGGCGGGATCTCAGCGAGGCCGAGCAGGGCCGGGTCGATACGCTGTCCGACGAGGGCGATGCGCTCGTCCGTGCGCTGGAAACCGAATTGGAGGACGGAACGCCGCAAGCGGAAGCCGCTTCCTCGCGGCTTGCGGAGATCGAGCAGGAACTGGAGGCGATCGAAGGCACGCGCACGATCGTCGACGAGGCGGTCCGCGAGCAGCTCGGCACGTTCGTCTATCTCGGACCGGATGGGACGCCGCGGGTACACAGCCGCCTGTTCAGCGAAAGGGCGATCCGCCAGCCCGGCGAAGCATCCGACCCGGGCAAGCCGGAAGGCAAGGCAAATGCCGCGCGGCTCAGCGCCACGCTGATCGACGAACTGGCGACCCAGCGCCGACAGATCCTGTCCGCGCATGTCGCCTCGGACGCCTCCTTCGCGCTTGACCTTGCGATCTTCTTCATGGCGCACCGCACCGTCTTCGCCGGGGGCTATGTCCGCGATCATTCCACGCTTCAGGCCGCGCATGCGAGTTTCCCGATCGTCGGTTTTCGCGACGAGGGAAGCGCTGCCAGCAATGCGCTCGCCGACCAGCGGCAGGGTCTCGATGTCAGTTGGGCGGGCGGTGCGACACTCTCCGCGCGCTTCGATGCATTCCGTGACCTTGACGAGCAGGCGCGCGCCGATTGGCTCGCTTATGTGATCGGGCAGAGTCTCGAGCCGACGCTCAATGTGGACGGCGGCGGACGGCACAACGGTTTCCACGATCATCTTGGCCGTCTTCTCGGCATCGATGTCGCCCAGTGGTGGCGGCCCGATGCGCAGAACTTCTTCGGCCGCGTCAAGAAGGACATCATGCTCGAAGCGCTTGAGGACATCGGCGGGCCGGTGCTGCGGGGCCGGTACAAGGATGCCAAGAAGGGCGACCTCGCCAATGCCTGCGCTGCACTGTGTTCCGGTCAGGGTATCGTGGAGGCGGAGATCCGGGAGAAGGCAATCGCCTGGCTGCCCGGCGAAATGCGGTTCGACGCGATTGAACAACCGGAGCGCGTCCGAAGCTACTCCGCCTTCCTGTCAGACGATGATGACGATGGCGAGGTCGGTGAAGCGGCCGTCGGCGATGCTGAAGACGACGAGGACATTGCCGAGGCGGCCTGATCCCAATCTCGGCTCCAGCGGGCGGGCGGCGGCATCCCGCCGCCTGCCTTTCCCAATCTCAGGAGAATCATCGTGGCACATGCACCGAGCCGGCCATCGCCGGCCGAAACGATCACCCATGCCATCATCCAGCGACTTGAGGCCGGCGTCCGGCCATGGGTGAGACCCTGGCGCGCGAGCGCAGCCCAGGGGCGACCCCTCCGAGCGAATGGCGAACCCTATCGCGGCATGAATACCTTCTGGCTGTGGCTGGCCGCAGAACAGGGCGGGTATCGCTCCCGCCACTGGATGACCTATCGCCAGGCGCAAGCTTTGGGCGGGCAGGTGCGGCAGGGCGAGCAGGCGCAGTTCGCGATCTTCTACAAAGCCTATTCCAAGAAGATCGAAGCCGCCGATGGTCAGGGTGGGAGTAGCGATGAACAGCGGCGCGTGATGCGCTCCTACGCGGTGTTCAATGCCGACCAGATCGACGGGCTCGCCGCCGATTTCTATCCTGAAATGCTTGTCCTCGTGCCGCCTTCGGACGAACTTTGTCCCCGCGCTCAATGTTTCATCGACCGCTTGCCGGCTCGACAGCGCAATGGCGGTGACCGTGCCTATTATGATCTGCGGGCCGATATGATCACGATGCCCGCGATAGAGCAGTTCGATTCGCGGGCGAGCTGGGCGGCGACCCTGGCGCATGAAGCAGGGCATTGGAGTGGTCACCCGGATCGGCTTGCCCGGTCCTTCGGCAAGCGATTTGGTGACAATGCCTATGCGTTTGAAGAGTTGGTGGCCGAATTAACCGCTGCCCTGATCGGCGCCGACATCGGCCTTCCGACAATCCATCTCGATGATCATGCCGCCTATATCGGATCCTGGCTTGCCATTTTGCGGCAGGACAGCCGGGCTCTGCTGACGGCAGCCGCACGGGCCGAGGAAGCGGCGGGTTTCCTCTTGCGCGCGACCAATCTGCTCCCGGTTGCGACCGATCAGAAGGCGGCCGCATAGCCGGTGCCCCGACATTACGCGCCGCCCATTGTAGACGGAAGCGTTCGGCTCCGACGCTTTCCGTTCGTCCAAGCATCTTCCTGAAGCCCGGCCTTGCCGGAGCTTCGCCATAATCGGAGAACTCCCATGGCAGATTATTATTCGCCGACCGTCGTGCGCCCGAGCATATCCGCCGATGCGATCACGTCGCTTGAACTGGCGGTGTTGAAGCAGATGTTCGAATTCGAGGCCGATGGCGACGCCATCTATTTTTTCTCCAGCGAAGGACCGTCCGACACGATCTGGCTGGACATCGAAACACTCAAGGTCGGGCTCGCCGAGCACGCCGAAAGGTCGGGAGCGCTCGCGGACATGGTGCGCGAAGCGCTCGCGGCCGCCGGGAATGACGACGAAGAGATCGAGCTCGATCTTTCCGATCTGGGCGGAGCAGAGATCTTTCAGGGCATTGTGCGTCGGTGCGAGGGTCTGAGTGCCGTCGTCATCACATCAGCCTGGACGTGCACCAAAATGCGGCCTGACGGTTTTGGCGGAGGCGTCGCGGTCGTGACCGCCGATCACATCTTGTCCAGCACGACGGCGCAGATGGAATGCGAATTGCTGGACCGGGCCGAATCTGGCGAATCTGGCGGTGCGCCGGGACAGGAGATGGATCATGGCTGATCGTGTATCCGTCACCTTGCGGCTCGGCGGAACATTGTCCGCCGATCGCGTGCCCGATCTCATGGCGGCAATCGCGGCCGACGATGCTGGCGCCGATTGGGAAGGCGAGCCGGTCACGCTCGACCGGGTGGTTGCCGGCGAAACGCTTGTGCTCGTCGGCACGGAGGTCGCCTGGGGCATCTTCGAGGAGATCGAGGGCTTCGCCCAGCGCGCCGGGCTTGTCTATGCGCGGTGGTCGGGTGGTGCCTCCGGCAGCTTCGGTCCTGAACGTGTCGTTTTCAGCGGGGCAGGGGCACCGGAGTATTTCTCGGCGTCGGACGATGACGAGGTCATGCTGTCGGCCTCGGACATTCGGCAGTTGGGTTCGCATGCCGCTATCCTCGCCAGTCTCGAACGGGCCGAATTGGCGATCCCCCCACTGATCGTGCGCGGTTGATGAGGAGTCTTTGAGCCGTAGGCCGGACCTGTCGCCGGAGGATGCGCCGCATGGGCCATCGCGCTGGCGGCAGCAACCCGCCACAGGACGGCCGTGTTGGCGCTGGCGCGCCTGCCCGCACCAGCCCGTACCTGTGGCGGGTTCCCCTTGGGCTTTCGCCCGGCGGTGCCGCCGCCGCTTGGACCGATGGCCCGGAGGCTTCGCATCCGGCGGACAGGCCGCCGGCCCACAGCGAAGGACTTGAGCATCATGACCAGCTCCCTCTCCGCGATCCTCGCGGACCTCGAACTCGGGCATCTCACCCTGTCGGGGGATCAACATCGCAGCCTCGAAGCGCCGCCGCCACTCGAAGCCATGGAACAGACCGTCAGCGCCGTCTGGAGCGACCTTTTCGCGCTGTTCCCCTTCACCGCGCTCGAGCGCGACATCGAGGATCTGGGCTGGGGCCTGGTCAACCTCTTCCACCGCGCCGCGGCCAAGAAAAACCACTTCGTCGATCGGCTGACCGACGATATCCGTCTCCTCCTCGCCGAGCAGGACGGCTCGGAGATCGCGACCACCGACCTTGAGGAAAAGGTCGAACTCGCCCAGAAGGTCGAGCAGTCGGCACAGGCCTATGAGGCGATGCGCGACGTCGCGGCGCGCCATTATCTCCACGAAACCGGACGGTCCTGGGTTCCGGCATCGGGCAACCGCATCTCTCTGGGCGTGACGGCCGCGATCGTCGATGGTCATGCCTTCCTGCGGGCGCGGCGCGAGCGGGTGCGCGACGCCAATCTGGTGCAGGGCACGCCCGTGGTTTTCGCCGGTGGCCGGCTCAGCTTTGCGAGCGAGGCCGACGCCAAGCAGTTTGCCGACAATCTGTTACGCACCCTGAACGCGGTGCGCGAGCGCGTCGGCGACATGTATCTCGTCCATGGCGGTGACATGAAGGGCATCGAGCGGCTCGCCGCGTCCTGGGCGGAACAGCACGGCATCCAGCAACTGCGTTTCGGACTCGACCGCAAGCTCGGCGATCGCGCCGGTTTCCGGCGCAACGAGCAGATGCTCTCGATCAAGCCCCGCTATGTGGTGGCCTTCCAAGGCAATGGCGTCACCGAGCGGCTTGTGATCGAAGCGAAGTCGCGCGGCATCCACGTCGTTGACCGCCGCGGTCCTCTGGGCACGCCGCCGAGCGCCGAACGCCGGCCCTGACCGGCTGCTGGCCGCCGCTTGCGGCGGCCAGTGTCTGCCATCCAGCAGCCTTCGGGCATCGGGAAAAGGAAAGGGTGCTCCGGGGGAAGTGTCCCATTGCACCGGAGGCATTCCCCATGTTCCTGCCCGACCGCGCGAGTGCGCGCGCCCTCATCGATTTCCGCAACCGTCATGGCCGATACTGGAAGGCTGCGCTGTGTGCGCTCTGGTCTTCGGCCAGGGACGCAGAGCATCCCGACGGCCCTGCCTTGCGTGGGCTTCGCAACCAGGCCGGGCCTGTCTGGCTTGCCGGGCTCGACGCGGCCGGGATGGTGATCCTCGAACGGCTTGCCATGGACGGCGATCCCGGTCTCGCGCGCGCCTTTCTCCAAACGGCCGATGAATTCCTGCGCGGCGCGCAGGGCGGTA
This sequence comes from Sphingobium sp. OAS761, assembly GCF_024168485.1. GTDB lineage: Bacteria > Pseudomonadota > Alphaproteobacteria > Sphingomonadales > Sphingomonadaceae > Sphingobium. The sequence goes on from NZ_JALJVY010000015.1 coordinate 22,183, forward strand.
AGAGCGTGTATCCCGCTCTTGTGCTGCATCATGTGGCGATCGCCTGTGAGCTTGGCCTCAAAGCCTATCTCCTGACACATGGCTGGACCGATCAGGAGAACCGCGCCTGTTTCGGTCACTGTCTCGACCGTCTCCTGGTCGAGGCCCGGCGGCTCGGCTTGCCGCGCCCGGACCGGTCATTCGAGCGCTTCGTCATCCAGGTGGGACCAGCCTATGCCCGCCATGATATCGACGCTCTGGTCGCAAGTGGCGCGGCGATCGATCCGGCAGTAGCTCACGCATCCATCCGTACATTCCTCGGGCAGGTCATGGCCTCGGCTCACCATGCGCCTGGCGATAGGCCTCAACGGGCATGCCCCTCCGCGCGATGACAAGGCGGAGCCACGATTCCCGAACTTATGGCTATCGGCCGTATCTCCAGGATTGTCCGCACGCGCATCGCCGCGAAGACCAGGAGCTGAGGGCAGGGCGTGGGCCGGTCGGAGCAACGGGCGGCATCGATGCGGCCGGGAGACGAAGCTGACGCACGGTTCCGGGTCGCGGCCGGTCCAAGCGGCAGACCCGCCCTTCTCCTCATCTGACCCCTAAGTCGGTCGTCCGCTGCCTCCAACCCGCGATCCTTCGGGCCGAGTTGCCGTGTGCCACGGCTGCCCGCACCACCCCTCGTCTCGGGGTTCCCCGCCGCTGTCGCTCCGGTGGAGGCATCGGGCCTGCCCGCCTTGGCCGGGGATCAGTCGAAGGGACGGTCCCTTGGACCCGAACGGAAGGAACCTTGAGCCATGCAGAATCTCGTCATCCTCGCCGGCAATGTCGGCGCCACCCCCGAAGCCCGCACCACCCAGGGCGGCACCCGTATCACCCATTTCAGCCTCGCCACCTCGCGCCCGAAGCGCGACAGCACCGGCAAGATCCTGCGCGACGACAACAACCGTCGCATCGAGGATACCGAATGGCACCGGATCACCTGTTTCAACGGGGTGGGCAAGACCGTCGAGCAATATGTCGACAAGGGCATGAAGGTGATGGTCCGCGGCCGCATCCACTATACCCGCTGGACCGACAGCGAGAATATCGAGCGCTATGGCGTCGAGATCATCGCCGACGAGGTCACCTTCCTCACCCGGGCCAAGTCGAACGACAATGGCGGTCACGGCCAGGATCCGGAAGACGATGAGATCCCGTTCTGATCGGGGAGGGCACGGCCCGGCGGCTTTACGCCGGGCCTCTTTCGCTGTTTGCGGTGTTGGCCGGGATGCCCGTCAGGACGCGCGGCAGCGCCCCTCCATATACCGCTCCCAGCGCAGCACCGTGCCGGTACGCAGCATCGCGCAGCTGATGTTCCCGATTTGCGGGGCCGAGCACCAGGCCCCGGTGCGATTGCCTTTGGCGTTGCCGGTTGAAACGCAGCGCATGGTGGGGCCGGCGACAAGCACATGGCCGGTGCGGGCGGTGCCCCGCGCACCGCCCAGGAGCCGGACCAGCGCATCGCGCGCCGCAGCGCCGCTCGCGTGGGGACAGGGCTGTCCCGGCCGGCAGCTATTGTCGATCTCCCGGGCGGCGATCCCGGCAAGACGAACATGCGTCCCCTCGCGGCACCAGATCGGTCCATCGCCGTCCCAGACCCGGATCGGCGTGCAGGCGAAGGGCTGTCCGGCGGGAACGGTGGCCATGGTGAGGAGAAGGGCGACGAAGGGCATGGCGCGAGGACTACCGCGCGGACGTTGGCGTGTCAGCCATTTGTGGCGGAACGGGGTGAGAAGGGGGATCGACCCGCGAGGGCGCGATGCCAGGGCGAGGGCGGCTCCTGGCCGGCGGGATCACCCGCTCTCTTCAGGGCGCAATCCTTGGTCCGGCCGTCGGCCTTCCACGATCAACCCGCAAGGGGTCCGGTCGCTGCGCTACGGCTTTTTGGCCTGCATCCAAAAAGTGATCGCGGCCGCCGGCCGGACACGTCGGGCGCCAGTCGAGCGGGATGATCCCGCCGGCGCGCAAAGGAGCCTCGACATGTTCACCGACATCGCAATCGCTCGCCGTCACGCCTTCAGCCTCTCGAAGAGCCTCATGATGGCCACGTTCGTCATTGCGATCGGACAGCATTACGGGGTCATCACCGCCGAGGATCTCGACGGCAGCGTCGCCATCGTCACCGAGTTCGATCCCTTTGCGTGAGGACGCCTCCGGACGCCCGCGCGGCGCCCGCGATTTTCGCGTGCTCGCCTCCATCCTTTTGCCAAGAACCAAATGTTCAGTGACGGGATCTAGGGTCGAGGACCATGGACATGGAAACCCCGATCACGGCGGAGCGCGAAGCTGACTGGACCCGGGTCGCGCAGGACGTCAACGCCTGGCGCGGCGCAAGCCTGCAATGTTTTGCAAGCGTCGAGGCGTCAGTGACCGAAACCCTGCTGCATTTGCGTGCGATACCGGGCCGCGGCGATGGTGTGCGGCTGCGGCATCTTGTCGGCCAACGACTCGATGATCTGGCCCAGGTCGTCGGGGAGGGCGGAGCCTTTGCCACAGAAGGGCAACGTGTTGCGCTTCTGCTCGCAGCCTTCCGTTGCCATGAAGCTTTGCGGACCATGCTCGCGCATGGGCAGGCGAAACTCGCTCTGGAACGCAACGGGCGCTGGATCGCGATATTCCGCATCGTCTCGATCCGCACCCAGCAGGCCGAGCGGTCGGAACTTGTCCTTGAAGAGAGCGATGCGGTGGGCAAGCTGCGGGAACTGAAAACCATCTCGCAGAAGCTTTGTGCGGCGCTGGGCAATTTTCGGCGGACGCTGGCGGGCTGATTTTCCGGGAGGCAAGTTCGTGGCGGCCCCGGCGAGCCGGTCGGGCTCTAGGCTAGCGCCCTGAGCCTTGGGTGCCCCAAGTCTCAGCCCATCCGGGTTGCGATCCCTGCCGCAAGGGCACGGACGTCAATGCCGGTTCATCGGCGCGACCAAGCCACTCGCCCCATGGGCCGGCGGGCACTTGTCCAGGCCTGATCGCAGGGCGTCATTCGCAAGCAGTCTGTACCAGCTCCCGTCGTAGCGGCGCGCGGCAAGATAATAGGCCGCTCCATCACAACCCACCATATGGCAGCGCCGCTGACGGTCGATCAGACTTGCCGGCTCGCCATGGAGGCAGATCAGCGTTTCGAGCTCCTCGCGGGTCAACGCGCCGCAGCGCCGGCAGCAGGAGCGCAGCTGGACATGATGGCGACGCATCGCGCCGAGAGTCGCGGTCCAAGCCGGCATGAAGGCAAAGATGGCAGCATCGGGGCGCATCACGCGAGCATAGCGATCGGGCAAAGGCCAGGCCAGCGAATAGGGTAGGGAAGCTGTTGCACATCGGCCCCGCCCAAGACCTTCCTTCCTTGGCTGCCTATCCGGCGCGCGCGCCGCCGCAAGCCCGCGGGCGGGCTTCTCCACTGTCGTTGCGACCCTGTCGGGTGCGGCGCCGCGCTTGGACGCCGGCTGACGGTGCGCCTGTCGGAAGGTCTCGATGGTCGGGGCCGGACAACAGGAGTTCTTCCCATGTCCCAATCTTCTCCGCGCGCCCTGAGCCAGGCCGAACGGATCGTCCGGGTTGCATCGCTCAACGACGCTTTGCGCCAGTCCCTCCATGCGCCGGGCCGCGACCAGATCGTCATGACCGCAGGCGTTGCCGCGCTGATCGGCGATGTCGCCCTCTTCCGCGGCTTTCACAAGCGCGCCGAGATTCTGCGCGCGGTGCGCGACTATGACAGCTTCACTCCAGACAATGATCCGCTTGGCGAGCATGATTTCGGCCGCTTCGAATATGACGCCGCCATCCTCTACTGGAAGATCGACTATTATGACCTCGAGCTGGCCTGGGGCTCGCCCGATCCGGCCAATCCGGAGGTTACTACGCGGGTTCTGACGATCCTCCTCGCCGAGGAATATTGACGATGCGGGCCATCCCCCCGACCGGGGGGGTGGCTCCGAAAAGTCTGCTTGAGCAGACTGCGCAGGCGGCGTGCCTCCCACGCATCGGTCTATGGGAGGGGAGGGCGCGCCGGTGCGGTGCCCCGTGCGGCCGCGACATGCGGCGCATGCGCGGGGCTTCACCATCCATCAGAGGAGTTGTTCCCATGTCCGCCTATTTCGCTGCCCATCCCGATCACGCTATCCTGTTCGCCTTCGGCTGCTTCGCGCTCACCGTCTATCTCTTCCGCTATGTCGGTCCCGGCATTGGCGGCGGCGGCGACTGGTCCTCGCGCGACCATTATGAGCGCAATCTGCGCGATGGCCCCGACGACTATTGCTGACGGACCCTTTCGATGAAGACGATCGTCGTGAGCCTGCTCAAGGGCGGGGTGGGCAAGACCTTCCTCGCCACCCATCTCGCCTGGTATCTGGCCGAGGCGCCTGGACGCCGGGTGGTGTTCGTGGACCTCGATCCGCAGGGCAGTTCCTCGCGCCGGCTCGCCGGGGCTCGGTCCGGCGGGTTTTCGGCCGATCTTTTCGATCCGGCCGCGCCGCTTGCCGCCGATGGGCAGAGCGGGCTCACCCTGCTGGCCGCCGACCAGCGCCTGCAGATGGTCAAGGCCGCGCAGGACGTGCGCGATTTTCTTGGCCGCTTTCCCGCGCTCGCCCCGAATTTCGACCTGTGTGTGATCGATACCGGTCCCAAATGGGATGAGCTGACCCTGAGCGCGCTGGCGGTGGCCGATGCGGTGATCGCTCCGGTCCAGGTCGCCGAGGATTCGGTCGAATGCGCCAAGATGCTGCTGACCGCGCTGCGCAAGGCAGAGGCGGCGAGAGCCGGGCGCAAGATCGATTTCCTCGGGTTGCTGCCGTCGATGGTCAATCCGTTCGACCGGCGCGAGATGGACAATGCCGTCAAGCTTGCCCATGCGGTGGGCGAGCGGCTGATGTTCCCGGCCTTCATCAAGGCCCGCCCGACCTACAAGCATGCCGCCGAAAATCACCGGCCGGTCTGGCTCGAGAGCAGCGGCGGTGCCAAAGCGGCCGCCGAGGAGCTGCGCCCGATCCTTGCCGAGATCGAGCGGCGGCTGTGCCGTGCGCCGGCGGCGGCCGCCTGATGGGCAAGTTCGACGAGCGCATCGAGGAGTTCGGTCTGCTGGTCGGCGCGCATGAGGCGGCGCGGCGGGTCGAGGACCTGCCGCTGACCCAGGTGATCCCCGATCCCGGCAATCCCCGGCGCAGTTTCGACGACGATGCGCTGACCGAACTCGCGGCCTCGATTGCGGCGCGGGGTGTGTTGCAGCCGATCACCGTCGCGCCCGCCGATGCCGACGGGCGCTACCGCATCCGTCTGGGCGAGCGGCGTTTCCGCGCGTCGCAGCTTGCCGGCCGTGCGACGATCCCGGCGATTATCGTGGCCGAGGGCGAACCGACGCATCTGCTGGCCGACCAGATTGTCGAGAATGACCAGCGCGCCAATCTCTCTTCGGTCGAACTTGCCCATGCGATTGCCCGCATGCTCAAGGGCGGCATGAGCCAGGTCGAGATTGCCGCCGCGCTTGGCCGGTCCAAGCAGTTCGTCTCGCTCTATGCCGCTTATGGCGACATGGCCTCCTATCTCAGGGACGCGCTGTCGCGCGCGCCGATCCGCCTGCTCTACGATCTGCATCGCGCGTCGCGGGATTATCCGGCGGAAGTCGAGGCCTATGTGGCGGGCTGGAGCGAGCAAGGCGCGACGCTGGCGGAGGGTGCGCGGTTCATTGCCGGGTTGAAGGGCAGGGCGGGCAGCCCCGGGATCAGCGCGCCGCCGACCCGGAGCGCAACGGTGCCCGCTGCCCGCCCCGAACCGTATGTGGCGCCCGGTTCTGTTGCAGGATCGGCGGTAAAAGTGCCGGAGGTCAGCCTGCCGGTTGATGTCGATGGCCGACCGGGACGGCTTATCCTTGCAGCCCGCGTTACCGTGCTGTTCGCCGACGGGTCGCGACGGGAGATCGCCGCTGAACGGCTTTGCCCCGCGTCGCAGGGATCCGCCGACGTCGCCATCCCCTGACCCCTTTCCTCCGCGTTTGCATTTCGAATTTCCGTGGATGTCGGCCGTTCCCCTGACGGGGTGCGGCCTTTTTCGTGCAAGAGGACAGGGGCGGCGCCAAAGGCGCCGCCCCTTCATGGATCAGGCGTGGTTGAGAGGCGTCTTTATCAAGAAAAGCAGAAGTCTGCTCAAGCAGACTATCAGATGAGTTGAAGGAAGGTGAGGGCCGGATAGGCTTGGCGCCGGGGATGTTAAACAATAGCCTCAGTGCATGGCATTCTTCGGTGTTCGCCTCGATGATGATCTTGCTCAACGCTTCGACACGAAGGCGTCGGCGGCGGGCGGTCGCTCCGCTTTTCTGCGGCGTCTTATCATGGCCGCGCTGGAAGAGGGGGCAGCGGGGGAGGTGGGTGCGCCGCCACCCGCACGCGCCACGCGCCGGGTGGAGATCCGGCTTGCCGAGGAAGAAATTGCAGCGCTCGATGCCGAGGCCGCAGTGCTGGGGCTCAAGCGCACCGACTGGGTGACGACGCTGGTCAGGCGGAGGCTGCGCGTTAAAGGCGGCTTGCCGCGCGAGGAGCGGGCCGCGGTCGCCCAGGCGTGGCGCGAACTCAACCGCATCGGCATCAACCTCAATCAGGCGACCCGCGCGCTCAATGCTTCGGTGATGGTGGAGTCGGGCCTCGATGTCGCACGCGAGGCGGCGAGGGTGGCGAGCTTCCGCGCGGAAATCGGGACAGCGCTTGCCGGCTTCGGCGCCGCGCTGAAAGGCGATCTTGCCTATTGGGACAGCATCGATGCGTGAGGAGGATGGCGTCCTGCCGCTGCCGAGCCTCATGGAGGCATGGCGACCGCCTTCGGGCGGGAAGCGGACATTGCGGGGGGCCTATGTTCGCGTCGGAAAGGGTGGGCTGGGCCGGGGAGGGCAGGGGCGGCTCATGCCGCTCAGTCAGGCGGACGCCCGGGCCAAGCTTGAGCGGATCGTGCGCAAGGCCCCGGAGGTCATGGTCAAGGTTTCGGGCAAGCAATATGGCGCGCATCATCTGTCCGAACATTTCGGCTATGTCGCGCGGCACGGGAAGCTCGCGGTGCGCTCGAGCGAAGGCGAGATCATCGACGATCCCAAGCGGCTGAAGGAGATCGCACAGGACTGGGCGATGCTCGACGATGCGATGAACGAGCATGGCCGTGACCGGCCGACCTCGCTGTCGCTGGTCCTCTCCATGCCCGGCGGATCGACCGATCCCGAGACACTGCAGGACGCGGCGCAGGCGTTCGCCCGCATCCTGTTCGAGGGCCAGCACGCCTATATGCTGGCTCTCCATACCGACACCGACCATCCCCACGTCCATCTGACCGTCGCCACCGAAGGGGCGGACGGCAGGCGGTTCAATCCGCGCAAGGCCGATCTCCACCATATGCGCGAGGTCTTTGCGCACGAATTGCGGGCTCGCGGTGTTGCGGCGGAAGCTACGCCGCGCCGGGCTAGGGGCCATGTCCAAAAGCGGGTGCGCTCGGCGGCGCTCCATCTCGGGGCACGGATCGGTGAGGGCGGGGGCCGGCTCACCATGGATGAACTCAACGCGCTGCGCGCCGAGGCTTTCGTCCGCTCGCCCGACGAGGCGCGGCGCCCGCAGGACGTGATGGCGCTGGTTCGCCAGAGACAGATCCGCGGGGCCTATGCCGAGGCGGCGGTGGCGCTTGCCGGCACCGGACAGGCGGACGACCAGGCGCTTTCCAACGAGGTCGCGGACTTTCTGGCGGCCATGCCGCCGGCGGTTTCCCGGCGTCTCGCTTTGGCCCGCGACATGATGCAAGCGCGGCATCCGGCATCCGCACGCGAACCGGAGGGCGAGGCCGGTCCCGAGAGGCCTGCGCCCGATCGCGGACGGGAGCGCTGATTCGGATGATTTCCCTTCCATCTTGCAGGGGGATATTGCCCCGGCCATGTGAGGGAAGGCTAGGAAAAGGAGGTATAAATCTCGCTGTCCGTGGGGCGTATCTTGTTAGAAAAAACCATGCTATTATCTAACAGACAGGAGCATGGACATGTCTGCGGTTGCCGATCGGATCATGAAGCGCGTGCGCGGCAAGGGCCGTGGCTGGGTGTTCACGCCCAAGCAGTTCGTCGACTTCGGCACGCGCGGCTCGGTCGACATGGCCCTGTCGCGTCTTGCCCATGCCGGCGACATTCGCCGGATCGGCCGCGGTCTTTACGACTATCCCCGCCAGCATGACAAGCTCGGCGCCTTGAGCCCGGATCCCGGACAGGTCGCGCAGGCGCTCTCGGTGCAGAGCGGTGATGCGCTGGCGCCGTCGGGCGCGGCGGCCGCCAACAGCCTTGGTCTCTCGACGCAGGTGCCCGCCCGGGCGAGCTACGCCACCAGCGGTCGCACGCGCACCGCCAAGGCGGGCGGACGCAGCGTCACCCTGAAGCACAGCCGGGCGCCGGTGCTCGATGCGCCGGAATCGGTCAATGCGATCGTCCAGGCGCTCGCGCATCTGGGGAAGGGCAATATCGATGCGGATGCGATCGGGCGCTTTGCCACGCGCCTCGACGATGCCAGTACGCGCGTGCTAGTCGCTGCCCGTCCGGCCATGCCGGGCTGGATGGGCGATATCGTCCTGAAGATTGATAGGGCGCGCCGTCAGCGCATTGCCCAGATCGCCTAGACTGGGAAGGGAAGCCCGGCAGGCGCGAAGACCTTCTCACTCGATTCTTTGGCGGGTTTGTGCCATGTCGTCCGGGTATCCCCCGGCGGTCCCTGCGTTGCAAACCGTCGGGGCACTTTGTTTTCAGGCATTGTCCGTATGACCACAATGCGGTTGGTCTGAAATTCAGGAGACGCATCGCGGATGCGGTCGCGGGCCGCTCGACTGCGGAGCGAGCATGCTTTTTCAAACCGGGTGATCAAGACACTGATCGAGCAACTCTGCCTGTACGACGAACTTGTCGGGGTTCTGCTGGCGAAGGCGCTGAAGGTTCATCAATTTCCAGCGTAGCGCCGGGAGCTCGGCGATGGCCTCGCTGAGGCCGATCGCGGACCAGTCAGGTTCGGCCGCTACGAAGCTCTTGAGAAACTGGCGCGCTGCGGGTTCGGCTGCGCGTTGTTGTACGGTTTCGATCAGCGCCTCGCGCGCCGCGAGCAGCATGTCGAGCGGCAGGGGCGTCACGGTCATGCCCGCGAACTCGTCGTCATATTGCGCGGCGATGTCGAGCCGATGCGGACTAAGGAGTTCATGCACGGGCCGGGGATGGCTGACGAGATAGATGAGGAAGGCCTGGAACAGATCCTCGTCGATGCCCTCATTTTCCAACAGATGATGAATGTCGAACAGGTCGCGCGGATGCTGGCGATCGAGCGCGGCCGCCATCTTGCCCGCATAGAGGTCGGGCAGCGAGACCAGCTGCATTTCGGCAAAACCGAAGCGATCCTCGACCGCGGCGCTCACGGCCCTGATTTCCGGAGGGAAGACCGTGCCGCGCAGGACCGGGGAAATCTCGACCTTGATGGTGGCGCGCTCGAAATGGACGAGCAGCCGCTTTCCATCGCTGAGGAGGTGGCGATCGACCTTGAAACCGAGCCGGGTTTCAAGCCGCTGGGCGATACGCTCGAAGCCAGCGCGCACAGCAGCGAGCGATGTTTCGCGATCGGCGACGGGCAAGTAGACGAGGTCGATATCTACCGAGAGGCGCGGCAGATCGCGCACGAACAGGTTGATGGCGGTGCCGCCCTTCAGCGCGAAGTCCGCCTCGGGGGCGATTTCCGGAACCACGCGGAGGAGAAGGCTGACCTGATTGAGATAGCGCTCGGCGGTCATAAGTCATCTCCCGGGCGCCCTACCAGCGAGGCGGGGACGGTGATTTGATAGCGTGCGTCGAACTTCCCTCCCGGCGCCAGTTGCCGCTTGCCGGTGCCGAGATCGACGGCCTCGCGATCGACATGCTTGAGCCAGGCATGGCCATGGCGCTCGGCATAGAACAGAAAGAGCCGCTTCGCCCGGACACTACGACAACTGACGAGCAGACGGGTGACAAGGCGTGGCCGGAGATTGGAGAGGCCCTGGAAGGTCTCGTCGGCATGGTGGAAGCCGACGTCGTCCGGGACCTGATCGAGCATTTCGATCGTCGCCCGCTCCTCGCCGGCGACACGAAGGAAATGATCCCAGGGATTGGTACGCGATGGTTCGGAAACCGCCGCGCCCAGGCGGCCTGTGCCGAGATCGTAGCGCCACCATTCAACGCCGAGCACAGGGTCGGCGAAAAGTGCGCGTGTGTGGACGGCGAATGTCGCATCGACCGGTAGCCGGGACAGCCAGGTGGGTGCCGTCGCTTCGGGATCGTAGAGGTGAACGGTCGCATTTCCGCCGACGCGCAGATAGTGACTGCGCCCAAGCAGATCGAGCGCAGTGGGACCGCCGACATAGAAGGTCGATGGCCGCAGCGACTGCGCCGACAGGACGGCCGCGTCCCAGCGGAGAGGCAGGGTGGTCTCGGCGCCAGCACGCCGATAGACCCGCGGCGCGACGCGCTCGAGCCAGCCATTCTTCACATAGCCGTGAACCGATGGACGCGATATACTTTGTGCCTGCAGCCACGCGCTATCGACGAGCTGACCAGGGGCCAACTCGGCAAGGAGGCGGTTTAGCGGAGGCGGCAGTTGTTCAGCCATAATGAACAAAATCGCAGAAATATAAACTCAGCGCAAGAGAGGGTTTGCAGAGCGCGCTTAAAGTTCATTCAACGTGAATATGCGGCGAGGTTCGTAAACCCGTGTTGGATGTGCACGAGAGATTCGATCTACGATCCATGTGAGGAAGTTGAGCGTGATTACAGCGAAATACATCCCATGGGAGCCTGTCGGGATGATGCCCGACGATCGAAAGGACGGTCGCCTTATGCTGCTATGGGAAGGCGATCGTCCTGTCATCGGCCGGTGGGATGACAGGCGCACGGCCTGGGAAGATCCGGAAGGCATGCACCTTTTCGAAGACATCTCCTATTGGGTGGATATCAATTCACCGGAATGACCAGCGGGGGGATTTGCATAACACATTGATAAACAACGATAAAGTATGATAATGTACGTTATGTTAAACGGATAACACTGGCGCAACCGCGCCGGATCCGGGCGAGATGTGCGCTACCTCTCTAGGCGCACCCGGAGACGTCGTGCACGTTCTTGGAACGCACCTTCGCCGCCCTCCAGAATATCGCATACGGCTTTGCGGATTTCCGCATTCTCAAGCCCGCCCGATCGATAGGTGATCGGCGGCAGTTTGCCATGGGGATGCGGACCAGATTCCGCGATGATGATTTGGTCCGCGTCGGTGTTGATGACGAGATTGGCATTGTGGGTAACCATGATCACCTGACGGTGCGCTTTGGCTTCGATGAATAGATATACCAGTTCATCGAACACTGACTTTGGATCGAGATTCTCTTCGGGTTGATCGATTACCAACGGACGGTTGTCGCTGTCGTCGAGCGCCAGATACAGGAGTAGGAGGACGATCCCGCGCGTGCCCGGTGACAGCTTCCGGATGTCGACGCCGTCATAGTCGATCCCGTAACGGATCGCGATGTGGTCCGTGCTGAACAGCCATTGCGCAAAGCGCTTGGACCATGCGCGAAATTCGGTTTGCTCGGTGTGTGCGACCGGCGAGTGATCAAGCAGCTCCTTCTGATAAAGCCGCCGGAACTCTGCCATCGCTGCGCGGACGGCTGCGGCATCGCCTGTCTCCCAGGCCGTCTTCAAGACCTCATTGGCCTTCTCCAACAAGGTGCCCTTGCCGCGGAACGCTCCAGCCTTGCGAAGATCGATCAGCCCGTCTTCAGCTTCCGTCGCCCATTGCTCGACATTCGCCGTCCGCGCTACAGAGAAGGACAGCTTCTTCAATGTTCCCGAGGCCGCTGATAGCCGCGCCATCAGCGGCGCATACAGGGCCTCCAGGACCGATTGTTCGGCAACGAGCGCATCGAACGCCCGGCCATAGGCTTCTTCGCGCTCGACCTGCAGAGCCTTGGCCCGATCCTTAGCGCCCTGGGCGTCCTTCAGCTTTTCAGTCAGCGTCTGCAGCGCCGCGTTCTCGGTCGCGATGTTCCCGGACAGGGCAGTGTAGCGCCGCTGGATGTCCTTGTCCGCGCTGACCAGCTTTTCGAGGCGCGACATCTCGGCGTCCAGCATCGCTTGCGAGAGCGTGGTCAGATCTGCGTCGTCGCCAAAATAGGGTGTATTGGGATCGCCGGGTACGGGAGGGACGCCCTTCAGCTCGGCGATCTTGCCGTCCGCCCATTTGACGTAGGCGGCGAGGTCGTCGTCCACCGAACCTTTATAGTCGAGCAGGAAAGCGGCCCATTGCTCGTCCGACATGCCGCTGTTCGAATGCCGGGCTTGGGCCTGCCTTAGCGTCTCCGGCGCCTGGTTGCGACGCTGATCTTTCACCTCGTCTTGAAGCGCGAGGAAGGTCTGGCGCTGCCCAGTGAACCGCCTAAGCTTGGCGCGCAGTGTGTTCGCGGCGCCAGCCAATTCGGTATGGCGCTCGGCGCGCTTTTCGCTGCCGGCCGACACCAGTCTCGCACGGTCGGCGGTGTAGGCCTCAACCAGCTTCTTCTTCTGCGCGGCCTGCGATTCGTAGATCGCTGCCATCTTCTCCTTTTCGAGCTCGGTGCTGATCCGGTCGGAGATTTGCGCCACCGCTTCGGCTTCGCGCTCGCGCGCCAGCCGATGGCGCGTCGCGCGGTGTTCCAGCAGTTCCTCGAAATCAAGCGCGCCGTCGCGCTCATGATCGGGATGGGCCTCGAAAATGACCCGCTCGATCTCATGCAGGAGACCATCAGTCAGACCGCTCGACGAGCACAGCTCCTCGACAAACTGTTGGGACAGGTATCGCACGCGCTCATAGGCAAACGGCCCGTTCGCATCGGACCCGTCGAGCGATCGAACGACCGGCTCTCCCGCGGCCCAGGCCACCTTGACCTGGCCGTTACCAAGCAGCGGTCGCGCGCGCACCAGAAACGAAGGGTTCGCCCACTCGTTCGCGTTCCATGCCTCGTCCGTGATGGAATCGCATCCGGCGGCGATCATGTCGGCAAGCGCCGTCTTGCCCGAGCCCCGCGCGCCGATGATCGCAACGAGCCCCGGGTTCAGCGGAATGACCGGCGTGGTGGCCCATTCGGCGTTCAGAATCTCGACCTGCGAAATCACCTGAGACGGCGTGGCGGACGCTGGCGGCTCCGAACCGACATGGGCGCGGCCCTTCGGATCGATGCAGGCCTGGCGCAGCGCGTCGAACTCAAGCCCGCCCTTGATCCAGGAAAAGCGATCGCCGAACGGGCTGGCGACATCCTCTAGCTTGTGGGCGTCACTACCGTGCAGGCAAGGTTTGAGCCCGCCATAGAGCGAGCGAACCTCATCAGCGGAGAGCTGGCGCAGCCCAAGCCAGAATTCCCGCTGGGCTTCGCTGCTCGCGAAAATGACATGCGCGAAACTCTCGATTTCCCGCCTGATGGTCTGGTCTGCCGCCTCACGGACACCCGACGTACCGTCATTCGCCCCGCCAGCCACGGCGATGAGGATATTCTTCTTCGCCCAGCTGCTTTCGCCAAACACCTCGCGAAGCTTTTGGAAGTTCACCTTGAATTGGTTGGCGCCATAGGAAAGCGCGGTGCGATCGTCGGTGATCTTAGGATCGGCCGCCTTACCGAGACGAATGAGATCGGCCCGCGTGCAGTCGAATCGGTCTTGCATGACGTTGAATTGCAGCCGCGACAGCAGCCGTTGCAGCTCTTCCAAATGCTTGGGATCTTCGGGACTGACGAATAGGTGAAGATTGACGAAGCCGCCCTTTGCTGTCGCGACATCAAGCCGCAACTCGACATTAGGGAAGATCAGCTTCGCGGCAGGCAGCCGCCCTGCTGCCTTATGGCGCAGGACCTCCTCATAGGTGTCAGTCACATAATAGTCTGTCACCGCGATCGCCTCGATCGCTGGCGTCGCCTTCTCAACCGCGGTGAGATAATCCTCCCATGCCGTTGGCCCGGTGAACTGGTTGTTCATCGCCGTGCCTGGCGCGTGGATGTGGGGCTCCCAGCGCCGCCATTCCGATCCTCGGTTCAATTCCTTTGCAGAAGCCAATCCTACCTCCCCGACCGCGCCCAAGCGCGCCCCGTCGCAAGCGCCGTTGACACTACTCTATAACCGGCCATATTTGCCCGGTAAAGGAGGGCCGCTCATGTTCGCCTACAATCCTGAGAAATTCGCCTCGCTCCATGCCTCCGACTTGGGCCAGCGCATCTGGGCGTTTTTGACGCGACCCGACGTCGTCGCTCGGTTGGAAACGGCCTCTGAACTGAGCAAGCCGGCGGTCGAGGGGATCGAGGAACAGCTGCTCGAGGAGTTTCGTGAGGAAATCCTCGCCGATCGTGTCAAGCAGATGGTGGGCCATATGGTCCGCCAGATTCTCGAACAGCGCAATTGGGTGCTCGATCAGACCGACGTCAAGGTTCAATCGGTGCCGTTCAGCAAAGCCGCGCGCTACCGGCGGGCAGACTGGATCACCTTTCACGCCTTTCGCAACACCAGCGACCCGCGCGACGTGGCCCTGACGGATCGCCGTCAGAACCCGTCTTTGCCCGCCGACGCGCGATGGTCCTATTACGCGACCTTCGCCAGCCCCCTGAAGGCCGCCGTGGCGTTCGGGATCCGGGACATCCGGCAACTGCGCCAGCACGTCCATGTTCATGGCTATCAGCGTGTGCGTGTCGAGCGGATGCTTCGGCGCGCCTGAAACGCATGAAGACCGGGACTTCTATGAGTCTGCGTCCTGCGGCTCACCAACAGCGAGTATCTATGGCTACGGAGCTGTCCAATCAGACGATCGTACTGAACCTGTTGCGTGGGGCGGTCCCCGAAAGGGCCGATTATCTGTGCAAGATCTGGGTCGATCATGGACATGACGTGGAGGTCGCCTCCAGCGCAACGGGCACGACGATGAACTCCACGAACCGGCGCATCAAATTCGATACAAAGACGATCGATCTCTTCTGGCTCATGGGCTTCGCAGTCTGGCGCGCGATCGAGCTGTATGGGCCTGCAGTCGCGCTAGCTCAGCGCACGGGCATGTCGATCGACAAAATCCTGGAGGATGACGAAGAACGACCCCAACTCGAACTCGACTACAAGCAGCGCATCGCTGCGACCAAGGCATTGCTTGGGGCGGCAGCGACCGACGGTATCACCTGGCCGAGCGATATACCCAAGCCGACCGATGACCGTGACAGCCTGAAAGACGACCAAGAGAAATCCGCGTTCGATCTCGTTTGCCTCGCGCTCGCCTTTGCGCTTCTTCATGAGCTTCGGCACGTCATGTTCCGGAAAGCCGGCGACGCGCCTGAAGAAGGCTATGAGGAGGAGATGGCGTGCGACACCTGGGCGCGCACTACCATGACCAGCACTCTTGCCGAATATGCCCGGGATCAGGGGCACAAATTCGCCGAGGTCGAACAAAAGCGGGCAAGCGGAATCGCGCTGGCTGCTATAGTCGTCCATGCAATGACATCGCCCATGGTGCGGTGGGGGACCGATGAATATCCCCCGATCGCCGATCGGCTGACCGCTATGATCGCGGGGTACAGCCTCCCGAGCAACTCCAACTTCTGGTTCTTCACGGCTTGCCTCCTGGTGGCACTCATGCGTCAGGAGCGGCGACCGCTCGACCTCTCCCCAGCGTCGTACAAGGAACTGGTCGAGACACTTCTCGGCCTCGTTACCTGACGATCCGGACGGGAGACGCGCGCGATGCCGGTCTATTTCATCGGTGAAGAAGATAGTGGCTTTTGCCGGATCAAGATCGGCGTCGCCAAGGACATCGAGAAGCGCCGCGGCAACCTTCAGACCGGCAACCCATCCGCGCTTCGACTCCTCGGATGGATCAACAGCGACGCGACTTTCGAGCTGGAACGATGCCTCCATCGCCATTTCGAAGCGATGCGGGTCCGGGGGGAATGGTTCGCGATCGAGCCAGCCGACATCCTGCCGATCCTCATGCGTGCCACCAGCGACGGGTTCGTCGCGAAGAACGCCGACGCATTTCAGATCGTGGGCTACGATCGTGACGCCGTGCCGGAATATCTCGGCGTCTGGGAATGGGGCGACCTCGAAATTGACGAATGTTGCCCCTTTTGCGGATGCCTGTGCGGCCTGGCCTTTCAGGAGGCCTCGCAGATGTACCACTGCATCAGCTGCGATGCGCTCACCGACTTTTCCGAGCTGAGCCGGCCCGACGACGAACCGGAGGACTGATCTATGGAGGAACGGGCAAAGAGCGCGAGTGAGGCATGGCTGGAGGCGAGAGCCCCCGGGTTTCAGGATTTGCCCGACGAAGATCGCCGCGCGATTTTCGACTTCGCCTTTCTCTGGAGCCTATTCGAGGCCGAGATTATGGAGGCGAACGCTCGCGCCGACCGGATCACAGAGAAGGTCGATGCCTGGGCGGCCGGCGACATCATGGGCGCCGACCTATATGACGCGGAGCTGGCCTATTTCCGCGATCGCTACTTTGCGGACGACGAGCTCACCTATCACTATCCCTTTCTGAACCTACGCAAATCGGACCACTCCGATCTTGTCGAAGCCGTGATCCGGGGCGCGAACAACGATCCCCGCGACCGGATACTGGCTCTGCTGATGATCGTCTGGCGCCTGCGCAACAATCTCTTTCACGGCGCAAAATGGGCGTACCAGATCAAGGGTCAGCGCGAGAACTTCACGCAGGCGAATGCAGTTCTCATGCGGGTGCTAGAGCGGCATGGCCAATTGGCATGAAGCTGATACTATAAGGTTTTTGTTCGCGTGGCCATCCCGCCTTCGGCGCGAAATCTTTGGCTGATTATCGGTTGCGCGCTCGCTGTGGCGGAGTTTTTGCCTTAGTGGCATGTTCTCGTCCGCCAGTGCGCTGTCTGTCGTTCGCTTGTCGAACGAGCGCCGGTCGAATTTCCCGGCCAGCACTGAGATTCTGGTCCATCTTGGCTTGAGCGACCTTCATCACGCGTCCGATCGCCGCAGGATCATCGAAAAGGGCCGTTCGGACTACTGCCTCAATCACCCGAAGCTGGCTTTGCGCGGCCCGCTCGTCGCGCGCGCGGTCGCGCGATAGGCCGGGATGCGAGATGCCCGGTGCTGTCGTGGAGCGGTTCGGTTCGGTGGAGCGCCCCTCAAGCGCCGGTGACACGCTGTTACGGCTCGCGTCGCGGCGCATCCGATCCAGCTCCTGGAGATCGCGTTCGGCGGGGCGATAGCCCCTCACCTCAAGGCCCTGGCGGCTCGCCTCAAGCCATGCCGCACGGCGAAAGGGCTCGGTTCCGGTCACATGGATCTGTGACCAACCGCGATGCCGCGCGATCGCGACGAGATCCTTCACGACCTCTTCGCTCTCGCTCGATGTGATCAGCCGGCGGCCCTGATCGCGGAAGGCCGGCTCCGTCGCCTGGGCGGTCGTGAAAAATGCAGGCTCGCCAGACCACCGGCTAGTCGATGAAAAATAGCGTTTGCGTAGGGCTTCAGGGACGTCGCCACTCTCGACCGAGTGGATCTTCTCGGCCTTTTTGATTGGTGATCGGGTACGATCATCAGCTGACGGGTTCGTCTTTCCGTCGTCGGGCGGAATACGCCCCGCGGCTGGCGGTGCTTTTCCTCGGTCTATGCCGATCGTGTTTTCTTTTGCCCTGGGAGTACGGCCCTTCGGCTTGTCAGCGGCCATGGGTGAATCCTTCCTCGATATGTGGCGGGGGTTCAGCCGCGCCCCGATCAATCACCGCTCTTTCGACCATGGCGGCGACGAACCGGATCGCAGCTTCCTCGTCCCCAGGCGCTGGCAACTCCGCGAGATCACCGAGCACCAACATGTCGTCGGTGATGCGGACGGCGCCCGACAGTTCGGCATCGGTCATCTCACGCACAGGCACCTCCGTTTCGAGCGGCGCGCTTCCATCCCTTGCTGACGCCGTGGTACCGCCATGTTCTGCCATGGGGCCGTTGGAGCGCATCGCGGCTACCGCCGGGCGAGCTGGCACGACGGGCGGCGGCAGGACGCGTTTCGTGAAGAGCGACATCCGGAAATAGGCGATCTTCTTGCCGCGGACGGGTGGGACGCCGCCGCGTAAAAGCAGGAGCTCCGATTTGGGCATCTGCATCAGTTCCTGCGGAAGCAGGAGTGCGCGGCGCTGATCCGATTCCGATATGCTGCGATTGGCGAGGAGGCCGTGGATGGTCCGGCTGCGCGACTTCACGTTCATGGTGAAGGAACCCAGACGCTCCGATAGCTCGTTGGCAACCTTGAGTTCCTTGGGTGTGAAGATGATCTCCAGCCCGCAGTTCGCGATGATCTCCTCCGTGACATCCGGCCCATAGATCGCGCGCAGTTGCGCCCTGCTCTGGACCACGGGCAAGAGTCGCAACCCATAGCCCGCGACATAGGAAAAGCCGTTTGCGATCACCGACGCCTTCCCAAGGCGGGCGAACTCGTCAAGGAGCACCAACACCGGGACCGCGGTTGCAGGGTCGGGCAGTTCACGGGTGTTGAGATCCACCAGCTGCTGGAGGAACAGGCTATAGACCGGCGAAATCCGGTCGATATTATCGGGCGACACCCCGAGATAGATTGAGACGCGGTGCCGACGGACATCGCGCAGGTCGAAGTCGCTGGTTGCTGTCGCGGCATCGACCATGGGATTGAGCCAGAGATTGAGCCGGGCGGTGATCGTCTGCTTAATGCCCGAAAAGGTGTTGTCGGACGCTGACGTAAAATCCTGGATCGCGGAGACACAAGGCTGGCTGAGGCGCTGTCCTGCCCTCCCCGCTTCGTCAAGGGCCTTGGGCAGGTCGTTCTTGGGATCGCCGGTGGTCAGCCAGCGGTAAATTTCACCGATGGTGAAAGGCAGGCCAGGATTGCTGGCCACCAGCGCCCCCACGCCGACAAAGGCGGCGCGGGCAGATTCAGCCCAAAAGGGGTCGGACCGCTCCGGCGCGGGGAAGAGCATGCCGGCGATCTTCTGCAACTCGTTGATCACATCAGTGTCATCGGCCCTGTGGATATGGGCGAGCGGATTATATCGGGCACTGCGGCCTTCTGTGTCGAGCGGGTCGAAGAGAAAGACCCGGTGTCCGGCGCGTGCGCGGAAACCCGCGCTGGCCGCCCAATTCTCCCGCTTCACGTCGAGCACGACGGTGGAATCCGGCCATGTCAGCAGATTAGGGATGACGACGCCAACGCCTTTCCCCGCTCTCGTCGGCGCTTCGAGCAGGACATGTTCATTCCCACCGAAGATCAGGAGCCGCCCTCCCCTTCGGCCGACAACAATGCCGGTCCTCGATCTCAAACCTTCGCGGCGGATTTCCGCCTCGCGGGCAAAGCGAGCCGTTCCATGCAGCGCCGGACCGCGGCGGAAGATCGCAATCGCGACAAGGCCGACGACGGCGAGACCGGTGAGCCCGCCCCGCCGGAGCCAGTCAATCAGGAGCGGGTCCGAACGATAATACCAGAGCCACGCCGGAAGAGCGCGGAGGTCGGTGTGCGGACCGATCTGGCCCAGGCCGAACAGCGCGATCGCGAGCGTGACCGTCGCCCAGCAGACCGCCGCCAGAAGCGCCCAACCGGCCAGACCCCAGGCGTTATGCCGCGCCAGCATCGCCAGTCCTTGGATTGAAATAGACCTCTTCCACCTCGAACCGGCCGCCATGGCGCCGGGTCTGGACGACAATATCGACAAGCATCCGCAGCAGCCCGCGAATATCGTCGCGAGCAAGGTCGCGGCCGCCTTCGGATTCCTTCACGAGAAGCGTGAGTTGCTCGAAGGCGCCGGCCGCGGAACCCGCATGGACCGTCGTGATCGAGCCGGGATGCCCGGAATTGACGTTGCGAAGATAGAAGAAGGCGGTGCCGTCCCGCAGTTCCTGAAGCAAAATCCGGTCAGGGCGCATGCGGAGCGCGCTCTCCAGCAGCTGCTTGGCGCCGACCTTCGCCAACCCTTGCCCCTCGCTCGAATAGACCATGTGTACGACGTTGCGGTGCGGCACGATCAATTCACGCGTGTCCTCGATCGTCAGCAGGCGCTCTCCGGCCGGAATGAGTTGAATGAGCGCCTTGGCGAGGGTCGTCTTGCCGGAGCCGGTAGCACCGCTGACCAGAATATTCTTGCGCGCGGCGACCGCGATTTTGAAGAAAGCTGGCCAATCGCCTGCATCTCGCAGAGCGACCAGGTTCGCATCGACGTCGGTAAATCCTTTGGCACTTGCACGCGTCGTCGCGAAGAGACCGGCGGATGCGAGTTCGTCGATCGGCATTGTGACTGTCGAGGGCTTGCGAATGGTGAAGGATGGGCAGCCGCTCGGCGTGACCGAGGGTATGACGATCTGGCAGCGTTCGCCGGCCGGCAGGATCGTCGAGCAGATAGGTGACTGCGCATCGACGTCCTGGTGCGTGAAACTCGCCGCGGCGACGGCAAGCGTGCTCAGCCATTCGCTATCGAGTTCGGGAAGCTCGTGCCATGTCCACCCGTTGCGATCTTCGATACCGGCCTCGCTGGGCCGGTTGATCACCAGTTCGGTCACCCCGTCCGGCTCAAGCAGGGGAAGCAGCGGCGCGAGATAATGTCGGAGAACGGCCGTGTCGCGCATCGCTCACCGCCGCAATTTCAGATTATAGACATCCGCGAAATTGAAATCCTTCGCGACGAAGATCCCGACCTCCTCGCCCTGATTTTTCTTCAGGACCGGTCGGATGTTGATGTTGTTCTGCAAAGCGATAGCCGCGCCTTCGCTTGGCGTCCGGGTGATGTTGTTGAAATTGCCATTGCCGTTCGAAACCGCTTGCCCACCGATATAGGCCGCATCATCGACAAGGGAGAGCAGGAGCGCCCCGCCAAACCGTGCCCAGAAGAAGGTGTCGACCGCACCTGCCAGCCCAGCCCGGCCCAAGGCATCGGATCCGGGCGAGGCAAGATCGATCCGGACGCCTTGCGGCGTGACGGCACGGGTCCAGAGCACGAAGAGACGGTTCTGGCCCTGCTGGATGCCGCCCCGATATTCGCCCAGCACGCGCGTGCCCTTCTCCATCAGGACGACCCGACCGTTCTCCGAATAGACGTCACGCGGAATAAGGCAGGACGTGTAGCCAGGCTGCGCGGAATTGATGGCCGTCTGGAGGACGCATGGGATCAGCGTGCCAGCGGTAATGAGGAAATTGCGGTTTGGCAGCATCGAGGCGCGCGCTTCACCAACGGCCGAACTCTGACGGAGAAGGTCGAGGGCATTCGGGGAAGCCGGCGGCGGCGCTGTTCCATCGGCGGAAGCAACGGACGGCCTTCCCGCATCCATCCCCGGCATATCCTGCTGAACCGGACGAGTCCCGGAATCCTGCCCGCCATAGGCAATCAGCGTGGACCGCCGCGCCTGATCGGCAAGGTTGGGTTTGGATGCCGCGCCGCCCGACGTGGGAGCAGCGCCTGGCTGCAAGGCGGGCACGACCTGCCCGTCCGGGCCGACGACCGGCGGTGGGTTTAGTACGGGAGCATTGGGATCGACGCCCGCAGCGGCCAATGGTCGGGGAGCGACGGCCGCATAATCGACGGTCTCTCGCGGCACGAGATCAGGCCGCTCACGAGCCGCGCCCGCCGGCGCAGTCATATCCCGCCGCCCTGATTGTCCTGTCCCGGAATTCACCCATAAAATGCCGAGCACCATGGCGGTTCCCGCAACGATGAGCGCGGTGTTCCGCTTGGCGGAGGTCATGCCGCCGATCGGCGCTATGCCCCGCTCCTGCAGGATTTCGTCCCGCTCCGGCGTGGGATCTCCGGTCGGAAGCGATCGCGCTACGGGGGTGGATTCTTCGGCCATGACCTATTCCTGCGGATTTGTGATGGTGCGCTCGACATGCGGCGAGCCGGTGTTGGTGCCGTAATCGACGCCATAGGGTTCCGGGGCCTGGTTATAGATGCACAGCACCTCGCGGCCGCGGCGCAACCGCAATTGCTTGGCGACCATATGCACGACGACGAACTCGGCCCGCACATCGAAGGGAACCAGCGTTTCCGACCCGTCGGACCGCACGAGGTAGATGGCGGGAACCTCCCGGTTGGCAGGGAAACGCAGCACGGTGAACTGCCCGTTGTCGGAGACTTCCGACGGTTGCAGGTCGCTCGAGCCCTGGATCTTGTAGTTCATGTTGCGCGGTCCCTCGATCACGCCATGATCGAGAGCGCCACGAACCGCCTGGGCCTCCAGCGCGGCCGCTTGCATGGCGATTTGCGTCGCCCTCAATCGCTCGGCTTTGGCGGCATCGTCACGAGGGTATCGGAATCGCACCTGAAAATAGGCTTGTCCGTTGCGCCCGGTGATAGGGCCGCTGCGAGCGGTCAGCTCAAAAGCATAGTTGCGGAGCGCGCCCCCGCGCGATGTCGTCACGATCAGATTGGTTGGACCAGCGCGTTCGCGGGGCTTGAGAAACAAAATATGGCCGGCGACAGCGACTTCCCATGAGACGGTATCGCCGAGCGCCACATGCTGAATCGTCTCATCTTCGCTCAGTACGATCTGCGTGGCGGTTCGGAACGTGCCGACGACCCGATAGACCTGCATCTCCTCATAATCGACGAACTTGACCCGAGGGTCTGCCCGCGCGCCGCGCGGAACCTCCACGGCGCCCGCGATGGCCGGCACCAGCACCAGCGCGAGTGCAGGAAATAGCGCCTTCATCGCGTGACCTCCGGATCGGACCGATAGTTCTCGACCTGGAAGCCCAGGGGATTGCGATAGCGGTCTCCCTCCGACATCGGCGCGTTGGCGTAAGTGAAGGTGACGGTCGCGATCCAATCGCTGCTTTGCGTGTCGGTTTCCGTCTGGATCAACCGGGTGAAGCGAATGTTGGCTACCCGATCGTTGATGAAGGCGATGTTGCGAACGCGAGCCTGGACGACGGCATTCTTGCCCCAAACATTCTGCGGGCTGGAGCCGTTATTGTTGCTGAAGAAGCGCGCCCAACGCTGCTGCTCGGCAGGCTGCGACAAGATCGTCACCGAGCGGAAATTCTCCTCGGCCGCCGCGGGGATCCAGCTCTCCCGGGTCCGCACATATTGCGCCAGGAAATATTTGGTGACCGCTTCGTCGTACCGCATGGGACGCTCGGTCAAAGCGGTCTGGACGTCGACGGCGCCAGTCGTCTGGTTCACACGAATGACGTAAGGGACGACAGTTTTCAGCGGGGTTAGCGCCGCAACTGCGAAGATGGAAACAGCAGCAAGGATCGACGTCACCCCGGCAACACCCCATGCGATCCTGCTCGAGCGCAGCGCCGAGCGGATACGATCCTGGTCCCAAGTCCGGGCATCACCGAAATATCTTTGCAGCCCTGCCGCCGGAACAGCTTCGGCCTGGTCGTCAGCAACTCGCATAAAGCTGCTCCCTTGGGGCGGCAGAAATCTTGTCCTCGCCCGGTGCGACAGGTTGCGGCACGGCTGGCGGAACTGGCGGGTCGCCAGGCTTCGGATGGGCAAGCTGCGGCACGGGGGGCGCGCTTCTGGGCGCTGTGGTCGCCGGGACAGGTGAACCGGGCAAAACACTGCCGTAGATGTTCACATCCCGGAGATGGTGACCGTCGCAGACCGCCAACTTCTTCGCGCCAGTAGCGCATCCTGCCAGCGCGGCCACCACACCAAATGCTGTGATGAAGCGTGAGGCGAACCCCAGAGAGAAGGCGTGTCCTGACATTGAGAAAGCTCCCGTCACGCTGCTTCGATCGCGCCACCCTGTCGGGCGGCACGTTCCAGGTTGCGGCTGTTGCGCATGACGCGCCGTTGGCGGAATGGTGAGGCCATAGTCCCCCAGGCGGTGCCGGCGAACGCGCCTACCCCCGCCGCCGCTCCGCCAGCGATGCCGGTGGCGATCGCTGGGGCCTGGAAAAAGAATATGGTCCCAAGAAAGATATATGCGGCGAAGAGCACGGCCCCGAATGCGGTATCCACCACTCCTTCTGAAGCGGTCGTGGCAGTAGCGCCGAGGTCCGTGATCAACGTTGTGATCGCGATGATCACCGCGAGCAGTACGATATAGTTGACGGCCTGACCCAACCATCCATGAAAGAATCGCCTAGTCGGCTCGAACAGCGCAAGAGCAATAAAGATGGGGCCAAGGGCGATGATGATCGCAAGCGCC
Organism: Sphingobium sp. OAS761; assembly: GCF_024168485.1. Lineage (GTDB taxonomy): Bacteria > Pseudomonadota > Alphaproteobacteria > Sphingomonadales > Sphingomonadaceae > Sphingobium. The sequence continues at coordinate 46,350 of NZ_JALJVY010000015.1, forward strand.
ACTTTTGCAAAAATTGTGATTGCAAAGCCGACGGCAGCCGACAGGCCAGCCAAAGCCTTCAACCCAAGACTAAGTGCATATAGGACGAGTTTATAGGGGTTTATGTCGCTGTAAGTCGCAGCTTCAGTTTCAATGCGCGCTATTATGATATCGCTTTGAGTATAGTAATCGTCGAACGCCTGCCCAGCGGTGCTGACTGTTTTTCCTGCAAGCGCCTGTGAGATTGCATCCGGCATTCCGTGGAATAATGGCGTAGTTATCCAATCTGAATACGCCACGGTGGTTGCCGCCACATATAGCAGACACAGCTTGACCATCCGATAGAAGAGTTCACCCCATGGCTCGCTGATAATGCCGCGCATGACCATGTATCCAAACAGCGCGATATAAATCACTAGGCCGAGCGCTAATGGCCCCCGAACCACGTCGACCACATTCTGCAACCGCTCATTGAGGAACAGATCCAGCTTTCCATCAATGTTCGTATAGAGCGAGTTGAACAGAGTTATGGCCATCACAGTCATCCCCCCGTGAGCTATTTCGCTAAGGACTGAAGCTTGTTGTTGAGCGTCCGCAGGCTCTCCGCGTTTGAACACTCCTGCGAATTCGCATGCGTTCCGTCAGCACATGTTCTGATAAGTTCGCGCAATTCATCAGGGTGTTGCCGAAGATAGTCCTTGCCGCGAGGCGCCTGCTGGCACCCGACCAATATCGTCGGCGCAAGCGCAAGAGCTATGATTCCCCGCATCACTGGGAGAGGCTTTCGAGCTTTGCAGACAAAATTGCTTCGCTTTCCCTTTGGGATCTCAAGTGGGCTTGGGCCTCCTGTCTCATCTGCAAGGCCTGGAGTTGTACGGCGTCATTCTGGATGTGGGCATTCTCGACGCCCACCCTCGCCTGAATATCCATGACCTGCTTTGCGTCCGATGCGCTGTCGAGCGAGGTGCGGAGCTCCTCAAGGCCGGCGGTCCTCTGCGCGCTGACCCCGTAAGCAGACTCGGCGATCGCCGCATCGCGTGCCGCCATATCGCCGTTACGAAGCAAGGCGTCCCGCGAGCTCCGTTCATAGGCTGTGGCGCCGGGGCGGAGTTCCGGCAGCGCGATGCTATTGGCTTCGCGGATCCTCATCGCGGCGCTGCCCAGCGATCCAAGGCTCGCATTGTCGGATGACATCAGCCGCCCGATATCGCGCGCATCGGCTGGAAGTAGGTGCCGCATGGCATCCGTCGAGAGGGAGGACGCTATACCGTTGACGTTCGTGACCTGGTTGAAGCTGCCGTAGAGTTGCTGCGCTTCGGCGATCTGCTCCTTGCCCTGTTCGATCATTGACAGGGTGTTTCTCACCGTGGCGAGTGCCTGCAGATAGCCCGAACTGTCATAGACTGGGATGCCTTGCGCCAGCGCCGGCGTTGCCGCGGCTGACGAGAGCATTATGAGCATGGCCAAGCTGATTCTACGCATTGTTCACACCTTTCTGGTTGATGCCGACCGGCGCTGCTGATGGAAGAGGGGGAGCCATTCGGCGGGATCGTCCCCGACCTGGGCGCGAATGGCATCGAGGAGCATCACCGTCTCGGTGGTGCCCGAAAGCACTGCAAGCTCGTCCGATAGCCCCGCCAGATCGAGTTCGACGACGATCGAGTCATGGCCCTGCTTGATGAGGAAGCGCCGGGATTCCGGGTTCAGGTCGTGCCGGATGAGCTTATATTCCGCCCGGGTCAGGCCAAGGCCGTCGATATAGTCCGCTTCGCGGCCATAGGGGTTGGGCAGCAGGATCTTGGTCGCGACCTGCTCCATGATGCTGTGCGAAATATCCGATCGCAGCGCATCCGCTGGGCTTTGCGTGCCGAAAACGAGAAACGCATTCTGCTTGCGGTAGGTCTTGAGACCATCCTGGGCGAAGGCCCGAAAGGCCTCATCGCCGAGCGCCTTCCAGAACTCGTCAATGTCGATGACAAGGCGGCGGCCGTCCAGCAGTCCGTCGATCCTGTGGAACATATACATCATGAGCGGGGTGCGGACCTCGGGATTGTCGAGGAAGTCCGTCATGTCGAAACCGAGGAACGGGGCGTCGAGCGAGAGCGCATCGGTCTCATTGTCGAAGACCCAGCCAAGCGAGCCGCCCCGCGCCCATTTTTCGAGCCGGGCACCGATGCCCTCGGGATCGCGCTGGCCGAGCAACTGCCGCAACGCGAGCATGGATCGGTCCTCGGGCGCGAGTCGCCCCAGCGAGGCGAGGCCCTCGTCGATCATGCGCTCTTGGGCAACGCCGAGTTGGCCGCCCGCCGGAGTGACGAGATGGCGGATCAACCGGCCCAGGAAGACTGTATTACGCGGGATGTGTGCGAGGGCGCGCAGGGGGGCGAAACCCGTCGGCTCGCCATTTTTCAATGTTAGATACAGTCCACCCGCCGACCGGACGTAAATCTCCGCTCCTCGATCCTTGTCGATGAAAATCTGCTGCGCGCCGGTCTTTTCGAGCTGCGCCATCAGGAAGTTCTGAACCACGGTCTTGCCGGCGCCGGAGGGGCCGATGATGAGCGTGTGGCCCAGGTCGCCCACATGGAAATTGAAATAATAGGGAGATTGCGCCGCCGTCTTCATGAGGGCGATCGCCGGCCCCCAATGGTTGCCCGTAGCGCGGCCAGGAGGATAAGTGTGGAAGGGCGCGAGGGCCGCAAAGTTTCGCGACGTGATCGCCGCGGGACGGGCTCGCCAGGCGAAATTGCCCGGTAGCTGCGCCCAGAAGGCGGCTTCCAGTGCTGGCCCCTCGCGAGCCGATACCAGACCCGCGTCCGCCAGCGCAGCCCGGGCGGCGGAGAGATTGTCGGCCAAGCGCTTCTGGCCCTCGGCGAACACGGCGAGCGAGAAATGGTGCTCGCCCAGCACGAAACGGTTGCTTTGAAGATCGTCGGCCGCATCACCGAGGTCGAGCGCCTGGCTGGCCGCCGCATCCTCTGTCGATGCCATCTGGTTCTGCCGGCGACGCAGGCGCTCCGCGGCTCGCGCCTTGCTCATAAAAGTGAAAGACTGCGAGACGACGAACGCGAAATCCTGGCCGAGCAGCGCGTTCATCTGACCGGGCCGGGTCACGGCGGGATATTCGCGGATACCAAAAATGCCCAACCACCGACTGTGGTCATGGGCGCGGATCTCAACCGTCTCGCGCCCGAATATCACGCGCTCGCCATAAAGCGCGGAGCCGAGGTGACCGCGGACCAGCGGCACCTTGGCGGGCGCACCCATCATGATCTGTTCCAGCACTTCGAGCGGGCCTGAGAACATCAGGCCATGCTGTTCGTAGAGACCGAGCCGAGCCGGGCTGCATCGCCTGAGCAGCTTCTCGATGTCGCGCGCCTTTTCCTCAAAGCGCGTCAGTTCGTCGGGATCGACTTCCTGGTCCGTGGCCTTCGCCTTTGCGATCCGCCTCAACAGCAAGCCGGTGCGGTCGGCCGATCCGACTGCCGGACGCAGCAGCAGTGTCAAATAATGTTCGTTGACGAACATGCGCTTGGCGGTGACACGCGCACGATATTTGCCGTCGAGGTCCGATGCGAATGCGGACCGGAATGGACCTTCGGGATAATCGCTGATTGGCCGTCGCACGACATGCATCCAGATCGCCAGGCGATCGTCCGCGATATTGCGCCAGGTGCCGTTGAGCTTTTCGTGCCAGTCGTTCAATTGCACGGGATCGGCGGTTTCAAAGGCCAGCCCATCGAGCCGAAACATCATCATGAGGTCGCCGCTGTCGAGCGCGATGACCTCTGCCGTCACATGTCGGGCGTAGGGCAGATAGCGGCCGGGCTCGGTTTCCTGCCTCAGGATGCGCCACGGCGTCTTGCGCGCCGACATCGAGTTGGCTGCGCTAGCCATGGGCAAAGCCTTTTCGCTTGAGCCCCGCTACCGGAAGCGGCGAATAGGAGCTTCCGCCCCACCAGCCGCGATTGCGGCAGCGGGCCTTCGTCATGGTCCAGAGCCAGAGCAGCCGGAACGCGTTGGCGTCGTGGCGGACAATCAACCGCGCGACCGCAAGGCAGGCGCCCCCTATCGCGCAGGCATAAAGGGGGTTTCCGCTGACGATCAGGGAAAGACAAGCGACCAGTGCGATCGGAAGCGACGCCTCGATCGGCACGCCGAGCCACATAGTCGGCCGCGTTACCGCCAGGAACAGCGTCTCTTCGCGCAATTTCTCGTCCACGGCCGCCCTCCCCTCAGGCGCCGCCGGTGATCGTGTCGACGATCCACTGCGCGCTGAAGACGATGAAAATCCCAACGATGACGGTGACGAGCAGCCCAAGACTGGCGCGCCCGGTGAAAAACATGAAGCCGACAATGACAACCGCGATCACCGCAATCGTCTTTGCGAACGTACCCGTCAGCCAGGTCTTGATGTTCTCGGCCATGGACGTGATGCCGTCGGCGCCTTGAGCATGCGCGGGATCGCTCAGGACCAAGGAAAGGAGAATGGCGAGCGCCAAGATGCCGAGGATACGCAGCAGGAGCTGCGCCCATCGCGGCTGCGCACCCACGCGGGCGGTGATCGCTGTCATGGATGCTGTCCTTTCGAAGCTGTCGTCCCATCACCGAAGACCATGAGGGACGCTTGAGATGCTTGGGCCTCGACATCCCAGCGGGGTGTTTCCACTGTGCTGGCGGCTAGTTGCACCGGCGCTCCACCATCGGTCGGCAATCCAGCGGAGAAAGTCCCTGGGGAGGCCGGTCGAGTTGCCGGGACAGTTGCGCCTGGCCCCATCTGAGGGATGACATGGGCCGCGCTGGCATAGACCTTCGCAACATAGCCGTTGCTGAAGCCGCGCCTGCGGTCGCCCGTGTTATAGAGCGAGAGCGCCGTCGCGATGGCGTGTTGCGGCGTCGGTGCAAGCCGCGCGACGGCCCGGTAGTTGAGCGTGAGAACCCGCGCCGCGGCCGCGAGATTGGCGCAAGGTTCGAAAGCCTGCTCGATCGACAGGCCGAGCCAGGCCAGATTGGCGCTGTTGATCTGGCCGAGGCCTAGGTCGATGTTGACGCCACGACGGATCAAGGCCCGCGCTGCCGCTACCGCCTCTTCCTTCGTTGCCACTTCGGGGCGGCGGATGCCGGGGCTGTTCACGCCGATGGCGAGCGTGTTGAAATGGCTTTCCGCGTGGACAATCGACATCAATGTCTCGGGCGCCACGCTCGGCCCGCAGGCTCTTGCGAGGGCATAGGCACCGGCGACGTCGAGGATCACCGTTCTTCTCCCGTCAAAGGTTTGAGACGGACAAGGGCGAAGACCGCCAAGCCTGTAAGAGCACGCTGCATCGCGTCTTCTCCCCGCAGCAAATGCCCTTCGCCGCGAAGAAAAAGGCCTCAGCTATCCGTTGGATTTCACCTCTCTTTTGTTCCGAGCCGGGCCGATTTCGACAATCCCCCCACCTGGGGGGGCCTAGTGCGGGGCCGATCGCTGCCCTACCAGGAAATCGGCCAGCGCGGCTTCCTGGTCGGGACGCAGAGCGTCGGTTGCGGCCAGATGCTCGGCGAGCCCATCGCGCAACAGAACCGATGGACATTGTCCCTCATAGTTGCCGAGATTGGGTCGATGCTGCCGGTAACCGACCAATCCCGCGAGCTCTGGCGGGAAGCGCCTGGCAACCTCGGGCGGATAGACGAGCCACTGGTTTTCGTAGGGCTTCAGCCAGCCAAGGCAGTAGCTGACAATGATGCCACGCCGCACGCCAGGACTGGCGTTCGCGCCGGCGCCGTGAAGCGTCGAGCCCAGAAAGACGATTGCTGAGCCGGGGGCGCATTCGATCGCCAAGGGATCTCTCTCCTGCGCCTCTGCGTCACCGCCATTTTGGCTGCCCGGCCAGATAAGCGTCGCGCCGTTCTCGCGGCGGAAGGGCGTCAGCGGCCACATGACGTTGACCAGATATTCAACCTCACCCGTCACGCCGCACCACATGTCCTGATCGCGATGAGGGAACTGCGCTGGTGCCCCGGGATGGAGTTCCAATGCCTGGGCGAGGTTGAGCTGAATGACGTCGCACCATGGCTCCAGGACTGTGCGGGCGAGATCGAGGATCGCGGAATTTTGGATCAGTTCGGCTGCGTGATCGCTTCGCTTCAGCAGCCCCCCGAACCGCTTGGTCCTCGGTCCATAGAAGCCGCCTTGACAGAAGGGGGTATCTACAAAGCGCTGCGCGAGATCGCGATCGACGGCCCGGATAACATCCGGGGTCACAATGTCGTGCAGGACGCAGTAGCCACGCGTAGTAAGTTCATTCGTGGCGGCGATATGCCCATGTTCATGGGCCAGGGTGGCGCTAGCCATGATGTCTCTCCTCACGCCGCTGCCGCCAGATCGCGCAAGGCGACCGATCGATAAACGCCCGCTGCCGCCATCTTGGCCGGAGTTCGCGCATCAATATCGATCGCCAGGGCAATCAGATCAGCCCCTGCTTGCGCTGCGGGCAGGCCCAGGGGCCGGCACTCCCATCCGAAGCTGAGTATCTGCTGGAACCACGGCCGCTCCGCGACGCCCGTATATTGGCTGATCCGATGCTCGAGCGCATAGTCGACCAAGGCTGAAACCAACTGGTCGCGAACGAGGCGACGATCGCGTGCGCAGAGCCGCCTCGACAGGCAGAAGCGGGTGATCTCCAAAATGTCCCGCCCGCTCGGCGGCGGCGCTTCACAAAGGCCGGGAAAGATGGAGCCGAGGATATGCGCGCCATCGGTTGCAAGCAGGCGCGCCGACCCCAAATGGCGCCCATCGGGGCTGGGGATGACGATATAGGTCGCATTCTCGCTGTCGAACTGATCGACTTCATAGCGACCTTCGAGGACGGGAACGTCCCATTTGAGTAGATCTACGAAAACCTCCTTACGGTCCTCGAACATCGACCTGAAAAGTTCGTCCGTCATGGCGGACGAGTAACCACTTGCAATCTGTCGCATCTGACTTCCTCCTTTGAGGAGGTCAGTCGATCAAAAGGCGGCCCGCGCCGTTATCCCCAGAACTGGGGAGATCATCGGCCGAAGACATCGGCGAAGCTGATCTGTCCGTCGAACAGCGCACGGATTGCGAGGAGAGTTCGCCTGGTGGTTCCGTATCGCTCGCGCGCATCCTTCACATGCTGGGTCACGGTTTCCTGCCCGATACCCAGAATGCGGCTGATTTCCCAATCCGTCTTGCCCCGTGCGACCAGGGCCACGCATTCCGCTTGCCGGTCTGTCAGGCGGGTGAATTCCATCGGCACCGTGCCAGTTCTACCGAGACGGCGCGCCGCCTCGAACGCAAATCCTCCAATCAGTTGGACAAAGGGCAATTGATCTCGATCGATTTCGCCGCCGCTTCTCGTGGCGAACGAACAGGATCCGTTGAGTTCCCCAGGAAGATGGGCGGGAATGGTGAACCCCTCGCCCAGGCCGGCTGTCCTCGCGTCCGCGAGGACGGAACGATCGGCAGGCGTCAAGTCTATCAGGCGTCCGACGTCAGACCAGGTGAAACCGACGCTGGTTCGCTGGCTCGCGCGGTGGATCGGATCGCAGGCATAGAGGCGCCGGGCCTCGAAACATTCTATCCAGTCTGCCGGATAGTCGACCAGGTTGATCCGATGGCCAGCATTCGTGAGTTCAACGTGATGGACCAGCGCGAAATAGGCAAAGCCCATGCGCCGGGTCATCTCGGCGAGGAGGTCTTTGAGGGCGTCGGCCGATGGTAGCGCGGCGGCAGAAGCGCAGAACGCCCGTACATGGGATAGGCCGATCATCGCGCATGGCTGGCTAGAGAAGAGCGTCCATGTTGAGATGCCCGTCCCGCACCGCGCGAAGCACGAGCTGCGTACGACGGCGCACGCCGTAGCGACGGCGCGCGGCCTCCACATATTCGTGAACCGTGTCGCGGCTGAGCCCCAGAATCTGGCCGATCTCCCAATCGCTTTTCCCCTGGGCGACCAGGGCCAGACATTCAATCTGTCGCGGGCTGAGCGCGACGCAGGCCAGGGGGCGACTGCCGTCATCGACCAGTTCGCGGGCGCGGTCGAATGCGACCGATCCCAGCAATCGGACGAGGAGTACGTCCGCCGGTTCCAGTGCCGCGTCCGAGGCGCGAGCAGCTGTGAAGATCGCTTCCGCTTCACCCGGTGTACGGATCGGCATGCTGTAGCCCGAAGCAAGATGATGGTCGCGGGCGCGTGCAAGGATATCCCCCTGACGGGGCGTCAAATCGATGATGTCGCCGACGCGGTCCCATGCCAGACCTGATGGCGTTCGCGCGCAGGCAGCATGGATCGGGTCTTCCAGATAATGCCGTTCTTCCAGCACCTCCTCCAACCAGCTGGCAGGATATGTGGTCAGGAACAAGGCCCCGTCCGCCCCGCGCTGCAAATCGACATTATGGATGAGCGCGAACCACTGGAATCCGAACTGGCGGATGGCCGCGTCGATGACCCGGTGGAGATCCTCGAGTGTCTCCGCCCGCGCGCAGGCGTCAGTGAATTCGGCGAGGTCGGACAATCGACCGCAATCTTTGATCTTCGTAGCCATTATGAAAGGCTCGGACGAAGGACTGGCGCCGTCCAGCCCCCAAGCGACGAAGCTGACGCCGAACGCGACCAATTGAGAACGAGTCTCAATTCGATCCGTTTCGAATGAATCAGCTATGACACTTTGCCTCAGGGTAAAGTGTCATACTCGACAAAATATGCGGGCTGATCGCCCAAGGGATTCACATTGATCCGCCTTTGTGCTTGATTCAGTCCCGCTATGTTTCACGATGCCTCTCCTCGATCAAACGCACCCGGCGCATGCGATATGGTCTCGATATTGCAGCGGCTTTCGGGTTTTTCGCGCCCACGCTACGCATTCATGCTGCTTAACCTAATCGCCCAGGTTGCCGGTCCCGACGGAAGCGCAGGGCCGTGGATCGTTCGCGATGGCAAGAGGATATCCCTGCGCGACTGGCTTTGCGATGCGCTGGCTCCAATGGCAGTTCGCGAGACCCGACGGTCAGCCCTCATACAACGCGTTCGCGCTGATCTGCTGGAATGCGGCGAACTTCCGGCCGATCCCGTTAAATGCGATGCTGCAATCGATCAGGTGGCAATCTCGCGAGCGCGTGTCGCCGGCAAAAGCAACCTCAGCCGGGCGGTATCCGAGCTCGTAGCCGCCGGACTATTGCGCCGGCACTATGAAGGATATCGAGTGGACCATCACAATAGGGGTGGGCAGCGCCACGCGGTTTACACCCTCATAGGTGCCTCTCGAAGGCTGAGCGCTTCGGCGAGTCAGCCTGAGCGGCCGGTTCATCAAGCGGAGTTCGATTTCGCATTCTAGGGGTTATGCATTGGCTTTGCGATCACCGTCATGGCTGACATATCGTTAGCCATGACGGTCAAAGCCTGTTCGGTTTGTCAGGGCTGCTTATGGATTGCGGTCACTTCGCCGGCGTTGCCAGTCAATGTGAGATCGAAATCGACTTTCTCGCCGATCTTCGCCGCATCAATGATTGCAGGTGCCGCCTTGAATGCCATCGTCATCGCGGGCCATTTGACTTCCGGGATCGCGCCATGATCCAGCGTGATCGTCCCGGCAGCCTTGTCGATCGCGGTTATCGTACCATGCCCCTTGGCCATGATCGGCACAGAGGCCGCCGGCGCCATCGCCATGTTGCCCATGTCGCTGTTCGTGGCTTCAGCGGCAGGTGCGGCCTGGTTGGTTTCCGCCGTAACCGGCGTCTCCGCCTTTTTGCCGCAGGCGGCAGTCAGCGCAGCGAGGCCGAGCGCAATGGTCAATCGTACATGCTTCATGACAATTTCTCCTTCATGATGAAACGGGTTGGAGGGAGGATTTTGCCCTCGGCCGCCGGAGCAGCAGATAGGCGGCGGGAAGGACGAACATCGACAGCAGCGGCGCGGTCAACATGCCGCCGATCATCGGCGCGGCAATCCGGCTCATGACTTCGGAACCGGCACCGGACCCGAGCAGGATCGGCAGCAGGCCGGCGAGGATCACGGCCACCGTCATCGCCTTGGGCCGTACACGCAGCAGCGCGCCTTCGCGCACCGCCCCCTCGACCTGCGCCGCATCCGGATTGGCGCCGTGTTCGTCGAGGGCATTTTTCAGATAGATCAGCATCACCACACCGAACTCAGCCGAAACACCCGCCAGCGCGATGAACCCCACGCCGGTTGCGACCGACTGGTGGAAGCCGAGCAGATAGAGAATCCAGAAGCCGCCAGTCAGCGCGAACGGCAGCGTTCCCATGATGAGCGCCGCTTCGTCGAACCGCCCGAAGATCATGTAGAGCAGCACGAAGATGATGAGCAGCGTCGCTGGCACGACCAGTTTGAGCTTGTCCACGGCGCGCTGGAGATATTCGAACTGGCCGGAATAGGCGATGCTGACGCCCGGCGAGAGCTTGACCTGTTTCGCGACGGCGCGCTGTAGATCGCCGACCACCGAGGCCAGATCGCGGTCGCGCACGTCGATATAGACCCATGTCGATGGCCGGGCATTCTCGGTCTTAAGCATGGGCGGGCCTTCGGCGATCGAGACGGTCGCTACCGTTCCGAGGGTGATCTGCTGGCCCGAGGGTGTCAGGACAGGCAGCGTACGCAGGCTTTCAAGGCTGTCACGCAGCTCGCGCGGATAGCGCACGCTGATCGGGTATCGCGCCAGCCCTTCGACCGTCTCGCCGATCGTCTCACCGCCAATTGCACCCGAAACGATGGCCTGAACGTCGGTGATATTGAGGCCATACCTGGCGGCAGCGGCGCGATCGATGTCGACATCGACATAGCGCCCCCCGGTCAGTCTCTCCGCCAGCGCCGAGCTGACCCCTGGCACCGTTTTCGCCACCGTCTCAACATCATGGGCGATCCGGTCGAGCTGGGCGAGATCGGCGCCCGACACCTTGACGCCGATCGGACTCTTGATGCCGGTAGCGAGCATGTCGATCCGGTTGCGGATCGGCGGCACCCAGACATTGGCGAGACCGGGCAGCTTCACCGTGCGATCAAGCTCTTCCACCAGCTTGTCGTGGGTCATTCCCGGTCGCCACTGGTCACGCGGCTTGAACTGGATGGTGGTCTCGAACATCTCTAGCGGGGCCGGGTCCGTCGCGGTCTCGGCCCGCCCCGCTTTGCCAAAGACGCTTTGCACCTCGGGGACGGACTTGATGAGCCGGTCAGTCTGTTGGAGCAGCTCTGACGCCTTCGCCGCCGAGAGGCCCGGCAAAGCCGAAGGCATGTAGAGCAGGTCGCCTTCGTCCAGATTTGGCATGAATTCGCCGCCGAGCCGCGTCAGTGGCCAGGCTGTCGTTGCGAACACGAGCGCGGCAATCAGAAGGACCGTTTTCGGCTTCCGCATCGTCCAGTCGAGCGCCGGCCGATAGATGTTGGTCAGCCAACGGTTGACGGGGTTCGCCTGTTCGGCGGGGATGCGCCCGCGGATCAACCAGCCCATCAGGATCGGCACTAGGGTCACGGAGAGGATGGCGGCCGCCGCCATCGCGTAGGTCTTGGTAAAAGCGAGCGGCGCGAACAGCCGGCCTTCCTGGGCTTCCAGCGTGAACACCGGCACGAAAGACAGCGTGATGATGAGCAGGCTGAAAAACAGTGCTGGACCAACCTCGGCCGCGGCCTCGGTGATGACGATCCAGCGCATTTCACCGCAGAGATGCTTATCCGGGTGATCCTGCTCCCAGCGTTCGATCTTCTTATGGGCATTCTCGATCATGACCACCGCCGCATCGACCATCGCCCCTATGGCGATCGCGATGCCGCCTAGGGACATGATATTGGCGTTGACCCCCTGGAACCGCATGACGACGAACGCGGCCAGGACGCCCAGCGGCAAAGTCAGGATCGCCACCAGCGCGGAACGGACGTGCCACAGGAACAGCCCACAGACGATGGCGACGACGATGAACTCCTCAATCAGCTTGTGCGTGAGATTCTCGACCGCGCGATCGATGAGCTGCGAGCGGTCATAGACCGTGACCAGTTCGACCCCCTTGGGCAGGCTTGCCTTAAGTGCGGCAAGCTTGTCCTTCACACCCGCGATCGTCTCACGGGCGTTCTTGCCCGACCGCAGGATGACGACACCGCCCGCGACTTCACCCTCACCGTTGAGTTCGGCGATGCCGCGGCGCATTTCGGGGCCGGTCTGGATCGTGGCGACGTCACCAAGGGTCACTGGCACGCCGCCGCTCGCGGTCCGCAGTGGAATAGCCCGGAAATCGTCAAGCGTCTTCAGATAGCCCGAAGCGCGGACCATATATTCCGCCTCAGCCATCTCGAGAACCGAGCCGCCCGACTCCTGATTGGCCTTTTGAATGGCCTCGACTGCCTGGGCATGGGTGATGCCATAGGCGGTTAGCTTCACCGGATCGAGCTGCACCTGGTATTGCTTGACCATGCCGCCGATGCTGGCGACCTCGGCAACCCCGGGCACGGTCTTCAGCTCATAACGCAGGAACCAGTCCTGAAGACCGCGAAGCTGGGCGAGATCATGCTGGCCGGTGCGATCGACCAGCGCATATTCGTAGACCCAGCCCACGCCCGTCGCATCCGGCCCCAGCGTGCTGCTGGCACTGGCCGGCAACCGGCCCTGGACTTGGTTGAGATATTCAAGCACGCGGCTACGTGCCCAGTAGAGATCGGTGCCGTCCTCGAAAATCACATAGACGAAGCTGTCGCCGAAGAAGGAATAACCGCGCACCGTCTTCGCGCCGGGCACAGACAACATGGTGGTCGTGAGCGGATATGTGACCTGGTTCTCGACGATCTGCGGGGCCTGGCCCGGATAGGAGGTGCGGATCACGACCTGAACGTCGGACAGGTCGGGGAGCGCGTCGATCGGCGTCGATCGCACTGCCCAGAGGCCCACGCCAACGAGCGCGAGCATCCCGATCAAGACGAAGAAGCGGTTCCTAACCGACCAGCGGATGAGATGCGCGATCACCGGCCCGCCACCTTCGCCATGCGGCGCACGGTCGGCCCTGCAGGTGGCTGGTCAAACGCGAAGCGGACACGATCGCCAGTCTTGTATCCCCGCACGAGCGCGGGATTGCCCAACTGGAATGTCATGGTCATCGCTGGCCAGCCAATCACAGGGACAGCCTCGTGGCTGAGCGTCACCGATTTGGCCGTGATCTGTTCAATCTTGCCGACAGACTCGTAAAGCGAGGCGGTAGCGACGGGCTTGGCGGTTGTCCCCGCGATCGGCCTGGCCTGGATACCAGAAAGGCTCGCTTCGGAATCGATCAAAAACTGCCCAGATGCGACGATCTTCTCGCCTTCGCTGAGGCCCGCCAGGATCTCGGTCTTGTCGCCGGATTGGCGGCCGGGCTGCACTTCGGCGGGGCGGTAGCGCCCTTTGTCGAGCGCGAGCATCACCAAGGTGCGTTTGCCGGTGCGGATCAGTGCTTCGGAGGGCACCAGTAATGCGGTTTGCGCGCTTCCCCCGAATGAGACGGTGGCAAACATGCCTGGCCGCAGGCGGCCGCCGCGATTGGGCAGCTCGATCCGAACGGTCAACGTCCGGCTGTCCGTCTGCGTCTCGGGCAACACCGCCGATACCCGACCGGTCAAGGTTTCACCCGGAAAGGCAGCCAGCGTTGCCTGCACGGTCTGACTTGGCCGCAGCGGCCCCGCGACCGCTTCGGGAACGGCGGCGTTGAGCCAGACCGTGCCGACGCCATTGACTTCCGCAAGAGTCTGACCGGCCATCACCGTCATGCCGGCACGGACGCCGAGCGTCTTGATGACACCGCCAACAGGCGTCGAGATGGTGATGACATTATGTGCCCGGCCACTGCGCTCAACCGACGCAATCATGCTCGCGGGCATCCCCAGCAAGGTCAGGCGTTGGCGCGCAGCTTGTATGAGCGCAGCGTTTCCGGTGCGACGCACCGCCAGAAACTCGGACTGCGCTCCCGCCCATTCGGGCACCAATATGTCGGCAAGCGGTGCGCCGCCGCCGATCACATCGCCCGGCGCCCGCGCATAGACCCGGTTCACAAAGCCGCCCGCCCGCGCCTGTATGACGGCGACATCGCGCTGATTGAAATCGATCGTGCCGGTGGCCGTAAGGCTACTCGCCAGCTCCCCACGACGGGCCGCAACGGTTCGCAGGCCGAGCGCCTGGGCCGCCGACGCATCGACCGAAATGCCCGGCGCTGCCGCCCCAGCCCCCTCCTCGTCGGCATAGCGCGGAATGGTCTGCATCCCCATGGACGAAAGACCCGGACCGTCATGGTGCTCCGCCGGGATCATTGGATCGTACCAATACAGAATCTTGCGCGCCGGTGGCTTTGCAGCGCCGCTATCCTTCGCACCCTGCCTGTCAGCCAGGGTGAAGCCTATCCCGCCCGCTGCAAGGGCAAGAGCGGCGGCCGCGCCAAAGAGCCACCCACGGGCAATCGTAACCTGGCTCATCGATTTTCGCTCCGGTAGGTGAGGGTCAGCCGTGCGCCGTCGGCGGCGACCAGGGCTTCGCGGTCAAGGGTCGTGATGGTTGCATCGGCGAGCGCGGCATAGGCGTCGGCGACATCCACAAGGGTGGCGCGCCCGGCGCCGTAGCTGGCGGTTTCCAGCCTCACGCGCTGTTCAGCGAGGGGCTGGAGCGTATCCCTGGCCCGCGTCCACTGGTCATGGTGCATGATATGATCGGCAAGGTCGGCTTCGAGGTCGGCGGCAAGCGCGCGCCGCGCCGCCTCGCGTTCAGCCAGCGCGCGCCCGGCATTGGCCTGGGCTGCGGCGATCCCGGCATTCTGGCGATTGCGGGTGAAGAACGGCAGGCTGACCGTCACGCCTGCTGAGACATAATCGCCGAAACGGGGGTCACGGCGCTGATAGGCGAGGTTCACCCCAAAATCCGATCGCCGCCCGGCATTGGCCACGCGCACCTCGGCATCGGCCTGCCCAAGCTGGGCATCGATCATCTTTATGCCCGGATGCTGATCCAGGCCCGCGCGCAGGGCTGGCGCGTCTATTGTGAAATCCGGGACCGGCCCTGCGATCTCCGGCGCGGGATCGCCGGTCCAGCGGGTCAGGGTCGCGCGTGCCCGCGCCACAGCCGAGACCAGTTCGCTGCGGCGATCCTGCATCGCGGCGACCGCTTGCTGACCGGCAAGTGTCTGTGCTGGCCGTGCGTTCCCCGAGGCGACCGCGCCGGGCGTCGTTCTCACGACTTGCGTGAGGCGGGACAGCACATCGTCAAGCGCTGCAAGCCTGCGCTCGGCATAGGCGAGATTGATCCAGGCCAGCGCAGTGCCCACCTCGACGGTACGGGCCTCGACGGCCGCATCAGCCTCCGCCGCCTTGATGTCGCTATCCGCCCGCGCCTGCTGAGCATGGCGTTTGGCGAGATTGGGGATGTCCTGAGATACGCCGACCCGCGCCATCGTGAAATCGTCGCGCTGAGGCTCGAACGCAAGCGGCCCCGAGATCGGGAAACTGTCGATGCCAACGCCCAGCGTGGGATCGGGTAGCGCACCCGCTGCTCCCCGCGCGGACCGTGCGGCATCGGTGCCGAGCGTCTTCGCGCGAATGGATGGTGCATCCTGCCTCGCCTGGCGAAGCGCCGCGTCGAAGGTGAGCGGGCCGGCGAACGCAATGCCGGGGATCACCGCGAGTAGCGGTGCACAATAGAATAGTCGCATGAAGAACTCCTGATCGGAGGGCCGGGCCAACATGGCACACGATTGCCAGGCATGTCAGTGGCGGCGGGAAGGGGGCATCCCGCCGCCACTGCTGGCCTAGCCGTCTATGCGACCTCTAGCAGCCAGAACCTGCGTCTAGCCTGCCGAGGCGCCCGAGGGAGACATCATGCCATGCATCTCCTTCATGCAATCCGCGGCGCTCATCTTCATCATGTCGCAATGGCAATTGGCGACTTGCTGCGCATCCGGCACCCAGACGCGGCGCGGCGCCGTCATCGGGGCCTTGGGGCCGAACTGTGGCATCTGACGCCATTCATAGTGGCCGCCTGGACGAGCGTCGGAGGCGGTATCCTGCGCGAACGCAGGCGCGAAAGTGAAAGCAGAGGCGGAAGCCGCAATGATAGCGGCGGCGATCTTGAGCGTTTTCATGATAGAAATCCTTGGCAAATAATCGTTGGTTAGCCGCGGGTCTGGCAGGGGTTCCGCTTGCGCCAAGGGCGCACGGAAACCACCAGCCTTACGGCTGCGGTCGATCAGCCAAGGATGGTCGGTGGTTCGGGCTCGGGGGTCAGATCGCTGCCATGCAGGATCGTCGCAGTGGTCCAGAACGCCATGGCCTGGTGAGGCAACGGCGCTGCCGGGACGGGCGGCGCGTCGCGAAGAACCATTGGAACGACGCACCCCATCGATGCGATGCAGTCGAGCGTCAGCCCCTTGCAGGGCTTGCCCGAAGGCTGCTGCTCCTGAGCCATCCCTTTCATGCAGTCTGCGCTCATCCCGGCCATTGCCATCGGCGCAGCGGGAGGGGCTGCGACAGACGCATAGGCCGCCACCTGACCCATCAGGCCAATGAAGGCTCCCAGCAGGAGAAAGAGATGCAGTACCCGTTTCACAGCCGTTACTTCTTACGCCGGTCCTTTTTGCAGAGCAATGGCATCATCGTTCACCATGACGCGCAAAGACGGTCTGCCCGCCTGGACCAAAAGCAATGACATTATAGGCTTCGACACGTTGTCCCGGAACCTCCATCCCCGGCGAGCCCATCGGCATGCCGACGACTGCGAGTCCGCGCACGCCACGCGGTTTCTGGGTAAGAACGCGCTTCATGTCCGCTATCGGTACATGTCCTTCAAAGGTCATACCATCGATCGTGGTCGTATGACAGGAAGCGAGTGCGGCAGGAACGCCATTCATGCGCTGGAAAGCGGTTCGCTGATGATCGTCAATTATCGTCACGCGCTTCCCAAACTGAGCGCGAACCTGGGCGGCCCATTTTTCGCAGCAGCCGCAGCCAGGGTCACGGTGAACGATAATGGGGCCAACGGCATTGGCCCCTGTCGCAAGGAACATCGCAGCAAGCGCCGCCAATCCTTTGATCTTCACTTCAATGCCTTTCCTGCTTGTCCAGGTTCCATCACTCGGCTCGCTTACCATGTGTACGAAGCCATGCCTGTAGCTCTGCTATCTCGCGAGTTTGATCAGCTGAGGATTTTGTCGCCATGGCACGCACCTTCGCATCACGCGTCCGGTCGATAACGATGCGCGACATGGCGATCGCACCGCGATGATGTTCGATCATTTTGCGCACCCAAGTTTCGGTCGCGTCGCTGCCGACCGCGCCAATCATCTTTTGATGCATGTCCATTTCAGCTTGAGGATAGGGGTTGGCAAGCGTCGGCCGCATCATCTCGCCCATAGCGCCATGATCCATTTTCCCGTGCTCCATTCCCGGCTTGTGTTCCTGAGCAAGGAGAGGACTGGAAACAATCGCTAATATGGCCATGGGTGCAACGAACTTGATCATTTTCATCTCCTATGTGCCCCCGCGAAGGCTTATACGATTTCAGCAGTTCCCCCCTCTTAACGCCCGGACCATTAAAGCGCTCCAGCGTCGGACGCACAGTTGCTCAAGCATTATATTCGATTGAGGATGCCCTTCATTTCATCGATTTCGCGCCGCTGCGACTGGATGATTTCGCTGCACAGGCGTTTCACCTGCGGATCGGAAATATTGGCCTCACGGCACATCAGGATCGCGCCCGAATGGTGCGGGATCATCGAGCGCAGGAAGGCCCGATCTCCAATTGTAGTCTGAGTGCGGATCAGTGCAAAGGAGCCAACGAAAGCGAGCGCCGCGACAGCGATGATGATGGTATTCGCGAGGTTGGACGGGAACATATGGCGCATGGCCAAGATCATCAGCACAACCATCGGCGCGACCATCATCAGCGTCATGTAAAGCATATTGAGATTGTTGAAGAAGCTATCGAAACCATCGATCATGACAAACATGACCAGATACATGATGATTCCGCTAATCACGGTTTGAACAGCAAGGCTTGTGTAGCCATTCTTCATTCCGTGGTTTTGTTGCATTTCCTCCATCATCTTCTCCTATGCCTAGCGGCGAAGCGTCTCCTTCAACGCGCGAAAATTGTATTGGGTGAACCGGTGCGGGAGCGCCTCACCAAATAAATTCAGAACCAAATTCGGAGGCCCGCAACAAAGCTTGTCGTCGTCGGATCTTCGCCGTCCGCCCGTGCATAATCCGCGGTCTTCCCCGTCTTGGCTTCGTAGGAAACCCCGACATAGGGCGCGAACTGGCGGGTGATCTCGTAGCGAAGTCGCAGCCCCAATTCGGCATTGACGAGGCCAGAACCGACCCGGTTTTCAGGGACGTCCTGCGCGGAAAGATTGAGTTCCACGCGGGGCTGGAGGACGAGCCGCTGCGTCAGTCGCTGGTCGTAATAGCCTTCGAGGCGACCGAGGACATCGCCCTTGTCCGACAGGAAGGCGGCACCCTCGACCTCGAACCAATAGGGCGCGAGACCCTCAAAGCCGATGGTCGCATAGGTCCGCGAGGGTGACGGCTGAAAATCATGCCGAATACCCGCCTGAAGGTTGAAATAGGGTCCGATCGCCCGGCTGTAGAGCGCCTGAATTTCGGCGCTTTCAACGCCCCTCCTGAAGACGCCCTCCCCTTCGGACTTGATCGTCAGCCGATTGATGTCCCCGCCAAACCAGGCTTCGCCATCCCAGCGATACCCGTCACGGCCTTGCCGCACCTGGACCTCGGCAAGGTTGAACATCACTTGAGCGAAGGATTGCCCGCCCTGTTCGTGCATCATTGCCATCCGCGACTGTGCCATCTCGGCGGCCGGGAACTGCCTTTCGGCATAGTGGTCCATCGGCGGCTTGGGCGCCGGGGCATTTCCCGCCGGGAGAGCGGTTCCGGTCATTTCCATGGCCGGCATGGCACCCATATCGTGACCGGCATGATCGCCCGACATGTCCATACCCTGCATGTCGTCGGCCTTCGGTGTCGAACCGCTGTTGCCCATGTTCATGCCCGGCATGGCGCTGTGATCCATCGCCGGCATTGCCTTGTCGTCCGCCGGCCCTGCTTGAGGCATCGCCATCCCAGGCATGGCCGAATGATCCATGCCTTCCATATTGTGACTGGCTGCGGGCTTTGCGGGCGCCGCTCGCCTTGGCGCCGCCCTCCTTTGCGCGGGCTTCCTGGGAGCCGGCTTTTTTGCGCGCTTCACTGGCGCGGGTTTCTTCGCCGGCATCGCCATGCCGGGCATGCTGGAATGGTCCATGCCCTGCATCGACTGACCTTGAGCGATCGCGGGCATGGCGAGCAGCACCGCCGAGCCGGCGAATAGTGCCGTCAGAGAGCGCTTCATGCCGCCTCTCCCTTCGGGCGGACGCTCACGACGCGCATCATCCCGGCGTGCATATGGTAGAGAAGGTGGCAGTGGAACGCCCAGTCGCCGACCGCATCGGCGGTAAAGTCCCATGTGACCTTGCCGCCGGGCTGTACGATGACCGTGTGTTTGCGCGGTGCATGATCCCCATGCCCCGTGACCAGCTCGAAGAAATGGCCATGAATATGGATCGGATGGCCCATCATGCTGTCGTTTATGAGGTTGATCCTCACCCGCTCGCCTTCGATGAACGGGATCGGCTCATGGACATCGGACATCTTCTCGCCGTCGAACGACCACATGAAGCGCTCCATGTTGCCGGTCAGATGAATGTCCAGGCTGCGGCTTGGCGCCCGCACATCGGGATTGCGCTCCAGCGCCATGAGATCCTTGTAGACAAGCACCTTGTGGCCGACATTTTCGAGGCCCTGGCCGGGGTCCCCGGTACGGTCCATCGGCATGGGAGAGATCGTCTGGACGCCCGGCCCCCTCTTGACCTGCGGCGCCTTGGAGAAGTCGCGCATATTCATCGGACCCATCTCCATGGACCCCATATCCATTCCCGGCATAGCGCCTTGCTGTCCGCTCATGGCGCCATGGTCCATGCCCGTCATCGCACCGCCACTTGCGGCCATGCCCGCCATATTGGGATCCATCCCGGCCATGGCGGCGTGGTCCATACTGCCCATCGCGGTTCCGCCAGAAGTCGCGCTCATCGCCATGGCGCCGGCGCCTGCAGTCGCCAGCTTCGCAGAAGGGTTTTTCTCGGCAGTCGGATCGACGCCGCGCATCGGAGACATTGCGCCCCCCGACATATCCATGCCTTCCATGCCCGGCATCGATGACATGTCCATTCCCATGTCTTTCATGGTGGCGAGCGGCCGTTCGCGCAGCGGCGGCACTTCCGCCGTCATGCCAGCGCGCGGCGCGAGCGTGGCGCGCGCCATGCCCGAGCGATCGACGGCTTCGCCGACCAGCGTGTAGGCACGGTCATCGGGCGGGGTGACAATCACGTCGTAAGTTTCAGCAACGCCGATCTGAAATTCATCGACAGTGACAGGCCGCACATTCTGGCCGTCAGCCTGGACCACGACAAGCGGAAGCCCCGGTATCCGCACATTGAAGGTCGTCATGGCCGAGGCATTGATAAAGCGCAGCCTGACCCGCTCGCCCGGTTTGAAAAGCGCCGTCCAATTGTCGCGCGGCCCATAACCATTGATAATGTAGGTGTAAGCTGGCCCCGTGGCGTCGGAAATATCGGTCGGGTCCATCCGCATCTTGCCCCAGTCGAGGCGATCCTTGAGCATCTGGTCGCGCCCGGAAAGCAGCCCGGCGAGCGTCTGGCGCTGGAAGTTGAAATGGCCGGGGTCCACTTTCATGCGCCGGAAGATACCTTCCGGCGAAATCGCGCTATGGTCAGCGAGCACGATGACATGTTCGCGGTCATACTGGACCGGATCGGCGCCAGCGGGATCGATCACGATCGGACCATAATGGCCGAGCTGCTCCTGAAGGCCCGAGTGGCTGTGATACCAATAGGTGCCGTTCTGGATGACGGGGAACTCATAGACGAACGTGGATTTGGGCCGAATGCCGGGAAAGGAGACACCCGGCACGCCATCAAATTGCGGCGGGACGAGCACGCCATGCCAATGGATCGAGCTGTCCTCGTCAAGATCGTTGGTCACATGGAGACGAACGGTCTGGCCCTCACGCAGGCGGACCAAGGGAGCCGGGACGGTTCCGTTGACCCCGATGGCCCGCATTTTCCGGCCATCGATCATCATCGTCTGCCTGGCGATTGTCAGGGCTATGTCGTTGCCCGAAACCGTGGGGAGCGGTTTGACGATGCCTGCGGAGACGGGCTGCGCCCACGCCGGCATCCAGGCGGACAAGGCAAGGCCGCCACCGGCGAGCGTGGCGCCGCGGATCATATCGCGGCGGGTCAATACCGAGGTCATGTAGTCTCCCTTGTTTCCTTCGGCGGACCCGGCTCAGGGAGCCTGCTTATCCGCTGCACTCTCTTGGCCTTACGCATGAAGCGGGCTGACCCCTCATGGTTCCGCCAGAATTTCCGCAAGGCGGGTGCGTGCCCGGTACAATCGCGTTTCGACGGCCTTGCCGCTGATAGAAAGAGCGGCTGCGGTTTCCGCCTGCGTCATCCCCTCAACGGTTCGCAGCAAAAGAACCTCCCGTAGCGGCGCTGAAAGGTCGGCCATCGCCGCGTTCAAGCGCTGCAATTCCAGTTTCCCGGCTGCGCTGTCATGGGCGGACGGGCTGTCATCGGGTACGGCTTCCCATTCCTGTTCGGTGGTCGATCCGCCCAGGGTGAAAAACTGCCGCACCTTTTGCCGCCGCCGCCAATCACGGCATTTGTTGATCGCGATCCGGGAAAGCCACGCGCGCAGCGGGCGCTCGCCATCATATTTTTGCAAATGCCCAAAGGCTGACACGAAACAGTCCTGGGTGAGATCCAGCGCCTGGTCGGCGTTGCCGACCAGGCCGCGCACCAGACGAAAGATGGGGGTCTGATGTCGGTGCATGATTTCAGCGAATGCCGCTTGCCGTCCACTCAGGGTCAGCGCCGCCAGTTCACCGTCCGAAAACGCCTTG
Source organism: Sphingobium sp. OAS761 (assembly GCF_024168485.1). Classification (GTDB taxonomy): domain Bacteria; phylum Pseudomonadota; class Alphaproteobacteria; order Sphingomonadales; family Sphingomonadaceae; genus Sphingobium. Next base: position 68,322 of record NZ_JALJVY010000015.1, read on the forward strand.
AAGTCGGGGCTCACCGCACATCGTCGGTGAGCGCATGGACCACCGCCTGGTCGAAAGTCTTGGCCTGATCCGGGCGAAGGATCTGGCGCATGGCGAAGATATGGCCGAGCGTTTCCTTTTGCAGCTCACCCATCGCCTGATGCGACCGATCGACGGCGGCGGCGACCTGTGGACCGTTGCCATGTTCGGCTTCGATTGCATCGGCAAGCCGCGCATTGTCAGCTCTCAGTTCAAGCTCCAGTGCTTGGCGGCGCACGGCAAAACGCTTCTCGAGAAGATCGATCTGGCGTTTCTGCCGGTCATCGAGATCGAGCTTGCTATGCAAAACGTCATGCAGCTCGACCCCGGCGGGGGCCGGCTGCGGGAAGAAATGGCGACCAAGCCATACCCCGGCGATGGCCGCAACGAACGCGACCAGCGCGATCAACAGTACCAGCCTGGCTTTCATCGCGGACCTACAAGCAAGGTCGACGGCGCAAGCGGGTTGGAAGGACCGAACGGAGACAAGGTGGCGGATGCTTCAGCGGGAGGCGTAAAACCCGTGCTGGCGACACCCAACAGTACCGCGACAAAGGCCGCGGCCATGCCCACTCTCAGTTGCGCGGCTACCGAGACTAGCGGTCGCGCCGCGAGCCGTTCGAAGACGGCCTCCTCCAATCCTGCAAGTCCGGGATGAACGGGGTCGGTGCGAAGGCGGCTCAAAAGCCTATCAAGGTCTGTAGTCATCACAAATTCCCATCATTCAATCTCGCCCTTCGACGCTGCGACCACCCTATCCTATCTTTCACCGCCCAAGCTGGAAATCGGTGTCTGTTCTCGGGCCGTTCGCGCGTCGACAGACCCGCGCGATCTAGGGCATCGGTTTCGCCATGCCGGGCATGTCCTTCATCATCGCGTCATGATCCTCGGGCGCGCTGGCGATGGCGGCTTGATATTGCGCCGCCGACATTTTCGGCAATTGCCGGACGAAGGCGACCATATCCCAGATCAGTTCATCGCTGTGCGTCTTGCCCCATGCCGGCATGGCCGTCAGCTTGACGCCGTGCTTGATGATCCAGAACTGCTCCTTCGCCGAGTGCCGGGGCTCTCGGAAGAGTTCCGGCGCACTGGGATACAACCCCTGGCTGATTTCGCTCTTTTCCATGCCCGGTGCGAGGTGACACCCGCTGCACATCTCCGTGTAGAGCCCGGCTCCGCTCTGGAGCCGCTTCACGTCCATCAGGTTGGCCGGAACGACGATGTTCCGTGACCGGACAGCGATCGAGCGATCCCGCAATTGGTCGATCATCCAATAGACGGGTTTGCTATGCGGCGCGTCGGCGCCGATGTTATAGATTCCCGTATACACTACCGCGCCACCGATCGCGCCAACCGCTAGCGCCGCTACCGCAATGAACGGGCCGCTCGGCAAATGCCGCCTCAATCTTGTTGCCCTGGAATCTGTCATCGCGTCCTCCCCAGCAAATACCTTTGGACGAGTGGTGATTTCGCACCCATCCATTTGGTCATACGCACGGGCGGTCCTCATCCCTCACGGGATGCAAAAAGCATTGATCGGCGCGCCCTGACGTACCGACGGATGGATCGCGGCCCAGAGAAATATGTCTGCATCGATGAGGGGTCGCAATCTCGCGTGCGTAATTGCCTTTGTCGGCAGTACCGCCGCCAATGGAGAAATCGATGTTTCGTAAAACAGTTTTCGCGGTCGCCATGGCGGCCTCGGCCTTCGTAGCTACTGCCGCCTATGCTCACCCCAGGCTGGCGACAGCCCTGCCCGCCGCCGACGCAACCGTTGCGGCGCCGACAAAGGTTCAGCTCGTCTTTACCGAAGCACTCGTTGCACAATTTTCGGGCATCGACCTCTCCATGACCGAGATGCCCGGCATGAAGATGGGACCGATGAAGATCAACGGCGTCAAGGGCGCGCTTGCCGCTGACGGCAAGACCCTCGTTGCGACGTTCGCAAGGCCGTTGTCGGCCGGGACCTACAAGGTCGACTACCATGTCGTGTCCACCGACACGCATCGCATCCAGGGCAGCTACACCTTCAAGGTCAGGTAAGGCCCATGCCGGACATGGTGGCGATTGCCGTCAGGCTGGGTCTCTATCTGGACCTCATGCTTCTCTTTGGGCTGCCGATGTTCGGCCTTTACACATTGCGCGGGGCCGAGCGGAAATCCGGCTCGGTCCTGCGCTTCCGCCCCGTCCTCGCCACCATCGCCCTGATCGGCATTGGCTTATCGATTTTGGGCATGATGGTGCTGGCGGCATCCATGGGGGGCGTCCCGATCGGCGAGATCGATCGGGCGACCATCAACATGGTGATCTCGGGGACGAGCACCGGCGCCGTCTGGCAGGTGCGCATCGCCGCGCTCCTGCTGATGCTCTATTTTTCGCTCGTGGGATGGCGACGGCCGACCTTTGCTCTGACAGCACTTTCGATCGCGGCGGCCGTTGCCCTTGCGACGCTGGCGTGGACGGGGCACGGAGCGGCGGATGAAGGCGCGCTTGGTTGGGTTCACCTGGGCGCTGACATCATCCATCTTCTCGCTGCCGGGATATGGATCGGGGCGCTGTGTGCCCTGTGCCTTCTCATTTTTTGCCCGGCGGCCCGCATGGCCAGGGACCATATCCACCTTTCGCACCGGGCTTTGGACGGCTTTGCGAGGGTCGGCTCGATCGTGGTCGGCCTGCTCATCCTCTCGGGCCTGGCAAACAGTTGGATATTGATCGGTCCATCAAAACTGGGGTCGCTCTTCACCAGCCTCTATGGCGTTCTGCTCCTGGGGAAATTGCTGCTTTTCGGCGCGATGCTGTTGCTGGCGGCGGCCAACCGTTTCTTCCTGACGCCGGCGCTCGCAACCGCGTTGGAAGAAGGTGATGGCTCCTCCGCCGTCCGCTCGCTGCGGCGAAGCCTCCTGATCGAAAGCGGCTGCGCCATCGCGATCCTTGCGCTGGTCGCCTGGCTCGGACTGCTGGCGCCTCCGGCATCGGGAATGTGAGGGAGCGATTTTCAGGGCAACGCGCGGGCTATGGCCTTGATCGCTTTCAGCCCCGACCCGAACCGGGAAATTGCGTCCTTGTGCCGTTCCAGCTCGCCATAGGGGAGATAGGCGATTTCTAGATCGGCGATGCGGCTGAAGGCGGGCCGCGCCAGTTGCGCCCGCACGTCGCCCTCTCGGGCGTCGGGGGCGACCAGAAATAGCCCGGCGGCGGCGTGCAGCTCGCTGCCGCTCAACGCCAGGTCGAGCATGCGAACGATGCCGGAATAGATCGAGGTCGAGTGCTCCACCTCGAATGCGGCTGCGACCCGATCGCTGTCCCGGTCAAGCCACAGCACATCGATCAGGCGGATGGCGTCGCCGCCGGTCGAAGTGGCAATCGACGCAGGCAGGCTTTCAAGGCATCCCTCCCCCAAACGCACCCCGTCATACAGACGCCCCCGATCATTTGCCGCGATCCAGACATCATAGCCCAACGCACGCCCTATATCGCGAAGCCACGCCTGAATCTCCGAATGCGTCCGGTCGCTTTCGCCCTGCTTTTGAACGGCCTTGTTGAGGCTCTGCGCCTCGGCCCGTGCCTGTTCGAGCCGCATCGCCCAGGCTCCGGCCTCCTGATCTTCCTTATCACGCGGCGGGGCGGGATAACGCCCCGAGCCAATGTCGAACAACAGCCCGCCAATCGCCCCAAGGTCGTTCGACAGCAAATCGCGGAATTGCTCGTTGAGGTCGAGGATGCCCGAGCGCATGGCGAGAAAATGCTGCCAACTGCCGAGCTTGACCTTCCCGCCCGTCAGCTTGTTGTAGCCGTTGACGATCGCCGTGTTGAACGGCGGAACGAGCGTGGGATGCAGGAAATAGAGAAGATTGGCGACCGCTGGCCCCAGACCCTTGATGTTCAGGCGATCGATCGTGTGGATGCCCGCGATAATCTCTTCAGCGGTATCGCAGCAGGCGCAATGATCCAGCAGCCGTCCAAAGGCGCGCTGGTGCGCCGGATTTTCATAGATGTCGGGTATCCGTAGCTTGGGCTTCCACAAAAAGGCGTGATCCGCGCCCTTGAAGATCTGCCGCTGCTCCGCAACCGAATGCACCACGGTTTCGAGCGACGATCCACGATAGGCGACGCCAAATCGCCCCGCCTCGATTTCCGCCACCACCTGGGCCAGACCGCGGCGGATGGAGCGGAAATTCTTGATGCGCTCGTCCCACAGAAACCAGCTCTGATAGGTTGCGTTCGGGTCTTCCTTCCATCGCTGGATCAGTTGCCGCGCCAGCAATTCAAAATCCGCCAAATCGCCCCCCATTGTGCCTTACTGCGTCGATCAGCAACGCTAGCATTCGGCCTGACTGCAAGCCAGATTCCTGACCGGCATCAAGCACAAAAATGAGTGCCGCAGGACTTTGGGTTCATTGGATGTCGTCGGGTATGTGGACGAGAAGATCGCGCGTATAATCGATGAGCAATCCGCCCATCGCGGCGCCGAAGACGGTCAGAACAAATAGCAGCGCCAGCAATTTGGGGACAAAGCTGACGGTTTGTTCGTTGACCGACGTCGCGGCCTGGATGATCGAGATGACCAGTCCGACCACGCCCATGATGAGCAGAGGCGGCCCGGCCACCATCGCCATCACCCAAAGCGCACGCCCCATCGAGACGGAAAAGGGACTATCCATTGCTTCTCCCGCGGCGGTGGGGTTGTTGCGCGATACGGGACTGTTGCGGGACGGGCGGAGCGGAGTGGGATCATGTTTCCGATCCCTCTTCTCCTCTGCCGCCCGTCCCGCCCCACGCTGCGACCCGTGGGTTCACGAATGTCGTCCCGCCTAATGGGCTACATCTGATTTACGCATCGTCGTCGCCAACCCCTCACGCCGCCGTGCATTTTTCCAAAAGGTGCGAAGGCTTTTGAGGGCAGATGCCATGTGCTGCGTAATAGGAGTGAGGATAGACGTCAGCGAAAGGCGCACATGTACGACTGCGTTATCATCGGCGGAGGTCCCGCAGGTCTTACGGCAGCGACCTATCTCGGGCGGTTTCTTCGTCGCACGCTGCTCGTGGACGCCGGGGGCGGCCGTGCCGCTCGCATTCCGAGGACGCACAATCTTCTCGGGTTCCCGGAAGGGATATCCGGCGAAGAGCTGCTTTTGCGCATGCATCAGCATGCCGCGCGCTACGGCGCGGAATTGGTCAGTGGCATCGTCCATAACATCGCGCGGGCTGAAACCGGCTTTGTCGTCGATATGGGCGCGCGTCCCGTTGAAGCGCGAACCCTGTTGCTTGCCCAAGGCGTCACAAATCACCAGCCAAGGCTTGCCGCTGAGGTCCACGACCATGCTGTCTCGCGTGGACTTATTCGCTACTGCCCGGTCTGTGACGGGTTTGAAGTCCGCGGAAAGAGCGTAGCCGTCTTAGGTTGCTCGGACCATGGCGCGGCCGAGGCGCGCTTCATTCGTCGTTATAGCGATACCGTGGCGCTCCTTACCCAGGAGGCTTCGCAGCTTTCAGGAAGCGATGAAGGGGATCTCGTCCGAAGCGGGATCGTGGTCCAGCGCGCCCCCATTCACACCCTGTCGGTCAGCGACGACGCTATTCTCGCGAGCCTGGTCGATGGCCCATCGCTAAGGTTCGACACCCTTTATGTCGCGCTTGGAACGTCCGCCCGCTCGGAATTGGCGCGGATGGCAGGCGCGGAGTTGAGCGCATCGGGTTGCATCATAGTCGATGAGCATCAGCAAACGACGATCGATGGTCTGTTTGCCGCCGGCGACATCGTTGAGGGATTAGACCAAATCGCCGTTGCTGCGGGCCAGGCAGCCAAGGCGGCTACCGCAATTCACAATCGTTTATCCGGGTAGGCGATGCTGAACAGGCAAATAATTCAGCAGAGCGCTTGACCCTGACATGATGTTAGACCCCAGATAGGGGCACCACCAAGGAGACGTGCAATGTCGGAATCCTCGAACCGCCGGCATTGATGATGTGAGGACCAGCCCAACCGGGAGATCATGCCAATGCCGTCCGCACTCGAGACAGACGAGCGAGCACTACGCCCGCAAAGCTTCACGCCGCCGCTCGGAACGGGCGATACCGCAGACTATGACCGCGCAATCCGACGATGGACGCGCGAGCTGCGTTGGCGTCACGCGATGCTGTGGCTTGTCGCGCCGCAGCCCGGCGAAACGATCGCCGATATCGGATGCGGGACCGGCAGCTTCGCGATCATGCTCAAGCAACTGCATCCGGGGGTTTCGATGATCGCCGTCGATCCCGACGAGGAGGCACTGCGTCTCGCCCGCGGGAAAGCAGGCCGCGCGGGGCTTGCGATCGACTGGCGCCAGGGCTTTGCCGACACGGTTGCCCCGGCCAGTGCCGAGGCGGTCACGTCCAGCCTCGTATTCCATCAGGTTCCGCTGGCTGTCAAGCGGAGCAGCCTGGCGGCAATGTACCGGGCGCTGAAGCCCGGCGGTCGCCTCGTGCTTGCCGATTATGGCCGCCAGTCGGGGCTGATGCGGCTCCTGTTCCGCGTGACCGTTCAGCGGCTCGACGGGATCGAGGACACGCAGCCCAATGCCGATGGCGTGCTTCCCCGCTTGATCGCCGAGGCGGGTTTTGCCGCCGTGAGCGAGCGTGACCGCATCCACACGGCAACCGGCACGATCGCGATTCTCACCGCGCGCAGGCACTGAGCGGGCCGCCGTCCGCGTCTCGGATTCCAATAGGGAAATTAATGGTTGACCCTGACATGATGTCAGACTCTATCTCAAATGGCGTTGGAGGAACGGATATGACGAACAGCCACCACGACGCACATGCGGAACACGGTCATAGCTGCTGTGCTGGCGGTAAGGAAAAGGGTGCCGCGACGGCAATCGATCCGGTTTGCGGAATGACGGTCGATCCGGCGGCGACCTCCCATCACGCCAGCCATGCCGGCCATGACTATCATTTCTGCAGCGCGACTTGCCGATCCAAATTTATCGCCGATCCCGAACGCTATCTGAGCGATCGCCCGGCTGAACAGGAAGCAGTACCCGAGGGCACCATCTGGACCTGTCCCATGCACCCGGAGGTGCGGCAGGATCATCCTGGCGCCTGCCCCATATGCGGCATGGCGCTTGAACCCGAATTGGTGAGCGCGGATACGGGGCCGAGCGCCGAACTGATCGATATGACCCGTCGTTTCTGGATCGGCCTTGCGTTGACCTTGCCGGTGATCGTGCTTGAAATGGGCGGCCACCTCATCCCCGCACTTCACCATATGCTATCGCCCGTCGTCTCGGGCTGGGCGCAGTTGGCGCTGGCAACCCCGGTTGTGCTGTGGGCAGGATTTCCCTTCTTCGAGCGTGGATGGATTTCGGTTCGCACACGCAAACTCAACATGTTCACGCTGATCGCGATGGGCACGGGCGTAGCCTGGGCCTATAGCGTCGTGGCGACCCTTGTTCCGGGCATATTCCCCGCCGCATTCCGCGCCGCCGATGGGTCGGTCGCGGTCTATTTCGAAGCGGCCGCGGTCATCACTGTGCTGGTTCTGCTGGGACAGGTACTGGAGCTGCGCGCGCGCGAGCGGACATCGGGCGCTATAAAGGCGCTGCTCAACCTTGCGCCGAAAACCGCGCGTCGCATCGATGCCAATGGCAACGACGAGGAAATATCGCTCGATCTGGTGGCGGTAGGAGATCGGCTCCGCGTGCGGCCTGGTGAAAAAGTGCCGGTCGACGGCACCGTCGAGGAAGGCCGTTCGTCGCTCGATGAGTCGATGGTAACGGGCGAATCCATGCCGGTTTCCAAGACGATCGGCGCCACTGTCATTGGCGGCACGCTCAACCAGAGCGGCGCCCTGGTGATCCGTGCCGAAAAGGTCGGGCGCGATACGATGCTTGCGCGGATCGTGCAGATGGTTGCCGAGGCCCAACGATCGCGCGCGCCCATCCAGCGTCTTGCCGATCAGGTCGCGGGCTGGTTTGTGCCGGCGGTGCTGCTTGTCGCCGTGCTGGCCTTCATCGCCTGGGCCGTTCTCGGCCCCGACCCGCGTCTCGCGCACGGCCTCATCGCGGCCGTCGCGGTCCTCATCATCGCCTGCCCATGCGCGCTTGGACTGGCGACCCCCATGTCGATCATGGTCGGGATCGGCCGGGGCGCTGGGCTGGGTGTTCTCATCAAGAATGCCGAGGCTCTCGAACGGATGGAGAAGATCGACACGCTGATCGTCGACAAGACCGGGACGCTGACGGAGGGCAAGCCGAGCGTCACGGCGATCTTGGCCGCATCGGGTTTTGAGGAAGAGGATGTGCTTCGGCTTGCGTCCGGGGTCGAACGAGCGTCCGAGCACCCGCTGGCGCTCGCTGTCGTCGCGGCCGCCAATGCCCGAAACATCGTCATTCCCGAGGTCACGGATTTCGACTCTCCCACGGGCAAGGGCGCCGTGGGCACCGTCGAAGGCAAACAGATCCGATTGGGCAATGGTCGATTTCTCGCCGAAAGCGGCATCGAGACGGGCCCGCTCGCGGACCGTGCGGATGCGCTGCGCAAGGATGGTGCAACGGCTATTTTCGTCAGCGTCGATGACCAACTGGCAGGCGTTCTCGCAATCGCCGACCCGATCAAGGACACTACCAGCACCGCGATCGCCGCGCTCCGTGAGGAAGGCATCCGAGTGGTGATGCTGACCGGCGACAACCACACGACCGCAAGCGCGGTTGCGAGAAGCCTGGGGATCGAAGAGGTCGAGGCCGAAGTACTCCCCGACCAAAAGAGCGCCGTGGTCGGACGGTTGAAGGGTGAAGGCCGTATCGTCGCCATGGCCGGCGACGGCGTTAACGACGCGCCGGCGCTGGCCGCCGCCGATGTCGGCATTGCGATGGGTTCGGGAACCGACGTGGCGATCGAAAGCGCCGGCGTCACGCTGCTCAAAGGGGACTTGAACGGGATCGTGCGGGCGCGGCGCCTCAGCGAGGCCACGATGTCAAACATTCGGCAGAATCTGTTCTTCGCCTTCATCTACAACGCGGCAGGCGTCCCCATCGCCGCTGGCGCTCTCTATCCGATTTTCGGCATTCTCCTGTCGCCGATCATTGCCGCTGCGGCCATGGCGCTTTCCTCAGTCAGCGTCGTCACCAATGCGCTCCGCTTGAACCGAACGACAATATGAACATCGGCGCGGCATCAAAGGTCAGCGGCGTTTCACAGCGAATGATACGCCACTATGAGCAGATTGCATTGATACCCGCGCCGGCAAGGCGCTCGGGCGGGTTTCGGGACTATTCCGACGCGGACATCCATCGTTTGCGCTTCATCGCCAACGCACGCGACCTGGGATTTCCGATTGAGGAAATTCGGACGCTGCTCAGCCTTTGGTCAGACCGCCACCGGGCCAGTGCCGAAGTGAAGGCACTAGCCGAAGCGCGCGCACTGGAGCTGGGCCGCAAGGCAGCGGTTCTGGAACGCATGCGCGAGACGCTACTTGCGCTTGCCGCTGACTGTCATGGCGATCAGCGGCCCGAATGCCCTATTCTTGAAAACCTCGAACGCTGACACTCGATCCGACTTGCTGATTAAGTCAGTCGAGCACGCCCTTGGTGGCTCTTAATAGCCCCAATTGTCATAATAGCGCGAGCGCCACGCATCTCGGCGATGTTCTTGGCGATGCTGACGCTCAATTCGATAGTCGGCGCGATCATGCTGATAATCCAGTTCACGATGCAATTGCCGATGCTCGCGCCGACTCAGACCTTCCTCATGGGCGTAGGCATGCTCGTCCTCCAGCCTGTCATGCACATTGTCATGCCGATCTTCGAGCCGATCATGTTCGCTGGCATGGCGATCATATTGGTCGTGAGCCGCCACCGGTACGGCAAACCCTGCAACCGCTATGCTTCCTAATAAAACAATCGTCCACTTACGCATGACAGACCCTCATCTTTCTTCGGCAGAACAAGAATATCGTCCGTCGCATGAACCCAAAATGAGGGCAGCTTGCAGCATATATTCAGTCGCAATCACATCCGCGGTAGCATTCCATCAGTCGGCGATTTTCGACACAGCCGTCCTGCGGCACCCTGCTCAGCTGCAAGATTGCGATTAGCCGCACAGACCAATACCGCAACGAACGCCGCCGCGAGCGATGAGCGGCGACATGGACAAGATGGCGATGGCCTTCAAGGCCGCGCCCGCGCTCATCGACAGCGTGAAGGTCGGAGACGAGGTCCATTTCGACCTGAAGCTGGAAGGCAGCGGCGGCGAAGTCACCGCGATCAGCAAGAAATGAGTTGACCGGGGCACGGGCCGCTTGAGCCCGTGCCCCCTCAAACCTCGGCGGGCGCGAGCGCGCCGATGATCCGGCAGTCCGCGATCGTACCCTGGTCGCACTGCTCGATCAGGCTCCCCAACTCCCGCTTCAGCGCCAGCAGGTCAGCGATCTTCTCTTCGACCGCCTTGAGCTGTGCGCGCGCAATCTCATCGACAGCGCAGCATGACCGGCTGCGATCATCGGCAAGATCAAGCAGCGTGCGGACCTGGTCCAGCGAAAAGCCAAGATCCCGCGCGCGGCGCACAAAGCTGAGCCGGTCAACATCATCCTGGCCATAGGCGCGGTAGTTGCCCGCCGTGCGCTCGGGCGGCGCCAGAAGTCCGATCTTTTCATAGAAGCGGATGGTCTCGATCTTGATGCCCGTCGCCTTGGCCAGCTTGCCTCGCGTGATCATCTGCCTGCCTCTTGACCCTGTACTTGCTACAGGGTGCATATAGGAGATCGACTCGCAGAAAAGAAAGCTTCGCCCTCATGGCCTGTTCCAGCTGCGCGGCCGATAAAGCCGACCATACCAACAGCCCCGCGTGGCGCCGCGCCTTGTGGATCGCGCTGGCGGTGAACGTGCTGATGTTCGGTGCGGAACTGACCGCCGGCCTCCTCGGCGGCTCGAAAGCCCTGCAGGCGGACGCGCTCGATTTTCTCGGCGATGCCGCCAACTATGCGATCAGCCTGGGCGTCGCAGGCCTCGCTCTTGCTTGGCGTGCGCGCACCGCGATGGTGAAGGGTGCGACGATCTTCAGCTTCGGCCTTTATGTGCTGCTGAGCGCGCTCTGGGCGTTCTCGCACGGCACCCATCCGCAAGCCGAGGTGATGGGCATTGTCGGCTTTGCGGCGCTGGTCGCCAATGGCGGGGTGGCCCTCATGCTCTATCGCTTCCGGACGGGTGACGCGAACATGCGCTCGGTGTGGATCTGCTCACGCAATGATGCGATCGGCAACGTCGCGGTGCTGCTGGCTGCGCTGGGTGTCTTTGGGACCGGATCGGCCCTGCCCGACATTATCGTAGCGGGCATCATGGCAGCGCTTGGACTTTGGGGCGGCGCGCAAATAATCCGCCAGTCGTCCACAGAAATGCGCTCTGCTCACTCCATGACTGCACCGCTTTCCTTTCGGCGCGCGATGAAATAGGGACTTCCAGCAAGTTGATGATCCGGCTGCTCTCCCTTTTCGCGTGTTTCGCCCTTATGCTGTCCTTCGTGTCGGCATCGGTTGCTCATGCCATGGAGCCAGTCGGTTGCATCGATGCCAACCAATCGGCTGCGGCCGGTCACAGCGAAGGCGATGCGGACCAGGTTCCCGCCGATAGCGACAAGGCCTATCCGCATCATCACGGCGGCTGTCATGGTCATCATGTCGCGGCAGCTCTTCAGGATGCCGAACTCGCTAACGCTTTTGCCGGACAGCGCATTCGGTTCGGATGGGCGTCGCCCGTGCGCGAGGCCACACCCGTTCATGCCGAGCTGAGACCTCCGATCGCCTGACCTCTGACGCTCGGTTCGCAGGCCGCGAACCGCTGTCTTTGGATCAGGAGTTTTCTCATGAATCGTTTGCTAGCGGCGCTGCTCGCGGCGGCGTCGTGCGCTGGCATGGCGCAGGCGCAGAGTGCAGCGCCACCAGAGGCGCAGGCGCCTTTGACATTGAATCGCGCGCTCGATCTCGCCGGCGCGAGCGCGCCGTCGCTCGACGCGGCGGCGGCCGGAGTGCGCGCTGCGCAGGCCGGACGCGCCGTTGCCGCTTTGCGCCCCAATCCCAGCGTGACGGTCGAAGCTGAAAATGTCGTCGGAACCGGCATCTACGCCGGGACGCAGAGCATGGAAGCAACGTCCTCACTCGCCCTGCCACTCGAGCTCGGAGGCAAGCGATCCGCCCGAATGGCGGTGGCCAGCGCGAAACTCGACCGCGCTGCTCTGGAACAGGCGATCGTCCAGACCGATCTGCGGTTCGCGGTGACGAAAGCCTATGGGGAAGCCGCTGCCGCCGATCGCCGGCTTGGCAACGCGCGCGATCAGCTCCGCATTGCCAATGAGGCGTTTCGGGCCGCCGACGTTCGGGTCCGGGCAGGCCGCGCATCGCCCATCGAGCAACAACGGGCGGACGTGGCGAGAATCAACGCAGCGGCCGCCCTGGAACGCGCCGAGCGCTCGGCCGAGGTTGCCCGTTTCACGCTCGGCCAGCGCATCAATCAACCCGTGACCGGTCCGTTCGACCAGAGCTGGTTCGATCGGATCGAGAACCGCTACGGTCCGCTGTTCCCACAAGATCCGGCGGGCACGCTCGCGCTCGCTGCGGCCGAGGCCGATCTTGTCACGGCCACCGCCCAGGTACGCCTTGCTGACGCACAGCGCGTTCCCGACCTGACCGTCAGCGCAGGCGCCCGCCGCCTTGAAGCGACCAACGACACCGCCGCCGTGTTCAGCCTTTCGATTCCTCTGCCCTTCTTCAACGGCGGCAAAGCCGCCCTCGATCAGGCCCATGCCGAACGCCTGCAGGCAGAGGCGCGCAAGCGCGTCACTGCGCTCGATGTCGCCCAGGCCATGGCCGAGGCGCAAGCCGAACTCGCCAATGCTGCCACCAGCGCAGCCACCGCGACCGGTCCCGCCCTCGCGGCGGCCGAGGAGGCGGCCCGGATCGCGCGGATCGGCTACCGCGAAGGCAAGTTCAGCCAGCTCGACCTGCTCGATGCCGAACGGACGCTGGCCGAAACCCGATCGAACGCGATCGACGCCCTTCTCGCTTACCACAATGCCCAGGCGCAGCTGGAGCGATTGACCGTTCGCGCGCCGCAACAGGGAGACAAGCCATGAAATTCGTCATGCGGGCCATAGCGCCCGCTGCCCTCGGGCTCCTTCTGACCGCCTGCGGCGGCGATCCGGCCGAGCAGGGCCATGCCAAGGACGAAGCCCATGCGGGAGAAGAGCGGCTTATCCGCCTGACCCCGCAACAGATCGCGGCAGCGCGGATCGAAGTGGCCCGGCCAGACACCGGCGGCGCGGGCGCCATCACCCTCCCCGCGACGATCGAGGGCGACCCGCAGGGCACGCAGGTGGTTTCCGCCGCGATCGGCGGGCGTGTGGTTTCGCTCACCCGCAATCTCGGACAGTCGGTGGGAAGGGGCGAGACGCTCGCCGTGATCGAGAGCCGCGAGGCGGCAACGCTCAAGGCCGAAGTCGAGGCGGCCCGGGCACGCCTCGCACTCGCCCAATCCAATCTTCGCCGCGAACAACGCCTGTTCGCTGAACGCGTGTCGCCCGAGCAGGATCTCATCGCGGCTCGGACAGCCGCGACCGAGGCGAGTATTGCCTTGCGTCTCGCCCAGCAGCAGGTCTCGGCGGCCGGGGGCGGGGGCGGCGGGCTCAACCGCCTTGCCATTGCCGCACCGCTGAGCGGGCAGGTGATTGCCCGCAGCGTGACCCTCGGCCAGACCGTCGCAGCCGATGCCGAACTGTTCCGCGTCGCCAACCTCTCCCAGCTTTCGGTCCGCCTTTCGCTCTCACCGGCAGATGCTGGTCGCGTCACGCCCGGATCGGCCGTGACTATTAGCGCGCCGGGCCGGAAGACGTCCGCCCGGGTGAGCTTCGTTTCGCCTGTCCTTGATGAAACCACGCGCCTCGTGCCCGTGGTCGCCATCATCGACAATCGCGCGAGCCAGTGGCGCGTTGGCGAGCCGGTCACCGCCGCCATCAGCGTGGCGGGCGGCACCGGCGGCATTCTCGTGCCCGGAGAGGCTGTCCAGACGGTGGAAGGCCGGCCCACGGTCTTCGTGCGCGTCGCGCAGGGCTTCAAGGCCACGCCGGTCACATTGGGCCAACCCAGCGGCGAGGCCGTGACGATCCTCTCGGGCCTCACCGGGCGCGAGCAGATCGCGGTCACCAACAGCTTCACCCTCAAGGCCGAGCTCGGAAAGGGCGAGGCGAGCCATGAGGACTAAGCCATGATCGAGCGTATCGTCACCTTTTCGGTCGAGCGGCGCTGGTTCGTGCTGCTCATGACCCTCATCGCGGCAACGATCGGAGGCTGGGCGCTCAGCCGCTTGCCCATCGACGCCGTTCCCGACATCACCAATAACCAGGTCCAGGTGAACATCCGCGCACCAGCGCTCTCGCCCGAATTGGTCGAGAAGCAGGTCGCCTTCCCGATCGAGACAGCGCTCGCCGGGGTTCCGGGCCTGGAATATACCCGGTCGCTGAGCCGCAACGGCTTTGCCCAGGTGACGGCGGTTTTCTCGGATTCGACCGACATCTTCTTCGCCCGCGCGCAGGTCGCGGAACGCCTCCGCAGTGCCGAGGGAAGCCTTCCCGATGGCGTCACCCCCGAGATGGGACCGATCGCGACCGGGCTCGGCGAGGTCTTCATGTGGACGGTGCATCTTGCCCATCGCAAGGAAGACCGGCACCGGCCGGGCGAACCCGGCATCCAGCCCGATGGAAGCTACATCACCCCTGAAGGCGAGCGGCTTGTCGGCCAGGCCGATCAGGCCACCTACCTGCGCACCGTCCAGGACTGGATCGTCTCGCCGCTGCTGAAGAATACCCCCGGTCTTGCCGGCGTCGATGCGATCGGCGGCCATGTGAAGCAATATCAGGTTGCGCCCGACGTCCAGCGGCTCGCGGCCCTGAATCTCAGCCTCACTGACCTCGCAACCGCGCTTGAGGATAATAACAGCGCGGTGGGCGCCGGCGTCATCAACCGCAACGGCGAGGGCCTTGCGGTCCGATCGGACGGCCGCATCCGCAATGCCAACGATCTCGGCCGGACCGTCATCGCCACGCGCGAAGGCGTGCCGATCCTGCTGAACCAGGTGGCAACCGTCAAAACCGGCCAGGCCTTGCGCATGGGCTCGGCCTCCGAAAACGGCCGCGAGGTCGTCGTGGGCACCGCCGTCATGCGGATCGGCGAAAACAGCCGCACGGTGGCCTCGGCGGTTGCCGCTCGACTCGAGGAGATCAACGCCTCCTTGCCGACCGACGTCATCGTCGAGCCGGTCCTCGACCGCACGGCGCTGGTCAATTCCACCATCACGACCGTCGCAAAGAATCTGAGCGAAGGCGCGCTGCTAGTCGTCGTCGTGCTGTTCGCGCTGCTCGGCAATTTCCGCGCGGCGCTGATCGCCGCGCTCGTCATCCCCATCACGATGCTCCTCACCAGCTTCGGCATGCTGCGTGGCGGCGTTTCGGCAAACCTCATGAGCCTTGGCGCGCTCGACTTCGGTCTCATCGTCGATGGCGCCGTGATCATCGTCGAAAATGCGCTGCGCCGGATCGCCGAGCGCCAGCATCACAGGGGCAGAACTCTCGATCTTGAGGAGCGCCTGTCCGCCGTGAGCGCGGCCGCGCGCGAGATGATCCGTCCGTCCGTCTATGGCCAGGCGATCATCATCCTCGTCTATGTGCCGCTGCTCACCCTGAGCGGGGTTGAGGGCAAGACGTTCACGCCGATGGCCCTGACCGTCATCCTCGCGCTCGCCTTCGCCTTCATCCTGTCGCTCACCTTCGTGCCCGCCATGCTGGCGATCTGGCTGTCGAAGCCGGTCGAGGAAAAGGAAGGCCGCATCATGGTCTGGCTCAAGCGGCGCTATCAGCCCGGCCTTGAAGCCGCGATGCGTCGGCCGAGCCGGACGCTCAGCTTCGGGTTCGGCGCGTTCGTCATCGCGATCGCCGGCTTCATGGCGCTCGGACAGGAATTCCTGCCGCAGCTCGACGAAGGCGACATCCTCGTGCAGGCGGTGCGCGTTCCCGGCACGTCGGTCGAACAGGCCCAGGCGATGCAGTTCGATGTCGAACATGCCATCGCGCGCGAACCCGAAGTGAAGTTCGTCTTTTCCAAGACGGGCACGGCCGAACTGGCGTCGGATCCCATGCCGCCCAACGCGACCGACACGTTCGTCATCCTGAAGCCGCGCGATGCGTGGCCCGATCCTCATCTTGCCAAGGCCGAGCTGGTCGAGCGGATAGAGAAGCGCCTCTCGCTGCTCCCTGGCAATGCCTATGAGATCACGCAGCCAATCCAGATGCGCTTCAATGAGCTGATTGCCGGCGTTCGCGGCGATATCGCAATCAAAGTCTTCGGCGATGACTTCGACCAGATGAGCGGCACGGCGGACCGGATCGCCGCGACCCTGCGAACCATCGAGGGGGCAACCGACGTGCGGGTCGAACAAACCGAGGGCCTGCCGATGCTCGACGTTCGCCCGAACCGCGACGCCATGGCGCGGCTCGGCATCAGCGCGCGCGTGCTTCAAGACACCCTGTCCGCGGCAATCGGCGGCCGCGATGCCGGGATGATCTTCGAGGGCGACCGGCGCTTTACGGTCACGATCAGACTGGGAGACGAAGCGCGAACCAATCTTGAGACGCTGGGGCAGGTGCCTGTGCCCACGCCAGGCGGCACCTTCGTGCCGCTGGCAAGCGTCGCCACCCTCGCGGTCGTCGACGGTCCCAACCAGATCAGCCGGGAGAATGGCAAGCGCCGCATCGTCGTTCAGGCCAATGTACGCGGCCGAGACGTGTCGGGCGTTGTTGCCGACGCCCGGGCCAGGATCGCATCCGACGTGCGGCTTCCGGCCGGAACCTATCTCGAATGGGGCGGCCAGTTCGAGAATCTGGCCTCGGCGCGCGAGCGCCTTCTTCTGGTCGTCCCGGCCTGCTTCGCGCTGATCATACTCCTGCTGTACGGTGCGCTCGGCAGCGTTCGCGAGGCGGCGATCGTCTTCACCGGCGTGCCTCTGGCGCTGGTCGGTGGCGTGCTTGCCCTTCTGCTGCGCGGCATGCCCTTCTCGATCTCAGCTGCGGTCGGCTTTATCGCACTGTCGGGCATCGCGGTGCTCAACGGCCTGGTCATGGTGACGTCGATCCAGGATCTGATGGCGCGCGGCATGGATCGCGGCAGAGCGGCGTTCGAAGGCGCCCTCGCGCGCCTGCGGCCGGTGGTCATGACGGCGCTCGTCGCCTCCCTGGGCTTTGTCCCCATGGCGCTGGCGACCGGCGCGGGTGCCGAAGTGCAGAAGCCCTTGGCAACCGTGGTCATCGGTGGCCTCGTTTCGGCGACGCTCCTGACCCTGTTCGTGCTGCCGACGCTCTACGCGCGCTTCGGACGCACGGAAACCGATGTGTCACCCTATGAAACCGCTCAAAACCCAGGGAGGTCATGATGCGACGACTGCTATTCGTCATTCTCACGCTGGCGAGCTCAGGCTGCGCTTCCTCAACCATCCTGAGATCGGATGTACCGATCGAACTTTTGCCAGCTTCGGGCGTAAGCTTTTCGGCATTGAAGGCAGTACGAAAGGGCGAAACGCTGATTGTCACGGGCGATATCCGGTCCGCCCGCCCATCGAGACTGAGGGGCCATGTGGACGTAGAGGGGCTGAATGATGGGCGTGTGATCCTCAGCTCCTCGTCAAAGATCATGTATTTCCGTCCTCTCCAACGGACAGGCCATTTCCGCGCACCCCTTCCTCTGGTCCAGTCTCATCCCGACGCGATCCGCCTCTCCTACGATGCAGCACGAAGGCATTCAGACGACTAAATTCCACTAACCGGCAGGAGAATAACATGCATGATCATTCGGCAGCCGGACACAGCCACGACCATAGCGCGGGCGCCAATGCCAAGATGCTGTCAATCGCCCTGCTTCTGACGGGCGGATTTCTCGTCGCGGAAGTGATCGGCGCATTTGCATTCAATAGCCTCGCGCTCCTCTCCGATGCCGGGCATATGCTGACTGACGTTGCGGCGCTGGTTATTGCGCTCATGGCGATCCGCATCGGCCAGAAGGCGCCCGACGACAAGCGCACGTTCGGCTATCGTCGCTTCGAGATCCTCGCTGCCGCTTTCAACGCGATGATGCTGTTCTGCGTGGCCATCTACGTCCTCATCGAAGCGATACAGCGGTTTCGCCAACCCGAACCCGTCGGTTCGACCGGCATGCTCATCATCGCGGGGCTCGGCCTGGTCATCAACCTGATCGCCATGCGCCTCCTGATGGCGGGCAAGGAGCGGAGCCTGAACGTCAAGGGCGCCTATCTCGAGGTCTGGGCGGATATGCTAGGATCGATCGGCGTCATTGCCGGCGCGCTCGTCATCCAGTTCACGGGGTGGACGCTGGTCGACCCGATCGTCGCGATCGGTATCGGGCTGTGGGTGCTCCCGCGGACATGGGTTCTGCTCAGGGACACGACCAATGTCCTCCTTGAAGGCGTGCCCGGGCATTTTGCATTGGGCGAGATTCGCGGGGCGATTGCAGAAGTTCCCGGCGTTAGTGGCGTTCACGACCTCCACGTCTGGTCGCTGGCCAGCGACGACGTCAGCTTGACCGCTCATGTCGAACTGGACCAGGCCGATGACGGCGAGACCGTCCGCGCAGCTGTCCAGACGATGCTGGCGCGGCGGTTTTCAATCGCCCATGTTACCATTCAGACTGAAGCGGAGCCCTGCACAGCCGAGGACCATCTTCATCCCTGACCGATACCCTGTCTGGTGACGCGGCTATTGTCGATCAACACGCAACGCTGCCGCGGCGCCGAGAGCCCGGCGGTCGCTGCGGAGCAGCGGGATCAGAAAAATCGGGACCACATTGCCAGCTAGGCCCCGCGCTCAGGACCAGCATTCGATACTGTCTTGCCGAACGGCCAACTGACCGTTATCGGGAGCGCCGTTCAGGACTGTCCTGAGCATGATCGCGCCGGTGCCTCGATAGAGGCTTAAAAGGGAACGCGGTGAGGAGGGCTCCCGCCCTCCAAATCCGGGGCTGTCCCTGCAACTGTAAGCGGCGAGCGCGATGCATATCGCTTCTCCCAAATGCGGGGAAGCAGCCACTGGGCCGGACGCTAACTCCTGCGAGGCCTGGGAAGGCCGTGCATCAAGCTGTGACCCGCGAGCCAGGAGACCTGCCAGCGTCTGGTCGCTCTTGCCTTGGTCCAGGGGATGGCCGCGGCACGGTGAACTCCGTCTGAGCGACGAACGAGCGGCGGGGGCCGCATCGGTTCGTGAGGCGGTCGCCCATGGCGTCCGGTCGCTTTGCGGACTGACCGTTCGTGAACGGCACGCCCCTGCCCGACGTCGAATGACGCCGACGGGGCTATTTTCTGATGACTATCGCACCTTCCTATACCTCTTTCCTGGCTCTGGCCTTCGCATTGTCGACCTCCTCCATGGCCACGATCGCTCATGCTGAAGAGGCGGATGACGGTACTTCTGCCATCCTCGTGACTGGCCAGCGCAACACGGCACTCGACGAACCGCAATCGACCGGCAGCCGGCTCAACCTCACGGCGCTGGAGACGCCAGCGAGCGTCGAAGTGCTGACCGGCGACCTAATCCGCGCGCGCGGTGACCTGACGATCGTCGATGCCGTCACCCGCGCCACCGGCATCAGTTCGGTCGCCAATCCCGGCAATGGCGGGACCGGTCTCGCCGCGCGTGGGTTCAGCGGCCAGGGATCGGTGATGATCCTCTATGACGGCGTTCGCCTCTATCCCGGCGCAGGCACCGTCACCTTCCCGACCGATCCGTGGACCGTCGATCGGATCGAGGTTCTGCGCGGCCCAGCCTCGGTGCTTTACGGACAGGGCGCAATCGGCGGCGCGGTGAACGTCATCTCCAGAAAGCCCAATAGCGAACGTACCGTTATCGATGCCGAAGCGGGCTATGGATCGCAGGATAGCTGGCGGATCGGCGCAGGGATTGGCGGGCCAGCAAGCGACACGCTCTCCTATCGCGTTGATGTCAGCCGCACCCAGTCGGACGGCTGGGTGGAGCGCGGCCGCTCGAAGGGATTGGCGATATCCGGCTCGCTACGCTTTGCCCCTGCCGAGAATTTCGCGCTGACCCTCTCGAACGACTATAGCGACCAGAAGCCGACGCGCTATTTCGGCACGCCGCTGATCGACGGCAAGCTGGACGATCGCAACAAGCGGCTGAACTACAACGTCTCGGACGCGGTGATCCATTACAAGGACAACCGGACGACGCTAAAGGCGCAATGGGGCATCGCCGAAGGAATCGATCTTACCAGCACCACCTATCGGCTGACCACCGACCGTCGCTGGCGGAACCTCGAAAGCTATTTCTGGAATGGCACGACGGGGCAGATCGACCGCACCGACTATCTGGGGATCGATCATGACCAGACGCAGATCGGCAACCAGACGAGCGTGGTCGTCAGTCGTCCCATTGGCGGGATGAAAAACGACCTCGTGATCGGCTTCGATATCAATCGCATCAAGTTCAAGCACAGCAACGATTTCTATCCGGGCGCTGCGGCGATACCCGACAGTCCGGTCGATCCGTTCGTTTTCACGCCCGGCCTGTTTGATACGACCGTGCCGGTCCTGCCGGCTTATCGCACCCGCACGCGCCAATATTCGCTCTTTGCCGAAGACCGGCTGGCGTTCACCGACCAGCTATCGCTGGTCGCCGGGATCAATTTCGAGCACGCCAATGTGAAGCGCTTCACCATCGCCACCAACGGCAGCGAGACACAGGCGCTCGACAAGACGCTGAGCAATACCACATGGCGGGTCGGGGCCGTCTATCAGCCGGTGCCGGCGCTTTCGCTCTACGCCCAATATGCAACGGCGGTGGACCCGCTCGGGTCTCTGGTCACTTTCTCCCCCAGCCAGGCGCAGTTCAAGAACACGACCGGCGATCAGGTGGAGGCGGGCGTCAAGGCCAGCTTCCTCGACGGGCGCGGCAGCTTCACCTTCGCCGCCTACCGGATCGTGAAGAAGAACCTCCTGGTGCGCGACCCGAACAATCTCACCAGCACGACGCCGCTTCAAGTCGGCCAGCGATCGGCGAAGGGCCTGGAGGCGTCGCTGACGCTCGATCTCCCGCAAGGCTTCGGCATCGAGGCCAACGGCACCGTGCTCGACGCAAAGTTCGACGAGTTCAACGCGGGCGGCGTTTCGTACAATGGCAACACCCCGCCGAACATTCCCGAGACGACCGCCAACCTGTGGCTGCGCTACGATGCCACCAAGCGGCTTCAGGCCCGCGCAGGCCTGCGCTATGTCGGCCGCACCTATTCCGATAACGCCAATGCCTCCCGGGTGCCCGGC
>NZ_JALJVY010000016.1 GCF_024168485.1 Sphingobium sp. OAS761
CACCCGCTACGATCGCTGCGCGCACACCTTCATGTCCGCTATCTGCATCGCCGCAACCGTCATCTTCTGGCTCGATCAATGAGTCCTGAGCCTAGCTGGAAGTGGAGGAATTCCGGTGGTCCGAAGGCCTTCAGGATCGACATACTTAAGTAGCTTTCCTCCATCGCGAAGGATAACGCGATGGGCAATTTTGTTAAGTTGGAATGTGCCGCAGTCTTGCTGAGCGCCGAGTTCAAACAGACTTTGGCAAAGCGGTTGGTGGAAGATGAATTGTCCCGGATGGGGAGCTTCATCTTCCTGATGAGCCGGATACTCGACTTCGTGGAAAGAGGCGGAAAGATCGTGAACGAATATGGCGCTGCGATCTACATCCACCCAGATATCGTCGAAGAAGCCTATGCCTATGAGCTGTCGTTCAGTTGGACAACAGACATCAAGGTTTTTGCGAAGCGGAAGCCGCGACGTGGAAGCCGGGGTTCGCACCTTCTGAGACTTCAGCTCTGGGATGCGGCATACAAAATTGAAGGTAGGCCGATCACGGCTGAGTAAACGAAAAGGTGAGCGGGGCCGGGAAACCGGCCCCGCCATCGCATCGGCGGCGATGGCTTGGTGGAAGCCTATGCTGCTTCCTCCATTTCGCCCGCGAGCCGACTGCTGGCGATGCGATGATGGTTGGGATCAAGTTCGATCCCGAGCCAATCGCGGCCTTGTTGCTGGGCAGCGACAAGCGACGATCCTGATCCGCAAAACGGATCGAGGATGATGCCGCTTTGCGGGCAGAAGCTCTCGATGAGAGGCGTGAGCGCCGCGACTGGTTTCTGCGTAGGGTGTAGGCGATTGCCAGTATATGGCATGTCGATGACATCGCCGATAACTCTTCTTGATAGCATATCCGGCCTGCCCTTGGCCAGGAGGTAGGCATTTTCATGATGGCGGGCGAGATACCCGCGCGACGACGCATAGCGTTTGCGAAACACGATATGGCCGACCATGCGAAAGCCCGCCTTGGCCCATGCCGCCGAAAAGCGGTCGATGCTGTTCCAGCCGTAGAAGCTGACGGTGAAGCTATTGCATTTCAGCAGGCGATACATCTCCGCATAGGCTGGCTCGATCCAATCGGCATTGTCGTCATTGAGAACCTGCCTGCCGCTGCGGTCGCGATAGCGCGTCACATAGGGCGGATCGGTGAGGATGAAATCGACGCCCCGGCTGGGCAGGGTTCGCATCGCGTTCAGGCAATCGCCATGGATGATACTGTTCCGGGGCAAGGTGAAGGGGGTCATTGCGGACCCCCATTGCCTTCGCTGATGGCGCGCATGACGATCCGCCCGTTGAGCGGCACCATGCTGAGGCTGATCGCGAAGCCCTGCTGGTCACGGTGCGGCCAAGCGGCACCGATCGCGGTCCAGATGCTGCTCTCGCCTTGGCCGAGGACGTGATAGAGCCGGTATTCGGGATGGCGGTGGTTGTTGCTGTTTTCTGTCGTCATTTGGTCTTCTCCTTTTCGATGCCGCACCATTGCGGCTTCATGGGGAGAGGATCAGGCGACGGTCGGAAGGCGGACTGTCCACGCCGCGCCAGCGCCCGTTAGGGGCAAGCTGCACAAGGAGCATAGCGACGCGGAAGCGCAGCGCGTTGACGGCCCGCCGGACCGTGCCACGCTCCCCGAATGATTGCCGCTGATGGTGTTTGCCGGGATCGACCGGAGAAGCTGGCCTACAGAAACGTCACCACATCCGCTCGGCGAATTCCCGCTCTTCGACCCCTACTGCATCAAGGTAGATAGCTGTCGTCACGCCGGATGCATGACCCAGCCATTTCTGGATGAGATTGGGCGGCACCGAACTGCCTGCTGCACGAATGCCGAATCCGTGCCGAAGTCCTTTGGCGGTCGCCATCGGGCCATGAATGCCTGCGGTAAACATGACGCTCTTCACCTGCCGCCATGCGGTCGAACGGTGCATGACGAAGATGCGGCCATTGGCGTGACCGGGCAACGCCATCAGCATGGCGATCAATCGCCTCGGAATTGGCACCATACGAAAGCGCAGCCTGCGGCGTTTCAGGGTGCGGATGGTCAATGCGCCGCGCTCATGGTCGATCTGATCGCGCGACAGATTCAGCGCCTCGGATATCCGGCAACCGGAATAGGCCAGCACATAGCAAAGTGCCCGCACCTCGTTACCCATCTGATCGGCGGCTTGAAGGAAGCGTTTGCGTTCGGCTCCGTTGACATATTTGCGGCGGCCAGCCTCGTCATAGGGCTGCCAATCGCCGACCTGCATATGCGACATGAACCATCATCCCCGATTCGCAACAAAATCGGCAATAGGGTTGCGCCGATTTTTTCGAATGAGATCTCGGCGCTTGGCCTGATACCTTCCGTGAGAATTTCGGGTATCATCCTCGGGTTGTCGCCTCTAACAGGTTAGCAAGTGCCGTCGCTCTTCGGTACGCGAGACACATTGTCGCCGAACTATATATAGAATGCGATCTGAACATGGATGCTCAAGTTCAACGACATCCAAACGATTCTGATACCTGTGCTGTAGCATCAGATATAAGGTGCCTATTGATGGACGTGGATGATCCAATTGTAGTATATCAGGATTTTGTCGAACTGACCTGTAGCGATGAAGATGGGAACTGCGATGTTTCTGCGTCTCTCGCGGATCAGCGAAGGAACGGACACCGTTTTAGAAAACCACGGACTTCCAAAGGTTTCGACTACATAGGCACGTCTGATCAGCATCAGATCCTTTTAGATGAAATGGACTACAACTTTACGAGGCGTCACTCGTTCGGCCAGCTTGCTGTATTCACCCACTGCCCGCATTGCAAAAAACCGTTGTCGAGTACGACACACCGGCACACTGAAGGGTTTCGAGATATTTATATTTCGCGGTGTGCCAATTGCGGTTGGTGGGAAACCGAACATACGCTGCTTGATCAATATGACGACTATGGCCTTCGATGCGGTATCAAGTCGTTTCAACGCCGAGCGGTGCTAAAGTCCTTTGCCGTATCATCTTCTGCCGTACCTGTCGAAAATCTTTGTGAATATTTGGCCAGTAACCCGGACAAGCTAGAGAAAGTCGATCCAGGCAAGCTGGAGGAACTGGTTGGACACGTTTTTCGAGAAACGCATCACTGCGATGTTCGATATGTTGGTGGCCCCAACGACCGAGGAATCGATCTCTATCTCGTCAAAGGCGATGATGAGATGGCGGTGCAGGTAAAACGCAGGGCAATCCGTCGGGGTGGCGAGCCAGTCAGCAGTGTCAGGGAGTTTGTTGGCGCTATGGTGATTGAGCAAATGCTCAGCGGAATATTTGTCACCACAGGAACATTCAGCCCCTTCGCAAGGGTGGCCGCGAGCCGAGCGATGGACAGCGAGGTAATAGAGCAAATTCAACTGATCGACGGCAAGCTTCTGATTGAAATGTGCGAACTGGGCCGACCAGCGGAGTTCGACATATTGACCTTCCCCGTTGCGGACATCGAGTTCAATCTTTCAGTCTACAATTCAGCGGTTGCAATTCCAGTGAGGGGGCAGAGCGCAAATTGAACTCAGTCGCTTCCGCTTTATGTTTAAGGTCTATGAAGTGCCTCGGGCGGACACAGCTTATGATATGGCCTCTTCAATAAGTTATTGAAAAATAATAACTTCTGTTGCAACACTTTTGCCGATAGTGTTGCACAGAGCTATTTTCCGCGTGAACCAATCACGGGGAAATGGCCATGTTTTGGGGCATCTTTCGGCAGAATGCCGGGCTTTCGCATCGGGTGATTTGCACTGCGATGCTGGCGGCAGCCACCACCATGCCCGCAACCGCGCAGCCAGCGTCCAATAGCCAAGTCAATATCTCCATCAGCGATGCGCGTAAGATCGGGCCGAATTCTGTCCGCTTCTCGGCGGCGCAATTGAGCCGCAACGCACCGACCGTCATTCTGTTCGGCGCGACAACGCCAAGCTGGCACAAGGTGCGGGCTGCGATGCAGGAGGCCGTTGCGCAGGGCTACCAGATCAATTGCGTGTTCATGGGTCCGACGAGTGAACCGCCGTCCTTGGAGATTTACGCCAAGGGCCATCACGTCACCAATCCGATCGATCTGAACGAAATCAGCGGGCCGGAAATCACCCGTCTCGTGCGCGATGTCTGGCGAGAATATTACGCCGGATAGTCTGTCTTCGCGCGGCGGATCGCGCCGCGCATGTCAGGGGAAGCAGCATGGCCGAAGACCCAAAAACGAAAGCCCACAATGAGCGGATGCGCCAACAGCGCATTGCCGAGGAGCAGGCACGCGAGAAGCGTCGGAGGAAGGAAGCCGATGAACATATGCAACGGCAAATCCGCCTTTCCAGTGAAGCTCAACGAACCACGGGAAAGACGGAAGGCTGCGCGGTTCTGTTCTTCGCCATGATGGGCGCGCCGTTGGCAGCGGTGGCGTTCAAATGGATCGCATGATGACCAACGATCAGCCCGGCTTCGGCGCTGTCGGCAAAGGCCGGGTTGGATCGGAATCGTCCAACTCCCAACCTACAACCGATCCGTCCTTGACGGTCTCCCCGGTTCCCGTCGCTGCCGCGCGCGTATAGGCCGCGCTGTCTGCCTTAGCCGGTGCAAGCTCGGCTGAGGCGACGGCATCTGCCGCAACGATCTTGGCGCGTTGCATGTCGGTCTGGTAGGCCGCCTCGCCCAACTGCTGCGCACCCAATACCGACACGGCACGGCGTTCGGCCTTGATGCGCGCTTCTTCGGTGTCGGCGTTCTCGATATCCTTCTTGGCTTCGATGACATCGTCACGCTCGGCAACCACGTCGCCGCGACGCTTCATGCGGCTATTCCATTCGGTATCGAGATCGCCATCTTCGCGGCTGAGATCGGCGCGGCGTTTGGCCAGTTCGGCCATATCCATGCGCGATACCTCGTCGGACGATAGCCCGGCCTGTTGTGCAAGTCGGGCATGTGCCGGGTTGTTGGGATCATATTTGCCCATGCGCTTGAGGCGCGCGATCTCGTCCATGGCTTCCAGCGTTTCGCCGATCTGCTCGCGGCGAAGGCGGATTTCTTCCAAGCGCTGGTCGATGGCTTCCAACTCTGCATTGAGCGCGGCCAATCGGCGGTCGAGCGCCTCGTGCAGATCAGCCAGAAACTGGCGCTGTTCGTCCTGTTCCTTGCGCTGTTGTTTTTCGATCCGTTCAGCGCGGACTTTCGCCTGCGCGCCCGTCAGCAGGAAATTGGGATTGGCGGCATCGTCGTCGCCATTGTCGAGGAACGTCATACCGAGTTGATGGCGTTCAAATTCGCTGCCCTGCAGGGCAGTTGATTCACGCAGTGAATCAACTGAGAAAAATGCGCTGGAAAGCTGGCCGCCCGCATCGCGCGGCGGTCGGTAATCGTTCGGGACGGCGGCCTTGATCCGCTCGATGTCGGCAGGGTCGAACCCCATGCACCCTCGCTTGGCCCGGTTGTTCTGTTTGTTCTGGCCCACAACCATGATAGGCGGAAATCCGTTAGGAAAGGGTTAACAAATCCCTAATTCCGGTCGTTCCGGGGCCTATCCCCCCGGAGAGCCTGCCCGCAGCGGCTATTCTCCCGGCCATGGCAAGCCGACCGGCTTCGCTCTGGCGCATAGGGAGACAAGGGATATGTTCGGGCAAAACAAGGGCTTTGGTAACGGGAGCAGCGGCGGCGGCAATCCGACGAACTGGATCATCAAAGGGTTGTCAATCACCGTTGCGATCGGCCTCACCTTCGTGTTCACGCCGCAAATCCACGGCGCGACCGTGGATTGGGCGATCGGCTATATGGAAGCGAATTATGGTTCGTGGATGGTGGCGATCGGCTGGTTCTTCTGGTGGATCATCGTCGCGATGGGAACCTTCCTGTTCAGCGCGCTTATGGTGATGCTGGCCCTGATGGGCGGCGAATTCCTGCTCTTCACGATCGGCAGCGGCGGCGGCAGGCGATAGCGCCGCCCGCCAGGAAAGAAGGAGGCAGTTACAGGGGCCGCGCAGAAGATGCGCGGCCCCTGTTTTACATCCGTTTTGGATGCATGTTGAGTTTCCCTGCTTTGAATAATAGAAACGCGATCAGCCATGAAAATCCTTCATCGCGGGTCGAGTCTTGGGCCACGAATGCCCAATTCCACAAAAGCAGGAAATCAAACATGAGTGATGAAACCCTGATCACGCTGACAGCCGATATTGTCGCGGCGCATGTATCGAACAACAGCGTTGCGATATCGGAATTGCCCAATCTGATCGCGAGCATCCATGCCGCTCTGTCTGGTCTTGGAACGCCAGTCGCCGAAGAGGCCCCAATACAGGAACCGGCTGTTTCGATACGGTCGAGCATCAAGCCTGATTACATCGTCTGTCTGGAAGACGGCAAGAAGCTGAAAATGCTCAAGCGTCACCTGATGACCCATTATCAGATGACCCCGGAAGATTATCGCGCCAAGTGGAAACTGCCCGCCGATTATCCGATGGTCGCGCCCAATTATGCCGCGCAGCGCAAGGAACTGGCGCTCAAGATCGGTCTGGGCCGCAAGACGGGCCAGAAGGCGAAAGCCCCCGCCAAGCCCCGCGCCACGCGCCAGCCCAAGGCGACGGTCGAAGCCTGATCTTTTTACAGGTCGATGTCGGGGCCGCGATCCACAGGGTCGCGGCCCTTATTCTGTTCGAGCCATTTCACGCGCTCGTTGAAGTCGGGCGTGAGATCGGGCCGGGTCTGTTCGACATCCTGCCGCGTCGGGCGCTGCTGCTGCTCGAACAGCCATGAGAGGCGATCATCGTCGCGCGCCGGATCGGCCTGCCGTGTGGTCGATTGCTGGCTGGCCAGCCATTGCTCGCGCTCCTGATCCTTGATGCGCTGCTGCTGTTCCAGCCAGTCGCGGCGATCATCCTGTTCGCGGCGCTGCTGGGCTTCGAGCCATGCGCGCCGGGCATCGCGCTGCTCGCTGCGGTCGGCGGCAAGCTGTGCCGCCAAATCGCGGTGCAGTTCTGCGACACGGTCGCCATGCTCTTTGCGGACATCGACGATGCGCTGTTGAAGCTGGCGGCGTTCAGCAAGCTGGGCATCGATCAGCCGCTGGCGCTGGTCGCGGTCGCGCTGGAGCGCGGCCCATGCCTCGCGCTCATTCTGTTCGCGAAGCTTCGCATAGCGACCCGTGATGCGGTCCATCAGCCCGGCAAGGCCATGGCGCATCCGTTCGGCGCGTTCGCGCTGTTCGGTGTCGTGGCGCTGTTTGAGACCAGCATCCATGCGCTGGCGTTCAGCGGCATGATCGCCCTTCATCGCCATGCGCTGCGCATCGAGCGGTGCAAGCTGCTCGGCCTTTTGCCTGTCGGCTTCGCCGATCACCTTGTGCAAGGTCGGCGCAATGTTTTGCGCGACATGGGCGCGGGTATCGTCGAGGCTGCGCAGATCGTCAGCGCTGCCGAGCCGTTCGCGCACATCCTTGGTTTTCTTGTCGAGCAACCGGGATAGCGCGATGACCTCGCCGCGCCAGGTCATCGCGACATGGCTGCGCCGGTCGCCCTTGGCGAGATAGAGGCCGCGCGCTTCCAGCGCCTCCTCGAACGCCTCGCGGCTGTCAGAGATCGCCCATGCTTCCTTGGCCATCATCTTCAGTTGTTTGGGGTCGATCCCTTCGCGCTTGGCCTGCTGATAAAGCGACAAATCGAAATTGCGCGGATCGCGCTCGGCCTTGTCGATATAGCCCTTCGGCAGTTTCCAGCCCTGTTCGAGATAGATGTCCTTGGAGATTTCCATGAGCCGCTGCTTGTAGAATGGCAGCGGGATGACGGTCATCCGCTCGGCATCGATGCGCGACCAGACGGCATGGGCATGTCGTCTGCCTTCCTTCTCATGGAAGATCACGACGCGGGGCTGATCCTTGAGGCCGACAGACAGTTCGATGTCGTCGATGGCCTTTTCGAACACCGCCACATCGACGCTTTCCTCCTGCGGCGGCGACAGCGAAACGGAGAATAATGTCTGGCGGGATTTCACGCCCTGATCCATCGCCTGCTGTTCGCGCATGGCGGCCATGACATCGTGGCCCATGAAGCCGCGTACATCATGTTCTTCGATCTGGTCGTTGTCGCGGTCGTTGAGCAGATGCCGCGCCAGCGCCGTGGGGTTGCCGCGTGTCGATGCCTTGATGATCATAGGGCACCTCCCGCGTCGAGACCCAGCGCCCGCATCAGCATCCGGCGCATGTCGGCCAGATCGTGGCAGGCGTGGCGCAGATCGGCTTCGGTTTCCGGGGTGACGGGAAGCGAGCCGCTATTGGCGGCCTTGGCGAGTTGGTTGATGTTGGAGGACAGGCGCGACTGGCCCAGCAAGGCCATAAGCTGCGAAAGCAATATATGGTCGCGCACCGGAGCCTTGCCGCGTGTGCGTGGCGGTGGGCGGTCGGGATCGAACAAGCGCCACTTTATATATGCGCCCAGAGACATGCCCGCCGCGTCGCGCTCAAGGCGCGCGCGTTCGTCACGCGAGAGCCGCAGCGAAAGCGGCGCATCGCGTTTTTTCTGATCAGGCATGGGTCACGACAAACAAAAGCGCACCATAACCGCGTGAGGGAACACGCGAGCATGATGCGCCGGGTTGAAACGAAGATTGGGGGTTTACAGAATCAATTAATATCCATCATAGGCCGGGCGGTTCTGGCCCTTCCATAGCTGGCAAATCTTCCATTGCGTCCAGCGGGATAGTGGACAATAATTGGTTCCAGTCTGCCAAGGTCGAGAACAACTGGTTCAAAGTTTCTCCTTCAAGGCGCACCATTTTTCGCTCTACAGCCAGCCGAGCTTCCGGAAACGCCAGTGGAGCAGGCTGCACAGCAAGACGATCACGCCCAGCACGACGAAATAGCCGTAATGCGTCCGCAGTTCGGGCATATAGTCGAAATTCATTCCATAAATGCCCGCGATCGCGGTCGGCACCGCCAGGATCGCTGCCCATGCCGCCAGTTGCCGGGTGATATCGCCGGTCCGCTGCTGTTCCAGCAAATTGCTCGATTCGAACACGCTCGCCAATATCTCGCGCAGGTCCGACACCATCGTCTCTACCCGGCGCACATGGTCGCGCACGTCGCTGAAATAGGGGCGGGCGTCCGCATCGATGCAGGGCATCTCGACCTTGACGAATTTCGTCGCAACTTCGTGCATCGGCCCCAACATGCGCTGGAACGCGATCAGTTGCCGCCGCAGCGCGAAGATGCGGGTGATTTCCTCGCGCGCCAGGAAATGGTCGATCATCCGCTGCTCCATGCCCAGCGCCTCGGCCTCTATCCCTTCGATGATGGGCAGATAGCCGTCGACGATAAAGTCGAGGATCGCGTGCAGCACGTAATCGACGCCCAGTGCCAGCCGTTGCGGCACTTGCTCCAGCTCTTGGCGCAGCGTGACATGGGCGCGCGCCGATCCGTGGCGGACGGTAATGATATGGTTGCGCCCGACGAAGACGGCGGTCTCGCCATAGGCGATGCTCTCTCCCTCGACGCGGGCGGTGCGTGCGACCACGAACAGGTCGTCGCCGAACTGATCGACCTTGGGCAGCTGGTTGGCCTTGATCGCATCCTCCACCGCCAGCGGGTGCAGGTGCCACGTCCGCTGGAGCGTGCGCATCTCCTCCTCGGTCGGGTCGCAAACGCCGATCCAGACGAATTCCGACGCATCGTCGGCGCAGTCCACCCTTTCATCGATCGCTACCGGGCGCACGCGCACGCCGTTGCGGTAGAGGAAGGCGGCGACGACGGTCATGCTGTTCTCCGATGCGGGATTCGCGGCGCGGATTAGCAGATTCCGGGTGTCCCGTCGCCGTTTGCGCCCGCCCCGTTCGTCCTGCCGGTCGTGCGGTTGGAGGGATTTTTTCCGGGCGCGCTGGCATATGACTTCGCCCTGACATAGTTGCACGCGACAGGGGGGCATCGGAATGGCGGACGACGCATGTCGGCCGGCGTTCGAACGGAGCCTTTTCGCGTGACTGTGCTGGCCATTGATTTCGAGGCATCCTGCCTTCCCCGCCACGGGCGCTCCTTTCCCATAGAGGTCGGCCTGGCCAGCGATCGCTGGACGCGGAGCTGGCTGATCCGTCCGCATGCGGACTGGTCCGATGGACACTGGACGGCCGAGGCGGAGGCGCTGCATGGCATCGACCGGGCGACCATCGAGCGGGAAGGGATGCCCGCCGACGTCGTGCTCGCCGAACTGGCGCAGACCGCCGGCGAAGCGCGCATCGTCGCCGACAGCCGGCTCGACCAATATTGGCTGGAGCAACTGGCCGCCGCGGCGCGTCGACCGCCGCCCTTCGCGATCCATCATGTTGCGCTGATCCTGGAGGAAAGCGGCACGGACGAAGCGGGGATCGTCGCGGCCGTTGCTGCCGCCGACCGGCGTTGCCCGCAGCGCCATCGCGCCGGCAGCGATGCGCTGTGGCTGGCAACGCTGATGGCCCACCTGCCTGCCGGCCCGCGCCATGTCGCACCCGTGCGGGAGCCGGCGCTGGGAGCGGCCTGACCGGCTCCGGCACGGCAGCAACAATTTGTAACGCTTGGCCAATCTCGCAGACACCGATCGGGCCTAAGTCCTGCGCGGCATGATCCCCTTCGCCGCAGAGATTTTCGCATGACATTGGGCAGCCGCGCAGGCCGGGCCGTGCGCCTGCGGCGCCATGCGTGGTGCAAGGATTGCCGATGAGCGCCCCCCTCATTCTGGTTGCCGAAACCCAGCCCGACATCCGGCAGGCCACCCGCGACTATCTGGAGCGCAGCGGCTTTCGCGTGATGCCCGCCACGACCGGACAGGACGTGTTCGAGGCGCTGGGCAGCCTGCCCATCGGGGTGATCGTGCTGGATTCGGCCCTGCGCGCGGCCGACGGCATGGATCTGTGCCGCGATGTGCGCGAACGCAGCGACGTGCCGGTGATCCTGGTTGGCGCCGACAGTTCGGAGGTCGATCGCGTCATCGCCCTGGAACTGGGCGCGGACGATTATATGGGCAAGCCCTATTCGGGCCGGGAACTGGCCGCCCGCCTGCGCGCCGTGCTGCGGCGGGGGCGGGGCGAGCGCGTGCTCGGCCTTCGGCGCCAGACGGAAGCCTGGTTCGACGGATGGAAGGTCGACTTCGCCCGGCGGGAGGTTGTCGATCCCGACGGCGCGTCGGTCACGCTGACCTCCGCCGAATTCACCCTGCTTGCGGTGCTGCTGGATCACCCCCAGGCGGTGATCGCGCGCGGGCGGCTGATGGAACTGGCGGGTATTCGCGATACGCCCTCGTCGGACCGCAGCGTCGATGTCCTGGTCAGCCGCCTGCGCCGCAAGCTCGGCCACGCCGGCCGTGGCGCGCCCATCGTCACCGTGCGCGGCAGCGGCTACATGTTCAGCGCAATGGTCGACCGGCGCTGATCGTCCGGACTTGTTTCCCCTTATATTATCGGCACATGGTCGTTCGCGGCCCAGACATATAATTTTACAGAACCGCTGCACCGCAGCAAAGACGCATCCCTATCTTTCTCCATCTAACCGGTCCGTCGCGCGACCGGCTTTATGGAAGGAAAGAGAAGCCATGAACGAGCTCATCGGTCGTGTGTTCAGCTTCGAAAAGCACGTCTATCCGAACAAGAACACCCTCTACAGCAAGCTGGCCAGCGAAGGGCAGAGCCCCAAGACGCTGATGATTTCCTGCGCCGATTCCCGCATCGTGCCGGAACATATCATGCAGGCCGAACCGGGCGACCTGTTCGTCTGCCGCAATGCAGGTAACATCGTGCCGCCCCACGCCACCCAGAATGGCGGCGTCACGTCCACCGTCGAATATGCCGTGATGGTGCTGGGCGTCACCGACATCATCGTGTGCGGCCACAGTGACTGCGGCGCGATGAAGGCGCTGTCGACGGAAGCCGACCTGTCGGCCATGCCCAACGTTGCCGCCTGGCTGCGCCACAGTCACGCCGCGCAGAAGGTGTGCCGCGATCATTATCCCGATACGATGACCGACGCCGAACGGCTGCGGACCATGGCGCTGGAAAATATCGTCGCCCAGCTTGCTCATCTGCGCACGCACCCGTCGGTCGCGTCTGGCATCGCCAGCGGCACCATCGCGCTGCATGGCTGGTATGTCGACATCCATGCCGGGCAGGTGCTGGGCCTGGACGGCGACACCGGGCGCTTCGTCATCCTGCGCGAAGATGCGCCGCTGCCCGTCGCGCTGCCGCATGCGCGCCGTCTGGCCGGTGATGTCGTCTACGCCGAAGCCGCGGAGTAAATCATGCTGAAGGCATTTTCCGGCGGCAATTTCAGCCGCGACTTCACGGCGTCCATCGTCGTCTTCCTGGTGGCGATGCCCCTTTGCATGGGCATTGCCATCGCGTCCGGCGTGCCGCCGGAAAAAGGCCTGATCACAGGCATCATCGGCGGTATCGTCGTCGGTCTGCTGGCGGGTTCGCCGCTTCAGGTCAGTGGCCCGGCTGCCGGTCTTGCCGTCATCGTATTCGAAATTGTGCGCGAACAGGGGCTCTCGGCGCTCGGCCCGATCCTCATCCTCGCCGGCGCGATCCAGGTGATCGCGGGCCTGGCGCGGGTGGGCGGCTGGTTCCGCGCCATTTCCCCGGCGGTGGTGCACGGAATGCTGGCGGGCATCGGCGTACTGATCGTCGTCGGCCAGTTCCATGTCCTGTTCGACGACAAACCGCTGTCCAGCGGCCTCGCCAACCTGATCGCGATGCCGGGTCAGCTGTTCGGCCTTACCAACCAGGACGCGGCGACGGCCTTCGCGATCGGCCTCGTCACCATATTGGGGATGCTCGGCTGGGAAAAATTCCGTCCCGCCTCGATGAAGCTGGTGCCCGGCGCGCTGGTGGGGGTCGTGCTGGCGACGCTGGTCGCCTTCGCGCTCGGCCTGCCGGTGGCCCGCGTGGCCGTGCCGGAATCGATCATGGCCGCAATCACGCCGCCCGAGGCCGGGCTGGTGGCCCAGTTGCTCAACCCCACGGTCATCACCACCGCGATCGCCATCGCCTTCATCGCCAGCGCGGAAACATTGTTGTCGGCGGCGGCGGTCGACCGCATGCATGATGGCGTGCGGACCAATTATAACCGGGAACTCAGCGCCCAGGGCGTGGGCAATCTGCTGTGCGGCTTTGCCGGCGCGCTGCCGATGACGGGTGTCATCGTCCGGTCGTCGGCGAACGTTCAGGCCGGTGCCCGGACGCGCCTGTCGGCCATCCTGCACGGTATATGGATACTCGGCTTCGTCGCGCTGCTGCCCTGGCTGCTGCGGGAAATTCCGATGGCGGCGTTGGCGGGCATCCTGGTCATCACCGGCGTCCGTCTGGTCAGCGTCGCGCATGTGAAGCATCTCTTCCACCGCTATGGCGCCTTGCCCGCCATCGTCTGGGCGGCGACGCTGATCTGCGTTGTGGCTACGGACCTTCTGACCGGCGTGCTGGTCGGGATCGGCCTGTCACTGCTGGAACTGCTGCCGCACGCCCGGAAGCTGGGCTTGCGGGTCGAGGAGGAGAGCCGTGACGAAGCGCATGAGCTGGCGCTGCGCGGCACGGCGACCTTCTTGAACCTGCCGGGCCTGTCGGCCAGGCTGGAATCCATCCCGGCGGCCAAGCTGGTGATCCTGAATGTCGAACGGCTCGGCCATATCGACCATACTTGCGCGGAAATGCTGCGCGAATGGGTCGACCGGCGCCGGGGCTCGGGCGCGCGCGTCGAACTGTTTGGCGCCACGGGACGCATGCACCGGCTCGCCGCCTGATCGACCTGCACCCGGTCTGAAATTGAAGCCGCCGCACGGATATCGTGCGGCGGCTTTTTAATGATCTGGCCGATGATCAGAAATATAACAGAAACATTCATTGCCGCCATAGCAATAAAGCGTGCCTCCCATGCCACAACAGGGGACTTCTCTTCGCAGTTGCGGGAAAAGCGGTTTCGTATCTTTTCTGGAACGCATAGGCGGTAGGCATCCGCCGGACACCGAAGCCATTAACATGAGACTGCCGGGTTCGCGGACGCAGGAAGGAACATTCTTTCTCAAAGGGGAATGTTCATGAAGTATCAAATCGCCTGTGCCGCTCTCGCGCTGATGTCCAGCGCGCCGGCATTCGCCCAGGAAGAGGCCACCGGCCCCGTCACCGTGTCGGGCAGCGTTGCTCTGGTGTCGGACTATCGCTTCCGCGGCGTGTCCATGACGGACAAGGGCATGGCCGTTCAGGGCGGCGTATCGGTCAGCCATGAATCGGGCGCCTATGCCGGTGTGTGGGGTTCCAACCTGTCGGGCTGGGGCACGTTCGGTGGCGCCAACATGGAACTGGATCTCAACGCCGGTTACGCGGTCGACCTGGGCGGCGCGACGCTCGACGTCGGGCTCGTCTGGTACATGTATCCCAGCGGCCTCGACACCACGGATTTCGCCGAACCCTATATCAAGCTGTCGGGCGACGTCGGCCCCGTCAGCGCGCTGGTCGGCGTGGCCTACGCGCCCAAGCAGGAAGCGCTCGGCAAGACGTGCAGCGACGCCGCCTGCACCGTGTTCCGCCCCGGCAAGAAGAACGACAACCTCTACCTGTGGGGCGACGTCAGCAGCGCGATCCCCAATACGCCCGTCACTGTGAAGGCGCATATGGGCTGGTCGAAGGGCAATTCCGGCCTGGGTCCGAACGGTACGTCGCTGGCCCCCACCGGCAAGTATCTCGACTGGCTGGTCGGCGCGGACGTCGCCGTTCCCGGCACGCCGCTGACGCTGGGCATCGCCTATGTCGATACCGACATCGCGCGGGTCGAGGAAAACTACATCCGCCCCAATTTCTCGGCCGCGGACGGCTCTTCGATCGCGCGCGGGCAGGTGGTCTTCTCGCTGTCGGCCTCCTTCTGATGTTCAGGCGACCGGGCCATGTGCGGCCCGGTCGCGCCATCATGTCCGGGCCGATGCCAATGGCTTGCTGTTCCATGACAAATTGTTGCCAATCGGCAAGTTTGATCCGACAACCATAGCGCCGCATTGACCGGCATCGCGGGCGATCCTATCTCGCCTTGCATAATGATCCCAGCCGCTTTCCTTTCCGCATGACCGCTCCTTCCATCATTCTGGTAGAGGACGATCCCCCGCTGCGGACGCTGACGGCGCGCGCGCTTCAGGAACATGGCTATCAGGTGCGTCCCGCATCGTCCGGCCCCGAAATGTGGGTGGCGTTCGATGCCGGTCCGGTCGACCTGGTGGTTCTCGACGTCATGCTGCCGGGCACGAACGGCATCGACCTTTGCCGTCAGATCCGTCGTCGCAGTGACGTGCCGATCATCTTCATCAGCGCCAAGGGCAGCGAGACCGACCGGATCGTCGGGCTGGAACTGGGCGCCGACGACTATCTTCCCAAGCCGTTCGGTACGCGCGAACTGATCGCGCGCATTCGCGCCATATTGCGCCGGGTCGGGCTGGAGCGCGGCCCCGACGACCAGCGCGAGAGCGAGGCGCGGTTCGACGGGTGGGTGGTCAATTTCCCGCGTCGCGAATTGCGTTCGCCCACCGGCGCCATCGTCGACCTGACCGGCGCGGAATTCGACCTGCTCGGCTCCTTCCTGGGCCATCCGCAGCGCGTGATCGCGCGCGAGCGGCTCATCGAACTGTCGCGCACGCGGATGGGCGACAGTTCCGACCGCAGCATCGACGTGCTGGTCAGCCGCCTGCGGCGCAAGCTGTCGCTGGCGGACCGGCCGGCGCCCATCACCACGGTGCGCGGTGTCGGCTACATGTTCAACGCGGAAGTCAGCCGCGCTTGACCCGGCATGTGCGCGGATCGCTGGGGCTTGTCGGCCGTATCTTTGCGATCCTGCTGCTGACGGTCACGCTGGAATTCGCGGTCGGCACCCTGATCTACGAGCGCGCCAGCCAGGTGTCGCTTCAGGATGACGAGGCACGCCGGCTGGCCGAGCATCTGGTCATCGCCCGGCGGCTTCTGGTCCAAGCGCCGCGCGACGAACGGCCCGCGCTCAGCCTGCAACTCACGACCGATCGCTACGACGTCCACTGGTCCGCCACGGCGCCGCCGCCGTCGCCCCTGTCGGCGGGGCTGGAACGGACGCGCCAGCAGATACTGGACTGGGAACCGGGGCTGTCGGATTCGCGCCTGTGGCTGCGGCTGTCGGCGTCCGGCCGCCACGCTGAAATAAACGGCGGGCTGCAATTGCGCGACGGCAGCTGGGTTTATTTCGGCATGACCCATCATGCCGGGAGATGGGCGTTCGCCATTGGCCGGATGGGGCTGGCCCTGATCCCGGTGATGGCGCTGGTGCTGATCGGCGGCGTCATGATCCGGCGCACTTTGGGGCCATTACGCGACCTGACGCGCGCGACCGAGCAGATCGGCCTGGGGCGCGAGGTCATCGTGCCGGAAGCCGGCTCGAACGATGTGCGGGACCTGATCCGCGCTTTCAACGCGATGCAGGCCCGCATCCACGGGCTGATCGACGAACGGACGGAAACGCTGGCGGCGGTCGGCCACGACCTGCGCACGCCGATCGCGCGGCTGCGGCTGCGGCTGGAGGAGGTGCGCGAAGCCGATGTGCGGGGCGCGATGGACACCGACCTCGACGAAATGGCGGCGATGCTGGAATCGCTGCTCGCCTTCCTGGGCGGGGAGCGGGATCCCGAACCGCCGGTGCGCATCGACCTGGCCGTGGCGATCGCGACCCTGGTGGACGGTTTTCAGGATCGTGGCGCAGATGTGCGCTATGATGGGCCGGATCATCTTGAAATGTCCGGCCGGCCGGTCACCCTGCGCCGCGCGATCGGCAACCTCATAGAAAACGCGCTGCATTATGGCGGCTGCGCGCGCGTCTCGCTTGCCGCGCTGGAGGATCGCATCGCGATCCGTGTCGACGACGACGGGCCCGGCATCCCGGCCGACCGCATTGACGAGGTGATGCGGCCCTTCTTTCGTCTCGACGCGGCACGGGGCCGCAATACCCGTGGGCTGGGCCTCGGCCTCGCCATCGTGCAGAAGGCGGTGGCGCTGGAAGGTGGCCGGTTCACCTTGGGCAATCGCGCGGAAGGCGGGTTGCGCGCCGAAATCAGCCTGGCGGCATCGGCGGAGACCTGAGAATTTTCGGGTGTCGGGGCAACGGGTGGGGGAAGAGCGGAGACCGGCTCCTCCCCCGTGACGTTGATCAAAGGGAACGCCATCTAATTCGCAAACGGCGTGCCATTCCGGAAAAGGCACCCGATCCCGCGCGATCTTAAGGTTAAGGCCCATGGCCCCGACGCGCCATGTGTCAAATATACCGACATTTTCGGTGCCTCCGCTCCCGCCTTCCGGCTGTTGACTACAGCCGTAATCGATGCGATTACAGATGTAGTTGAAACCGAATCGGCAACGGAACGTCCAGGTGAGCGAGAAGATCAGCGAAGCGGAACTGGTGGTGATGGAGGCGCTGTGGGAACAGGCGCCGCTGACCGCCAGCGACGTGGCCGACCGGGTGGCCGCCGCCCGTGACTGGAGCGTGCAGACGGTCAAGACCCTGTTGTCCCGCCTGATGGCGAAGGATGCGATCGTGGCGGATCAGGACGGGCGCCGCTTCCTGTATCGCCCGCACATCACGCGCGACGATTATGTCGCCGGCGAATCCGGGCGGCTGGTGAACCGGCTGTTCGGCGGTCGCATATCGCCGCTGGTCGCGCGGCTGGCGGAGCAGGATCAGTTGACGGCGGAAGATATCGCCGCTCTGGAGGATATTCTGAAAGGGCTGAAATCATGAGCGTCTGGCTTGCCGAAACGCTGATCGCCAGCACCCTGCTGATGGCGGTCGTGATGCTGCTGCGGCGCCCGGTCGCGCGCTGGCTGGGCGCAGGCGCGGCCTATTGGCTCTGGCTCCTGCCTTTCGTCCGGATGCTGTTGCCCGCCCTGCCGACCGAGGTCGCCGACCCGTCGCCGCTGCATATCGCCGTGGACCAGTCCGGCCTGCCCGCGATGCTGGAAGCGGCGCCGGTCGCCGGTGGAGCCGCCCCGCCGGCCGCCAGCCTGCCCTGGATGGAAATCGGTCTTGCCATCTGGCTTGTCGGCATGCTGGCCTTTCTGCTGGTGCAGGCTGTCGGCTATGTCCGTTTTCGCCGCCTGATGCTGGCCGACGCGACCGCGCTGGGGCAGGAGGGGCGGATCCATATCGTTACCAGTCCGCACGCCAGCGGTCCGCTCGCCTTCGGTATCTTCCGCCCCTATATCTGCCTGCCCGTCGACTTCGCGCTGCGCTGGGACGTGCAGGAACAGGACATGGCGATCGCCCATGAACGCGCCCATCATGAACGCGGAGACCTGGCCGCCAACATGGTCGCGCTGCTGCTGCTGGCCGTCCACTGGTGCAATCCCGTCGCCTGGATCGCCTATCGCGCCTACCGCGCCGATCAGGAAACCGCCTGTGACGCTCGCGTGCTGTCGCTCTACGGCCGGGATCAGGCCCATGCCTATGGCCGCGCCATATTGAAGGCGGCGGGCGGGCGCCAGTTCGCCGCCGCCTGTCATCTCACACGTCTGACGACGCTCAAGGGGAGGCTTAAAATGCTTTCGAGCCACGAAACATCGCTGCACCGTATCAGTTGGGCCATGGCCGCCGTTGCGCTGGTTACCGCCACCGGCCTGGCGCTCACCGCTTCGGGCAGCCGCGCCGCGCAGCAAATGGCGGCGATCACCGAAAAGGTGCAGGGCGCCGATCTGGGCCGCCTTACCGATCTGGTCGCCGCGCCGGCCATCGCCAGCGTCGACACGGCCGACGCCGTGCCGGCCGTGCCCGCCGCGCCGCTGCCGCCGGCAACGCGCGCTTCGACCGACCCGGTCGTGCCGCCCGCTCCGCCGGAACCGCCGCTGCCGCCGGCCCCCACGGCAGACATGGTTCCGCCGGTCCCGCCCGTCCCGCCGGCGCCGCAGGTCAGCGTGCGCAGCGGCAAGGGGCGGATCAGCGTCACCTATCCCGATGGTCGCGTCGAAAACCATCGCATCCCGACCGACGCGGAGATCGAGCGCATGATCCCGGTGGTAGACGTGCGGGAAGGCTGCGACGGCGATCAGGTCACCAGCCATCGCGAAACAGTGGATCGCAATGGCCGCCGGCATATCCGCGTCCGCATCTGCCAGACCGCCATCGAAGCGCGGGCCCGTCAGGCCGAACGCGCGGGCCGCATGGGCGCCCGCGTCGGGCTCGTCGCCGCGCGCGCCCAGATCGCCGCCGTTCCCATGCCGGCCGAAGCGCGCGCCGAGGCGTTGCGCGATATTGACGAGGAAATCGCCCGGATCGATCGCGGCGAGGAAGATTGAGCCGAGCGGGGCGGCGTTTCCACACCGCCCCCGGCCCGCTCATTCGATGGTGACGCCGACCACCCGCCATTGCTGCGCCTCGCGCTCCAGCGTGACAGTTTCCACCGCGTCGGCCTTGTTGGAAAATTGCGTTCGGAACTTCACCACCTGATAGCCGGCAGGCGGCGCGGGCAGGTCCTGCTGGCTGATGAGTATGCGGGACGTCACCGTCCCCAGCGGAGGCCGCACCTCTTCCGACACCCGCGCCCACGTCTGTGCGCTGTTTAGCTTTCGGAATGACGATCCGGTCTCGCGGTAGCTTTCATCCCACCGCCCCTGATCCACCAGCGCCAGCCATCGCCGGGCCGTGTCCACGACCG
Source organism: Sphingobium sp. OAS761 (assembly GCF_024168485.1). GTDB lineage: Bacteria > Pseudomonadota > Alphaproteobacteria > Sphingomonadales > Sphingomonadaceae > Sphingobium. Next base: position 19,685 of record NZ_JALJVY010000016.1, read on the forward strand.
GGGTTTCCACAATCGACCGTGCGACGGCGGGCGCCGGGGGCGCGGTGACGTCGGTCAGGGCGGCGAATGCCAGAAGGCCAAGGGTCAGGGTCATGAGTGCGGCTCCGATGATGATCCGGGTAGGGCGATGTGGTCGCCCCGCGCCGACAGTCGGCGCACTGTCCTGATCCGCCCGGCGGACCGCGCCGTCGCCCCCGATTTCCGTGTCCCCCAAGGAATCGGGGGCGGGGCTTCCCTTTTCGCCGCCTTCCGCCTCCAGCAGCAGGCGGGCCGCCTCGCGGCTGCTCGACACCGCCATCTTGCGCCGCGCATCGCGCAGCCGTTCGTTGATCGTATGAACCGAAAGTCCCAGGTCGCGCGCGATCGATTTCGCATCATGGCCCCGGACCATCAGGCGAAGCGTCTGCTTCTCCTTCTCGGTCAGCGCCGCGCATCCTTCCCTCATCCGCATCGTCATGCCTTCAGCACCTAGGTCGCCGCCGCCATCGCAGCTACCCCGAAAAATTTGTAGGGCGGACGCGTCGCGGTGGCCGCTTCCGTCGGTTTCCGCTGTCCTACACCGTCCCGTCCGTGGCAGGAAACCGGCCGGCTCCTTACAATCGTCCGGCTTCTTCGTCCCGCGCCGCCCTTCGCACCGGCGTGGCCCACTTTGCAAAAATTCTCCTATTGCGAAATCTGCGCCACAGCTTTGTGCCCGCGCTTTTCCGTTGGCCACGACAGTGTGAACTTCACAACCGGACCCGCTTTTGCAAATCGCGCTTTCGACGCCTTCACCACCTCCTGTCGCTCTGCTAGAGGCGGGCGCCATGCTGAATCTGAACGCCATCACCGTGCGCCTGGGCGGCCGCACCATCCTCGACCGCGCCAGCGCCGCGCTGCCGCCGCGCAGCCGCGTCGGCCTGATCGGCCGCAACGGCGCGGGCAAGTCCACGCTGATGAAAGTGATGATCGGTCAGCTCGACCCGGACGAGGGGTCGTGCGACATGCCCCGCGACACGCGCCTTGGCTATATCGCGCAGGAGGCGCCTTCCGGCACCGCGACCCCGTTCGACACCGTGCTCGCCGCCGACAAGGAACGCGCCGCCCTTATGGCGGAGGCGGAACATACCGAAGACCCCGACCGCCTCGGCCATATCTATGAGCGGCTGACGACGATCGACGCCTATACCGCACCCGCCCGCGCCGCCCGTATCCTGGTCGGCCTGGGTTTCGACGAGGAAATGCAGGGCCGCCCGCTCGACAGCTATTCGGGCGGCTGGAAGATGCGCGTGGCGCTCGCCGCGCTGCTGTTTTCCGAACCCGACCTGCTGCTGCTCGACGAACCGTCGAACCACCTCGACCTCGAAGCCACGCTGTGGCTTGAGAATTTCCTGAAGGCCTATCGCGGCACCGTGGTCGTCATCAGCCACGAACGCGACCTGCTGAACAATGTCGTGGATTATATCCTCCACCTCGAAGGCGGGAAGGTGATGCTCTATCCCGGCGGCTATGACGCGTTCGAGCGCCAGCGCGCCGAACGGCTGGCGCAGCAGGAAGCCGCCCGCGCCAAGCAGCAGGCGGAACGGGAAAAGTTGCAGGACTATGTCGCCCGCAACTCGGCCCGTGCCTCGACCGCGAAACAGGCCCAGTCCCGCGCCAAGGCGCTGGCGAGGATGCAGCCCATCGCGGCCGCCATCGAAGACCCGACGCTGCATTTCGGTTTCCCCAGCCCGCCGGAACTGCGCCCGCCGCTCATCACCATGGACATGGCGGCGGTCGGTTATGACGAGACGCCGATCCTCAAGCGCGTCAACCTGCGCATCGACCCCGACGATCGGCTGGCGCTGCTCGGCCGCAACGGTAACGGCAAGACGACGCTGGCCCGACTCATCGCCGCGCAGCTCGCGCCGATGGAAGGGACGATGAACAGCTCGTCGAAGATGAATGTCGGTTACTTCACCCAATATCAGGTGGAGGAACTGGACGTCGCCGACACGCCGCTGGAACATATGACCCGCGTCATGAAGGGCGCGACCCCCGGCGCCGTGCGCGCCCAGCTCGGCCGTTTCGGCTTTTCGGGAGAGCGCGCGACGCAGAAGGTCGGCTCCATGTCGGGCGGCGAGCGCGCCCGTCTTGCGCTGGCCCTCATCACCCGCGACGCGCCGCACCTTCTCATCCTCGACGAGCCGACCAACCATCTCGACGTCGACAGTCGCGAGGCGCTGGTGCAGGCGCTCAACGACTATAGCGGCGCGGTCGTGATCGTCAGCCATGACCGCCACATGATCGAACTGGTCGCCGACCGCCTGGTGCTGGTCGACAATGGCACGGCCCAGCCCTTCGACGGGTCGCTCGACGACTATACCGACATCATCCTGCGCAAGGCGGACGGCAGCGCCGGTGGCGGCGATGCGCCCAGGGTTGACCGCAAAGCGGAAAAGCGCAACGCGGCCGAATGGCGCGAAAGGCAGAAGGCGGCCAAGAATGCGGTCACCAAGGCGGAAAGGGAGATGGCCACACTGGCAGCCGAGCGCAGTCGTATCGATCAGGCGCTGTTCGACCCCAGGGCCGCGACCGGTGCCGAGGCGAAGATGACCACCAGCCAGCTGATGGTGAAGCGCGCCGAGGTCGAAAAGAAGCTGGAAGCCGCCGAGGAGGTCTGGATGGAGGCCAGCGCCGCTCTGGAAGCAGGCTGAAAGGCCCGTTCCGGCAGGACCGTTCAAGCCGTGGCCACGCCCTTCACAAGGAACGGCAGGGTGACGCCATCGGGTTCGGTCAGCGTGATGTAGCTTCCGGGCCGGATCGCATGATCTTCCAGCCGGAACAGTCGCCCGTCATCCTGATCCCCGTCCATGTAGGATAATGCCCAGCCCCTGTCGGTGTGTCGCATGGCGCCGTGCCGATCCGGCTCGTTCGGCCAGAAGCGCCGCACCGTCGCCAGTTCGGCATGGGCGCGATAGGCCTGCTCGTCGATCGTGCCGTCCTCCTTCAGCGGCAGGCGCAACACATAGCTGCGGGCCGCCGACCCCTTCGGAAAGGCGGGTGTTCGGTCGAGTTCCAGGCGTATCGTGGTCCACGTCATGGTGCCATCATCCCGTTTCGGCGTGGCCGGCGCTATAAGGACTATCCCGGATGGAGCGGCGTGCGGTGACGGCGTAGCCCTGATGGCCGACACTGGTTGTCGGGAGACGCTGCGATGAAGACCGTCCTGCTGCATATCCATGATGATCTGGGCGCGGAAAGCCGCTTGCAGGCGGCCTGCGACCTGGCGCGCGCGCGAAACGCGCATGTGCGCTGCGTCCAGGTGTCGCCGATGCCGGATCTCGTCGCGGCCGATGTCTATGGTGGTGCCGGCTACGCGCCAACGCTCGCCGCCGAGATTCATGCGATCGACGACAGCTTCCGCGATCAGGTGGAAGCGAGGCTGGCGCGCGAAGACATCGGCTGGGACTGGGTTCAGTTCGATGGCGACATCGTTTCGGGCCTGTTGTCCGCGGCGCGGCTCGCCGATATTGTGGTCGCCACCCTGCCGGAAGCGGGACGCGCCGACGCCCGTAGCCCCTTGCCGATCGTCCCCGAACTGGCGCTTGGCGGCCGTACGCCCGTGCTGGCCGTGCCGCAGTCCGCACGGTCCTTTCCCGTGGCCGGCCGCGCCCTCGTCGCCTGGGATGGCTCTCCCGAGTCCTGCGCCGCGCTGCGCGCCGCCGTGCCATTGCTTCGGCTGGCCGACGGGGTGGACATCGTAACGGTGGAGGAAGCCGACAAGGCGCGCTTCCCGGCGACGGGGGCACCCGAATATCTCGCCCGCCACGGTGTCGGCGCAGAATTGCATAGCTGGCCGCGTAACGGCCGCGCCGTCGAGGATGCATTGCGCGCGGCCATCGGCGAATTGGCGGCGGACTGGCTGGTCATGGGCGCATTCGGGCACAGCCGGTTGCGCGAGTTCATCTTTGGGGGCGTAACCCGGGCCATGTTGCACAATGCGCGCGTGCCGATCTTGCTGGCGCATTGAAAGGGCGGCATGATCTTCCCATGGCCGTTGCTGATGACGATACCGACGCTCTGACCGACGCCCATAGTCTGGAACAGGCGCTGCTGGGTTCCATCCTGGCGACCGTGCCCGACGCGCTGATCGTGATCGACATGAACGGCCGGATCGTGTCGTTCAGCGCGGCCGCGCAGCATATGTTCCAATATGCCGAAGCGGATGTTCTGGGCGAGAATATCTCCATGCTGATGCCCTCGCCGGATCGGGAGCGTCACGACGGCTATATCGGCCATTATCTGACCACCGGCGAAAAGCGCATCATCGGCATCGGCCGTCTGACCAGCGCGCGCCGGCGCGACGGGTCGGTCTTTCCCATCGAACTGGCGGTGGGGGAGGTCGCCGATCAGGGGCGAAGGCTGTTCACGGGCTTCATTCGCGACCTGACGGAGCGGCAGCAGACCGAACGCCGCGTCGCCGATCTCCAGACGGAGCTGGCGCATGCAGGGCGGGTGACAGCCATGGGCACGCTCGCCTCCGCGCTGGCGCATGAACTCAACCAGCCGTTGACCGCCATCGCCAATTATATGGAGGCCGGTCGCGATCTTCTGGCGGTCGAGGGGCCGGTCGATCGCGAGATGCTGGGAGAAGCGATGGCGGAAAGCGCGGCGCAGGCGCTGCGCGCGGGAGAGATCATCCGGTCGCTGCGGGAATTCATCAAGCGCGGCGAAACCCTGCGGCAGCCCGAACATTTGCGCGGCCTGCTGGCAGAGGGCGCGGCGCTGGCATTCATCGGGATCGACAGCAGCGGCATCGACATGGATGTGAGCGTCGACAAGGGGGTCGGCAAGGTGCTGGTCAACCGGGTCCAGCTTCAGCAGGTCGTCATCAACCTCGTGCGGAACGCAGTCGAGGCGATGCATGCCCGTCCGGTCCGTATCCTGCGATTGTCGGCCGTGCCGACCGATGACGGCAAGGTGGAGGTCGTGGTGGCCGACAGCGGCCCTGGCCTTGACCCCGATATGTCGCGCACGCTGTTCACCCCATTTACGACCACCAAATCGACCGGCATGGGCGTGGGCCTTTCCATCAGCCAGACGATTATCGAAGGCCATGGCGGTCGCATCTGGGCGACGCCCTCACAATGGGGCGGCGCGGCCTTTCACTTCACCCTGGATCGCGTGGACGAGGAATGAGCGAAGCCTATACCATCTATGTCGTGGACGATGACGAGGCGATCCGGCGGTCGCTGTCGTTCCTGCTCAAGACAAGCGGATTTGTTGTCCAGCCGTTCGAGGGCGGGCTCCCTTTCCTGAAAGTGGCGGGGAGACTGGCGTCCGGTTGCGTCCTGCTGGACGTGCGGATGCCCGATATGGACGGGCTGGAGGTGCAGCGTGAATTGCGGGCGCGGGGGGTCATGCTGCCCGTGATCATCATGACCGGCCATGGCGATGTCGACATGGCGGTCGCGGCAATGAAGGCGGGGGCGAGCGACTTCATCGAAAAGCCGTTCGAAAAAGCTGCCCTGCTTGCCTGCATCGAGGCCGCGCGCAGACAGTCGGTCGCCGCGCGGGGCGCCGACGCGCGGGCGCAGGAGGCGCAGGCCCGGCTGAATGTCCTGACCGACCGCGAGCGCGACGTCCTGAACGGACTGATCGACGGATTGCCCAACAAGACCATCGCCTATGACCTGGGGATCAGTCCGCGCACTGTCGAAATCCACCGCGCCAATCTGATGCAGAAGCTGGAAGTGCGCAGCCTGGCGGAAGCGCTGCGCATCGCCTTCCATGCCGGCGTGGAGTAGGGGCTGGCGGCAAGGATCGGGTAGGGACATTTACGGATAGGTTCCTGTCCCCGCCCGGGTCATGGATCGTGCATGAACATGCAATTTGACATGGCGCAAAATGCCGCCCTTCCAACGATGGTCCGTCCCTGCGTCGGCCATAATTGCGAACGTTGCGATGTCCGGGACCGGGCGATCTGTGCCGATCTTTCGGCGTCCGACCGCGACGCGCTGAGCCGGATCGGTCGGCGCGTTTCGCTCAAGGCCGGGCAGACCGTCATGTGGGAAGGCGACGACAATATGGTTGTCGCCAACGTCGTGGAAGGCACCTTGAAGCTGGCGACCTCAACCGGCGACGGACGCGAGCAGATTGTCGGCGTGGTCTATGCGTCCGACTTCATCGGCCGTCCTTTCGGCGCGCGCACGCCGCATAGCGTCACGGCGCTGACCGACGCACGGCTCTGCCTCTTTCCGCGCGGTGCCTTTGACGGATTCGCCCGCGATCATGCAGAATTGCAGCATCGCCTGCTCCAGCGCACGCTGGACGACCTCGACCGCACCCGCGCGTGGATGCTGCTGCTGGGCCGCAAGACGGCGCGCGAGAAGGTCGCGACCTTCCTGCTCGACATGGGACGGCGACTGCGCGCGGATAGAGACGGCGTCATCGATCTGCCCCTGTCCCGTCAGCAGATCGCCGACATATTGGGGATCACCATCGAAACCGTGTCGCGGCAGATGACCGAACTCAAGCGCGGCGGGACGATCGACCTGATCGGGCGGCGCGGCGTGCGGCTGGTCGATATGGCCGAGCTGGAGGCTCTGGCCGAGGCGGGATAGATCCGGGTGCCAGTCGCTCTCGTTGCCGACGGAGCAGCTGCCAACTGCCTACGCACTATCCCGTAAAGACCCCGAAGACGCCCTTTGACAGAGGTCAATGCATGGGGGCGGCGCCTGGAGGAAGGCGGCGCGAGAAGCTTTCACGGGGAATGACCATGGAACAACTGGTGATGAAGACGGGCGGCTGGTTCGCGCTCGCGCTCGCCGCCTTCGCTGCGGCGGTCGCTGCGGCGGACAGCGGCTTTGCCGTCCATATGGGGATCATATGCGCGGCGGCGCTGCTGGTTGCGGTCGTGACCATGCGCCACGCTGACTATGCGGCGCTGACCCGCGGGCTGCTGAAAATGCCGGAGCCGGGCCGTTATTATGACGACGTGATCCGCTGGGGCGTGATCGCGACGGTATTCTGGGGTCTCGCAGGCTTTCTGGCTGGGCTTTACATCGCGCTCCAGCTGGCCTTCCCGGCGCTGAATCTGGGCATCGAATATACCAGTTTCGGGCGGTTGCGGCCGTTGCATACATCGGCGGTCATCTTCGCCTTTGGCGGCAACGCGCTGATCGCCACCAGTTTCTATGTGGTGCAGCGCACCTGCCGCGCGCGGCTGTTCGCGCCCAAGCTCGCCGACTTCGTTTTCTGGGGCTATCAGTTGTTCATCGTGCTGGCTGCGACCGGCTATCTGATGGGCATCACCGAGGGCAAGGAATATGCCGAGCCCGAATGGTATGTCGACCTGTGGCTGACGATCGTGTGGGTCTGCTACCTGATCGTGTTCGGCGGCACGATCGTCAAACGCAGCGAGCCGCACATCTACGTTGCCAACTGGTTCTATCTCAGCTTCATCCTGACGATCGCGATGCTGCACATCGTCAATAACCTGTCCATGCCGGTCAGCCTGCTGGGCTCCAAGAGCTACAGCGCATTCGCCGGCGTGCAGGACGCGCTGACCCAGTGGTGGTACGGCCATAATGCCGTGGGCTTCTTCCTGACCGCCGGCTTCCTGGCCATGATGTATTATTTCGTGCCCAAGCAGGCGCAGCGGCCGGTCTACAGCTATCGCCTGTCGATCATCCATTTCTGGTCGCTGATCTTCCTCTACATCTGGGCGGGTCCGCACCATCTGCACTACACCGCTCTGCCCGACTGGGCGCAGACGCTGGGCATGGTCTTTTCGATCATGCTGTGGATGCCGAGCTGGGGCGGGATGATCAACGGCCTGATGACGCTCAACGGCGCCTGGGACAAGATCCGCACCGATCCGATCATCCGCATGATGGTGATGGCGCTCGCCTTCTACGGCATGTCCACGTTCGAAGGGCCGATGATGTCCGTCAAGGCGGTCAACAGCCTTTCGCACTATACCGACTGGACCATCGGCCATGTCCATTCCGGCGCGCTGGGCTGGAATGGCATGATCACCTTCGCCTGCCTTTATTATCTGGCGCCGCGCCTGTGGCAGCGCGAACGGCTCTATTCGCTTCGGCTGGTGAACTGGCACTTCTGGCTCGCGACGGTGGGCATCGTTCTTTACGCGGCATCCATGTGGGTGTCGGGCATCATGGAAGGCCTGATGTGGCGGGAATATGGGGCCGACGGTTACCTGGTCTACGCCTTTTCCGAAGTCGTGAGCGCCAAGCTGCCCATGTACCTGATCCGCGCCACGGGGGGCCTGCTCTATCTTTCGGGCGCGATCATCATGGCCTGGAACATCGGCAGGACCATCGCCGGCAGCCCGCTGCGCAACGAGCAGCCGATGCACGATGCCGCCTACGATCCCGCCGCCGACCGGCCCCTCATCGCCCAGCCAGCCTAAGGGAGACCCAAGACATGGCTTCCAAATATTTCGACCATGGCAAGCTGGAGCGGAACGTTTCGCTGCTTGGTATTGCCGCGCTGATCACCGTTGCGATCGGCGGCATTGTGGAAATCGCGCCCCTCTTCTGGATCGACAACACCATCGAGAAGGTGGAAGGGGTGCGGCCCTACACGCCGCTGGAGCTGGCGGGGCGCAACATCTACATCCGCGAAGGCTGCTACAACTGCCACAGCCAGATGATCCGCCCTTTCCGGGATGAGGTCGAGCGCTATGGCCATTACAGCCTGGCGGCCGAGAGCATGTACGACCATCCGTTTCAATGGGGGTCCAAGCGGACCGGGCCGGACCTGGCGCGCGTGGGCGGCCGCTATTCGGACGAATGGCACGTCCAGCATCTGAAGGACCCGCGCGCCGTGGTGCCCGAGTCCATCATGCCGACCTATCCCTTCCTGGCCGAACGGCCGCTCAAGGCGGGCGACATGACGATGGACCTTGCCGCGCTGACGCGGGTGGGCGTGCCCTACAGCAAGGAAGACGTCGACAAGGCGAATGAGGATTTGCATGCGCAGGCCGATCCGACCGCGGACACCACCGACCTGCTCAAGCGCTACCCCAAGGCGCAGGTGCGCGACTTCGACGGCGATCCCGACATGCTGACGGAGATGGATGCGCTTGTCGCCTATCTCCAGATGCTGGGCACGCTGGTCGACGTCAACGCCGCCGCCCCGCAGGAGACGCCGCAATGAGCTACGATGCGCTGCGCCATTTCGCCGATAGCTGGGGGCTGGTCTTCATGGGCCTGTCCTATGTGTTGCTGATCGGCTGGCATTTCCTGCCGCATGGCGGCCGCAGCAGCATGCGCGCCGCCACGATGATCTTCGACCGCGATACTGAAGAGACGGAGGCCGACCATGGCTGACGACGAAACCCCCAAGATCGACGCCGCCACCGGCACCCAGTATAAGGGCCATGAATGGGACGGCATCCGGGAACTGGACACGCCGCTGCCGCGCTGGTGGCTTTGGACCTTCTACGCCACGATCGTTTTCGCGATCGGCTATTGCCTGGCCTATCCGGCCTTGCCGATGCTGCACGACTATACGCGCGGGATGCTCGGCTGGTCGAGCCGCGGCGCGCTGGAGAAGGAACTGGCCGCGCGCGAGGTGCAGATGGCACCGTTGCGCCAGGCGATCGCGGCGACCGACATCGGGAAGCTGGCGGGACAGCCACGACTGATGCAGGCGGCGGTCGAGGGCGGGCGCGCGGCGTTCAAGGTTCATTGCGTGCAATGCCATGGATCGGGCGCGGCGGGATCGCGGGGCTATCCCAACCTGAATGACGACGACTGGCTGTGGGGCGGCGACCTCACGAGCATCGAAACGACGATCACCGACGGCATCCGCAACCCCGACCATGCGAAAACGCGCCAGTCGATGATGCCCGCCTTCGGTCGCGACCAGTTGCTTACCGCCGCGCAGGTCAGCGACGTGGTCGCCCATATCCGCGTCATCAGTGGGCAGGATGTGGCCAATGCGGCATCGCAGCGCGGCGCGCAAATCTTCGCCGACAATTGCGCGGTGTGCCATGGTCCGGCAGGCAAGGGCAGCCGTCAGGTCGGCGCGCCCAACCTGACCGACGGGATCTGGCTCTATGGCGGCGACGCTGACACGATACGCCAGACCGTATGGAACAGCCGGCAGGGCGTGATGCCGCGCTGGAACGACAAGCTCGACACGGCGACGATCCGGATGCTGGCGGCCTATGTCCACAGCCTGGGCGGCGGCGAGGCCGCGCCGGTGGATGCACAAGCCGCCCCGGCGGGCAACGCCGCTGCGCCCCAACCCTGAGCCGAACGGAGGAAGGACCATGCTGGTGCCGGCCGGATCGGGCGATCTCTACGAGAAACGCAAGGGCGTCTACCCCAAGGCAGTCGACGGTTTCTACCGGCGCCTGAAATGGGCGATCATGGCGGCAACGCTGGTGATTTACTGGGGCACGCCGTGGATTCGTTGGGATCGCGGCCCCTATGCGCCAGACCAGGCGGTGCTCGTCGATCTGGCGCATCGGCGCTTCTACATGTTCGCGATCGAGATTTGGCCGCATGAATTCTATTATGTGGCCGGCTTGCTGATCATGGCGGGGATAGGCCTGTTCCTGGTCACGTCCGCGGTCGGGCGCGCATGGTGCGGCTATGCCTGTCCGCAGACGGTGTGGACCGACCTGTTCCAGCATGTCGAGCGTTTCATCGACGGGGATCGCAATGCGCAGATACGGCTGGCCAATGCGCCGTGGAGCGCGGACAAGCTGGCGCGGCGGCTGGTCAAATGGCAGGTCTGGCTTCTCATCTCCTTTCTGACCGGCGGCGCTTGGATTTTCTATTTCGCCGACGCGCCGACGCTTCAACGCGCTTTCTGGACGGGCACGGCCGCACCGGTCGCCTACGCAGCCACGGGTGTCCTTACGGCCACGACATTCGTGCTGGGCGGATTCATGCGCGAACAGGTATGCATCTACATGTGCCCCTGGCCGCGCATCCAGACGGCGATGCTGGACGAGAAATCGCTGGTCGTCACCTACAGGAACTGGCGCGGGGAAAAGCGCGGCAGCGTCAAGAAGGCGGCGGCCCATCCAGGCGAGTTCGGCGACTGCATAGATTGCGACCAGTGCGTCGCCGTGTGTCCAACGGGCATCGACATCCGCAACGGTCCGCAGATCGGCTGCATCACCTGCGCCCTGTGCATCGACGCGTGCGACAAGGTGATGGAGCAGGTCGGCCGTCCGCGCGGGCTGATTGACTATTGCACCGAGGATGACGCGAACCGCGAGCGGCAGGGCGGGGTGCCCCGGCCGATCCTTCAATCGCTGCTGCGCCCGCGCACCATTGGCTACCTGTGCGTATGGACCGGTATCGGCCTTGCCATGCTGTTCGCGCTGGGCGCGCGCACCCGCGTCGATATCAGCGCGCAACAGGACCGCAACCCGATTTTCGTGCGCCTGTCCGATGGCGCGATCCGCAATGCCTACACAGTGAAGTTACGCAACATGGAAGCGCGGCCCCGGCCGATGGAAGTGCGGGTGGACGGGTTGCAGGGTGCAGTGTTGTGGACCGACGCCATGGCGCGCGACCAGGCGATGCCCGTCATCGCCGCCATGGTCCCGGCCGACAGCGTCGCCAGGCTGCGCATCTTCGTCGCCGCCCCGGCCCAGGCCCCGGGCGCGGCGCGGCAGGATTTCCGCTTCACCGTACGCGCCACCGACCGCGAAGGCGGCCATGACGCCGAACCCGCCCGTTTCGAAAGGCCCCAATGATGCGTAACCCCGGCATCCGACGCTTCACCGGCTGGCACATGACCGGCATATTGGTCGCCTTCTTCGCGGTGGTGATCGCGGTCAATTTGCTGATGGCGACAATCGCTGTCCGGTCCTTCGGCGGAACCGTGGTCGACAACAGCTATGTCGCCAGTCAGAAATTCAACGGCTGGCTGGAGCATGCGCGGGCGCAGGAACGGCTGGGCTGGCGGGACAAGGTGGACCGGAGCGGCGGCGATCATGTGGACGTGACGCTGACGGGACCGGACGGGGCAGCTTTGCGCGGCGCGCGGATCGCTGGGCTGGCGCAGCATCCGCTGGGGCGCGCCGCCGACATTGCGCTGGATTTCAGCGAAGTGGCGCCGGGCCACTATCAAAGTGACCGGGTGGTGCCCGCAGGCCGCTGGCGGATCGCGTTGACGGTCCGCCGGGGCAAGGCCGAGCAGCGGCTGTTGCGGGCGCTGGACTGATGGCCAGCCTGCCTGTCTTGCCTGTCCTGCCTGTGGAGGCGCACGCGCCGGTGGAGACGGTGACGAGCCTTTTCGCGCTGCCGGGCATTCATTGCGCGGGATGCATCGGCAAGATCGAGCGGGGATTGCTCGCGACTCCGGGCATCGGGGCCGCGCGCGTCAACCTGTCGGCCAAACGTGTCGCCATCCATCATGACCCGGCGCTGACGCCGCCGGAAATCAAGGCCGCGCTCGCCGCGCTGGGGTTCGAGTCCGAAGCGCTCGCAGATCGGGGAACGGACATCGCCGCCGCCGAAAATCGCGCCCTGTTGCGTGCGCTGGCGGTCGCCGGCTTCGCCGCGATGAACATCATGCTGCTGTCGGTTTCGATATGGTCGGGCGCGGCGGGAGCGACGCGGACCATGTTCCACTGGCTGTCGGCGCTCATCGCGCTGCCGGCCGTCGCCTATGCGGGCCAGCCCTTTTTCCGGTCGGCGTGGGCGGCGCTGTCGCAACGCCGGACCAACATGGACGTGCCGATCAGCATCGGCGTGCGGCTGACCACCGCTATGAGCCTGTTTGAAACCTTCACCGGTGGCGCCCATGCCTGGTTCGACGGGGCCGTCATGCTGCTTTTCTTCCTGCTCGCCGGGCGCGTGCTGGACGGCATGATGCGGGAGCGGGCGCGGGCGGGTGTCGCCGCGCTGCTGAAACAGACTGCGCCCGGGGCGATGGTGCTGGACGGAGCGGGCCATGGCCGCTGGATCGCCGCGCCTTCTCTTCGGCCGGGGATGACGATGCTGGTCGCCGCAGGCGAGCGCCTGGCGGCGGACGGGCGCGTCACGCAAGGCCAAACCGGCCTGGATATCGCCTTCCTGACCGGGGAGAGTGCGGCCGTTCGTGTCGGCGCGGGCGACATGGTGCATGCGGGCGCCCTCAATATCGACGGGCCGATCCAGGTTGAGGTTACGGAGGCTGGCCCGGACACGATGATTGCCGACATGGCCCGGCTGATGGAAGAGGCTGGACAGGGGCGGTCGCGTTATGTGCGCATCGCCGATCGGGCGGCCCGGCTCTATGCGCCGTGCGTGCATCTGCTCGCCGTGCTGGCCTTCATCGGGTGGATGATCGCGGGGGCGGGCGTGCACCAATCGCTGCTGGTCGCGGTCGCCGTGCTGCTGATCACCTGTCCCTGCGCGCTGGGGCTGGCCGTGCCGGCGGCCCAGATCGTCGCCTGCGGATCGTTGATGCGGCGGGGCGTGCTGGTGAAGGACGGGTCGGCACTGGAGCGGTTGGCGCAGGTTGACCAGACTGTGTTCGACAAGACCGGCACGCTGACGCTCGGCCGGCCGGTGCCGCGCGATCTCGACCGGCTGGCGGCGCAGGACAGGGGCATATTGCTGGCGCTGGCGCGTGGCAGCCGTCACCCGCTGAGCGTCGCGCTGCGGCGGGCGCTGGAGGCAGACGGGGTTATCCCGGCGGCGGTGACCGGCCTTGGCGAGACGGCCGGAGAAGGGATGGAGGCGCGGTTCGGCGCGGATGTCGTTACGCTGGGCCGGCCACGCAGCCTGATCGGCCTGTTCGATCTGGTTGCGGAATATCGGCGGGGCGGTGAGTCGGTGCTGCTGCGCTTTGCCGATGCTTTGCGGCCCGAGGCGGCGGTTACGCTGCGGCGGATTCGTGCCATGGGCCTGGAAACGCTGATAGCCAGCGGCGACCGGCCAGAGGCGCTGGAGGCGATAGCGCGGGAAACCGGGACGACCGCGATCGGCCATTTGCGACCGCAGGACAAGCTGGCGCTGCTCGACCGGCTGAGGGGCGCGGGGCGACATGTGTTGATGGTGGGCGACGGGTTGAATGACGGCCCGGCGCTGGCCGCAGGCCATGCCAGCATGGCGCCCGCGTCGGCAAGCGATGCCAGTCAACTGGCGGCGGATGCGGTGTTTCTGGGCGACCGGCTGGAACCGGTGGCAATGACCTTGCGCGCCGCGCGCCGGACGGTGCGGGTAGTGCGGCAGAATTTCGGATTGGCGATAGGTTATAATCTGTGTGCCGTGCCGCTGGCGCTGACGGGGCAGGTGACCCCGCTGATCGCGGCCATCGCCATGTCGACCAGTTCGCTGATCGTCGTGGCCAATGCGCTGCGATTGCGGAACGCGGCACGATGATTGGGCTGGGACTGCTCATCCCCCTTGCCCTGCTGCTCGGCCTTATTGGCCTTGGCGCCTTTTTCTGGGCACTGGGCAGTGGCCAGTTCGAGGATGGCGACGGTGCCGCCGCGCGCATCCTGATTGAGGACGAGGATGACCGCGGCGCCTAACGGCCGACCAAGATGAACGGCGCCCAGATATAGGGCTGGGCCGCATCCGGCCGTTTCGACCGCATCAGTTTGAGCATGGCCCTTTGCAACGCCACGGCTCGCGGCAGGCCCTTCGACGCACCTTTCACGGTTTCCAGCGTGATGAAGGCGCTGGCATCGTCGCGCACGGGCCAGTGCGACACCAGCAACGATCCCGCGCCTGCGTAGCGAAACGCCTGTGCCAGACCCGAATAGGCCGGGGCCGAGGCGCTGTCGCCGGCGGCGGTATTGCATGCTGACAGGATCACCCAATCGGCGTCGATCCGCATCGATGCGACCTCCGACGCCGTCAGCAGTCCATCGGTATCGGCGGTGTCGGGCGCCGGTGGCGAAAGGACGAGCGCGGGTTCGGCCACGCCCTCCATCTCTCCGCTGACCAGTCCGTGCGTGGCGAAGAGGATGACCGAATAGGGGGTGAAATCCTCCTTGCGCAGCACAGCCTCGCTGGCCGCACCGCCAACGAGCAGGGTGGAGCGTTCCGGTCCGAACCGCCCGGCGACGGCCTCCAGTTCGGCCAGTGATCCCGGCAACGGCGGCAGTTCCGCCAGTGCGGTGGCGTTACCGTTACCGTTACGGAAATAGTGGCCGGCAGCCAAAATGGCGCCCGTGGCGGTCGTGCCGGGACCGGCGAAACTGTCGGGGGCGCCAATGCCGAGGAACCGGCCGTCGCGCGCGGCATAATGCCGTCCGGCCGGCGTTCCGCCATTCGTGAAGCCGGGTTGAACCTCCATTGCGAAACGCCTTACCAGCCAGGCGGCACGCGGAGTCGCGCTGGCGACAGGACGTTCGGACAGCATCGCGAAGGGCAGGGAGGCGAAGGCCCCGGTGGGCACGATCCGCAACTGCCGGGCATCGCCGATCTCGGCCAGGATGGTGGGCGTGAATATCTGGCGATACAATTCATGAGCGGCGTCGCCGTCAAATCCGTTCGGTGCGAGCGATGCGCGCAGGCGTTCAACCAGCGCGACCAGTTCGGCGCGCCCCCTGGCCATGCGCTCGACGCGCGCGCCCTTGGCACCGATCGCCAGCACATAGGCGCCGTCGAATGCGGGCATCACTGCCAGCAGGGCTTCTCCCGGTGCAAGTCCTGCACGCACGCTGGCAAGATCGGGGCGATCGCCGCCCCGTGCCTCGACCCAGCGGGGAAAATCGCGTGCCATAGCGGTGCGCGCATCCTCCAACGTAGCGGCTGCCCGTGCCCGGGCTGCGCGCGCGTCGGCCACGCCCTCGTCGGTCGCCAGCGCCTTGAGCAACAGGCTGTCCGCCGCCTGCGCCGCGCGCGCATGATCCTGCAACTGGCGGACGCGACCCGCCAGCGCGGGATCGGCCACCAGCCGTTCGGTCACGAGCCGGTTGGCCTTGGCAATCCGCGATCCGGCGAGCATCGACATGGCATCGAGTGCGAGCGCGGGGTCCTGCGCCTTGACCGCGACTTTCAGGATTGTGTCGAGTGCAAGTCTCTGTTCTTCGGTGAAATTATCATCCTCTCCCAAACTTTGTCCGTCACGGATCACCGCCGCCGCGCGACGCGCGGCGGCGGTTGCATCGCGATCCCCGGTCCAGGCCGACAGCATTGCCGCCTGGGCCAGAGGAAGCGCCGGAGCATTGTCGATCTGCGCGGTTTCGGCCGTGTAGGCGGTGGCGGCGGCGCGGGCCCCCGCTGTATCGCCCGTGCCGACCAATGCGGTGACCAGATAGGGATAGACCCGCTGTCCGATGTCACGGTCCTTGTCGGACCCGGCGTGAACGCGGCCGATGGCCGTTCGCAAACGCTCGACAGCCTGCGCTTCGCGACCTTCGGCCAGGCTCAACGCCCCGGCAAAGGCCAGCGAGCGGGCCGACTGCGGGCTGTTGTTCCCCTCGATCGCGCGAAAACCGCGCTCCGCTTCCATGAAAAGCGGTTCGGCATCGGCATAGCGTTCGAGAGGAAGCAGGACTGTGCCCAGATTTTGAAGGGCGAACTGGAAATAGAGGCTGTTCGTGCCGACCGTCTCGCGCTTGATGGCGATCGCCCGTTGCAGATAGTCGAGGCTCTCAACGCGTCGCCCCGTGCGCGACAACAGCAGGCCCAGCGCCTCAAGCGCGCGAGCATAGCTGGGATGCTTGCGGTCGACATGGTCGGTGGCGATGTTGACCGCCAGGCGGGCATATTTTTCCGCTTCCTCCCGCCGGTCCGCGCGCAGCAGCATCTGGGAATAGGTGTAATAGGATCCGATGGCGTCCGGGCTGTTCGGGCCGACGGCGGCGATGCGCGCCTCCATGCTGGCGTGCTGCGCCGTCACGGCTTCGTCGTTGCGGCCCAGCCGGGTCAGCGCCTGCGCGTGCGAGAAGGCGATGTTGGATCGCAGCATATGGGTGGAATCCGCCAGATCGTCCGGCGGTGTGCGGGCAATATAGGCGTCCATATAGTCGCTTGCTTGACGCAGCGTTTCGGCCCCGCCGGCAACGTCGCCCAGCGCCACCTGGACATAGCCCTTGATCGACAGGCCCTGCATCCAGGCGACGGGATAGGAATCGTGGAAAGGATCAATGAGGTTCAGTCCCGCATCCGCGCGGGTCAGGGCGTCGGGGTTTTTGCCGTCGATCTGATCCATCGACGATAGGTTGATGAGCGCCACGCCGGCCAGAGGATGTGGACGGCGGCCAATCCTGATTTTCATCGCAGCATCGTGGAGGCGATTCCACGCGTCGCGGGTCGCCTGCGACATGGAGCGGGCATAATCCTGGCTTTCGAACAGGGCGTTCGCCTGTTCCTCCAGCCGGTACAGCCGCGCAAAGCGCGGGTCACTGGCCGAAAAGCCGCGATCCGGCGCCGCGCCGGCCGGACTTTGCCCGATCAGCGCGAGTGCGAGAAAACAGGCGTAGACATATCCCGACCGTCGCACGCAATATCCCCCATTATAGTGCGACCTAACGGCTTATTGGGTTGCGCGCCGGGGAGCGTCAAGCGGCAAGAGGTTCTACGCCAGCGTCAGCCGCCAGTCCCAACCGAGCGGATCGCCATCCATCACGTCCACGCCGCGCGCGTTCAATGAGTCTCGGATGTCGTCCGAAAGGGAAAAATCCTTTTCCGCCCGGGCCGTCTTGCGGCGTTCGAGATCCGCCTCGATCTCATCGGGCGTGACCTGCGCGTCTTTGGGCGTCAGCCGCAGATCGGCGCGGCTGAGCGTGAGGAGGTTAAGACCCAGCGCGGCATCGAAGGCGGCGATCAGGCACAGCTTTTCGTCCGCAGGCACCTTCTTGATGGCGATCGCTTCCTCCAGCAGCGGAAGCGCCCGCGGAGTCATAAGGTCGTCGCTGATGGCCGCGTCGAACTGTTCGAGCAGCGGCACCAGCTTCGGATGCAGGTTGGCCCGCAGATAGTCGAGCCGGGGTGATTGCCAGGTGACGCCTTCGGCGCGCGCCTTCAACGCGTCGATCCCCATGACAAGCCGCTTGAGCCGGGTCAGCGCCGCCGCCACGCCTTCCGCGCTGAATTCCAGTTCGCTGCGATAATGCGCGCCAAGGCACAGCAGGCGGTAGGCGAGCGGATGGAGCCCCGCGTCGATAAGGCTGAAGAGCGTGGTGAAGCCGCCCTTCGACTTGCTCATCTTGCCGCCGCGATCGACCAGGAAATTATTGTGCATCCACCAGCGCGCGCCGGTGAAGCCCGCCGCCGCGCCGCCATCGCCGCAGCAGGCCTGAAATGCCTGATTCTGGGCGATTTCATTGGGGTGATGAATTTCGCGATGATCGATACCGCCGGTGTGGATGTCGAACGGCTGGCCAAGGCGGGCCTGGCTCATGACCGAGCATTCGAGGTGCCAGCCCGGTGCTCCCTTGCCCCAGGGGCTGTCCCATTCCATCTGGCGTTGCTCGTTGGCCGGTGATTTGCGCCAGATGGCGAAATCGCTGGGATTGCGCTTGCCCGACACCGGGTCGATCCGCGCATGGGCGGCATCGTCGCGGCCACCGGCCAGCGCGCCATAATCGGGCACGGTCGTGCTGTCGAAATAGAGGCCGCTGTCCAGTTCATAGCAATGATCCGGCGCGATCTTCTGCGCGAACGCGATCATTTGCGGTACATAGTCGGTGGCAACCGTCCATTCGCTGGGGGGCAGGATGTTCAGATCGGCGATGTTGGACTTGAACGCCTCCGTATAATGGGCCGCGATGTCCCATATGCTCTTGGCGCTGGCGCGGGCGGCCGCCTCCATCTTGTCGTCGCCCGCGTCGGCGTCGCTGGTCAGATGACCTACGTCCGTAATGTTTATGATGTGGGTGACGTCCATGCCCTTCCACAGCAGCGTCCGGCGTAGCGTGTCGGTGAAGACGTAGGCGCGCAGATTACCCAGATGGGCGTAATTATAGACGGTTGGCCCGCAGCTATAGACCCGCGCATGATCGTCCTCGATCGGCGCAAAGGGCGCGATCGACCGGGTAAGACTGTTGAACAGGCGCAGCGGGGCTGCGGCATGCGGATCGCGGGAAGCGGTATTCATGCGGCGAAGCCATGTCGCGAAGCGGTGCGGGCGTCAATCCTCCCGCGTGCGCCGGCCATTTGTAATAAAATATTGCTGGCGCCGCGATGTCTTGAACGAAGCTCATGTCCCCCCGATATTGATTAAGCGGGCCGGGCCCCTCTGGCGACTTGGATTACCCCCCATCCGGGTCGTGATGTCGGACCGCATCGAGTGCGCTCGGTGCAGGTTTTGCGGCCAATGTCCCCCATCTTGCCGCAGCTGTCCGCGCCGGGCCACTCGAACCAATTCTGGATGGAGTGACTGTTACCCATGAATAATCCCGTTCGTATGCCAGGCTATGGTGCCAGCCGGTCGGTGGATACCGATGCCGGGCTGCGCGCGCACATGCTGGGCGTTTTCCGCAATATGGGCATTGGCCTCGTCATCACCGGCCTGGTCGCCGCGCTGGTGGGCAACATGCCCGCACTGGCAGCGGCCATTTATGGCACGCCGCTCAAATGGGTCGCCATCTTCGCGCCGCTGGCTTTCGTCTTCTTCTTCAGCTTCCGCATGGAGAAAATGACGACTTCGGGTGCGCGCTCGGCCTTCTACGCCTTCGCCGCCGTGATGGGCGTGTCGCTCGGCAGCGTGTTCCTGGTGTTCACCGGCGGCAGCATCGCGCAAGCCTTCTTCTCGGCCGCGGTGATGTTTCTGGCCATGGCGCTATGGGGCTACACGACGCAGCGCGACCTGACAAAGATGGGCAGCTTCCTCATCATGGGCCTGATCGGCATCCTGGTGGCGAGCCTCATCAACCTGTTCATCGGATCGTCGGCGATGGCGATGGTCATCTCGATCATCGGTGTGGTGGTGTTTACCGGCCTGACGGCCTGGGACGTCCAGCGCATCAAGTCCGAATATTTCTATTACGCCGGCCATGAAGTCGCGCAGAAAATGCAGATCATGGGGGCGCTGTCGCTCTATCTGAACTTCGTCAACCTGTTCCAGATGCTGTTGAGCCTCACCGGCGAACGCGAATAAGGGCAGGGAGGAACGCCGTCGCCCGTCAAGAGGCGGCGGCGTCGAACACGCCGCGCAGCCACCGGGTCAGCGCGGCGATAGCATCATCATCGAGCTTCACCGCCTGGCCGAGTTCCGGCTGTCCCGGCCACCCCGCGTCCGTGACGGCCACGTCCATGGCCGTGCGTTCCCCGTCATAGCGCGGGATCACATGGAAATGGACGTGGGGGTCGACCATCATGAGCATAAGATAGTTGATCTTGGCATAGTCGACCGCGCTCGCGAGCGCTTTTTCGATCGTCTCGGTCACATGCTTGAGTTCCGCGTGCGCCGGCCCGGGCAGGTCGCCAAAGGCGGTCGCGCCGCTCTTGGCCGCCAGAACCAGTGAACCCAGCGTCGGCTGGGCAGGGCGAAGCAGGACCAGCCAATGGTCGAATTCCGCCACCAGGCTGGCGGGCCAGCCGAATTTCCGGATCGTTTCGTTCATATCTGTGCCTCGTCCATCCAACTGACAATGGGCTGCCCGGACCGCTTCACAGCATAGGCCTGACCCAACCGCACGGCGTGAACGACCAATGACAGGATCGTCCACCAGGCAAGCGCGATCAGGCCGACGTCCGGCCGTCCCAGCAAAAGCGCCACTAACAGGATGACCATATTCGGGTTGCGCCGCGCCGTGATCAGGCGGAACCGGCTGTCGAACGGTCGCCAGACATGGATGTCCATCCCGAAATCCTTGAGGAACATGCCCTCGATCAGCCTTTGCAAAACATAGCCCGCGATCACGGCGGTCATGATGAAGGTGAAAGTGGCGGGCGACAGGCCAAGCCCCCAATAGACCAGCCCCGTGCCCCAGAAATACCACCAGAAGGGCGGGTGGACCAGGTCGACGCCATGATCGATCACATTGCCCCATTTGGACGATGTGATGGTGCAGCGGGCGAGCTTTCCGTCGACCGTGTCCAGCACCATGAAGATGAAGCCGGACAGGAAGCCGGTCCAGTACATGCCCTTTGCGAAAAGGAAGGTTGCCAGCAGGCAAAGGGTCACGCCGATGACCGACACCATGTTGGGCGTCATGCGCAATTGCGCGGCGATACGGGTCAGCACCAGCGCCAGTTCCGGCCACAGATATTTGGTAAGCAGGTCGGTGACGCCCTTATAGGCGCCGAAATAGCTGTGGCGTTCGATGGCGCGCCGGGAGGCGGGTGTCAGTTCGCGCACCATCGGCTGTTCCAGCTTGCGCAATTGCCGGTTGTAGAGCTTTCGTCCGTCCGACAGGTCGATGCGGTTCGGGGCGGTTGTCAGATCGGCACCCTGCGACACCTGTCCGACGATCGGTATGCTGCCCCAGCTGAATAGCGTGCCGGGCGTTTCCAGTGCCAATCGCAGCAGCAGCGGGTCGAAGGCATAGGTCAAGTTGAACAGCAATTCATGCCCCGGGGCCAGCGCGCTGCCGTTCCTGGCGGCGCTTTCGGCCATGCGGCGGTTACGCTCGGCGTTGGTCATGCCCCAGATCGGTGTCGCGTTGTCGCCGATCATGCGAACCTGGCCAAGGCTGGTGGTAATGGTCTGGCTCATGCAGCGCTTCTCGCAAAATCCAAAATGATGTCGGCCTGACGTTCCGAGGCAGGGACGGGGGACAGGTCGATCGAATCGCGCATCGCCGCTTCCTGCACGGCGACATAGTCCGGTTGCAAGTCGCGCGTGCGGGCCAGAGCCGCCGGAAGCTGAGCCACGTCCTCGATCACCTGGCCCAGGCGCCAGTGGCTGAAACATTCCTGCCGCGGATTGCGATGATCCAGATTGAGGAAAAGGCAGGGGCGTGGATGCAGAAGGAATTCATACACCTGGCTCGATATGTCGCCCAGATAGACGTCGGCGCTCATGGTGTAGCTCATATCGATCGAGTGGCGACTGCCCATGTCCACGCGGATGTGCGGCGCGCTGCTGGCGATCGGTGGCACGCGCTGCGCCAATTTCGCGTGGGGAGCGATGATGACGTTCCAGTCCTCAAGCGATTCCAGCGCCGCCAGCACCGTAGGACCATGGTTGACCCAGGATGACAGCGCCGCATCGAAATGCGGATTATAGAGCAGCACCGGCTTGTCATCAGAGAAGAAGCGCTGCCTCTGCGCCTTCAGTTCGAACTTGGCATAGCCGCCGATGCGCACATTGTTCGCCGTTCCAAGTCCCCGCGCGATGAGCCGGCGTCTGTCCTTGTCACCGCCGACCAGCGTCAGATCAAAATCGGCGTGGCGCTTCTTGTAACCCCCTTCGCGATCGCCGGCGCCGTGCTTAATATGGATCATACGGGACGCGAAACCGGGTCCATGACGAAGCCAGGCGCTGCTGATCTCGGTCGTGACCAGCAGCGGGAAGCGCGCGAAGGTCGGATAGTTGAGCAACAGGGTCGCGAGCCGGGAGGGTTGCCGGAACAGCGAGTCGGGTCGCAATGGCGGGCGGCGCAGGCGGATAAGGCGCAGCTTCCCGTCAGGATCGTAGCTGCGCACGAGGTCCAGGACGGCGTCGGAGGGCGATAGCACATGGACATGCACATCATTGCGTCCCGCCAGCGCCAGCGCGGCGGGTAGCCAGTGATAGAGCTGCTGGGCTTCGGCGATGGCGATGAAGGCGATGTCGGTCGGCAACTGAAGGTATCCTGAAAATGAGCCGCGCCATTGCGATCATATGGGCCATGAAGCAAGCGCGACGCCATTTCCTTGCCCTGAACGCTGGACCTTTGGCTATTTTTTGTTATTGCGCAGCGCAACAGACAGACGACGGAAAGAGGCGCGATCACCGATGGCCGAATTTGCTTTGCCCAAGAACAGCAAGATCACCGGCAAGGGCGTGGTGCACAAGGCCCCCGACGGAGCGACCAACGTGCGGTCGTTCAAGGTCTATCGCTACGATCCCGATTCGGGCGAAAACCCGCGCTACGACACGTATGAGATCGATCTCGACAATTGTGGGCCGATGGTTCTGGACGCCCTGCTGAAGATCAAGAATGAATATGATCCGACGCTGACGTTCCGCCGGTCCTGCCGGGAGGGCATTTGCGGTTCCTGTTCGATGAACATGAACGGCCGCAACGGTCTGGCCTGCACCACCGCGATTGACGAATGTTCGGGCAGGGACGTGCGGATCACGCCGTTGCCGCACATGGACGTCATCAAGGATCTGGTGCCGGACTTCACCCATTTCTACGCCCAGTACAACAGCATCAAGCCCTGGTTGCAAACCGTCAGCCCGGCGCCCAGCGGTAAGGAGCGGCTCCAGTCGCCCGCCGACCGCGAGAAGCTGGATGGCCTCTACGAGTGCATCCTGTGCGCCTGCTGCTCGACCAGCTGCCCCAGCTACTGGTGGAACAGCGACAAGTTCCTCGGTCCGGCAATCCTGCTTCAGGCCTATCGCTGGCTGGCCGACAGCCGCGACGAATATACCGGCGAGCGTCTGGACGAGCTGGAAGATCCCTTCCGCCTTTATCGCTGTCACACCATCATGAACTGCGCGAATGTCTGCCCCAAGGGCCTGTCGCCCGCAAAGGCGATCGCCGAAACCAAGAAGATGATGGTCGAACGCCAGCTCTGACGTGGACGGCGAAACCGGATTCTTCACGCTCGTCACCGACGGGGCGTGGGCTGGATGGCAGGCGTGGAACGACCCGGCGGGTACGTTTCTGGACTTTCTGGGTGTCAGCTATGCGCGCGGAGACGGGCCGGGTCGTGCCATCGTCATGCTGGAAAGCCGGTCCGACCATGCTAACCGGATCGGCGGTTTGCATGGAGGCATGTTGGCAAGCTTCGCCGATCACGCACTTTTCGCGGGCTTGGCGGCCATGGGACGGCCCGAGCAGGCGTCGGCGGTCACGGTCGACCTGTCGATGCAATATTGCGGGGCGGGCCGGGTCGGGCCGGTATTGCAGGCCAATGTCGAATTGCTCCGCGAAACCGGCCGCTTGATGTTCCTGCGCCTGACGATCGTACAGGGCGACGAACTGGTGGCGGCAGCCGCCGCGACGGTGCGCAAGGTGACGCCGCGCCGATGACCGGCGTGCTGGCCCGTTATGAAGCGCTCGTGGCTGCCGGCGAACTGAAGGCCGATCCCGACCAGCGCGCCGGCGCAGAGCGGCTTGACCGGCTGCAAGGGGAATTGGAAGCCACCCCGGCGCGGGGATCTACCCTGTGGAAATTGCTGCGCAAGCCGCCCGAACCCCCGCGCGGACTATATATGTGGGGTGGCGTCGGCCGGGGCAAGTCCATGCTGATGGACCTGTTCTTCGACGCGGTGCATGTCCAGCGCAAGAAGCGCGCGCATTTTCATGAATTCATGCTCGACGTGCACACCCGTCTGGCCGAGGCGCGCAAATCGGAAACGGGCGATCCCATCCCGCCGGTGGTCGAATCGCTGGCGGAGGAAGCACGGTTGCTCTGTTTCGACGAGATGGTGGTGAACAATATGGCAGACGCGGCAATCATGTCGCGCCTGTTCACGGGACTGCTCGACAAGCGGGTGACGATCGTCACGACGTCCAATCGCGCGCCGGATGAATTGTACAAGGACGGCCTCAACCGACAGCTTTTCCTGCCCTTCATCGATCTGATCAAGGCCAAGCTGGATGTCATGTCGCTCAATGGGCCGACCGATTATCGGCGCGACCGTCTGGGCGACGCGCGCTTGTGGCATTGCCCAAATGGGTCCGAAGCGACCAGGGCCCTGTCCGAGGCGTTTTTCCGCCTGACCGATTATCCGGTTGAGGACCGGGCGAAAGTGCCCGCCGAGGAGATCGTCGTTCAGGGCGGCCGAACGATGCTGGTGCCCAAGAGTCTGAAGGGTGTCGCCGTATTCTCCTTCAAACGGCTTTGCGTCGAGGCGCGCGGCGCGCCCGATTATCTGGCTATCGCGCGGAAATATCATACGGTGATCATCGTCGGCATCCCGATATTAGGCCCGGAAAAGCGCAACGAGGCGGCGCGTTTCGTGACGCTCATCGACTCGCTTTACGAATATAAGGTCAAATTGCTGGCGTCGGCCGATGCCGAACCCGGACGCCTTTATCCTGAGGGCGACGGGGCCTTCGAGTTCGAACGCACCGTATCGCGCCTCCTGGAAATGCAATCGGACGAATATCTGGCGCTGGGCCACGGGCCAAAATAAAGCCTCAAAAGCGCGTAGCCAGCGCGATTCCGCCCCCATGGAGGTCCGCCCATGGGCTTAGACGCACCAGATCATCCTGCTTTCGGGTGATCAGAAGCCCCGATAATTCGCCGATAGCTGCACCGGCCAGCACGTCGTGCCAACGATGCCGGTGCGCCTGGACGCGGGCGGTGGCGACGAAGGCCGCGACGATATGGGCGGGCACGCCGACTTCCCAACCATGACGGTTGTACAGCGTCGCCGCCGCCGAAAATGCGATGGCGCTATGGGCAGACGGAAAGCCGCGGCGATCCGAATGGTCCGGGCGCCATTCCGGGAAGGCCTGCTTCGCCCCGTATGACAGGATAGCCGCTGCGCCAATGCTGGCTCCCGCCTGCACCAGGCCGCCATCATCCTCTTCCAGCAGGGGAAGGCCCAGCGCCATGCCGACCAGAGCGGCCTCGCCCACGGTGCTCGCCTTGTTCCATCCTCGGTCGCTCGCCTGTGCGCCGGTCGCATGGACGCACGCGAGCGCCCCGAGAACCGCGAACGCGGCCCGCTTTATCCACACCATGATTGTTCTTCCCCCACGGATGTCGCATCTACTGGGGCGGCGACGTCGCCAGCGGGGGCATGCCCCAGTCCGCTCCGGAAATTATTTCGAAGACCGATTGCGGATCCGATCCAAAAACGATGTCGGGTCGTCGCAACATTCTTGCGGAAAACAGGCCGGGCGCTTTCGCTTGGGCAGCGCCAGGCAGGATGCCTCTTAAGGGAAGGCTTGCCGGCCAAGGCAGGAGCCGACAAGCGAGAGGGGGTGAATGGGCTTTAACGCAATTGCGAATTAGTTGCAAAGATAATTTTCACTTCCCATCTTTGACAGGTTGAAACCCCTGTCCGAAGGGCGTAGGCGGGCGTGCAATTCCAGTAGTCACGACTTGGAGGATGATTGCATATGGCCCGTAAGAAGATCGCGCTGATCGGCGCTGGCAATATCGGCGGCACGCTTGCCCATCTGGCAGCGCAGAAGGAACTGGGCGATATCGTCCTGTTCGACATCGCCGAGGGTGTTCCGCAGGGCAAGGCGCTCGATCTTTCGCAGTGCGGTCCGGTTGAGGGCTTCGACGCATTCATCACCGGCACAAACGACTACAAGGATATCGAGGGCGCGGACGTCATCATCGTTACCGCCGGCGTGCCGCGCAAGCCGGGCATGAGCCGCGACGACCTGCTGGGCATCAATCTCAAGGTCATGAAGTCGGTCGGCGAGGGCATCAAGCAATATGCGCCCAACGCCTTCGTGATCTGCATCACCAACCCGCTGGACGCGATGGTATGGGCGCTGCGCGAATTTTCGGGCCTGCCGCACAACAAGGTCGTCGGCATGGCCGGCGTGCTCGATTCGGCGCGCTTCTCGACCTTCCTCGCCTGGGAGTTCGGCGTTTCGGTGCGTGACGTCACCAGCTTCGTGCTGGGCGGCCATGGCGACACCATGGTCCCGGTCGTCGAATATTCGACGGTGAAGGGCATCCCCGTCCCCGACCTCATCAAGATGGGCAAGTCGACGCAGGAGCGCATCGATGCGATCGTCAAGCGCACTGCCAACGGCGGCGGCGAAGTCGTGGCGCTGCTGAAGACCGGTTCGGCCTTCTATGCGCCGGCGGCGTCCGCCATTGCGATGGCCGAAAGCTATCTGCGCGACCAGAAGCGCGTCCTGCCCTGCGCCGCCTATCTGGACGGCCAGTATGGCGTTGACGGTCTCTATGTCGGCGTGCCGGTCAAGATCGGCAAGGACGGCGTCGAGGAAGTGATCGAGATCGAGTTGAAGGAAGAGGCGAAGGCCGGCCTCCAGGTGTCGATCGACGCAGTCAAGGAACTGCTGGTCGCCTGCAAGGGCATCGATTCCTCGCTCGCCTGAGCCTCCACAAGCTTGCACCTGTCCGTCCCAGGTAAGTGCGCAGCCTGGGACGGGCTGAATTTTCGACCCAAAGTGCCACGTCCACAGAATATGAAGGGACACATATGTCCATTCTGGTGAACAAGAACACCAAGGTCATCACCCAGGGTATGACCGGAGCCACCGGCACCTTCCACACCGAAACCGCGCTGGCCTATGGCACGCAGATGGTCGGTGGCGTCACTCCGGGCAAGGGCGGCACGACCCATATCGGCCTGCCCATGTTCGACACGGTCGCGGAAGCCAAGGCGAAGACCGGCGCCGATGCCTCGGTCATCTATGTGCCGCCGCCGTTCGCGGCCGATTCGATCATGGAAGCGATCGATGCGGAAATCCCTCTGATCGTCTGCATCACCGAAGGCATTCCGGTTCTGGACATGGTGAAGGTGAAGCGGTCGCTGTCGGGCAGCAAGTCGCGCCTGATCGGTCCGAACTGCCCCGGCTTGCTGACCCCTGGCGAATGCAAGATCGGCATCATGCCGGGCAACATCTTCTCCAAGGGCAGCGTGGGTGTCGTGTCGCGGTCGGGCACGCTGACATATGAAGCCGTGTTCCAGACCACCAATGCAGGCCTGGGCCAGACCACGGCCGTCGGCATCGGCGGTGATCCGGTGAACGGCACCAACTTCATCGACGTACTGGAACTGTTCCTGGCCGACGACGCGACCGAATCGATCATCATGATCGGTGAGATCGGCGGCGACGCGGAGGAACAGGCCGCGCAGTTCCTGATCGACGAGGCCAAGAAGGGCCGCAAGAAGCCGATGGCCGGCTTTATCGCGGGCCGCACGGCGCCTCCGGGCCGTCGCATGGGCCATGCCGGCGCGATCGTGTCGGGCGGCAAGGGCGACGCGGAAAGCAAGATCGCGGCGATGGAAGCGGCCGGCATCAAGGTCGCAGCCAGCCCGTCGGAACTCGGCACCACCCTGCTCGAGGTTCTGAAGGGCTAAAGGCAGGCAATGACCAGGGTGGCCGGGCTGCACCCCGGCCGCTTGGTTTCCCGCTTCCGCGACTGCACGCGGCTGGGAAGGAATGTGACGATCATGGGTTACGAGAACCAGGATTTCGAGATGGAGCGCGGGCCGAGCTGGGCGCGCGACAATTGGCCGTTGACGGATACCGACGACCTGACCGGTGCGCTGGACCCGACGCAGATGCAGGTGGCCGTCAAGGCCGCCGCCAAGTCGGCGGGCAAGGCCGTGTCCGAAGCGGACATCGCGCAGGCCGCAGAGGATGCCATCCGCGCGCAGATGCTGATCCGCACCTATCGCGTGCGCGGTCACCTGGCCGCCAATCTCGATCCGCTGGGCCTGACCCAACGCGATCTGCCGGCGGACCTGACGCCGGAATATCACGGTCTGACCGACCTCAGCAAAAAGGTGTTCCTGGGCGGCACGCTGGGGCTGCAATTCGCCACCGTCAGCGAGATCGTTGCCATTCTTCGCCAGAATTACTGCGGTAGTGTCGGCCTGGAATATATGCACATCTCCGATGTCGAGGAGCGGCGGTTCCTTCAGGAGCGGATGGAAGGCAAGGACAAGGAAATCCACTTCACGCCCGAGGGCAAGAAGGCGATCCTGGCCAAGGTCATCCAGGCCGAGCAATATGAGAAGTTCCTGGGCCGCAAATATGTCGGCACCAAGCGCTTTGGCCTCGACGGCGGCGAAGCCATGATCCCGGCGCTGGAAGCTGTGATCAAATATGGCGGCGCGACCGGCGTGCGCGAGATCGTGTTCGGCATGGCCCATCGCGGCCGGCTTAACGTGCTGGCCAATGTCATGGCCAAGGGCTTTCGCGTCATCTTCCACGAATTTTCGGGCGGCACCGCCAATCCCGAGGACGTGGGTGGTTCCGGCGACGTCAAATATCATCTCGGCACGTCGACCGATCGCGAATTCGACGGCATCAAGGTCCATATGTCGCTGGTCCCCAACCCGTCGCACCTTGAAACCGTCGATCCGGTCGTGCTCGGCAAGGTGCGCGCGCAGCAGACATTCCGCGACGACCTTGCCAAGCATGAGCAGGTGCTGCCGGTTCTGATCCATGGCGACGCCGCCTTTGCGGGTCAGGGCATCGTCTGGGAATGCTTCGGTTTTTCCGGGGTGCCCGGATATAATACCGGCGGCTGCGTCCACTTCATCGTGAACAACCAGATCGGCTTCACCACCAGCCCGCAATTCTCGCGCGGCTCGCCCTATCCCAGCGACGTGGCGAAGGGTGTCCAGGCGCCGATCCTGCACGTCAATGGCGACGATCCCGAAGCCGTCACCTTTGCCTGCAAGCTGGCGATGGAATATCGCGCGGCGTTCCACCGCGACATCGTGATCGACATGTGGTGCTACCGTCGCTTCGGCCATAATGAAGGCGACGAACCGTCCTTCACCCAGCCGCAGATGTACGCGAAAATCCGACAGCACCCCCCGGTGAGCGACGTCTATTCCGCGCGTTTGAAGGCTGAAGGCCTGGTAGACGACGATTTCGTGGCCAAGGCGACCGGCGATTTCGTCAATCATCTGGAGGACGAGTTCGAGGCGGCCAAGAGCTACAAGGCCAACAAGGCGGACTGGTTTGCCGGGCGCTGGTCGGGCCTGCACAAGCCCGCCGATGCAGAAACCACGCGCCAGACGGTGGAAAGCGGCATCAGCCCGAAGCTGTTCGACAGCCTGGGCCGGACGCTGACGACCATTCCCGAAGGACATCAAGTCCACAAGACGCTCAAGCGCGTCCTTGATGCCAAGACGGAGATGTTCAGGTCCGGCGCGAATTTCGACTGGGCGACGGGTGAGGCGCTGGCATTCGGCTCCCTGCTGTCGGAGGGATATGGCGTTCGCCTGTCGGGTCAGGATTCGGGGCGCGGAACCTTCAGCCAGCGGCACGCCGTCTGGGTCGACCAGAATAGCGAAGAAAAATATATTCCTCTCTCGACCGTGCCCCATGGCCGGTTCGAGGTGTTGGACAGCCCGCTGTCGGAATATGGCGTGCTGGGCTTCGAATATGGCTATGCGCTGGCGGACCCGAAATGCCTGGTGATGTGGGAGGCCCAGTTCGGTGATTTCGCCAACGGCGCCCAGATCATTTTCGACCAGTATATCGCATCGTCGGAAAGCAAGTGGTTGCGCGCCAACGGCCTCGTCTGCCTGCTGCCGCACGGCTATGAAGGGCAGGGTCCCGAACATAGTTCGGCGCGTCTGGAGCGCTTTCTCCAGCTGTGCGCCGAAGGCAATATCCAGGTCGCCAACTGCACTACGCCGGCCAACTATTTCCATATCCTGCGCCGCCAGATGCTTCGGGCCTTCCGCAAGCCGCTGATCATGATGACGCCCAAGTCGCTCCTGCGCCACAAGCTGGCCGTCAGCAAGACAGAGGATTTCCTGGGCGAAGCCCACTTCATGCGCATCCTGTCGGACATAAACCCGGCGCCGGACGCGGAAACGAAGCGGCTTGTCCTGTGTTCGGGCAAGGTCGCCTACGACCTGATCGAAGCGCGCAATGCGGCAGGGGACAAGAATACCCAGATCGTCCGCATCGAGCAGCTCTATCCGTTCCCGACCGAGGCGCTGGCCATACGCATCAAGCGCATGACGGCGTTGGAGGAGGTGATCTGGTGTCAGGAAGAACCCCGCAACAATGGCGGATGGTTCTTTGTGGAGCCGTTTATCGAGGAAGCGCTGGCCCAGGCCGGC
Organism: Sphingobium sp. OAS761; assembly: GCF_024168485.1. Taxonomy (GTDB): domain Bacteria; phylum Pseudomonadota; class Alphaproteobacteria; order Sphingomonadales; family Sphingomonadaceae; genus Sphingobium. The sequence continues at coordinate 50,441 of NZ_JALJVY010000016.1, forward strand.
AAGGCACCGATGCGCGCCCGCTATGCCGGTCGCAAGGCATCCGCCTCGCCCGCAACCGGCCTGGCATCGCGTCACGTGTCCGAACAGGGTGCGCTTGTCGCCGATGCGCTGGGGCACAGCGTCCGCACTGAAATCCGTCGCCAGAAGAAAGGCTGAGACAGCTCATGGCCACCGAAGTCAAAGTCCCCACGCTGGGCGAATCCGTTACCGAAGCGACCGTGGGCCAGTGGCTCAAGAAGCCGGGCGAAGCCGTCGCGCTGGATGAGCCCATCGTCAGCCTGGAAACCGACAAGGTCGCGGTGGACGTACCCGCGCCGGCCGCCGGCACGATGGGCGACATTGTCGCGAAGGAAGGCGATACGGTCGAAGTTGGAGCCCTGCTGGCCTATGTGAACGAAGGCGGAGCCGCTGCGGCTGCTCCTGCCACCGCGCCCGCCAAGGCGGAAGCCGCTGCCCCGGCGCCTGCCGCTTCGGCGCCCGCCGCTTCGGACGATGAAGAGGGCGGCAACCTGACCCTGTCGCCTGCCGTGCGCCGTCTCGTGCTGGAGCATGGTCTCGACCCGAGCAAGATCAAGGGTAGCGGCAAGGACGGTCGCCTGACCAAGGATGATGTCATGGCTGCCGTCGCCGCCGGCACCGCCAGGGCGATCGCGTCTGCTTCGGCCGCGGCACCCGCGGCCGCTGCGCCCGCCGCCGGACCGGGTCGCGCGCAGGAGCGGGTCAAGATGACCCGTTTGCGCCAGACGGTTGCCAAGCGGCTGAAGGAGGCGCAGAACACGGCCGCGCTGCTTACGACCTTCAACGACGTCGACATGACCAACGTCATCGAGGCGCGCGCCAAGTATAAGGATCTGTTCGAGAAGAAGCATGGCGTCCGCCTGGGCTTCATGGGCTTTTTCACCAAGGCCGTGTGCATGGCGCTCAAGGATATACCGGGTGTCAATGCGCAGATCGAGGGCGACGAGATCGTCTATAACGATTTCGCCGATATTTCCGTCGCCGTGTCCGCGCCGAGCGGACTGGTCGTTCCCGTCATCCGCAACGCCGAAAGCATGAGCGTCGCGCAGATTGAAAAGACGATTGGCGATTTCGGCAAGAAGGCGAAAGACGGCAAGCTGACCATGGAAGACATGAAGGGCGGCACCTTCACGATCTCCAATGGCGGCGTGTTCGGATCGTTGATGTCGACTCCGATCATCAATCCGCCGCAGTCGGCGGTGCTGGGCCTTCACCGTATCGAGGACCGTCCCGTCGTCCGTAACGGTCAGGTTGTCGTCCGGCCGATGATGTATCTTGCGCTCAGCTACGATCACCGCCTGATCGACGGGCGCGAGGCGGTCACCTTCCTGGTCGCGGTGAAGAATGCGATTGAGGATCCGACCCGCCTTCTCATCGACCTGTAAGTTCCAGAGCCAGAGGACCAGAACCATGGCCGACTTTGATTATGACGTCCTTGTCATCGGCGCCGGACCGGGCGGCTATGTCGCCGCGATCCGCGCGGCGCAGCTGGGGATCAAGACAGCCTGCGCCGAAAGCCGCGAGACGCTGGGCGGCACCTGCCTCAATGTGGGCTGCATACCGTCCAAGGCGCTGCTCCACGCGTCCGAGCTCTACGACGAAGCCGCGAATGGCGCGCTGGCCAAGCTGGGCGTCAAGATCGACAAGATGAGCCTGGACCTGCCCACCATGCAGGGCCAGCGCATTGATGCGGTGAAGGGTCTGACCGGCGGTATCGAGTTTCTGTTCAAGAAGAACAAGGTCACCTGGCTGAAGGGGCTGGCGAGCTTCACAGGCGCGAACACGGTCGACGTGAATGGCGAGAAGGTGACGGCGAAGAACATCGTCATTGCGACGGGATCGTCGGTCACGCCGCTTCCGGGCGTGCAGGTCGACAATGCGGGCGGCAGGATCGTCGATTCGACCGGCGCGCTCGAACTGGACAAGGTGCCGGGCCATCTGGTCGTCGTCGGCGGCGGCGTCATTGGTCTGGAACTGGGGTCGGTGTGGCGCCGCGTCGGCGCCAAGGTCACGGTGGTCGAATTTCTTGACCAGATCCTGCCCGGCATGGACGGCGAAGTCCGCAAGGAAGCGAACAAGATTTTCAAGAAGCAGGGCTTCGAATATAAGCTCGGCACCAAGGTTACGGGCGCAGAGGTGGGCAAGAAGGGCGTCACCCTGACGGTCGAACCCGCCGCCGGTGGCGCAGCCGAGAAGATCGAGGCCGACGTCGTGCTGGTGTCGATCGGCCGCCGTCCCAACACTGAAGGTCTGGGCCTCGACAAGATCGGGCTGGAACTCAACGCGCGCGGCCAGATCGAAACCGATCATGATTTCGCGACCAAGGTTCCGGGCGTATGGGCCATTGGCGATGTCATTCCCGGCCCGATGCTGGCGCACAAGGCTGAGGATGAAGGCATTGCCGTGGCCGAGAATATCGCTGGCCTGACCGGCATCGTGAACCATGCGGTCATCCCGTCGGTTGTCTACACCAAGCCGGAAATCGCGGGCGTGGGCCTCACTGAGGAAGCCGCCAAGGAAAAGGGCGCGATCAAGGTCGGCAAATTCCCGATGATGGCGAACAGCCGCGCCAAGACCAATCATGAACCGGAAGGTTTCGTAAAGATCATCGCCGATGCCGAGACCGACAAGGTTCTGGGCGTGTGGATCATCGCCACCGTTGCCGGCACGATGATTGCGCAGGCGGCGCAGGCGATGGAATTCGGCGCGTCGAGCGAGGACATCGCCTATACCTGTCACGCCCATCCGACGCACAGCGAGGCGATCAAGGAGGCGGCGATGGCCGTCACGGGCAAGCCGATCCACATGTAATCGCCGCCCGCGCGAATGCAGAAAGGAAAAGGCCTCCGTTATGCGGAGGCCTTTTCCTTTTCAGGGATGGCTGGATGAAAGGCCCGCCCTTTGCTCAGCCGGGCATGCGGGGAAAGGGCAGGAGGGCATCGTAGGTGGCGCGGTCCGGCTTGCCTTCAACCCTTCGACCGTGGCGCAACAGGAAGGCGTGCTTCACGATCTCGGCCTGTTGTTCGATGCCGTAGCGATCAAACGGCTTGCCAGGTTCGATCGCATAGCCATAGCGGCAGAAAGGATGGCGCATCAGTGGCAGATACCATCGACCGCGTGTCTGGGCCTGCCAGACATGGGTCATTTCGTGGACGAAAAGGCCCTGGTGAGCGAGTGTGCTGCGGCAGAAATCGGCACAAAAGAGGTTGCCGCCCGGATGAAACCAGAGATGGCCGTCGGGCGCCATGGCAACGTGCCTGGGCTGTAGCGGCCACCAGCTGCGATTATGCACGCGCACGCGATCATAGGCGATCGCGCTGCCGAACATGGTGCGCGCCAGTGCGATCTCGTCGGGGGTAAGCGGGCGGCCGGTCACCCGTTCAGTGACCGCTATGGTTGCCCATGTCCATGGCAGCGGGTGCGCCGGCCGCTTCGGGCTTGCGGATCACGGCATCGACCAGCAGCCGGTCGCCATTGGAAAGCAAAAATGTCAGCTGCATCTTGCCCCGGCCGATCGCGGTGTCGTTGACGCCCCAGATCATGAGATGCTTTCCGCCCGGCGCGAAGGCGACCGTGCCCTTGGCCGGGATGTCGACGCTGCTCAGCGGCTTCATCGTCATCATGCCATTTTGCTCGACGCTTTCATGCATCTCGACCTTGAGCGCATAATCGGTGAGCACGCCCCGCAACTGCGTGTCCGCATCGCCGCCATGCGCGACGAAATAGCCCGCCGATGGCGTATCCTTGCCCGGGGACAGGCGCACCCAGGCCTGGTCTATATAAGTCGGCGCCGGATCGCCGCAGGCGCTCAGGGCCAGCGGCGCCATCAGGGCGATAAGGGCAAGGGGGCCGCGCATCCGTCACTCCATGACTGTCTCGTTTCAGGTCTGTGGCATAGGTAATCGCCGCAGCGCCTTGTGCCAAGGAAAAGCGCGCCTATATCCGCCATGCAAACTGGCCTTGCCTTGGCGCTTTCGTGAGGTATGGGGCCTTCAACCGCTGAATATTTTGGGGTTAAAAGAGGAAGAGATGGCAAAAGTTATCGGGATCGATCTGGGTACAACCAACAGCTGCGTTGCCGTGATGGATGGCGGCAAGCCCAAGGTCATCGAAAATGCCGAAGGGGCGCGGACCACGCCCTCGATCGTCGCCTTCGCCAAGGATGGCGAGCGCTTGATCGGTCAGCCGGCCAAGCGCCAGGCGGTCACCAATCCGGACAACACCATCTTTGCGGTCAAGCGCCTGATCGGCCGCCGTTTCGACGACCCGACGACGAAGAAGGACATGGAACTCGTCCCCTACTCGATCGTGAAGGGCGGCAATGGCGACGCATGGGTCAACGCAGGCGGCAAGGATTACAGCCCGTCGCAGATTTCGGCCTTCACCCTTCAAAAGATGAAGGAAACCGCCGAGAGCTATCTGGGCGAAACCGTGACGCAGGCGGTCATTACCGTTCCGGCCTATTTCAACGACGCCCAGCGCCAGGCGACCAAGGACGCCGGCCAGATCGCGGGTCTCGAAGTGCTGCGCATCATCAACGAGCCGACCGCGGCTGCGCTCGCCTATGGCCTTGAGAAGCAGGACGGCAAGACGATCGCGGTCTACGACCTTGGCGGTGGCACCTTCGACATCTCGATCCTGGAGATCGGCGACGGCGTGTTCGAGGTGAAATCGACCAACGGCGACACTTTCCTGGGCGGCGAGGATTTCGACGCGAAGGTCGTGCAGTATCTGGCCGACGGTTTCCAGAAGGACGAGGGCATCGACCTCACCAAGGACAAGCTGGCGCTCCAGCGGCTCAAGGAAGCGGCTGAAAAGGCGAAGATCGAATTGTCGTCGGCGCAGTCGACCGAGGTCAACCTGCCCTTCATCACCGCTGACCAGAATGGTCCCAAGCATCTGGTCAAGACCGTGACCCGCGCCGATCTGGAGCGTCTGGTGGCCGACCTGATCAAGCGGACCATGGAGCCTTGCAAGAAGGCGATGGCCGATGCGGGCGTGACCGCCAGCGAAATCAGCGAAGTCGTCCTGGTCGGCGGCATGACCCGCATGCCCAAGGTCCGCGAAGCCGTGAAGGAATTTTTCGGCAAGGAACCGCACACCGGCGTCAACCCGGACGAAGTCGTCGCCATGGGCGCGGCTATCCAGGCCGGCGTGCTTCAGGGCGACGTCAAGGATGTGCTGCTGCTCGACGTGACCCCCCTGAGCCTCGGCATCGAGACGCTTGGCGGCGTGTTCACCCGCATGATCGACCGCAACACCACCATCCCCGCCAAGAAGTCGCAGGTCTATTCGACCGCCGACGATAATCAGCAGGCGGTGACGATCCGCGTGTTCCAGGGCGAACGTGAAATGGCGGCGGACAACAAGCTGCTGGGCCAGTTCGACCTGGTCGGCATTCCGCCCGCGCCGCGTGGCGTGCCGCAGATCGAGGTGACGTTCGATATCGACGCGAACGGTCTGGTCAACGTGTCCGCCAAGGACAAGGGCACCGGCAAGGAACAGCAGATCCGCATCCAGGCATCGGGTGGCCTGTCGGACGCCGACATCGACCAGATGGTCAAGGATGCCGAGCGTTTCGCCGAAGAGGACAAGAAGCGCCGTGAGGCGGCCGAGGCGAAAAACAACGCCGAAAGCCTGATCCACACGACCGAGCAGCAGATCGCGGAACATGGCGACAAGGTCGACGCGGGCCTCAAGTCGGAGATCGAGATCGCCGTTGCAGCCGCCAAGTCAGCGGTCGAAAGCGACGATCCGGAAGCCATGAAGACCAAGGCGCAGGAACTCGCGCAGGTCGCCATGAAGCTGGGTCAGGCGATCTACGAAAAGGAACAGGCGGATGCCGCCTCGCCGTCGGCCGACGCGCCGAAGGCGGACGATGACGTCGTCGACGCCGAATTTTCGGAAGTGGACGATAACAAGGCGTAAACTGATGAGCACTCACCGTCATTCGGACATTGCGCTGAATGACGGTGGATTGCCGTCGGGGGCGATATGACGACCGAAATAGACTATTATTCTCTGCTCGAGATCGAGCGCACGGCCGATGGCGGGGCGATCAAGAGCGCCTATCGCAAGCTGGCGATGAAATATCATCCGGATCGGACCGGGGGGTGCACGGACAGCGAGGCGAAGTTCAAGGCCGTGTCCGAAGCCTATGAATGCCTGAAGGATCCGCAGAAGCGCGCAGCTTACGACCGCTTCGGGCACGCGGCATACACGCAGCAGCAACAAGGCGGTGGCGGCGGCGGATTCCGGGGACAGGCGGGCGGCTTTTCCGACCTCGGCGATATTTTCGAGACTATCTTTGGCCAGGCCGGTTTCGGCGGCGCGGGCGGGCGCCAGCAGCAAAGGCGCGGCGCGGACCTGCGCTACGACATGGAAATCAGCCTCGATGATGCCTATCACGGCAAGAATACCGAGATACAGATCGAGGTGTCGGCCGCTTGCGATACGTGCGACGGATCGGGTGCGCAGCCCGGCACTGGCGTCAAGACATGTGGTACGTGCGGCGGCCATGGGCAGGTGCGCGCGCAGCAGGGCTTTTTCGTGGTCGAACGTACCTGTCCGTCCTGCCATGGCGCGGGACAGGTGATCGAAAGCCCGTGCCGTTCCTGTCGTGGCGAAGGGCGCGTGGACCGGCCCAAGACGCTGACCGTCAACATTCCCGCAGGCGTTGATGAAGGCACGCGCATCCGTCTGTCGGGTGAGGGCGAAGCCGGAGCACGCGGCGCGCCTCCGGGTGATCTGTATATCTTCCTGCATGTGAAGCGGCATGCGCTGTTCGAACGCGAGGGCACGACCCTGTTTTGCCGCGCGCCGATCAGCTTCACCACTGCTGCACTCGGCGGCGTGATCGAGGTGCCCGGACTTGACGGCAGCCGTCACCAGATCAGCATTCCGGTCGGCATCCAGTCCGGCAAGCAAATACGCCAGCGCGGTGCCGGGATGCCGGTGCTGAACGGCCGGGGGCAGGGCGATCTGGTGATCCAGGTCGATGTCGAGACACCCACCAAGCTGTCGGCAAAACAGAAGGAATTGCTGGAAGCTTTCCGCGAGACCGAGACCGGCGAGGAATGCCCGCAATCTACCGGCTTCTTCTCTAAGCTCAAGGAATTGTGGGGGGATTGATACCCGCCACCATCGACCGGCCTTATCGATTTTGCCGTTCCCGTCGCGCCCACCAGTAGACCGGAAGCCCGGCGGCCATCAGCAGGATGCTCGATCCGCAGGCCGTGATGCCCGCGCCCCATAGGGTCCAGAGCGCATAGCCAAGGCCGATGACCGCCGCCGGGACGACGATGCGCAGCCGAATCCCGGCCAGCGCGCAGCCGACATACAGCCACAGCGTCGCCGATGTCGCGAGCAATGCCATGGCGGTGAACAGGGCCACCAGTCCCTGCAGGCTGTTGGCGATAAGCATCAGGCTGGCGATCAGGCTGGAGAGAATAAGGGCGCGGGCCGGCGTCCCCTTTGCCGTGGTTCCGGCCAGCCAGCGCGGCAATTCCCCCGCCCGCGCCATCGCCAGCGGCACCTCGCCCATCAGCAGCGTCCAGCCGTTGAGTGCGCCCAGGCAACTAACCACCACGAACAGAGCGACGTAGCGCGCCGGGCCGGTTGCCCAGTAATGGCTGACGAACGCGCCGAATGGCGAGCCGGTCTGGGTTTCCGCCGCCGGCAGGGTCAGCGCGATGCCCGAACAGACGACAAGGTAGATCAGCCCGGTGGCTGCGGTGCCGATCAGCGTCGCGCGCGGAATGGTGCGGGCGGGATCGTCCACCTTGTCGGCCGCGACACTGGCCGATTCGAAGCCGAGCAGCGCCCACAGCGTGAGCGCCGCCGAGGCGGTGATGCCTGAGCCGGTCAGTCCCTGCGCCGGAAACGGCGCGATCTCGGCCCGGCCGGTGCCGAGTATGAGCGCCAAAAGCATCAGCACGACGACGATCGGGACCAGCTTGACGATCGTCGTGCCAATCTGCGTCATCCCCGCCGCCCGGGCGCCGATAAGGTTGATGGCGGTGGTCATCCACAGGAAAAGCATGGAACAGAGCGCGCCGGCGCCCGGACGGGCCAGCACCGGCAGGATGCTCGACAAATTGGCGGTGGCTGCGACGGCGATGGTGACGTTGGTGATGACGATCGACAGCCAATAGATCCAGCCGATCGCGAAGCCTGCCAGCGGCCCCCAGGCGCGGGCGATCATTTGCGACGCGCTGGCGTCGGGCATGGCGACGGTCAAGCGCGCGATGACGAAGGCCAGTACGAGCGACCCGGCGATGGTGAACACCCATCCAGCGACCGCATCCCAGCCGAAGGGAGCGAGTGATGCGGGCAGCAGGAACACGCCCGACCCGATCATGTTGCCCATGACCAGCGCGATGCAGGCGGCTAGGCCCAGCGTGCGGTTCGAGCTGTGCTGAACGGAGGTCATGACGGCTCCCGCGTGGGTAAAAGGCCAGCCTAGACGGCCCTCCGCGCCATGCCTAGCCGGAAGATGATGCGCTGACGAAGCCGGAGCGCCAGTATATTCCTGTCAGGCGGACAGGCGCGCAATGGCCCGGTCGCGCCCGATCAGCGGCAATAGCTGTGCCATGTCCGGGCCATGATCCATGCCGGTCAGCGCACGGCGGAGCGGCAGGAACAGTCCCTTGCCCTTGCGCCCGGTCTCTTGCTTGAGCGCGTCGGTGAGCGTGCGCCAGATGCCTGCGTCGAATGTCGCGTGCGAAAGGATGCGGTGCGCGCTTGCAATGAAGTCGCGATCATCCTCCGCCGGTTCCGGCGCATCGAACGGGCCGGTAACGATCCGCCACCAGTCCGCCGCGCCCGCCACCGTTTCCAGATTGGGGCGGATGGCATCCCACGCAGCTTCGTCCATGGTTTGGGGCAAACGCTCCGCCACGGCATCATAGGGCAGCATGTGAACGATTTTCTGGTTGAGGCCCGCAAGCTCGCCCTCGTCGAAGCGGGCGGGTGCGCGGCCGAAATGGGCGAAATCGAAACTGTCGATCAACGGCGCCATGCCGGCGAAGGGCTCGATCGGCTGCGAGGAACCCAGTCGCGCCAGCAACGACGCGATCGCCATGGGCTCCAGACCGATCTCGCGGAAATGAGCGACGCCGAGCGAGCCGAGGCGCTTGGATAGCTTGCCCTCGTTGCCCGTCAGCAGCGCTTCGTGCGCGAAGGCAGGGAGCGATGCGCCGAGCGCGGTGAACATCTGGATCTGGGTCGCGGTGTTGGACACATGATCCTCGCCGCGCAAAACATGAGTAACGCCCATGTCGACATCGTCGATGACCGAGGGGAGCATGTAGAGCCAGGAACCGTCGGCGCGGCGGATCACTGGGTCGGACAGCAAATGCGGGTCGAAACGCTGTTCGCCCCGGATCAGGTCTGTCCACTCGATCGGTTGGTCGTGGTCCAGCCGGAAACGCCAGTGCGGGGTGCGGCCTTCCGCTTCATGGGCGGCGATCTGGTCCGGAGTCAGCGAGAGAGCAGCGCGGTCATAGACCGGGGGCAGGCCGCGCCCGAGCAGCACCTTGCGGCGCAATTCCAGCTCTTGCTGCGTTTCATAGGCCGGATAGACATGCCCCGACGCCCTGAGCGCCTGGAACCGTTCCTCATAAAGGGCGAAGCGGTCTGACTGCCTTTCCTCTCCATCCCAATGCAGGCCCAGCCAGGCCAGGTCGGCCCGGATCGCGTCCGCATATTCGGGGCGCGAGCGCTCTATGTCGGTATCGTCGAGTCGCAGCAGGAAGCTGCCTCCGCTCTTGCGCGCCCAAAGCCAGTTGTGGAGCGCGGCGCGGATATTGCCGACATGAAGGTGGCCGGTCGGCGACGGCGCGAAGCGGGTGATGACGGTCATGGCTGGCGCCTACAAGGTGCGAAAGGCGTTTGTGATCGGATAGCGGCGGTCTCGGCCAAAATTGCGGATGCCGATCTTGACGCCCGGTGGCGACTGACGGCGCTTATATTCGGCGATGTAGAGCAGACGTTCGATCCGGGCGACCACATCTTTTTCGAAGCCGCGTTCGACAAGTTGCTCGACCGACAATTCCTCCTCGACCAGGCCGTAGAGTATTGGGTCCAGCACTTCATAGGGCGGCAGGCTGTCGTCGTCGCGCTGATTGTCGCGCAGTTCGGCGCTGGGCGGCTTGGTGATGACGCGTTCGGGCATGACGGGGCCGGCAGGGCCGATGCCTGCGCCCAGGGAAGGCATATTCCCGTTCCGCCAGCGGCAAAGGTCGAACACGGTAGTCTTGTACGCGTCCTTCAAAACCGAATAGCCGCCTGCCATGTCGCCATAGATGGTGGCGTATCCGACCGACATCTCGCTCTTGTTGCCGGTCGTCAGCAGCATGTGCCCGAACTTGTTGGACAGACCCATCAAGGTAACGCCGCGGATGCGCGACTGGATATTCTCCTCAGTCAGGTCGCGGGCACGCCCTGCGAACACCGGGCCGAGCATGGTATCGAAGGCACCGACCGCCGGCTCGATGGGAATGGTGTCGTACCGCACGCCCAGCAGCCTGGCGCATTCGACCGCATCGTCCAGGCTTTCCTGGCTGGTGAAACGGGAGGGCATCATCACGCACCAGACGCGCTCCGGCCCCAGCGCATCGACCGCGACAGCGGCCGACAGCGCCGAATCGATGCCGCCCGACAGGCCGAGGACGACGCCCGGGAAGCGATTGCGGTTCACATAGTCGCGCAGACCCAGCACCATGGCATTGTAGATGTCGGCCGGCCGTTCATCCAGCATATGCCGATCGCCCGGGACGCAGGTCCACCGGCCTTCGCGCCTTTCCCAATGGGTGAGAGTCAGAGCCTCCTCCCAGTCAGGCATCTGGTGGGCGATCGACAGGTCGCCGTTCATCACGAAAGATGCGCCGTCGAACACCAGTTCGTCCTGACCGCCGACCCGGTTGAGATAGACGAGCGGCAGGCCGGTTTCGCGCACACGCGTCCCGGCGACGCCGTTCAGGCGGCGGTCGTCCTTGTCGACCTCATAGGGACTGCCATTGGGGCTTATCAGAATGTCAGCTCCTTCCGCCTTCAGATGCGCGGTGACGAAGGGGAACCAGATATCCTCGCAGATCGGGACACCGATCCTGATGCCGCGGAAGTCGATGGGCGCGGGGAGCGGGCCGGGCGCGAACAGGCGCTTTTCATCGAACGTGCCGTAATTGGGGAGCTCCCGCTTCTGCCGGATGGCCGTCACGGCGCCGTTTTCCAGCAGCGCGACGACGTTGAACAGCACGCCCTGCGATGCGACGACGGAACCGACCAGCATGGCCGGCCCGCCATCGGCCGTCGCCTGGGCCAGCCGGTCAAGCTCGTGATTCGCGCGATCGACGAGGGCGGGTTTCAGCACCAGATCCTCGGGCGGATAACCGATCAGCTGCAATTCGGGATAGACGATCAGGTCGGCCGTCCGGGCGCGGTCGCGCCATTCCAGCATCGCGTCGGCATTGGCCACGAGGTCGCCCACGCTCTGCGTCATCTGGGCCAGCGCGATCACAAGTTTGTCGGTCATGTGCCGCGCCCTAATCGATTTTGATGGCGGGCGCAAAAGCGCCTTTCCACATGGGACCAGCGCGGCTAAAGGGGCCGCGTCTCGCGCATCGTCATCAATTCGTCACGGGGGTTTTGGCCATGAAGCTCATGACCGGCAATTCCAATAAGCCGCTCGCGGCCGCTATCGCCGATTATATCGAAATTCCCCTGACCGACGCCAGCGTCCGCCGCTTCGCCGATGAGGAGGTTTTCGTGGAAATCCACGAAAATGTCCGGGGCGAGGATGTGTTCGTCATCCAGTCGACGGCCTATCCGACCAACGACAATCTGATGGAATTGCTGATCATGATCGATGCGCTGAAACGCGCGTCGGCCAAGCGCATCACGGCTGTCGTCCCCTATTTCGGCTATGCCCGGCAGGATCGCAAGCCCGGGCCGCGCACGCCGATCAGCGCGAAGCTGGTGGCGAACCTGATCACGACTGCGGGTGCCGACCGCGTCCTGTCGGTCGACCTGCATGCAGGCCAGATTCAGGGCTTTTTCGACATCCCGACCGACAATCTGTTCGGCGCGCCGGTGATGAGCGCGGACATTCAGGCGCGCTTTGGCGACCGGAACATCATGGTGGTGTCGCCCGACGTCGGCGGCGTGGTGCGCGCGCGCGCGCTCGCCAAGCGGCTAGACAATGCGCCGCTGGCTATCGTCGACAAGCGTCGCGAGCGGGCCGGCGAATCGGAAGTCATGAACATCATCGGTGACGTGTCCGGCCGCTTCTGCATCCTGATCGACGACATCGTCGATTCGGCCGGAACGCTGTGCAATGCCGCGGGCGCGCTGAAGGCTGCGGGCGCCGAGGAAGTCGTCGCCTATGTCAGCCATGGCGTGTTGTCCGGTGGCGCGGTGGCGCGTGTCGACGCATCGGACCTGCTCGAACTGGTCATCACCGACTCGATCCAGGGGACGGACGCGGTCAACAGCGCGAAGAATATCCGCCACCTGCCCATCGCGCCGCTGCTGGGCGAGGCGATCAAGCGCATCGCCGACGAAAGCTCCGTGTCCAGCCTGTTCGACTGAGTGTCAGGGCACCGGGGCCGGCAAAAGACCGGGCCTGGCAAAAGGAAGCTTACGCGGCCGGCAGCAGAAGCAGCGGCGTCGCGCAGAGCAGGATCAGCGCGGTCACAATGCGCTGACCGCGCGAAATGCCCATCGGCTTGTCGCGCCACAGCATCGGGCAGGCGAGCACTGCCAGCGCGATCAGAAGGTTGGACAGCATGACGGAGCCGCCCATCGGCAGGTCCTGCCGCAGGGCAAGACCTGCAAAAAGGCCTGCAAAGCTCAATATCCAGCCAATCAGTCCCATGCTGCCATGCTAGGGGACGGGGGTTACCGAAGCCCTAATCAGCCGGCGTCGGCCCAAGGATCGTAGCTGCCGAAGCTCCAGACATTGCCCTCCGGATCGAGCGCGACATAGCCCCGCCCCGGATAGCCCTGATTGTCGGCGGGCTCCTGCACCACCACTGCGCCTTCGTTGCGGGCATGGAGACAATGGGCGTCCGGGTCGGGCACGACGACATAGGCGCAGGCCGTGACTCCGCCAAGGTTGCGGGCGGTGGACCAGGTGTAGAGCGATTCGCCCTCCGCGTCCTTGGCGCTGCCCAGCATCACCATGCCCGCGCCCAGCACCAGCTGCGCATGATGAATGATCGTGGGATCGGCGTCGTCGGGGTAGACGGCATGCCGTTCGAATCCGAAGGCATCGCACAGGAAATCTATCGCGGCCGGCGCATCGGCATAGCGCAGGCATGGGATGACGGGCGAACCGGGCATGTTCCTCTCCCCTTTTCCGGAATCGGGATGCGCCAGTCTAGCTTAGTGCGTTCCTACGGGCTAGGCGCAAGGCATGACGACCCGTGACGACCTGGCTCTTGCCAACCGCCTTGCCGACGCCGCCGGCGCCGCCATCCGCCCCTTTTTCCGGGCGCGATACGATATGGAGATCAAGGCCGACAAGTCGCCGGTGACCGAAGCCGACCGTGCGGCCGAAGCCGCGATCCGCATGATTCTGGAGAAGGAACGGCCCGATGACGGCATTGTCGGCGAGGAATACGGGTCCGTGCGCACCGATGCCGAACGGGTCTGGATTCTCGATCCGATCGACGGCACGCGCAGCTTCATTGCGGGACGGCCCATCTTCGGCACGCTCATCGCGCTGACGCAGGGCGGCTGGCCGACCATCGGCATCATCGACCAGCCGATAGCGCGCGAGCGCTGGGCGGGGATGGCGGGCCAGCCCACGACCTTCAACGGTCAGGCCGTGCGCACACGATCCTGCCGGGCACTGGAGGCGGCGGGCATCGCCACGACCAGCCCGCATCTGTTCGCGGACGGCGACGTGCCGCATTATATGGCGCTGGTCGCCGCCGTGTCGGGCGGGTCGCCGCGACAGGGGCCGGTCTATGGCGGGGATTGCTATAATTACGGGCTGCTGGCGTCGGGCTTCCTCGACATCGTCATCGAATCGGGCCTGCAAAGCTATGACTTCGCCGCGCTCGTGCCGGTGGTGGAGGGTGCGGGCGGCGTGATGTGCGACTGGAATGGTGAACCGCTGACCGCGGACAGCGAAGGGCATGTGCTCGCGCTCGGCGACCCGGCGCGGTTGGAGGATGTGCTGGAGGCGCTTCATGCGGGCGCGCACGACCATGGGCACGACCATCATCACTGAGCGCGCCGGCTAAAGGATTCCCAGAAACTTCTTCTTCTGGGTCTTTGCTCTTTCGTGCTGCCCTTGCCCTTTTCATCCTTCGCCGTGGTGCCGCGCCCGACATCGTCGCGGGGCTTGCCGCTCTTGGTCCGTTGCGCCTGCGCGCTGGCTCCGGCCAGAACGGGACCACAGGAGGTCGATTTCGCATCCCCGACATCAACGAAGGCCAGCACCGATGCCAGCGGGCCGGCAGCGATACCGAGGGCCGCGCCCGCGCCGCCGCGGGCCAGCAATTCGGGCGTGACGACGCTGAAGCCGGGCTTTGCGAAATAGCCGCCGATGCCGACCGGCGACTGGCCGGAAAACAGGCTGAACTTCTTGCCGTCGGCGCGGAAGACAAGGTCGAGGCTCTCATTCTTGAACGAAAAACCCCCGCGCCCCAGCATGACATTCTTCTTCGTGTCGATCAGGATCGGGTCGGCGGCCGCCACGCCGTCGCGCACGGTGAAGGCGATGAGGCCGCAATTAATCTCTACCGGCTCCTTCAGCTTCTTCTCGAACATCTTGGTAATGAAGGTGCCGACGTCGATCTCCGCCAACTGGACATTGCGTGCCCACATCGTGCCCGCAGGCAGGACGACCGCGATCCGACCGTTGGAACGGCTCAGCGAGTCATGCAGCGTGTCGCCAAGGCCGCTCATCTGCACCCGTGCCTTGACCGTGCCTGTGGTGCCCGATTCCTCGACGCCCCAGCCCTTGAGAAGCGTGCCCATGGGTGTTGGCGACAGGCGAATGTCGTAGGTCGTGCGGACCGGCTGGTTGCGGGCGTTGATCTCTATGTCCGACGACACATGCCCGCCCGACATGTCGAAGGTCAGCGGCGACAAGGTAAGAAGGCTGTGGTCGAGCTTTACCGTCACTGCGCCGTTGGAGACGGGGAGGTTCGGCGCGCGGATCGTCCTGACCGTGTAGTTCACATCGGCATCGAAATTGCGGATCGCCTCGACCCGCAACGGGGCATCGGGGAGCAGGCGCGGCGTGCCGTTGACAGTGCTTATCGCGCCGTTTGCGCCGCGCGCCTCGATCGCCTGCGGATCATAGCCGATAAAGGGCGCGATATCGACGATGTCGAGTTTTTGCGTGGCCATGTCGGCGTCGATCAGCAGCCGGTTTTTCGGTAGCGACACGGTCATTTTGCCCGTCAGGTCGCTGTCGCCAAACATGCCCTTGAGCCGGGTGAAGCGCCATTCCTCGCCCGCCTTCGTCAGCGTAGATGTAAAGCGATAGCGGCGCGTATCGGGGATCGCGACGCCAAGGAAATCGAACAGCAGGCTGAGATTGGGACCGGTCGTCATGACGCGCAGGTCGCTGCCTTCCAGCACCGTCGCGCCGGGCAGGGTGCCGCTTACCTCGAAGATCGTCGGCCCTGACACAGCCCGCATCGCCAGCTTGTTGCGACCGCCCGTAACGGTCTCATTGGGCGACAGCAGGCCGCCCGTCAGCGTGAACGGCGTTCCGCGCATCATGCCATCGCCGGTGAAGCGAATGTCGCGCTCAAACGCCGTGTCCTGCGCCTTGCTTGTCTCGAAGGCGATGTCAGTCGACAGCTGCATCACCGGATCGCGATAGCGGAGCCGCGTGCCCGCCAGCAACGCCCGCCGGATGAGCGGCAGGTTCATCGGCTCTCCCTTGGCATTGGGATATCCCAGCGCCCAGGTGTTGTGCGAGCGGTCCTTCGACCATTCGAGGTCGGCAGCGGCGTTGCGCAATTCGAGCCATTTCACGCGATATTTGTCGCCGAACATCAGATTGAACGGAGAGATGCGCATGTCGATGAGGTCGGCGCGAAACAGATCTGGCTGGCTGGCCCAGGGGAGGTTGGCAATGCGCATCCCCTCCGCGCGGAACTTGATGGTAATGACGTTGAAATAGAGTTGGAAGTCGCCGTTGACCTGCACCTGACGCCCTAGCCTGCTGGCCGTGAAGCGTTCGAAGGGATGTTTGAGGAAGCGGCCTTTGGTGATGAACAGGATGAGCCAGAGCGCGAAGAGGATGCCGACGATCCAAAGCAGGACGCGCACCGGAAAAGGCAGGCGGCGCCAGCGTTCCCGACCGCTACGCGCGTGGTCGCGCCATGTGCGGGCAGGCGCGTCGGCGCGCGGCAGAGTTTCAATATCGGCCATGGAGATGGTTCCAACGCTTGCCGATGCGGAATGGCTCCGAATCGCTTGCTTTTCCGGGGATGGGTGATTAAGGCCCGCCCTTCGCGATATTCAGTGAGACCGCCCGGCTAACTAGGGCTGCCGTGGCTGTCTGTAATCGTCGCGCTGCAAAAGGAGACGAAAATGCCCAAGATGAAGACCAAGAGCGGTGTGAAGAAGCGCTTCAAATTCACCGCCACCGGCAAGGTCAAGCACGGCGTCGCTGGCAAGCGTCACCGCCTGATCAGCCACAATGCGAAATATATCCGTCAGAACCGCGGTACGTCCGTCCTGTCGGACGCCGATGCCGGTCATGTGCGCCTGTGGGCGCCCTACGGCCTCAAGTAAGGAGTTCTGACCCATGGCACGTGTCAAACGTGGTGTAACCACGAAGGCGAAGCATAAGCGGATTCTGGATCAGGCGAAGGGCTATTATGGCCGTCGCAAGAATACCATCCGCATCGCGCGCCAGGCCGTCGAAAAGGCCGGCCAGTACGCCTATCGCGACCGCAAGGTGAAGAAGCGGACCTTCCGGGGTCTGTGGATTCAGCGCATCAACGCGGGCGTTCGCGCCGAAGGCCTGACCTATTCGCAGTTCATGCATGGCCTGAAGCTGGCCGGCGTCCAACTGGACCGCAAGGTTCTGGCCGACATCGCGATGCATGAAGGCGAAGCGTTCAGCGCCATCATCGCCCAGGCGAAGGCTGCGCTGCCCGCCGCCTGAGCGGAATGATCGCAAGATCGTCCAAAGGGGCGCCGGGGCATCAGGCTTCGGCGCCCCTTTTTGTTTTTGCGGTTTCGTTTGTTCCGAATAGCCATTGAGCAACGTCGAGATGGCGTATCGAAGGACTGCTCAACCCGAACGGGCAAAGATGAAGGTAAAGGACCCATTGTATGTCGCTGCATCTCTGGTGGATCTACGTCACGGCGGTGTTCCTGATCTCGGCGACGCCCGGCCCCAACATGCTGCACGTCATGGCGCAGAGCATCGCCCATGGCCCGCGCAAGGCGCTGGCGACAATGGCGGGACTGATGAGCGCGGTGCTGCTATGCCTTGTCGCGTCGGCGCTCGGCCTTGGCGCGTTGCTCAAGGCCTCGCCGCGGCTGTTTGACGTGCTGCGCTATGCCGGCGTCGCCTATCTGGTCTGGCTCGGCATCAAGGCATGGCGCGCGCCAGTGGGCATGGGCGATGCCGCGCGTCCCGTCAAATCCGACCATGCGCTCTTCGCCACCGGGCTATTGACAGGCCTGTCCAATCCCAAGCTCATTATCTTCGCCGCCGCGCTCTTTCCGCAGTTCATCGTCCTCGATCGGCCCTTCTGGACGCAGCTTGCCATATTGATCGCCAGCTTCGTGGTGATCGAAAGCTTCTGGTATGGCGTCTACGCTTTGGGTGGCGGCCGGTTGAAGCGCTGGCTCGCCCCCGCCAATCGCCAGCGCCTGTTCAACCGCGGCACCGGCCTGCTCTTCATCGGCTTCGGCGGAGCGCTGCTTGGGGCGCGCGCCTGACCCTTCCCTTGACGCACCTGCGTCGCTAAGGCGCGGGCATGGTTTTGCCCCTCAGGCTCTGGAAGAAGAATGACCGAGATTAGCGCATTGAAAGCCGGCCTGATCGCCGACATCGCCGCGGCGGAGACGCTGGACGCGCTGGAGGCGCTGCGCGTGGGGGCGATGGGCAAGAGCGGGGTTGTCACCGGGCTGCTCAAGACTCTTGGGTCCATGTCGCCCGATGAACGGCTGGAAAAAGGCCCGCCGATACAGGATCTGCGCGAATCGGTAACGGTGGCGCTGGCCGAGCGGAAGGCTGCGCTGGAGCAGGCGGCGCTGGACGTGAAGCTGGCGTCTGAGAAGGTCGACATGACCCTGCCGGTCGATATCGGACCGCAAGGAACCGTCCACGCAGTCAGCCAGGTAATGGACGAACTGGCCGAAATCTTCGCCGACCTCGGCTTCTCCGTCGCCACCGGGCCGGAGATCGAGGACGACTGGCATAATTTCACCGCGCTCAACATTCCCGAGACGCACCCGGCGCGCGCGATGCACGATACCTTCTACTTCCCCGATGAGGAGGGGCAGAAGAAGATGCTGCTGCGCACCCATACCTCGCCGGTGCAGATCCGTACGATGATGAACCAGGAGCCGCCGATCCGCATCATCGCGCCCGGCCGCGTCTATCGCAGCGACAGCGATGCGACACACACGCCGATGTTCCACCAGATCGAAGGGCTGGTGATCGACAAGGGCATCACGCTCGGTCACCTGAAATGGACGCTGGAAACCTTCCTCAAGGCGTTCTTCGAACGCGAGGATATCGTGCTGCGGCTTCGGCCGAGCTATTTCCCCTTCACCGAGCCGTCGGTGGAGGTCGATGTAGGCTATACGCTGGTGAACGGCCAGCGCGTCATCGGCGGCGACGGCGACAGCCCGGGCGGCGGGTGGCTGGAGGTGCTGGGAAGCGGCATGGTCAACCGCCGCGTGATCGCAGCGTGCGGGCTCGACCCTGATGAATGGCAGGGCTTTGCCTTCGGCACCGGCGTCGACCGCCTGGCCATGCTCAAATACGGAATGAACGACTTGCGCGCCTTCTTCGACGGCGATCTGCGCTGGTTGAAACATTACGGCTTCTCGGCACTGGACGTGCCGACGCTGAGCGGGGGAGTGGGCGCATGAAGTTCACACTGAGCTGGCTGAAAACGCATCTCGACACGCGTGCGGACCTGGCGACCATCCTAAAGGCGCTGAACGCCATCGGCCTGGAGGTCGAGGGTGTGGAGAATCCGGCCGAGAAGCTGGGCGCGTTCAAGATCGCCAGGGTGCTGACCGCGCAGAAGCATCCACAGGCCGACAAGTTGCAGGTGCTCACCGTCGACCACGGCGACGGCAACCCGCTTCAGGTGGTTTGCGGCGCGCCCAATGCGCGTGCCGGACTGGTCGGCGTTTTCGGGGTCGAGGGCGCGGTAGTGCCGGCAAACGGCATGGTGCTGAAAAAGACAGCGATCCGGGGCGTCGAATCCAACGGCATGATGTGCAGCGTGCGCGAACTGGAACTGGGCGAGGACCATGACGGTATCATCGAACTGGTCGAAGACGCGCCCGTGGGACAGGTATATGCACAATGGGCGGGACTGGACGATCCGGTCATCGACGTGTCGATCACGCCCAACCGGCAGGATTGCATGGGTGTGCGCGGCATTGCCCGCGATCTGGCGGCGGCGGGCCTTGGCACGCTGAACGCGATCATCGTGCCGGAAATACAGGGCTTCGGTCCCGGGCCGGACGTGCGGACCGAGGATATGGACGGCTGCCCCGCCTTTTTCGCGCGCAGCGTGCGCGGCGTGACCAACGGCGCGTCGCCCGAATGGATGGCGCGCCGGTTGAAGGCCATCGGGCAAAAGCCGATCAGCGCCCTGGTCGACATAACCAATTACATCATGATCGACCTCGGTCGGCCGCTGCATGTCTATGACATGGCGACGCTGAAGGGCGGGCTCGTCGCCCGGAAGGGCAGGGCAGGAGAACAGGTGCTGGCGCTCAACGGCAAGACCTACACTGTCGACGAGACGATGACCGTGATTGCCGACGACGAAGCGGTGCACGATATCGGCGGCATCATGGGCGGCGAACATTCCGGCGCGCAGGACGGTACGACCGAGGTGCTGATCGAATGCGCCTATTTCACGCCGGAGCGCATCGCCGTCACGGGCCAGAAGCTGGGCCTTTCGAGCGACGCGCGCGGGCGGTTCGAGCGCGGTGTCGACCCGGCGTTCCTGGACGATGGCCTATCGATCGCGACTAGTCTGGTCATGACCCTGTGCGGCGGGACGTCGAGCGAGGCGACACGCGCCGGGGCACCGCCGATGGAGCCGAGGACCGTGACATATGCGCCGGGGCAATGTCTGGCCCTGGCCGGCGTCGACGTGGCCGCCGACCGGCAGAAGGAAATTCTGGAAAGCCTGGGCTTTGCCGTCAGCGCGATAAGCGGCGGCGTCGAATATCAGGACGGGATGCCGGTGGTGACGCCCGATCAATGGTACGTGACCGTGCCGACATGGCGCCGGGACGTTGATGGCTGGCCGGACATCGTCGAGGAAGTCGTGCGCATCGTGGGTCTGGACCATGTGCCCTCGACCCCGCTGCCGCGCGTGCCGGGTGTGGCGCGCCCGACCGCGACGCCCGAGCAACTGACCGAGCGTCGTGTGCGTCGCACGGCGGCTGCCCGCGGCCTTGCCGAAGCGATCAACTGGTCTTTCATTTCCGAGAAAGAGGCCGCGGCGGTGGGTGGCGGCGACTGGACGCTGGCGAACCCGATTTCGGAAGACCTCAAGGTCATGCGTCCTTCCCTGCTGCCGGGGCTTTTGTCGGCGACCAAGCGCAACGCGGACCGGGGGGCGACGCAGGTGCGCCTGTTCGAACTGGGGCGCCGCTACTTCAAGCAGGGCGAGCGAGCGACGGTGGGCTTCGTACTGGCTGGCGAGAAGGTCGCGCGCCAGTGGCAGTCCGGCAAGGCCCAGCCCTTTGACGCTTTCGACGCGAAGGCCGAAGTGATCGCGCTGCTGGCCGCCGCCGGTGCGCCGGTCGCCAATCTCCAGAGCTTCGGCGAAGCTTCGGCCGCCTATCATCCGGGCCAATCGGGTACGCTCCGGCTGGGGCCAAAGGTGATCCTCGCCGAATATGGCGTACTGCATCCCAGTCTTGCAAAAACCTTCGGGCTCACGGGTTTCGTGGTCGCGGGCGAGATTTTCCTCAACGCTATCCCGGGCAAGCGCAAGGCAGGTTTCATGCGTGCGCCCTATGCGCCGCCCGCGCTCCAGGCGGTGAAGCGCGACTTCGCCTTTCTTGTGCCCGAGGCGGTAGAGGCGGATGCTGTGGTCCGCGCAGTCAAGGGGGCGGACAAGAAGACCATCGTGGATGCCCGCCTGTTCGACCTGTTTGTCGGACCGGGGGTGGAGGAAGGCATGAAGTCGCTTGCCGTCGAAGTCACGCTGCAACCGGGCGACAAGAGCTTTTCCCAGGAAGAGCTTGAGGCGATCAGCGCTGCCGTAGTCAGGAGCGCGCAAAAGCTGGGCGCGTCGCTGCGAGGATAGGAAACGCCATTTCGCTTCAGGCGGGATCGGCGCCCCTTTCCCGTCTCCGCCTCAAGCCAGGCTTGCAGCGACCGCTAGTTTTTCGTGTCCTTCCTTTTCCCGGGGGCAGGCGGCGGCGGGACCGGCGCGATCCTGCAACCCTTGGCGGATGCCAGTCCGCGCAGATAGCCGCGTCGCGCGATGCCGGCGGTCACGGCAGCCTGCAACCGGCGCTCGGCAGGCGCGGCGCCGCTGATTTCGCGCACCAGGCCCCGGAAAGGGATCAGCGAGTTGACTATGGTCTTGCCCACCGCCTCGGCGATCTTGCCCGTGCGATTTTCATTGGCTTCCTTGCCCACGGTAAAGTCGTCGCCCAGCACTGCGTCCAGTTCGCCGAGATCGCGGTTCAGCGCCTTGCAGGTGCGGCTCGCGGGCGCGGCATAGGGATTTTCGACAGCCTTCGTCAGGACCGGCGGGATATCGTCCTTGTCGAGTCCGACGTCACGCACGGGCTGGCTTGCGATCTTGCCGGCCCGATCCAGCGTATCGTCCCGTTTTTCCCTGTCCTGCGCCACTGCCGCGCCGGACAGCAGAAAGGAAAGGATCAGTCCTCCTGTCATGCTTTTCATTGTCTTGTCTCCCGCCGCTTCAACCGGCGGACCGGCATGTCGGTTCCCTGGCGAAACGATTGCACGGCAAGACAGCAGTGCCGGTCCGGGCTATGGCCGTACGACCCGCAGGAGACCGTAATCTGTGACCGACGATTGCCTTATCATAGCTTCCCCCGGACTGACCGCCGCAATCCAGCCGCTGGGCGCAGAACTCCTGTCGCTTGCCGATGCGCAAGGACGCGAACTGATGACCGATGCCGATCCCCGCTGGTGGGGCGGCCATGCCCCATTGCTCTTCCCGTTCGTCGGCCGATCGCGCGGCGATGTCTATCGTGTCAACGGCCATGAATTCGCGATGCCGCAGCATGGCTTTGCGCGACGCAAGAGCTTTGCGCTGGAAACGCATGGACAGGGCGCGCTGGGGTTGCGGCTGGAGGCGGACGACGAGACGCGGTCCGTCTACCCATTTGAATTCCGACTGGACATGGGGTTCGTCGTCGATGACGTGACGCTGCGCATGACCGCCACGATCACCAACATGGGCGGGGCGAGGATGCCATTTTCCTTCGGCTATCACCCGGCCTTCGCCTGGCCGCTGCCCTATGGCGGGCAAGTCGAGGATCATCGCATCATATTCGACCGGCCCGAGCCCGCGCCGATCCGCAAGGTGGGCAATGAACCCGGCCTGATCGCCCGCGAAACCTTTCCATCGCCGGTGACCGGCGACACGCTGATCCCAACCCACGCCATGTTCGAGGGCGACGCGCTGATCTGGGACGATTTGAACAGCCGATCGCTCACTTGGGGTGTGCCTGGCAAACCGCATCTGAAGATCGACTTTCCCGATATGCCGTGGCTCGGTCTTTGGCAGAAGCCGGGCGCTCATTATCTGTGCGTCGAGCCTTGGGCGGGCATGGCCGATCCGGTTGGGTTCGACGGCGACATATGGGACAAGCCTGGCATCATGGCGCTGCCGCCCGGTGGTTCGCGCAGCTTCCGGATGGGCGTGACGCTGGTTGCCTGACGCGCGACTCGCTTTGGACGTAAAAATCCCTATATGGGCGCGCCATGACCATTCCATCCCGCCGCACCTTCGCGATCATTTCCCACCCCGACGCCGGCAAGACCACGCTGACCGAAAAGCTGCTGCTGGAAGGTGGCGCTATCCATCTGGCCGGCGAGGTGAAGGCGCGCGGGGCGAACCGGCGCGCGCGGTCGGACTGGATGAAGATCGAGCAGCAGCGCGGCATTTCCGTCACCTCGTCGGTCATGACGTTCGAGCGGACGCGCGACGGAGAAACCATCACTTTCAACCTGCTCGACACGCCGGGGCACGAGGATTTCAGCGAGGACACCTATCGCACGCTGACCGCCGTCGACAGCGCGGTCATGGTGATCGATGCGGCCAAAGGCATCGAGCCGCAGACCCGCAAGCTGTTCGAGGTCTGTCGGCTGCGCAATGTTCCGATCATCACCTTCGTTAACAAGGTGGATCGGGAAGGTCGCGAGATTTTCGGCCTGCTGGACGAGGTGGCGGACCAGTTGCAGCTCGACGTCTGCCCGATGAGCTGGCCCGCCGGCATGGGCGGCGAATTCGAGGGGATCTATGATTTCGCCACCAGCCGCCTTCGTCAGCCGACCGGCCCGTCGCGCGAATATGAAGGCAAGGAGGCCTATGTCACGGGTCTTGACGATCCGAAACTGGCGGAGCTGCTGTCGGACCAGGCGCTGGAAAAGCTGCGCGAGGAAGCGGAACTGGCGCAGGGCGGCTATGCCGAATTCGACCTCGGCCGCTATCGCGCCGGTGACCTGACGCCGGTCTATTTCGGCTCGGCGCTCAAGCTGTTCGGGGTTACCGAACTGATCGACGCTCTGGGCCAGCACGCGCCCCCGCCGCGCGCACAACCGGCCGAGCCGGCGCCGGTGGAGCCGGAACAGAGCGAAGTCACCGGCTTCATCTTCAAGGTGCAGGCGAACATGGACCCGATGCACCGCGACCGCATCGCCTTCATGCGGCTTTGTTCGGGGAAGTTCAAACGCGGCATGAAGCTGACCCCCAGCGGATCGGGAAAGCCGCTTGCCGTTCATTCGCCCATTCTGTTCTTCGCGCAGGATCGCGAACTGGCGGACGAGGCGTTTCCGGGCGATATCATCGGCATTCCCAATCACGGCGCGTTGCGCGTCGGCGATACTCTTAGTGAAAAGCCGGGGTTGCGCTTCACCGGGTTGCCCAATTTCGCGCCGGAAATATTGCGCCGCGTGGTGCTGAAGGACCCGACCAAGACCAAGCAGCTTCGCAAGGCGTTAGACGATCTGAGCGAGGAGGGCGTGATCCAGGTCTTCTATCCGGAGATCGGCAGCCAGTGGATCGTCGGCGTAGTCGGGCAGCTTCAACTCGAAGTGCTGATTTCGCGGCTTGAGGCGGAATATAAGGTCGCGGCGGGTCTCGAACCTTCGCCGTTCGACACGGCCCGCTGGATCAGCGGCGATGATGCCGCGATAAAAGACCTGGTCGCCTACAACGGCGGCAACATGGCGAAGGATCGGGACGGCAACCTGGTTTTCATGGCCAAGAGCGCGTGGGACATCGGCTACCAGCAGGAACGGCACCCCAAGGTCAAGTTCAGCGCAACCAAGGAGCGGTGAGACCCTGCGGGGTGGCCGGTCAGGCCGACACCCGGTCCTCGCACGGCGCCTTGTTCGAAAGTGCGACGAATATCCCCGCGAACAGATGGACGGCGATCGCCGCGACAGGCGGCAGATGTCGGACTTGCCACCGCCGCCTTTTCATTTCCGTTTGTCCTGACGTCGAAAAGCCGGTCAATGACGGTCCGCCTGCGCCAGAAAATCTCCGCTCTCGATCGGTGACAGACCGGCGACGCTTCTATCATAGACATAGGCCCATGCTTCCACCGGGCCGTCCGGGGCAATCACGATGAGCCTTATGCGCCGATATTCGTGCGGCGGTGGAAAATGCGGGGAGCACTCCTCATAGTCGTCGAGCCAGGCCAGCGTCGCTTCGGCCTCCTCCAGCAAGAGCAAATCTCCCGCCACGCGCCCGCCTGCGCCCGGGACGAACCCTGGATAGGACGCGACGCGATAGAGCATCCCTTGAGCGTGGGCGGCGCCGAGATATCGTGTCGCCGTGCGCAATCGCCGTGCCATCGGACTGTCGGCGCCCCTGCGCAGCGTGCCGTAAACAAAGAGATGGTCCAGCATGTTCATCGATATCCGGAAAAAATGCGCAGATTAGGTGAATAATCCCAACAATATAAATATCGCACAGCCGGGAGGCGAATTCGCCCAGGCAAATATCCCGGATTTTCGCCAAATTCTTAAATTGGCACGCGTCCTGCAATTCTGATCGACATCAAGGCCGGATGATCCGGTCAATCAGATCAGGGAGTATCCGCCATGTCCATCGCCAAGTTTCAGAATGCCGCCGTTGCGCTGATCGGGGCCCTTCTGGTCGCCGGCGTTCTTGTCGCCGCGGCAGTCCCGGTGATGCCGATCGCCTGATCGCTCACCGCTTTTTCCTCAATTCATTCCACAGAAGGCCAATGTCATGAACAACAGCTTCACCCTCGACCGTAATCGCGGCAAGATCATGGGAGTCTGTGCGGGGCTTGCGAACCGGAGCGGCGTGGATGTCACACTCATCCGTGTCGGCCTGGTCCTGTTGACCCTGTGTGCCCTGGGTCCGATCGGCGTCGTGGCCTATCTGCTGGCCGGCTGGTTGGCCGAAGGTTGATGCCGGTTCGATGGAAAACCGGCGCTTTCAAAAGTAACCGAAAAGTAAAAAGGCCGCTCCAGTTCAAACCGGAAGCGGCCTTTCTCCATTCCGTTCAGTAGGAATGTAGATCGCGCTTGCGGGGCGATCAAGCATACAGAACCGAATAAAAGGTCAGAACCTGAACCCCGACCGCAACGGCGAGAACCGTTCCCTGAAAAACCTGACGCATATCGTGCTCCATTATTACAAGAATTGGCCACTGATGGTGGCTTGTAGGGCGCCTCTACGCCCGACTTATCTCTGTAACAATCGCAAAGCGCGGCTTTCCGGTTGCAGGAAATGCAACAGACCTGTTACTCAAGTGCCACGATCATGGCCTGCGCTGCCGCCGGATTTCGCTCTTTGGCCCCGCTGATGAAGAAGGCGAACGTATCGCCAGATTGCGCGGCATTTGCAGCCCTTATGGCCCAGCGCTCAATTTCTTCCTTGCTGTAGCCGGTCGGTTCGTCCGGCATGGTACGCATCAACCGCATGTAGGAAAAGCCGACGTCATGGCCGAAGATCGCGGGATATTGGGCATGATCGGCAAGGACGATTGCCGCTCCGGCATCGCGGGCCATGGCCAGAAAGGCAGGATCGTCAAAACTGTCGTGCCTTACCTCCAGCGCGTGGCGCAGTGGCACGCCATCGACACTGGCGGGGAGCAGTTTCAGGAAAGCGCCGAAATCGTCGGCGTCGAATGTCTTGGTTGCCATGAACTGCCAGAGGATCGGGCCCAGGCGATCGCCCAGTTCGGCAATGCCCTGATGCACGAACTTGCCCATTGATTCGCCGGCGTCCGCGAGAATCTTGCGATTGGTGCAATAGCGGGAAGCCTTGACCGCGAACCGGAATCCGTCCGGTACCGCCCTGGCCCACCCTGCGAAGGTGGCGGGCTTCTGGCTGCTATAGTAGGTGGCGTTGATCTCTGTGGCGGTCAGATGCGTGCCGACATAGACCAGTTCGTCCTTTTGGCGCAGGCCTTCCGGGTAGAATAGGCCACGCCACGGTTCATAGACCCAGCCGCCGATACCGACCCTGACCCGTCCCGACATCGCATTCTCCTTTGCGATCCATTGTGCTTGCGGGCGATTGGCGGGGCCAGCGGAAAATGCACGCGGTGATCAGTTTTCCCGCGATGCCGCCACTTTGTTTAACGCTGTATCTTCCGCGTCATGCCTAGCAGCCAGGGCTTTGGTCCTCGCGATGGATTTGCCCTGCCGTCGATCCGCCTGGCGCGCTTTATGACGATTGGCCGCACGATCATTTGCCCGCGCATCGGACCCGTGCCGCAGCAGGTCGGCGCTGCCAGGATTTTTCGCACCACGTCCATCCCCGCGACGACATGGCCGAAGGCGGCATAGCCGATATAGGCGCCGCGTGCGTCCATATTGGGAGTTGCCCCGACCGTGATGAAGAAATTGCCGGTCGCCGAATTGGGCCGGTCGGGCCGCGCCATCGACAGCGTCGCGTCGAGGTGGCGGATGCCCGTCTGATTTGTCGGTTCATGCCGGACGGGAGTCAGCGAGCGGCGAAGGTCCGTATCGATCCCACCTTGGATCAAGCCTTGACCGGCATCGCTCTTGCGGCGGGCGGCGCGATAGAATGTCACGCCGTCAAACCGTCCGTCATCGACATAGGTCAGGAAATTTGCCGAGGTGCGCGGCGCGCGCTTCTGGTCGACGGCGACGATGATGGTGCCGACCGAGGTTTCGATTGCCACCCGCGTGTAACCGGGCGTCGGCCTGTTGGCCGGGATGGGGAGGGCTGATGCCGGGTGCAGGGCCGCCATCAGGACGAAAGCCAGTCGAACAACAATGCGCATCGGCAGTTGAACTAGGGACGGTGCAGGCGGCGCGCAAGCCGGTGCCTGCCCTGCTCGCAGCGGGCAGATCTGAGGGGGCCCCGCAACCTGAGGCGGAATTCCCCCTCACAGATCAGGCCGCGAGGAACAGGTCCGGGTCGAGCGCCATCATTGTTTCGGCGCCGCTTTCGATCTTGCGGCGCAGGGCGCCCGCGTCCGGCATGACGCGTTCGGCGAAGAAACGCGCGGTGATCAGCTTGGCCTCCAAAAACTTGGCGTCCCCTTCACCCGCGTCGAGCAGGGCGGCGGCCGCCTTGCTCATGCGCAGCCACATGAGGCCCACCGCCACGATGCCCATGATATGCATGTAATGATGCGCCGCCGCGCCCGCATTGTCGGGGTTTTTCATGGCATTCTGCATCAGCCACATGGTCGCGGCCTGCAATTGCTGTACGGCCTTCTCCAAAGCCTCGGCGAAGCCGGAGAGATGGTCGTTACCCTTCGCTTCGGCAATTTCCTGGGCGATGATCTTGAGGAAGGCTTGCATCGCCCGCCCTCCGTTCTGCGGCAGCTTGCGGCCGACAAGGTCCATGGCCTGAATGCCGTTGGTGCCCTCGTAAATCTGGGCGATGCGCGCGTCGCGCACATACTGTTCGACGCCGTTTTCCCAGATATAGCCATGGCCGCCGAATACCTGCTGGCTTGCGACAGCGACGTCAAAGCCCTTGTCTGTGCCATAGCCCTTGATCACCGGGGTGAGGAGGCCGATTAGGTCGTCGGCCTGCTGGCGCTCCTCCTCGGTCGGGGCGTGGTGCGACAGGTCGACCTGCAACGCTCCCCACAGGATGAGAGCGCGCAAGCCTTCTGTCAGCGTCTTGGCTTCCATCAGCATCCGGCGCACGTCCGGATGGACGAACAGCGTGTCGGCCTTTTCCTCCGGCTCCTTGGGGCCGGTCAGCGCGCGGCCCTGGCGGCGGTCTCGGGCATAGTGGACAGCGTTCTGATAGGCTATCTCGCCCTGGCCCAGCCCCTGAAGGCCAACGCCCAGGCGCGCGGCGTTCATCATGATGAACATGGCGGCCAGCCCCTTGTTCTCGTCGCCGACCATCCAGCCGGTCGCCCCGTCATAGTTCATGACGCAGGTGGCGTTGCCATGAATGCCCATCTTATGCTCGATCGATCCGCAGGATACGGCATTGCGTTCGCCCAGCGATCCATCTTCCTGCACCATCATCTTGGGCACGACGAACAGCGAGATGCCCTTCGTGCCTTCCGGTGCGTCGGGCGTCTTTGCCAGCACCAGGTGGATGATGTTTTCCGACAGGTCATGTTCGCCGGCGGAAATGAAGATCTTGGTCCCGGTAATCGCATAGCTGCCGTCCGCATTGGGCACGGCCTTGGTCTTGATGAGGCCAAGGTCCGTTCCACATTGCGGTTCGGTCAGGTTCATCGTGCCCGTCCATTCGCCCGATACCATGCGGGGAACGTAAATCTTCTTGAGTTCGTCGCTGCCCTTGGCCAGCAGCGCGGAAATCGCGCCGGTGGTGAGGCCGAAATACATTTCGAACGCCTGATTGGCGGACGTCATATATTCGCCCAGAGCTGTCGCCAGCACCATCGGCAGGCCCTGTCCGCCGAACTCCTCCGGCGCATGGAGCGTGGACCAGCCTGCTGCCACATATTGATCATAGGCATCCTTGAAGCCCGCCGGCGTCGTGACGCTGCCGTCGGCATTGCGTATGCAGCCATCCTTGTCCCCGCTGGCGTTCAATGGGAACAATATCTCGCCTGCCATCTTGCCCCCCTCGGTCAGGATCGCCTCGACCAGGTCGGGCGTCGCGCTGCCGAAACCGGGAAGGTTCGCGTAGCGATCCAGGCCAAGCACATGGTCGAGCACGAAGCGCGTGTCGCGCACGGGGGCGGAATAGCTGGGCATGATCTTCTCCTGCTTATGTCTTGTTATCGCCGGGGAGGGGGGTGGCGATCCTAAAGTTCTTCGATGGTGGTGACGAAAGCGGCCAGTTCGGCAATGGCGGCGTCGATATCGTCCTTTTGCCGGGTCAGCAGGTCGATGCGCGCCCTGCATTTTTCGACGGTGACGCGCCGCTGTTCCTCATGTTCCTCGTCCGCATCGTAAAGGTCGATCATTTCGCGAATTTCGGTGAGGCTGAAGCCCACCCGCTTGCCGCGCAGGATCCAGGCCAGACGCGCACGGTCCCTGCGCGAATAGATCCGGGACAGGCCTTGCCGTTCGGGCGAGATCAGCCCTTCGTCTTCATAGAAGCGCAGCGCCCGCGCAGTGACGCCGAATTCTTCGGACAGGTCGGTGATGCTGTAGCTCTGCCGCTCGCTGTGGTCGGGCAGTTCGATACCGGCGATGCTGCTGCGTTTGTCCATGGCGTTGATGTAATCCTGCTTTACGTTTACGTCAAGGTTAGATAAAATTGCCGGACCGATCTTGCCGCAGCCGCAGGGCGGGGCCAAGCCGTAACGTCCGGCGTCAATCGTTTGACGAACGGAAGCGAGCATTTCCCTTCTCCGCCTGGAACGACTATGAGCGCGCGATGATCCGCCTTTCCGGCCTGAAGCTGCCGCTCGACCACGCGCCCGAAGCCATGGCACCTGCCATCTGCGCCCGATTGGGGCTGGAGGCGGATGAGTTGCGTGGCCACAGTCTCGTGCGGCGGGGCAATGACGCCCGTCGACGCAGTGCGATCCAACTGGTCTATACCATGGATGTCGACGTGACCGACGAAGCGTCGGTGCTGGCCCGGTTTGCGCAGGATCATGACGTGCGGCCGACGCCGGATACCGGCTACCGGTTCGTGACCCACGCTCCCGATGGGTGGCGGGGTCGTCGACCCGTAGTGATCGGGGCCGGCCCCTGCGGCCTGTTCGCCGGTCTTGTCCTCGCGCAGATGGGGTTTCGACCGATTATCCTTGATCGCGGCAAGGTGGTGCGGGAGCGCACGAAAGATACCTGGGGGTTGTGGCGACGGGCGGAGTTGAACCCCGACAGCAACGTCCAGTTCGGTGAGGGCGGGGCGGGCACCTTTTCCGACGGCAAACTGTATTGCCGCGTCAAGGACCCGCGCTTTCTGGGCCGCAAGGTTCTGGAGGAATTTGTCGCGGCGGGCGCGCCGGAAGACATATTGTGGGAAGCGCATCCGCACATCGGCACATTCCGCCTTGTGTCGATGGTGGAAGCGATGCGGCGGCAGATTGAGGCGCTGGGCGGCGAATATCGCTGGCAGACGCGGGTTGACGATCTGGTGCTGGAGCGTTCAGGAGACGGCGCGCGGCGACTGCGCGGACTGGTCCTTCAGGATGGAAGCGTGCTGGAGACCGGCCAAGCCATTCTGGCGATCGGCCACAGCGCCAGGCCGACTTTCGCCATGCTGCACCGGCAGGGTGTCGAGATGCAGGCAAAGCCATTTTCCATCGGCGTGCGCATCGAGCATCCACAGGGCTGGATCGACCGTGCACGTTACGGCAATTGCGCGGGCCATCCCGATCTGGGCGCTGCCGCCTATAGTCTGGCGCATCATTGCGGTAACGGGCGGACCGTCTACAGTTTCTGCATGTGCCCGGGCGGGCGCGTGGTCGCTGCCACATCCGAGGAAGGACGGGTGGTGACCAACGGCATGAGCCAATATAGCAGGGCTGAATTCAACGCCAATTCGGGGCTGGTCGTCGGCATCGAACCGGAACGCGACTATCCGGAAGGGCCGTTGGCGGGTATCGATTTTCAGCGGCACTGGGAGTCCCTGGCATTCGTGGCGGGTGGATCGTCCTACTGGGCGCCTGGCCAGACAGTGGGAGATTTCCTCGCAGACCGTCCGTCGCGCGCGCTCGGATCGGTCGAGCCGTCCTACAAGCCGGGCGTGACGCCAACCGACCTGTCGCAATGCCTGCCGCCCTTCGTAATCGAGGCGTTTCGCGAGGCATTGCCGGTATTCGGGCGCCAGATCGCCAATTATGATCATCCCGATGCGGTGATGACGGGGGTGGAAACCCGCACATCGTCGCCCTTGCGCATTACGCGCGGCAGGGATTTTCAGAGCATCAATGTCACCGGTCTGTATCCTGCCGGCGAAGGGGCGGGCTATGCCGGAGGCATATTGTCCGCAGCGATCGACGGCATCAAGGTTGCGGAAGCCGTTGGGCAGGCGATCGTTTCAGGCTGAACGAGGCGACTTGCTCCAGAGTGCACGCGGCCTGCGTCAGCGTTCCCCGCTATGATGAGGCCGCGCACCGCGCTCAGGCGAGGAGGCGCCATCCGGCAACGATCAGCACCACCGCCAGAAGAGGCTGAAGCACGCGTTCGGATACTTTGGATGCCAGCATCGAGCCGATGATGATGCCGGGTATGGAACCGATGAGCAGGTTTCCCAGCAGCATCAGATTGAAATTGCCGATCCACAAATGGCCCAGACCTGCGATCAGCGTCAAGGGAACGGCATGGACGATGTCCGTCGCGATCAGCCGTTGCAGCCGCATCCGCAGCGGATAGAGGGCCAGAAGCAATGTGGCGCCCAGCGCACCTGCGCCAACAGATGTCAGCGTCACCATGACGCCCAGCAGCGCGCCGGCCGCGACGGTCAGCCCCGCCTGATAGCGCAGGAAGGTGTTGGCCGTCCCCTTGCGGGCATGCACCGCCCAATGATGAAAGCGGCTGCGGAACAATGTGGCGACGGCGGTCATGACCAGCACGCCGCCCAGGGCTTTCATGATCAGCCCGCTCTTGATCTGGTGCGCATCCACCTGCGCCAGCAGGACAAGGACGATGATCGCGGCAGGCAGGCTGCCGATGCACAGGCGCTTGATGACTTCATAGTCGGGCCCGCCTTCGATTCCGCCATGGCGATGATGGACTATCCCGCCCACGCTTTTCGTGATCGCCGCGAACCACAGATCGGTCCCCACCGCGGTGGTCGGCGCAACGCCGAAGAGCAGAATCAGGATCGGAGCCATCAGGGAACCGCCACCGACGCCGGTCATGCCCACCATGACGCCGACGAAAAGTCCAGCGACAGCATGCAACCAATCCATTCAATTCCCCCAAGCGGGCGGCGCCGGTAATTTCGCGGCCGCACACAGGGGCATATCTGCACCAGACGGTCGCGAACAGTCCTTTTTGTCAGCCTGCCGCAATCGAATGGGCATTTGCCCTGTAAGTTTCAGCGACTGCCGCCCGTCATTCGCGGGCGGCGGTAAAAATGACTCATGACACGCGCTTGGCATTGCATGGTTCGAATTGGCCCAATAGACAGGCATCGGCCCGGGTGGTTCTACCCGTCAAGTCATGGAGTTGGCCGGTCATTGCGTCTTTTTTATGCGCGACCTGACCGGTGATGATTGGGGATTTTGGTTATTTCTTCTGTGAGCACTTCGTCCTCGCTCTATCCCGTCATTCTCTCCGGTGGGTCGGGCACGCGTCTTTGGCCTTTGTCCCGGCCCGAATGCCCCAAGCAATTCATCCCGCTGGTCACGGACCGGTCGATGATGCAGGAAACGATCCTGCGCGCATCCGGTCTTGCCGGCCTTGCGCCCGCGCTTGTGGTTTCCAGCGCGAATCACGTTTCCCTGATCGTCGAACAGCTTGCGGCGATCGACCATGATCCCTCGGCCATCCTGCTCGAGCCGGAAGGGCGCAACACCGCGCCGGCGATAGCGCTCGCCGCGCAATGGATAGCCAAACGGGATCGTGACGCGCTGATGCTGGTGATGCCGTCGGACCATGTCATCGCCGATGTCCCGAGTTTCCATCGCGCCGTCGCGGCGGCGATGCCCGCCGCACGATCGGGACGTTTGGTCACCTTCGGTATCCAGCCGCATTATGCGGAAACGGGCTATGGCTATATCGCTAAGGGATCGGCTCTGGACGCTGCCGAATCGGTTTTTTCGGTCGCGCAATTTGTCGAAAAGCCGCCGCGCGAACGCGCGGAGGCTTTTCTGAAGGGCGGGGTCCATTATTGGAATGGTGGAATATTCCTGTTCAACGCCGGCGTTTTTCTGGACGAACTGGCCGCTCATGCGCCCGAGGTGGCATCAGCGGCGCAGAAAGCCCTGTCGGGGGCTCGCCACGTGGGTGACCAGGTCTTGCCCGATGCCGCCGCCTTTTGTGCCAGCCCGGACATCTCGATCGACGTGGCTGTCATGGAAAGGACAGGTCGCGCCGCCGTGGTGCCGGTCGACATGGGATGGTCGGATGTCGGGTCCTGGGATGCGCTCTGGGCGATCCGTGACCGGGATAGTTCCGGAAACAGCGAAAAAGGGGCGGTCATCAACGTCGATGGCGCGGGTAATCTCATCTATGTCGATGGCGGGCCGCCGGTTGCCGCTGTCGGTCTGACGAATTCCGTGGTCGTTTCGACCGCCCAGGGCGTATTGATCATGCCGCGGGACCGGGCGCAGGATGTGAAAGCTGTCGTCGATCTGGTCAAGAAAGGCGCGCTGGACTGAGCGCGGTTGCTCAGGCCATGGTGGCCAGAAGTATCGAAGAGGGGTGATCGGCGGTGACCGTCGCTGCATCTTCGCAGAGCCAGCATTCGCCCCGCGCCCAGCATTCTTCGCCGATCGTGCCGTTTCCTTCAATCGGTATGAACCAGGTCGGTCCGGACGCAGGCAATGTCATGGTAGCGCCGGCCGCCAGTCGGCCGAACTCCAACCGGAAGGGGGCATCGGGTGGAGAAATCAGGCCCCCGCCCGCGTCCGGCGCCACATGGGCAGGTACTCGGTCATAGGGCGTCAGGCTGGACACCGACAGACCTTCCTCCAGGTGCAGTTCCCGCGCCCGGCCATAATCGTACAGGCGATAGGTCACATCCCGGTTCTGCTGGATTTCAGCGAGAACGATCCCGGCACCGATGGCATGGACAGTGCCCGGCGGGATGAAATAACAGTCGCCCGGTCTGACGGGCTTCCAATCGATCATGCTTTCGATCGATCCATCGACCGCCGCGGCACGGAACCGCTCGGGGGACATCTGCTCCCGCAGGCCGATGCCGAGGACAGCGCCCGGGTTGCAGTCCAATATGTACCAGATTTCCTGCTTGCCTCCCGACAAGCCGGCTTCCCGTGCCTGCCGGTCATCGGGATGGACCTGGATCGACAAGCGCTCGCTGGTGGCCAGATATTTGACAAGCAGCGGCGGTGTCGGCCCGTCATCTGCCTCAAACCACATCTCGCCGATGCGGCGGCCGCCGGCATCGCCGAAGAGGTCGGGCAAGACGTCCCGACCCCAGGGTTTCTCGACAAGGCGGGGACGCAATTTCAGCATCGACCGACGACCGTTTCCGCTTGTATCGCTGTCGTCAGTTGCGGCTCACGGCATTGTCGATGGCAACCAGCGGAAGCACCGTGGACGCGAACAGGCCGATGACCCTTTGTGCTTCTGCGACCGGGTTGTTCGAAACATAGATGACGTCCTTGTTCCGGACGGGGAAGTGCTGCATCGCGAAATAGGTCGCCGGGTCCTTCATGTCGACGCGATAAACGACGGGAATGCGGCCATCGGGGGCGACCGACACATCGGCAGCGCGATCGGGCACCAGGGCCGGATCTTCCCAGCGGAACAGGAACACGCCCTTCGGATCGGCCCGGCCGTCCAGCAATCCGCCGATCCGGCCCAGCGCTTGGGCCAGGGTGATGCCGGTGGCCTCGAAATTGACCTCTTGATTCCGGCCGGCCGCGCCAAGCGCGGTGAAACTGTAAGGCTGGAACAGGGCGGTGACGATATCGCCCGCCCGAAGGACCACATTTTGTCGCGGATCGCTGATCACCGACGCCATGGGCATCGTGTAGACTTGACCGTCGCGGCTGATCTGGATGGTGATCTTCTCCGATGGCTGCTTGGCACCGCCCGCGGCTGCTATCGCGTCAAGGATGGTTTCGCCCTTCGGCGTAAGGGGCACCCGCATGCTGTTGCCGACCTCGCCCACGACCGAGACATTCGCGCTCATGTTGCGGATGATACGCACCGCGACCTGGGGAAGGTGGGCCTTGCCGCGCAACCGGGCGGTAATGTCGCGCTCGATTTCCGTTGGCGTGCGGCCTGCGACCCGAACGAGGCCTGCGAAAGGAATCGAGATATTGCCGGTCGATCCGACGATGAATTCCGGCAGCGCCGTCGCGCGGCTGGTATCGACCGACGTTTCGATCATGCTGGAACTGAACAGCACCGCAGGCGGCGCTTCCCAGATCGTCACCAGCAGCACGTCGCCGCGCCCAACGATTTCCCCGATCGCCGGCGACTGGCCGAGCTGGGTCGAGAAATCGGAATATGTCGGTGTCTGCTGGCGGGCCAGCGTTTGCTCGTCCAGGCGGATCACCTGCATGCCCCGGATCGAGGTGCTCCGTCCATCGCCCGCGTGGGCAACGCGCTGGGTGCTCGGCCCCATCGATGTACAGGCCGCGGTCCCCAGCAGGGCGACCAACAGGGCAAGGCGGGGGAGACGTGCTCCGATCCGACGGTTCGACAAACGGTTCATGAAGTCTCCTACTGCCCTCGGCTCGATCTGGCATCCCCGATAGCCGAAAGCGATGCCATCATTTCAAACAACAGGCCGTCGCTGGTTGCAAGACTAATATCGACCAGCCGCGCCCCGTTCACCTCACGCCGTCAGCATCCATTCTATGGTAGACTCTAGCGGTACGCGCGCGAGAGCACCAGTGATCGCTTCGAGCCGGGCGGCGCTGCCGCACAGCGTTTTCACCTCGTCCGCCCGTACGAAAGCGGGGTTTACCCGTACGCTGAAGTCATGACCGGAAATGCGGCGAGCCATGTCCAGCACGTCCTCCAGGGTCACCGCCTGGCCGGAACAGACATTGAAGGTGCCGCCGATGGCGGCGGGTGCCTCCAGCAGCCGTGCATAGGCATCAACCACCGTGCGCACATCGGAAAAATCGCGCGCGACATCCAGATTGCCCAGCTCGATCTCGCGTGCCCGGCGCCGGACATGATCGACGATCTTGGGGATCAGGAAATTCGTGGACTGACCGACACCGGTATAGTTGAACGGACGCGTGACAATGATGGGCAGGCGAGTCGATGCCAGGCGGCAGATCAGTTCGCCCGCCACCTTGGTCACGCCGTAATCATTGGCCGGCGCCGGTGCCATGCTTTCGTCCAGCGTACCTCCGCGATCATTGCCGTAGACGTTCGCGCTGCTCGCCATCAGGATCGAGCGAGGCTTGTGCGGCATCGCTTCCAGGGCGCCGAGCAGATGACGCGTTCCGATCACGTTCGTCCGGTACATTTCGGCCACGTCGCCATGCGCGACAAAGGCAATCGCGGCGAGGTGGACGACATGATCGGGCTTTACCCGGTCGAGAACGGTGCGCAGGCCGTCCGGGTCCGTCAGATCGCAAACATGGGAGGCGACGACGCCGGGAACAGGAGCCGCGGAGGGTTCGCGAAGCAACCCGACGACCTCATGACCCGCTTTCGCCAACCTTTCGGCAAGATATCGGCCGGTAAAACCGGCAACGCCCGTGATCAGGGTTCTGGTCATCGCCATTCCCCCGTCAGAAACTCGCCCCTGCCTCGTTCCGCCGCAGGTCCGCCTTGACCATCATGTCGCACAATTGCTCCAGGCTCGTCTCCGGCGCCCAGTCCAGCTTTTCCTTCGCGTAGCTGGGGTCGCCGATCAGGAGATCGACCTCGGCCGGGCGATAGAATCGGGGATCGATGCGCATGACGGTACGACCGCTGGCGGCGTCGACCGCGACTTCGTCCTCACCTGCGCCGGAGAATTCGACGTCGATGTCCGCCGCCCTGAAGGCGAGACGGACGAAGTCGCGAACGGTTTCCGTGCGATTGGTGGCGAGTACATAGGTATCGGGTTCGTCCACCTGCAACATGCGCCACATGCCCTCGACATATTCCTTGGCAAAGCCCCAGTCGCGCTTGGCATCGATGTTGCCGAGCAACAGGCAGTCGAGCTTGCCCTGCGCGATCTTGGCGACGCTGTCGGTGATCTTGCGCGTCACGAACTCGCGGCCGCGCAACGGGCTTTCATGATTGAACAGAATGCCGCTGCAACCGAAGATGCCATAGCTCTCGCGATGGTTGACCGTGCACCAATGTGCATAGAGCTTTGCCACGCCATAGGGGCTGCGCGGCCAGAAGGGAGTGGATTCGCTTTGCGGGATGGCCTGCACCTTTCCGAACATTTCGGATGTGCTGGCCTGATAGAAGCGGATTGCGGGATTAACGATTCGGATCGCCTCCAGCAGGTGCAGCGGTCCGATCCCGGTGATGGCCGCAGTGGTCAGCGGTTGGTCGAAAGACACGCCGACGAAGCTCTGGGCCGCGAGATTATAGATCTCGGTTGCGCCGGATTGTTGCAGCAGACGGATCGAGGTCGACAGGTCGGTGAGGTCATATTCGACCAGATGCAGATTGGGATGATCGTGGACCCCCAATTCCTCGATCCGCCAGAAGTTGACCGAACTGGTACGGCGATAGGTGCCGTAGACCTTATATCCCTTGCCCAGCAGCAATTCGGCGAGATAGGCGCCGTCCTGACCGGAAATGCCCGTAACGATAG
This sequence comes from Sphingobium sp. OAS761, assembly GCF_024168485.1. Lineage (GTDB taxonomy): Bacteria > Pseudomonadota > Alphaproteobacteria > Sphingomonadales > Sphingomonadaceae > Sphingobium. The sequence continues at coordinate 88,678 of NZ_JALJVY010000016.1, forward strand.
CTGTTTTCATCGGTTGGTTCCGTTTTCTTTCTACTTAGGCCAAGTTTCCAGCGCCGCCGACGCGGGAGAGTGTGAATCCGGCGGCTTGAGCTTCGGTGAGCGGGTATATGTTGCGCAGGTCGACGAGTGCA
>NZ_JALJVY010000017.1 GCF_024168485.1 Sphingobium sp. OAS761
AACCAGATCAGATCACTCATGGCAGCACTCCTTGAACCGCCATTGAATCAATCAACCTCACCTCACACAAGCAATTTAATGGGTCCTGAGCCTAGTTCTCCTGATCGCGGGGAGCAACGATCGGGTAACCATCGATAATGGCGTAAACGATTGGTGGGGCCGGATCGAGAAAGTGTCTTTTGCCGATGGGACGATATGGACTTTTACCGACCTCATGGCGCGGTCCACGATAGGAACTCCCGGCACCGATGTTATCTATGGCCACGACGGAATAGATCAAATCACGGGTAAAGCGGGAGATGACATTCTTTATGGGAATAATGGTAATGACCGGCTCACTGGTGGTAGCGGCAACGATACGTTGAGTGGTGGCAACGGAATCGACGTTGCGGTGTTCAATGGCGAGCAAAGTTCTTACAGCCTGAGCACAAGTAATGGTTCTATTTTTGTAACAGATGTCGACGCCGCATCGGATGGCGACGACGGCAAGGATAGCCTATCCAGTATCGAGATAGCGGAATTCAAGAACGGCGTTCAAAGTTCGCTGGCAGCTCCCATCGTTCTCGATCTGAACGGTGACGGCGTTCAATTGATCGAGAAGGCTGTTTCAGAAGTGAATTTCGATTGGAATAGCGATGGAATTTCTGATCCGACGGGATGGATCGGAGGCACGGATGGCTTCCTATTTATCGATCGGGACAACAATGGTACCGTGACCGACGGAGATGAGCTGAGTTTCACAAATGATAAAGCGGATGCGAAATCCGATCTGGATGGCTTGAATGCTTTTGACAGCAACGGTGACGGCGTTCTTTCGGGAGCGGACGATCAATTTGAGCTCTTTGCTGTTTGGCGCGATGAAGACGGTAATGGCCTAGCTGCAGAGGGGGAAATACTCTCCTTGGCAAATGTTGGAATAGCATCGATCAATCTGGAAGGTGATGCTGTCAACGCGATTTGGCGGTGGGGAGAAAATGTTACCGTTAATACGGGTAGCTTTGTTCGTGCTGATGGTTCCACCGGATCATTTCTGGACGTAGCTCTCAGCTTCGACATGTCGTCAAACCCCGCTCCTAAGCTTGAAGGGCGCATTTCCTCTCCCGGAGATCGTCAGGCAAAAATTTCTACTCGAAATCAGGCATCGCGCTTGGTCGAGGCAATCGCTGCTTTTGACGGCGGGAGCGGTACCAGCGAGTTCGACCTACACGATCAATGGCGAGACCGACGGGAATATGCTTTTGCCTTCGGCCGAACGGAAATGAGATAAGACCGCATGCGCCGGAGATCCGATAATCACGATCTCCGGCACCTAAATCAGGAATATGCAGAACTAGATTAGTCGAGGAAGAAGATATTCGTTCCGCCAATAGTTCTCCATACGGCCCCTCTCAATCCCAGTAGACAATTGGCACTTTTGATGGTATTTACCGTTGGTCGGAGGCAAGAACTTCCGGTAAATCAATACCTTACTTCGATTACCGAGTGACCGTAGGGGTCACCAGGCACGCCAGGTATCGCGGCGGATTTTCCCGAATTATTGAAGCCGTTTCGCCCCGCACAGGACGGGCCTGCCGAACATTCGGCCTGCAATCCGATCTCTGGCTTGGTCAAGTCGCGGCGACGGCGGACTGCGCGACGAGGATGATGGTGCCCCCGGTCGGACTCGAACCGACACATCCGAAGATACCGCATTTTGAGTGCGGCGCGTCTACCAGTTTCACCACAGGGGCATGGCGCCTCCATAGTCGCAAGATGCGGTTACGCCAACTGCTTTTGCAGCGCGCGTGCGAGGGAAATCCGATGCGCACGGCAGGTACCGAACGAGCGCAATGCCGTGTCGTCACATTTGTCCGGATCATAGTGCAGGCTTCAGGCATTATGTTGCCGCAGGGCTGCATGACCGATACCCTGCTTGCGTAACGATCCGCGCCCGGTATAAGGGCGACATCGTGCAGACATAGATAACTTCAACGGAAAAGGACCTCCTTTGACCGATCCGTCTGCCACGTTCCTGCTGTTTGGCGCCACGGGCGACCTTGCCCGCAGGATGATCTTTCCGTCGCTGTATAATCTGCTGTCCGACGATCTTCTGCCGGACGATTTCCTGATCGTCGCGTCCGGACGGTCCGAGATGGACGACGACGCGTTCCGGGCCGAGGTGCGGGACGCGCTGCAACAATTTCTGCCCGCCGACCGCCACGACCCGGACCTGGCATCGCGTCTGTGCGCCATGATATGCTATCAGCCGGTCGAGGCCGGCAATGCAGGCCAGTTCGCCACCCTGGCCGACCGCATCGACGGCCGCGCCGATCGCGGATTGTCGGTCTATCTGTCGACACCGCCTTCACTGTTCGCGCCGACGGCCCAGGGACTGGCCGATGCCGGCCTGATCCGACACGACACCCGGATCGCGATGGAAAAGCCGATCGGCAAGGATCTCGTATCCTCCAGGGCCGTCAACGACGCCATCGGCGCGCTCTTCGCCGAGGAACAGATTTTCCGCGTCGACCACTATCTGGGCAAGGAAACGGTGCAGAATTTGCTGGCGCTGCGATTCGGCAACGTCATGTTCGAGCCGCTGTGGAACGCCGGCGCGATCGATCATGTGCAGATCACCGTCGGGGAAACGGTGGGACTGGAAGGCCGTGTGTCCTACTATGACGGCGTCGGCGCGCTGCGCGACATGGTGCAGAACCACATCCTCCAGATCCTGTCCATCATCACCATGGAGCCGCCCGCGCGGATGGACCCGACGGCCGTGCGCGACGAAAAGGTGAAGGCCCTGCGGTCGCTGCGCCCGATGACGGCGGAAACGGTCAAAAGCCACAGCGTGCGCGGCCAATATACGCCCGGCGCCGTCCAGGGTCAGATCGTCACGGGCTACGCCGACGAATTGGGCCAGGCATCGGACACAGAGACTTTCGTCGCGCTGAAGGCCCATATCGACAACTGGCGCTGGCAGGGCGTGCCCTTCTACCTGCGCACCGGCAAGCGGATGCCGACGCGGCAGTCCGAAATCCTGATCCAGTTCAAGCCCGTGCGCCATTCGATCTTCGGACGGGACGGCCATGGCACCGGGCTGGAACCCAACACGCTGATCATCCGGCTTCAGCCCGAAGAGCATATCCGCCTGCTCATCATGAGCAAGAGACCGGGGCTGGAACGGCAGGTCCATCTGGAGGAGGTGACGCTCGACGTATCGCTGACGGCGGCCTTTGCCGGCCAGCGGCGGCGCATCGCCTATGAAAGGTTGATACTGGACCTGCTGGCGGGCGACCAGACACTGTTCGTCCGGCGCGACGAGGTCGAGGCGCAATGGACCTGGATCGATTCGATCATCGGCGGCTGGAAGGAAGCGGGGATGAAGATCGCGCCCTATTCTTCCGGGAACTGGGGGCCGTCCTCGGCCATTGCCCTGATCGAACGCGACGGAGCAAGCTGGCATGACTGATCTTCACCCAACCATTGCCAAGGTCACGGACCGGATCGTGGCGCGCAGCAAGGTACGGCGGCGGCAATATCTCGACCTGATAGAGCGCGGTCGCGACGCGGGCACGAACCGCGATCAATTGTCCTGCGGAAACCTGGCCCATGGCTTTGCGGCCAGTGGCGAGGACAAGCCCACCATCCGCACGGGCCGGTCGATGAACATGGGTATCGTCACCGCCTACAACGACATGTTGTCCGCGCATCAGCCCTATGGCCGCTATCCCGAACAGATCAAAATCGCCGCGCGGGAGGTTGGCGCCACCGCGCAGGTTGCGGGCGGCGTCCCTGCCATGTGCGACGGCGTGACCCAGGGCCAGGCAGGCATGGACCTGTCGCTTTTTTCCCGCGACACCATCGCACTGGGCACGGCCATCGCGCTGAGCCACGCCATGTTCGAAGGCACGCTGTTGCTGGGTATCTGCGACAAGATCGTGCCGGGCCTGCTGATGGGGGCGCTGCGCTTCGGCCATCTGCCGACCATCCTGATCCCCGCCGGGCCGATGCCGTCGGGCCTGGCCAACAAGGAAAAGGTCCGCATCCGCCAGCTCTACGCCGAAGGCAAGGTGGGCAAGGACGAGTTGCTGGAATCGGAAAGTGCCAGCTATCATGGCGCGGGTACGTGCACATTCTACGGCACCGCCAATTCCAACCAGATGATGATGGAGATGATGGGGCTGCACATGCCGGCCGCGTCCTTCGTCAACCCGGGCACGAAGCTGCGCCACGAATTGACGCGGGCGGCCGTTCACCGGCTGGCCGCCATCGGATGGGAGGGTGACGACTACCGGCCGCTGGGCCATTGCGTCGATGAAAAGGCCATCGTCAACGCGATGATCGGGCTCATGGCCACCGGTGGTTCGACAAATCATGCGCTGCACCTGCCGGCGATCGCGCGTGCGGCGGGCATCAGCGTGGACTGGACCGATTTCGCGGAGATTTCGGAAGCAGTTCCGCTACTGGCGCGGGTTTATCCCAACGGATCGGGCGACGTGAACAATTTTCATGCGGCGGGCGGCATCAGCTTCGTCATCCGGGAATTGCTGGATGCGGGGCTGCTGCATCGCGACATATTGACGGTCGCCCGACAGGATCTGACCGCCTATGGCCAGGAACCCGTGCTGGAGGACGAGGCGCTGATGTGGCGCGACGTGCCTGTGTCGCGCGACGAAAGCATCCTGCGCCCGGTCTCCAGCCCCTTCCAGCCCGATGGCGGCATGAAGCTGCTGCAGGGGAATATCGGCCGCTGCGTGATGAAAGTGAGCGCGGTGGACGAGGAAAGATGGACGATCCAGGCCCCGGCTGCGATCTTCCACGACCAGGACGATGTGCTGCGCGCGTTCAAGGCCGGCGAGTTGGAACGCGACGTGATCGTCGTCGTGCGCTTCCAGGGGCCCCGCGCCAACGGAATGCCCGAACTGCACAAGCTTACCCCCGCTCTGGGCGTACTTCAGGATCGCGGTTTCAAGGTTGCCCTGCTGACCGACGGGCGCATGTCCGGGGCCAGCGGCAAGGTGCCCGCCGCCATCCATATGTCTCCCGAAGCCCTGGGCGGTGGTCCGCTGGGCAAATTGCGCGACGGCGATCTGGTCCGGGTGTGCGCGCGGTCGGGCGTCGTGGAGGCGATGGTCGACGCCGCGGAGTGGGACGCCCGCGACATGCCACAGGCCCCGCCCCCGCCCTATGATACCGGACGCGAGTTGTTCGCGCTTTTCCGGCATCATAGCGACGTCGCCGAGCAGGGCGCATCGCCGATCCTGGCCGCCATGGAAACCGAATTATGAATCCGTCCACCCGCCGGCAGGGATCGCAATTTCCGCCGGACGAGGTTCGCGCAGCAGCGTGAGGCCCACCGATATCACGGGCATGACGGCAAGAAAAAGATACAGGATGACCTGATGACCGACATCATCGCTGCCGACATTGGCGGTACAAATGCCCGCTTCGCACGGGCGTCGCTGAACGACCGGGGGGTGCCCGTGCTGGGCACCGTGCGCAAATACAAGGTCGCGGACTATGCGAGTCTTCCTGCCTGCTGGGTAGCCTTTGCCGATGATGAACGGCAGGAAGGAGACGGCCCTTTGCCCGATGCGGCATCCATCGCCTTCGCCACCGCGATCGGCCGCGACGTGATCAAGCTGACCAACAGCAACTGGATGATCCGCTCCGCCACACTGGCGGAAGATCTGGGCATGCGCTGCGTGCGACTGGTCAACGACTTCGAGGCGGTAGCCCATGCGGTGTCGCGCCTGCCGGACGAAAATCTGCCGCTGCTGTTCGGCGAGGATCGCCCCTTCCCGCGCGACGGCGGCGTGACCATCATGGGACCGGGCACGGGTCTGGGCGTAGCCATGATCGCTTATGAAGATGGCGAACCCCATGTCATAGCCACGGAGGGCGGTCATCTCGATTTCGCCCCGCTCGATCCGCTGGACGAAAAGATCCTGGCCTATCTGCGCGACAAGTTCCTGCGCGTCTCCACCGAACGGATCGTGTCGGGGCCCGGCCTCAACAATATCTACAAGGCGATGGCCACAATCGGTCATGAACGAGTCGTCCTGATGGAGGACCCCGAATTATGGAAAACCGCCCTGGACGGGGATGATGCGTTCGCACGGCGCGCCCTGGAACGTTTCTGCCTGTGCTACGGATCGGTTGCGGGCGACCTTGCGCTGGCCCATGGGCCTCACACGGTCGTACTGGCGGGCGGCCTCACCCAGCGGATGCGCGAGATCCTTCCAGAAAGCGGCTTTCACGCGCGCTTCAAGGCCAAGGGTCGGTTCGAAAGCCTGATGGCAAGCGTTCCCATACGTCTGGCCGTGCACGATGAAATCGGCCTGTTCGGCGCAGCCGCGGCCTTCCGGGAGAAATGAGCATGGCATTGACGGTCGAACAGGTGATGCAACTGGCCCCGGTCATCCCGGTGCTGGTCGTGGAGAATGTGGACGACGCCCTGCCGATAGCGCAGGCGCTGGTGAAAGGCGGGTTGCCCGCCCTTGAGGTGACTTTGCGCACGCCCGCCGCGCTGGATGTGATCCGCGCAATGGCCACGGTGGAGGGCGCTGTCGTCGGTGCGGGCACCGTGCTCAACCCCGCACAACTGGATGCGGCGATGGAAGCGGGCGCGCGCTTCATCGTCAGCCCCGGACTGACCGAACCGCTCGGCAAGGCCGCCATCGCCGCCGGCGTCCCGTTCCTGCCCGGCACGGCCACCGCCGCCGACATCATGCGCGGCATGGACATGGGATTGTCCCGCTTCAAATTCTTCCCGGCTGAAACATCCGGCGGCCTCCCCGCGCTCAAGGCGCTCGCGGCGCCACTGCACGAGGCGCGCTTCTGTCCCACCGGCGGCATCACTGCGCAGAGCGCCCCGGATTGGCTGGCCCAGCCCTTCGTTACATGTGTCGGCGGTAGCTGGGTCGTGCCCAAGGGGGCGGTCGACCCCGCACGGATCGAAGCACTGGCGCGCGAGGCCGCCGGGCTCGGTCGATAGTGTTCACCGGCCCGATGCTGTTGCACCGCCCGCCCCGCTATCCTAGATGCGAGCCATGACTCCGCGCCGCCTCCTCACCGCCCTTGCCCTGATGCTGTCGGGCTGTGCCGGCGGCGCGCAGCAAAACTACCCCTCGCTCGCCAAGCGGCCCATCGAAAGTGCGCCGGTCGCGGAGGTCGCGCCGCCGCCTGCCCCCGCCCCGGCCGATACCGAATTGTCCGCCGAGATCGCCCATTATGTCGAGCAGGCAGACCAGGGCGCGGCGATGTTCGATTCAGCCTATGGCAGGGCAGTGAAAGCCGTCGCCGGCGCATCCGGCAGCGCGGTTTCCAGCGATGCCTGGGTCAGCGCACAGGTTTCCATCAGCGCGCTGGAAGCCGCCCGCAACGGCAGCGTATCGGCGCTCGCGAGCCTCGATACGCTCTATGCCCGGCGCGCCAACGCGGTGGCCGACGGCACGGCACGCGGCGGGCTGGAAGACATCGACGCGGCCCGCAGCGCGGCGCTGGCGCTGGTCGATCAGCAGAATGACAAGATCGACGCGCTGAAGGGGCGCTTGCCACAGCCTTGAGCCGGTAAATCGCGGCTATTCGAACGCGGCCTTGACCGCGCCCTTGTGCGCCTTGGCATAATGGACATAGCGGTCGGCGGCGCCCCGCAGCCGGACAGCCGCTTCATCGTCGAGATCGCGCATATATTTGGCCGGACGCCCTGCCCATAGCTGACGATGCGGCAGCGTCTTGCCCGGTGACAGGAGGCCGCCCGCGGCAAGCATCCCGTCGCCTTCTATCACGCAGCCGTCCATCACGATCGCGCCCAGGCCGACAAAGGCGCGGTCGTGCAGGATGCAGCCATGCACCATCGCCATATGTCCGATCAGCACGTCTTCGCCGATGATCGTCGGCCAGCCGTCTTGCGGTCGGGTCGTCCCGTCTCCCGGGCTGTCGCAATGAATGACAGTCCCGTCCTGGACATTGGAGCGCGCGCCGATGCGGATGCGGTTCACGTCCGCCCGGATGACGCAATTATACCAGATGCTGGCGTCCTCCCCTATCTCAACATCGCCGATGATGCGGCATCCGGGCGCGATGAAGGCACTGGGGTGGATGACGGGCGTCTTGCCGTTGAAAGGGATGATGGTGACGTCGGGATAATCGGTCATGTCAGGCCCCCATCAGCCGGGCGGCGTGGAGGGCATGATAGGTAAGCACACCCGAACAGCCCGCGCGCTTGAATGCCATCAGCGTTTCAAGCACCAGCGCGTCCCGCTCGCCCGCCCCTGCCGCCACGGCAGCTTCGATCATCGCATATTCGCCCGACACCTGATAGGCGAAGACCGGAACAGAAAAGCGGTCCCGCACCCGCGCCACGATATCGAGATAGGGCAGGCCGGGTTTCACCATGACGCTGTCCGCCCCTTCGGCGATGTCCAGCGCGACTTCGCGCAGCGCCTCCTCACCATTGGCGGGGTCCATCTGGTAATTTTTCTTGTCACCCCTCAACAACCCGCGCGACCCCACGGCATCGCGGAAGGGGCCGTAAAAAGCGCTCGCATATTTCGCGGCATAGGCCATGATCTGGACATTGGCGTGCCCGGTTTCCTCCAGAGCCTCGCGGATTGCGCCGATCCGCCCGTCCATCATGTCGCTGGGCGCGATGATATCGGCGCCGGCCGCCGCCTGATTGAGCGACTGGCCGATCAGCACATCGACCGTCGCATCGTTGACGACATAGCCGTCCTGGTCCAGCAGCCCGTCCTGCCCGTGCGCGGTATAGGGATCGAGCGCAACGTCGGTCAGGACGCCGATGTCGGGCACGGCATCCTTGATCGCGCGGATCGCGGTGCACATGAGATTGTCCGGGTTGAGCGCTTCCGCTCCGTCGTCGCTGCGCCGATCCGGCGGGGTATTGGGGAACAGGGCGAGACAGGGAATGCCGGCATCGCGCGCTTCCCTGGCCCGCGCGACGATCAGGTCCACCGACCAGCGCGATACGCCGGGCAGGGCCGCGATCGGTTCTTCCACGCCATCGCCGTCCGTCACGAAAAGCGGCCAGATCAGATCCGCCGGCGACAGCCGGTTTTCGGCGAACATCGCCCGGCTCCATGCCGATGCGCGGGTGCGGCGCATGCGGAGCGCCGGGTAGGAAGCTAAGGTCATGGCGCGGGTGTAGGCGCGCGACGCGGGTCGATCAAGCCGGGTTCAAGGGGGCCGCCGCCGAAGTTCACACTGTTGCAGGGCCTGCAAAACCTACTGCGCGAACCGACGGAAGAAGCTGTCCGCGTTCCAGCTTGGCCGTTCCGGCGCATTGGCGACGCGGAGCGCGACGGCAGTCACATAGTCGTTCAGCTTCGCGGTCTCGGCGGGCAACACGGTCTGGTTCAGGTCGTCGAAGGGCGAATGATAAAGGTTGGCGCGCCAGGCCTTTTCCACGGTCGCTTCCGGCGTGTCCGCCTTGAACCCGTATTTGAAGAAAAGCGCGGGGATGCCTTCGCGGATGAAGGCATATTGGTCGGACCGGATGAAGACGTTGCGATCCGGAAAGGGATCCGGCGTGATCGGCAGGTCCATCGCCGCGCTTACCGCCGCCGCGTCCTGGCCCAGGCTGCTCTGGTCATAACCGATCGGCGTGACGCTGGTCAGCGGGAAAATGGGCAATGCCATGTCGAAATTGAGGTCGGCGACCATCGCGTCGGCCGGCACCGTCGGGCGTCGCGCGAAATAGCGCGAGCCGAGCAGCCCCTTTTCCTCCGCCGTGACGATGGCGAACAGGATCGAGCGTTTGGGCTTCACCCTGCCCTGTTTCAGTGCCTTGCCGATTTCCAGCAGGCTGGCGACGCCAGACGCGTTGTCGAACGCGCCGTTGTAAATGGCGTCGCCCTTGACCGGTGTGCCGATGCCGTATCCGTCCAGATGCGCGGACAGCACCACATATTCGTTGCGCAGTTTCGGATCGCTGCCGGGCATGACGGCAATCAGGTTCGGGGATGACAACGCGCGGCGCTTGGCCACGACATGCGCCTTCAGCCGCTGCGCCAGCGGAAAGGTGGCAACGGGCGCGGACGCATCGGCTGCCGCCGCGATCGGTGCGAAATCCTTGCCCGACCCGGCGAACAGCAGCGCCGACTTCGCCGGATCGAGTTGGGCGTTGAGGAAGGGCGTGCGGGTTTCGCGCAGACTGTCGTCGGCATAATAGAGCGCGGGGACTCCGGCCAGATTGATCCGGCGGTTCCAGGGAATTTCGACCTGACCCGGCGTCACCAGGCTGATCAGGCCAACGGCGCCCTGCGAAGCCAGATATTTGGTGCGTTCCGACCGGGCATGGGATTTGAGCGCGCCGGAAATGGTCGCCGGGCCGCCCGACAGGACCACCACGATCTTGCCCTTCAGGTCCAGACCGGCGAAATCGTCATGGCCGGCCTCTGGCAGGTGAAGGCCGTAGCCGGCGAAGACCATCGGCGCTTCGAGAGCGTCAGGCACAGGCCCGCCACCGCCGAAAAAGATGAGGTCGCCCGGCACGGACAGCGTCGTTTCCCCATCCGGCCCGATCAGGGCCGCGTTGCTCTGGTCAGACTGGACAACCTGCTCGATGAAGGCGACCGGCTGTTTGTAGCCGTCGATCCCCATCGGCTTGAGCCCGAGTTTCCTGAACTGTGCGATAACATAATCCGCCGCGCGATCGTAACCGGGCGTGCCCGTGCCCCGTCCTTCCATCCCGTCATTGGCGATCGCCTGCACATGGGTCCACCATGCCGCACCGGCGGCGTCATAATCCCTGGGCGCGGCAGGCAAGGCGGTGGCGCAGGTCAGCGCGAGCAGCGGGAGGAGAGCGGAAATCTTGCGCATAGTCGGGCTTTCCCCTGTTATCGAACGGCCCGTTGTGGCCTTTTGCGATTCAACGAACAAGAAGGCTTGGAACCACCATCCACATAGTGTATTGCACGGACAACACAGTATGGAGAAAGTGATGCGCCGCCAGACCCTTGCCCATGCCCTGCTGATCGCCGGGCTGGCCTTGCTTCCCGCCGGTTGCTCACGCGAGATGCGCGGCGATCATGACGACGACCGCGCGGCCGCAGCCTCCGGCCCCGCCGACTGGGCCGCGCTCCGCGACTTCATCGGCGTCGAGACGACAGGCCCCGACAATGTCGTCATCACGCGCGGCGATTTTTCGGTCCGGGCCGAGGGCGACCAGAAGGTGCTGGACCGGCTGGAGATCAAGGTCGACGGCGATATGCTGGAGATCGGACGCAAAAGACATTCGGGCATGAGCTGGAGCAACGACCGGGGCGCGACCATTCATGTGTCGATGCCCGCCATCAGGCGCGTGGATGCCACCGGGTCCGGTAATGTCACGGTCGACAAGGCGGACGGCGATGCGTTCAAGGCCGACCTGACGGGATCGGGTGACCTGAAGATCGCGGCGGCATCGGTCAAATCGCTCAATGCCAGCCTGACCGGTTCGGGCGACCTGTCGATCACCGGTCAGGCGGAGGTTGTCGACATATCGATCACCGGGTCGGGCAATTTCGACAGCCCCGGGTTGAAGGCAGGGAGCGGCGAGGCATCCGTGCTTGGATCGGGCGACGTCGATTTTGCTTCCGACGGCAAGATCGCTATCAGGATCATGGGTTCCGGCGATGTGACGGTGAAGGGCAAGGCGCAGTGCAAGAGCAGCATCATGGGATCTGGCGAGGCGCGCTGCGCACCCTGACGGCGGCTCTCCTGCTTTTCGCGCCGGGCGCCCAGGCGGCGACACGCGGTTACACCATCACCAGTTTCGACACGATCCGTGTCGATGCGCCGGTTACCATCCTGCTGACCACCGGTACCGGCGCATCGGCCCGCGCCGATGGCGATCAGGACGCGCTCGACCGGCTTCGGGTGGAGGTGTCGGGCCGATTGCTCAACGTGACGATGGAACGACCGCGTCCCGGAGAGAAGCGTAGCGGCAACGCCACGTTGCGGATCGGGACCGGCATGGTGGAGCGGGTTGTGCTGACCGGCGGCGGATCGATCACTATCAATCGCCTGAAAGGCCTGCGCGGCGATCTGGTGCTGGGCGGCAATGGCGACATCAGCGTCGGCGACGTGCAACTGGACCGGGTCGAGGTGATGCTGGCGGGCGGCGGACGGGCGACGCTCGCGGGCGTGGCCGGCGTTGCCAATATCCGCGTCAATGGGCCGGGTGCGGTGGACGCCGGGTCTTTGCGCGCGCGCCAGGCAAGCATCGCCAATGACGGGCCGGGCGCCGTGACGGTGACCGCCGAGGTCAATGCGAAAGTGAGCGCGACGGGATCAGGCGATGTGACCGTCACGGGCAAGGCCGCCTGCTCGGTCGACAATCGCGGCACCGGCCGCGTCGCGTGCGGCGGCGAGAATTATTGAGGCCTTCCCGCCGACAGCAGGGTATCGAATGCGCCGACCCCCGCGCCCGGCCCGCCCGGATGGCTCCAGACCGCGCCGCTGACCGCCAGGAAATCCGCGCCCGCCACCACGAGCGGCGCCGCATTGGCGGGGGTAATGCCGCCAATGGCGACGCAGGGCAGTTCGAACAGCGTGGTCCACCAGGACAGGATCGACGGATCGGGCCGGTGCGACGTTTCCTTCGTCATCGTGGGGTAAAAGGCACCGAAGGCGACATAATCGGCGCCGGCCTCCCCGGCCTCCATCGCCAGATGGCGGCTGTCATGGCAGGTGATGCCGATCTGCACCTTTGGCCCCAGCAACGTGCGCGCGGCCTTCGGATCCCCGTCCCCCTGCCCCAGGTGCACGCCGTCTGCGCCCAGGCGGTGCGCCATCGCCGCGCTGTCGTTGACGATGAAGGCGACGTCGCGATCCGCACAGAGTTTTTGCAGCGGCTGGGCGGCGCGGGCGACTGCGTCGTCGTCCAGTCCCTTGAGACGAAGCTGGAACGCCGCCACCGTGCCGCCATCAAGAGCGGCGTCGAGCCGGTCGACGAAAGCGGCGTCGATCGACGGCGGGGAAATCAGGTAAAGCTGGCAGGCAGGGCGAAAGCCCCGTTCGAACTGGTCTGCAAAATGCGGATCGAGCGCCAGCTCTTCTTCGGTGAAATCGGTCATGACGGAGCTATAGGACTTCGCTCAGTCGCGGTCAGCCAAAAGTTCGATCATTCCGTGCCCGCCAGCGCATGCGCGATCTGGATGGAAAGTTCATTGATGCGCAAACCGACGGGGCGCACCTTCTGCACCAGAGCGCCACCTTCCGCGACCGAATAGGGCGTCTTGCGCAGCCGGGACGCAGCTTCGCGCAGTACCGGCGCCAGGCCCCCGACTTCGGCAAAGACTTGCCGTCCGACCTCGATCACGCGGATCGCGCGCTGCATCGCCGACAGGCCGTTGGACTGGCCGAACCGGTCAAGATCGACGGCCGTTTCGTTCCAGCGTTCCAGCGTCTCGTCGGCATCGGCTTCCCCGGCGGCCATCGCCCCATCGATCCGTTCCGCCATGGCATCCAGCCGACCGGCGAAAGCCACATCCACGGTCGGCGTCCTGTCAATATTCATCGGCGAGACGACCATTGCCATCGTCTGGGCGAACAGCAGGTCGGCGTTGGCCAGATGCCAGCCCGGTCCGTCCTGCGGCGTCGCCGCCAGCGACGCGCGCGCCATTTTCTCCCGGGCGTCGACCAGCAGCTTGACGCTGTCCATCATCCGGCGCGCGGCCTGCCCACCCGCGTCGGCGTCGTTGCGCGCCATTGCATCGATCAGCGGCGGAAAGCTGAGCATCAGGGTGCGGACATGCCCGTTGAACCGGCGGTTGTCGGCGATGAGGCTGGCCGGCTTGATGTCTTCGGAGAGTTCCAGTGTCGGAAAATCGGGCTGGTCCAGCGCCGTCAGCTTGCCGTCGGCCAGATCGATTGCGGCCACGGCCCGGTCGAGACTGGGCCGGAACGCGCCCGCAGCGCCCGCCGGCCCTGCCTGCATCGCCTGCTGCCAGGCAGGCTGAAGTATGACCAACGAATCGACGACGGGCTGCTGGACTGCGTTGAGCCGCTCCATCCAGGCGCCATATTCGGCCATTTCGGCGTTGATCGCCGTCATTGTTGGATCGTCCTGCCCGACCTGGGGCACGGGTTCGCGCGTCGTGGTCGCCCAGCTCGCCGGCGCGGCTGCGAAGAGGACAATGGGCAGCAACAGGCCCCGCAGAATGAGGATCATCTCCCCTCCCCCCGTCATGATGCCGGTCGCCGCCCCCGGCGACCGGCACCGTGTCAATCCGTCAGGCCGTTACCGGCTGCTTGGCGGTCGAGGCGGCGTGGATTTCGTCGATCGCTTCGCCCAGCGACGCGTTGAATTCGTCGTCGCTCATCTGCTGGCGCAGGTCGTTGAGCAGCGCGCGGCTGAAGCTGGCGATGATGCCCCGATTCCTGGCCAGTTCGCCGCAGGCCTCGGTGCGGCTGAACCCGCCCGACAGCGCGACGACCCGCAGCACCTTGGGATGATCGACCAGCGGATCGAACAGTCCGGCCTTCGCGGGCAGCGAAAGCTTGAGCATCACCTGCTCGCCTTCGGGGAGCGCATCGAGATTCTTGAGGATTTCCTCCAGAAGGATGGCGTCGGCCTCCGCGCGCTCGGGCGACTTGATGTTCACTTCCGGCTCGATGATCGGCATCAGCCCACCGGCCAGAACCTGACGGCCGACCTCGAACTGCTGCGCGACCACGGCGGCGATGCCTTCGCGGTTGGCAAGGTTGATGACCGAGCGTTCCTTCGTGCCGAATACGCCCAGGCCCCTGGCGCGCGCAAGCAGCGCGTCGAGGCCGGGATTGGGCTTCATCAGCTGGACCCCGTTTGCTTCGTCCTCCAGCCCCTTGTCGATCTTGATGAAGGGTACGACGCCGCGCTCGGTCAGCGCGGTCGGGGTCGGCTTGCCGTCGACGGTGCCGTCCATGGTCCTCTCGAACAGGATCGCGCCCAGCACCTTGTCGCCGCTGAACACCGGCGAGGTGATGATGCGGCTGCGCATCGCGTGAATCAGGGCAAACATCTCCTCGTCGTTCGACCAGGCGCCTTCCTCCACGCCATAGCCCTTCAGCGCCTTGGGCGTGGAACCGCCGCTCTGGTCGAGCGCGGCGATAAAGCCGTCCCCGGCGGCAATCTTCTGCTTCATGGTCTGATCCAGCATCTGCACATACCTTCTCTGTTGGCGCCGCCGATGCGGCGACGCATGATCCCAGCGGCCGCGGCAGAATGCCGCATCAAGGCCGCAATGCACCAAGGCCCCTCCGCCCGGCACTTTCAGGCTGTTAGCCGCGCGATTGCCGCACCGCAAGAAACATCCGGACAGCAAAGCTTTCCCATCCCGGCACGCGTTGCTAGGGATTGGGGCGACGGAAACGGGAGAAAGACAATGATTGGCTGGACGCGCGGAATGGCGGCGGCGGCCCTTCTGGCGGCAGCGCCCCCCGTTGTCGCAGCGCAAAAAACGGAAGTCGGCGCCGTTGCACCCGATTTCGAGCTGACCCTGGTCAACGGTAGCAAGGTCTCGCTCGCGGATCTGAGGGGGCAGGTCGTGGTGCTGAACTTCTGGGCGACATGGTGCGTGCCCTGTCGCAAGGAGCTGCCCACGCTCGATGCCTATTACAGCTTGCAGGCCAAGAATGGCCTGCGCGTCTTTGCCATCACCACCCAGGATTCGGTGCCCGTGGGCCAGCTCAAAAAACTGTTTGCCGCGATGCGGATCCCCTCGGCGCGGCGGATCAAGGGCCCCTATGGTCCGCTGACCGGCGTGCCGACCAACTTCGTCATCGACCGGGCGGGCGTGCTGCGCTACGCGCGGTCGGGAGCGTTCGACCTGGACGATCTCAACCGCCTGCTTGTGCCGCTGCTCAACGAGCGCGCGCCGTCATGAAATAAGGCGGCCCATCGCGGGCCGCCCCTTCCCTCCATCGTCAGGCTGACAAGCCCTTCGCACATTGCGGTCACCCCATCAGCGCGCTGACGCCGGGCAGGTCCTTGCCTTCCATCCATTCGAGGAACGCGCCGCCGGCGGTCGAAACGAAGCTGAAGTCCGCAGCGACGCCGGCATGGTTGAGCGCCGCGACGGTATCCCCGCCGCCTGCGACCGAGGTGAGTTGCCCTTCCTTGGTCAGCGCCGCCGCCGTCCGCGCCAGCGCAACCGTCGCGGTGTCGAAGGGCGCCATTTCGAACGCGCCGAGCGGCCCGTTCCAGACCAGGGTGCGGCAGGTCTTGAGCGCGTCGCCCAGCGCCTCGACCGCGGCCGGGCCGACATCCAGTATCATTTCGTCGCCGGCGACTTCATGCACGTTGCAGGTCCGGACCGACGGCGGATTTGCGGCGAATTCCTTTGCCACCACCACGTCATAGGGCAAATGGATGGTGCAGCCGGCTGCCTCTGCCTTGTCGAAGATCGCCTCTGCCGTGCCAGCCAGATCCTTCTCGCACAGCGACTTGCCGATATCGACGCCGCGCGCGAACAGGAATGTGTTGGCCATGCCGCCGCCGATGATCAGGTGATCGACCTTCGCCACCAGATTGTTGAGAACGTCGAGCTTGGTCGAGACCTTGGCGCCGCCCACCACCGCCGCGACCGGGGTCACCGGCTCGCCCAGAGCGGCCTGAAGCGCGTCGAGTTCCTTTTCCATCGAGCGGCCCGCGAAAGCCGGCAGCTTATGCGCCAGCCCCTCGGTCGAGACATGTGCGCGGTGCGCGGCGGAAAAGGCGTCGTTGACGTAAAGATCGCCGATTGCCGCCATCGCGTCGGCCAGCGAGGGATCATTTTTCTCCTCACCGGCGTGGAAGCGGGTGTTTTCCAGGATGGCGATGTCGCCGTTGCGCATCACCTTGATGCCGTCCGTTGCCGCTTCGCCCTGGCAATCGGGGATGAACTGCACCTCGCGCCCGAGCACCGCCGACAGCGGCCGGGTGATCTTCGACAGTGAATATTCCGGATTCTTCTGCCCCTTGGGACGACCGAAATGGGCGAGGATCAGCACCTTGGCGCCGCGATCGGCCAGTTCGAGCACGGTCGGCATTGCCGCGCGCAGGCGCGTATCGTCGCTGACCGAGCCGTCCTGCATCGGCACGTTCAGATCCTCGCGCACCAGCACCACCTTGCCGGTGATGTCGCCCATGTCGTCGAGTGTCTTGAACGGCTTGGCCATGGTGGCTCCTGAAAATTTCACGTGAACGGGAGGAAAAACCCCGCCGGAGCGTTCCGGCGGGGCCTTTGGAGACTTAGAGGAACTTCGCGACGACACCGGTGGTGTCGATCATGCGGTTCGAAAAGCCCCATTCGTTGTCGTACCAGCTGAGCACGCGGACCAGCGTGCCGTCGATGACCGCCGTTTCCAGGCTGTCGACGGTCGAGCTGCGGGGATCGCTGTTATAGTCGATCGAGACAAGCGGTTCGTCCGAATAGCCCAGCACGCCCTTGAGCGGGCCGGATTCCGACGCGGCCTTGAGCAGGTCGTTTACCTCATCCTTGGTCGTGCCGCGCTTGGCGATGAATTTGAGATCGACAACCGACACGTTCGGCGTCGGAACGCGAACCGACGATCCGTCCAGCTTGCCCTTCAATTCCGGCAGAACCTCACCCACCGCGCGGGCGGCGCCGGTGGTGGTCGGGATCATCGACAGGGCGGCTGCACGGGCGCGACGCATATCCTTGTGCAACTGGTCCAGCGTGTTCTGATCGTTGGTGTAGCTGTGGATCGTCGTCATGAAGCCCTTTTCGATGCCGATGGCATCGTGAAGGACCTTCGCCAGCGGGGCCAGGCAGTTGGTGGTGCAGCTGGCGTTCGAGATGACGACATCATCGGCGCTCAGCGTGTCGTGGTTGACGCCGAACACGACGGTCTTGTCGACGCCGGTGGCGGGCGCGGAGATCACGACGCGCTTGGCGCCGGCGGTCAGATGTGCGCTGGCCTTGCCCTTGTCAGCGAAGATACCGGTGCATTCGAGCGCGATTTCCACGCCGAGTTCTGCATGGGGCAGGTTGGCGGGATCACGCTCGGCCGTGACCTTGATCCGCTTGCCGTCGACCACGAGGTAATCGCCGTCGACGCTGACGTCGCCGCTCCAGTTGCCGTGCACGGAATCGCGCTTGAACAGCAGGGCGTTGGACTGGGTGTCGCCCAGGTCGTTGATGCTCACCAGTTCGAGATCATGATCGGTGCGCGACAGGATCGCGCGCGCCACCAGGCGGCCAATGCGTCCAAAACCGTTAATTGCTACCTTCGTTGCCACTGCACTAGCCTCCTGAGGTGTTGTTGCGGTTCAATTGTTGAGGGCGGCCGCGATCTGCGGCGCGATCTTCGCGGCGGTCAGGCCGAAATGATCATAGAGCGCCTCGGCCGGAGCCGATGCGCCGAAACTGTCGATGCCGAAGCGCAGGCCGGCGATGCCGGTATAGCGCTCCCAGCCGAAGGTCGTTCCCGCCTCGATGGAAACGCGCAGCACATGGTGGGGCAGCAGGTCCTCACGATAGGATTGCGGCTGCGCCTCGAAATGCGCCCAGCTCGGCATCGACACGACGTCCGCGCCAATGCCCTGGGCTTCCAGCGCCCTTGCGGTATCGACCGCGATTTCCACTTCCGATCCGGTGGCGATGATGACCACCTTGCGTTCCGCGGTCGCGGCCAGGAGCCGATAGGCGCCCCTGGCGCAGAGATTTTCACCCGCCTTGTCGGTCCGCAACTGCGGCAGGTTCTGCCGGGTCAGCGCGAGGACGGACGGGCCCGTCGCGTCCTTGAGCGCCAGTTCCCAGCATTCAGCGGTCTCGACCACGTCGGCGGGGCGATAGACGTCGAGGTTGGGAATCATGCGCATCGACATGACATGTTCGATCGGCTGATGGGTCGGGCCATCCTCGCCAAGGCCGATACTGTCATGCGTCAGGACGTGGATGACCCGCTGCTGCTGGAGCGCGGCGAGGCGGATGCCCGCGCGCATATAGTCGGAAAAGACCAGGAATGTGCCGCCATAGGGAATGACGCCGCCATGCAATGCCATGCCGTTCATCGCGCAGGCCATGCCGAATTCGCGGATACCGTAATAGACGTAGCGGCCGCCATAATCGGCGGCGGTCAGGGGGCCGGTCGATTTCGTCTTGGTGTTGTTGGAGCCGGTGAGGTCCGCCGAACCGCCCAGCGTTTCGGGCAGCAGGTCGTTGATCGCACCCAGTGCCAGTTCGCTCGCCTTGCGGGTCGCGACCTTCTGCGGAGCGGCGATCAGGCTGTCGACATAGGCGTCGAGCGAGAAAGATTCGGGCAGGTCGCCGGCCATGCGGCGGGAAAATTCCGGACCATTACCGGCCTTTGCCAGGCGATCTTCCCATGCGGCGCGCACATCGCGCGCCTTGGCGCCGATCGCTTTCCATGCAGCGGCAATGTCGTCCGGGATGACAAAGGGCTCGGCCGTCCAGCCCAGGAACTCACGGGCGGCGGCAACTTCTACATCGCCCAGCGCAGACCCGTGGACACCGGACGTGCCCGCCTTGTTCGGCGCGCCATAACCGATCTTGGTGGCGCAGGCGACCAGCGAGGGGCGCGGATCGGCCAGCGCCTCGTCGATGGCGCGGCGCACATCGGCGACGTCATGGCCGTCGCAGGACACGACGTGCCAGCCGGTCGCAGCATAGCGGGCGCGGACATCCTCGCTGCTCGACAGGTCGACCGAACCGTCGATGGTGATCTTGTTGTCATCCCACAGCACGATGAGCCGGCCCAGCTTCAGATGCCCGGCCAGGCCGATCGCTTCATGATTGATGCCTTCCATCAGGCAGCCGTCGCCGGCCACCACCCAGGTGCGGTGATCAACCAGGTCGTCGCCGAACTGCGCATTCAAATGACGCTCGGCGACCGCCATGCCTACCGCCGTGGCAAGGCCCGAACCCAGCGGGCCGGTAGTGGCTTCGACGCCGGCAAGCTCGAAATTTTCGGGATGCCCGGCACAGGGGCTTTGCAACTGGCGGAAGTTGCGGATGTCGTCCATCGTCGGACGGGCGTAGCCGGTCAGGTGCAACAGGCTGTAGATCAGCATCGATCCATGACCGGCCGACAGCACGAAACGGTCGCGGTCGGCCCAGCGGGGCGCCGAAGCGTCGAATTTCACATAATCGCGGAACAGCACCGTGGCGACGTCCGCCATGCCCATCGGCATCCCCGGGTGGCCGCTGTTAGCGGCCTGAACCGCATCCATGGATAGCGCGCGGATGGCGTTGGCGAGCGACATATCGGAAACAGTCATCGGTGTCGGGCGTCTTTCCTGAACATGCGAAGAGGCCGCCCGCGCGCTCCGGCGGACGAGTCGAGTCGGCGCCTCCTTTGTCGCCTCCCGTCCCATGCGTCAACCGTGCCAATCCCCGAGATGACGTCAATCCGCCATTCCCGCTTTTGTCCCGCGTCCAGTTCGACTATGCACACGGGATGGCAAACGAGCGGTTGATGCAGGCGATTGGCACGCTGGAACGTGCGATCGGACGGCTGGAACAGGATGTAACGCATTTGGCGGCGCCTGACCGTCCCCCATCCCCCAACGGCATCGACGTGCCTGCGGCGCGGGAAGCGCTGCGGTCGCTCGACGATCTCATCGACCAGTTGCGAGGGCGCACCGATGGCTGAAACGATGCTCCACATCGCGGGCCGCCAGTATCCGATACGCTGCCGCGACGGTGAGGAGGCTCAATTGAGCCGGCTTGCCGCGATGATCCAGGAAAAGGCCGAACAGGCGCAACAGGCGACGCCCGGCCTGACCGAAGTGCGCACATTGCTCTTTTCCGCGCTGTTCCTGGCCGATGAACTTGCCGACATGCGGCGGGAAATGGCCGGGCATCAGGCACGTCTTGCGCTGGAAACGGAAGACGATGCCGCGGCCGGCGCGATCGAGGGTCTGACGGAGCGGATAGAAAAGCTGCGCGCGACCCTTGCCGCGGGGACATCCCAGGCCTAGATTGCGGGAGACGGGCACTGCGCGGCACGAGCATTTGCGAACATCCCTGAGGCGATAAAGACATCCTAGGGGGCTGTCCCTGGCCGGGTTCCGGCCCGATCCACATGGCTCCCACCTGACGTTGAGGCGTCAGAGGATTTTCCAGCAAACGACCGAGGCGGTCCCGTCACCCTTCCGCCCCGCCAGCGCCACCCCGGATTGATGATGAGCGACGAGACGTCCAGCCCCGACAAGTCCAGCCTGCGCGCCATCGCGCGGCAGCGCCGCCGCAATTTCGTCGCCACGCTCGATCCGCTGGCGCACCGGCTGGCGTTCAAGGTCCTTCCTTCGCCGCTCGCACGCCGCATGGATGGCGCGCGGACGGTCGCGCTCTACATGGGGCTCGACGACGAAGCGCCCGCCCAGCGACTGGCGGCGCAGCTCATGACCATGGGAAAGACCGTAGCGCTGCCCCGCGTGCTCGACCGGCTGGGCAGCATGGATTTCGTGCTGTGGCGGCCCGAGGACCAGTTGTTCCCGGGCCTTTTCGGCACCAGCCACCCGGAACCGGGCGGCGGATCGGTCGCGCCGGACGTCATCATCGCGCCGCTGGTCGGATTCGACCGCGCGCTGAACCGGCTGGGCCAGGGCGGCGGATATTATGACCGCGCCTTCGCCCGGTTTCCCGACGCGCTGCGGGTCGGCCTGGCCTGGTCGGCTCAGGAGATCGACGCCCTGCCCGCCGACCCGTGGGATTTGCCGCTCGACGCGGTGATGACCGAGGTCGAACTGATCGAAGGACCCGAATGATGGACATCGACCCGCGCCATTATCATCAGCCAAGCTGGCGCAAGCCGGTGGGCATGATCGCTATCATCGCACTGATCGCGCTGTGGGCGGTCATGGTGGGCAGCCTGTCGGGCTGGATCGCGATGCTGCCCATGTGGGCGCAGGTTCCGGTCTATGTCGTGCTGGGCGTCGCCTGGATCTGGCTGTTGCCGCTCAAGCAGCTGATGCGGTGGATGGAAACCGGCATCTGGCAGAAATATTGAGGGCCTGCCGTCCGGCAGGTGGCGCGAGTGACGGGGCTCGAACCCGCGACCTCCGGCGTGACAGGCCGGCGCTCTAACCAACTGAGCTACACCCGCGTTCGGTGTGGAGGGGGCCTCTATGCGCCTGGGGTCATGCTGTCAACCGTCCGTCACGGGACTTTCATTCCGTTCCGCATTTTCTTGCCGGCGCGGGACGGTCAGCGTGCCCTGTTCGAACAGGAAACCCGCAATGTCGGGCGTTCCGGCGGCAGCGACGACGGTTTGGACGATGATCAGCAGAGGAACGCCCAGCAGCGCCCCCGGCGTGCCCCACACCCAGCCCCAGAAGGCCAGCGAGGCAAGAATCAGCAGCGGGTTCATGGTCAGCCGCCGTCCTAGCAGCATCGGCGTGACGACATTGGCCTCGACGAGATGGAAGCCGACCTGCAAGGCGGCCGGCATCAGCGCGATCCAGACGTCGTTGAATACCATGAGGCCGCCCAGCGCCAGCAGCACCGCCGCCAGCATCGGGCCGAAATAGGGAATGAAGTTCAGCAGCGCCACGATACCGCCCCACATCAGCGGGGAGGGCATTCCGATCAGCCACAGGGCGAAGGCCACGGACATGCCGAGGCACAGATTGATGGTCGCTATGGTGATGACATAGGCGGATGTCGCATCGACAACATTCTGGATCACGCGCGCCACAGCCATCGCGCCGTCGAAACTGCCGCGGCTGTTGATCGTGCGCCGCCGCAACCGGGTCCAGCCCGCCAGAAAGAAATAGATTACGAGCAGCGCGAACACCATCTGGATAATGGCCGACGGCGCCGATGTCGCCGCGAACTGGAGCAGCGAGCGCGGGGCTTCGACCGCGGCGGTCTGTGCTGCCGCCACCGGCCCCTGCGCCAGCATCTGCACCATTTCGTCGACGAACCGCTGGAGATTGGAATAGAAATCGATCACCGGCGCCAGATTTGCCTGAATCTGCGGCAGCCGTTCGGGCAATGCCTGGAACCAGTCGGTCGCCGGCACGATGATCAGCACCAGCGCCGTATTCGCGACCGCCAGAAAACCCACCACCGCGATCAGCGCCGCAAGGCCCGAAGGAAGGCGCCGTCGTTCCATCCATTCCAGCAGCGGCACCAGCGCGATCGCAATCACCAGGGCGGCGGTGATCGGCAGGAAGAATTCCGCGCCGGCGCGAAGGGCGAACGGCAAGGCAAGCAGCAGGCCGATGCCCGATGTCAGGGCGATCGACGCCAGCAGGCGGTCGCGCCGCCGGTTGATCTCCTGTTGTTCCTGGGGTGTCATGCCGAGTCCCTGTCCCCGCCCGTTTTGGCCCCCGCCAACCGGGCGGATGAGTGCCCGACCATATCCGCCGGCAATTTGCAAGAAACACAACGGAGCATGGCGAAGGATCGCTTAACCAAATATTCGACCTTCATCGCTAGGCCTTGCGCGGGGACGCGATGGAACGGGGCGGAAATGACGGCGACTGGTCTTGCGAAGATGGCAATGATGGCCCTCGCCTGCGCAACAGGAACCGCCAGCCAGAGCGCCCTTGCACAAACGCCGGTCCGGCTAGAGACCCAGATGTTTATCGAACGGACCGTGACCGATGTGAACGGCCGGACACGCCGGATCCTCGCCAGTGCGAATCGCGCCGGCCCGGGCGACCAGCTCATCGTCATCATATGCTGGCGCAACGACAGCCCCGAACCGATCCGAAGCGCGGCCATCACCCGCGCCTTGCCGCGCGGACTGGAAATCGACCCGCGCGACCCGATGATGCAGGTGTCGGTCGACGGCGGGATGCATTGGGGCCGGCTCGACCGCCTCTGGCTGCCGACGCCGCTGGGCGGCACGCGCAGGGCCATTCCGGCAGATGTCACGCACGTCCGGTGGTTGCTGGCCGAAGCGGCTGCGGGGGAGACCGGCCGGCTGAGTTATCGCGCCACCATCCGCTGACCTTTCGACCCCCGGCAAGAAGTCCGTTGAGTGCCGCGGCGTGCTCGCCTAGTGCGAATCACCCGACCGGAGCCTTGCCCTATGTCCAAAGACGCCGAACGCGCCTATCTTTCCAATATGGGAGAAGACGGTGCGCAGCATTCGCTGGGAAAGCCGTTCACCGGTCCGAATTGCGCCATGGAACTGGCGTCGATCGGTTTCATCATGAGCCTGTTGCCGCCGACACCTGCGAACCTGCTCGATCTTGGCTGCGGGGGCGGCTGGACCAGCCAGTTCTTCGCCCGTGCCGGATATCGGGTGACGGGGCAGGACATCGCGCCGGACATGATCGCCCTGGCCCAGGACAATGCCCGGCTGAACGGCGTTACCGACCGAACCACCTTCATATGCAGCGATTTCGAGGACCTGGATTTCGACGGCCGGTTCGATGCCGCGATCTTCTTTGATTCCCTGCATCATGCCGAGGACGAGGCGTTGGCAATCCGGTCCGCCTATCGCGCGCTGCGGCCCGGCGGGATACTCATCACCCATGAGCCTGGCGAAGGGCACAGCATAGCCCCCGGCTCCATCGAGGCCATGGCCAAATATGGCGTGACCGAACGCGACATGCCGCCGGACCTGATCATGGCGCGCGGGCAAGAGGCGGGCTTCACGGATTTCCACGTGCTGCCGATGCCGCACATGCTCCAATATATCTTCTACCAGCCCCATACCTATCCCAAGCGCCGGTTGAGCAAGCGCCGATGGCGCATGACGCGCCGGGTTCTCGACCTCTTGTTCAAGCCCGATCTCAAGCAGGAAGCGATCGTGGTAATGACGAAATGACGGGACAACGCTTCCGCCCTGTCGGCGGCTCTCCGCTTCCCCCTGCATCATTCCCGCGCTAAGGACAGTCGCATGATCCTGGTCATCGACAATTACGACAGCTTTACCTGGAACCTCGTCCATTATCTGATGGAGTTGGGCGCGCAGGTGGAAGTGGTACGCAACGACGCCATTTCGGCAGGACAAGCCCTGTCGTCGGGGGCAAAGGCCTTTCTGCTGTCCCCCGGTCCGTGCACGCCCGACGACGCCGGCATCAGCCTGGACCTGGTCGCCGCCTGCGCCGACGCGGGCGCGCCCCTGCTGGGCGTATGCCTGGGCCATCAGGCCATCGGCCAGCATTTTGGCGGCAAGGTTGTGCGCGGGGGCCTGATGCACGGCAAGACGTCGCCCGTGGCCCATGACGGCACCGGCCTGTTCGCCGGTCTCCCCTCCCCCTTCACCGCGACTCGCTACCATTCTTTGATCGTGGAGGAGATTCCGCCCTGCCTGCACGTCAACGCAACGAGCGAGGACGGTTCGGTGATGGGCTTCCGGCACGAGAGCCTGCCGATCCATTCCGTGCAGTTCCACCCGGAAAGCATCGCGACCGAGCATGGGCATGCGATGCTGGCCAATTTCCTGCGCATCGCGGGCTTGCCGGTGCGCCAGCGCGAGGTCGCCTGAGCGGGCAGCGCCCGCCGTCGCAAATATGTCGCGTCGGAACGCCGCAATGTCAGGTGACATCGGCCACTCGACTCCGCCCCCTTCCGCCGACTAAGGCGGCACGATGACCAGCCTGCCCGATCCTTCAGCACCGCTTTCCCCGGCGCTAGCCACCGAAGCGTTCGACCTGCTGTTCGACGCCGACCTGCCGGAAGCGGAGATCGCAGCTTTCCTCGTCACCATGGCCCGGCGCGGCGAGACGGCAACAGAAATCGCCGCCGCCGCCCGCGCCATGCGCGCACGAATGATCCCGGTCACGGCGCCTGAAGGCGCGATCGACGTGTGCGGCACGGGCGGCGACGGGCATCACACACTCAACGTGTCCACCGCGGTCAGCCTGGTCGTGGCCGCGGCGGGCGTGCCGGTCGCCAAGCATGGCAATCGCGCCGCATCGTCCAAGGCCGGCGCCGCAGACACGCTTGAGGCGCTGGGTCTCGACCTGGACCGCGTCGCCGACACCGCCGAAGCGACGCTGGCGGACCTGGGCATCTGCTTTCTTTTCGCGCAGAAACATCATCCCGCCCTCCGGCGGCTCGCCCCCATCCGCAAGGCGATCGGCGAGCGGACCATCTTCAACCTGATGGGGCCGCTGGCAAACCCGGCCGGGGTGCGCCGCCAGCTGATCGGCATCGCGCGCCCGGCCTATGTGCCCATCTACGCAGAAGCGCTGGCGGAGCTGGACGTCGACCGGGCGATGGTCGTGTCGGGAGACGAGGGGCTGGACGAATTGAGCCTGGCGGGCGGCAACGACGTCGCAGAGGTGGCGCGCGAGGGCATCGTCGCCATGCGCCGCCTCGTCGCGGCCGACCTGGGCCTGCCGGTGCGTCCGATCGACGCCATCCGGGGCGGCGATGCCGCCTTCAACGCCGCCGCCCTGCGCGCGCTGTTGCAGGGAGAGGAAGGCGCCTATCGCGACGCGGTGCTGTTCAACGCCGCGGCCGCGCTGGTCGTGGCAGGTGCGGTCGAGGATATGCCCGAAGGGATGGAGGAAGCCGCCGAGACCATCGATCGCGGCCTTGCCAACGCGTTGCTGAATTGCTGGATAAACTGGAAATGACCAACAAACTGATCGAGATTTGCGACTATAAGAGGCAGGATGTCGCCCGGCGCAAGGCCGCGACCGATATCGCCACGCTTCGGTCGCGCGCGGCCGGACAGACCCCGCCGCGCGGCTTTCGCAAGGCGTTGGACGCCGCCGCAGCCACGAAGTTCGGCCTGATCGCGGAGGTCAAGAAGGCCAGCCCGTCCAAGGGGCTGATCCGCGCCGATTTCGATCCCCCTGCCCACGCCCGCGCCTATGCCGCCGGCGGCGCGGCCTGTCTGTCGGTGCTGACCGACGAACCTTATTTTCAGGGCCATGACGATTATCTGGTAGCCGCGCGCGCGGCCTGTTCCCTTCCGGTTCTGCGCAAGGATTTCCTGGTCGATCCATGGCAGGTGCTGGAAAGTCGGGCACTGGGGGCCGACGCGATCCTGATCATCGTCGCCGCCCTGGACGACGGGCAGATGATGGAGATCGAGGACGCGGCGCTCGGCCTTGGCATGGATGCGCTGATCGAGGTTCATGACGAAAACGAGCTGGAGCGGGCGCTGAAGCTGCGATCGCGCCTGATCGGCGTCAACAATCGCGACCTGCGGGATTTCTCCGTCGATTTCGCACGCACATATGATCTGGTGGGCAAGGCGCCCGAAGGGTGCACATTCGTCGCCGAAAGCGGCCTAACCGGCCATGCCGACCTGACGGCCATGGCCGATCACGGCGTGCGATGCTTCCTGGTCGGAGAAACGCTGATGCGCCAGGCCGATGTCGAGGCGGCGACGCGCACGCTGCTGACCGGCGCATGAGCAACCTCACCCATCTCGACGAGGAAGGCGCAGCCCGCATGGTCGACGTGTCGGGCAAGGCGGTGACGGCGCGGGAAGCCATTGCACGCGGCCGCATCGACATGAGCGAGGCCGCCGCCGCCGCCATCGCGCAAGGTCTGGTGAAGAAGGGCGACGTCCTGTCCGTCGCGCGCATCGCCGGCATCATGGCGGCCAAGCGCACCGCCGACCTGATCCCGCTATGCCATCCCGTCGCGCTGAGCGCCGTCACCGTCGACCTGCACCCTGACGAAAGCGGCGTGACGGTGGAGGCGACCGCCCGCACCGCCGGGCAGACCGGCGTCGAGATGGAGGCGCTGACCGCCGCGACCGTCGCGCTGCTGACCGTCTATGACATGGCCAAGGCGATCGACAAGGCGATGGTCATCGGCGCGGTGCGACTGATCGCCAAGTCCGGCGGCAAGTCCGGCGACTGGCGCGCGCCATGAGCCTGCTGCCGGTTGCGGAGGCACAGCGGCGGTTGCTGTCGCTCGCAGCGCCGAAGGGCGAGACTATGGTCGCCGTGCCCGATTGCGCCGGGCGCTGGCTGGCGCGCGACATTCCTGCCCTGCGCGACCAGCCCTGGGCCGACCTGTCCGCCATGGACGGCTATGCGGTGCGCGCGGCGGAGGCGCCCGGCCCCTGGCGCGTCACGGCTGAAAGCAGCGCCGGCGACATTGCGCCACCGCCACTTGCACCGGGCGAAGCCTGCCGGATATTCACCGGAGCGCCGCTGCCGCACGGTGCGGACGCCATTCTGATCCAGGAAAATGCCGCGCGCGAAGGCAATCAACTGCGTGCCAGTGCCGACCCGTTGCCGACCGGCCGTCACGTTCGCGCTGCCGCATCTGACTTCAGCCGGGGTGCGACGCTACTGACGGCGGGAAGCCGGCTAGGTGCCGCGCAGGTCGCGCTGGCGGTGCTGGGCGGCCATGGTGCGTTGCCGGTCGGCCGCCGTCCCCGTGTCGCTTTGCTGTCGACGGGCAACGAACTGGTACCGCCCGGCGCGCCGGTGCCGCCCGGCGCCCTGCCCTCCTCCAACGCGCCTATGCTGGCCGCCCTGCTTGCTTCCCTTCCCTGCGAGATCATCGACATCGGGATTGTCCCGGACGCAATGGAACCGCTGAATGCCGCTTTCGTCCGCGCGCGCGAGGCGGACATCATCGTGTCGACGGGAGGCGCCTCCGTCGGGGATCATGATCTGGTCCGACCCGCCTTCACCGCGGCGGGCGGGACGCTGGATTTCTGGAAGATCCGGATGCGGCCGGGCAAGCCGCTGATGGCCGGACAAATTGGTGAGGCCATATTCCTGGGGCTTCCGGGCAATCCCGTGTCGGCCTTCGTCACGGCGATCCTGTTCCTGCTGCCGCTGGTCCGCCACATGGCGGGCGCCGGCGCCCCGCTGCCCCGTACCGACCAGGCCGTGCTGGCCACGGGGCTTCCGGCGACCGGCGAACGAGACGACTATCTGCGGGCCTGGCGCGGCGACGAAGGCGTCGTGTCCGTCACATCGCAGGACAGCGCGGCGACCGCCGCCATGGCGAGCGCCGATTGCCTGATCCTGCGCGCGGGCGGCTCCCCTGCCGCAGCACCGGGGGACCGCGTCACGATCTTGCCGCTGGATCTTTGAGATCCGGGCGAAAGGCGCCGCCCCTTATTGCGCCGGCAGAACGAAATGGTTGGTGCCATTCTTCAACGGGTGGGACTGGCCCTTCCAGATGAAATCGCCCGGAAGCGAGTTCGGTTTGATGATCTCGGCGACCAGCTTGTCGTTGCGGACCCGATAGCGGACCGAAACCGGCCCCTGCGGCGTTGCGGCCGTCGCGTCCAGCGACTTGAGCGATCCCAGCGTCGGAGCGATCCGCACACGCCGATAGCCTGTCTCGGCCGGCGTGATGCCGGCAACGATGTCCAGCAGGTCGACCGTGGGATGGGCGCTCCAGGCATGAGTGTCCGAACGGCTGAATTCGCCATGTTCTTCGGGCCAGGTCGTGAGGTTCAACGCCAGCATGTCCCGCCAGGGTTGCAACAGGTCGAAATATCGATCCGCCAGGCCCGCATGGCGCAATGCAGCGGCAAGATACCAGGCATAATAATAGCTGACCTGCGCAACATCTTCCGGCGCCGTCAGGCCCTGGCCCGGCAGGACAATCCTGTCTGCCAGAGTGCGCGCGTCGTCCCCGGTTACAACATCGTACAGAATGGCCAGGGCGTTCATATGCTGACTGAAGCGATCGCGCGACGGATTGTCGGCGAATAGCCCCCTGTCGGCATCCCAGCATCGGTCGCGGATCGCACGCTTGAGATCATCGCTCCACGCCTTGTTCCCGGCTTCTTGCGCTGCATCGCCAAAAGCCTGCTCAAGCCGGGCTGCCTGATCGAGCGCGCCCACCAGGGAGACCGACAAAAGGCAGCTCTCGCCGGCATCGTCATAGGATGGGAAAACGGTCCTGTCGGTCGCGGGCTGACCAATCCAGTCGATGAAATTCCAATATGGGTTTTTGCGCACCAGTCCGCCCGGCGAGTAATAATCCTTCCACCACGCGATCACCCTTCGCATGAGGGGGATATTGCGAACGAGCGGTTCGGGGTCGGGCTGATGCAGGCGCCAATCGTCCAGCATGCCGATCCAGAGCAGGCCGAAGGTCGGCATGATCCTGTCGTCGCGCGACGGATAGGCGCCCCGGATCGCGCCGGGCGCTGTTTCGGAGACGCCAAACGCCTCGATCGCCTGTCGGGCGAGCCGGGGATCTTCCGACATGGCATAGGAAATGAGCATCTGAATGCGCGTATCACCCGCATATTGGTGCTGTTCCCAATAGGCGGTGTCCATGTAGGTTTCATGCGCATCGATCCGTGCCGTGCGCCAGCCGATGTCAAAGATGCGGTTCAGATCCGGGTCGTCGCTTGCGAACTGGCCCACCTTCACGAAGGGATAGCCCGTTTCAAATGCGCGAAAGGATTCCAGCGTCAACGGGTCGTCGGCAGTTTCGACCTCCAGTTCGGCATAGCGCCAGACGCGCCACCACAGGGGCGCGAAAGTCCGGCGCTTGCCATCGGCAATGAATGTGTCGTAAATTCCGGAGACGCTGCGATCTTCCACGAGATCGCGATCGCCCTTGGCGCCGCCTTTGTTGTGGAGCGCTTCGGACCACCTCAACTTAAGCCGTGCCCCAAGGCCACCGGACGTTTGCAACTCCGGGTAGGCAGCGATCATCGCGTCCCTTTGGAACAGCAGCCTTACCTTGCTGTGCGCCGGAACGACGACGGAGCGGGCGGGAAAGGATGCGGCGCCCGCCAGGTCTGAACGCACCATCTTTCCAGGCGAAGCTGCCGCATATAGCTGTTGCGGAAGATAATCGGCGGTCAAGGTTCGCGCTGCCGCCTGCGGCGCGGGCACGGCATCCTGCCAGCCCGCACCGGCCTCGGAGGGCTCTTCCGCATCGAAATCGGCTTTCGCCGCATCTATTATTTCCGGATTGCTTCCAACATAGTAATAATATTTCAAAAAATCCCTGGAGCCGTTGCGAAAACTCCGGCCCATGTCCCGTTTCACGCGCCAGCCGGGTTTATCGGTGGCAATCATTGCTGCATCGCCGTCGCCGGCCAGACGAAAGCCCGTAGCAACCGTCATCTGAAATACGGGGGCAAGGCTGGTGATCGACGTGCGGCCGATGGCAACATCGCGTTGCTGTTCGGTTGCGTCCGGCGGCAGTTTATTGGGTTCCGCACTATCCCAGACCAGCGCCGCCACGACGTTGCGCCCCTTTCGCAGGTACGGAGCCAGATCGATTTTCTCCTGCCGCCAGTTCCTGGGAGATGTCGCGGATGGGCCGGACGCCACGCGTGTTCCGTTTACGAACAGGATGAACCGGTTGTCCGCGGTAACCCAGGTTTCATATCGATGGGGCTTGCGGTCGAGTTCGACCTCCCGGCGAAAATGCAGGACGATCGGCTTTTTCATGCCATCCGTGCCCGCAATGCTTATCCAGCCATTTGCATGCCCCGTTTCGACGGGTGCAGGCGCAGGTGCAGGTGCAGGTGCGGGCGGCGCATCGGCCGCCGCGACGGAAGATGCGCCTGTCACCGCCAGAATGACGGCTGATAGAAGAGCGTTCGGAGTCATCTGTTCATTCCGTCGATGCGCGCCGCACGCGCGTCAGGATCGGCAGGATGTGGCGGCACAACGGCGGTCCGACCGTTATTGAGCCACGATCCGCAAGGGCCCTACCAGCCCGGCCGGTACCGGCCGCAGCGACTTGTAGCTGGGCGACTTGGGATCGACCATCGCGTTTTCCAGGACGTTGGCCACCGTTACGATCAGGTCATTATTCCCCGGTTTGGCAACGCCGGTAATGTCGATGCGAAACGGTCGCGTGATCGCCGGCGGCAACGTGCGACCGTTCAGCGTCACGGTCGCCATGTCATGAACCTCGCCGAGTTCGAGAAAGAGCTTCCGGCCACGGCCCAGAAGCTGCCCATCGATGGCCACGGTCCTGCGATAGGTGCCCTCTCCCGCGAAATTCGCCAGTTCCGGGACATTGCGCCAATCGCCCAGAGCGATCGTGCCCAGATCATGGGCATAGGGCTTGCGCATGGCATGCCCCTGCACGTTGAGGTTCCAACCGTCGACCGGCAGCGTCATGCTTTCCTGCGTCGCTGGATCGTCGACGCGATGAGGCGCTTCCCTGCTATCAAGCACCAGCAGGGCGCTTTGGCCGGCCGGGAGGTTCAGCGGCACTTGCGTCGCATTCCCGCTGGCGGAAGCCGAATAGGGGGCGATGCTTCCGTCGATCGCGTTCCAGCGCGTGACTCCCCCCACCCGAGGCAGCGTCAGGTTCACATCGCGGGCCGACGTGCCGACATTTGCCAGAAATGTGACCAGGCGGTCGCCGACATTGCGTTGAACGAAGACCAGATCGCTCGCATCGCCGCCGAAGGTCAGGTTCGCTGCGACCCCCGCCTGCCGCAGCGAAGGCACGACGTTGTCGGCCGACACCATCTTCGCTCCGGCTTTCATGGCCATGTCGATAGCGCGGCGCACGCGCTTGTCCCGTCGCGCCGCATCCGCCAGGCCCTCGTCCCGATCCGGTATATGGTCGGTAAAGAAAACCGGCAGGCCGGCCTTGGCGAAGCGGGCGATCGCTTCGGCGGTTTCCGCGCGCATCGCGCTGATCGGCGGCAGGACCAGAACCGAATAGCGCGCACCGCCCGCGGCGACGAGCTGGCGATCCTCCACCCGTGCACGAGCGATCGAATCCGGATTGATCCGATCGAAATCATAGCCACCGGCAATGAAGGTCTTTTCCGCGGCCTGCTTTCCAGCGCCGCCATCCTCTATGCCGACATAATAGCCGTAACGACCATAATAATAGGCGACCGGCACGATCGCGTCCCCGGACTGCATGACCGATTGCAACCGCGCCACATAATGTGCGAGCGGCTTCATCGCCGGCCAAATGGGGTTGGTTTCGTTGAGCATCGAACTGAAGCTCAGACCGGACGGGTTGGGCGAAAAGGCGTGCCAACCGGGCCAGTCCTCCGCCTTGTAACGATAATTCATGCCATGCATGATGATGTCGGTAACACCGCCCGCAATGATGAGATCAACGCGCCGCCGCATATCGTCGGGCGTTACATCGAACGGCCGGCCGCCCCAAGCCAGCCCCTCCACCGACACATGCTTGCGTCCGTAGAGATGCGCCGCCGACCGCGCCAGCCGCATGAAAAGGGGGTCGGCGCCATGCACCAGGTCTTCCGTTTCGGGAATGTCGGCCGATCCGTAAGCCTGGATGATGTCGAACGGACCGCCATGCGCCTGAAGCTTGGCCAGCATCCCGTGGCTATGGTTCCAGTCGACGAAGGGTTTGACGAAACCCGTCATGAGACTTTCGGACAGCGTCCGGCGATAATCGGCACGGACCCTGTCGGCCAGGTCGCCGCTCTTCGCGTTAAAATAGGGCGGGGAATAGCGTTCATCCCACGCCTGCATCCAGCCGGGCTGAAGGATGAAGGGCAGATAGGGCGTCAAATCGTAGCCACGCCGTTTCCTGAATTGATCCAGGAATTCAGGCCCCCAGTGAATATCCTGCATCAGTTCGAAACTGTCGATGAATGTCGACCTTATGCCCGCAGGATCGATGCCCAGGGGATCGCCCGTCCGCGCGGCATGGCGCCGGAACGCGTCAGGATCGGTCGGGTCCAGCACAAGTTGCGGTCCCTGTCCCGCCGCGCCGAGCACGCCCATGTCGACGGCATATTGTTTGAAAACGAACACCTGCCAATCGCCGGGCGGCGGCGACCATTGCAATGTGCCATCCGCAGCGATCTTGTCCGTCAGGACAATACCGCTGGCGGGGTCGAGTTCGCCCGGCACGCGAACATTCGACCAGGGCGAAAGTTTGAAGCCCGACGATGACTGCGCCGCTATCGTTTCAGGCGCGCTGCCCTTCATGGCGACGACCGCCACGATGCGGGCGCGTGCGTCGAGCCGTGCGGCCCAGTCCGCGACCTTCGGGTCCTTCGTCCGTTCATCGAAGAAGCTGAGCGCACCCAGGCGCCGGGTCCATTTGGGGATGGTGACCTTGATCGGCCCCTGCTCACCGCCCTTGACCTGGGTGACCGCCATGGACAATTCGCTCAGTGCCTTTTCGGGCGTAATGGCGAAGCCCCCGCCTGGAGGCCAGGCGGAACCAAGCGTGTAGTCCAGGCTCATGCCGAGCGACTTAGCCGCCTCCCCGGCCGCTTTGAGCCGATCGAAAAACATCGGTTCGGCATATTGGTTGACGCGATCGCGTTCGGCGCGGGACAGGGCGACGAAATTGGGGGTCATGGCCTGTACCTCGGCGCCCGCGAACCCGTTGTCCGCGAGCAGGTGCAGCTCGCGCCGCACTTCCTCGTCGGTGACATCGGCGCCCGGCCACCACCACCGCACCCGCGGACGGACTTCCATCGGCGGGGAAGAAAAACCTTCTTCCAGCGTGTCGGCGTAAACATGTCCGGTCGCCGCCGCAAAAAGGGCCGTCGCCCCCAGCAGGGTGTTCAGTATCCTACGCCTGACCGCCATGTTCACTTCCTCTCCTGCTGGCTCCGCCGGTTCGGTATGACGAAGCCCTGTGCGCACTATTATTCAAACCGCGGCCCTTAGTCCTTTCCAGCGCCGTCGTCGCGCTTCGGAAGCCGACCGGGGACCTGAGGGACATAAGCACGAAAACGCACGGTAGCGTTCGTATTTGTTATGCGCATGAATGCTGCACGTCAACAGCCGTCGACGAGTCGCCCGTCCATCCGCGCCGCCGAGCGCGTCTATGCCAAATTTCCGAAGAGCGCCTAACTGATGGCAGCAACGCGCGCCTTGTCAGGGAAGCGGATCTTTGGGACGGCTGTTCGCCATGAATACATGGCGTTTCAGACCGATTGGCGTTTGAAGGTGGTGGCGTCCGCCTGTGCCCACCAGCGGGCGAGCCGCTCGTCACGCGCGCCGTCCAGCAACTCGCCCGGTTCGACGAAGGGATAGAGTTCGTCGATGGATCGCATCTCGACCGCGCTGATCCGCTGTCGCAGGCCGTCCGGCGTGAATTCATCCGGCGAATCGATGCCGCAGGCGACGACGATGTCGTGCAACGCCGCCAGCGTCGCGCGCTGGAAGCGCGCCACGCGTTCAGCCTTTTCCGGAACCACCAGCGCGCGCTCGCGCGCGGGAGACTGGGTGGCGACGCCGGTCGGGCATGTGTCGGTGTGGCACCGCATCGACTGGACGCAGCCCAGCGAGAACATGAAGGCGCGCGCCGCGTTGCACCAGTCCGCACCCAACGCAGCGTTCATCGCGATGCCCGCGCCGGAACTGACCTTACCCGACGCGGCCAGCCGGATCCTGTCTTTAAGGTTGCTGCCGACGAGCGCATTGCGGGCAAGGATGAGGCCTTCGCGCAACGGCATGCCGATGCGGTCCGACAGTTCGGTCGGCGCCGCGCCGGTGCCGCCTTCCGCGCCGTCGATTACGATGAAGTCCACCAGAATGCCCGTTTCCAGCATGGCCTTGACGACGGCGAACAGTTCGTGCGGATAGCCTACACATAATTTGAGACCGACCGGCTTGCCGCCCGACAGGTCGCGCATCCGGGCTGCGAATTCGACCAATTCTATCGGTGTCGAAAAGGCGCTGTGTCCCGGAGGCGAAAGACAATCCTGTCCCGCTTCCACGTCGCGCGTCCTGGCGATTTCCTCCGTGACCTTGGCACCGGGCAGCAGTCCGCCATGACCCGGCTTGGCACCCTGGCTGAGCTTGATCTCGGTCATTTTCACCGCATCGTGCGCCGCGCGATCCGCAAAATGCCCGGGGTCGAACCGGCCGCGGGCGTCGCGGCATCCGAAATAGCCCGAACCGACTTCCCAGACGACGTCGCCGCCATGCTTGAGATGATAGGGCGACAGGCCGCCCTCCCCCGTATCATGGTAGAAGTTGCCCAGTCTGGCGCCCAAGTTCAGCGCCTCGATCGCGTGCGCGCCCAGCGCACCGAAGCTCATCGCCGATATGTTCAGTCGCGCGGCCCGATAGGGTCGGCTGCACTGGTCGGTGCCGACGGAAACGCGGGTTTGTCCCGGCGCATTGCGCGACGGCGCGATGGAATGCGCCAGCCATTCATATTCATCGGAATAGACGTCCAGTTCGGTGCCGAACGGATGCGCGTCCACAGCGCCCTTGGCCCGGGCATAGACCAGCGCGCGCGCATCATGACTGAAGGGGCGCCCGTCCAGGTCGCTTTCCACGATATAGGCACGCAGAAACGGGCGCAGCCATTCGAAAAGCCAGCGGAAGCGTGCCGAGGCCGGGTAATTTCGGCGCAGCGAATGATGCACCTGGACAAGGTCGACAAGGGCAAGAACCAGTATCGGCGCGAACAACAGCAGCGCCCAGAGTGCGCCGACGTGCCACTGTGCCAGGATCAGGCAGGCAATCGTTCCGACGGCCCCGATAAGGAGAATGATGTTGCGCGAGAGGGCGTGATCGCGTGTCAGCGCGAGGATGAGACCGGGACGCGCACTCATGACAGCAGGTTGCGCAAAACGCCGACGACGTCGCGGCCACGGCCACCCAGGACCGCCTTCGCGGAATATAGCGCCATGCCAGCCACCTGCCCCGGCTGCACCTTGGGCGGCATCACCAGTTCGAAGCGATCGGTCACGACATCCAGCAGCGCGGGCCCGGGCACGGACAGCCAGTCACGCACCGCCTGGTCCAGTTCTTCGGCCTTTTCCACCCGGCGGCCCCACAGCCCCATCGCCTCCGCCACGCGCCCGAAATCCGGGTTGAGAAGGTTGGTGTAGCTGTCGATCAGCCCTTCCACCTTTTGTTCGATCTCCACGAAGTCGAGCGCACTATTATTGAACACCGCCACCTTGATGGCGAGATTTTCCTGCACCGCAGTCAACAGGTCGCCCATCAACATGGCCAGTCCGCCATCGCCCGAAAGCGATATGACGGTGCGGTCCGGATAGGCAGCCTTGGCACCCAGCGCTTGCGGCATGGCGTTGGCCATCGTCCCGTGGCTCAGGCTGATGACGGTGCGGTTTCGCCCGGTGGACGCCACATGCCGCAGGCACCATACCATCGGCGATCCGCCATCTGCCGTATAGACGGCATCGGCAGGCGCCAGTCGCGAAATGAGTTCGGTCAGATATTGGGGATGGATCGCGCCGCCCTTGCCGAGCCGGGCGTGCTTCCCCTGGTCCTCGAGCGTTCGGGCACGATGCGCCAGGCACTCGTCGAGGAACGCCCGGTCGTCGCGCGGGCCGACATGCGGCAAGAGCGCATCGAGCATAGCCCCGATGTCGCCCACCACGCCCAGATGGACAGGATGGCGGCGGCCCAGATGCGTGCCGTCCAGATCAACCTGAACGATCGTCGCCTTTTCCGGATAATATTGTCGCCAGGCGAAGTCGCATCCCAGCAGCAGCAGCGTGTCGCATTCCATCAGGGCATGGTAGCCAGCCTCCCCGCCGAAAATGCCAGTCATCCCGACATTGAAGGGATTGTCATGTTCCAGATAGTCCTTTGCGCGCGAGGTATGGGCGACCGGCGCCTGCAGGGTGCGCGCCAGTGCCACCACCTGATCATGCGCCTGTTCGCACCCCGATCCGCCATAGACTGCCACCTTGCGGCCCGCGTTAAGGATGGCAGCGACCCGCTCGATCTCGCCTGTTGAAGGCCGGACTACCGGACAGGCCGGATGAACGGCGAAGGCCGGCTCGTCAGGTGCCTTTGCGCTGGACACGTCGGCCGGCACGATCAGCACGGCGACGCCGCGCCGCGTGAGGGCGGCCTGCGCCGCCATCGCCGCCTTGCGCCGTGCCTGGCCCGGTGTGCGGATTTCCTCGCAAAACACGCTACACGACTGGTAGATGGAGCGGAAATCGACCTCCTGGGGAAAGTCGAATCCCAGTTCGTCGCGGACGATCTGACTGGCGATCAGCACGACCGGGGCACGGTTGCGATGCGATTCGAACAGCCCGTTGATGAAATGCAGGCTTCCCGGTCCGCACGACCCGGCGCACAGGGCCAGATCGCCCGTCAGTAGCGCGTCGGCACCTGCGGCAAAGCCGCCCGCCTCCTCATGCCGGACATGCACCCATCTGATGTCGCTTTCGCGGATCGCATCGGTGACATGATTGAGCGTATCGCCCGGCACCCCGTAGCATCGGCGCGCACCGGCATCCCGCAGGGTTTCGATGATCACCTGCGCCACATTCGCCATGTCTGATGTCCCAGTGATGAAATATCATTGGTAAAAGCATGGGCCGCACCTCCTGTTCCGATGGAACGGGACAATATTGCGCGGCAACAACGAAATTGCGCCCGGGACCGTTTGTCCCATGGACAACGAAATCCTGCATGCTAAGTCCGCGCCATGACCGGGGGGATCAGGCAGTCGCGAGGGTTACGGCGCATATTCGCGCTTGCCTTGCTGTGCGTGCTCGCCGTTCGGATCGCCGTCCCGACTGGCTTCATGCCCACCCAGACGATCCACGGTGTCGTCATATCGCTATGTACGGGGCAGGGCGCGGTGCAGATGGTCCTGCCGGTCAAAGGGCAGGACAAGCCGGATCATTCCGACCAGACCAAGGATTGCCCGTTCGCCGCCGGGATCGGTGGCCCGCTGATGCACCCGACGGCAGCGCCGCCGGCTGCGAGCGTTGCTCTCGAACTTCCCGTCATGCTCAGCCGTGCGATCGCGGACCTGACCGTCCATCGGCTCGCGGCGCCCCCGCCCCCTTCCCACGCGCCGCCACCCGACGCCTGAACGGGTCGCGCGGCGATACCGGCAGATGCCGGCCACAAACCGACGACGCATAATATCGCGCCCTGATACGCCGCCCTGAATCGGGCGGTGCCGACAGACCCCCACGCGACCCGATCCCTTCCGAGCCCGGCCGTCCGCCCGTGCCGCCACGCGCTGGCTGCACAGGCGGATGCCGGTCCGCATCCATTCAGGACAATCGAGGCCGATCGTGAACCATTTTCCACTGCTTGCCGCCGTATCACTTGGCGCGGCTTCACCCGCCATGGCGCAAGTTCCCGCTTTCTCCGAAGGACAGGACACCAGCTTTTCGGTGGGTGATCCCATCATCGTCACCGCGCACGGCATGGCTGGCGATGCTACCGCCATCATCACGTCGATCGACCGGCTGGGCGGCGATGTCGCCCAGAATGCCAACGTCAATTACGCCTGGGAACTGATCGGACGCCTGCCGGGCGTCATGCTGACCAATTTCAACCAGGGGACGACCAGCGGCAAATTTTCATTCCGCGGGTTCAATGGCGAGGGCGAGATCAATGCGGTCAAGCTGCTGATCGACGGCATTCCGTCCAACAGCAATGACGGCAACATGCCCTTCATCGACAGCATCTTTCCACTCGACATTGCCGGAGTGGATGTCGTGCGCGGCACGTCCGATCCGCGTTACGGGCTGCACAATATCGCGGGCAACGCAAACATCGTCACCCGGATCGGCGGCACATATCTGGACGTCAGGACGTCGGCGGGCAGCTATGCGACGCGGGAAGGCCAGCTGTCCGCAGGGTTGGAGCGCGGCCGGCTGAGCCAGAATTACCTGATCGCCTATCGCCGTTCGGGCGCGTATCGCGATCATGCCGATCTGAACCGGCTGAGCCTGGCGGGCAAATGGTTCTACCAGCTTTCCGACGATGTGCGGATCGGCGCCATCGCCCGCTATTATCGCGGGCAAGCGCAGGAACCGGGCTATCTGACACGGGAGGATTCGCGGGCGCACCCGACCATGACGAACGCCTACAACGCAACCGATGGCGATGCACGGCGAACGCAGCAATATAGCCTGCATCTCGATGCGGACCTGAGCGACCGGCTGGCACTGTCGGCGAAGGCCTATGTCAACCGCCTGCGCGACGACCGATACGTCAAATTTTCCGCCCAGGCATCGCAACAGCGCCGGGTAACGAACGAAGATCAATGGGGCGCGCTGGCCGCGCTTCATTATCACGCCGACATTGGCGGCGTGCCTGTCATGCTGGAGGCGGGCGGCGACTATCAGGATCAGGACAATGTGTCACTGCGTTACCTGTCTTCG
Organism: Sphingobium sp. OAS761; assembly: GCF_024168485.1. Classification (GTDB taxonomy): domain Bacteria; phylum Pseudomonadota; class Alphaproteobacteria; order Sphingomonadales; family Sphingomonadaceae; genus Sphingobium. Next base: position 39,889 of record NZ_JALJVY010000017.1, read on the forward strand.
GCACGCATATCCATCAGCCAGACCCGCGATCAGGCTTTCACCCTGCGCGCCGGCGGGATCTACGCCCAGGCGATCATCAGGCCGGCGTCCTGGCTGACGATAACGCCCGCCTACCGGGTCGACTGGGTCGGCGGCCGTTTCCACAACCGGCTGGCCGGCACGGATGCGCCGGTCAACGATTATGGCGCGATCAGGCAACCCAAGATGAGCCTGTCCGTCACGCCGGCCGAAAGCTGGACGCTCTACGGAAACTGGGGGCGCACCTTTCAGATCGGAGTCGGGTCGGGTGCCTATCTCATCCCGCCGCGTCAGGTCGACCTCGCCCCGTCGATCAACGAAGGGTGGGAAGCCGGCGTCAAATATGCGCTGGGCCGGACGGTCGAGGCGCGCGTCGCGATATGGCAGCAAAAGGCCACGGGCGAGATCAAGCGGCGACTGAACGATCCGTTGGGCGACAGCGAAAATCTGGGTGCGACGCGGCGGCGCGGTATCGACGTGCAGGCGAGCGCGAAGCCTGTTTCCGGCCTCAGCTTCTGGGGCGCGGTTTCGCATCAGAGGGCGGTGATAGTCACCCCCGATCCGGCTACGCCGCAATATCGGGGCAACGCCATCGACCATGTGCCGCAATGGATATTTTCGGGCGGCGTCGATGTCACGCCAGTCAAAAATCTGCGCCTTTCGCTCTGGGCAGGCGGCCAGTCAGCCTACGCGCTGACCAGTGCCAATGCGCAGGGACGCTGGGGCGACTATGCCACGGTCAATGCAGAAGCCGCCTGGCAAGCGACGCCGCAGGCGGAACTGTCACTTTCGGCACGGAACATCACCGATACCTATTATGAATATGTGTGGTGGGACGGGGCGCAGACGCTGCACAGTCCGGCGGACGGGGCGAACATGACCATCGCCATCCGCCTGCGCTTCTGACCATGGCAGGGCACGCCCGGCGCCTGTGGCGGTCGATCCATCTGTGGCTTGGCCTGACGGTCGGGCTGTTGTTCGTGCTGCTCGGCCTGACCGGATCGGCGCTGGTTTTCTATGTGGAGATCGACGCCCTGCTCCACCCCGCCACGCAGGTGGAAAGCAGCGCGCCCGCACCGGACTGGTCGTCCCAGGCATGGGACCGGGCGCTTGCCACCGTACGAACGCAATGGCCGCAGGACCGGGGGGCATGGCGGTTCGAGGCGTCGGACAAGCCGGGCGCGATCCACGCGCGCTACTATCCGCCGAGGCGAAGCGCCGGCACCCCGATGGCCGCCGTCCGCATGCTGTGGCTGTCGCCCGACGGGGAGCGGGTGCTGAGGCAGGATAGATGGGGCGCCTATGCCATGACCTGGCTCTACGACCTGCACATGGAGTTGCTGACGGGCGAGACCGGGCGCAGGTTCGTCGGCTGGTCCGGCATAGCCATGCTGATGTTGCTGGCCAGCGGGCTGGCCGCATGGTGGCCGCGCGGTAGCTGGCGCAAGGCGATTGCGTTCAAGCGTCACGCCGTGCCGATCCGGCGGCTGCACGACCTGCACAAGCTGACGGGCCTGGGCAGCGGTGCGCTGCTGCTCGTCCTGACGCTCACCGGGGTGATGCTGGCGCTGCCTTCGGAAAGCAACTGGGTGCTTGGCCGCATGATCGCGCCCGTCGACCATGTCCCGATGCCGCAGGTGCGATCCGAAGGCCGGCAACCGATCAGCATTCGTCAGGCGCTGGCGGTCGCGCACCATGCACTGCCCCAGGCACGTCTCGCGTGGATCGAAGCCCCCGGCCCGACCGGCGGCGCCTTTCGCATTCGCGTGCAGGTGCCGGGCGATCCCAGCCGCCGCTTTCCGCACAGCTATGTTCATGTCGATCCCTATTCGGGCGCGGTCCTGGCCGTGCTCGATGCACGCAGGGGGAATGCGGCGACGACCATCAACAACTGGCTGCATCCGCTGCACGACGCATCCATAGGCGGCCTGTCGACGCGTATCCTGGCATGCCTTGCAGGACTGGCGCCCGCAGCCCTGTTCCTGAGCGGCGTGTTGCGCTGGCGGCGGCGGATCGCAGCGCGGCGGCGCGGTCCAACAGCAGATTGATGCGCCCCGCACCGTGAACACGGCCGGACGATGCCCCCTCAGCGACCGCGATCGAACGGGTCTCCATGCAGCGAGCGCCCCGCCGTTTCGGGCATGAAGCGCAGCGCGATCAGGCCGATGACGCACGCGACGACCATGTAATAGGCCGGCATCAGCTCATTGCCCGTCAATCCGATCAGGCCGCTGCCGATGGCCGGTGCGGTGCCGCCGAACAACGAGGTCGAGACATTGTAAGCGATCGCGAAGCCGGCGAAACGCACCGATGTCGGGAACAGCGCCGGAAAGGTGGCCGAAATCGTCGCGAGCTGCGGCACATATAGCAAGCCCAGCAGAATGAAGCCCGTAATCGCCCCGGCCAGCCCCGTGGCCATCAGCATGTAGAGCGGCACCACGGCGACGATCAGGCCGATCAGGGACAGGCGCCACATCGCGCGGCGGCCGATCCGGTCGGACAGATGGCCCGCGAAAGGCAGGAACAGCATCATGAACAGCATGCCGATCAGCGGCACGGTCAGTGCCTCGTCAGGCGACAGGCCTATACGCCGCTGAAGATAGGTGGGCATATAGCTGAGCAGTGTATAGTTCACCACGTTGAGCGCCACGACGAGGCCGCCCACGACCAGCATCGGCCGCCAGTGCCGGCGCATCATGTCCCTCATCGCCGGGGCATGGGCGTGATCACGGGCTTGGCCGTCCTCGCGGAACACGGGCGTATCCTCCATCCGCGCACGCAGATACATGCCGATCAGCCCCATGGGCGCCGCCACGAAGAAGGGTATGCGCCAGCCCCAGTCGTGCATCGCAGCATCACCAAGCAGCAGGGAGAAGATCAGCATCAGCCCCGCGCCGAAGGAAAATCCCGCGAGCGTGCCGAATTCCAGAAAGCTGCCATAGAAGCCACGCCGGTCGTCGGGCGCATATTCGGCCATGAAGGTCGCCGCCCCGCCATATTCGCCGCCGGTGGAAAAGCCCTGCACCATGCGCAACAGGATCAGCAGCGTCGGCGCCCACAGGCCGATGCTGGCATGGGACGGGATCAGGCCCACGGCCAGTGTAGCCCCCGACATCAGCAATATGGTCAGCGCCAGCACAGACTTTCTCCCCATGCGATCGCCCAACGGCCCCCAGAAAAGGCCGCCAAGGGGTCGGACGAGGAAAGAGATGGCGAAGGTCGCAAGCGCGAACAGCACGGCGTCGTCGACGTCGCCCGGAAAGAGCGCGGCGGAAATATAGGTCACGCCATAGGCATAGATGCCATAGTCGAACCATTCGGTCGCATTGCCCAGTGCCGAGGCCGCGATCGCGCGGCGCAACGTCGATGGGTCGACCGCCGATGAAGCAACCGGCGGCGCGGCGATGATGTCATCCGTCATGTCGTATCTCCATCGGCGGTATTGGGATCAAGCAGCGACGCCATGGGCGTGGTACGCGGGACGATCTGGAAATCCTGCTGCTCGGGCGCCGGGACGGGCGCGCTCGCAGCCTGCCGCCACAGCCCGAACCCCAGCGTCCCGCCCGCGCAGAGGGCGATGAAGAGGAACAGGCCGCCGCTGCCTGCCGCGGTCATCGCCGCTGCGGCGCCCGTCGGTCCAAGGGCCGCACCGACGGAATAGAGCAGCACCAACCGCCCGCTCGCGGCGACCCGTTCGCTGGCCAGCAGGCGGTCGTTGCAATGCGCCACGCACAAAGGATAGAGCGCAAAGCTCAGCCCGCCGAACAATGCTCCGAGCGCCAGCAGCGGCAAGCCCCCTGCCCGTAGCAGGGCGAGCCCGACGCTGACGGCCAGGGTCGCGCCAAAGCTGCCGACGATGACCACGCGCCGGTCATAGCGGTCCGACAGCCGGCCCAACGGCCATTGCATCGCGACGCCCCCCAGGATCACGATCATCATGAAGCTGGCCGTCGCACCGAGGTTGAGGCCGAGGCGGCGGACATGGACCGCGGCAAGGCCATAGAAGGCCCCGAGCATCAGACCCGTCGCGACGGCGCCGACGACGCCGAGGGGCGAGGCGCGGTATAGCGCGCGGATCGAAAAGGCGCCGGCCTCCACCGGCAGCGGGGCGCTGCTGCGCGTCAGGCAAAGCGGGATGATCGCCAGCGAGATCAGAATGGACGCGATCTGGAACGGTATGGCCGGCACATGGCCGCTGGCGCCCAGCAGAAGCTGCCCCACCGCCTGCCCGGAATAGAGCGCGACCATATAGGCCGCCAGAATGCTACCGCGCGTGTCGCTGTCCGCACGGTCGTTGAGCCAGCTTTCCAGACAGATGAATACCCCCGCCACGCAGATGCCGTCGATCAGGCGCAGCGCCGCCCAGGGCAGGGGATGATTGAGCAGCACGTAAGACAATGTGCTGGCCGACAGCAGCGCGACGAACGCGGCGAAGGCGCGAATATGCCCCACCCGTCGCACGATGTCGCCGGCACGCAGGGCGCCGAGCACCAGGCCCCCGAAATAGGCGGTCGCGACCGCGCCGATCGCCATGGTGCCCGCCCCTGCCCGTTCCAGCCGCAGGCTGATGAGCGTTGCCAGAAAGCCGCTGCCCGCCATCAGCATGAAGATGGCGAGCAGCAGGCTGCGAACGGGGCGGATGGCGGCGATCATGGGCGAGCCGTACGGTGCGCGGGACTAGGCCGCGCGCCGGCCCTCCGCCGCGGGTTCATCTTCTTCTTCGACCAGCGCGCGATGCAGTGCGCCGATCGCGGCATCATAATGACCGGTATCGACGATGAATTGCACGTCTACATTGCGGATCTGATGCTGCATCGCGATCACGTCGATGCCGGCCGCACCCAGCGCACGGAGCGCATCCGGCATGAGCCCTGGCCGCGAGATGTCGCTGCCGATCACCGACACGATGGCCACCGGATGGGCGGAGATCGCCGCGTCTGGATAGCGATCCTGCAAATCGGCGATGATCCGCTTCACCTTTACCGCTTCCGCCGAAAGATAATGGGTGATGGTGTTGGCATTCGACGCTTTGCTGACGATCCAAGCGCCATGCCGGGTCAGCGCATCCAGAATGGCGGCGTCGTAGCCCTTCACGCCCACCATGTCCTGTTCGAAAAACTGGAGCGCCTGCGCATGACGGATGCCGGTCACGATCTCCACGCGCGGGCTTTCGGACACATAATCGCCGCAGATCAGCGTGCCACCATCTTCCCGGTCGAATGTGTTGCGCACGCGCAGCGGAATGTCTGTCTGCCTCAGGCCCCTGCCCGCACCGGGATGGATCGCTTCCATGCCCAGATTGGCAAGCTGGTCGGCCACATCATAGTTGGTGCGACCGATCTTGCGGGCCTTGTCGGTGCCGACCAGTTTCGGATCGGCGCTCGACAGGTGGAACTCCTTGTGAATGATCGCCTCGCGTGCGCCGGTGAGGACCGCGATGCGCGAAAAGGTCATTTCCGAATAGCCGCGCGCATAGCGCCGGACCATACCCTCGCTGCAACCGGCATAGCCGGTCACGATGGGCAGGGTCGTTGCGAGGTCGATGTCCGCGAATGCCTGTCCGATGCGCTCGTCCAGGCCGCGCATATCCTCCTGGTCCCACAAGGTCAGGTCGACGAAGTGCGCGTTCACCCCACGGTCCCGCGCCAGCAGGGCCGTCGAATGCGCACTATGCGCTTCGCCCAGGCCCGCGAGCAATTCGCGAACCGTGACCAACTGCTCCTTGACGCAGAAGCGGCCATGGGCGCGCAGCCGCGCCAGATCGTCGAGGCACGCGGTCACGGCGTCGATGCGCATGTCCACGAAGGCATTGGCTTCATTGAGGCTGTCGTTCCGCGCGAACATGCCTTCGTTACGGGCATGCATGGCCTCGCGCACATCCTGCATCGCGTGACGCCACCCGTCTGCGCCGTCGTCCGCCACGAAACGGGCATAGACGCCCGGCGTTCCGGACTTCTTGTGCTCCAGCAACAGGTCCGTCATGCCGGCATAGGCCGACACCACGAACACCCGGTTATACAGGTCCGCGCCCTTGCGGCCGGCGATCAGAACATTGTCGAACAATGTCGCTGTCGCAGCCATGGAAGTACCGCCGATCTTTTCGACGCTATGCAAGCCCGTCATACCAGCACCTCCTCTGCCAAACACCCGCGCACCGGTTCAACCGGCTGCGGTTCGCCACGTGCGGCGATGAATTCCGGGCGCGGCCTGTCAACACCGAAGGGCGGAGCCAGCCTGTTGCTGACCGCATTATAGACCATGAAGGCGTTGGCGCGCGGAAAGGGCGTGATGTTGCCGTTAGACCCGTGCATCACGTTGCAATCGAAAATCACGACCGAGCCCGGCTTCCCGGTCGGCGCGACGATGCCGTGCTTGTGCGCGAGTTCCGCCAGGCTGTCCTCGTCAGGCACGCCATATTCCTGTTTCTTGAGCGACTGGCGATAATGATCCTGCGGCGTTTCGCCCACGCAGGTCAGATAGATTTTGTGACTGCCCGGTATGAGCATCAGCGGCCCATTATTCGCCGTATTTTCGGCCAGCAGCACCGACATGGACAGCGCGCGCATGCGCGGCATGCCGTCTTCAACATGCCAGGTTTCGAAATCGCTGTGCCAGTAAAATTCCTTGCCGGTGAAGCCGGGCTTATAGTTGAGCCGCGACTGGTGCAGATAGACCGCATCACCCAGCAGGAATTGCGCGACGCGGGCCAGCCGCTCATCGGCGGCGAGGCGGGCGATCACATCGCTCTGCGCATGGATTCTGAAAATCGAGCGGACTTCGGTGCCGCCCGGCTCGGTCACGACCGTCTCTTCCTCCAGCGCCTGCGGGTCGGCCAGCAGCTTGCCGGCCTCGCTCTGGAGGAACGCGACTTCCGCGTCCGAGAAAATATCCTCCAGGACCAGGAATCCGTCACGGTCGAACCGCTCCGCCTGCTCCCGGCTGACCGGCGCATCCTCGTTCCACTGGCTGTAGACGACGGGATCGAGGCGCGGCAAAAACTCCGCCACGTCGGCGTGGCGGGACGGGTAGACGTCTGTCATGGGACTTCCCCCTTTATTCAATCATTAATCGGCAAGCGCAGGCTCGCTCTCGAGTTCGGGATCGGCCGGATAGGCGCCGCTTTCATCATGCACCTCGTTTCCGGTGACCGGCGGGTTGAATACGCAGGCGCACAGGATGTCGGTTTCCGGGCGGACGATATGCTTGTCATGCGCGTTGAGGGCGTACATCACGCCGGCGCCCAGCTTGTGCGTCTCGCCGGTGCCCAGATCCTCGATCGTGCCGTTGCCCTTGAGCACCAGCACGGCTTCCAGGTGATTCTGGTAGTGCATATGCAGTTCCTCGCCCGCGTACATGGAGGTGACGTGGAAGGAAAAGCCCATGGCGTCGTCTTTCAGCAGCAGGCGTGCGCTTTCCCAGCCTTTGGACTTCACATTCTTGTCGGACTTGCGGATGTCCTGAAGCTTGCGGATAAACATGTCGGTTTCTTCCTTATTCTGCGGCGACGCCATAGGTGACGGTGAAGGCGGAACGGATGGCTTCCTCAAGAATGTCGAGCCCCGCCGACAGAACGGCGTCGTCGATCACAAGGGGAGCCAGCACCTTCACGATCTCGTCATGTGCGCCGCTGGTTTCGATGATGAGCCCCTGCGCGAAGCAGGTGGCGGTGATGGTTTCGGCAATCTCGCCCGATCCGACGTCGATGCCGCGCATCATGCCCCGGCCGCGGGTCGACAGGCCGTGCTCGGCGGCCATCGCGTCCAGCCTGCGTTCGAGCAAGCCGCTGCGACGGGCGACATCCTGCTGGAACACGTCGGTGCTCCAGAAATGGCGCAGGGCGGCGGTCGCGGTCACGAAGGCATGGTTGTTGCCGCGGAAGGTGCCGTTATGTTCGCCCGGCGACCACTGGTCGAGTTCCGGGCGGAACAGGGTCAGCGCAAAGGGCAGACCCATGCCCGACAGGGATTTGGCCATCGTGACGATGTCGGGCGTGAATCCCATGCCCTCGAAACTGAAGAAATTGCCCGTGCGGCCGCAGCCCGCCTGAATATCGTCGACGATCATCAGCGCGCCGTGGCGCCGGGCGATCTCGGCGATCTTGCGCAGCCATTCCGGCGACGCGGCATTGAGGCCGCCTTCGCCCTGCACGGTTTCCAACATGATCGCGGCCGGCGCGTCCAGACCGCTCGACGGATCCGACAGCCGGCGTTCCAGCAGTTCGGCCGTATCGACATCCGGGCCATGATAGCCGTCATAGGGTTCGTGGCTGACATGGCTGAGCGGGACGCCCGCGCCACCGCGCTTCGCGGCATTGCCCGTACAGGCCAGCGCCCCCAGCGTCATGCCGTGGAAACCGTTGGTAAAGGCGATGACAAGTTCGCGCCCGGTGATCTTGCGGGCCAGCTTGATCGCGGCTTCGACGGCATTGGTGCCGGTCGGGCCGGTAAACATCGCGCGATAGTCGAGTCCGCGCGGTTTGAGGACCACATCCTCCAGCGCCATCAGGAAATCCTGCTTGGCATCCGTGTGCAGATCGAGCCCGTGCGTGATGCCGTCCGCGGCGACATAGTCCATCAGCGCCGTCTTGAGCACCGGATGGTTATGGCCGTAGTTCAGCGTCGAGCAGCCCGACAGGAAGTCGAGATAGCGGCCGCCCTGATTGTCGAACATCCAGACGTCCTGCGCCTTGTTGAACTGGCGCGGCATGGACCGCGCATAGCTGCGCACGCCGGATTCGCGGCGCTCGTAGATGGTGCGATCCGGAATGGATCGGGTCGGTTCGGGAAGGATAGTCGTGCTCATGGCTTATATTTCCTCCTGTTGGTGCCGCCCCTTTGGGGTCAGCGGGCCGATGCGCGCCTGAAATTCTGTGGCATGCGCTCCGGCGAAATGGGCTTCGCGGTCGAAACGGACGGTCTTTTCGAGGGTGGTGCCCCACGTGCGGGCCAGCCCTTCGAACAACGCCCATGACGCGCGATTATCCTGGGTTACGGTGGTGGTGAGGTGCGTGACGCCGGCTTGCTGCGGACGCGCCAGCACTGCCTCGACCATGCGGCTCGCCAGCCGCCGGCCCCGCGCAGCCGACGACACCGCCACCTGCCATATGAAGAAATTTTCCGGCGCTGCGGGGGGGCGATAGCCCGACACCCACCCCACCACGTCGCCCTGGAGTTCGGCGACGACGCATGTAGCCGCGAAATCGGTGCATTGCAGCAAATTGCAATAGGCCGAATTCGGGTCGAGCGGCGGACAGGCCGCAATCAACGCCGTAATGGCCGGCCCGTCCGTCGCGACGGGCTCGCGAAACGCAATGTCCTGCCCCTCGCTCGCGTCGGAGCGCGCAGAAGCCCGTGGCGGCGTGGAAACCGCTGTAGCTTGGGTATCGAAGATTGTTTATCTCCCGAATTATATTTTCGTTGCAGGGATATCGGTCCCCGCCGATAGGGCGTCATATATGCTATGATAGGCAGAATTTTCAACCCCTGCCGGACAATTATGTTTCAATAATTGAAGCATATCGTGGCGCCACAGGTGGGAATATCGGAGTTGTTGGCGCCCGTTCCCGTTCCGGTTATTGAACATCCCATGGATTCTTCGATCGCATCCCTGACATTGCGGGCGCTGCGCCGCGTCCTGCGCGCAACCGACATCGGCAGCCGTCAGCTCGCCGCCGCCACCGGCCTCACACCATCCCAGCTTCTCGTTCTCAGGGAGATAGACGCGCGCGGCTCCGCCACGCCCAGTGCGATCGCGCAGACGCTTCAATTCAGTCAGGCGACCATAACGGCTATCGTCGACCGGCTTGAGAATCTGCACTACGTCCAGCGACAGCGCAGCGAGCGTGACAAGCGCCAGCTGCACCTCAGCCTGCTGCCTTCGGGCAGGGTCGCGCTCGACGATGCACCCGACCTGCTGCAAAAGACCTTCACGGACCGGTTCGTCCAGCTTCCCCAGTGGGAGCAGGCGATGATCCTGGCATCGGTGGAACGGCTGTCGGAATTGCTGAACGCACAGAATATCGATGCCGCGCCCTTGCTGGACAGCGGCATCATCGACCGATCCGCCACGGCATAAGCGTTATCCGGCACGCGCGGTGCCCGCGACCGTTACTGAATGCCGCGACATAATGATGCCGACTTTCGGCGTGGTCGCGTCGTCGTTCTTCGCATACGGCCTGAAGATGCCACCGCACCGCGGCTCTGGCCCCTGGGCGGCGTCGAGATCGGCCGTTGATACCGCCAGCGCGGGCATCTTGCTTATCGAAGTCTTTACTCAGTCCGATTAAGGACATGCGCGATTGTCACAGTGCGGTGTTCGCGATGCGTATCCTTTCCATTTTCCCCCTGGTCCTGCTGCTGTCGGCCCCGAGTCCGGCCTTCGCGCAGGTCGCTGCCGCCGATAGCGGGGATACCGGCTGGATGATCCTGTGTGCGCTGCTGCTCCTTTTTGCCGCCCTGCCCGGCCTGATGCTCCGACATGCCGGCCAGGTGAACGTCCGCAACATCCTGTCGGTCATGGCGCAGGGGGCAGGCGTCGCCGCCATCATGTCGGTCGGCTGGGCGATCGCCGGCTACAGCCTGGCCTTTGCACCGGGCAATGCATGGCTTGGTGGCGGGGCCAATCTGTTGCTGGCCAATCTCGCCCAGTTACGCGACGGGCTGACCGTCCCGGAATCCGCCTTCGTCCTGTTCCAGCTCGCGCTCGCGCTGGTCGCGTCCTGCCTGCTGGTCGGGAGCGTCGCTGAACGTGCGCGGATCGGCTGGTTCCTTGCATTCATTCCCCTCTGGCTGCTGCTGGTCTACGCGCCGATGGTCCATGCCCTCTGGGCAGGCGGATGGCTGGCGGCGCTGGGCGTCATGGATTATGCCGGCGGTATCGCCACCCATGTTGCTGCCGGATTTTCCGCCCTGGCCCTTGCCTTGCTGGCCGGCCGCAGGTCCGAGATTTCCGATCCGGGACACGCGCCCGGATTGACCATGGCCGGCGGAGCGCTGGTCTGGATCGGCCTGTCGGGTGCGGTTGGCGGATGGGCGCTGGGCGCGACCGACGACGCGGCGACCGCCATCCTCAACCATCATTTCGCCGCCTGCACGGGCGCGCTCGCCTGGGCGTTGTTCGACCGGGTACTGACCGGGCGCACGAGCGCGACCGGCGTGATGAGCGGCGCTCTGGCGGGCATCGCCGCCGTTTCCGCGTCCGCGGCGCTCGTGGGAACGGGAGGCGCGATGCTGACTGGAGTGATCGCGGCCACCATCTGCCGCATCGCAACCGGGTTGCTGGCGGGCCGGATCGACGATGGTGCGAACATCTTCGCGATCCACGGGCTCGGCGGGATGACCGGCGGCCTGCTGCTGCCGATCTTCGCCCTTCCGATATTGGGGGGCGTGGGTTTCGATCCGTCGATCAGCTTTTCCGGCGCGATGGTTTCCCAGATCGTCGGGATTTCCGTCGTCGCCCTCTGGTCCGTGCTCGGCAGCGCCATCGCCGCCCTGATCGTGTCTATGGTTCTGCCCTTGCGGGTCACCAAGGCGCAGGAAGGGGAAGGGCTCGACGCGGCGGTGCACGGCCAGCAAGGCTGGGATTTTCGATGACGGCCATGACCGTCGCCGTCGCCATCTTCGCGCATCAGGAAGAGCGCCGAATCGCATCGTGCCTGAAATCGCTGCCGCTCGACCGTGCGGACACCGTCTACCATGTGCTGGTCAACGGTTCGACCGACGCCACCGTGCAACGCGCGCGAGAAGCGGCTGGCGGGCGGGCCAACGTCATCGTGCACGACATCGCGGCGGGCGGAAAGTCGCGCACCTGGAACCATATGGTGCACGTGCTGCTGAGCGGGGGCGAGCGCGCCGTCATTTTCCTGGACGGCGACGCGCAAATCATTCCCGGCTCCATCGACGCCCTGATCGCGGACCTGGCCGCCCATCCTCATGCCAACGCCGCCGCCGGAATGCCGATGAACGGACGCATGGCCGAAACCTATCGACGCAACCTGGCGATCGAAGGCGGGTTGTTCGGCGACCTTTATGCCCTGTCAGGGGCGTTTGTGGCGGCCATCAGGGCACGTGGCCTGCGCCTGCCCGACGACCTGATCGGCGACGACGGGCTGGTCGCCGCCTGGGCGCATACCGGGCTGGGCCGCGACACGGACTGGATTCATGAGAATGTGCTGGCCTGCGTCGATGCCGGATTCCTGTGCGAGCAGGTCAGCCTGGCCCGGCCATCGACGTGGTCCATGCAATATAAACGCCTGATCAACTATTCCGTCCGCTTTTTCCAGAACAGGATCGTGTCCGACATCATGACGCGCGAAGGGCCATGTGGCTTGCCGCAGCGTCTTGCCAGCATCTATCCCCAGTGGCTGCCGCGCTTTCGGCCGCGACCCGGCCTGACCGGCTGGTTCGACCGCAAGGCGCTGGCCCGGATGCGCGCCGCCGCCTAGCGATCCTTGCCCGCCAGTTCCTTGTTCACATAGAGGGCAAGGCCGGTGATCACCGCGCCGGACAGCAGATAGGCGCCCGAAGCCGCCAACCCGAATTCGGACGAGATGGACAGGGCGACAAGCGGTGCGAAACCGGCCCCGATCAGCCAGGCAAGGTCGGATGTGATCGCCGAGGCGGTATAGCGGGTGGCGGTGCTGAAATTCGATGCGACCACGCCGGAAGACTGGCCGAAGCTGAGACCCAGAAGGATGAAGCCCAGCACCATGAATGCTACCTCTCCAAGGTCTCCACCGTCGAGCAGCAGCGGCGCGAAGATCGAAAAGAAAGCGATCGCGACCGCGGAATAGCCCAGCAGACGCCGTCGCCCGACCTGATCGGCGACGAAGCCGGACACGACGATGGCAAGCACGCCGACGAACCCGCCGATCACCTCGATGGCCAGGAACCGTTCGACGGGCTGCCGGGTGAACAGCGCGATCCACGACAGCGGGAACACCGTTACCATATGGAACAGAGCGAAGCTGGCGAGCGGCGCGAAGGCGCCGATGATGATGTTGCGCCCTTCGCTCTGGACCGTCTCGATCACCGGCGAAGGCTGAAGCTCGCGCTTTTCGAACAGGCGCGAAAATTCGTGTGTGCTGACGATGCGCAGGCGGGCGAACAAGGCCACGACGTTGATCGCGAAAGCCACGAAGAAGGGATAGCGCCATCCCCAGTCCAGAAAGTCGGCCGGCGACAGGGTGGTGAGGAAGAAGGAAAAAAGGCCCGCCGACACCATCAGCGCGAGCGGCGCACCCAGTTGGGGCATCATTGCATACCAGCCGCGCTTCGACACCGGGGCGTTGAGCGAGAGCAGCGATGCCAGGCCGTCCCACGTCCCGCCCAGCGCAACGCCCTGCCCCGCCCGGAACAGCGCCAGCAGCAGCGCCGCGCCATGTCCGATGGTGTCATAGCCCGGCAGGAAGGCGATCGCGGCGGTCGACCCGCCCAGCAGGAACAGCGCGATGGTCAGTTTCACCCCGCGGCCGAATTGCCGGTCGACGGCCATGAAGATGAACGAGCCGACCGGACGCGCCATGAATGCCAGCGCGAAGATGGCGAACGACCAGAGCGTTCCCATCAGGGGCGTCATGTAAGGGAAGACATGGGCCGGGAACACGATGCAGGACGCGATCGCATAGACGAAGAAGTCGAAAAATTCCGAGGTCCGCCCGATGATGACGCCGATCGCGATTTCGCCGGGCGCGATCTTGTGCTCCCGCGCGTTGATGGCACGGGCATCGCGTTCCAGCGGCGTCGAATTGGGCGTGGTCGTCGCGGAAGTCATGAGTTCGAACGGGCCTTCATGCTGCGGGAACGATCCATGCCATACATCGTTGCATGACGAATCGCCCGGTGGATAAATCCGCCCATGCCCTATTTCGCACATGCGCGGGGATAGGACAAAAGGTCCAATGTCGATCCGTGAAAGACCCTATTATGCGGGCCGCATGACAGCCCGCCCTTCCGCTTTCAACGGCGCTTTCCTGCGCCGAATCGCTCCGCTGCTGCTGCTGACGCTGGGGGGGTGCGACTGGGTCGTTCTCTCGCCCGCCGGGGATGTTGCGATGCAGCAGCGCGATCTTATCCTGATCGCCACGCTGCTGATGCTGCTGATCATCATCCCGGTCATCGCCATGACGATCTGGTTCGCCTGGCGCTATCGCGAGAAGGCGCAGGCCGCCGACTATGATCCGGACTGGGACCATTCGACCAGCCTGGAACTGATGATCTGGTCGGCGCCGCTGCTTATCATCATCGCGCTGGGCGCCGTGACCTGGACCAGCACCCATCTGCTGGACCCCTACCGCCCGATCGAACGCATAGATTCCGGCCGCAAGGTCGAACCGGCGGCCAGGCGCCTTCAGGTGGAGGTCGTGGCGCTCGACTGGAAATGGCTGTTCATCTATCCCGAACTCGGCATCGCCACCGTCAACGAACTGGCCGCGCCGGTCGATCAGCCGATCGAATTCAAGATCACGTCCGCTTCGCTGATGAACAGCTTCTTCGTTCCGGCGCTCGCGGGACAAATCTACGCGATGCCGGGAATGCAAACCGTGCTTCACGCGGTCGCCAACAAGCCCGGCAATTTCGAGGGATTTTCCGCAAACTATACCGGCACGGGCTTTTCCCATATGCGCTTCCGCTTCCACGCGATGGATCAGGCCGGTTTCGACCGATGGGTCGCGCAGGTGAAGGCGAGCGGCGCGAAGCTGGACCGGGCGACCTACGTCGCGCTGGAACAGCCGAGCGAGAAAGTGCCCCCCATGTATTTCGGCGGCGTCGAGCCCCGCCTTTTCCATGCCGCACTCAACATGTGCGTGCAACCGGGCAAGCGATGCATGGACGAGATCATGATGACCGATGCGCGCGGCGGCGCGGGCAAGGAATCGGCTCGCGACGTCGCGGGCCTGCGCCACGACGGCACAATCGACGTCGGCGGATTCCACCCGGTCGAACCCGGCAAGAAGGGCGAGATCGCCCAGCCCGCGGGCATGACGCCGGCGGCCGAGCGCACCCCTGCGGAACAGGGCCACCAGGCGCCCGGCCACCAGCAGGATGCAGACGGCCATGCCGGCCATAGCGGACATGGCGGCATGTGATCCCGCGTCCGACGTCCGCCCCCTATCCTTTCCCTTTCGCCTGAAGGCATCGACACATGGCCCCCCATCCCGCATCGGAAAACAGCGGTATCTGGAAACTGATCTTCGGCCGGCTCGACTGGAGCGCGCTGCCGCTGCACGAACCCATTGTCGTGGGCACCTTCGCAATGGTCGCGCTGGGCGGTCTGGCCGTGTTCGGCCTGATCACCAGATACCGGCTCTGGGGCTATTTGTGGACGGAATGGTTCACTACCGTCGACCACAAACGCATCGGCATAATGTACATGATCCTGGGCCTCGTGATGTTCGTGCGCGGTTTCGCCGACGCTGTGATGATGCGGATTCAGCAGGCGATGGCGTTCAACGGGTCGGAAGGCTATCTGAACGCCCATCATTACGACCAGATCTTCACCGCGCACGGCGTCATCATGATCTTCTTCGTCGCGATGCCGATGATCACCGGGATCATGAACTACATCGTCCCGCTCCAGATCGGCGCCCGGGACGTCAGCTTTCCCTTCCTCAACAATTTCAGCTTCTGGATGACGACGTCGGGCGCGGTGATCGTGATGATGTCGCTGTTCGTGGGCGAATTCGCGCGGTCGGGCTGGCTGGCCTATCCGCCGCTGACCGGCATCGCCTATTCGCCGGGCGTGGGCGTCGACTATTATATCTGGGCGCTCCAGATCGCGGGCGTGGGCACGTTGCTGTCGGGCGTCAACCTGATCGCGACCATCGTCAAGATGCGCGCGCCGGGCATGACCATGATGAAATTGCCGATCTTCGTATGGACGTCGCTGCTGGCCAACGTGCTGATCGTCGCGGCCTTCCCGGTGCTGACTGCCGTGCTGGCGCTGCTCAGCCTCGACCGTTACGTCGGCACCGCCTTTTTCACCAATGATTTCGGCGGCAATCCGATGATGTACGTCAACCTCATCTGGATCTGGGGCCATCCGGAGGTCTACATCCTCATCCTGCCGCTGTTCGGCGTGTTCTCCGAAGTCGTGTCGACCTTCTGTTCGAAGCGATTGTTCGGCTATTCCTCCATGGTCTACGCAACGGTCGTCATCGCGATCCTCTCCTATCTGGTGTGGCTGCACCATTTCTTCACGATGGGGTCTGGCGCCAGCGTCAACAGCTTTTTCGGCATCACGACGATGGTCATTTCCATTCCGACCGGCGCCAAGCTGTTCAACTGGTTGTTCACCATGTATCGCGGACGCATCCGGTTCGAACTGCCGATGATGTGGACGGTCGCCTTCATGCTGACCTTCACGATCGGCGGGATGACCGGCGTGCTGCTGGCGGTGCCGCCGGCGGACTTCGTGCTCCACAACTCGCTGTTCCTGATCGCCCATTTTCATAACGTCATCATCGGCGGCGTGCTGTTCGGCATGTTCGCGGCGATCAATTACTGGTGGCCCAAGGCGTTCGGTTTCAAACTGGACCGCACCTGGGGCGTGCGCAGCTTTTGGCTGTGGGTCGTGGGCTTCTGGTTCGCGTTCATGCCGCTCTACATATTGGGGCTGATGGGCGTGACCCGCCGCCTGCGCGTGTTCGACGATCCGTCGCTGCAAATCTGGTTCATCATCGCCGCCTTCGGCGCGTTCCTGATCGCCTGCGGCATCGCCTGCATGTTCATCCAGTTCGGCGTATCGATATGGAAGCGCAACGAACTGCGCGACACGACGGGAGATCCCTGGAACGGCCGCACGCTGGAATGGTCGACCAGTTCACCCCCGCCCGACTATAATTTCGCCTTCACGCCGGTCATCCATGACAACGACGCCTGGGCCGACATGAAGAAGCGGGGCTATCAGCGGCCGACCGGCGGGTTCGAGCCGATCCATATGCCCAGCAACACCGGCACGGGCATCATCCTGGCGGGTCTGGCCACGGCGTTCGGCGTCGCCATGATCTGGTATATCTGGTGGCTCGCCGGCCTGTCCTTCTTCGGCCTGCTGGCGGTCGCGATCGGTCACACCTTCAACTACAAGCGCGATTTCCACATCCCACGGGACGTCGTGGAGCGCACCGAGGGCGAGCGCACCCGGCTGCTCGCGGCACAGGGCTAAGGCATCATGGCAACCGCATCCCCCATCGACCCCGCCTTTCTGGACCAGGACGGCAATCCGCTGTTCCATCTGGACCATGAGCCGCATCATCCCGAAGGGTCCAGTACCGCGCTGGGATTCTGGATCTACCTGATGAGCGACTGCCTCATCTTTGCCTGCCTGTTCGCGACCTATGGTGTGCTGGGCGGAAATTACGCCGCCGGGCCCGGCCCCAGGGACCTGTTCGATCTGCCGCTGGTGGCGCTGAACACCGCCATGCTGCTGTTCTCGTCCATCACCTACGGTTTCGCCATGCTGGCGATGGAAAAGAACCGGGCCGGCGCGACGCAGGGATGGCTCGCCATAACCGGCCTGTTCGGCCTCGCCTTCCTCAGCATCGAACTCTACGAATTCTCGCACCTCATCCACGAAGGCGCCACGCCGATGCGGTCGGGCTTTCTGTCGGCCTTCTTCACGCTGGTCGGCACCCATGGGCTGCATGTGACCTTCGGCTGCATCTGGCTGGTCACGCTGATGGTGCAGATCGCCAGGAAGGGCCTGATCCCGGCAAACCAGCGCCGCCTGATGTGCCTGTCGATGTTCTGGCACTTCCTTGATGTCGTGTGGATCGGCGTCTTCACCTTTGTCTACCTGATGGGGATGCTGCGATGAGCGCGCACGATCAAGGCCACCACGACATGCACGGCCATCACGAGGACGGCCAGGACCATGGCAGCTTCGGCAGCTACATGATCGGGTTCATTCTGTCCGTCATCCTGACCGCGATCCCCTTCTGGCTGGTGATGACCGGCTATTTCGCCAGTCCGCAAACCACCGCGATCGTGATACTGGGATTTGCCATCGTGCAGATCGTCGTGCACATGATCTATTTCCTTCACATGAACACCCGCTCGCAGGGCGGCTGGAGCATGATGGCGCTGATCTTCACGCTGATCCTGGTCGTCATCACCCTGTCCGGTTCCATGTGGGTCATGTATCATCTCAATACCAACATGATGCCCGGCATGACCCATGACATGAGCCAGATGCCGTGACATCCCCGCCCCCCCGCCGCCGGTCGGCGGGGTTCGCAGCCGGGCTGACGCTGGCCGCCCTGCTGCTTTTCGCGGCGTTTTGCGCGCTGGGCATGTGGCAGGTGAAGCGACTGGCGTGGAAGCAGGATCTTATCGCGCGCGTCGACACGCGGATCCACGCCCCGCCCGTCGCCGCTCCCGATCGCGCCGCTGCTACCGACGAATATCGCCGCATCACCGCCAGCGGCCACTTCCTGCACGACCGCGCCGTGCTGGTGCAGGCAGTGACGGATCGCGGAGGGGGCTTCTGGGTCATGACCCCCCTGCGACGCAACGACGGGTCGATCCTGCTGGTCAATCGCGGCTTCGTGCCGCCGGAATCGCGCCACAGCTACGCCCGACCGGATGGCGAGGCGCATGTCACCGGCCTGCTTCGCCTGACCGAACCGGGTGGCGGGTTTCTGCGGGCCAACGATCCGGCCGCCAACCGCTGGTATTCGCGCGACGTGGCCGCGATCGCCACTTACCGCAAGCTTGCACCCGCCATCACCAGCTATTTCATCGATGCCGAAGCCGGTCCCGACGCCCTGCCTGTCGGCGGATTGACCGTGGTCCGATTTCCCAACAACCATCTGGGCTATGCGATCACGTGGTTCGCACTGGCGGCGATGGTCGCGGGCGCCTACATCATCGTGATGCGCAATCAGGGCAAGGACAGCCGGGAATGACCGCCGTCAGGCCGAACCGCGCGCGCTGGCTGCCCGGCCGCTGGACGGCCGACGCCGCGGGCCGCAAGAACATGGCGCTGCTCGTCCAGCTCCGCTGGATCGCGATCGCGGGACAGGTGGCGACCATCCTGATCGTTCACTACGCCATGGGTATCCGCCTGCCCATGCCCCAGATGCTGGTCGTGCCGGCAATCGCCGTCGTCATGAACCTGGGCAGCCTGATGATCCTGCGCGGCCGCACCGACATATCCCATGCCGAACTGTTCATGGCCCTGCTGTTCGATGTCATCGCGCTGACGACACAACTCTACCTGAGCGGGGGTGCCACCAATCCGTTCATCACCCTCTACCTCGTCCAGATTGCGCTCGGCGCCATATTGCTGCACCGCTGGAGCGTGTGGGGTATCGTGCTGGTGTCGGCGGTCTGCGCGGGATGGCTCGGCTTCTTCTTCCGGCCGCTCAATCTGACCGAACCGTTCGAGGGGCATCTGTTCGACCTGCACATCGTCGGCACCTGGATCTGTTTCATCATGATCGCGGTGCTGATCGTCCTGTTCATGACGCGCGTCAGCCAGAATCTTCAGGCGCGCGAAGCCTATCTCGCGCAATTGCGGCAACAGGCGGTGGAAGAGGAACATATCGTGCGCATGGGACTGCTGGCATCCGGCGCCGCGCACGAACTGGGGACGCCCCTCGCCTCGCTCGCCGTCGTGCTGGGCGACTGGCGGCACATGCCCGAGATCATCCGGCATCCCGCCCTTGTCGAGGAAGTGGAGGAAATGCAGGCAGCCGTCACGCGCTGCAAGACCATCCTCAGCGGCATTTTGCGTTCGGCCGGCGAAGCCCGGGGCGAATCCGCCGAATTTCGCGACGCGCGGGTCTTCCTGGAGAATATCGCCGATGACTGGCGCGCCGCCAACGGCGACATCGCGCTGCACAGTGATTTCGGGCCGCACGACTATCCGCACATCGTCGCCGATCCCGCCATCCGTCAGGCTGTCACCAACCTGCTCGACAACGCAAGGGAAGCCGGCGCCGGCTACATCAACCTGATCGTCAGCCGGGACAGCCAGTGGCTGGCCATCGCGGTACGGGACAACGGCCCCGGTTTCAGCCCGGCCATGCTTACCGACGTCGGGAAGCCCTATCGGTCGAGCAAGGGGAAGCAGGGCGGCGGGCTTGGCCTGTTCCTGGTCGTCAACGTGGTAAGAAAACTGGGCGGCCATGTCGACGCCAGCAACGGCGCCGACGGCGGCGCCATGATCCAGCTTCGCCTCCCGCTCGCCACCCTGGCGCTGGAGGAGACAAAGGATGGCGAATGACTCACTGCTTCTGATCGTCGAGGACGACGAGGCCTTTGCCCGCACGCTCAGGCGGTCGTTCGAACGGCGTGGGTATCGCGTGCTGCTGGCGGACAGCCTGGAAGGCGTATCGTCGGTCATCGCCGCGCATCGGCCCAGCCATGCCGTCGTGGACCTGAAACTGGGCGCGCAATCCGGGCTGGCGTGCGTCCAGGCGCTGCACGCGCATGATCCGGCGATGCTGATCGTGGTCCTGACCGGCTTCGCCAGCATCGCGACCGCCGTGGAGGCGATCAAGCTGGGGGCCACCAACTACCTTGCCAAGCCATCCAATACCGACGACATCGAAGCCGCCTTCGCCCGTTCCGGCGGCGATCCCGACGCGCCGCTCGCGCCCCGGCCGACCTCCATCAAGACGCTGGAATGGGAACATATTCATGAAGTGCTGAAGGACAGCGACTTCAACATTTCCGAAGCGGCGCGACGCTTGGGAATGCATCGGCGCACCCTGGCTCGCAAGCTGGCCAAGAGGCAAGTCGGATGAGCGCCCGCAATGACCAGAAGCCGCAGCGGCAAGAGACGGGAGAGAAGAAGCAGGGCGCAGGAGGCGGACTTTGAGCCTGTGTTTGTAACAAGGTTGACGGTCGGTAGCGGCTGCATTATCCGCCAGTCCGGCGCAAGTCGGAAATCCGACCTGGAAAAGTCGGAATGGCATCCAGACCGCCACAAAATTCCGCGCTGTTCAATGGCGTTGCGGGTGTAGCTCAATGGTAGAGCAGAAGCTTCCCAAGCTTACGACGAGGGTTCGATTCCCTTCACCCGCTCCAACGGCAAGCCCAGAGACAAGCCCTACAGGCTGTCCGACCGGTACGGGTCGTACCTGGTCGTGAAGCCGAGCAAAAGCCGCCTCAGGCGAATGATCTACCATTTCCATCACTGCCAGCGGACAATCACCTTCGGGCGCTATCCCAAGATTCTGCTCGCGGATGCGGGGGAACGGTTGTTGCAGGCCCGGTGCCTACCGGCCGACGGCATCGATCCGGCCGATCAGGCCAAGCTCAACAAGATGGCCGATGCAGGCGCGGCGTTAAACAGCTTCAGCTTTATCGCTCTTTGAAGTAGCGCGCAGGCGTAGTGCCGAACATCTGCCTGAAGGCGGCCACATACGCGCTGGCAGACGAGAAACCGGTCTCGGCCGCCGCAGTCTTCACGAGTTCGCCGGATGCGATCCGTTCCAGACCTGCCAGCAATCTGCGCTGTTGCCTCCAGCGGCCCGGCGTCATCCCTGTTTCCGCGTGGAAGCGGCGTTCCAGCGTTCGCGATCCCATCCCGACCGCGCGGGCTATTGCGGAAATGCCGGACGCATTACTGGCTGAAAGAAGGCGTGCAACCTCCTTGATCGCACCGCTTGTTGGTTGTGGAAGATTAAAGGGAGGTGGACCCGCAGCGCAGAGCTCGGCAAGGATCAGCATGGCGACAGCCGCGTCGATCGCATCGCGTTCATCGATCATCCCAAGCTCGACGGCGCGCAGGATCAGTTCGCGCAGCAGGGCGGAGACGGCGAGCGAGCAACATTCGGCAGGGCGATCAAGTTGGTCCGGACGTATATAGATTGTGCGCAAGCTGCTTCTGCCGACAAACCGAAGTGCATGTCTCGCCCGCTCAGGGACCCACACGGCGCAGTGCGGAGGTGCAAGCCAGAATCCCCGGTCGGTTTCCACCACGACGAGGCCCTCGGATACATATATCAACTGATGCCAGACGTGCTCATGGTCTCGAACGATCGAGCCCGCGGCAGCGTCCGATGCACTCGATCGGACGATAAGGAAAGGCTCGTCGGCAGTGGTGCGACGGTTTCGCGACATAGGAAGTCGTAATAGTGGGATTGCAGCACGCAGGCCAGCAGCGTTACACTCATCCCATGCCAAACAATCTTGCCTCATTTGCCATCCACGTCGACGATGTCGATCGCGCCCGCGCCTTCTACCAGGAGGTTTTCGACTGGACGTTCGAGCCATGGGGCCCGCCCGGCTTTTATCTCATCCATACCGGCGACGAAGTCTCGCCCGGGATTCAGGGCCTGATGCATGCGCGCCAAGAACCGCTGACAGGTACGGGAATGAGGGGCGCGGAGATCACTATTGCAGTTGATGATCTCGACACCGTTCGTGCGAGGGTCGAGAAAAGCGGCGGGACGATCACCTACGGCCCAGTGACCATTCCGACCGTTGGGACGCTGATCCGCTTTTTGGATACCGAAGCCAATGATTGTGGTGCGATGCAGTACGACGTGCCACCACGTACCGATGGCTAACTAAAGTCCGGTCCCGACCGAACCGTTCATTCATAGTAGCACCGGCGAATGACCGAAATGTCTAAGGATTTCGGGCGATGCGGCGGCGATGATGTCAGTTTACCCTAAAACCTGCCGCTCCAGGGGTGCAAGAACGCGCCGGCCCATTAGCTGCGTCGATCGACACGATGTGCGCCGTACTTCCTTCACGCTTCAAGGGGATCCGCTTCGATTATCCTTTGGCTCCTGAACCGAACGTCAGTGCGCCCCTTCAAATTCGTAGGCCAAGAGTCTGCGGCCGAAAAATTTCAATCGATAATTTGAGCGAAGCCGGCAACCCCCTCTGGGGATGGCGGGCGTTTTATCGGCTTTGAATATATGCGCTGATCCTCGACTTTACCCACACCTCCGAAGATCGCCTCCATGGTTCGGACGCACAATGCCACGCCCTCGTCAGCAAGCGCATACCAAACGAGTTTGGCCTCCTTGCGCGTTTGGACGAGATCAGCACGGCGTAACTCACCTAGCTGCTGGCTGAGTGCTGGTTGGACGATTTCGGTCGCTTCACCGATCTCCGACACGTTGCGCTCCCCGCGCAACAAGCAGGAGAGGATCATAAGACGCTGCGGTTGGGCAAATATCTTGAGCTTCTCTGCAGCGATGGTCGCAGTCTCGCGATCCTCGTAAAAGGCTGGCTTCATGGCGCATCCACGAAGCGGCAAAACCAGTCCTGGCGATCCTCTGCGATGTCGGAGGGCGGACAGAGCAAAGGTTGTCCTTCTCGCCACCCTTCGGGTGCCAGGGTTTGGGCACCGCCCACCGTCTGCAATGCTTTCAGCAGCCGCAGCATCTCCTCCACCGAGCGTCCCACATTGTGGGGGTAGCAAGTGATCGCTCTGATGACGCCATCGGGGTCGATGAAGAATGTCGAGCGCATTGCCATGCTGTCGGCCGATTGCTCATCGATCATGCCATAGGCACGCCCAACCGCCATGCTCGGATCCTCTATGATGGGAAATCGGACCTCGGCTCCCAGCGTCTCGCGGATCGCCCTGACCCACGCCATGTGCGCGTAGAGGCTGTCGACCGACAACCCCAATAGCGAGGTTTCAAGCGCGTCGAATTCCGACTGGCGCCGCGCGAGCTCGGCAAATTCCGTGCTGCAGACAGGCGTGAAATCCGCGGGATGAGAGAAGAAGATAACCCAGCGTCCGCGCAGCTTGGAGAGCTGGATTTCGCCGGTCGTCGAGCGCGCGCGGAAATCCGGCGCGGGCTCTCCGATGCGCAGTGAGCGGCATTCGGTTTTCTGAGTGCTTTCCATGAAATCTCCTTCGACGCTCGCGCCACTTGACGCAACAAGATTATTCACTTACATAATATGTGTAAATATGAATTTATGAGGTTTTTATGACCGACTCCGCGCTTGCGGCCGCCTCATCGCAGATCTCTGCCGCTCAGTCGGGCGTCCCCCAGATCAAGGCGTTCTTCGACGAGCCGACATTCACCGTGACTTATGTTGTTCACGATCTCGAGAGCCGACACGCCGCGATCATCGACAGTGTGCTGGACTATGATCCGGCGTCGGGCCGCACCTCCTCCGCCTCGGCAGACGCGGTTCTCGCCCATGTCAGGGAGAAGGGGCTGCTGGTCGACTGGCACCTGGAGACCCATGCCCATGCCGATCATTTGTCGGCCGCGCCCTACCTACAAGGGCAACTGGGCGGGAAAATCGCTATCGGCGAGCATATCGTCACGGTGCAGCAAACCTTCGGCAAGCTGTTTAATGCCGGCACCGATTTCGAGCGCGACGGTTCCGATTTCGATAATCTTTGGAAGGACGGTGATCACTTCGGCATCGGCAATCTCGATGTCACCGTTTTGCATGTGCCGGGACATACGCCGGCCTGCGTCGCCTATGTGATCGGCGACGCCGTCTTTGTCGGCGATACCATGTTCATGCCGGACTATGGCACTGCCCGCGCCGATTTTCCCGGCGGCGACGCGCGCGCACTCTACCGGTCCGCGAAGCGGCTCCTGTCGCTGCCTCCGGAAACGCGCCTCTTCATGTGCCACGATTATCTGCCGGAAGGGCGCAAGGACTATGTTTGGGAAACGACCGTCGAGGCCGAGCGCGAAGCCAACGTTCATATCCGTGACGGCGTGAGCGAAGACGAATTCGTCGCGATGCGCGAGGCCCGCGACAAGACCCTCGCGATGCCGCGGCTGATCCTGCCCTCCGTCCAGGTCAATATGCGCGCCGGGCACTTGCCGGCGGCCGAGGACAATGGCGTCACCTATCTCAAAATCCCGGTCAACGCGGTATGATGCTGCCCGCCTTCCCTGATGCCGCCCCCGTCGCCGGGCTGGCGGGCGGCTTCCTGATCGGGCTCGCTGCCGTGATCATGCTGCTGGGCCTCGGCCGTATCGCCGGTGTCAGCGGCATGCTGGCCCGGGCATCGGGAATTGCCGATACGGGCGCACCGCGCTCCGTTGCGCTCGCATTCGTTGTCGGCCTGCCCTTGGGAGCAACCCTGGTTACGCTGTCTTCCAGCGGCGTCGAGCCGCGCTTTACAGGATCGATCGCGCAACTGGTCATTGCCGGACTGCTCGTCGGTTTCGGCACGAGGCTCGGTTCAGGCTGCACGAGTGGTCACGGCGTCTGCGGCCTTTCCCGGCTTTCGCGCCGGTCGATGGTCGCAACCTTGACCTTCATGACAAGCGGCTTCGCCACTGTCGGACTGATGCACGCTTTCGGTTTCATCAACGGATAGCCGGGGTAGACAGGGCATGAAACGGAATATGGGAACAGCCGACCGGGCGCTGCGCACAATAGCCGCGCTGATCATTGGCTATCTCTGGTGGACTGGAACGATCGGCGGAACCGTTGGCACCGGCCTGGCGATTCTTGCGGTCGTCTTCCTTCTGACGAGCGCGGGCGGCTTCTGTCCGCTCTATCGCTCACTCGGTCTTTCGACCCGCGGCAACGGGAAGTGAAGGCGCCCACCATCTCGTTCCTCTCGGGCCTGGTGTTCGGAGCGGGACTCGCCGTGTCGGGCATGGCCGACCCCGCACGTGTGCGCGCGTTCCTTGATCTGTTCGGGACATGGGACCCCACGCTTGCCTTCGTCATGGCCGGGGCGATGGTGCCGATGGCCGTCGCCTGGCTGATCCAGCGACGCATGACGAAGCCCATGGCTTGCGAAGCCTTTGACCTGCCCGGCACCCGCGTGATCGACGGGAAGCTGGTTGCGGGCGCCGCCCTGTTCGGCGTGGGTTGGGGGATCGCCGGATTATGCCCCGGCCCCGCGCTTGCCGACATTGTCATAGTACCATTCGAGGCCGGAATATTCGTGCTCGCCATGCTGGCAGGCATGATCGTCCACCGCATCACGACACAATGAAGAACGGCCTCGCCAGACAGCGCGACGGAGGAGACGCCATGGACATCCAGCCGCTCAACCGGGACTTTGCGGTATCGCCGCAGATCGCCGTAACCGACATTCCCGCGATTGCCGCCCAAGGATATAAGGCGATCATCTGCAATCGACCTGACGGTGAGGAGCCGGGACAGATTGCAGCCGCGCAGCTTCGTGACGCCGCCGAGCCACAGGGCCTGGACTTTGCCCACGTCCCCGTTGTCCCGGGAGCGATTACCGACGCAGATGTCGAGGCCATGGCGGCTGCGCTTGAACGCCTCCCTCAGCCGATTCTGGCTTTTTGCCGCTCCGGCGCACGATCGACAAGATTGTATGAGCTTGTTTCATCGCAAAACCAATTGGTACCTGGCGGCCATGTTCATGATGTCGTGATCGTCGGCGGTGGCGCGGCCGGGATTGCGACGGCGTCCAGCCTTCTCAAGCGCCATCCCAAGCTTGATATCGCGGTGGTCGAGCCTTCCGAGGTGCATTATTATCAGCCTGGCTGGACGATGGTCGGTGCGGGGGTGTTCGACAAGGATTTCACGCGTCGCAACGAGGCGCAGGTCATGCCCAGCCGAGTGACCTGGATACGCACCGCCGCCTCAGGCTTCGCGCCACACGAAAACAAGGTGATCCTCGGTGACGGCAGCGAAATCCGCTACCGGGTCCTCGTTGCCTGTCCCGGCATCAAACTGGACTGGGACGCGATACCGGGCCTCGCCGATACGATCGGCAAGAACGGCGTAACCTCCAACTATGGCTATGATCTTGCGCCCTACACCAACCGACTGGTGAAGGAATTCAAGGGTGGACGGGCGTTGTTCACCCAGCCGGCGATGCCGATCAAGTGCGCGGGCGCCCCGCAGAAGGCGATGTATCTGTCCTGTCATCGCTGGGAAAAGGCGGGCGTCCTGCAAGACATCAACGTCCAGTTCCACACCGCTGGCGCAGTGCTGTTCGGCGTTGCGGCCTATGTCCCGGCGCTGATGGAATATGTCGAGCGCTATGGCGCGCACCTGAACTTTGAATCAAAGCTCGTCGCGATCGACGGCGCGGCGAAGGTTGCCACGTTTGAGCGCAAGGATGGCGACGGCACCCGGCGGTTCGAGGAACGCTTCGACATGATCCACGTCGTGCCGCCGCAGGTCGCGCCGGATTTCGTGCGATCGAGTCCGCTTGCGGCGGCCTCCGGCTTCATCGAAGTCAACGAGGCCACGCTTCAGCATGTACGCTATCCCAACGTCTTCGCGCTGGGCGACGCCTGCTCCGCCTCCAACGCCAAGACCGCAGCCGCCGCGCGCAAGCAGGCGCCCGTCGTCGCGGTCAATGTTCTGGCTGCGCTTGAAGGCAAGGAGCCGGTCGCGGACTATGACGGCTATGGCTCCTGCCCACTAACGGTCGAGGCCGGCAAGATCATCCTCGCCGAATTTGGCTATGGCGGAAAGCTGCTGCCAAGCTTCCCCAACTGGCTGATCGACGGGACGCGCCCTTCCCGGCTGTCCTGGCTCCTCAAGGATACGATCCTGCCGCCAATTTACTGGCACGGCATGCTCAAGGGCCGGGAATGGATGGTCGCGCCGCACGCGATCGAGGCGGCGCACTGAGCCATGCTGGAACCGCTTCAATATGCCCTCGGCGGGGTGTCGGGCGCGCTCGTCGGGTTCGTGCTCGGACTCGTTGGGGGCGGCGGATCGATCCTCGCCGTGCCGTTGCTGCTTTATCTCGTGGGGGTTCGCAATCCGCATGAGGCGATCGGCACCAGCGCGCTGGCGGTCGCTGCCAATGCGCTCGCCGGCCTCTGGAACCATGCCCATGCCCGAACCGTGAACTGGCGATGCGGTGGTATTTATGCTGCCGCCGGCGTCGTTGGTGCGCTTGGTGGTTCGACGCTCGGCAAGAACATCGACGGGCACAAGCTGCTGTTCCTATTCGCAATCCTGATGATCGTCGTGGCTGTCCTGATGTTCCGCGGACGCGGGGACCAGGGTGTCGAGGGCGCGCAATGCAACCGGGAGAATGTCGGCAAGGTCGTCGGCTATGGTCTTGGCACTGGCGCCTTTTCCGGCTTCTTCGGGATCGGCGGTGGATTTCTCATTGTGCCTGGCCTGATCGCCTCTACGCATATGCCCATTTTGCGCGCGATTGGTACGTCGCTTGTGGCGGTCGCTGCTTTCGGCCTGACGACCGCGCTCAACTACGCCCTGTCGGGCTATGTCCTTTGGGGGCTGGCAGGGGTGTTCATTATGGGCGGCGTTGTTGGAAGCGTGATCGGCACGCGCGCATCGCAGGTGCTAGCAGCCGAAAAGGGCCGGTTGAACAGCCTGTTCGCGGTCTTCGTGTTCGTCGTCGCCATCTACATGCTATTCAAGAGCTGGTCCGAACTCGCCAGCTGAACGGGGATATTCATGGACGCCATCATTCTTGCCAGGGCCCAGTTCGCCTTTACCGTGAGCTTTCATTTCCTGTTTCCGGCCTTTTCGATCGGGCTGGCAAGCTATCTTGCCGTGCTCGAAGCCCTATGGTTGAGAACCGGAAAGGGGGTTTATGCCAACCTCTTCCGTTACTGGTTGAAGATCTTCGCGGTGGTGTTCGCGATGGGTGTCGTCTCTGGCATTGTCATGTCCTACCAGTTCGGCACCAACTGGTCGGTATTCTCCGACAAGGCAGGACCTGTCATCGGCCCGCTGATGGCCTATGAAGTGTTGACCGCCTTCTTCCTGGAAGCCGGATTCCTTGGCGTCATGCTGTTCGGGATCAAAAAGGTCGGCCGCAAACTGCACTTCCTCGCAACGCTCGCCGTCGCGCTCGGGACTTTCATCTCCGCATTCTGGATTCTGTCGGTCAACAGCTGGATGCAGACGCCCGTCGGTTATGAGGTCGCCGCCAATGGCCAGTTCCTGCCGGGGCCGAGCTGGCTGACGATCATCTTCAATCCAAGCTTCCCTTATCGGCTCTTTCATACGGTCCTTGCTGCCTATTTGACGACGGCCTTCATTGTTGGCGCGGTCGGAGGATGGCATCTCCTCAAGGACCGCACCAATCCCGGTGCGCGCAAGATGTTCTCCATGGCAATGTGGATGGCCGCGATCGTTGCGCCCGTCCAGATCTTCGCCGGAGACATGCATGGGCTCAACACGCTTGAGCATCAGCCGGTGAAGGTCATGGCCATGGAAGGCCACTTTCAAAGCCATCCGCACGGCGCGCCTCTGATCCTCTTCGGCATTCCAAACAGCGCGGAGCAGCGGGTCGATTATGCCGTCGAGATACCCAAGGCGTCGTCGCTAATCCTCAAGCACGAACTCGAAGCGCCCTTGCAGGGTCTCGACACCGTGCCGAGAGCCGACCAACCGCCCGTTGGCATTGTCTTCTGGGCCTTCCGTGTGATGGTCGGCATCGGCTTTGCGATGCTCGGAATTGGGCTCCTGAGCCTGATCGCGCGCTGGCGCAAAACGCTCTACGATTGGCCACTGCTGCATCGCTTCGCGGTGCTGATGGGGCCATCGGGACTGATCGCCGTGCTGGCCGGCTGGATCGTTACGGAAGTCGGGCGACAGCCCTTCACGATCTATGGCTTGCTCCGGACCACCCAGAGCGCTTCGCCGCTCGATGCCCCTGCGGTCGCCTCATCGCTACTGGCATTCGTGGCGGTCTATTTCACCGTTTTCGGCATGGGCATCTGGTATCTGCTTAATCTGATGAAGAAGCCGCCCGAAGCGCATGAAGCCCCGCCGAGCGACGCGCCCATTCGCAGTGCGGGGATTACTCCGGCGCCGGCTATCATCGAGGGAGCTTCGGCATGATCGACCTTACCGTCATCTGGGCCTGCATCATCGGCTTCGCCATCATCGCCTATGTCGTGATGGACGGCTTCGACCTCGGCATCGGCATCCTGTTTCCCTTCTTCAAGGTCGGAAAGGACCGCGACACCGCGATGAACAGTATCGCGCCCGTCTGGGATGGAAACGAAACCTGGCTGGTGATGGGCGTTGGAGGCCTTTTTGCGGCGTTTCCCTTGGCCTATGCCATCATCCTTCCCGCGCTTTACGCGCCGATGATCGCGATGTTGCTCGGGCTCGTGTTCCGGGGCGTTGCGTTCGAGTTCCGCTGGCGCGACCCGGCACACCGCGCTTTCTGGGACAAGGCGTTCACGGCAGGGTCGGTTGTCGCCACGTTCGCGCAAGGCGTTGCGCTCGGCGCGCTGCTTCAGGGCATCACGGTCGAGGGGCGCAGCTATGCCGGGGGCTGGTGGGAATGGCTGTCGCCGTTCAGCCTGCTGACGGGCGTCGGCCTGCTGGTCGGTTATGCCCTGCTCGGAGCCTGCTGGCTCAACTGGAAGACCGAAGGCGGATTGCAGAGGCAGACGGTCACCTATGCCGGGAGGCTCGGTATTGGCCTGCTCGTTATGATCGGCGTCATCAGTCTCGCAACGCTGCGGCTCGAGACGCAATATTATCAGCGTTGGCTGAACTTCCCGGGTGTATTGGCGACAGCGCAAGTGCCGCTCGCGACGCTGATCGTGACAATTTTTTTCTATCGCAGCCTCCGATTGAAGCGCGATGCGCAGCCATTTTTCTGGGCGCTGATCCTGTTCGGACTGTGCTTGATCGGTCTTGGCGTATCGATCTGGCCCGACGTTGTTCCAGCGCGGGTTACGATCTGGGAAGCGGCGGCGCCTGTACGTAGTCAGTTGTTCATGCTGGTGGGGGCCTCCATCATGGTGCCTGTCATCCTGACGTATACGGCATGGTCTTACTGGGTGTTCCGCGGCAAGGTCGGTGTCGAGGGGTATCATTGATGCGTCTTTGGCTGAGCCGTTTCGGATGGTTTGTCGGCATTTGGGCTGCGAGCGTGCTCGCTCTGGCGCTAGTGGGAGGCCTGATCCGCTGGTGGCTACGATAAATGGCCCCCCGCCAAAGGCGAGGAGCCAACACTCAAATTTGGGTATTCTGAGCGAGTGCAAGCGCGTCCTCCACGTCGATCCCGAGATAGCGCACGGTAAAGTGGAGGATGGGCGCAGGAGCTTGTACCGGCCCAGTTGCGTTCGCAATACGTGTCGCACGAACCGATATCCAAGTGTCGGCTTATGGCAACAAATCTGCCACAGTACGTCCTACTCGGAACGTCGGAGCGTCCCACGACCCCGCTGCCGACCAGTTCAGGACATTTCGCAGCCGAACGTCGAACGGCGGCTCTTGGCGAAACCAGTCACTCGTGACTGCGGATAGCGTCGAGGATCGCTAATAGAATCAGTGCCCGAGTAGCGGGTGGGCATGGGCATATATGAGATACACCTTAGGAGGACCGCGCACCGTCGACGCAATGCACGACGGGCCGTCCTAGTCCGTGCCATCACGCCTCAACCATCGTTGCCCCCGCCAAGCGCGGTGTAGAGCGACACGCCGTTCTGAAGTTCTGTCGCGCGCAGCCGGATGAGCTGCTGCTCGGCGGAGAACAGGTTGCGCTCGGCGTCGAGCACCTCGAGGTAGATGGCGATGCCGTTGTCGTAGCGCAGCATCGCCGTCTCGGCGAGGCGGCGCTGGGCAGCGACCGCCTGTTCCTGCGCCTCGATCTGTTCGCGATAGCGCTGCCGCCCCACAAGCGCGTCGGACACTTCGCGAAACGCGTTCTGCACGGTGCGCTGGTATGTCGCCACCAATTCGTCCCGCCGGGCTTTCGCCGCGTCAAGTTGCCTTTCCCGCTTGCCCCAGTCGAAGATGGGCAGCGCGGCCGATCCGCCGAAGGACCAGTTCTGGTTGCTGTTGTCGAACAGACCCTCAAGCTTGGGCGAAACGAACCCGAACGCCCCGGTCAGCGATATTGTCGGGAAGAATGCCGCGCGGGCCGCTCCGATATCGGCATTGGCGGCCCACAACTCATGTTCGGCCTGAAGGATGTCCGGGCGGCTTTGCAAGAGGGTCGAGGGAAGGCCCGGATCGAGCGCCGCGAACTGTCCCGCGTCGGCGATCGGGCGACCATCCGGCGGCGGCGCGCTCATCGGCCCGCCGACCAGAACAAGCAACTGGTTGCGCTGCTGTTCGGATGTCCGGCGAAGATCGGCGAGTTCGGTCTGCGCCTGCGTCAGCAGCGCCGTCGACTGGTCATAGTCGACCGAGGAAGTGACCCCCGCATCCATCCGCAGCTTGGCGATCTCAAGGCCCTGACTGCGGCTGGCGAGGGTACGTTCGGCCAGCGCGATCCCTTCCTCGCCGGCGCGGATGCTGTAATAGGTGGCGGCGACGTCGCTGATCAGCGACAGGCGGAAAGCGCGTTGCGCTTCAACCGTCGCGAGATAGCTCCTGCGGGCGGACTCACTGAGATTGCGGACTCTGCCCCAGAAATCCAGTTCGAACGCGCTGGTCGCGACGCGCACGGAATATTGGTTGTAGGTGATCGCGCCGCTGCCGAGGTTATTACCCAGACCAAGGGAACCTAATGGCGCCTGCGTCCGGGTAGCGCCGGCGCTGCCGTCGATCTGCGGCAGGCGTCCGGCCTGCTGGATCCTGAACTGCGCTCTGGCCTGCTCGATGCGGGCGGCGGCGGCCGCCAGATCCCGGTTGTTGGCAAGCGCGGCGGCGATATAGGCCTTGAGCTGCGGATCGCCGAAGAAGCGCTGCCAACCCACCGCCGTGGCGGCTTCTCCCCCGCTCGCAGGGGAAGCTGGGAAGCTTGCCGGTACGGGCGGAACGGGCTGGACATATTTCGGGGCCATGTTGCAGCCACCGAGCAAGGCTACGCCGATGAGGATGTGCACGGGATTACGCATGGGCGGTCTCCCCGTCCGAACCTGCTCGCTCTCGCGCCTCCTCCTGCGCGTCTGCCGCCTCATGGTCCCGCTTGCGCACGAGCCACAGCCGCATCGCGATGTAAAAGACGGGCGTGAAAAAGATGCCGAACAGCGTCGCGGTGATCATGCCGCCCGCCACCCCCGTGCCGACCGCGTGACGGCTTGCCGCTCCGGCGCCGCTGGCGATGACAAGCGGAACCATGCCCAGGATGAAGGCCAGGCTGGTCATCAGGATCGGGCGAAGCCGCAGCCGCGCAGCATTGATCGTCGCCTCCAGCGGCGCGACGCCCTCAGCCTCCTGTTCGACAGCGAATTCGACGATCAGGATCGCGTTCTTGGCGGCCAGGCCGATGATGGTGATTAGGCCCACGTTGAAGTAGACGTCGGCCGAAAGCCCGCGCAGCATTGTGAAGATGACCGCGCCCAGCACGCCGAAGGGCACCACCAGCAGCACCGCCAGCGGGATCGGCCAGCTTTCGTAAAGCGCCGCGAGCAGCAGGAACACGACGATTACGGACAGGCCGAGCAGCAGCCCGATCTGCCCGCCTGCCTGCTTTTCCTCATAGGCGGTGCCGGTCCATTCGTAGGACAGGTTGCCGGTCAGCACCTTGCCGGCGATGCGCTCCATCTCCGCCAGGGCCACGCCGCTGGATTGGCCCGGCGCCGCCTGGCCCGACAGGGTGATCGACGGGTAGCCGTTATAGCGTTCGAGCTGTTGCGGCCCCGCCGTCCATTTGACCCGTGTGAAGGCGGAGAAGGGCACCATCAGCCCCTGGTCATTGCGAACCCGCAGGGCCGACACATCCTCGGCGCGCATCCGCTGTCCGGCATCGGCCTGGAGATAGACCCGCAGGACATTGCCGTCATGGACGAAGTCGTTCGCATAGGCCGAGCCGAAAGCGACGCCCAGCGTCTGGTTGACGTCGGCTATCCTGAGGCCAAGGCTGCGGGCCTTGATGCGGTCGATATCGACATGGAGCTGCGGCGATGGCGGCAGCCCTTCCTGCCGGACCATGGCGAAGATCTTGCTCTTGCCGGCTTGCGCCAGGATCTGCTGCGCGGCCTGCTGAAGCGCCATACCACCCTCGCCGCTGCGATCCTCCAGCTTCATGGTGAAGCCCGTCGCATTGCCCAGCGCCTGGATCGGCGGCGGGTCGAGGGCGAAGATCATGGCGCCCGTTATTGTCGAGAAGGCAGCATTCGCACGCTGCACCAGTCCACTGGAACTGTCGCCGGACCCCTTCCGCTCGTCCCAGGGCTTGAGATCGACGAAGGAAAGCGCGGCCGACTGGCCTTGCCCGAAGAAGCTGAAACCGACGATCGAGACGACGTTGCGAACCTGCGGCTGCTTGCGCAGGAAGGCTTCGGCCTGCTCCACCGATTCCTGCGTGCGCTGGATCGTTGCGCCGGGAGGCGCCGTATAGCTGGCGAAGATATAGCCCTGATCCTCGGTCGGCAGGAAGCCGCCGGGCAGGCGCGTGAAAGCCAGGACCGTGACGACGCACATCACCGCGAAAACGGCCAGCCACCGCCCGGGCGCGCGCACCATCGTGCCGACGCCTGCGGTATAGCGATCGGTCACGCGACCGAACCGGTCGTTGAACCAGTCGAAGAAGCGGTGCGGCCACCCTGCGATGCCCGCTTTGGGCGCACGCGGCTGGCTGCTGTCATGGTCATGCTCCGCCTTGAGCAGGGTAGCGCAAAGCGCAGGCGTCAACGTCAGGGCCAGCAGGGCCGAGAAAAGAATGGAAATGGCGAGCGTCACCGAGAACTGGCGGTAGATGCCGCCGGTCGACCCCGGAAAGAACGCCATGGGGATGAACACCGCGACCAGCACCAGCGTGATGCCGATGATCGCGCTCGTGATCTGACCCATCGCCTTCACCGTAGCGCGTCTGGGGTTGAGCCCTTCCTCGCGCATGATGCGCTCGACATTCTCGACCACCACGATGGCGTCGTCGACGAGGATGCCGATCGCCACCACCATCGCGAACAGCGAAAGGACGTTGATCGAGTAGCCGAAGAGGAACAGGCCAAGGCACGAGCCGGCGAGCGCGACCGGCACCACCAGCGCCGGGATCAGCGTGGCGCGCCAGTTCTGGAGGAAAAGGAACATCACGAGGAACACCAGTACCATCGCTTCCACCAGCGTGTGGATAACGCTGTCGACCGAGGCGGTGATGAACGGCGTGGTGTCGAAGGGAACGGTCCAGCTCAGGCCCGGCGGAAATGTCTTCTCCAATTCGCCCATGCGGGCTTTTATGGCCTCGGCCGTGCCCAGTGCGTTGGCGCCGCTGGCGAGCTGGATCGCCATGCCTACCGTTTCCGTGCCGTTGAGCGTCAGGCGGAAGCCGTAATTGTCCTTCCCCAGTTCGACGCGCGCAACGTCGCCGAGCCGGATCGTCGAACCGTCCGGATTGGACCTGACGATGATCTGGCGAAACTGTTCAGGGGTCGAAAAGCGGTTCTGCGTGATGATCTTGGCGTTGAGTTCGGACCCCGCCGCAAGGGGCTGCTCGCCCAGCCCGCCGCCGGCGGTCTGGCTGTTCTGCTCCTGGACCGCGGCGAGCGCCTCGGCCGCCGAGATGCCGTAGCCGGCCAGCTTTTCCTCGTCGAGCCACACGCGCATGGCATAGGGCGAACCGAACAATTGCACGTCGCCCACCCCCGGAACACGGCGCAGTTCATCCATGATCTTGCTCGACGCGAAGTTGCCCATGTCGAGCGCGCTCAACGCGCCATCTTTCGATTGGAGCGCGACAAGCATCAGGAAGCCGGAACTGGACTTGGTGACGCTGATCCCCAGTTGCCTCACCTCGGCCGGCAGGCGCGGTTCGACGCGGCTCAGCCGATCCTGCACCTGCGTCCGCGCGACGTCCAGGTTCGTTCCAGGTTTGAACGTGACGGTGACTTGCGCCGTCCCGTTAGACCGGCTGGTGGAGGACATGTAGAGGAAATTCTCGACGCCGTTCATCTCCTTTTCGATGATCGACGTCACCGTCCGGTCGAGCGTCGCCGCGTCGGCGCCGTTGTAGGTGATCTGGAGATTGAGCGCGGGCGGCGCGACCTGGGGATATTGTTCGACGGGCAGGAGCCGCAGGCCGATGATGCCGAACAGGGCGACGAAGATCGCGACGACCCAGGCAAAGACCGGATGATAGACGAAGAAGCGTTTCATGAGAGCCTCCTGCCGGTCAGCGCTTGCCGGCGGGTGCCGGAGCAGCACCCGCCTTGCGCGGCGCGACCTTCTGGCCGGGCTGCACCTTCATCCAGCCATCGACGATGACCAGATCGCCGCTCCTGAGGCCCGACAGCACCACCCATTTGCCGCCGCTCTGGCCACCCAGTTCGACCGTTCGCCTGACAACCAGATTGTCGCGTCCGACGATCAGGACCGATGCCTCCTCGTTGCTGATCTGAACCGCCCGCTCGGGAATGGCGATGCCGTCGCGGCGCACACCGGCGATGATGCGCGCGCGCACGAACTGGCCGGGCAGCAGCAGCCGGTCGGGATTGGGAAAGCGGGCGCGCAGCGTCTGGCTGCCGGTGGAAGGATCGACCGTCTGATCGGCGAAATCCAGATGTCCGGGCAGGCCATATTGCGCGCCGTTTTCCAGCACCAGGCGCACCTCTATGGCGTTCAGATCGGGCAAGCGAAGCGCGCCGGATTTGGCGAGTTGCTGCACATCGAGGAATTTGGAGCTGGACTCGGTGAAGGTCGCATAGATCGGCGAGAGCTGGTTCACCTGTGTCAGCAGGGTCGCGGAGGACGCGCTCACCAGGGCGCCTTCCGTCACCTGCGCCTTGCCGACCCGGCCGGCGATCGGCGCGCGCACGGTTGTGTATCCCAGTTCAAGGCGTGCCCGGTCCAGGGCGGCGCGTGCGTCGCTAACGCTGGCGTCGGCTTGTCGCGAATCCGAAAGCGCCGCGTCATATTCCTGCGCGCTGACGGCCTTGCGGCTTACCAGCGGCTCGTAGCGGGCGACGATCGAACGAGCATTGGCGCGCGCGGCCATCGCCCGATTGAGAGCGGCTTGCGCCTGGGCCAGCTGCGCCTGCTTGTCCCGCGGATCGATCCGGAACAGCGGCGCCCCGGCGGGCACATCGGACCCCTCCTGATAGAGACGGCGCTCCACGATCCCGTCTACGCGGGCACGCACCTCGGCGGCGCGCACCGCCTCGATCCGGCCCGGCAGTTCGACGATGTTGGGAACCTCGCCCGTCCTGACCGCCACCACATCGACCGGAGGAGCCGGAGGAGCCTGTTCCTCCTGATGCCCGCAGGACGCCAGCAGCAGCAGCACCGCCGCGCTGCCGCAGCAGCGCAGGTTCGTCGAAAAGGTCGGCACAGGAAAAAGCTCCTCGGGAGGTTGACCACGGATCGTCTGGACCTGACGGACATTCCTCTCCAGAAGTCCTGAGCGCAGCCATTCTTCCGTGGCGACGCAGAAACGTATAAGCGGACATCGATGTCCGGTTATTATGCGAAAGGGGGAGGCCCGTCAAGCATGAGGAAAGACGCGCAGGAACGACGAGCCAGGCTGGTTGCCGTGGCCGCCGACATGTTCGAGCAGCAGGGCTATGACGTCCCGCTGGAAACTGTCGCGGAAAGCGCCGGAATCGGGCGTGGCACGCTCTATCGCAACTTCCGTGACCGCTCGATGCTGGTGCTGGAGGTCGTAAGGCGGCGGCTGGACGAGTTGATCGCACAGGTCGACCTCATCAGCGATGATCGCGCCGCGTTCCGCTCTTTCCTGATCCGCATCGGCCTTCTGTCGGCTTTGCATGCCTCGGGGCTACGAAGCCTGGAAGGCGATCCGTCGTTGAAGCAGGAATGGCAAGAGTTCGAAATCCGGGCGCGACAACTCATGGCCCTGCCTCTGGAGCGCGCGCGGAAGGCGGGAATCGTTCGCGATGACCTGTCCGTGGACGACATCGTTCGTATCGCCCAGATGCTTCAGGCGGTCGCGCTGGACCTTCCGTCCGAAGAGAGAGATAGCGTCATGTCGCGCGCCGTCCAATTGCTGATGGAGGGAATCGCTAAGAGCGAAGTCTCGGTCAGGTAGCAAGCGACGTGAATTGACGGTTTCCTGGCTGCGGACCAGCCTAAGCGCTTCTGCAGAGACGGCAATTGTGCCGCCGACGATGCCCTAGTTGGCCCGGCGGCTGGGATACAAGCGCCGCCTGAAACCGGTCATGACGAGCGACATGACGGCTCCCGTCAAAACCGCCCTCCACGTCAGGATCTGCGCCGGAAGCCGCCATTGAGCGGAGCAGCAAGGAACGACCGCTCCATCTCCAAGTGCGGACGTCGCCTGCCGACCAGTTCAAGTCTTTCCGGTTTCCTTCGAGAAGGGCAGGTTTGTGCCTCGAAGCCGACATTTGCTCCTGATCCTCGATCTCCGGATAGCGAGCACGGTTTGTCGTTTGCATGATGATGGCATATCTCCGCGTAGGAGCAGGAGCCGCAACCTGCGCAATGTCTCACTGACACCTGTAATACCAACCTCCAATGATCCTGACTCACGTTGGGGATTCCCAAAGCGATGAATGTCTGAATCTATGGGTGCCGGTTGGAGGGCATTGCCATGG
>NZ_JALJVY010000018.1 GCF_024168485.1 Sphingobium sp. OAS761
TGGTGCTGGGCAATCCGATTTGGGCGCTGGCGATCGGCGGCGCGCTTCTCGCCACCGCGCGGCTCATCGTCCGTAGCGACTACAATATGTTCAAGATCATTTTCCTGTTCGGCCGCACCAAGGCGCCGGCGCCGAACAAGATGATTTGGGGCGGGTCGAGCTATTCCCCGCTCCCCGTCGCGGGCGTCCAGCGGAAGGGGTTTGACCGTGTTTAAGACCAAGCCGCCGATCAAGCTCGAACGCGACCCGTCGCAGTATCTCCCCTATGCGCGTCATGTGAACGAGCATATTCTGGCGCTCGACAACGGCGAATATATGGCCGTTTTCGCGCTCGACGGGATTGCCTTCGAGACGGCCGATATTTCAACCATCAACGATTGGCACGAAAAGCTGAACACCGCTTGGCGCACGCTCGCGCATGAGCGCGTAGCGGTGATGGTGCATACCATCCGCCGTATCGAGCGCGGCTATCCTGACGGTGATTTCCGCTCGGACTTCGCCCGCGATCTTGATGCGACCTACAGGGGCCGCGTCCTCGCCAAGCGCATGTTCGTCAATGAGCATTTCCTGACGGTCATCTACCGGCCCGCTGTCGGCGCGGCCGACAAGGCGGCAAAGTCGGTGTTTTCAATGTTCTCGAAGGCAACCGCGGCCGAAGCCGAAGAGGATATTGTCGAGACGTTCACCGACATTCTGCGGGACGTGGAAAAGCTCATGGGGCGCATCAAGCCGCGCGTCCTCGGCATCTACGAGTTCAATGGGCTGCAATTCAGCGAGCCTATGGAACTGTTGCAGCGTGTCATGACGGCCGACAAGCGCCGCGTGCCGCTAGTGCGCGGCCACCTGGGCCGCGCGATCTATTCGGATCGGGTCATCTTCGGGCAGGAGCTGTTCGAGGTCCGCGAGCCGGGTGGTTCCCGCTATGGCGGCATCCTCGCGGTGCGCGAACATGCGGCCCGGACCTTTCCGGGCCAGCTAAATGCCCTGCTCGAAGCCAAGTTTGAATTTGTGCTGGGCCAGGGCTTCGCCTTCCTCGGCAAGCAGATGGGCATGGAGACGGCAAGGCGGAAGCGCGCGCAGTTGAGCGCGACCGATGACGTTGCCTTTAGCCAGCAAGCCCAACTGGATGAGGCGATGGACGATTTGCAGTCCAATCGCTTCGTCCTGGGCGAGCATCATCTTGCGCTTTCCGTGTTCGGGGAGACGCCCAAGATTCTAGCGGAGAATCTGAGCGTAGCGCGTGCGGCGCTGTCGGAAAGCGGCATTGTCGCCGCCCGCGAGGATCTAGCTCTTGAAGCGGCCTATTGGTCGCTGCTGCCGGGCAATTTCGCGTGGCGGACGCGGCCTGCGGCCCTCACGTCGCGGAATTTCGCGGCGCTGGCGCCGATCCATACCTATCCGCTCGGCCAGCCAGAGGGGAACCATTGGGGCGATGCAATCGCGCTGCTCAAGACAACGGCCAATTCCCCATTCTACTTCAATTTCCACTTCGGGGACGTGGGACATACGCTGATCCTCGGTCCTTCGGGCGGCGGTAAGACGGTCATCCAGAATTTCATGCTGTCGCAGGCCGAAAAGACCGGCGCGCGCATGGCGTTCGTCGACAAGGACCGGGGCGCGGAAATCTTCGTGCGCGCGTCGGGCGGAACCTATCTCGCGCTGAAAAACGGCCAGTCTTCGGGCTTCGCGCCGTTGAAGGCGCTAGATCATGGTCCGCGCAACCGCGAGTTTCTTTCGGCCTGGCTGCGCCAGCTCGTGACGCCCGAAGGCAGCGAGTTGTCGCCACAGGAGCTTTACCAGCTCAACCAGGCGCTCGAAGCGGTCGGCCGTCTCCCCCAGGAAGTGCGGTCGCTCTCTGCGGTGCGTTCGCAGCTCGATCAAACGAGCGTCGATGGGATCGGCGCGCGATTGGAGCGGTGGACCAAGAGCGGCGAGTTTGGCTGGGTGTTCGACAATGAGGCGGACACGCTGCGGCTCGATGCCCGGTTGATGGGCTTCGATATGACCGATTTCCTTGAAAACAACGCGATCCGCCCGCCGCTCATGAGCTACCTGTTCCATCGTCTCGATGACATTGTGGACGGCAAGCCGGTCATCATCGACATTGACGAATTTTGGAAGGCGCTGGGCGATCCGGCGTTTCGTCACTTCGCGCGCGACGGCCTGAAGACCTATCGTAAGCGCAACGCCATGATGATGTTCGGCACGCAGTCGCCGGCGGACGCGCTGCGCTCGGACATTGCCGAAACCATCATCGAGCAATGCCCGACGAAGATCCTTTTGCCGAACCCCAACGCGCAGGCCCGCGACTATATTGACGGCCTCAATCTGACCGAAGCCGAGTTCCGGCTTATCAAGGTCGATCTGTCGCCGGAAAGCCGGCGCTTTCTCATCAAACAAGGCCATGATTCCGTGGTGGTCGAATTGGACCTGAACGGCATGGATGACGAATTGGCGGTGCTTTCCGGCCGCCAAGGCACTGTCCAGTTGCTCGACGAGCTGCGGGCAGAGTTCGGGGATGATCCCGATGCGTGGATGCCTGAGTTCAAGCGCCGCTGGCGCTCGGTCGGGCGTAGAGAATGGAGCAATTGATATGAGGAGAAAGATCACAGAGGCCGCGCTGGCTGTGGCGGCCGCCCTGTTCATGGCTGCACCCGCTCACGCCCAAATGGCGGTGGTCGATGTGCGGTCTATCGCGCAGGCCCTCCAGACGGCACGGAACACCTTGCAGCAATTGCAGGAGGCCCAGCGCCTCTACAGCGCGCTCAACAGCATCTCGCAAATTCGCAGCGTGAGCAACTTGCTGGATTCCCCCATTCTGCAAAGCGCCTTGCCGGACGGTATGCAGCAGTCGGTGAGCCTGATTTCCGGCGATCTGCGCGACCTGGGCGCGATCGGCAACAGGGCCGAATCCATCATGAGCGGCAACGATTTCTCGCTCTCAGGTCTCGATTCACGGCTTGGTGACGCCCAAGGGGTTCTCAGAAGGGCCTCGACGGCGAGCGCGCGCGATCAAGCCTATGGCGAATATATGCTCGACGCCACAGAGGCGACGGGCGACGGCCTGAAACAGCTCAATACCGGCCTGTCGTCGGCCTCGACGCTCCGCGAGTCTCAGGACATTGCCGCTCGTGCCGCGATCGAAAACGCCGGCATCAACAATCGCCTTCTCCAAATGCAGGCAGCTGAACAGGCAGCCCGCGCGGCGATGGCAACGAAGTCGTCGGCCGACTTCGCCGCGTCTCAGCGCCGGACGCAGGAGAATATCGACAGCGGAAAAATCTGGCCGACTTGGAACGGCAACTGACCCCGAAGGAGAAGGCCATGCGGAAGTGTTTTGCAGTCCTAGCGTTCGCGGCGCTTCCGCTGGCCGCCTGCGGC
This sequence comes from Sphingobium sp. OAS761, assembly GCF_024168485.1. Lineage (GTDB taxonomy): Bacteria > Pseudomonadota > Alphaproteobacteria > Sphingomonadales > Sphingomonadaceae > Sphingobium. Next base: position 3,382 of record NZ_JALJVY010000018.1, read on the forward strand.
GAGGAAGAAAAGTCGGTCGAATATTACAAGCAGCATTTGGACGAAGCGCGCGAGAAGTCCGCGCGCTGCCAGAGCAACGGAGACGCCGGCGTCAACTGCGGCAACGCCTCCGTGGCAATCCAGCGCGCAGCACGCGAGGCGTTCGAGCGCGATCGGGCCAGGACGAAGAAGAATATCAAGGATGGTTCGATCTTTCCGACTTGGAACGGGAAATAGGTGATCCATGGCGCTCGACGCGATTTACAACATGCTCGAAGGCCAGATTACCGGGACGCTCGCCGGGAAATATGCGGCAGTCATGGGCCTGGTGTCGGCACCGCTGCAAACGGCCATGGCGATCAATCTCGTGATTGTCGGCTTCGCCATCATGCGCGGCGTCTCGAATGAGCCTTTCGGCAATTATCTTAGCACCTGGCTCAAATGCTATCTCGTCATCATGGCCGCTACATCGAGCATAGCGCCACAGATAGCAGCGGCGGCGCAGCAAGCCCCCGATCAGCTCGCAAGCGCGCTGGGCGGCGGGGCGTTGAACGCCTCCTTTGACGCCTTCGTGAAGAACGCCGTCGAACCGGCCTTGTCGATCCATAACTCCATGGAGCCTTGGGTCGAAGCCAGCACCTTCATTCCAGTGACCATCCCGAATCTTGCGACCGGCCTCATGGTCATCGTCATCATGCTGCTCGCCTACATCATCGCCGCGATTGCGATGACGATTGTGCTGTTCATCAAGTTCGGGCTGTTCGTGACGATCGCCACCATGCCGATTTTCGTCGGCGCTCTCATCTTCCCGTCCTCGTCCGGGCTGTTCTTTAGCTGGCTCGGCGCGGTGCTGAACTACGCCATCCAGACTGCGGCCGTGGCGATCGCGCTCTTGTTCGTCGTGGCGTTGGTGAACGCCATTCCGGGTTCGGTCGGTGCCGGGGACGGCGGCGATACTTGGACGGCGATTGCGGCAATGTGCCTGCAATTGGTCGCGGTCCTCGTCGGCGGCTTCCTGATCTTGCAGGCGCAGTCGATCGGGTCTTTCGCGGGCGGCGGAGGTTCGTCGGGCGCTGGCTTCTTGTCGGCGCTCTATCCCTCGACGCTGCAACGCAGGCTGGTTTCGGGGGGGATCGCCGCGCCGAGAAAGGCAGCAAACGCGGTCGGGAATACCGCGCGCTGGAGCCTCAACCGGCAATCCGCCGCGCGCGCCAGTTTCATTTCACAAGCTCAAGCATCTTCGGGTCGGACGTCGCTGTCCGGTGCGTCGTCCAGGCCCGGCAACAGATAGGAGAATAGCAATGTGGTTGTTGAATCACGGCGCGTCTGGTGCGCGCCGATGGGGAAGGATTCTCTGCGTCGGGGTAGCGAGCTGCGCTTTGGCGGCTTGTGCAACGACCTCGGAGAGCCGCAATCCGCCGAAACAGTGCAGCCGGGGAAGCGCGCAGCCCGCCAATCCGAACGGCTCGGTTTTCCAGCAAGCGGCGGTGAGTGCCGTCCCCCAAGGGTCAGCTTCTGGCCGTGACGTGATGGTGTTCGGCCGTGATGGCGCGCAGGGCAACCCGGACAGCCCGCCCGCCGATGCGGCGGTGCCGGCGCCCCCGACTGCACAGGATCGGGCACCCGCCCCGCCGCCTGCCGGTCGGCCGCTCTCGATGCGCCGCGATCCGGCGTCACCTCAACTTGCTTATGGGAGCTGCTGACGATGGCCCTCAGCGTGAAGAAGAAGAGCGAACTCGACAAATATTTCGCGGAAGCGAAGGATTGGGACTTTGATCGTGTTCGAGAGGCAAACAAGCAAAAGCGCATCGCCTATCTGGCCGGTGCTGGCGGGGTTGCCTTCGGGCTGCTCATGCTGGGCTGGCATGTGGTGGCCCCGCTGCGATCGGTGGAACCCTATGTGATCCGCGTCGATCGCCAGACTGGCGGCGTCGATGTGGTGACGCGGTTGACCAACACGCGGAACATCACGGCCGACGAGGCGGTCAACAAATTCTTCCTGTCCGAATATGTGCGGAACCGGGAGGGGTGGAACGGCGCCAGCGCGAAGGAAATGCAAAACAAGGTGCTGTCGCTGTCGATAGCGCAGGAGCAGGAAAAGTTCGCTGCCCAGCGTCGGCCGCAAAACCCGAACAGCCCCGTTGCGAATTATCAAGGCGGGGAGATCGTCTCGGCCGCCGTTCGCAACATCACCTTCATCAACGATCGCGTGGCCCAGGTGCGCTTTGTCCGTTCGGTCATGCGTCCTGGCAACGCGCCGGATGAAACCAGCAATTGGATTGCGACCGTCAATTTCAAATATGTGGATCGGCCGACAACCGAAGCGGGCAGGCTCGACAACCCGCTCGGCTTTCAGGTGGTCAGCTACCGCGCTGACCCGGAGATTGCGCGATGACCGGCTTTCGGAACATTCTGATGGGCGGCGCGCTGGCCGCCGCGATCGTCACCACACCGGCCTTTGGCGAGGAAGTCCCTCGTTCGGGTCGGCAAGATACCCGCATCCGCTATATCAATTACAATACGGATGAAGTGGTGCGGATAAACGGGGTTTTCCGCGCCGCATCGCAAATCGTTTTCGGGGACGGGGAAGCGATTTCGAGCGTGGCGCTGGGTGACACGGTTTCTTGGGAGGTCGCCCCCGCTGAAAACATCCTCTTCATCAAACCCCGCGAGAAGGCACCGGCGACAAACCTGATCGTCGTCACCCGGAAGGGCGGGGTGGTTCGCACCTATACATTCGCGCTGTCGGCACGGAGCGGGGCGATAGCGCCAGGGACGGACGCGCAATTCGTGGTCCGTTTCCGCTATCCGGCTGAGGAAGCGGCAGCAGCACGGCAAGCGCAGTTGCAGCAGGTTCAGTTGCAAATGCTGATGGTCGAGGCGGGCGGGGTCAAGGTGGCGCTGGAAGCCGCGGCAGTCCAGGGCACGCGGAATCTGAACTACTCGCTCGCGGGGTCATCGGATCTCGCTCCGTCAGAGGTGACGGACAACGGGCAGTTCACGATTATGCGGTTCCCCCGCAATCAGCAGCTCCCGGCGATCTTCACGGTGCGGCCCGATGGGTCGGAAGCGGTCGTGCCCTATGATGTTCGGGGCGAATTTGTCGTGATCCATGAGGTCGCGCGGCAGTTCCGCTTGCGGAGGGGCGATGCGCTCTCCTGCATCTGGAACAATGCCTATGACCGCTATGGGCCGGACAATTCATCGGGGACGGCTTCGCCCGATGTGGAACGCAGTTTGGACGGGAGCAGCCGGCAATGAGCGAAATTGAGCAAAAGGCCCAGCAGGGCGACGACCAGGTACGCCCGACCTACGACGATACGGACGTGCGCGACGAAGTTCTAAAGGACGCGAACAGCACGACGCCGGAAATCGACCGCAAGGCATTCAACCCGCGCGGTCGGTTGCAGTCGATGGGCAAGGGCGCGATGGGAGCTGCGGCGCTGGGTGCGGCCTTCCTCGGCTTCGTGGTCTATTCGATGGCATCGCAGGCCGACAAGAAGGCTGCCGGGACGCAAACTGACGCAACTTTCCGGCTCGATGATGCGTCGGCCGAGAAGTCGGCACGCCAAGCGGCCTCGGTCGTCGTGAAACAGGATGACCCCGGCGCTGGAATGCAGCAGGTCGGAACGGACCCGTTCGGTAATCCGATCATGGCCGCTGGCCCGGGTCAGGATTTGTCGGGCGGGGCGATGGTTCCCGGTCCCAATGGGCGTGGGAATGATCCCGCCTATGAACGAGCCGAGAAGGCCCGCCAGGAACGGCTTGCGGCCCTCCAGCGCGAACAGGCCCGGCAAGACGCGATGCGGCGAGCGCCGATCATGGCAGTGTCGCCTAACATCGGCCAGCAAGCTTTGACGGGCGGCAATGCTGGCCCGTTCAGCAATTTGCGGGTTGGCGGTGCCGGCGCTGGCGGAGCAGGGGGCGAACAGGGCGGCGGCGCCACCGCGCTCAATCCGCTCCAGTCCAAGCTCAACGGCATGGACATTCAACAAGTCTCTGCCGGTCGCCTCCCAAATCGCAATTTCCTCATCACGGCGGGAATGCAGATTCCTTGCGTGCTGCAAACGGCGATGGATTCGACGCAACCCGGCCTGACGAGCTGCGTCATCCCGCAAGATATTTGGTCGGCCAACGGCAATGTGATCCTGATGGAAAAGGGAACGCGCGTCCTGGGCGAGTATCAGGGCGGGTTCTCGACCGGCGAGCATCGCATTTTCGTGCTGTGGAACCGGGCCATCACGCCATCGGGCATTTCGGTCAGCCTCGGCTCTCCTGCGGCCGATCAGCTCGGCCGCGCCGGGATGGGCGGAAAGGTCGATACGTTCTTTTGGCAGCGGTTCGGTGGGGCACTGTTGCTCTCCATCGTCGGGGACGCCGGCAATGCGATCAGCAATGAGGTTTCCGGGGTCGAAGAGACGATGCGCGCGCCGAACACGGCGGCGGCGATCGCCGCGCAGGATTCCCAGCGGATACGGCCACGCCTTCGCGCGCCCCAGGGCCGCGAAATGACCATCATGGTCGCGCGCGATGTGGACTTTAGCGGGGTCTATTCCTTGAGGCTGCGGCGCTGATGTTCGACCAGTCGATATTGTTGCACCACCTCCAACCGCTCCGATCTTTGCTCGATGCGGACGCGGTGACGGAACTCGTCATCAACAAGCCGCACGAAATCGGCATCGAGGGCCGGGGCGGTTGGGAATGGGTCAACGACGATAAGTTGACGGTGAATTGGTTGGAAACGCTGTCGAACTCGATGGCGAATTACACCAAGCAGAAGATCGGGCCGCAAACGCCGATCTGCTCCACCAGTCTGCCCACGGGCGAGCGCGTCCAGATCGTAGCGCCGCCCGCTTGCGATCTCGGCCTATATTCCATCACGATCCGCAAGCCATCGACCCGGACATTCGGGCTTGAAGAACTGGATGCCGGCGGGCTGTTCGAGCAAACCAAGATCGCGCGCGGGCGGACTTCGGTCGCTGACGCGGACCTGATCGCCCTCAAGCAAAAGGGGGATTGGCCTGCGTTCCTCGAACTGGCGGTGAAATCCCGCAAGAATATCCTGATCTCAGGCGCGACCGGATCGGGCAAGACGACGCTTTCCAAGGCGCTCATTCAACTGATCCCGCCCGATGAGCGGCTTCTGACGATCGAGGACACGCGCGAACTGATCGTGCCGCACCGCAACGCCGTCCATATGCTCTATTCCAAGGACGGGCAGGGGCAAGCACAGGTGGGGGCAAAGCATTTGCTCGAGGCCAGCCTGCGGATGCGGCCTGACCGCATTTTGCTGCAAGAGCTGCGTGACGGCACCGCCTTTTTCTATCTGCGGAACGTCAACAGCGGCCATCCCGGCTCGATCACCACCGTTCACGCCGATTCCGCCGCTCTCGCCTTCGAGCAACTTTCCCTGCTGGTGAAGGAATCCGAAGGCGGCCGCGATCTGGAACGCAAGGACATTCTCGATCTGCTGCACCTCCTCGTTGATGTGGTCGTTCAGTGCAAGAAGGTCGATGGCCGCTTTCGCGTGACGGAAATCTATTTCGAGCCGGACACATCCGGCATGTAGGGAGGGCCTGGGCATGGGTCGCCGTGATCTGATTGTTTACGGGCTGTTCGCGGTCGTCGTGGTTTTCCTGCTCGGCGGCCTGGTTGCGATCATCGGCATGGGGCAGTTCAGGACGGACCTGAATTTGGCGAAAATGCCGCAATATTTTTGGTTCTACCGCCACAATCCATTCGTGATGGGTTGGCTCGCAAAGGGTGTCGGCGGCGTTGCCGCCGCTGGTGGCCTGATCGCCGCGATGATCTATATCAACCGCAAGGACGCCCTGCACGGCGCGGCGCGCTGGGCCAGGCACAGCGAGGCCAAGGCGGCGGGCCTGATGGACCGGGAAGGCTTGCTCCTGGGCAAGAGCGGCAACGGCTTCGTCCAGTTCGGCGGAACGGAGCATGTGTTGCTGGAAGCGCCAACCCGCGCCGGTAAGGGCGTCGGCGTCGTGATCCCCAACCTTCTGACCTGGGCAGATTCGGTCGTCGTTCTCGACGTGAAGCAGGAAAATTGGGAGAAATCGGCGGGGTGGCGCAAGAGCCTCGGCCATCAAGTGCTGCTGTTCGATCCCCTCGACCCGCAAGGCCGCACCTGCCGTTTCAATCCCTTCTCACACATTAACCGGAGCGATCCGGTCGAGGTCATTGACGAGCTGCAGAAGATCGCGGCGATGCTGTGGCCGCCCCCGGCCAACGGCGAAAGCTTCTGGATGGACAGCGCGCGAACCGCCTTCATCGGCGTTGCGGCCTATATCGCGGCTACGCCCGTGCTGCCGTTCACCATGGGCGAGGTCTATCGCAATTTCAGCGCCGGCGACGCCAAAGAGCGGTTTCCCAAGATCATCAAGCAAAGGCAGGCACAACGAAACCCGCTCTCCGAAGCCTGCATTTCTGCGCTCAATGACTGGATTTCGAGTTCCGCGAACACCTTTACCGGCATCCGGCAATCGGTGTCGGCCAAGATCAACCTATGGATCAACCCCTATGTGGACGCGGCCACATCGGAATCGGATTTCGACCTGCGCGAGTTCCGCTCGCGGCCGATCTCGCTCTACCTCGGCGTCTCGCCCGACAATATCGAGCGAGTTTCGGACATCTACAATCTGCTGTTTCAGCAGCTCATAGACCTGAACGTGCGAGAGCTGCCCGACGAGAAGACGGGGAAGCATCCAATCAAGCTCCTCCTGTTGCTGGACGAATTTGCCCGCCTCGGCCGCGCCAGCGTGATCGCGGCGGGATTCTCCTATGTCGCGGGCTACGGCATCCGGCTGCTACCCGTCATCCAGGCGCGGGCGCAGTTGCGGGACGTATATGGACCGGACGTTACCAGCGAGATTGTCCAGAATTGCGGCGTCGAGCTGGTATTCACGCCCAAGCATATCGACGTAGCCAAGGAGATTTCCGAACGCCTCGGCAATTACACCTTCCAGGCTAAGAGCCGATCGCGGCGGATATGGGACGCCTGGGAAGGCTCGGTGTCCACGTCCGATCAGCGCCGCCCGCTGATGCTCCCACAAGAACTGCTTCTGCTATCGCAGGAGGAAGTGATTGTGCTGCGGGCGGGTATCCCGCCGCTCAAGGGCCGAAAAATCCGCTACTACAAGGACAAGTGGATGGTGAAGGCGTCCAGCATGGTCGCGCCGCCTGTGACGCCGCGGCCTCTCGATCCTTCCATAGCTCGGCGCTCCCTCGCCATCATCGAAGGGGCCGAAGCCCCCGAAATGAGCGATCAGGATGCGTTGGCCGGTGTCGAGTTCGCGCGTCTGGTCGGCTTCCCGTTCGATGAGCTGCCCGACGATGGCGATCCGCACAAGGCAACGGCATTCTTCGAGGCGCTGGGTCTGAATGCTGATTTCACCGGCATCAATTTCGATGACCTCGCCGGCGTTGTCGCCTCGGCCGATCCGGCGAGCGAGAATGGTCCTGCGAGCGGCGATCAGCGAGATAGGGACGTGGAGCGGCCGGAAGATGCTGACAGCCCGGAAAACGGCTCCACGGTCGATGACGGCGCACATGGCGACGGGGGAGACAGTGACGCTTTGGCATTTCTGAAAGGAGCTAAGGGATAATGGCTGACGATAGGAACGAGCAGGCCGCGTCGAGCGGCAAGCCCAATGAGAAATCGGACGGTTCCCGCGATCCGGCGCGGCAAGATCGCGATCGGCGGGTTGCCAGTGATTTTCGGCAGATGACGCAGAGCGAACGCCTACAGGACAAGCGCACCAATCCTGCGGCAAAACAGGTCGCGGCGATGGATGCGGCGATAGATAAGAAATATGGCTCAGATTCACGGGAAGCGGCCCGCATGAAGGTCGCTGCGCGCGAGGCGGTTGCCCAAACCCTCGAACGTGGCGGCCAGGTCCGCGCACCGCGTATGCGGGAGACAGAGCAGCGCCGGGACGAAACGCGAGAACAGCATCGCGCGGCGGCCGATAAAACGGCAAAAGATCTCGAACGATAGGCAAGCCTGGAGAGCAATTCACTGCCCTGTCCAGCCTTTCTTAGAATCCCTGCTTCAAGCAGGGGGCTTGCTCCATCAGCGCAATTGATATAGATGTATTTGTAATACATGATTGGAGCGCGAGTCGTGGTCGATGCCTCGATAATCAGAGAGGAAGAGCTGGCTCCTTTGGTGGAAGAGTTCTACGCGCGGGTCCGGGCCGACGCCGAACTTGGGCCGATTTTCAACGATGCGATCGACGATTGGCCGGAGCATCTTGGGAAGCTGACTGCATTCTGGTCCTCCGTCATGCTCACCAGTGGCCGATACAAGGGTCAACCGGTGCCGGCCCATTTGAAGCATAAGGCTAGGATAACACCCGCGCTCTTCGAGCGGTGGCTCGCGCTCTGGGTGCAAACGACCAATGACATGATGACGTCAGAAGCGGCCGCGGCACTACAGGCGAAGGCGAGGCGGATCGCCGAGAGCCTGCAACTCGCGATGTTCTTCCAACTGGAAGGGCGGGGTGCCGCAACGGGCACTAGAGCCAAACAGGCGGATGCACCCGAGCGACGAGTGCAAGCCCATGACTGACAACTTGCCTTATCGTTCCACGCCGGTGTTCGATCAGGATACGCTGCCGGCTGCCTTGCGCGCGCGACATGACACGAAGGCAGGTGTTTGGGGCGTGATCCGGGTTCTCGAAGGCGAACTCAGGCTAACCTACCTCGAGCCACCTTCGGAGATCATCCTGACGCCGGACCAGCCTGGTTTGCTCCTCCCTCAGCAACCGCATTTCGTAACGCCGACAGGGCCGATGAAGATGCAGGTGGATTTTTACGATCACAAGCCCGGGCTCTGACAGTCCGGGATTTCCAACGCGTGCAAAAAGGAGAAGTTGATGACACAGCCCCTCAGCGATCAGACCATAGCGCTCGTCAAGGCGACCGTGCCCGCACTCGAAGCCCATGGCCTCGACATCGTGCACGAGATGTATTCCCGCATGTTCCAGAATCCGGAAATTCGTGACCTTTTCAATCAGTCGCATCATGGCGACGCCGGTTCGCAGCCACGTGCGCTTACCGGCGCTATTCTCGCCTATGCGAGCAACATCGAAAATCTCGGTGCGCTCGCGCCGGCGGTTGAGCGGATCGCGCAGAAGCATGTTGGCCTGCAGATTCTGCCTGAACATTATCCGCACGTAGCCGAGGCGCTCCTGGGGGCGATCAAGGCAGTGCTGGGCGATGCGGCGACCGATGAAATTCTTGCTGCCTGGGGCGAAGCCTACTGGTTCCTGGCCAACATCCTGATCGCCCGCGAGCAACGGGTCTACTCGGAGCAGAAGGACGCGAGCGGCGGATGGAATGGCTGGCGCGAATTTCGCGTCGAGGACGTCGTGCGTGAGAGCAGCGTCATCAATTCCTTTATTCTGCGCCCCGTCGATGGCGGGGCCGTCATGCGGCACAAGCCGGGGCAGTATCTGACCTTCTGGCTCGAAATTCCGGGGCATCCGCCCGTCAAGCGCAACTATTCGATTTCAGCAGCCCCCAACGGCGAGACCTATCGCATTTCGGTCAAGCGCGAACTGCATGGCCTTGCGTCGGGCTGGCTCCATGATGACGCCAAACCGGGCACGGTGCTCAAAGTGGCAGCGCCTGCAGGCGAATTCTTCTTGGCAGCGCATGTCGAACGCCCGGTGATCCTCCTGTCGGGCGGTGTGGGCCTGACCCCGATGGTGGCGATGCTCGAAACGCTTGCAGAGGACGGCGCCGGAATCCCCGTGCATTATGTCCACGGAACCCATGACCGCGATACCCACGCAATGCGTGATCATGTTCGCGCTGTCGCTGGGCGGGGCAAGTCAATCACCGTCACCGATTTTCATCAGACCCCGCTCGAAGGTGAAGTCGCAGGACAGGATTATGACGTAGCCGGCATCATCACCGACGAATGGCTGGTCGCCAACACGCCGGTGGGTGAGGCCGATTACTATATCTGCGGACCACGTCCGTTTCTGCGCCACGCCGTCTCTACCTTGTCGCTGGCTGGCGTCCCCTCCGACCGAATTCACTACGAATTCTTCGGTCCGGCAGACGAATTGCTCGCCGCCTGACTGAGCGCGGAGAAGGGCGATGTCGCCCTTCTCCGGGTCTGCTCAAACCGCCATGTCGGCGTGATCGCGGACTTCTGGACGCACTTGGGCGTCGGCGACAGGTTCCTCGACGAGGATCGCGAACTTGGCACCCTTGTAATAGATACTGGGTCGATGCCAGGCTCGTGTGACGACCACGACCGTTCCGTCGATCTCAACCTCTTCTCCTGCCTGGGGCGACCGCGCGAAGTGAAAACTGCCCCAGGCTGCTGCGGAACTGCTGTCGCCAGCCCAAACGTCAATGAGCATTTCGTTCTCCTCTTTCTTCAACGGGCGGCCGGTGGTGCTGGGTAGCGCCACGGCTTGTCCTGGCCGATCGCCGCGTCAAACTGCGTTTCGGCGAAGCCCCAGTTTGCGAGCCTGTTCCACCAGGACGTGAGCCAACCCGCGCGATCCTGACGGTAGTCGATGTAATAGGCATGCTCCCACACGTCGCAGGCAAGAAGCGGCGTCACCCCTTCCTCAAGGATCGGACTACCCGCGTCGTGGGTCGAGATCACCTCGAGCTTGTCGCGCTTCGCGATGAGCCAGACCCAGCCCGATCCGAAATGGCCCGTTCCTCCCCGAGCGTTTCGAGACTCCCGAATTCGGACGAAATGGCGCTGGCGAGGAGTCCCGAAGGTTTGACCGCTTTCGGCGCCATGCTCTCCCAAAAGAAGCTATGGTTCCATGCCTGGGCTGCATTGTTGAAGACGCCCTTCGTGCCGCTGCCGTGGGCGATCCGGATGATTTCCTCGAGCCTCTGGGCCGAAAAATTCTGCTCTGACAGCAGCCGATTGAGCGTTTCCACGTAGCGTGCGTGATGTTTGCCGTGGTGGATCTCCAGTGTTTCCGCCGAGAGGACAGGCTCGAGATCCTTGGTCCCATAGGGCAGGGGAGGCAATTCGAAGACGAGCCTCTCAACGTCGGATTGGGCTATTGCAGCATTGCGGCTTTGATCAGCCATCGCTTGTCTCCTTGAGCAGAAATAGCGCCGGAAATCGTTTCGGCCGACGCGTGATGACGAGTGTGGCACCAATCGGCGCAGATAAGCCGGTAGGACCGTCCTGATGATGAGGGCTGCGGGATCATTGCTGATGCAGCGGCACAGGGCGCTGCAATGGTGTTTGGAGAGAACGGTCAATGTGCATAGGACAGCTCTGCCCTTCGCGCATCGAGCGCGGCCATGCACAGGGCGATTGCCTCAACCGGGTGATGGGCTGTCCATTGGCCAAGCTCGCCCACCACGGTTGTCCCCTGGGGGCCGGCTTCGATCCAATAACCGGGTGGCACCAACATAGCGGCAGCGCGGCAAGTTGCCGTGTAGAGCAGTGCCCGAACGTGGCTGCCGTCGTCCTGCCGCCAGACTCCGGGAGCGATAACGGTCAAGCTGCGCAGCGCCGGAAATACGGCCAGCGCAATCCGTGCATCAATGTCGCGATCGGGTTCGCACGCGCCCTGACATGCGGAGATGGCGTTCACGAGGCTGTCGTCATGACCAATCGCCCTTACGCGGCACAGGACGCCCGCGGCGTTCATGTCGTACCTTCGACCAGGCGTCCGGGGGCTGCCTCATTCGGGGCGCGGCTTATGGGTGAGCAAACCGGCCGCAGCAGACCATCTCCAATGGCGTAAACCCAACCGTGAAGCGTCAGCGAGGCGTGCCGTGCCCAAGCCTGGAGAACCAAAGGATTAGCTGCGAGTGCCGCCACCTGAGCGCGGATATTGTGCTCGCACAAGCGGTCGGCATTGACCTCCAGTGTACCGGAACCCGTTTGATAGAGGGGGCGCACCGGGGCGAGCCAGGCTCCGATCGCGTCGTCGCTAGCCTGTGTCATCGCGGCTTGAATCCCGCCGCAACCGTAGTGGCCCACGACAATGATGTGCTCGACTTTCAGAACATCGACAGCGAACTGCAAGGCGGCTGCGAAATTGGGATCGGTCGGCATGGTGAGATTGGCGACATTGCGGTGAACGAACATCTCGCCCGGATCGAGATCCACGATTTCCGTGGCGGGCACCCGACTATCCGAACAGCCGATCCAGAAATAGCGAGGTCGTTGTTGACCAACGAGCCGTTTGAAGAAGCCGGGATCGGCCAGGGTTTTCGCAGCAGCCCATGCACGGTTGCGGGTCAACAAGCCAGAGAGTCCGCCGTCATCGAGTCCGCCGGCGACGGCCTCCTCTCCAGTCTCTCGCGATTTCTTCATTGCCTGGGAGCCTGCAGATCGACCACCCGGAGGTAAGGCTTCAGCGTCCTGTAGCCTTGCGGGAACTGCCGTGATGCCTCCTCGTCCGACAGCTTCGGCGATATCACGACCGGCTCGCCGGGCTCCCAGTTGACGGGCGTCGCGATGCTACGGGCGTCTGTCAGTTGAAGACTGTCGACGGCGCGAAGGATCTCGGCAAAGTTCCGACCGGTCGAAGGCGGATAGGTCAGGATCAGCCGTACTTTGCGCGACGGGTCAATGACGAAGACGGAACGGACTGTGACCGTTGGGTCGCTCTCGGGATGGATCATGTCGTAAAGCGTCGACACCCTGGCGTCGGCATCCGCGATCATCGGGAAGTCGAGTTTCGTCCCTTGGGTTTCGTGAATGTCGAGCTCCCATTTGTGATGGGCTTCGACCGGATCCACCGAGAGGCCAATGGGTTTGACGTTGCGTTTGTCCCATTCGGACCGGAGCTTGGCGACCTCGCCCAGTTCCGTCGTGCAGACCGGCGTAAAATTCTTGGGATGGCTGAACAGGATACCCCAGCTTCCATCCAGCCAATCGTGGAAGCTGATGCGACCGTGCGTGCTGTCCTGCTCGAAATCGGGGGCGATCTGCCCGAGCTGAATGGCCATGGGAACTCCTTCATATCGCAGATCTGATGTGGAGATGGGCGAAGCATCATACAAACGAATGTTATTATTATTTATCAGCAAAAGTATTGGGTATAACTTAGCGTCGGGTTCCCGGTCCGAGCCCCACGATCACGAGGAGGGCTATCGGCATGGCGAACAGCACTATCCCATTGCCGTCCCCTTCGGCTACGAAGCCGTTTTGGCGGAGCAAATCGACAAAAAGGCGGATCGAGACGAAGGCGATGCTTGCGGCGAAGATCAGATAGAGGCCGGACATGGAGGGAGGGCGCTCTGGTCCACGCGCTTGCCGGTCATCATCGTTGTCGGCATTCACGGCTGCTTTGTCCGTGACGAGGGAGGCGGTTTGCGGCGACAGGTTTCCTGAAAATTAGGGGCGTCTTCGCCCAACGGCTCTCGGGCTTCAGGTGGCCACAGCGCAATGAAGTCAAACGGAGGGGGCACTTCCTGCCAGTGCTGACGCGCTCGGCGATGTGCCGTCTGTTCCCAATCGAGAGAGAGGATCACGCCGATACAAACCGCGGGCACGAAGACCATCACGGCAACAAAGACATCGTCGCTGATCGCACCAGCGTCGTGAAAACTGAAGAGTGCGATGCCTATCCCTAAAACCAGCAAGGCCAGCGCTATGCTGACTTTCCAGATTTCGGCTCGGGGCGGCGGCGGTTCGGGCGTGAAGCGGCCTAAAGGTTTCATCTGGAAGTTCGCCCAAACCGTTGGACGCCTTATCGTTGTTGGTGCCTGTCGAGGGCCGTCACACGGGTCCTGCCTTGTGCCCCCATCATCGGCCCGCTACCATGAAGCAAGCAAATGAATATTATTGCACTTTGAGTGCAAGGATGATGGTTTATGGATATAAATGTTGCGCGCACATTCCTGGAAGTCGTGAAAACCGGCAGTTTTGTGAGTGCCGCGGCAAACCTTCACCTCACGCAGACCGCGGTAAGTGCCCGTATCCGGGTGCTTGAAGACCTGCTCGATCGGCCGGTATTCATCCGTAACAAGGCAGGTGCGAAGCTGACACCGGCGGGCGAGCAGTTTCTGCGTTTTGCAACCACCATGGTGCAGGTCTGGGATCGGGCGCGCCGCGCCGTCGCGCTCCCGCCGGGACGGGAGACCGTGGTGACGGTCGGCGCCGAACTCAGTCTGTGGAGTCCCTTGCTGCGGCACTGGCTGCTCTGGATGCGACGGGAATGTCCGGAAATCGCGGTAAGCACCCACATAGACGCATCCGAACGCCTGATGGAGCAGGTCCAGGATGGCTCACTTGACATGGCTGTGCTCTATGCCGCGCCGAGCCGTCCGGGGATCATCGCCGAACTATTGTTCGAGGAAAAGCTGGTCCTGGTGCGGACCACGCCAACCAGCAGCCCCCTCGCGCCAGAAGATCATGTCCAGATCGATTGGGGCGAGGAGTTTGCCGCAAGCTATCACGCCGCATTTCCGGATCAGCCCAACGCCGTCGTTTCGATCAGCTATGGTCCGCTCGCGCTCGATTATATCCTGGCGACAGGGGGGAGCGGCTATTTTCGCAAAGGCTTCATTCGCTCCTATCTCGAGGAAGGTCGCCTCGCTCTTGTTCCCGGAAGTCCTGAATTTTCGTACTCGGCCTATGTGGTCCACAGCACAAAGGCCGACCCGGGCGTGATGGACCGCATTCGTGCCGGCCTCAAGGCGGCCGCGGCGATTACCGCATGATGGTGAACGAACCAACCTCGCCCGTCTGCTACGCCAGCGAAGCCGATGACATTTACATGGGCTTTGCCGGTCGCGAGGAGATCCTCGCGGCGCTCAACGAACTGCTGGAAGCCGAACGGGCCGGCGCACGCGTCGCGCTCGCCAGCGCCAAGTCGGCGAGCGATCCCGACTATGCCGAACTGATGCGATCGGTCCGTGCCGACGAAGCGCGTTGGTGCGCGATGCTCTCGAGGCAGATCAGGCGACTGGGCGCAGCGGCCTCGCGCAAGACCGGCGCCTTTTACGAGAAGGCGCTGGCAATCCCTGATCCGCTTGAAAGGCTGGCCTTTCTCAACCGCGGTCAGGCCTGGGTGGTTCGCAAACTGGAAGCGCTGACCCCCAAGATTCGTGACGAGGCATTACATGCCGATTTGCGCGAGATGCTCGAGAGCCATCGCGTCAACATCGATCGCGCCGCAGCGCATCTTGAAGCGGAGCATTGACCTGCGCAGAAATCCGCAAGCTGTACCATTCAGTCCATGCCGACGCCGAGCGGTGATTGGCGGTTGATCAGCCGCTTCATCGCCTCACGATCGGTCAACAGGTCGGAAATCCTGTAGGTATCGAATACCGCCATCATCGCCTGCATGCCTTGTGCCAGTACGCCGGTCAGTCCGCATGCGGGAGACAGCGCGCACCCGGAACAATCCGCGAGCTGGAAGCCTTCCTCGGTGCGGCG
This sequence comes from Sphingobium sp. OAS761, assembly GCF_024168485.1. Lineage (GTDB taxonomy): Bacteria > Pseudomonadota > Alphaproteobacteria > Sphingomonadales > Sphingomonadaceae > Sphingobium. The sequence continues at coordinate 18,764 of NZ_JALJVY010000018.1, forward strand.
GACGACCTCGCCGACAGTGATCTCATCCGCTGGTCGGGCGAGACGCATGCCACCGGCGCGACCGCGAACGGTTTCGATGAAGCCTTCGTGCGCCAGGGCGTTGACGACCTTCATCAGGTGATTGTGGGAGACATCATAAGCCCGCGCAATTTCGCCGATCGAACACAGGCGCTCGTCGTGAAGGGCCAGGTGAATCAAGACCCGCAGTGAATAATCCGTGTAGCGTGTCAGCCGCACGCAAAACTCCCGAGAAACAATCTGCAAACACCATACCTGTATGTTACAGGCATGTTAAGGCCGGGATTGCCCTCGATGCCGGCTTGCAACGATTGGCCCATGGTTATTGACCTGCAGCGACCTGCCTTATCGAGCAATTATTTTGATGGATCGCTGCATTAAAAGTCATTTTGTGCATGAGTGCTCGTGATGCCATGCTGATGTCCCCTTGGGCGTGAGAGGCTGATATGTACAAATACGACGAGTATGATCAGGCCATGGTCGATGCCCGGGTCGAAGAGTTTCGCGACCAGACGCGCCGTCGGATCGAAGGCCATCTCAGCGAAGACCAGTTCAAGCCTCTGCGGCTCAAGAATGGGCTCTACCTGCAACTGCACGCTTATATGCTGCGCGTAGCGGTGCCTTACGGCACGCTCAATTCGCGGCAAATGCGCAAGCTGGCGCATATCGCGCGCAAATATGACCGAGGCTACGGTCATTTCACGACGCGGCAGAACATCCAATATAACTGGATCAAACTGGCGGAGGCGCCCGACATCCTCGCTGAGCTCGCGACGGTGGAAATGCACGCCATCCAGACGAGCGGCGAGAGCATTCGCAACCTGTCGGCGGATCATTATGCTGGAGCTGCTCCCGACGAGATATGCGATCCGCGGCCCTGGGCCGAACTGATCCGCCAGGCCACGACGTTCCATCCAGAATTCAGCTATCTGCCGCGCAAGTTCAAGATCGCAGTGATCGCCGCGCAGGAAGACCGTGCCGCTCTGCGCTGGCACGACTGTGCGCTACGCATCGTCAAGAACGAGACGGGCGAGAAGGGATTCGAGGTCTATGCTGGCGGCGGTATGGGACGCACGCCCATTATCGCTTTCCTGATCAGGGAGTTCTGTCCGGCAAGCCAGATCTTTTCCTATATCCAGGCGATCCTGCGAGTGTGGAACAGGCACGCGCGGCGGGACAACATCCACAAGCAGCGGATGAAGATCCTTGTCCATGAATTGGGTGAAGATGAGTTCCGCCGTCAGGTCGAGATGGAGTTCGCGCATATCCTGACGCTGGGTCGGGATTTTCCGCAGGCTGAGTATGACAGGATTGCCGCCCATTTCGAACCGCCGCCGTTCGAGACCGGGCTTCCCGAGGAGGTCGACCGCTCCGATCCCGACTTCGCTCTATGGGTCGATCGCCAGGTCGCCGCGCATAAGGCGCCCGGCTATGCCATCGTCAATATCAGTCTCAAGCCCGACGGAGGCATCGCCGGCGACATTTCGGCCGAGCAGATGGATCTCGTAGCTGACCTTGCCGAACGCTATAGCTTCGATGACCTGCGCTCGACGCATGTCCAGAACCTCGTGCTGCCGCATGTGCGCAAGCGGGATCTGCATGCGGTCTGGCAGGCGTTGGACGCGGCGGGACTGGCAAGCGTCAATCTGGGCCTCGTAACTGACATCATCGCCTGCCCGGGCCTCGACTATTGCAGTCTTGCCAATGCGCGTTCGATACCCGTCGCGCAGCAGATCGCCGAGCGCTTTGCCGATCTCAATCGGCAACTCGACCTCGGTGAACTCAAAATCAAGATTTCGGGCTGCATCAACGCCTGCGGCCATCACCATGCGGCCCATATCGGCATTCTTGGCGTCGACCGGAAGGGCACGGAGAATTATCAGTTGCTGCTTGGCGGTTCCGGGACCGAGGATGTCTCGCAGGCCAAGATTACCGGGCCGGGCTTCGACGAGACCGGGATCGTCGATGCCGTCGAACGCACGATCGAACGCTACCGCGAAATCCGCGAACCCGGCGAGCGTTTCCTCGATTGCTATCGCCGGGTAGGCATGGATCCATTCAAGGAGGCGATTTATGGGTGATCCGCTACGCTTTCGCGACGATCCCGCGCCCGATGAGCCAGGGGTCACGCTCGATGCATTCCTCGATCAGAAGAATGCGACTTCGGTTCTGCTCGAGGCCGGCGACGATGTGCGCGCGCTCTTGCCCGAGCTCGGGCGCGTGCGGCTCGTCGAGATCGATTTTCCGCGGTTTCGCGATGGCCGGGGCTTTTCCAGCGCGAGCATATTGCGCGAGGCGGGCTATGAGGGTGAGATCCGCGCGATCGGCGATGTGCTGGTCGATCTCCTATTCTTCATGCGGCGCTGCGGCTTCGACAGCTTCGAGCCCGACGAGCCCTTCGATCCGGGTGCCGTCGATGCGGCGCTGCACCGCTACCCTGACGTCTATCAGTCCGCGACCGATGGACGGGTGCCGATCTGGGCGCTGCGGCATCCTCAATGCGCCACCGGATGACGCAATTTCTTCCTCTGGTTTGAAGTTTCGGGAGCCTTTGCGTTCGTCCTGGCAGGCGAGGTTGAGACGATGATGGGCGCCTTTGTTGCTTTGAAGCGCGTTCGCGCTGCGAGTGGGCGGCCGCGAACACGGCCTTGAAGCCAACGCCTGCTTCAACGCACCGGACGCGCCCCTTGTAAATATATCGCAATACGATATATTAGAATAAGAGAGGCGGAGGGGCGTCAATGGAGGCCGATATGCCGATGTTGAAAATCCTGGTCACTGCTGTCGGCCTGACGCTGGGCAGCTTGCTGGTGGCGGTGTCGCTCTCCTGTCTGGCCTGGTGGGTTGCCACCCGTGTTCATCATCCGCGCTGGGGCGCGCCTCTTCTGCTCATCATAGTCGGTGGTGCCTGGCTGGCTGCGTTGGGGCACAGTGAGTTCGTGAAAATGGCCACCGTATTCGCTTTGGTTGGATCGGGCCTGCTCTATTTTGTAGGTCGGGAAGAACAGGAAGGAGGGCCGTCGCGCGACACGAAACCGGGCCGCTCCGCCATTCCTGGAGGAAGACAGTGATGGCGACGCAGATTTGGATCTATCCCGCCCTCATCGCGGTGCTGGGTCAGAACAGAAGGCCCAGCTTCGCTGAAATGCGCAATTTCGTCAGACGGGCTCGGCGTGAAGCCGCTGCCGGCGGTTCGGACGCTGCATGCCGAGGGAAGGTGCGTCGTCTGGTCGAGGCGACTTTGAGGGCGGAGTCCCATGCCTAACCACGAAGGAATAGGCATTCCTGTCCAACGGCTCGCCATGTGCCCATTCCGTTAATCAAACCTCAGAATTTTTGCGGATAGCCTGCAAAAACATTCGTTTGCGACATCGCGTGCTATCTTTCACCCCTGTTCCATCAGGCCATGAAGATAGCTGGTCGAGAGCGAGCATCAACGGGAGAGGATGCCGCATGGAGAGGCTTATGTCGCGAGACCCTTCTACGCAGGCCGTATTTACTTGGCAGCGGGCGCTATGGACGCTTGTGCTCGCTGGACTCGCCTTCATCCTCTATTGCCTCAGCGAATATCGTCTTCTGAGGGAAGAGCAGATCATGCTGCTCATCTTCCTGGCCGTGCCGATCGCCGCTTTCTTCGTTTCGGGGAAAGGGCAGGACATGTCTGATGCTTCGGATAAGACAGGCCGGGGCATCAATTCGCGCTCATCCCGGAAGAACAATTAACCGCAAGATATTTGCGTTTCTCTATCAATATTTTGATCTACGATTCGACGCACCGGCTCGGTTAAAGGCTCTTCCCGTATCCATGGGAGGTAATGACCACGATCGCTGTCGATCGTGACAATCCCGTTTGTCATGGTTGTCAGTGATGCTTGTTGCGTTCGCCGGCGAAAAGCGCTGGCCGGCCTCTCCGTTGGTGATCGATCCCCAGAAGCTGCTCTTCTCGCTGAGCAGCTTGCTGGCTGCGGCCGCTACGCTGGCCATTGCCTTTTCGGCCAGCCTGCCGCGCCCCTGGTGGGCTTTGTTGACCGTCTACGTCACCGCCCAGCCGATGGCCGGCGCCTTCCGGCCCAAAGTTCTCTATCGCCTGGGCGGGATATTGACGGGCGCGGCCGCCACGATCCTGCTGGTGCCCAATCTGCAGAACTCGCCCGAGCTTCTCGTTCTGTGTCTCGCGGCATGGACCGGCTTCTGCATCTATCTTGCGGTTCTCGATCGCACGCCGCGCGCCTTTCTGTTCCAGATGGCGGCATTCAGCTCAGCGGTGATCAGCTTTCCCTATCTCGATGACCCGGGGAATATTTTCGAGACGACAGCCGCGCGCGTGCAGGAGATGACCGTCGCGATATTATGCGTGACCGCGGTCCATGCGCTGCTCCAGCCCTGGAGCGCGACGCCGGCTATCCGCGCGCGCGTCCAATCATTTCTAGGCCATGCTCGCCGCTGGACGGCGGAAGCGCTTGGCAGTCATCATACACGCCTCGAGGATGCGCATCGGCGCATGTTGGCGGCAGACGTCACCGAACTCGGCATGATCGCGGTCCATTTGCCGTTCGATCAGCGCTGGGCGCCCGCGACCCGGCGGCGAGTTACGGCACTGCAACAGCAGCTCGCCACCATCCTGCCGCTCGCCTCGGCTGCGGCGAACCGGCTCGATCGCCTGCGGGAAGGCGGCGATCTTCCAGCGGATCTCGAGGCTCTGCTTGCCGACGCCACCGATTGGCTGGACGATGAGCAAAGCGAGCTGCATCGGGTGAGATCGCTGGTGCGGCGGTGCGACACGCTGGCGGAGGCCGCCGAAGCGCGGGGCGACTGGAGCGGGCTGCTGACCGCGAGCGCCTGTATCCGCATCGCCGAGTTTCTGACCGCATTGGCGGCAAGCCGAAGGCTGGCGGACAGGATCGGGTCACCGGGACGCCCCAGCGCCAAAATTCTCGCCGCAGAACCCTTTTCCCTTGCCCGCGATCATGGTGTCGCCGCGCTGGCGGGACTGGCGACCGCCACGGCGATCGGGCTCTATTGTGCCGTCTGGATCCTGCTTGCCTGGCCGAACGGATCGGCGACGGCCGCCTTCGCAGCGCTCATCACCTGTTCCTTTGCGGCGCAGGACGATCCCGCACCGGTGATCGGTCGCTATCTCGTGGCGACGCTCAAGACTTTCCCATTGGCGGCCCTCTACCTCTTCGTGATCCTCCCCCGGGTCGATGGTTATGAGATGCTGATCATCACCTTGGCGCCGGCCCTGCTGTGGATGGGCTATATCCAGGCCGATCCCGCGCGCGCGCCGCAGGCCTTACCGATGTTCTCCTGCTTCATTGTCGCCATGGGCTTTCTTGCGCGCTTCCAGGCCGATTTCGCGCTGTTCATCAACACCGGGCTGGCGCAGCTCGGTGGAATTGTCGCCACGCTTGCGGTCACGCGGATGTTCCGATCGGCCAATGTTCTGTGGACCGCGCGGCGCATCCTGCGCGCGAACTGGAGTGAGCTTGCCCTGCTTGCCGACATTCGCCGACCCTTTCGCCCGGACCGCTGGACGGCAAGAGCGGTCGACCGGCTCGGGCAGGTGGCCGCGCGCATGGCTGTGGCAACCGCCGGCGATGCACTCCACGCCGCCGATGGTCTGGCGGACCTCAGGATCGGCCGCAACATCATCCCGATCCGCCGGGCGTTGTCTCATGTCCCGCATGACGTGCGTCACCGCCTGGGTTCGGTGCTGGCCGGGTTGGCGGCATTTTATGGCGAGCGCTGGCGGCATGGCCATGCGGATGCGCCGCCGCCTGGGCTGCTCGATCCGATCGATCGGGCCTTGGAGGCACTTCTCAGCCAGCCACTCGACGCGCATCGTCGGCCTGCCTTGCGGGCGCTTGTCGGGATGCGTTGCAATCTCTTCCCGGCCGCCGGAGCACCCGACATCGCTTCGCCAAGGGCAGGGGGGGGGGCATGATCGAGGAGCTCAATGTGCTCGGCGTCTACATGCCGGCGGCGCTCGCCTGGGGCGTTCTGGCGGCGGTCCTCGTCTATCTTGCACGGGGGTTCCTACAGCGCCTGCCGGTCTATCGGCTGCTCTGGCACCCGAGCCTGCTCGAACTAGCTCTCTTCATTCTGCTGTGGTGGGGCCTGAGCGCTCTCGCCGATAGCCTTCTCTACCGATGGGTCGCTTCCTGACATGCTGCATCGACAAAATCTCCTGCGATCGCTCGCCACGCTCCTCGTCATTTTCGTGATCCTGGCGGGGATATATGCGCTGTGGCTGCGTTATCAGGTCGAGCCGGTCACACGCGATGGCAAGGTGCGTGCGGACATGGTGCCGGTTGCCGCCGATGTCAGCGGGCTCGTCACCGAGGTGAAAGTCGCCGACAACCAGACGGTTCGAAAAGGCGACGTGCTCTTCATCATCGACCGCCCGCGCTACCGGCTCGCGCTGGAACAGGCCGAGGCCAACGTGACAAGCCAACGCACCGCGCTCGCGCAAGCCGTGCGTGAGGATCGGCGCAACCGGGCCATGCCCGAAGTGATCGCAGCCGAAGTGATCGAACAAGGCTCGGCGCGAGTCGAAGGGCTGCGGGCGACGATTGGACAGGCAGTGGCGGCGCGCGACCTCGCCCGCTTCAATCTCGAACGAACGGTCGTGCGCGCGCCGGTGGACGGGACCGTATCCAACATGTCGCTCCAGCCCGGGGTCTATCTGACCGCCGGCAAGGCGGCGCTCGCGTTGGTCTATGATCACTCGCTCCGCGTCGAAGGCTATTTTGAGGAAACCAAATTGCCGGCGATCCGGGTCGGCGACCCTGCGAGCATCTATCTGATGGGGGTTGCCGATGAGATCGAGGGGCATGTCCAGAGCATCGCGGGCGGTGTCGAGGATCGCGAGCGGGCCGGGGCCGACGGACAATTGGCCAATGTGAATCCGTCCTTCACCTGGGTGCGTCTGGCGCAGCGCATTCCGGTGCGTGTGACGATCGACAGGATTCCGCCCAATGTGCGGATGATTCCGGGCCAGACGGCCACGGTTGTCGTTCATCCGCGCGATGACGGGCGCAGTGTGCACCGGAGCCTGCCATGGTAAGGCGTACGCTGGTACTGGCGGCCGCAGCCGCCCTGAGTGGATGCACGGTGGTCGGCCCCGACTATCATGTGCCCGACGCCGCGATGGTGAACGCGCCTATGGCGCAAAGCGCATTTCAATCAGGAAGCGTCGTTACCACACAGGAGCCGCTGCCGGATCACTGGTGGCGGCTCTACGAAGACCCGGTCCTCGACCGGCTGATAGAACAGGCATTCCTCGCCAATACGGATCTGCGCGTGGCCGAGGCCAATCTCGAACGCAGCCTGGCCTTGCTTGACGAGCGAAATGTGGGCCGGGAGATCCAGGGCAGCGTCAACGCCGAAACAAGCTGGGCCCAGCGCTCGGCGGAAGCCGAGTTGAGCCATGTGAAGCCGCCGACGCGGCAAATCTACAATATGGGGATCGGCGCCAGCTATGATCTCGATCTGTTTGGCGGAATAAGGCGTGGGATCGAGGCGGCGAACGCCGATGCCGAAGCGGCCGTCGCAGCGCGCGACCTGGTGCGTGTGACCGTCGCGGCCGAAACGGCGCGCGCCTATGCCGACATCTGCAACGCGGGCTATCAGCGCACTGTGCTCGACCGTGCGATTGCCGTCCTGGAGCAAAGCGTTCGTCTGACCCGGATTATGGTGTCGCATGGACGCGCGGCTCCCTATGAATTGGACCGGCGGCAAGCCTTGCTCGAAACCAGCAAGGCACGGCTGCCACGGTTGGTGGCGCGTCAGCGCAACGCCCTTTTTCGTGTCACGGCGCTGGCTGGTCGCACGCCGGGCGAAGCGGATCCTGGCCTGCTAGCCTGTCACGCACCGCTAGCGCTGAGACGCGTGATCCCCGTTGGCGATGGTGCGGCGCTGCTCAAGCGCCGGCCCGACATCCGTATGGCTGAGCGCCGTCTCGCCGCGACGACAGCGCGGATCGGGGTCGCCACCGCCGATCTCTATCCCGACATCCGTCTGGGAGCATCGGTCGGTTCCACCGGCGCTGCCGCCGATTTCCTGTCGCCGCTCACCAACCGTTTCGGTCTCGGCCCGATGATCAGCTGGACGCTCAACCGGCACGCCGTTCGCGCCCGCATCGCGGCAACAGAAGCCCAAAGCCGCGGCGACCTGGCCGCATTTGATGGCGTGGTGATCAAGGCCCTGCGCGAGGTTGAAACGGCGCTGACCAACTACGCCGCCGGGCTTGAGCAGCAGCAAGGCCTGGATCGCGCCTCCGAGGATGCCGCGCGAGCAGCGATGCGGGTGGGTCAGTTGCGGCGTGGAGGCAAGATCGCCGCGCTGCCAGCACTCGAGGCCGAACGCGACCGCGTCGCGGCGGATCAGGCAGCGGCGGAGGCGCGCGCGGCAATCAATGACGATCAGATTACGCTGTTCCTCGCACTTGGCGGCGGGTGGTCCAACTGAAGCCCGATGTGTTTTCTTCCACCGCCAGAAGCTGGACTGCCACGTCTGCTGCTGGCGCGTGCGCGCAGCCTTCCAGGATTCGCTGACCGACGACCGCGGCACAAATTCGGCGATGCCGAACCCGGTTCCCGCTCATTTCTCCTCGACGGTGCGATCGAGCGTGAGGCTCCCCACCTTGCCATCGTCAAGGCGGACGACCGCCGTCCAGTAGAAATTGGCTCGGTAGTAGTCATGCACCGTCATCCAGTCGGAATAGACGCAGCGAGCGAGGCTGGGATCTTGGCGATCACCCGTGCAATGCGCGCCAGCCTCTTGGAGGATGTCGAGTGCGCTCCAGAAGGACGTGCCTGGCGGAATCTCCCGGGCAAGAGCGGAGCGTGCCTGCTCGATGTCATTGTTCCACTGATAGTCGTCTTCGAGAACGGTGAATTGCAATGACGGCTTTACCTTGTCCTTCGCCTCGAGTTCAGACGGGATCAAAAGCAGCGCGACGAGCGCGAGAAGAGGTTTACACATATTGTGCCTTCTAGCGGGATCGAGCCAACGCAAAACCGCAAGATATTGAAGTTTTCCATCAAGAAATTTGTTGTGACGCAGCCGCGCTTCTCAGCGCTCTCGATCTCGAAAACGCAGGTCGTTTGTAGGAACTGGCGACGAGACGCTCAGGGCGTCGAGGATATAAGAACGGACGAGATCGCCGTCAGCATTTGCGACGTTCCGTATGGCTTGGGAACCATGATACTTTTGGGAACACCATAAAGCGGCCATTCTGCGGCGCTATCTCCCGATGCGTACACCACAGGAATATCCGGTTGCAGTTCTCGGGCGCGCCACGATACCTCCCATCCGTTGGGACCCACCCCAAGCCTCACATCGGTGACCACTCCGGCGATTTCAGGATGGCGGCTATCGAGAATGGTGATGGCATCCACCCCACAGGTCGCGGCGATGACCACATATCCGCCGAATTCTAGCATCTCCTGCAGCGTCCACAGGATAAGCGGCTCGTCCTCGACCAGCAGCAGCACCTTGGCGTCCGACATGCGATGGCCCCCCGTTCCTCCTTTTCCCGATGCCGCGGCAGGAGATTGTATCGCAATACGAACGAAAATAGGTGCGGGTTGGTTCCCCGGTCCCGTTCTTGCACGTCGTAACTGACCGATCCTAGACCGTTTTACTGCGTGCGTGGTTGGAGCTTTGTTCCGAGATGGCGTGAGCGACCAAGTTCGGCATGGCGGTTCGCGCTGCGGGTCTTGAGCAGATCCTGGCGCGAAAGGATGCCGAGCACGCGCCTGGTTTCGGGCTCGATGATTGGAATACGACCGATCCCGGATTCGACGATGAGATCAGCGACAACGCCGGTCGGCGTGTCCGGATAGGCAACGGGCTGTGCTGCGTCCGAGATGGCGTCGATGAGCGGCGTTTGATCGTCGTCGCGGTCGCCCTGCCAGCGCAGGGCATCGGTGCGAGAGACGAGACCCAGCAATCTTCCTTGCGGGTCGGTCACCGGATAGCTGCGATGCACGGCTTTGGTTGCGAAGAAGGATACCGCCGCCTCCACGGTCATCGTGCCCGGTAGGGTCGCCGGATCGCGCGTCATGATTTGACCGGCCTGGATGAGGTCGAGCGGATCGACCGTATATTCCTGCAGGATATGCCGTCCGCGCCGCGCGATTTTCTCGGTGAGGATCGATCGCCGCATCAGCAGCACGCTGATGGCATAGGCGCCGCCCGCAGCCGCGATCGTGCATGGGATGGCGCTGAAGTGCCCGGTGAGTTCGACCGCGAAGATCGCGCCGGTCATCGGCGCACGCATGGCGCCGCTCATGATTCCCGCCATTCCGATCATCGCCCAGAATCCCGGATCACCGGGCAGGAATTGCCCAAGCAGGAACCCGGCGGCACCGCCAAGGATGAGGAGCGGGGCGAGAACGCCGCCAGACGTGCCAGATCCCAGCGCGACCAGCCAGACGATGGCCTTCACGACGAGGAGCGCGGCAACGACCCGGAGCGATAGCGAAGCGTTTAGGAGGGCCTCGATGCTTGCATATCCTGCACCCAGCACATGGGCATCAATGAGACCGCCCAGACCGACGACCACCGCGCCGATCGCCGGCCACCACATCCAGTGGAATGGCAGGCGGTGGAAGAGATCCTCGATGCGGTAAAGGGAGGTTGAGAGCAGTGCCGCTTCAAGGCCGACAACGAGGCCGATCCCGCCGGAAGCGAGCAGCGCCCAGCTTGTCTGTGGGACCATGGCTGTCATCGGGAACATCGGTCCCGATCCGAGGAGCAGCGGACGCCAGGCAAAGGAAATGAGGGCTGCGACGAGCACGGGGACGAAGCTGCGCGGTTTCCACTCGAACAAGAGCACTTCGACGGCCAGCAATATCGCGGCGAGCGGCGTACCGAAGATGGCGGTCATGCCGGCTGCCGCACCCGCCACGAGCAGCGTCTTGCGCTCGGCTGCGCTGAGGTGGAAGCACTGGGCGAAGAGCGAGCCTATGGCGCCGCCCGTCATGATGATCGGTCCTTCCGCCCCGAAGGGGCCGCCGCTGCCGATCGAGATCGCCGAGGACAGGGGTTTGAGCAGTGCGACCTTGAGCGACAGCCGGCTCTCGCCGAACAGGATCGTCTCGATCGCCTCGGGAATGCCATGACCGCGGATCTTGTCCGATCCGAAGCGCGCCATCAGACCCACGATAAGGCTGCCGATGATGGGGATCACTATCACCAGCCAGCCCACCGATGCATCGGTAATCACCGAGTGATCGGCGGAGAGACGACCAAACCAGAAGAGATTGGTGGCGATCGCGATCAGCTTGACCAGCACCCATGCGCCAAAGGCGCCGCCCGTTCCGACCACGATGGCCATTGCCGCCAGCATGACCATGCGGCGGTCGACGCTATGGTCGGCAAGTTGATGGCCTTCGACGGCGCGCGGGGGTGTCAGGGACATGAATCGGCATTATCCTGTAAAAATATGTGCGCGCCGACTATATCGTATTGCGATATAGTTCAACAAGTGAGGATCATTTGAGGCAAAAGGATAAATTGCTGGGAGATGCCGACTATGCGGCGCTGGCCTCGTTTCGCCATGCCATCCGCCGCTTCCAGGCGTTCAGCGAGGAGCAGGCCATCGAAGTCGGGTTGACGCCGCAGCAGCATCAGGCGCTGCTCGCGATCCGGGGCTGTGCGCCGGATGAGGCCACCGTTGGTCATGTCGCGGAACGTCTGATATTGAAGCCGCACAGCGCCACGGGCCTGATCAATCGCCTCGAGGCGTTGAAGCTGATTACGCGCGAGGCGGCTGCTGTTGATCGCAGGCGGGCGCTGCTGCGCCTCACCCCCAAGGCCTATACGCTACTCGACTCCCTGTCCGCCGTCCATCGCGAGGAAATCCAGCGTATGCGACCGCTCTTCACCGGCATTTTCGAACAACTGGGTGAGTAAGTGCCATTCAATGCAATTATGATGTTATAAAATATGAATAACATTCATTTGTCTTATGCTAATTTAACCGACACAACCCGATCTGCAGAGTGAAGAGGCTTCACGACAACAGCGCCCGGAGAGGATCCCGCGAAAGCAGGCCGGAGCGCGGGAACGGAGACGGCAGCCGAGGACAAGTGCATGACGCAGAGCGAGCATCCAGGGAATCCCCTGACTCTGGAGCAATGGCGATCGGTTCAGGATCTGACCGCGTCGCCAACAGCGGCGCAGGTGCTTTGGCTCAACGGCTACTTCACCGGGCTAGACGCCGACTCGCGGTCCCCCTGCCGCAGCCGGCGTCTTCCGAAGTTCGGTCAGGCCGGTCACTCACCATTTCATTCGGCACTCAGACCGGCAATTCGGCCGAGCCCGCATCGTGCGCGAAGTAACCGAGGGACGCCACTTCAATGACTAAATCTAAGGATCAGGTGCCTCGCGCCCAGACGATCGCCGCCGCGCACGGCGTTGCCAGCGATGCTGCCTTTGGAGCGGTCGCCCCACCGCTTTATCTTTCGAGCACCTATGAGTTTGCCGGCTACGATCAACCGCGTTCCTACGATTACGGCCGGGCAGGCAATCCGACGCGCGACCTTCTTGCCGAGGCGCTGGCAAGGTTGGAGGGCGGAGCCGGGGCGATCATGACATCGAGCGGTATGGCAGCTCTCGACCTTCTTGTCGGACGATTGGGACCAGGCGATCTCATCCTTGCGCCGCATGATTGCTATGGCGGCACGATGCGCCTCTTGAACGCGCGTGCGAACCGGGGGCATTGCGTCGTCCGGTTCGTTGACCAGGGTAACGAGAGGGCCTTTGCCGCCGCGTTGGAGGAAATTCCGGCGCTGGTTCTCATCGAGACGCCGAGCAATCCCCTGATGCGGGTCGTCGATATCGCGGAGCTTGCCGCGAAATCGCGTGCGGCGGGCGCCGCGGTTGCGGTCGACAACACATTCCTGTCGCCGGCCATCCAGCAGCCGCTCGCGCTGGGCGCCGATTACGTCGTTCATTCCACGACCAAATATCTCAACGGCCATTCCGATGTAATCGGGGGTGCGGTGGTTGCTGCCGATCCGGGGCAGGTCGAAGAGCTGCGCCACTGGGCGAACGTCGTAGGCACCACCGGTGCGCCGTTCGATGCTTGGCTGACCCTGCGCGGTCTTCGCACATTGTTTCCCAGAATGGAGCAGCAACAGCGTAGCGCCATGATCGTCGCCCGATTTCTCGAGCGGCATCCGGCGGTCGCCCGGGTGCATTACCCCGGACTTCCCGCACATCCAGGGCACAGGATCGCCTCGCGTCAACAACGCGGTTTCGGCGCGATGCTGAGTTTCGAGCTCGCCGGAGGAGTGGAAGCCGTACGGCGGTTTGTCGCCGCGGTTGGCTATTTCACGCTCGCGGAATCGCTGGGTGGGATCGAGAGCTTGGTCGCGCATCCGGCGACCATGACCCATGCCGACATGGGCGAGGAGGCGCGCTCAAGAGCGGGCATCAGCGATAGCCTGCTGCGGCTTTCGGTCGGCCTCGAAGCCGAGCAGGATCTGATCGCCGGGCTCGAACAGGGATTGGCGGCATGTGCGGGATGAGCGTGCCCGGCAATCCTGGAAACTTCAGGAGAGAAATGTGCCCGGATATGTGTGGATCGTAGATGTTTTCGGACTTCTTCTTGTCTTGCTCGGTTTCAACATGGCGTTTCGGCAGGCCAGCTTCAGGCGGGCTATCGGACGCCCGAAACCGCCCGCGAGCCGGTTGCGAGCGGGGAATGAGGATGAGGATGCGCTTACCTATATTCTGCGAATCGCCGGTGTCATGATGATGGGCTTCGGGATCGCGATTGGCGGAATGCTGACCTTGTTCAATCTGGCGTGATGCGAAGGCGGGATTGAACCTCGACGTTCTGATCGCTGCAGTCAAAATGGCTTTCGTTTAGGAGAATACGGAGCGGGCCCATGACGCATGAGTATGATGATCCGATTGATCCCGAAACGATCGTCGCCGCGGCGCGGCGCATCGCCGAACGCCACCGCGTTGAGGATCGACCGCTCAATCTGCTTGTCGAAGAGGTCGTGCTCGAGCGTTTCTGCGGTTGCGTGACGTCGGCCAATGAAAGTCGCAGCGCTTCGATCCTGGCCGGCCTCAAGCTGGAGATCGTGCGCCAGGTGCGTGAACTCGTCACAAGCGGCGAGCTTATTGATGAAATCGATGAGGCTTCGATCGAGTCTTTCCCGGCAAGCGACCCTCCGGCCTGGATCGGGCACAAACCTAGCAAAGACAGTTGATGGGCAAGATACAGATCAAGCGGATCTATGCGCCTCTCGCACCAGACGATGGCTGCCGCGTGTTTGTCGATCGGTTGTGGCCGAGAGGGGTCTCTCGCCAAGCCGCGGCTCTCGATCTGTGGCTCAAGGACATCGCGCCCAGTCCGGACCTGCGAGGATGGTTCGCCCATGATCCGGCGCGTTTCGACGCCTTTCGGCAAAAATACTGTGATGAGTTGACCCACAACACTGAAGTGGTTGAGCAGCTGCTCGCACTAGCGAAAAAGCAGGACGTCACGCTGCTTTACGCAGCACGCGATCCTGTGGTGAACCACGCAGCCGTCCTGGCGGAGTTTCTGGGAGATCGTCGGTAACGCAAGAATTCGCTCATCAGCATGCCCCCTCCTACTGAACTTAGCCGCTGAGTAATGCACGGGTCGGAAATGTCATACGGTCAGAAAGGAACTGACGACGAAGAGCGGTCGCAAGGCATCTGGATCGGGCCGATCTTCAACACTCCAACTATAGTCGCCGGTCAGCGTGAGAATGCGTGTTCCATAGGATGATGGCCGTGACGAGCAGGTTGGAGCCGGAAGCACGATGGATCGGGTTCTCGAACCGCCGGGGCGCGCAGGTCGCAAAGCTGGTTGAAGATGAGCGTTCGGGCGTGGGATTGTGGGCCTCCCCCTTGTTGACACCAACCTGGCTGTGCCGGCGCAGGTCGATGTCGCGCAGCCAGTTAAGACGATCAGTCCGAACCTTCACGATCGTTGCCCGGAGCCAGGGCAGTGGTGCGACCCTTTCCGATGGCCTCAAGGTCGCCATATCGTTGCCGCGCAATGCGCTCGATCTGCTTGTTTCGGATACGCTCGATCATGGATAGATTGGCCTGCCGCTCAAGATCGCGGAAACCGGCAGCAAGACGCGCGGGGTCAACCTCATCCAGTTGCGCCAGGTGCGCGTCCATGGCCGCTTTGCCAGCGATCGGCGGCCCATCAATCGGATAGCTTTCGAGGAATCGAGCGAAGGCCCGATCTTCCAGCACGTCGACCGGCAAGGGATGATCGGCGCCAGTGGCGAGATAGGTCATGCCGACGGCAACGCCGATCGCCACGAGGCTGCAGGCTTGTTCGTCCAGTTTGGCCGCAAGCGATTGCTGGTTTTCCATCACCGCCTGCACGCCCTCGGCAAGCGTTCCGATCTGGTCAAGCAAGGCGGTCAAAAGCTCCTCGTCCGTCATCGGCCCGGCCCTCCCCTATCCTTGTCGCGCTCGCGATCCTGCGTCCGATCGCGCTCCTTCCCGCGATCACGATCCCTGATGGTTTGATTGAGCGTTTTCTGCATCGCTTGCAGCCGCTCGCGCGCGCTCACCAACGACGGATCGCGCGCGGGGTCGGGCGCGGTGCTACCACTCTTCAGCTCGACCGACTTCGCTCCGATGCGGTCAAAGACGGACGGCTCCGCCTCCCCTGCCCCGGCGCTGGCCCCGCCCTTCTTCAGCTCGGCCGAGGCGGATTTGACCTTGGCGGTAGCGCTGCCAATCCTATCCAGGGCAGCGGTGCGTTGATCCCCGTCGCGCCGCTGCACGCGCGCTTTCAGGCGTTCAAGCTCCGAGTCCTTCTCATATTCCTTCGGCAAAGCATCGCCGGATTTCAGGCGCTCGATAATCTCGGCGCGGGCACTGTTCGGCGCCGGCATCCCGTCCACGAAAACGCGCAGCGCCCTCGCCCGATCGACCTCGGCCGCACCGCCATGGGCTTCAAGCTCCGCGATGGCGCGCGTATAGACGGCTCGCACCGTCGAGAAATTTTCGGCAGTCTTGGTCCGCTCGCTGTCGCGCTGGGAAAGCCGCTTTTCGGCGTCGGGAGTGCGCGCCGCGATCATGTCGGCGCGGCCCTTATCGGCGACGGGCTGCGCGCCCCTCTCCCGCATCTTCAAGACGGGCGACGGGTCTTGCTTGGGCGGATAACCGCGCGTCATGCGTATGGTCGCGTCGGCCTCGATTCCACGAGCGCGAAGGTTCTCCGCGAACCGCTCACGGGCATGTTGTAGGAACTCGCGATTGGGGTTGAACCTACGCCCGTCATTGTCACGACCGGCAATAATGAGGTGAACATGCGGGTGGGGTTCATCGGTATGCAGCGCCATCACCCAGCGGCGATTTGCCATGTCGTTTTCGGCAAACTCCCTGACAGATTCTCGGACCTTCTCCGGGTCCGTTCCCGGTGGCATGGAAAACACCATCGCAATCGCTGTCGCGCCCTTCCGGCGCGCTTCGTCGGCCTGCTCCCACTGTTGCCATTCCCGCGCGAGCAGCAACATTTCTTGGGCGCTCATGAGGTGCTTGCCCTCACTCGTCTCAATGCCCAGCTCCTCCTTGTCGGACATTCCGATACGGCCAACATAGGTGAAGGCGCCCACGGTGCTAGGCGCGCCATGAAGGCGGCTCGTGATCTTCACGACAACCTGGGGCACGCGCTTCGCGGTGCGGTCCATCCGCTGCAAGGCCATCGCGCTGCGGGCGCTTGTGCTGCTGCTGGTGCGACTGCTGACGGCATCGGATACGCGGCCAACGCCGGCAAAGGCCAACTCGTGCGGCGCGCGCAACATGCTGCCCAGGGCGCGTTCAAGTTTGCGGTTCCCCCGGCGATCGACCTTCCCGCGCCCTCCCCCGCTCGCGCCCTGGACACGTTCAAGCTCCTCAAGGGTGCGAGCCGAAAATTCAAAGGGGTTCACAGCTCGCCCTCGATGAGACTAGGCAGCTTCCGTTCGCGTCCCGTCCAGTAATAGACCTCGCCCGATACGATCGCGGTCAAGCCGCTCGCGGCTTCATTGACGGTCGCGGAAATTCGCCCTTCCAACGCAATGACCTCCCCGGCCACACGCTGAACCTCAAGCGGGCTGTCTGGCCGGTTTGCCGCGTTCATCGCTTTTACGGCCTGGTTGAGAGAACGTCCGATCGCGCGGACCTGGCTCACCAATTTGATGATTGCTCGATGGCTCGACGGGATAAGGCGTAACTCCCCTGCCCTCGTCCAAAGCTGCCAACGCAATGTGCGCTTGATCCATTGCGAGCGGGTCAAACCGGCTTGCGAAGCGACCAAATCCATTGCGGCCAGCTCGTCAATTGGGAAGCGCAGCGAAACCATTTTGGACGCCGATTCTACGGTCGGAATGTCGCGGACCTCATCGGGTCGAGCGGGCAGCGCGTCCATGATTGCCCGGCTGACCCACTTGCTGCGGGTCATGCCTGCCGCCTTCGCCAGCATGTCGATTGCGGCGGCAATGTCATCGTCAATCCGCAACGTCAGATGCGCCATTTCAAGCCCCGTGCAGCGGTCATAGCCAAGGCATTGTGTTACAATGCCGTCAGCTATACTATCCTGCAAACTTACCTTCTTCGTCTTACCCCTACCATCCTACTTCCTTCCCCTCAAGCACATCTCAAAAAACGTGGACGGGGCGGTGGGCTTGTCGATCGGCGCGCGACTGGTCCAAACTACGTCCCTGACTGCGCCGTCACGATATGAGCGGGAAGCGGAGCGGCTTCGCCGCGCGTGGTTTGATTGGGTGTTCGGCCATCAGACGCATTCCGCCCAATATGGACATTGCACGCGACTGCGCTAGAACAGTCCGGATTTGTCTTTTCGAGATGCTGGACTATGATCTTGTTGGCGGTGATTTTCGCGTGCGTTGCGATCTATTGCGCGTGGATCATTCGCCGGGACACGATCGAACTCAACACGATCTTGGACAGGCGGGTGCGCGATCGTGGCAGGCAAATCGTCCAGTGGCACTTTCGGGCGGCGATCGCCTCGGTCTGCGGCATGGCAATCGCCTTGCTGGCTGCACTGATATGACGCACTCGCGCGCTATGACCTCAACCGACGCTCCCCGTTCGGCCCCGCGCTGATCGCCGCCCAACTCATCACAACAGGAAGGAAATCAACCATGGCAAAGGCTCCGGCACTCGAAACAATCCGCCAGGAACGCGCAAAGGCTGAGCAGCTTCTGGCGGACATAATGAAGCGAGAGCGTGACGCGGAGGAAGCCTTGCGCGATGCTGGTAGGCCGGTGCTTCTCGCGGCGCTCGAACGGATCAAGATCGGCGAATTGGAACGGGCAGACGCAAAGGCCATCGCAACCGCCCTCGCCAAGCACGGGGGCGCGAAGGTGGCTGCGGCACTTACTGCGTTGAAGGCGGACTAGAAGCGGCCTTCCCGTTCGCGGCGGTGGTGCTGCTCAATGAGGCGCGCGTATTCGGCGTCATGGTCAAAGCCGCGATCGGGCACGTCATCGTCGGGCGCCTTCCCGCCGAAGATGCCGCCAACCACCGACAGGATCGCATAGCTGGCGATGCCCATGCCCAGCGCCAACAGCACGGGCTGCGCGTCACCCGCGTTCCATGATCCGAACAGGCAGAAAGCGGCAAAAGCGAGCGAGACGATGCCGCGAAACCGCACGGCTAGCGCCGCCGCAATCAGTGCGATCACGACGATGACGCCCGTGGGCATGTCGGCAAAGATGCTCGTGATGCTCATAGCGGCTTCTCCTGTCACCATGCGCCTCATGACGCTGGTGGTGACGGGGAAGCCGATATTGGGGGGGCGATTCCCCCGCCACGCACTCTAGGATTTAGGTGGACGAATATTCACTTCAACACAAATTCGGATATTGCTCATTGCACCGGATAGGGCAGCAGGCGTTGATCGCCGCTGTCGATTCCCAGCAGGCCAAACAGGTCGTTCAACAAAATGTCCGGCAAGCCAGGATAGAGCGCGGCGAGGTTCACGAGATTGTCGGCCGCGCGGATCTTCTGGCCGATGTGAACCAGATGGGTCGCCGGCGTCTCGATCAGCGCGCGAGCTGCCCAGGCGTGAGAAGCGGCGGCATCTTCGGAAATGTCGTCGCCAGCATTGCGAGCGCGGGCTACCTCGGCCTGCAAGCTGGTGCAGGCTTCTCGATATTCGGCAAGGACTGATGCCCACGCGGAATCGCTCGTCGGTGCCGGATTGGCTAGGGTGTTGTCAGTCATGATTCGCAAGCTCCGTTTGCGGTTGTGATTAGGGAGAGGACGCCGGGTGCAACCGGCGTTCGCTCCCGCTCTTTGGGTCAGCCAGCAGCCTCCCCGCTCGATCCGCCTCGACCTTCCTCGGCGGCCTCGATCATGTCGCGGAAATCTTGGATCGACTGCCACAGCGCACGATAACCGCGCCCTTCCGTGTATCGCTCGAACCATTCCGCCAAATCCTGCGGCGCGCGAATGTAGAGCACCTGGCTTGGCGGTGGAGCGGGTCGCTTTCGCCGCCCTGCCCTGCCCTGCCCGCTCTCCGCACCCTGCCCGCGATCGGTGAACCCCAGCGCCTCCCCGCGCTCGACCGCCGCACGCTCCCGCATGGGGTCCAAGGGGACAGGACCGGACGGAAGGCCGCTAACGTCGATCCCCTTCCCTTTCTGCTCTCCTGAGCCTCCCGCGGGCTTTTTGAAGCCAAAGTCCGTCATGCCGGGTATTCCTCTCTCAGTGCGGCAATGACCGCCTCGGTAAGCTGCTGGGCGTTCTCCTGCGCCTTCGCCAGTCCTGACGTATTGGCGGGATCTAGTTCGCTCAAAAGCGCGCCGAACTCGTAAATGTCTCGATAGGCGGCACGCTCGACCAGGCCGATCGGAAGCGTGGGCAATCCCGCCGCCTCGATGGCGCTGGCGATGCGCTTGGAAGTTTTGGTAGCGATGGCTGCACTATCCCGGCTCCGGACGAGACGAAACGGAATGCGGCGGCCAAGCGCCTCCCCCTCCTCGTCAATCAGCGCGACCGCCGTTGCCGCAAGCTCTGCGTCCACCGGCGATTGATTGAATGGCACAAGGACCATGTGCGAGCGCGCCAAGGCGCGCGAAGTCATGCGTGACGCGGCCCCCTCAAGGTCGATGATGACAATGCTATGCTCGCCAGCCAGGCGCTCGATTGTCTGGATCATTTCGCCCTCAGTCGGACGCGGAACGACGGTATAAGGCATGGCCTTTTTCGCGCCGGCCCGCTTCGCCGCCCATTTCGCAATGATCGCGTTGGGATCGGCGTCGATCACGGCGGCGTTGACCCCGCTCGCGGCGAGCTGGTCGGCAAGAACAAGGGCGAGCGTGGTCTTGCCCGCGCCGCCCTTGGGGTTGCCGATGGAAATGACGGACATGAAACCTCCTGAATGCGAAATCGCTTGCGCTTTCAATAGCGCAATTGCTGACGCTTTCACAAGCGCAATTGCAATCTAAATCGCAATTGATTTCGCAATCGCTTGCGCTGTCTAATTAGCAAGCATATTTGCAATCACCTGGCTTGCCTTTATGCTTGCAACTTAGCTTGCACGGCAAGGGCGACGCTGGCGCGCCGCCCTCCAGGCTCATGCGTCGTCGTCGTGCTGATCGTCGGCGGGCCTGCCGTTCTTGGCGATCACGGCGATGCGGTCAACGATCAGGTCAACGCCGTAAACCGTTTCGCCGTTTCGCTCATAGCGGCTCTGGCGGACGCGGCCAGTCGCATGAACCAAGTCGCCTTTGCCCATCTTTTCAGCGCGAGCGATGTTCTTGCCGAACAGGGTAACGCGGTTCCAGTGCGTATCGTCCTCCCATTCGTTCCCGACCTTGCGGCCATAATTGGCGGCGATGTCGAGAAAGGCCACCTTGTCCTTGATCTCCGCGCTGCCGATGCGGCCGATGATGCGAAATTCAGCGATGTTCTGCATGGTTCGTTCCTTCGTGTGTCGTTGCTGACGCACTTTGGAGGGACGGCCCCCCTGACGCGGGCAAGCTGAAAAACGGAGGGTCCGCTTGCGGAAGCCGTAGGCGCGAAGCGCCGGTTTTCTGCTTGGGGCCGAAGGCCCGAACCCGCATGAGACAGGGGGAGCCGCCCAGGTGCGTCAATCAGAAACGGCGGCGCGAAGGATGGACCAGTGCGCTCGCTATGATCCACAAGCACAAGGGCCTGGGGTGCTGCGCCCAAGGATGGGTAGGGAGTCTAGGTGCCACCCCGGCCACGCAACGGAGAAGGGGAGAGGAGGGCGCCTCGATCTGCTACACCACCTCCTGCTCGGCAAGCTTCTCCGCACGGAGACGCTTATAGATGGCCTGGCGCGTGACGTTCAGCAGGCTCGCGACTGCAACGACGCTCATATTGTGAGGCTCGGTCAAAAGCGGCTTGGCCTGCTTCCACTGTTCCTCCGGGATGACCGGCGGCCTGCCGAGCTTCTTGCTCGCACGCCGCGCCGCTTGAAGTTCGGCGTTGGCGCGCCCACGGATCACGTCTCGCCCGAACTGCGCGAACGCGCCGACCATATGGAAGAACAATCTGCCTGCAGGCGTCACCGTCTCGATCTGCTCGTTGAGGGATCGGAAGCCAACCCCAAGGCTTCCAAGCAATTCAAGCTCGGCTATCAGCGAGGGGAGGGAGCTGCCCAAGCGGTCGAGCCGCCAAATCACGATCTCATCGCCAGCGCGCGCGTGGCGCAGCATGTCGCCATAAGCGGGCTTGAACACGGCCGATCCACTGACCCCCGTATCCTCGAAAATTTCATCTGCCCCAGCAGCGCGAAGCGCGTCGATCTGCTGGGCAAGGTTTTGCTCGCCGGTGCTGACACGGGCATATCCGAGCCTCATCGACCGTTCTCCTTTTGTACCAGAAGGACAATAGGGAAGGGTGATTTTCTGTCAACTTAATCGGCACATTTTTTCCGATTAAGTTGACATCGGGAAAACCGGAAAATTGTGCGCCGCAAACGGCTAAGCGGCGTCAGGCCTAGTGAAAGGTCCGATTGTCACCTTCTCGATAGTGTCATCATCACACCGATAATAGAGACGAAATCGTTCCTGCACGAGCGAAGCGCAAATCCCGACATTCTTCTTAATACGCCTCACCGCCATGGATCTTTTACCGCCCTTGAACATAAGGTGGTAAAACGCCGTCCAGAACACGGCCGCGTCATCGAATTTGATGCTATTCATCGGCGCAAGCACGGACAAGCACTTGCTTTGACTGAGCAGGCTTTGGGCAAAAGTGCTGCGTGCCGCCAAGCACGACGACAAAAAGACCCGCCGATTTTCCACGTGAGGCGCAAGTATTTCCGCCATGTCATCTGACGCAATCGGGCCGGTCGTGAGGTGAAAGCCGGTAGCTCGTCCTTTGGCATTCACTGTGCCATGGCATGACAGGTGCAAGTACCGATGGTCGGATTCACCAAATTCCTTGGCGACAGCCCGAAGCTCTTCCTCAGTCCTGATATATGCGTAGGCGCTGCTCTTTCCAGAGAGCTGCAACGTCCGAGATATGATCTCACCTTCTTTGTGAGTTTGCTCCTCAAGGAAGCCCAAACTTTCAATGAAGCAAACGGTGGGCTCTGTGGACATAACAACTCTCAACTCAGGAAAGAGACGAATGTAGCCATCTATCGTTGCAGGGCAGGGGAGGGCGGTTCGGCCTGTTCACACGACCGCGAACGAAGGTCTCTGGCAATCTTAGCCAAGAGGGTCCGACTGCATCCGGTGGCATCCATGACCTCCCGCCAGGTGCGACCGTCACCCAGCATGGATGCGATGGCGACATTGCGCGCCTTGTTCTCGGGCCGCCCTTTATACAAGCCCGCAGCTTTGGCACGCGCCGTCCCTTCGGACTGGCGGCGGCGCCGATCATCATAATCTTTTCGGGCAACAGCAGCGAGAACATCGAGCATCATGTTGTTGACGGCAGAGAACATGCGCGCGGTAAAATCGTCGCCAGGGACAGCGAGGCTCCACGACGTGGGCAGGTCCAACGCCACGATCCGGACCTGCTTAGCGTCGATCTCCGATCGCAGCTTCATCCAATCCGGAGCCGTGAGGCGGGACAGCCGATCGACCTGCTCCACCAAAAGAACGTCGCCGGGTTCGCAATCTGCCAAAAGACGAAACAGCTCGGGCCGATCGAGCTTCGCCCCACTTTCGTTTTCCATGTAACGGGCGGCGATGCGCAAGCCTCGCTCGGCCGCGAACGCATCAAGAGCACCTCTCGCCCGAGAAGCGTCCTGCTGCGAGGTTGAGGCACGAAGATAAGCACGAACGAACATGGATGGTCTCTTTTAGGCAGTCCGTTTTAGTGCGGTCTCTTTTACGTTGTCAAACGGCAATAATGAGACTGGACCAAGACCAGTCCTCAAAAGGTATACCTAAAACGAACCTACCTGCAATTCCCTCCATGGAGGTGGCAGGATTGACATTTGGACGATCATTCATCATATGAGCATCGGACGCGGCTCACGGGCTGCCCCAATTCCGAGGCCCACGCTCTGCGTGGGCTTTCGCGATTCTGGGGGATGCCATGCTGTATTTCGCGTATTTAGATGAGTTTGGACATATAGGGCCATACATCGGTCGAAACGACCCCGCCCATAATGACAGCCCCGTTTTCGGGCTTGGCGGCATGATCCTTCCTTATACCTCAGTTCGGCATTTTTCGACCTGGTTCTATCAGCTCAAGTGCAACTTGCTGGCATGGGAAATTGAGAAGAGCGGCCAGCATCCCGCAACGTGGGAGAAGAAAGGTTCCGCACTCTACACGACGATGAACGTCAATAAATATCGGCAAGTCAGGACGGCAACAAACCGCCTTCTGAAAAAAATCCGGGATTGCGGAGGCCATGCTTTCTTTGTGGGCCTTCAAAAAAACCGCCCCGTTGCAGAGTTCAATTCGCAAGCATTGTACCTGACCGTCCTGGGCGAAGCCATGAAGCGCCTCAACCAATATGCCGATCAGAACGATTCCGACATGGTAATTGTGATGGACGAACATCAGGATCGAGACGCGATCCTGACGCGCGCGAGCCAGGCAATGTACGGCGGACCAAAACCACGGCGGCGGATCATCGAACCACCCTTTCAGGTGGAAAGCGAACGCTATCAGACTTGCCAATGCGCTGATTGGCTCTGTGGTCTATACGGCCGTATTGGCGCATTCCAGGCGCGCCCCGACGAATGGGGCGAGATGTCGTGGACGCAAACCTATTTCCAGGATCGTATCGACGCGGCTTCGATCCGAAGTTCGATCCGGCTCCAGACTGCCACAACAGAGGTTGAGAATGTGGATGCTCTTCCCGAGGTAGTCGATACGGGTTTAGCGCAGGCACCCGCTGCGGCTACTCCACCTGAAGACTAATAGGAAAATATCCCTTGGTAGTGGGCGGTGGTGCCCCGTCCAGCCACCAATGTTGACACGAGGACGGCGCGTAGGCTTGGGTTTCAAAAGTCAGTTGTTCAAAGCCTCTGCGACTTCGGGACGCAGTTTCCAGCGCCATTGCTCATAGCCCATCGCCTCCATGTCGGCGCGGCTGTCTCCATCCGCACCCGTCGCAAGGGCGAATGTCCATGTCGGCACGCCATTGAACGCGGGCGGATTCCATTCCAGCTCTTCGGCCAATTTCCGCCCCAGCGCGCCATACTGGCTATTCGCGGAGACATAGCTGTCATAGCCGCCTGCGGTTGCCAGCTCGGTCGCAGTCATGATGCTTTCCGGCGCCAGCAAATGGGCGCGCAACATTGCTGATTGTCCATCGGTGATGCTGATCGCGGCGAGGGCGGCCCGCACTTCTACCGCTGTCGGGAAGCCGTCCGGTCCTCTCGCGGCGCGCTGTACCGCATGGCTCGCGTCGATCGCCGCCTTGGCCGCGAGGATCGCGGCCTCCTCGGTTGCTCCTGAATGGACAATTCCAACGGCGACCTTTCCTCGAAAGGCCCGCGCATTCCACTCACCGCTGATCTTCATGCTCCGGATGATGTGGCGGCCGTAGGTGGTTTCTCTTGCCATCGTGGTATCCCTTCCGCTGGAAGTCAGCCGCGCTCGGCAAGTGCGATACGCATGGAAGCGACGGTCTGCGCTGCCATGATGCCTCGCCAATCCTCGTCGCCCTGCTTGAACCAGTTGAGCAAATGGGCCTCCGCATCCTTGGTGATCGTGCGAACCCGCTTCGTTAGCCCAGACCATGCACCGCGCAGCTCGCCGGTCGTCGATCCAACAAGCTCTGCAATAGCGGAGGTCATGAAGTCGCCATCGCGATTGACGATCTCTTGAAGGATCAGCGTCGTTTTCTCGCTGCACTTGTTCAGAAACAGCTTGGCCTCCGCTACGTCGAGCTTCGCCAGTCCCTTTTCATTGCGCCCCTCTACGGCCGAATCCACCGCTCCGATCGACGCCTCGCCCCCGAGCTGTGACACGACATACGCCATAATCGCCTGCTGTACTGGAGGATCGAACGCCTTGTAGGCGCTCGCCGGGATCGTTATGCTAAATTCGCTCATTTTCGATGCCTTTCGTCTCTCTACGTCGAATCATGTAGAATGACGTCTGCATTCCGTCAATCATGAAAAGGGCATTTCGTGCATTTTCGTGTATTATCGTCCTATCATGTCCTTCCACGATGCTGTCGATCGCGCAGCCGGTCCCGCGCTGTCAGCCTTGACGCTTTCTTGGGGGTGGCGGAGGCCCGTCCATCCACCAATCAGGTTGCGTGTCTCCATCCAACCATTCGCCATCGTGAAGTTCACCAGCGTCAAATAAGAAATCGAACTCACCGCCGCCATCGCTCCACCCAAGCAAGATGTGCTTATTGTTCGGAGCGGTGCTGATCGGCTTCCAATCATCCCACATTGTCGGCATCTCAAAACCTTCCTTATTCCCGCCCATCTGAGCAAGACTGCATCCAAGCATGGACCCGCGCCACCTGGCCGGCGGCCTCGATACATAGCCGTTCAACATCGGCCGCGCCGGGATCGCGCGCCAGCTCGTCAAGCCGATGGGTCGAATAGAAGGGGGTGAGTGTCGGTGCCGTGGCTTGGGCTGCGTCGGTAGCCGTGAAACCATAGCGGCGCGCCGCATCAAGCCCGGCGACAAGATCATGGCGGGCGCGTAAGCAGTCAGCATGAGTGCCGCCGCCATGAAGAATGGCGGCCTTGGTCGCCAGCTCGAATGCTATGCTTGCCTGATGGAGCCGAATTTCAGGAAACGGCGGACCATCGGGGACGGGAAGGAACTCGATCGCTCTTTCCAGAAAGTCGGCCGCCCTCATCACGTCGAGCCTGGTCGTCACAGCTATGAAGCCCGCACGGGGGGGAGGGGCTTCCCCCAAGGGTCCATCACGGCGGCGGCAAGATCGGCGCGGGCCTGCTCAACCATCGGATCGTCAGACGCGGTTCCGGCATAGCCTGCGTCCCAAAGAATCTGCGCGGGGCCTCGGAATGGACCAGAATCCTGCTCGAACTCGCCGCCTGCGGCCAAGTCAGCAGCAAGGCCGTAAATGTCCATGACGCCGGTAACTTTCCGCGCGAAAGCCGTGAGCGGAATAAGGCGGTCGTTCGTCCAACGTAGGCCGAAATCGAGATCGCGGTGCCGGAGATGAAGGAAGAACATCACTACGGCTTCCGGGCCGCAATGACTGGCGAGGATGGCGGCCGTCATGACCATCATTTCTTGGGACTGGTTCTCATAGCGTTGGCCCAGACCGTAACCGAGCATGTCATCAAAATGAGAATGGGTCCGATTCAGACTGTGATGGGCGCGCAACGCTTTCGCGGCCGATAGTATCTCACGGAAACTCTCGGTGCAGTAATTCGCCTCTCGGTCCTGATTGGCCGGAGTGCGGCGCTTGGCTGTTTTCCGTCGAAACTTACCCCAAAAACACATCTTTCGGCTTCCTGCGCGGAACTGTCGGATTTCCCATATAAGATATTTCCGATACGAGAGGCAAGGCGCAGTCTATCAGATCGACGGGGCCAAATGGTTGATGCGAACGGCTAAGAAAGGGCAAATGCGGAATGGAAGATACTGAAAATCCCTCCGGCGCAATCCAAGAGGCGGTAACTTTAATGCGCGCCGCCCTGCGGTCGCTCGATGCCGCCAGGACCAATTTGAACGGCGCTGACGCCCATCTGCAAATGGCGATCGACGCGGCAAGCGGGGTCGCTCCGCTGGGCGAGGGAGCGAGCATCGAAGATGAAGCGGCAAGCCTCAATCTTCTCACCGTCGATAAAACCGTGGTCCGGGCAATGGGCGGCGCGCTTGCCTTGTTCGCCACCCTATTGTCGCGCCAAGGCCTAGTAACTTCCGCCGAAGTGGGAGAACTTCTCGGTATCTTTGCTGTCGTCACAGGCGAGGAGGACAGAACCGAGGGCCTGATTTTGGGCTGCTGGGCCGCTATGATCCGCGACCTGGCAGCGCGACAAGGCTAGGGTGCCACATTAGGGATTCGGGGGACGGGGCCGCAATGGCAAGCATCGACATGCACTCGCAACACTCGACGCTGCGCGAGCGCATTGTCGAGCATGTTTTCGTTGGCGAAGCACTTCGCACTTTATGGCGGCGCGGAATTACTGATGTAGAAATCCTGCGATCCGAGTTCGACGCTCACGGCTATGATCTAGTCATGGGGCGTGGAACGGTCGTTCGCCATATCCAGTTCAAGACCGGCATTCGCAGCAAGCCCGCTCCCGTATCGGTAGCACGGGCGCTTGCGGAAAAGCCCAGCGGTTGCGTGATCTGGATATGCGTCACGCTCAATCTCGATCTCGGTCCCTTTTGGTGGTTCGGCGGCCTTCCGGGTGAAGGACTGCCGGACCTCTCAGGCTTCGCCAGTCCGAAACGCATTGGGCGGCGTGAGGATGGCGATCGACCGCTTCGGGTCAATCATAGCAAGGTTCCCACAAAGCATTTTCGGCGGATAGAAACGATGGATGCGATGTTGGAAACGCTGTTCGGCCCGCTTCCCAGCGGCCCCGCGCCAGTGGTGGACGAAACTATAGAGACACTGGCCTGATGATGCTCACTTTTGGCGACCTTCTTGACCTGGCCGGGATCGGCCGATCATCCGTTCGGCTGCTGCGCCATCAAGATAACCGGCATCCGGGTTTCCCGACGCCCTATGCCCTCTGGCGCGATCACCGGCCCCGGTTTGAAGCATATCAGGAGACGCAGGGCTTTGGTGATGAACCGGACCTGCGCGCGCCGTATTGGGCCTCCTTCGTGGGCGTCCCTGGAAAGGAAACCCTGTTCGTCGGCCTTTACTCGGCCGAGCTGATCGGGCCGCTTGCACAGGATCGGCCGCACCCGATCACGGGAGGGCTGGAGCAGGCAGGGCATTGCAACCAATATCGCTTGGCGTTGCTCCCTGAATTGGCCGAATATGCGGGCCGCCTATGGATTGACTGGGGGAAGGGCTATCGGGCCTGGATTCAGCGGGGCGACCGCGTTCCCAAGCCGATTGTCGAGCTTCGCCGGACCTTTCGCGAAGATCCGTTCCCCGGCTTTGCGGCCCTCATCCTAAACCTGTCTGACATTGAGACGATGCCGGCGCATTGGGCGGAGGCCCTGCGCTCGACGCGCGGGATCTACCTCCTTACCTGCCCGCGAACACGGGAGCAGTATGTCGGCATGGCGTCCAGCGGTGAGGGGTTCTTGGGGCGCTGGCGGGAATATTTTTCGTCGGGCCATGGTGGAAACGTGGGCCTGAAAAGCCGCGATCCTAGCGACTATCAGGTGTCGATCCTCGAAACCGTTGGCACCGCGGCGACCCTTGCCGATCTCATGGAATTAGAGTGCCGTTGGAAGGACAAGCTGCAAAGTCGGCAAATGGGCCTCAACCGCAACTAACGCCCAGGCCCGCTATCGGTCGCGGTCATCCTCGCGGCGAGACGGGGAAGGGGGGATATTCTGGCCTCGATCCCGATCCGGTGCGCGCTGTTGGTCGCGGGCAGGGATGACGCCATGCTTTTGCAGGATGGGCGTAAGCCGCTCGATCTCGCGTTGCTTATACTGCGCCTCCTGCGCGGAGAGTGGGCGATTACGCTCGCCCTCCACGAGCTCGCGGGCGCGCGCTTCATTCGCTTTGGCCGGGGCGGTCAGGTCAAGGCGATGAATGGCCTCGCCGCCGCGCCGGTAGATCGTGAGACTATCGGCAAGGCGTCCATCTTGGATGCGGTCGAGGGTGTCGAGCATCCCGCGCAAGGCGTTCTGATGCGCTTCGGTGGTCGTCATGCGACCGACGCCCCGGCTTTCCTTCTGCGCGGCGTAACGCTGCAAGATGCCAAGGCTCGACATTTCAGGGCTGACGGCCAGTGCGCGCGCATCGGTCCTGAAACCGGCGTCCCGAAACTGGCGCAAGGTCCGCTCTACAGTGTCGGGGTTCCGCATGGTGCCTTCCACCAGCACATTGACGCGGCGCTGGGCGGCTTCGGCTATCGCCTTCTCAACCAAGCGGCCCGAATCCCGGTCTGTATAGAAGGCGGCGCTTTTGTCGTCGGCGCGCTGTAGGCCCTTATAATGCGGCAAATAGGCGCGAAGATCGTCCCCGATGATCTTCACAATTCCGCCCCGCTGCGCGAACTCCTGGGCGGCATGGTTCTGCATCGGGGTTTTCCCCGAACCGGGCTGACCACCCAAGACTATCGCCGTGGGCTGCTCGACGCTTTGGACATGGCGAAAGAGGCGCGGAGAAACGCGCGTCTCGTAGATTTTCTGTAGGGCGTCGGGCGAAAGGCTATGACGTTCGGGATCGCGGTCCATGCTGCCTCTTAGGCAGCGATGCGGACAGCTTCGGCAGCGTCACGCGCGCGGACAATCGCGCTATACTCGGAAAGCACCTGCCGGACATTCTCGGTATCGGTGACGTTGAGCGATTCCATGATCGCCGTCGCCTGATCCGTCCGCATTTCCAGCCAAGCGATGCGCGCTGCGTTCGGCGCGCCGTTCTGCTGCTCGAGCGCGATCTGCTCGCTATACCCGGCAATCACGTCATTGATCGCCTCAAGCGCCGCCTCATAGGCAATCGCCTGGTCCTGGGTCCACATCGCGGCAGTAGGGGCGCTGGTCGTCATACCGTTACCTATAGCATCAAGGGCTGAACGAATAAAGAACGGGAAGGGTGCGGCGGCGGCGCTGGTCTTTCGGCAAGCGCGAACTACACCATTCACGCTTGCCGAAAGTAGGCGGCCTGATGCTCAAGGCAGGGGCCGTGCATCCGCCTATCATTCAGAACGGGGAGGGCAAATCGTCGTCAGGCGAGCGGCGCGGCCCGTGCGGCGAATGGAATCTGCGTTTGGCCCCTTGAGGGGAAGGGGGCCGGTGGAGCATCGCTCCACCGGCCAGCACCACAGGCAACCTCGGACATTTCGCCTTCGTCCTTGGTTGCCCGGAAAGGGTTAGAGAGGGTCGCGCCACCGCTCAACAAGATCGGCCATGGCGTCCCGATAGCCGAAAGCATCGGCATAGATCGCGCCAGGATGCTGGCCAAGGAACGTGAAGATGATCGCCATATCGGCGGCGATGGCACGATCCACGCCGAACAGGTCGGCAATCGGGAAATGCCCCCAATCGTCACCATTCCACCAAGCGAGCAAGAAATTGGCGACCCGCGCCGATTGGCCGGTATCGGATCGGGCAATATCAACGAGCCGATCAAGCGCGGCCTTTACTTCGGGATCGGCCAGAATTTCGACGGACATAAGACAATCTCCTGTTCGCGCTATAGCAGTAAGGGGGCCGGTGAACCATCGCGGTCCACCGGCCAGCACATCAAGCCACCTCGGACATTGCGCCTTCGTCATCGGTCTGCTTGGAAGCGGGGGCGAAGCTGCGGGCCGGTTCCGGCAACCAGCTCGCGGGCAGGCGTTCGTTGACGGCAAGCGCAAGCTCACCCTTCTTCATCTTGGCGCAGTTCGCGGCGGCCTCCGCGCCGCATTCATCGCCAAGGATCGTCAACAGGCTGGACTTTTTCAGCCGGTCAAAGAATGGCTGGGTCGGCGTCCAAACGGTGCGAAGGTCAAGTCCTGCGGCCTGTGCGTATTCCTCCGCGCTATGCTGGCGCGCGCTAATCCCGCCATGGTTGAAAATCGTGCCGTTCAGCGTGATCGCAACCAAGCCTGCAAGCAACTGCATCTTGTCTGCCTGCTCCATGGCTCGGATCGTGGCAAAACGATCGGTCGCCGGAATGTCGTCAAACCGCTCGACTAGCTGCGGCTCGACTCGATCAAGGCTGCTGTTGTTCACCAATTCATCCTCCACCTGAATGAAGGCCCGGCTAGGCTTTATGTCGGCGGCCATGGTGTAGCTCTGCTGGCCGTGGATGATTTGCGCGGTCAGGGTGTCCAGCAGAATATCAAGAGCAAGATCAGGCTGCGCCGCGACGGCCTGTTGAAGCGCGAGAGTGCGAATGCCGGTCAACCGTTCGATCATGCTGGCAGGATAGGGGCCGCTCTCCACCGGCTCGGCCTTCACTTCTCCGATCTTCGCGCGCCAATGCCGGGTCTGCAACTCCCCATCATAACCGAGATACACGCATACGCCGCCGATGGCCTTTTGCTCATCCGTGAACGCATGAAAGCTATCGGCCAGTTCCTCGCGCTGGTCGAACAGGCTCGCCAGTTCGTCGCTGTCGCCATCCTGCTCAAGCTCCTCGATGCGCGCATCCAGCGCGGCAAGCTGTTCTGCTTCGTGCTCCGTCGCCTCTCGTGTCGTCGGTCGGATAGAGGGGCGGCTGTAAATGTCGTATGGAGCCTCGTCTGCGACCTCGACCACATGCCACCCTTCGGCCTTCAACTCGGCCTTGATGGCGTCCAGTTTCCCCCACACCAATTCATCGAGAATTTCCGGGTGATCGGCATAGCCATGCTTACCGAACAAATCCGCCGTGACGGTGCCGCCTGCGGCCTCATAGGCTTCCTCTCCGACAAACCGGAAAGCTGCGGAGTCCGTCCCGATCTTCTCGGCGGTGAGGGCACGCCGGATCGCATTGGCATTGTTGCCGCACCGTTCATAGGTGGCGATCTGCGCGGCATGGTCATCGCAGATTGTCAGCGCCTTGGCAGCATCCATGCCAATCTGATCGGCGGCGAAAGCATCGAGAATTTCCGGCGCGAGACTACCAAGCCGGAGCAACTGCGCGACATATCCAGCGCTGTATGTGAAGCGGGCAGCTATGTCCTCTGCTCCTAACCCGCCTTCATCGCGCAAGCTCACAAAGGCCCGCACCCTGTCGGCGGGGTGCATGTCCTCGCGCTGCTCGTTCTCGATCAGGGAGAGTTCCACGGCCTCGGCTTTATCCCTGATGGTGACGGGGACGGGGAAGGTTGCTGGAATGGCCTTGCGCTTCCGCAACAGGTCTAGGCCGCGAAACCGGCGGCCTCCGGCAAACACCAAATATTTCCCGCCTTCCTCATAGACGGTGAGGCTCTGCACGACACCATGGGCGAGGATGGACGTAGCCATTTGCTCAACCCCTTTCGGCTCGACCTTGCGGACATTGAGGGGGGAAAGACGAAGCTGCGAGACTTTGACGGTGATGGTCATGGTGAGATTCCTTGCGAATTGGGGGGGAAGGTGAGGGCGTGGAGTGCCGCTCTCGATGCGGCCGATCAGTATTCGTCGGCGCGAAGGATGGTCAGGACGCGGCAAGTCTGCTTCGGGTCCGACGGGTCGGGCGATCCCCATTCGGTCGCACGGTCGTAATAGTCGATCTTCCAATAGCAGCGGGTAGCGGCCCAATCGAACACGCCGAAATCCCGCTCTCCATGGGGGTTATTGTCCTCGCTGAAATCGCTGTAGCTGGCGACAATCCCCATTAGCTCGATCTGCTTGGCAATCGACGTGCCGGGGTCGGCATCGACCAGCGCGAGAATGCCCGCTGTCATCACGACGATGTTAGGGGCAGGGCTGGCAAGGTTGGCCCGCATCTGATCGTTCAGCGCCGCGACGTTCGCGCGGTAGGCCGCAATCTGATCGGCGGTCATCGTATCGAAATTCATCATGTGCTTTTTCCCTTCTTAAAATGGAGCCGAAGGCGATGGCCCCATCGACTTCTGCCCGGTGGCGAACCGGGTCGGGGAATGGCGCAAACATGGGCTGATCGCGGGGGAGGGGGATCACCCGCCCTGCACAAGCGAAGCGCGGAAGGGTGGGGATACCCCCGCGATCACCAAGCGGAGCCGCGCAGCGGCGGAGACGGCTTGGCCCTTGCGCCAGGGGGCCGGAACAGGCCCCAAGAACACGACAAATGACGCGGCGGCTCGTCCGCCTCATCTTGGGCTGAAGGACTCAACTGACGCCGTGGCTCGCCCTGGGCGGGTCATGTCGATCGCCGCGGTGAAGGGCGACGCTCGCCGGCGTCCTGAGCCGCACCAACAACAACGCCGTCAGAATCTCGCGAGCGAGATCCGACGCCCGTTTATGGACGGTGGCAGGGCCGGTTGATATGGGTGGGACATGAGCAGCATCGACCGAATTATTCCACGCTGGGCCTCGTCATGGGGCCAGCTCACGCGCTCAAAGGCGCTGGTGCGCTCGCAATGCCGATGCTGCGGCATTCAACAGCGCGTCGATGCGTCGATACAGGCGCTCCGC
This sequence comes from Sphingobium sp. OAS761, assembly GCF_024168485.1. Lineage (GTDB taxonomy): Bacteria > Pseudomonadota > Alphaproteobacteria > Sphingomonadales > Sphingomonadaceae > Sphingobium. The sequence continues at coordinate 52,388 of NZ_JALJVY010000018.1, forward strand.
TTCGGCGCCGGAACCTCGCCTGTCGACCAGCTCGACGGATGCAACGTGGTCGGCTGTCATGGCAGGGTCTATTTCTTGGTAGCCCGAACCTACGGGCGGCAATGGCTGACCATGCTTTCGCGTGACGAGCTGCGCGCGGCGCTGGCATCCGCAGCACCCGCTGCCAACGCGGTTTCGCTCGACCTGGTCCGCCTCGGCCGCCCCCGATCCTAAGTTAAGGCAGGCATAGCGTCTCGCGCGGCCGAATCTGGAATTTTGCAGTTGTGCCGGGGCGGTCGCGTTACCCCGGCACGAGGTAGCCTTTGCCTGCGCCAAGATTTTAAAACAACAGCGAAAGGCAACAATTCGTCCCTATCACCGCTATTTGGCAACGTATTGCTCGTAGAATGTCTTGAGATTCGGGACGAATGTTTTGGCAATATCCCTGGTCTCATAGGTCATGCTGCGTTCGGTGCCTTCAATCCTCACGGCCAATGCAGTCGCATTGACTATTCTCTGATATTGTTCTGCCGTCAGGTCCGCAAAGCCGGTTTCAGTGACCGCCGCTGATGCAGAGCGCGTGATGCTGTTGTAGGTCGTCGCGGAACTCCACTTGCTGTCACCGCGCTTGATGGCGAGGGCGATTGGTCCACCTTCACCCGTTATAAACGTAATACGCTGGGGAGCGCCCAACGTGAGCGGAGAACCGTAGTTCGTGCTGTAATCGGCTTCATTATGGATGAAAAAACTCAGAGCAACTACCGCCCCCGAAGCCCGATTTTTGACGGCAAACGGCTCGATGAAAACGCCCTTGTCATCAATATGGACGCCGCCTGCCAAGGATTTCTTGCTGATGCGATTATACAAGCCGGAATAGGTCGTCAGTCCATCGGCGGAAAACCTGTCGTCGGATTGCTCAACCTTGAACTTCGGGAGGCCGAACAGCCCAGCTTGGGCAGGCGTTGCAATAACGAATGCCAAAGCGACGATTGAGCCTAAGTCAATTTTCCGCATGAATGCCCCCCAAGTCCAAATACCTGTTACCGCCAGACTCTCGCCAAGCCCATCGACACAAGATGATCGCCGGCGTCTCGACCATTGACGCTCAGCCTCGCGAGCGTGCGGCCATAGCGATCAGTGCCATCACGCGAGATAGTTACCGACCCACCAGCGAGAAATGACGCCAGCTCATCGCGACTGCGCTCAGCCAGGGCATAGTCGCACCAGCCATTCCGGCGTGGATCTTCGCACTTCGGGCTTCCCGGCATTTCCGGTGCATCAATATTCTCGATGCGAACCCGCTCGCCCGCGCATGTGCGGATTGTGTCTCCATCATGGACATTTGCCACGCACAGAGACGGCGTAGTGTTGGCGGCCGCAGTGTTATTTGCAAATCCGGTCCATCCTGACGGCAGCCAGTTGCTTAGAGTAAGACCGAGGCCGCCACCGGCAATAAGGCCAACGCCAACAATCATTGCCGTGCTCAGTCCCGTTTTTGCTCGACGGGACATGGGGCCGGAGCGCGATCTACGCCGCCGGAATTGCAATACGTTGTCGGCACCCCGCTTCTTACCCATCAAATTGGTATCGGTGGCAAAGGGTCGCTAAGCAAGCTCTATCCAGAGAGTTACCGCAGCAGATCACGTGCCAAGCCGGTGCGGATCGTTGGCGAACGGCGGCTTGCCGTGGATTTTTCGGAAGGCAGCTATTAGCTCCGCCTCGACCTTTACAGGAACTTGCCCCGGCGTTTCCTTCCAGGCGACGCGCAAAGCATCGCCGTTCGGGAGTTGCCATATCAGGCGGCCGCCCCAATGCCCTACCGGCTTGCCAGCGCCGAAGTCCGCGAACTGCGTAAGACGACGCTTTAGTTGATCTGCTTTTCCGATATAGACGACTTCAACCCCTTCTACCCAGTTGGCGAGTAGTACATCGCGCGAAACAGTCGGGTCTTTCCCCTTGAACCAACCGCCACAACTCCGCTCCTCGAAATTGACCAGATTGTTCCCGCTGTAGGTAATCACATAGACGCCGCCAGTTGACGGGCAGGCGCTGGCCCTTAGTGCCGTGAATGGAATCCAGCCTACGAATCCGGCTGTTTCGAGCGAAGGACGGGCAAATTCCATTTTCCGGACTTAACATGACGGCGGCGCTCGCGCTAACCCACAACGCGCGGCAACATCGAAGGACAGCTATGGCCGGAATGACCAAACATCATTTCCTGATGCCGATGGAACAGGAGGAATTGGAACGGTGTCTTGGGGTCATTTATGCTGATCGCCTGCCAGGGAACCCCTATCGCTGGCTTGCCGAGGATCTGTATCTTGAATTTGAACAGGTCATCTCATGGGGCGGCCCGCTTCTGCCGGTGCCCGCCGAGGTAGCCTGCGGCCTTCGCGTGCGCGCCGCGACCATGAAGGGCGAACTGCCGGACCCGAAAGAGATCGTTCTTTCGCTGATGAACGCGAAGCTGGTCATCCGGTGGATATGCGAACGCGCCTCAAGGAACGAGCTGGCGCGGGTTTTCAGCGAGCTTGGCGGCCTCTTCCATGATCGGCAACGCGAGAACCAATCATAGGTGATTGCTGCTACCGGAGGCGGGTTATGTCGATGAAATCCGCCCTAAGTATTGAGGAAAACCGCGCTCATCCAATCGACAAGCCGGGGGCCGTAACTCGCGCAGACCGTAGCAACAGAAATCGCGATCAGTCCCCAAAATTCGACATATAGTAGAAGGTTGGAACCTTTATTCTCGCTGGGGTCCGGCCAATCTTTCATGGCCCGGTTTTCGCTGATTTGTCCTGTCGCGGCAAGGCCATAGATCGCCGCGCCAACATGAATTAGGCTGTGTTTAATAGTGGCGCGCTATTGGGGCAGGGATGGACGCGATCTCGAATGAAACAGCCCTTTTCCAAGGGCAGAGCTGGGATGACATTTTCAGCGAGGTCAATGCCTGGCGCGGCGCGTGTATGCACCATTTCTCGACGGTCGAAATGGCGATAACCGAGACGCTGATAGCGTTAAGCACGGTGATGCCGGGTGGCGAAAAGGTGCGGCTGCGCCATTTGATCGGGCAACGGTTTGAAGATTTGGCGGCGGCCCTTGGTCCCGATGGACCCTTTGCGGAATCTGGCAAGAATGCCCTTCTCGAACTCTCGCAGTATCGGGAAAGGCATGAAGCGTTCCGTAGCCTGCTTTGTCATGCGGTGGTCAAGGTGTCCATCGACCACAGCGGCCAATGGATTTTGCTCGTTCGATCCTTGGCGATCCGCGCTCGACAAGCTGAGCGAAATACTCAGGTTTTTGAGCAGCCGGAAGCTTCGGCAAAGCTCGCCGCCCTGAAACGCGACGGCCAGAAACTGGCTTCCATATTGGGGCAGTTGCGGAAAGCGGTGAACGCCACTTGATCGTGCCACGGGGCGAGCGGGACTATGATTTTTCCTCCTCGACCGGCTCGACGTCACGCAGCTCGACAAAGACGATCTTTTCCGCACGCTCGGCCCCTACCGGATCAAGATAGATATGGACGTAATCGGTAATGGTCCGGGAAACGCGCCACACCACGCCCACGCGGCCAACGCGGCGCTCAAACTGGCCGTCGATTGAAGGTGCCGAACCCGTGAGGCGGACACGCTGCCCAACGCGCAGCCAGTTCGCGGCCGAACGGATCAATGCTGCCTTTTCGTCCTCGCCCAGCGCGGGACGGCCTATGCCGAATGTCGCGTTGGGGTCGCGCGCGATCCGCGCCAACTTCTCCTCGACAGGCTCCGGCTTCCAATCACTGACCGGCCCCGGCCTGGTCTTGTGCATGTGTGTTACCGGCTTCGCGCCGAATAGATCGGGCTGCACGCCTATGGTGCGCTTGGCGACCATGGCGGCGTGATAATCGCGCCGCCATTGCCCTTCGGGGGTAAGGCGCGCGCGCTCCGGGCCTTCGCGCACTATCGCCATCAGCTCGGCAAACTCCTCCTCCGAGACGGTGGCGATTTTAGGATTATAGCCCCGCGCACCTCGGCCGCGCCCATCCCCGTCGCCGTTCATGCTGCGGCGCCTCCCTCGATCTCGGCGCGCACGTCGCCGCGCACGATCTCGAAGCCGGCGCGCGCCAGCTCGTCACACAGGGCACGCTTGCGCTCGATCCCTTCGCCCCTGTTGGCGATGTAGGAACAGCGGCCATAGTGAAATTCAAACCCGGCGCGTTTCAGACAACCGCGAAACCGCTGGTGGGTGCGTTCGCTCCAATCAAGGGTGCCCGCATAGTTGCGGAAGGCCGCGACGGCATAGACGGAGCCGTAGTTTTCATCGCGCCAGCTAAGTTCGATCTTCGGGGGATTTTTGGGCATCGGTCGATCCTTCGGGAACGGGGACGGGGCGGCACTGGTGGCCGCCCTCGCGGGGGATCAGGCGGCGCGCGCCATGACGGGCGCGGCCATGTGGGACAGGATGAGTTCGCTTGCGGCCTGCGCGGCGGTCGCGGCGCGGAAGATCGCGCGCTTTTCCCCGCGAAGGCATTTCAACCAGCTCGCAACGTAGGCGGCGTGGTCCTCGCGCTCGGTCGGTTCCATACCAAGCTGCGCGCAGAGGAATGCTGCGCCAATCTCGGCAATCAACTCCTCGAAAGCCCGGATTTCCTTGCTTTTTCCATACTGATAGAGGCTTTCCCGATTGAGCCGGGAAGTATGGCCTGCCGAATGAACACATTCATGCCCAAGCGTGGCGTAAAATGCGTTGCCGCTCTCGAAGTCCGCAAAAGCGGGCATGGTGATGCTGTCGGCAACGGGGTGGTAATAGGCGCTGTTACCGCCTTCACGATAGGGCACCGGCCAGCGAGCAAAGGCCGAGTCAAGGTCGGGGTCGCGCTGATCGCGGTTCTTGATTTCGACAAGCGGCGTCGGAAACTTGCTCATGTCCAAGCTGTCGATTTGCTCGACGTTGAACACGACATATCGTTTCAAAAAGCGGCGCGTGGCTTCCTCGCCCTCGCTGTCAGTGATCGGCTCGCCGGTTTCCCCATCCTTCGGGGTGAACATGCCAGCATGAACGACAAGATTGCCCTTCTCGCCCTTTCGGACCTGGCCGCCCAGCTCGTGCGCTTGGCGATAGGTCATCCAATAAGGGTTGGAATATCCGCGCGACATAGCGGCGGCCCAAAGCAACAGGATATTGATGCCACGATAGGCGGTGCCCTCATGGCGAAGCGGGAGCGATGCCGCGCCCGATGCCCAGCGCGGGGACCAAGGGCGGGTTCCAGCCTCCAAAAGCGCAATGATTTCGTTGGTGACTTCCTCGTAAATGTCGATCCGGGGGGTGGCGCTGCGGGTCTTTCCGGTATTCCGTGCCATGTGCTGTTTCCCTTCTTCAAATGGAGCCGAAGGCGATGGCGTCCATCGGCTTCTGCCCGCTGGCGAAGTCGGGGGGGATGAACCGGCAACTTCCGGGCTGACCGCGGGGGAGGGGGATCACCCGCCCTGCACAAGCGAAGCGCGGAAGGGCGGGGATACCCCCGCGATCACCAAGCGGAGCCGCGCAGCGGCGGAGACGGCCTGGCCCTTGCCGGGAAGGGGGGAGGCCACCCCCCTTGATCTGATGAAAAGACCTGGCCGCTCGTCGGCCGCATTGTCGATCGCAGGGCAAGCCCTGCTGTCAGCGGGCCGGGTCGCCGGCGTGCTGACCAACAAAAACGCCGCAAGAATCTCGGCCGAGATCCTGCGGCATTTTTCGTGCGAGGATCGTCACCCGAATGGGGCGAAACCGCTTGCGGGTTCGATCGGAGCGCAGCGGAGATAGAGCCGTGCCGAAGGTCGCACCCGTAATTTCACCTTCAATTTTCGCTATTTGCTCGGTTCAAGACTGAAAATGTGTCGGCTACAAGATCGGTCCCATAGATCGTTTCCCCTCCACGCTCGTAAGAAGTTTGCCGAACTCTGCCCGTGACATGAACCATGTCGCCTTTTGCTGCTTTTCCAGCGTATTCAGCGCATTTTGCGAAACACGTTACCCGGTTCCAATGCGTATCTTCCTGCCACTCGCCATTGACCTGACGGTTATAATTTGAAGCCACGTTGACGTATGTAACTTTGTCTTTCTCATCAATTCCGCCAACTTGGCCGATGATCCGAAATTCAGCGATGTTCCGTGGCATTGCAACTACTCCTGACGTTGAAAATTAGACTAATTCACCGGGATTTCCGGCACTTCGTAGGACTGACCCTGCGGGGCAATCTCGGCCTGCAAGATCACCGGCCCCTGCGGATTCTGGATCGGCTGCGGCCCTGGCTCGATCTGGCCGAAGCTCGGCACCGGCAGCTCTGCCCACTGGATCGGCAAGCCGTATCGCGCGAGATTTTGCGGCGTCACGGCACGCCGGTAAGTGTCGATCCAGTCGCGCGCGATCGACTGTTGTGCGATCGAAAGCGGAAGCTGGCCGCTGCAAACCATCCGATTTAGCAGCTTTTCGAGCTGGTCCTTGCGCTCGCGGTCCAACCCCGTCCACGATTGGAGCCACAGATTGCGAGGGTCGGCCTGGGCGCCGCCGAGTGAGATTGGAACAAGGAAGTCGAGCGCGAAATCGTCGGGATTCTGATCGGGATAGAAGCTGTTGGCGAGGCGGCGCGTCGCCGCGGCCTTCCATGAAGGCGGCGGCGATTTTTCGGCCTCGTCCTCGCTGTTGCAAATCGTGGCGGCGAGGTTCGCCTGTGTGATGGCCGGGTCTATCGCGCCAGGAGTCCGCTTACGATCGGGGAGCGGCGGCGTGCTGATCCGGCGCGGGAGCCGGTTTTGCCGAAGGTCATTGAAGGTCGAGGCCGCTTGGCAATAGCCGGGATCTACAAGCGCGCTGCACGCCTCGCGCGTGCTTTCAGGCGGGTTGGCGATCATGTCGGGATGCGACTTCACAAAGGCGCTGGCGAGAATGACGCCGCCGGCGATCATGACGACAATGCGGCCGTTCACAGGGCTGCCCGCCAAGCATCGTTCCAGTCGCCGCCAGGCGGCGGCAAGATAACCTCGATCCAGCGCCCGTTGGCGGTCAGATGCGGCTCGGCCTTTTCGATCCCGACGCGGGCGGCCTTGCCATGCTGCGAATAGATGGTGAGGCTGCGGATATGATCGGGAATATGGACGCGGGCATAAAATTCGGTGCCGCTGACCGACCAACAGCCGGGCAGGCTGAATTTGGCGATGACCGATTCCGCGTCCTCAAATCCTTCGGCCAGGTTCAAATGATTGCCCTCGATCTGGCCGATGGGGATGGCGCCAGCGCGGGGATCGCCCAAGGTCCGCTTTGGATCGACAAGGCGGGGGTGCTTGTTCCCGTTCCCGTCCACGAAAACGCGCGCGAGCGCGGCGAGCTGGCGGCGCTCGATGATCGGCAAGAGCAGCGCCGGGAGGCGAAGCCGTTTGCCGCCTTCATAGGTGACGGCGGCGGGATCGTAGCGGCCGATCGTGGAATGACCGATACGGCGATTTTCGAGATAGAGTTGCGCCGGGGTTCCGGGGAGCGGAAGGGCTTTACTCCACAGCTCGCGAGCGAGGGGGGTAAGGTCGCGCCGTTCGGGCGGCGCGGTGTCTCTTTCGGTGGGGCGGACATAGCTGCCCTGCGAAGAGAGCGCGTCCATGATTGCGGCCTGGGTGCAACCGGCGAAACAGTGGAAGAGGACGGCGCTGCGGCCAGGTGTGATCGAAAGCGACGGGCTTGGGTCGTTGTGGGCAGGGCAGCGGGCCTTGCCATAGGAGCCGTGCCACGTCCCCTTGAGACGTTTGACGACTTCCTTTGCTGCGGTAGTCACGGTCAAATTCATAGTCCGAGAATAGCCTAAGATACAAATCCGGCAACCGCAAAAGCTTCCCTCTACATGGGTGGATCAGGCTCTCTCGTCGCCTTCAGCTCCATTCGACGCTTCGCCAAGCGTTGTCAGTGGCGATTTCAAAACTGCCATATCCGCCTGCTCCCGTTGGGGAGCATTCCGCCGCGTAGCGGCGGTCCAGCGGTTGAGGCTGGACGATATGCTTGCGGTGAGGGCGGGGGCGGTGCGGATATGGTGGCCCGTCAGGGCTGACTCGTTGCCCGACTAGGGCAACTCCGCTTCTCCTCTCTTAGAATATATTTATTCGGATGAGGAGGAGTGCATTGATTGCACTCACGGGTCAGACGTTCGCTTTCCCTGCGCTGCTCGGCACGCTCCCCGGCGAGAATGAGGGCGGCGCGTTGCGCCGCGTCCTGCGGCATGAGACGCCGGCGTTCTACGGCGCCGGTGGATGCCAACATCTCGGCGTGCTGCTCCAGGCTGTCGGCGCGGCGCTGTTCCTCGTCGTCGGGGACGGGGGCGAAAAGCCCGATAAGCTTCCCGATCCAGTTGGGAAGCTGGCAGCGGTAGAGATTGGAGGTCTGCTCCGATCGCGCGCCCTGCTCGCTGTCGCGGGTGTAGATGTAGCGCCTGATCCATTCGAGCAAGCCAAGGTCGCGCAGGCGGTCGAGGCAATATTTGACGGCGCGCCGGCCGAGGCCGGTCCAGCGCATGAGGGTTTCGTAGGACGGATTGCACCAGCCCTTGCGATATTGCAGCTCGTCCAGAATACGCAGCATCATGTCACGGCAAGAGCGCGTGAAAAGCGTCAGCTTCGCTTCGTCGGCCGTCAGCTCGCGTCCTGCGCGGGCCTGGGCGGCTAGATCTCGCCCACGCTCGAATGTGAGATAGCAGGCCCGCGACAATGCGCGGCGCTGGTCTGCCGAAATCGACCGGACAAAATCATGCTCGGCCGCCTCGCCGGTGCGAACGCTCCCAGCCCATACCGGGCGGCGTGTGATGTGCGTTCCGCCCCTGCTAACTTGGGCGCGCGGTTTGGTGCCGAGAAGGCGCGAGGCCGTGCGGCTGAGCGAGGATTTGAAACCTGGTTGAAAGGGTTTCAGGCCACATATGACGGCGAGGGGCAGAACCGTGACGCCGCAGGCGCGTTGCTGCTCCTGAAGCGTGTAGGCCGCGGCTATGTCGTCGTCCGCAACGCCATGGGCGCGCAGCTCCGCGAGAGCGCCCGCCGGCACTTGCGCGACACCAGTTTGCAGGGTGTGCAACATCGTTCGTCCTCCCGTGTGGAAGGGCGTTCACGGGCAAAGAAAGAGCGTGGCGCGAGACGCGCTGTTCGTTTGACAGAGGGTGCGGGGAGAGCTATCTAATCACTAGATTGACTGCGATCCGAGTGGCGCCAACCACTTGAAAGCTACCCCGATGCCCGGCCTCGTGCCGGGCTTCGTTTATCCGGTCACGCCTTCCCCCTTCATCCCGATCACCGACAGGAACGCCGGCAGCGAGATTTTCGCAGCAATGTTTGGGGAGCGGAAGGAGCTACGGTTCGTGCTATCGCGTAGGAAACACTCAAAAAGTTCGTGCTATCGCGTAGGAATGAACGCGACCATTCGTGCTTTCGGATATGGTTCGCGCTCGCTTAGTTCGTGCTTTTGAGTAGGAAATGGCGTTCCATTCCGAATCGGTCGCAACCGATTCCCCCTGCCTCATCCAAGCTTCTTTTGCCGCCGTGTGATGACGACTTTAGTATTCTTGGCCTTGCGGCCTGCCTTCGGCGCCGCATCATCAGGTTCAACCTCATCTTCGATAAGGTGAAGCTGGTATTCGGGGATTGTATCTGCTTTCGCTATGGCGCGCAGCGCGCTGCGGAAATTAGCCAATTGATTCTGATACCCAATTTGCAGCCGGAAAGTGGCGAGATCAATTTCCAGGCTTTGCCCTTCTGCGCATGTGGAGCGGGCAACTTCATAAATCCGTCGTTCGATGGGGCCGAGCTGAAAATAGGCCGTCGCGTAATTGAGAACCTGCCGATCGTGCAGAATGGCGCGAAACAGCCAATCGCAAAGGCGAACCTTGACCGCCTTCAATCGGCGCTCGCCCTTGCTCGTCTTTGCATATTTGAGCTGCGCTTCGGAGAGCCACGAGAAAAAGCCGTCGACGCCTTCGCCCCCAGCCTCGATATTCGTTTTGATCTGAGTGCCCTGCAAACGCTCCAGGGCATCCGCCAGCCTATCGTAGGAACGGGACGAATGATTGCTCCCGGTGACACTGAACAGGTCATGTGCGGTAAACACGAAATCCTGCGCCACCTCGTCGCCGTCTTCCATCTTCGAAGCCATAAGGCTCGCAATATAAAGGACTATTTCCTTGTCATAGATCGTGGCGACGCCCTTGGCGCTGGGCCGAACCTCGATGGAAACGCTCGGCGTGCCGTATGCCAAAGGCTTCATCCAGGCGTTCTTGCTCAGCGCAAAAAACGGGAAAGCCATCAGCGATCGCTCGCCGCGCACTTCACCAGTTAGCGGGCTGTCGAGCAGGAAAAGTTCGCCTTGCGGAGTTTGCTTCATTTCCGCTCCATCATAACATCGGACCCCCAGCCACGGGCTGGCCTGCGATTCCTACTCGAAAGCACGAATTTTGTCACCGCGGCCCTAGGTTGGCCGCAGCTTGTCGGGGATTCTGAGGAATCTTCGTGCTTTCGAGTAGGAATCGCACAGCTTCCTGAATGAGCTGCAGGGCTTGCCAGGCGGGGTGCGCTATCGTGCATTGGGGAGCAGATCCTACCGATATTAAGCTTATGACCGACACCCTTTGCAATCCACGGACACGCCAATCGCGAGCGATGGCGCTGACCTCTTCGATGAGAGGTTTCGAGGATAGTCCGACTTTGTTATTTAAGTCAATTCCGTTATCGCGCCACGCTGTCATTTAGTCACGGGATTCGGTCGCCTTCCCGTGGGGCCTGTTGTATGCTCCAATATGGATGTTAACCAACTTGGAAGGCCACGGGATCGCACATGCCGCAATATTTGAAATTGGACCAAGCGGCGTCTGACCTAGCAAAGATGCTGGGCGAGAATTGTAAAGCGCGGAGAGCGCAGCAAAAAATGTCACAGGCCGAATTGTCGGAGCGCAGCGGCATCGCCGCTTCCCATCTATCGTATATTGAGCACGGGAAGGCGAATCCGACGCTTGAGGTTCTGGAGCATCTGGCAGAAGGCTTGGGATGCACCGTCCTCGATCTGCTCAGCAGCAGCCAAAACAAGAGTTAAATGTTTGCAAATGATTATCATTAGCTGGACATGGGGATAGCCGAGGCTAGAATAGGCGGTTCCTCAATGACAGCAGAGATATTGACCATGCAAAACAGAGGAACGTCGTCAGCGGATTTGCATGGCATTCTCCGCAAGCAAGCGATAATCCGGTCCAAGCAACGCGGCCTATCTCTTTCAGAACTCGCCACCGCCAGCATTATTGAGGAATCGCGATTGAGCGGTATCCTAACTGGTGAGGCGGATGGCGTTACGTTGCGGGAACTTGCCGGACTGTCCCTTGCACTCGACGTTCCTTTGACCGCTCTGCTCAGCGAGTCATGACGTAAGAGAAGGCGCGTCCTTGTGCCGCTGCAAGAAGTCGAACAGCGTCGTTCGCCCGACGCCCAGTTCCTTCGCCACGCTCCCCACGGTTGCTCCGTCTGCATCGAGCATAGTGCGAATGCTCGGAAGCTGGTCGTCCGTCAGCAGGGGCTTGCGGCCAGGCTTTGAATCGCTGGCATGGGTTTTCATGCCGTGAACCCTGCGCCAGTGGTTATCGAACGCCGCAATCAAGCGGTATAGGTCGCTTCCCTCGTCAGGTTGGATCGTGATCCCCGGCGCGCAAAACTCGATGGCGATCCCCCGGCGCAACACCTTAACCATCATTCGCACAAGCGTCATGGTGTTGATCGGCAGACAGGTGAGATCATAGACCTTGATCCTGTCGCCGCGCACCAGTTCGTGGCCTTCTTTCGCCAGCTTGCGGGGTAGATCGAGGAAGCTCACTTGCCCCGCGTCCACGATCAAATCGCCTTCGGCCTCACAGGCCGCGCGTTGCTCCATAATGGAGGGAGATTGGTTCGTTTCGGCTAGAAACAAGACGCTGGTGGACAAGGCTTCCCGCTCTTTTTTGGTGTGTGAGACTGAACCGAGGCCCAGCTAAAAATTGCGCCGGAACGTAAGCTAAAGAAGGCATTTCCATCAAGGCCCGAAGGGGCCGGCCCCTCAAATAAGAGATGAACGACCGATCAACGCGGGCACGATTCCGCGATTGCGAATGCGTGTTGCCGCATTGTCGGTTTTGTATTATGCCTGATACCCGGACTCATTGAAAAGGGGCCTTGAATGCCTTTGGATGCTACGGTTTTGGCGGCTTTGCTCCAGTCGTGCGCGCCGAATGTCGCGCCGGCTACGATGGTCGCAATGATCCGGGTTGAATCCGAAGGCGATCCGTTCCGCATCGGCGTCAATTCCGATGGTTCGCTACAACGCCAGCCCGTCAACATGGCCGAAGCGATAGCGACGGCGCGCGGACTTCTGCGGCGAGGGGCCAATTTCGACGCCGGGCTGATGCAAATCAACAGCTCCAATTTCGCGCGCCTCGGCGTCACCCCGGAAACGGTGTTCGATCCCTGCACCAATCTGCGGGCAGGGTCGCGGGTGCTGGCGGAAAATTACGGGCGCGCCCGCGATGCGGGCCATGCCAATCCGCTCCAAGCCGCTTTGAGTGAATATAATACCGGCTCGCGCTCGCGTGGCGTCAGCAACGGCTATGTCGGCAAGGTCTATGCGGCAGCGCGTAGCGGCAATTCGCCGTTCGCGCCTGCGGCCGTGCGCCCTGCGGTGGTTCGTCTGTCCTACGGACGAATGACACCGGATACCGTCGGAAGCATTTTGCTGGACGCCTTCGGGGGCCGGATCACCGACACGCTGCGGCCGATGAACGCGACCTACGGCGCGGAGCATAGCTATCATAAATTCGGGCAGGCCGTCGATTTCGTGCCGCGCGGCGGTGTGGGTGCAATCACGCGCGAGCAAATCCGTGCGCTCATGGCAGCGAACGGCATCGAGATTGTCGAGCTGCTCGGCCCCGGCGATCGTGGGCATTCCGATCACTGGCACATAGCCTTTGCAACCGGACAGGGCGTGCGGGTTGGTCCTTCCTACGACGCGCAACCGGCGTGGACGGTCGCGGTCGCTGGCGAGCAGCCGGAAAACAGCGAGACACAGAGCGGAGCCTATCGGGTCGCAACGGCGCTTGTGTCTGCTGACGGGGACGGGGGAGCGCTCGAGGCCGCCGAACCGTCCCCGCCAGCCTGGGACGTTTTCGCGGTGGCGGCATGGCAACGGCGCCAGGCCACCCAGGTAGCAGGGAGCGGCCTGTGAAGATCACACGCCAGCTCATCACGAAATTGTCGGTCGCGCTTTTGCTCGGCCTGACAGTCACGCCCGCTCATGCGGACGTGGGGGCCATAGCATCTGCGGTTCTTGATGAACTCAAGGCGCTTGCGGTCCCAGCCATAACGCTCGGTGTCATTTGGCTGGGTGTTCTCATCATGACGAAAAGAGGGACGCTCATCACGTTCCTGACTTTCTGCGTGGGTGTAGCAATCGTGTTAAGTGGAGGTTTTTTCTGATGAAGTTTCTTCGCACCGTTAAGGATCGGTGGTCGCACTCGTATGCGCTCGCCGGTGCAATGCTGGCAATGATGCCGATGCCCGCATGGGCGCAGGCCGCCAACCAAACCGAAGTTGAAACGATGGCGAACGCCATCCTCAACTTCCTGACGGGTCCGATCGCCAAGGCTATCGCCGCCGTCGCGTTCGTGATCGCGGGCTATATGTTCTTCGTCGGCAACGGCAACAAGGGCACGCTCGTTTCCATCATCATCGGCTGCTTCATCATCTTCGGAGCAGGCTGGCTCGTAGATACGATCTCCGGCACCTGATGCGCGGGGGGGCAAAAATATGCGCCGCGCTGGTGGCGTTGGCGTGGTCGATGCCGGGGGCGGCGCAAGTCGCCTCCGCGTCATCGCAAGCCTCGTCTATGGTCGGAAAGATGATGGCGGCGGGTGCCGCCATCGGGACGCTTGCCCTCGTCATCATCGGCTATTTTCACCTCGCGGGCCGGGGCGATCGGGAAACGCTGGCCCTGTGGGCTGCGGGCCTCGCCGTGATCCTATGCGCGCCCTTCTTCGTCAGTCTGCTGACTTAATAGCGGCGTCGCCGCGAAAGTGAGGCTTCGGGTGTCAGAACCGGAATATCTAACAGAAGATCCTTTGTTCCTCGCACTGACGCGACCGACGCTTTGGTTTGGCGTGCCGGTGGAAGCCACCATGGCGATCGGCATGATCTCGGTCGCCGTTCTCATGGTGCTGGGCAATCCGATTTGGGCGCTGGCGATCGGCGGCGCGCTTCTCGCCACCGCGCGGCTCATCGTCCGTAGCGACTACAATATGTTCAAG
>NZ_JALJVY010000019.1 GCF_024168485.1 Sphingobium sp. OAS761
GAAGCTTGGAACAGGCTCGTCGATCAGCCGTGGCGCATCATGACAATCGGACGCCGCAAATGGGCATGTGGGTCGTGATCAATGCAGGTTGGTATGACTGGTAACAATCAGGGGAGCACGTCAGCCTTCATACTCGCGCTGAAGGAACGGGTGCGTCGCGCAGGGCGCGGGTCACGCCTGGTTGTGCTATCGGGAGCGCGCTAAGGCCTTTATCGAGCCAGCTTCCGCGCAGCGAAGGCATTTTCGAGCGGCTTGCCGGTCCCGGCGGTGTGACGAGAGGGCGAGGGATCAAGCGGAGCTTTGTTCCACCCTCAGCGGTTCCCAGCTTCCCGATGCGCCGTGGGGAAGTCAGATTGCAGCGGGATCGTCCGACGGGGCAAGATTTGCGACCGCCTCCACCACCGGCGACGAACCGATGAATGCCCATTCCTTGTCGCGCAGCCATTCCCATTCCGGCTCGCCACCCGTAACCAGGGATCGTCGGTCAGCGCATCGATCTCGGTTGCGGTCGCCACCCATGGCGGCTGGGACGACCGCATAAAAGGGCGGACGGAGCGGCCACGCCAGTCCGTCCGAATATAGTGGAAAACTTCAGGAAGATCGCGGTTCAGCCCGCTGCGGGCAGCGAATGGCGATCCGTCCAACAGGAGCTTGTCTCGTTAGACAGCTTCCTTCTTGCGGGAGAAGGCGAGCTGCTCACGGACATCCTTCATGCGAACAGGACCGAGATCGACACTCGGGGGCTCGCCGCCCTTGCCCGCCATATAGCTGACGTCCACGCCCTTCGCCTTGGCGCGGGCGCGCAGCGCGCCAACGGTCGCGTCCTCACGCTTGATTTTGTCGAACGGATTCCAGCTATATTGCCGCATTGCGTTGAGGTGGGTGATCTTGTTGATTTCCTCCTCGGGGATCATGCCCAGTTCCTTCCACAGCTGCTCGGGCGCGTGAGGCCACAGGCAGTCGGCATGCGGATAATCGCTCTCGTAAGTGATGTTGTCGATGCCGATGTCGTGACGCAGCTTGATGCCGGTGCGGTCGGAAATGAAGCAGGTGTAGACATGCTCCTTGAACACCTCGCTCGGCAGCTTGCCGCCGAAATCCTGGCGGGTCCAGGCGCCGTGCTGCTGGCGCACCATGTCCATCCGCTCCATGCAGTGCGGCACCCAGCCAATGCTGCCTTCCGACAGCGCGAAGCGGATGTCAGGGAACTGCCGCAGAATGTGCGAATAGGTGAGATCCGATGCCGTCACATAGAGGCTGACCTGCATGTTGGTGATATAGGCGTCGATCGGTGTGTCCTCCGACGGCGCGGCAGCGCTGGCGTCGGAAATGTGCAGGCAGATGACCACGTTGTTCTCGGCGCAGGCCTTCCAGAGCGGATGCCAATATTCCGAATGCAGGCTTGGCAGGCCGGTCAGCGTCGGATTAGGCGGGAAGCTCACCGCATGACAGCCCTTGGCGACGCAGCGGCGGATTTCCTCTGCCGCCTCAAACGGATTCCAGGTCGGAACAATGCAGCAGGGGATGAAGCGCTCTGGATAGGCTCCACACCATTCGTCGATATGCCAGTCGTTCCAGGCACGAACAATCGCCGTCGCCAATTCCTTGTCAGCCATCTGCTCCAGATTCTGGCCGGCCATACCCACGAAGGAAGGAAAGTTGAGCGAGCCCAAAATGCCGTTGACGTCCATGTCATCGACGCGGGCGTGCACATCGTAGCAGCCCTTGCGCAGTTGATCGAGCGCGGTCGGTTCCATCCCCAACTCTTCGGGCCGGCGTCCCACCACGGCGTTGAGACCGAAACTGCGGATGATACGGTCTTCGATCTTCCAGGCGTCCGCCCCTTCCTCCGTCTTGATCATCTGAGGGAAGCGGCCCTTGAACTTCGCAGGCGTGTGGTTGTCAAAAATCGTCGGCGGCTCGACGAAATGATCGTCGACGCTAACGAGGATCATATCTTCCATTTTCATGTGATGGCCTTTCCTCATCTCACCTCTGTCACGATCCCTATTCTTATAATTCCTGTATATCAATAGAGGAAGCGATTGCATTGGCACTTTTGCCACGCAAATCTTAGAAGCACGTTGCCGCGGCAAAAAAGGCGGACATCGCGCATGCCCGGCCTGTTCCTGACTGACGTCGCAGATCAGCATGAGGAAATGGCCGGCGGGGCGTCCGCTATCCGTCGGCCCGGGCAGGATGTCGAGCGACACCATCTTCGCGCCGGGCACCGGATAGGCGTCGACCGTCGCTTAGCCCGCACTGCTCGCGCCCCGGGGCAACGATGGTGCGCCGCCCTTCCAGATCCGCCCCTCACGGCACGAACGGCGCCGCGCTTGTCTTGTCGAATTTGGGGCGCTTGAAACTCTTCATTGTCGGGAAAATTCTGGTTCGGCCGTGGACGGCGCGATAGAAGTGCCTGGGTTTATGATCAAGCATTGATATAGATATTTAGCGAGAGTCGGATGCGCCGATGACGGGGCAGCCATTTCATGCAATTTACAGCAGGAGAGAGCGCTTGATCGATTTTTACACGGCATCGACGGTTAACGGGTACAAGGTCGCCATCGCTTTGGAGGAACTGGGCCTGCCTTACATGGTCCATGATCTGAACTTAGGCGAGCTGGAGCAAAAGCGCCCCGACTATCTCAAGATCAACCCCAACGGCCGTATCCCTGCCATCGTCGATCGGGAAAGCGGCACAGCGATCTTCGAATCGGGCGCGTGCCTCGTCTACCTCGCCGAAAAGACCGGCAAGCTGACTGGCGCCACCGCGGAGGCGCGCGGCCGGGTCAACAGCTGGGTCTTCCTCCAGACCAGCGGCGTCGGTCCGATGCAGGGACAGGCCAATGTCTTCCTGCATTATTTTGGTGAGGATCTGCCCCGCGTCGCTGCCCGCTACGTCAACGAAACGAAGCGGCTCTACAGCATCGTCAACGACCGGCTGGGGGTGAGCGAATGGCTGGCGGACGATTACAGCATCGCCGACATCGCGATGTTCCCGTGGATGATCATCTCCGACTATGCCGATGTCTCGCTGAGCGACTATCCGAACATCAAGGCGTGGACTGAGCGGATGCATGCGCGCCCAGCGGTGCAGCGCGGCCTCGGCGTGCCACCCAAGCGCGAGATCGCGGATCGCGCGGCGGCCGTGCAGGCGATCCTGCAACGCTGATCCGGGGGGAGGCGCGCCGGCAACTTCGCTTCACCGGCGCCCAGCCTTGTTCAGTCGCCAGCGAAGGCCAGCATGATCGCGTCCTGCGCCTCGCGCACGAGCGGTCCATCACCCGGGTGGGTGGTGATATAGGGCTGTTCCTGCTCCACGCCGCGCACGATCCGCTCACCCGCTTCCTCCGGCGGCATGGGACCGGCGCCGAACACCGCCTTGGGCACTTCCAACTCGATCGAGCCCGGCCGGATCTGCTCTGACTTCTGCTTGATTTGGCTTGCGACCGGGCCGGGGAAGACGACGGACAGGCCTACCGGTCCATCGGCCAGTTCGGTGCGCAGCGCGTTGCAGAAGCCGAGTTGCGCCGCCTTGCTTGCCATATACATGGTCTGGCCGACCATATCCGGCGTGCGCAACGCCGCGAGGGAGCTGGTGACGACGATTCGAGAGGGCGTATCCTGAGCCCGCAGGCCCGGCAGGAAGATTCGCACGCTGCTGACGCAGCCGATCAGGTTGACGCCCATGATCCACTGCCAGTCCTGCACGGTCGTAGCCTCGACAGGCTTCAGGCTGATGACGCCCGCATTGGCGAGGACCAGATCGATACGGCCGCGCTGCGCGCGAATGTCCAATTCCGCGCGCCGGATGGAAGCCTCGTCGGTCACGTCCACCTCATGCGCCGTGGCGTCCGCGCCGGCGGCTTGCAATCCCGCCGCCAACGCCTGAACGCCGCCCAAATCCCGATCGCACAGATGCACCGCAGCCCCCCTTCCGGCTAGCGCGCGGCAGACGCCCGCGCCGATACCCGTTGCCGATCCTATCACGACAGCAACTCTTCCCTTCAGTTCCATGGCCTCTCCACCTTTCGAACATGGTTGTAATTGCGGTATATCAATTCTAGTCTCCTGTCCGCGAACGGGGCGCCACGTCAAGAGTGCGACCGCTACAGAGTCGCCGGAAAAGGAGGAGCAGGCATGCAGGCAAGCGGTTATTGGAGCGAGGCGCGCTTGAGCGCGTGCGGTCTGCTGCCTGCTGCCTCGCCGCTGCTTCCTAACCCGCACGGTCCCCGCGATGTCGCGAGCGTGCTCGACCGGGCACTGGCCGAACGGCCCGACGCAACCGCTCTGATCGGGCGTTTCGGGCGGCTGACCTATGCCGAGCTGGATGAGGCGACCAATGCTGCCGCGGCGGCCTTCAACGCGATCGGCATCAGTGAGGGCGACAGGATCGCTGGCTGCGCGAGCAACCATAACGAATTGGTTATCGCTTTCCTCGCCAGCCAGCGCATCGGCGCGGTGTGGGTCGGCATCAACCGCGCGCTGGCGCTTCCTGAAAAGAAGTATCTGATAGACGATTGCGGCGCTGCCCTGTTCCTGTGTGACACGGACACCGCGGAAACCGCTCGGGCGTGGATCGGCGACGGCTTGCGCCATGTGATGACGCTGGACCCAGGCGATCCCGACAGCGACCTCGCGCGCGCGATCGAAGCGCATCGCGGCGCGCCCCGTCCGGCCGTAACGATCGATCCCTGGGCACCGGCCGGCATCGCCTATACCAGCGGCACCACAGGCTTTCCCAAGGGCGTCGTTCACAGCCAGCACAATATGATGGTCACTGCCACCATCTCTGTCGAATATAGCGGCGACGGCGTCCCGGAAACGGTGCGCGGCACCGCCCTGCCCCTCACCATCCTCAACTGCATGATCCTGGGGCCGCTGGCCGCGCTGTCCACGGGTGCCCCGCACGTGAACCTGGACCGGATCGACGCACAGGGCGTCGCCGAATGGATCGCACAGGAAAAAATCGCCAATATCTCGATAGTCCCGACGCTGATCCAGGACCTGCTGACCCGGCCCGACATCGACCAGGATCAGATCGCCTCGCTCCGCTGGCTGGTCGTCGGCGGATCCACCGTGCCGCAGGCACTGCCGCAACTGTATCGCGAACGGTTCGGCCGGCGCATGACGATCGGCTACGGCCTGACCGAGGGCCCCAACGGCGTCGCCAAGACGCATGAGGCCAGCCCCGAGGGGGCCGGTGTCATCGGCCGCCCCCTGCCGCACCTGCATCTCGCAATCCTCGACGAAACCGGCGCGGAAGTGCCGCGTGGCGAAATCGGGGAGATCGCGATCCGTGCCACCGACAAGGGACCATGGGCAAACGTGTACAAACCAACGCTCGGTTACTGGGGCCGGGCTGAGGCGACGGCCAAGCTGTTGCGCGGCGGCTGGGTACATACCGGCGACGTCGGCCTTCAGGACGAAAGCGGCGAATTCCATATCCGCGACCGGGGTTCCGATCTCATCCTGCGCGGCGGCGCTAACGTCTATCCGGCCGAGGTCGAGCGTGTGCTGCGGATGGACGCGCAGGTGCGCGATTGCGCCGTGCTGGGCAGGCCGCACGAGCGGCTGGGCCAGACCGTCGCCGCCTTCATCGAGACGGATGGCCTGTCCGACGACGAAGAGCAACGACTGCTGGAGCGCCTGCGTGATCTGTGCAAGGCCAACCTCGCCGCATACAAGGCCCCTGCGGA
Organism: Sphingobium sp. OAS761; assembly: GCF_024168485.1. Lineage (GTDB taxonomy): Bacteria > Pseudomonadota > Alphaproteobacteria > Sphingomonadales > Sphingomonadaceae > Sphingobium. The sequence goes on from NZ_JALJVY010000019.1 coordinate 5,703, forward strand.
CTGGATCGTCGTCCCAGCCATGCCGCGCAACGCCATGGGCAAGATAGTCAAAACCCAACTCGCCGACCAGTTTATGGTCCGCGAAGGGCAGCAGGCGTGAGCATCCAAGCCATGAAGGTGCGCGGGGCCGTGGCTTTCGCCGCCGACCGGGCGCTGGAGATCGTAACCCTAGACCTGCGCGCCCCGCGCGAGGGCGAGGTGATGGTGCGGATGCTCGCGGCTGGCCTGTGCCACAGCGATCTTTCGATGCTGGAAGGCAAGATCGCAAGCTATGGCTTCCCCATCCTGCTCGGTCATGAGGGCGCTGGCGTGGTCGTCGCCTGCGGCCCCGGCGTCACCAGCGTGAAGCCGGGCGACTATGTCGTCCCGACGCCAATCCCTGAATGCCGCGCTTGCACCAACTGCCTGTCCGGGCGGACCAACCTGTGCGAGCGCATGTTCAGCCGGCCGGAGTCCCCGTTCAGCTTCGAAGGACAACCGGTTGCGGCCTTTTCCTCGCTGGGGACCTTCGCAGACCATTCCGTGATCGAGGAGATACGGCTCGCCAGAGTGACGCCTGCTGTGCCGCCGGAAATAGCCTGTTACATCGGCTGCGGCGTTCTGACCGGCGTGGGATCGGCTCTGACGGCGGCCGATCTGTGGCCGGGCTGTTCGGTCGCGATTTTCGGGCTGGGCGGCATTGGCCTGTGTGTGCTGCAAGGTGCCCGGATAGCGGGCGCGGCGCGGATCATCGGGGTCGATATCAATCCAGCGCGTGAGGCGACCGCGCGTGACTATGGTGCGACCGATTTCATCAATCCGCGCGAGACGCCGGACGTTCCAGCCGCGATCCGCGCGCTCACCGGCGCGGGCGTCGATTGCGCCTTCGAATGCGTGGGCCACACCGCCCTGATGGCAGAGGCGTTCGCCTGCACCACGCCCGCGGATGGACAGGCAGTCAGCGTCGGCATCGCGCCATCGGGATCGGAACTGCGCTTCGATCCCGCCGCGTTCATGACCGGGCGGTCCTGGAAAGGCGCGCTACTCGGTGGGGAAAAGCCGCGCAGCGCGATCCCTCGTCTCGCCGACTGGTATGAACGCGGATTTCTGCGCCTCGATGACCTGATAAGCCACCGGCTCACGCTGGACGAGGTCAATCAGGGCTTCGCTCTGATGAAGAGCGGCGACACCCTGCGATCCGTAATTCTTTACTGAGAACAAACTTTACCGCGAAACAACTGAACACAAAGGAGTGGCGGCATGTCCACCTTGTTGGAACGTCCTGATGCGCCCGCATTTCTCGCGGGCACCAAGTTGCTGCTGATTGACGGCAAGCATGTGCCCGCCCGGTCGGGCAAGACATTCGAGGTCGTAAACCCCGCCACCGAGGAAGTGATCGCCACTGTGGCCGAGGGCGATGCGGCGGACATCGACCTGGCTGTCTCCGCCGCGCGCAAGAGCTTCGAGAGCGGCGTATGGCGCAGCCTGCCAGCGTCTGAGCGGGCGCGCATCATGCTGCGCTTCGCCGACTTGGTGGAGGAGAATGGCGATGAACTGTCGCTGCTGGAGACAATGAACAATGGCATGCCGCGTGCCTTTGCGCGGAGCAGCGTCGCGGGCGGCGCCAACTGGCTGCGCTGGTTCGCGGGGTCGGTTACGCGCATCTACGGTCAGACCGCCTCCAGCGCCGTGTCGGCGCCCGGCGAATTCCATGTCTATACGCGCAAGGAGCCGATCGGCGTCGTCGGCCTCATCACGCCCTGGAACGGCCCGATCGGCACCTTCTTCATCAAGGTCTCGCCCGCGCTCGCCGCCGGCTGCTCGATCGTGCAGAAGCCATCGGAGGTGACGCCGCTCACCGCCTTGCGATTGGGCGAGCTGGCGCTGGAGGCGGGCGTGCCCGCCGGCGTGCTGAACGTCGTGCCAGGCTTCGGCGGCGGCGCGGGCGCGGCCATCGCCAATCATCCGGGCATTAACAAGATCAGCTTCACCGGCTCCACCGCGGTCGGCAAGCAATTGGTGCAGGCGTCGGCCGGAAACCTGAAGCGGGTGACGCTGGAACTGGGCGGCAAGTCCCCCTGCGTGGTTTTCGACGACGCCGACATGGACATCGCCATCCCCGGCGCGGCGATGGCGATCGCCGCCAATACCGGCCAGGTCTGCTTTGCGGGATCGCGCCTGTTCGTGCAGCGCAAGTCGTTCGACAAAGTCGTGGCGGGCATCGGCCAAGTGCTCCAAGGCTTGAAGGTCGGCAACGGCCTCGACGAGGACACCATACTCGGCCCCGTCGTCTCCGCTAAGCAGCGCGACCGGGTGCAGGGCTATATCCAGACGGGTCTGTCGGAAGGCGCGGAGATCGTTTCGGGGGGCGCGCCGGTCGATGGCAAGGGCTTCTTCGTCAACCCGACCGTGTTCGCCAACGTCAACGCGAACATGACCATCGTGAAGGAGGAGATTTTTGGCCCCGTGCTGGTCGCCACCCCTTTCGACACGCTGGACGAGATCCCCGCGCTCGCCAATGCATCCAATTATGGCCTGGGCGGCGGCATCTATACCACCAACATCAACACCGCGCATAAGCTGGCGGCGCGGATCGAGACGGGTAATGTCTGGGTCAACTGCTATTCGATGCTGGACGCGTCGATGCCCTTTGGCGGCTACAAGGAATCGGGCTGGGGTAAGGAGCTGAGCGCCGACGGCCTGGACGCGTATCTGGAAACCAAGTCGGTCTGGATGAAACTGTCTTGACATGAGCCGGGCCGGCGAGTGGGCGGACAACAGCCGTTCGTCGCTTCGCCTTCAATGCCCGACTTCGCCCTCGATCCGGACCGGTCGCCGATCTTCGGCAGCGGCATCATCGGGACGATGAATGCGCTGCCTCTGGTCTAGGAGACTTGGCCATAGCCGCCAGCCCGCCGTTGCAATCCTGGCAGATAGAGATAAAAGAATAGAAAATCTGATATTGATGGGATGGACTGATGGGCTTTACTCTTCCGCTTTCGCGTGACGCCTTCTTCATTGACGGGGAATGGGTCACCCCCTCCTCGTCTGAGACGATCGGCATCATCTCGCCCCGGACGGAGGAAGTGGTCGGCACCGTGCCTGCCGGCCAGCCCGCAGACATCGACCGCGCCGTGGCGGCGGCCCGCAAGGCGTTCGACCACGGCCCCTGGCCGCGCATGTCGGTGGAGGAGCGTGGCGCGATCATGCGCAAGGTCGCGGCCTATATGCGCGAGCGGGGGCCGGAGGTCGCCAAACTGGTCTCAACCGAGATGGGCGGCCCTATGAGCATGCTCGGCCGCTTCCCCGACGGCGCAGGCAACCTTATCGACTATTATGCCGATCTTGCGAAGGAAGTCGGCTTTGCCCATCCCCGCATGGGGCAGGTCGGCCCGGCGGTGGTGCGCAACGAGCCGGTGGGTGTCATCGGCGCTATCACGCCGTGGAACGGGCCGCTCACCCTGCTGCTCATGAAGTTCGCGCCTGCGCTGATGGCAGGTTGCACGATGGTGTCCAAGCCCTCGCCCGAAGCGCCGCTCGACGCCTATGTGCTGGCCGACGCCTGCGCAGCCGCCGGCCTGCCCGCCGGCGTGTTCAACCTGGTGCCCGCCGGGCGCGAGGCGGGAGAGCATCTGGTCAGCCACAAGGATGTCGACAAGATCGCTTTCACAGGCAGCACCGCCGCCGGCCGCCGCATTGCCGAGATCTGCGGCCGCGACCTGCGCCGTGTCGCTTTGGAACTGGGGGGCAAGTCGGCGCTGATCGCACTGGACGATGCCGACGCGGCAGCCGTGGCAAAGACCGCCATCCCCTTCGGCCTGGGTTTCAACAGCGGCCAGGCCTGCGCCGCGCTGACCCGCATCCTCGTCCCCGCCCGGCGGCAGGCCGAGTTCGTCGAGGCGCTGTCGGCGCAGATGGAAACGCTGGTCACCGGCGACCCGTTCGACCTTGCCACCACGGTCGGCCCGATGGTCGCCGAGCGGCAGCGCACCCGGATCGAAGGGTTGATCGCCACCGGCAAGCCCGAAGGCGCCACGCTGGTGCGCGGCGGCAGTCGACCCACCGACCTGCCGCGCGGGTGGTACGTTGCCCCGACCCTCTTCTGCGACGTCAAGAACGAGATGACGATCGCGCGGGAGGAGATTTTCGGCCCCGTGGGCGTCGTCATCCCCTATGAGGGCGATGATGAGGAAGCGATCCGCATCGCGAACGACACGCCCTATGGCCTGGCCGGCGCCGTGTTCAGCCCAGACATCGACCGCGCGTACAGCGTGTGCCAGCGTGTGCGCGCGGGAACCTATGGCGTCAACACCTTCTACATCGACCCGCGCCTGCCCTTCGGCGGTTTCAAGGCATCGGGCATTGGGCGGGAGAACGGCAAGGAAGGGCTGCTCGCCTTCACCGAGACGAAGACGGTGCTGGGCCTGCCCGAAGGCATAGTCTGACCGCCTCGCTCGTATTACAGCCGGAGAGGATCATGACGGACGAGCAAGCGATCCGCGAACTGCAACTTGATTATGCGCGCCATTTCGACGCGCGCGATGCGCAGGCTTTCGCGGACCTCTACACCGACGACGCCGTTCTGGTGCAGATCGGCGGCAAGGAAATCCGCACCAGGGAAAAATTCGTCAAGTCGGTGGTCAACATGCCGCCCCCCAATGGCGGCTATCACAAGGTGCTGGAGACCGACACGAAGATCTACGGCGACGAGGCCAGCGCCAGCGTTCGATTCCAGGCGCGCACCACCAGCGGTCAGGACGTCACCGGCCAGTATGAGGACAGTTATCGGCGCACACCCGAAGGCTGGCGGATCACCCGCCGCGCGGTGTTTCTGGACTGAAGCGAACAGGGGAGGATATGGACAGTTTCGATTATGTGATCGTCGGCGCGGGCCCTGGTGGCTGCGTGCTGGCCAATCGCCTGAGCGCAGACCCGGCGATCCGCGTGGCGCTGGTGGAGGCCGGGCCGCCAAACAAGAACTATCTGATCGACATGCCCAAGGGCTTCGGCAAGCTGTTGACCGGATCGCCCTTCGTCACCCATTATCCGACCGAGCCGGACGCCACTGGACAGGCTTATGTCTGGGCGCGGGGCAAGACGCTGGGCGGCTCTACCTCCGTCAACGGCATGGCCTATTCACGCGGTCAGCCGGAGGATTATGACGGATGGGAAGCGATGGGCGCGACCGGCTGGGGCTGGAAGACCATGCTCAAGGCCTTTCGCGAGATCGAGGATCATGAGCTGGGTGCGGACGAGATGCGCGGTGCTGGCGGCCCGCTGCATGTCGGCGTCAACAAGGTCAGGCATCCGGTGAACGACGCCGTGCTGGAGGCGGCGCGCGCCAATGGCCTGCCCGTGCGCCCAGACAATAATCGCGAAGATCAGGCCGGCATCGGCCCGATGGCGCACATGATAAAGAATGCCAAGCGCATGAGCGCGGCCGACGCCTTCCTGACGCCGGTGCGCAGCCGCCGGAACCTGATCGTCATTACCAACGCGCGGGCGAACCGCATCCTCTTCGAAGGGCGGCGCGCGACCGGAGTGGAGCTGGCGATAGCCGGCGGTACGCGGACGCTTTCCGCCACGCGTGAGGTGCTGGTCTGCGCCGGCGCGTTCGAAACGCCCAAGCTGCTGATGCTGTCCGGGATAGGCCCGGCCGAGCATCTGACGGCCCATGGCATCGCCGTGCTTCAGGACAGCCCGTCGGTCGGCACGAACATGGCCGAGCATCGCGGCATCGCGTTGCAATATCAGCTGAAGGACAAGCTCAGCCACAATCCGCAATTTTCCGGCTGGCGGCTGATCCTGAACGGCATCCGCTATTATCTGACCAAGACGGGCGTACTCTCCTACGGCTCGCATGAGTTGATGGGGTTCGCCAAGGTTGTGCCGCAGTCGCGCACCGCCGACACGCAGCTTTTCATCTCGCCCTTCTCCCGCGTGCCGGGCGCGCCCCGCCCGATGTTCGAGAAGGAGCCGGGCGCGCAATGCCTGATCTACCCCACCCGGCCGACCAGCCGCGGCACGGTGACGCTGCGCTCCGCCGACCCCGCCGACCTGCCGGTGATCGCGCCCAATGCGCTCGACACCGACTATGACCGCCATGTCAGCGTGGAGATGGTCCGCTATGTCCGCAAGCTGTTCGACACAGCTCCCCTGTCGGACCTGGTTACGGACGAAACGCTACCAGGCGCGGAGGTCGAGAGCGACGAGGAGATTTTGCAGGCGATCCGCACCAAGGGGACCTGGGGCTTCCATACCTGCGGCACGGCCCGCATGGGCAGCGACCCGGCAAGCGTCATAGACCCGCAACTGCGCGTGCGCGGGGTCGAGGGGCTGCGTGTGGTGGACGCATCGGTCTTCCCGACGATACCATCCTGCAACACCACGGCGCCTGTCGCGGCGCTGGCATGGCGCGCGGCGGAAATCATCCGCGCCGCCTGACTAAAGGCGCTGCGGCTTAGGCCGGGAGGGCAGAACACTGCCGCCCGGCCTGTACAGGGGCCTGAAGACAAAGCGAAGATCGTCCAGAACTGACCGTATGTTCCGCCAGGCAATGAACTGTGAATGTCACAACGTCGATCCGCTGCTGCCCCGCCTCGGCAGCTGGGAGGTGCAGGCGATGACCGGCGCGCTCCCGGGCCCAATCTGGATTGGCCTATGTGCTGCGCGGCGACCCGGCCACGCTGAAGATCCCGCGGGCAAGCGACCTGCCTTCGATCCCGCATCTCGACACGCCCGTTTTTTTTCCGCTGAGCAATGCGACGAGGTATATGCGATCCGTCGCCGCACGCTGGCGCACCATTTCTTCTGGTAAGGACTATGCCGGCGTGGCACGGTTGCCCAAAATGGTCCGCTCGGGGATGTCGGATTTACGTTGTCACGGGGCAACAGCGCGTTACCCATTGAATCCTGTATCTTGTGCTTCATAAGGAATGTCCGCTGGCATACGAAAGAACCATCAGGGAGCGCGAGTTGGATTGCGCAGGACAGAAGGAGAGAAGCAGGCGGATGCAGGCACCCGGCGCTTCAGCGGTCAATCAAGTGGCGGATCGCATCCGGGAAGATGTGTTTCAGCTACCCGACGGTGCCCTCCTGGGGTCTGAGGAAGACCTTATTCTGCGCTACAATGTCAGCCGCCCGACATTGCGGCAGGCCGCGGGCCTCATCATTCAGGAGCAGTTGCTGCTGGCGCGGCGCGGCGTAGGTGGCGGCTTCTTCGTCCGACGACCCGATGCGGATGTCGTGACTCATATTGTCTCGCAATATTTGCGCTCACGCAGCGTCGGCATCAGGCAACTGGCCGATGCAGTCCGGCCGATCCGCGTGGAGATTGCCCGCCTGGCAGCCTTGTCGAAGGATGATGCGCTACGCACCGCAATGGCCGATTTCCTGGCAGAGGATGAACCGCCAGGACAAGATTTGGAGTTTCAAACCTTTCTCCAGCGAGAACGCGCGTTCAACCATCTGCTCGGCGACCTTTCCGGCAGCGCCACCTTGTCGTTGTTTCTCGAAATCCTCCTCGACCTGTCCTCGATGGTGCACCGGGAAAGCGACATGTACCGTGGCCACCCAGAGCGGCTTTCCGCCTACCGGCGTGAACGGCTGCGCTTGGCGCAAGCGGTGATAGATTGTGACGACGAATTGGCGGTGGTGGCAGCGCGGCGCTGCGCGAAGATGAGTCATGACTGGCTGATGGATGGCCTTGCTGAGGTAGAAAAACCTAATAAGTCTCGGCGGAAGACCAAGGAGTAGAAACAATGCGTGCACTGTGACGGTTGTACCTCGGGAACCGGGCGCACCATTGTCGCGCATCTGAGGGAGCGTGGGGCATGCGGTCGCAGCGGGCCGCGACGTCGACACGCTGAACAGCGTGGAACCGATCGCTCATTAAGAAATCGTGGAAGACAAGAACTTGGAGCGGCGCCTGATCCAATCAGATCGCCGCTCTAGGCCATTGGAACGGCACCCTGCCTGCGGCGCTGCAACAGGCCGGTGTAGACGTAAATCCCGGCGATCAGCACGCCCAGCACCGCCGAAACGGCAACCAGCGACCAGCGCAGCGACTGGACGCCTGTATCGCCCTTCATCTCTTCGCTGAGTACTCCCATCACCAGCGGACCGAGCCCATAGCCAACGACATTGTTGAAGATGTTCATGATCGCCAGCGATGTGCCGCGGACATTCGGCCGCACAAGCGATTGGCTGAGCGCGAAACCCGCCGGCGCCCAGCATGTGGAGGCTACGCCCCAGATGGCGGCACAGATAAAGGACAGCACAAGATTGTCCGCCGCCAGCATCAGCGTGCCGGACAAGGCCTGCGCCAGCGATGTCAGCGCCAGCACGAAGAAGGTCCGGTGCATGCGCCCCTCGCCGCCGACCCGGTCCACCAGCCAGCCGCCCAGATACATGCCCGTAAGGCTGGCCACCCCTACAACAGGCCCGAGAATAGCGCCCAGCTGCGCAAGGTCCATGCCATGCGAGCGCTGGTAGAAGCTTGGCAGCCAGTGCGCGATCGCCGTTACCATCGACCCAAGTCCGCCAGCCAGGAACAGCAGCATAATGACCGGCTGGCCGACAACGGCGGCGATCGACGCGAGCAAGGACGTGTCGACCTCTTCCGTCTGCGGCGTGTCATGCGCGCCGCGACGCGGTTCGCGAAAGGTGAAGTAGATGACGAGCGCCAGCAGCAACCCCGGTATGCTGAGGATGTAGAAGGCGGAGCGCCATCCGTGATTCGCCACGAGATAGCCGCCGACCGGCAAGGCAGCGCTCATCCCCAGCGCGCCGGCTATGGGATAGAAGGCCACTGCTCGCGCCCGCTTTTGCGGCTCGTAAAGATCGACGATCATAGATACGGCGGCAGGGCTGACGCCGGCCTCTCCCGCGCCGACGCCGAGCCTTGCGATCATCAATTGCACCGCTGACGCCGCTGCGCCACAGGCGAAGGTCATTGCGCTCCACAAACCGACACAGCCGCACAGGATCAACTTGCGATTTGCGCGATCCACCAACCGGCCCATGGGAATGGAAAACAGACTGTAGGTCAGTCCAAAGCCAAGCCCCGACAGCAGTCCGAGCATGGTGTCGGAGAGCTGGAATTCGCCTTTGAGCGCAGGCATGACCGTGGCAAACACCTGCCGGTCGACACCCGCCACGAAGAAGCTGAAACAGCACAGGAAGAGCAGATATATCCGGTAGCCGCCACTTGCGGGCGCAAGGTGTGCGCCTGACGACGATGGCGCGGATGCCGTGTCGATCGAAGCCATATCAGTCCTCTCCTCAGGCCCGACAGCCCGGACCGTAACCGATCCGGTGCATGTATGGCGCCTCGCTTTTCAGCTTTTCAAAGCGATAAAAGAACTATATCAATATATCAACAGCTTCGAAAACAGGGAGCGAAGGGGAGAGCTAGATCAAGGCTGTGGTTCACGCAGCCGCGTGCATGAAATGCGTGCTCGCGGCAGGTCAACCTATTTGGCCCGAAGCTCAAATTCCAAATTAATCGATGAAAAGGTCGCTCATGTCGCGTTGCCGTATGAGCGCAGCTTTTTTGTGTAGGGGGAGGATGAGAGTAAAAAAAGATATCTGTTTATTGCTACGGCCGCTGTCGCGCTTGGAGTGGCTTACGGAACAGGGGTGGCCGCCGCCGAGGTCGAGCAGTCCCAGACCGGCGTGGCCGACATCATCGTGACTGCGCAGCGGCGGGCTGAGAACATGCTGGACGTGCCCATCGCCATTACTGCCTATTCGGGCGAAGCGCTGGTACAAAAAGGACTGCGAGATTCCCGTGATATCGAGCTGTCGACGCCTAGTCTGAGCATCGGCAACCAGTTTGGCGCGGCAAACTCGGCGGTCGTCAACCTGCGCGGTCAGGTGCAAGCCGACAACGTCATCACCGTCGATCCGTCGGTCGGCGTCTATTTCGACGACGTCTATCTGGGCCGCGCCAACGGACAGATCACAGAATTGTTCGATGTCGAGCGGGTGGAGGTGCTCAAAGGTCCACAGGGCACGCTCTACGGCCGCAACACGACCGGCGGCGCGTGAAGATCATCGCCAAGAAGGCAGATCCTTCCGCCCCCGCAGGCGGCTATGTTTCGCTGAGCTACGGCAATTGCAACTATATCGCCGCTGAAGCGGGCATCAACCTGCCAATCGTGCCAGACCTCCTGGCGATCCGGGTGGCGGGCACGATGCGGTTGCAGGATGGCTGGACCAAGACGATCGTAACCGACGGCGGATCCATCGGCGTCGGCGCCGTCCCCACCTGCACGGTCGTCGACACCAACGACAAGAACTTCAAGTCGGTTCGCGGTAGCCTGGTCGCGAAAGCATCAGAGGCACTGACGATCACCCTGGCGGCCGATTATACGAAGAACAACGCCAACGGCATCCTGACTCGCAACAATCTGGGCGACGTGTTCTCCGGCAACGTCTTCGATCCCACGAACCGGGGCTTCTCCTTCTCCCCAGAGGGCAGGGATTTCCGGGTGGGCCGGTCTCACCTGATTCCGTTCTCCAACCTCTCGCAATGGGGCGCATCGGGCACGGTCGAATGGAACCTAGGGCCGGCGACAGCCAAGCTGATCCTGGCCCATCGCGAGGTCGACGTGAAGGTTCGCTCGGATGTCGACGGCTCAGACGCCTTCCTGCTCGACGCCAGCTACACGATGGACATGAAGCAGGATTCGGCTGAGCTGCAGCTGACCGGCGATGCCATTGATGATCGGCTGCACTGGCTGGTGGGCGGCTTCTGGTTTGACGAGAAAGGCAGCGAGAGCACCGACTCCTTCGCCTTCTACGGTCTCGACTACCGCGTTTCGGCGAGCGACGCGTTCAACAAAAGTAAGTCGGTCTTCAGCCATCTGGTGTTCGACATCTCCGACCGGCTCAGCGCGACGATCGGCGGTCGTTATACCTGGGATGGCAAAAAGATTGAGAATAACAGCCGTTTGAACACCTTCTGCCCGTTTCTGGCCCCACAGGAAGGCCTGGTGGTGCGCAGCGCCACCGATTGCACGCTGACCCGCGACGCCAAAACATCCTTCGAATCCTGGACGCTCGGCCTCGACTACAAAGTCGCGCCCGACGTGCTGCTCTATGCGAAGTCAGGCCGCGCTTCGCGTTCGGGTGGTCAGCAGGCGCGCGGCTATGGACTTGATCCCACGGCGCTCAACCCGTTTACCGGGGAGATTGGCTTCGACTCATCCGCACCGTTCAGCCCGGAAACGCTGACGGACGTGGAGGTGGGCTTGAAATGCCTGCTCTTCGATCGCAAGCTGAAATTCAACATCGACTATTATCACAGCTGGGTGAAAGATCAGCAGCAGGCGACGATCGTTCCATTGACGCTGAGCCCGGGCCTAACCACCACCTTCGTCGCCAACCTGCCGGGCACGACCAAGGTGCAGGGGGTAGAGGTGGAGTCCACTTTGAGACTGGGTAGTCTCACGCTGGATGCTTCGGGCAGCTATACGGACGTGACGGTCTCGGACCCGGCTGTGTTCGTCCCCGTCCTTTCACCGAAATGGAAGGCGTCTTTTACCGCAACCTATGATATCCCGGTATCCTACGGCACCTACGCGCTGAGCGCGACCTATGGTTACACCAGCGAGCAGTTCGCCAACGCGACTACCGCCTTCAGTGCCCTGACACGGCTCGCCCCACGCGAGGTCGTGAATGCGCGGGCAGCGCTTAACCTCAAAAACGGACTGAGCATCGCGCTATGGGGCAAGAACATCTTCGATGAGGAGTATTACAACTCCAATGCGGGGTTCGCTCCGCTTGGACTGAACATCAACCCGTCGTTCGAAGGCGCACCTCGTGAATATGGGCTGACGTTAACCGCCAACTTCTGATGAACTGCAAAGGTGACAGCGCGCTCCGGCTCGCCGTCCCTTTTTTTGACAGTGTTGAGCCCAGAAGACTGCTCAGAGCACCAAGGGGCGAACCAGCCTCACACTGCGGCCATGGCAAGCCTTCCTCAAGCTTGATCTTCCCGGATCATGTCGGCGGCCTTTTCCGCGATCATGATCGTAGGGGCATTGGTGTTGGCGGATGGTAGCGACGGCATGATCGAGGCGTCGACAACCCGCAGACCGGCCAAGCCGTGAACGCGCAAACGGGGATCGACCACAGCCATCGAATCGGTGCCCATGCGGCAACTGCCCGCCACATGATAGGCGCTGAACGCCGAGCGGCGGACATAGGCCTCCAGCGCAGCATCGTCGGTCAGGTCCGGCCCCGGCACAGTCTCGCCCGCCACCACGTCAGCGATGGCGGGCTGTTCCATGATCTTGCGGGTCAGTTTCACCCCTTCCAGGATGACGTGCATGTCTTCTGGGTCGGTCAGGAAGTTGACTAGAAATTCGGGATTAGCCGCCGGATCGGAACTGACGGCATGCGTCCAGCCCCGGCTGCGCGGGCGGCAGGGGCACAGCGCCACGCTCATGCCCGGCTGATCCTCCGGCTTGAAAGTCCGGCTTTTCGGATCGCTGCTGAACGGTCGCGCCATAAATTGCAGGTCGGGCGAGGCGGCGTCACGTCGCACATAGGCGAAGCCCGACACCATGCCCGGCGTCATCGTCAGCACGCCGGAGCGGAACAGGTAGAATTTCGCGATCTCGCGCAGTAGACGCCTGCCCTGCGCATCCTGATTTCCCGATGCGATGTCTCGCAGCCGATACGCCACGGATAGCGCGACATGGTCCTGCAGATTCTCGCCCACACCCGGCAGGTCGTGGACCACGGGGATGGCGAGTTGCCGAATCCGCTCCCCCTGCCCCACGCCCGACAGCTCGAGCAGCTGCGGCGACTTGAGAGCGCCCGCCGCCAGGATCACCTCGCCCGCGCGGCTTTCATGGCGCTTGTCCCCCTGCCGCCAGACGACGCCCACGGCACGCTTGCCCTCGAACAGGACGCGCTCGACAAAGGCATGGGTTTCGAGCCGCAGGTTGGCGCGGCCGAGCGCGGGACGCAGGAACGCCGTCGCCGTGCTGCACCGCTCGCCCCGTCGCATCGTCGAATAGGCGGTCGACAGGCCTTCCGGGTCGGGCAGGGTATAATCGTCGGTCGCGGGTAGCCCCGCCTCGACCGATGCCGCGACAAACCGGTCCAGCGCAGGCGCGCGATAGGGCGATCGCTCGACGCCGAGCGGCCCGCCCTTGGCATGATTGGGACCGGCTGCGCCGCCGAAATCTTCAGACCGCAGATAATAAGGGAAGACCGAGTCCCAGTCCCATCCGGTGCAGCCCGCCTGGGCCCAGCCGTCGAAATCGGCGCGATGCCCGCGCACATAGATGAGGCCGTTGATCGAGCTGGAACCGCCCAGCACCTTGCCCTTGAAGTGCGGCAAGGTCCGACCGCCCAGCCCCGGCTCGGGCTGCGAGACGTGGCCCCAGTCGCTGTCGGGCCGGCCCAACATCTTCACAAAACCGGCGGGGATGTGGAAGAAGCGGTTGCGGTCTTGCCCGCCCGCCTCCAGCAGCAGCACGCGCGATCCGTCCGCCGACAGCCGGTTGGCGAGCACGCAGCCTGCCGACCCCGCACCGACGATGATAAAATCCCAGCCGATCCCGTCAGCCATCCTCGCCCTTCCCTTATTCCTATGCAGGAATTCGCTATCCTTACTCGACCTGGTAGGTCAACTCCTCTTATGATCACAGCCAAGAGGAGAGCGAGGAGAACGCTCGGGCGAGGAGTGTCATGATATACACGCTCGATGACAAGCATGACATGGCAAAGCAGTTCAACGGGTCAGCAATGCCGCCAACTATGCACGGAAACGAACTTCACCGCCTGTGGTTCGCGAAGAACTGCGTCGCCTTTTTTGAAATTTCCCTTTCCTCCCCCGAGCAGCCGAAGGCGTAGACTCTGATCGGGTCAGCGGTTCTTCCAGACCGGCGGGCGCTTCTGGGCGAAGGCGCTCAGCCCCTCCGCCATGTCCTCGCTGATCGACAGGCTGTCGATCGCAGTAGAATGGAGCGTTGCTGCCGTCGCCTTCACGTCGTCGGGCTCCTGATCGCCCTCATGGATGATCTGCATCGTGAGGCGAACCGAGGTGGGGGAAACCGATGCGATCTCGGCGGCGAGCCTGCGTGCCTCTGCAAGCGCCTCGCCCGGTGCGGAGATGCGGTTGACGAGACCCCAGCGTGCGGCTTCATCCGCGGCCATGTGGCGGCCGGTCAGTAGCATTTCCACTGCGATCTTGCGCGGGATCTGGCGCGGGAGACGGATTGCGCCGCCCGCAGCGGCAATGACCCCGACCTTAACCTCGGTGAGGCCGAACTTGGCCGAAGGATCGGCGACGATCATGTCGCAGGAAAGACTGATCTCCAGCCCACCGCCCAAGGCGGCGCCGTTCACCGCCGCGATCAGCGGCTTGGTCCGGCGGCGGCTGGTAAGGCCGGCAAAGCCGCTGAGCGGGATCGCCGCCCCGCCCTTGGCCGCCCCTTTAAGGTCCGCGCCTGCGCAGAAGGCCTTGTCGCCCGCACCGGTCAGGATCGCCACCCACAGGTCCGGATCGGCCTCATAAGCGTTGAAGATTTCGTCCAGATCAAGGTGGCCCTGGGCAGAAATGCTGTTGCGCTGGTCCGGCCGGTTGATCGTGACTTCCAGCACATGGCCGCGCCGTTCAACCAGCGCAGTCTCGTAGGCATCGCGGAAGGCAGGCTTCACGCGTGGATAGACCATCTCCAGCCGCGCCTTGTCGAAGAGGAAGCGGTTCCCCTCCGCGCGGTGCGTGACGTAGATGGAGCGCCCCAGCGGGTCCTTCTCCACCATTTCCTGCAACGTCTCAGCGTCGGCCTCGTTCGCCAGGAAGCGGGTGCCGTCGGCCAGTTCACCGACGACCACGGCCTGCACAGGAACGCCCTTCACATAGTTGATCGTGTAAGAGAGGATTTTAGCCGTGCCTTCCGCCGTCCGCGTGACCTGGGGCTTGGGCTCGGCGTCCAACTCGCGCTGGATATTTTCCTTCTCGCACGCGGTCCATTCCGCCGGGGTCGTCGACAACACGGCCGCGCCATATTTGGAGACAAAACCGCCATTGACCGCGACCAGACCCAGCTTACCCGGACTGGCACGCAGCTTTTCGGCCATGGTGGCGAAGCCGTGCATCGAATAATTATTTCCTGGACCGCCGAAATAGCAGAGCCCGCCGGTCACCGTCAGACCGCGCGGATCATTTGGCGACAGGCCTAGCGCATCGACCGCGCCCGCGAACACGGCGATGGGGAAACAGCTGTAGAAATCGAAAAAGGCGATATCGTCCCTGCCCACGCCGGCGGTGCGCAGTGCACTTTTCAGCGATGCCTTGGCCGCAGGCGACGCGCCCATGTCGGTCCGTTCGATGATATCCCGCTCATTGGCGAGCGCCGAACCGTGAAAATAGACCCACTTCTCTTCCGGGATACCGAGCTCCCGCGCCTTGGCCACGGACATGAGCAGCGCCGCGGCTCCCTGATTCACCTGATCGCGCGAGACCATCTTGAGCGGGTAAGGGTCGGCAATCATGCGGTTGCGCTCGCTGATGGTGGCGAGGTCATTGACGCTCATCGGCTCGGTCGCGGCGCTGGAATAGGGGTTTGCGGCGGCGATCTGCGTGAAGGGCGCGAACAGCTTCGCCATTTCCCGGCGATAGGAGTCCCGGTCCAGCCCCAATCGTGCACGGCGGGCATTTTCGAGGATGCCATAGGCCGGTGCCGCCGCTGCAATGCCATGGCTGACATTATAGCGGTTGACGAGCCCCTCGATACCGAGGCCGTGATCCTCGATCTCAGCCTGATAAGTTTCCGTCCATTCGCGCTTCTCCCCGGCAGACTTGAGGTGACGCACGGTCGAGATGGCTTCCGAGCCGAAGGCGATTGCGGCCTGCGCTTCTCCCTTGGCGATGCGATCCGCCATGTCGGTTATCAGCGCCAGCGGCGATTGGCCGCCCGCCTTCTCGAGAATCGCCACCTTGGGATGAAGCGCCAGACGCGCGGCGATGGCGAGAGGATATTTGTCGGGCTTGCCGAATGCCGCCGGCATCGGCGTCGAATCCTCAAAGGTACGGATGCCGCCGACAATGTCGATCGCGGCCTTGACGGCCTCGCCCACACCGGTGTCATCGATTGCCGCCTGAGCGGCAGCCGCAGCCATATCGGCCGGTGACAGGCCTTGATAATCCGGGCTACCAAGCCGATCGACAGCCTGTCCTACCCCGACGATGACAGGCGTATTTTCCGAGGCGTTCATTCTACCTCTCCCAATCCGATACCGGCTTTACGAATGGCGGGCGGTTATGTCAGATCAAATGTTGGCCTGAACGGCTGTCAAGGGAATTACTCGGTCGGCGCCTCGACCGCGCCCCGGTGACGACCGCGCAGTTTGAAATAGACCGCTCCAAAATGCCCCGCGGCCCAGAGCATGGTCATCATCATGATGAGCAGAGCGTAGCGCAGCGACTCTTCGCCGGCAAAGCCACGCAGCGCGTCGCTCAATATGCCGGTTAGCTGCGAGCCCAGTCCATACCCAATGGCGGTTGCGCCCATCGACATGAGCGCGGCGGTCCGCCCCCGGATACGCGGCCCGGCCAGACCCATGGCCAGACTGTATGCCGGCGTGAACACCAGGAAATAGGCGCACATCTGGAGAAAAAGGCAGATCACGACCACGACGAGGTTGCCAATCGTCAGCGTGAGCAGGCTGAGCGGGAAATAGATGAGCGCGCCGGTGATGGCGATCAGCGCCAGCCGATCCTGTCGGCCATGCGCCACACGTTCCGACAAGGTACCGGCAATGAAATTGCCCAGGATACCGCCAAACCCGGCCGTCCCCGCCATGATCATGCCAACAGTCGTGATCGATACGCCGTGGCTCCGCATCAGGAAGGACGCCCACCAGGCCGAGGAGCTGGACGTGCAGAGCCACAGGATGATCGCACCCAGGACGACATGAAGCAGCGCTTTGTCCTGCCAAATGGTCCGGAAGAAGTCGCCGATCGATATAGCGTCTTCGGTCGCGGTCGGGACATGTTCGCGCGGCGGCTCCCGCAGGGTGAAGAAAACGACCAAGGCCAACAGCAAGCCAGGCGCGCCGACCAGCAGCAGCGCCGGGCGCCAGCCCATATGGCCGGCGATCCACCCGCCGGCAACGAAACCGATCAGTGTGCCGACGGGGCTTCCGATGTGGACGATGGCGACCGCCTTGGCCCGCTTGCGCGCAGGCACCTCATCGGCGACCATCGACAGGGCGGTGGGTTGCAGGCCGGCTTCAGCAGCGCCCACGCCAAAGCGCAGCAGCAGCAGGCTGCCATAGCTCCAGGCAACGCCGCAGAGCAGGGTCATCGCGCTCCAGATCGCAATGCACACGCCCAAGATAGTCTTGCGCGGCCGTCGGTCAGCCAAGGTGCCAAGCGGCAGTGCCGCCATCACCGTGCCCAACGCGAAGATCAAACCGGAAAACAGGCCGAGCTGCGTGTCGCTCAGGCCATATTCATGCTTGATCGGGTCGAGCAGCACCAGAACGATCGTCCGGTCAATCAAATGACAGGCATAGACGAGCATCAGGATGAACAGCATGTAGCGCTGCTTCCCGGTAAAGCGGCTCACATCCTGCATCATTGCCTCTCCTCTCACAATGTCATCCCGCTTAGCCGCGGGTCGCGCGATCATTGGGCGCTACGTTAAGTCAGGTCAATTCCGTAAACTGAATTGACCTTTCACCCTCTTACCGGGGGAACGGTCCAACTGGGTGGGCGCTTTTCACGGAATGCCCGAATTCCCTCCCGCCGCTCCGGGCCTTCCAGCATCGCACGCACTGCGGGCAGTTGCGTCTGGGCTGCAAGTGCGTCCGACAAGGATGCAACGCGCAACCCCGCCTGCACGGCCTGTTTGGATGCCCTGATGGCAGCAGGGCTGAGTGCAGCGATGCGTGTCGCCACGGCCTGCGCCTCGCGCAACGCCTCGCCCGGCCCGACGAGCCGGTAGACGAGGCCAAGGCGATGCGCCTCAGCCGCGTCGATCAGGTCCGCGGTCAGGATGAGGCCCAGAGCCGCCTTTTCCCCAATCAGGCGAGGCAGGCGTTGCAATCCGCCGGCCAACGCTGCCATCCCGACCCGCGGTTCGGGCAGCCCGAACCGCGCCCCTTCGTCGGCGATGATGATGTCGCAGGCTAACGCCAGTTCGAAGCCGCCACCCAGCGTAAGGCCGTTGACGGCCGCGATAATAGGCTTGGTCATGTCGAACCGGCTGGTCATGCCGCCGAAACCAGTGGGAGGCAACACCGCCTCCCGATCTGTGTCGGACAGATCGCCACCCGCGCAGAAAGCCTGATCTCCCGCCCCGGTCACGATCGCAACGCGGGCGGCATCGTCCCGTTCAAAAGCGTCGATCAGCTCCGAAAGCTCGTGGCTTTCGCGGCGGCTGAGCGCATTGCGCCGTTCGGGCTTGTCAAGCGTGATGATGCGGACGGCGCCTATGTCCTCGACCGAAATCATGATGACGCCATCAGCAACGGGCGCGGGCCGGCGACGAAGCACCGGTCCTTGTCCGTCTTGCGCTATATGTGCTCACGCCGGGGGCACGTAGTTTACGGGCGTGTAGACCAGCGGCAGGTTGACGGGGATCGTCTTGCCCTGCCCGCCCACGAAGGTCACCGGATCGGCGCTTTCGTCGATGCGATAGTCAGTGATGACCTTGTGCATTTCGTCCAGCGTCACGCGCAGCTGGAGCGTCGCGAGGTGCGAGCCGATGCAGCGGTGGATGCCCGCACCGAAGGTCAGGTGGCTGTGCGCATCGGGCCGGTGGAAGTCCACCTTGGTCGGATCGGGAAACTTCGCCGCGTCGCGGTTGGCCGCGCCGGTCGACATGACCACGCGATCGCCCGCCTTGATCCTGACGCCCGCGATCTCGAAGTCCTTGGCTGCCTGGCGCGAACTCATGTGGAAACCATGGACCCGCAGCAGCTCTTCCGAGGCCTTCTTGATGTCCGCCTCGCCACGCACCAGCTGGTCGCGCAGCTCGGGATGCTGGGCAAGGTGCAGGAAGGCGTAGGTAATGGCCGCACGGGTCGAGTCCGTGCCCGCGAAGAAGAGCAGCGTGGTCATCGTGATGATGTCTTCGTCCGTCAGCGGCTGGCCGTCGACCCGGCCCTCCAGCAGGAAGGAGACGATATCCTCGCCCGGCTGCTTGCGGCGCTCGGGGATCAGCTTGGCGATGAAGTCGTCGATCTCCGCATTCACCTTCACGCGAAAGGCGCGGGCGTCGTCGGGCGTTCCGCCTTCGCGCAGCACCTTGGCCGGGCCGAAGATGAGGTCATGGGCTAGGCCGGAGAAGCGGGGATAATCCTTTTCCGGCAGGCCCAGCTGGAAGCAGAACATGCGGCCCGGGATGACGTCCGCGAATTCGCTCACCAGTTCGCAGCGGCCCTGCGGCGCAATTTTGGCGAGCTGGGTGCGGGTTAGGTCACGCACGAACTCCTCATAGCGCATCATCTGTCGCGGCGAGAAGATCGGCGTCAGCACGCGGCGCCACGCGATATGCTCGGGCGGGTTCAGATAGAGCGGCTTGTACAGCTTCGAAAAGGGGTTGGCCGGGAAGCCCTGCGACCACTGGATGAAGACATCGGGATTCTGATAGATCGCACGGATGTCCTCATAGCGGGTGAAGACCCAGAAGCCGCCGTAGAAGCTGGAATAGAATACCGGTTTTTCCGCGCCGATGCCGACCGCCGCCGTCGGCGGAAAGCTCATGACCTCCGGACCGTTCAGCTGGTCGAAGGGCACCACCAATTCGGGCGGCACATGTTCGGGCGCATCAATCGTCAAGGTAACCATCATCAACTCCTCTAAATTCTGGTCACATCCGGTCGCAGACAAGCGCCGGACGCCTGTTGAGTAGGGAAGGCCCCGGCCGGCCGGTATCCGCGCTCAGGCTTGCGACGGGTCCATGAGGAGGAAGCCGATGCATAACGCCGCCGATTCCTGTCGCGTCATTGACTGACGCTCCCATGCCGATTGCGTTGAACAGGCTCATTCATCCTCACCTTCGCCGGCCATGATGCTAGCGGAGCGCACTTTGGTCAATAGAGAGCCCTCAATTGCCGCAGCGAATTGTGGCCCAGATGCAAATAAAGTGTGTGGGAGGCCCCGACTCGGGATAGCTGGGCCGATGCTGGGCATGGCCACGGCGGGATCACGCTGGAAACAGCACGATTTGCTGTTAGGGTTCCCGCTATGTCGTTAGCAGAGCAAAAGGTCGGGGAGGGCGCGAAAAAGAGGGCTCCCTATGGTTCATCATCCAATCGGCGCTCCCTCCGCAAGGCGGATACGATGCGACGGCTAATGAACGCAGGCTGCACGCTGTTCACCGAATTCGGCTATGAAGCCACGACGATCGACCAGATCGCCTCGCACGCAGGGGTCAGCCGCGCCGCCTTTTACCTGCATTTCGAGACCAAGGCCGATATCATCCACGCATTGATTGCAAATGTCGGCGAAAGCCTGCGCGGATGTTATGCCGCGCTGGCCCAACTCGGGCCCGCGCCGACCCTGCGCGCCGTCAGGGACTGGGTCGAAGATTTCTTCAAGACCTGTTACAGGAACGGCGCGACCGTGCTGATGCTGCAACGCACGCTTCAGCCCAACGGCAAGCTGTTCGATGAGATCGCCTTTTACGACGATATCATGGCGCTGCTGGGAACCGGCTTTCCCCGCTTCGCCGCCGCCGCGTCGGACCCGGAAATCCACGCCGAAGCCCTGTTGTTCTTCCTCGAACTGCAAGCGTTGATCCGGCTGATGTGCACAAGCGACGCACGGCTCGACTGGGAGTCGATCTTCCGAGCCTCGGCGAAAAGCTTCCTGACCTTTGTGAAGGGAGGGCAGCCCAAATAGGGCCGCCCCGGTCCCAGCAATCAGGACGACTGTAGCAGCACCCCGCCTTCAGGGTGCGGGTCGGCCGGATCGACGAAGATATCGACCGTCAGCTGCTGCGCCGGATCGTAGCGATAGGCGCTGAAATCGGTGACGCCTTCTTCCGCCAAGACCTCGTCGTCAATCGTGAACTGGCCGGTGAAATCGCGCGAGGAGCGGTTGAAGATCGCGTAGGCTGCATCCGCCATGATTTCTGGCCGACGCGAGCTTCGCATCATTGCCTCGCCGCCCAGCGCGAATTCCACCGCAGCGGTCGCCACCGTGGTGCGGGGCCAGAGGCAGTTGCAGGCGATGCCCTCGCTGCGGAACTCCTCCGCCATCCCCAGCATGACCATCGACATGCCATATTTGCTGAGCGTGTAGGGGATATGCTGCGCGAACCAGTCGGCGCGCATGTCGAGCGGCGGTGAGAGCGCCAAAATATGCGGGTTGGCGCTCTTGCGCAGATAGGGGATCGCCACGCGGCTGGTCAGGAAAGTGCCGCGCATGTTGATCGACTGGATGAGGTCGAAGCGCTTCATCTCGATTTCGGTAGACCGCGACAGGTTAATCGCTGAAGCATTGTTGACGACGATGTCGATGCCGCCAAACTTGTCCGCCGTCTGAGCGATCGCCTCCTCCACCCGCTGCTCGTCGCGCACATCGACCAGCAACGGCAGCGCCTTGCCGCCCGCCCTCTCGATCTCCTCGGCGGCAGTGTAGATTGTGCCGGGCAGCTTGGGGTGCGCTTCGGCCGTCTTCGCCGCGATGGCGACATTCGCCCCGTCGCGCGCCGCGCGAACCGCGATGGCAAGGCCGATCCCCCTGCTCCCGCCAGTGATGAAGAGTGTCTTGCCTGCCAGGCTCATGTTGGTCCCCAAAAAATTGCTGCCGCCCTAAACGGCAAATCGTCGCTCAAAATATTGCTCCGCCCGCGTAAGGGCGGCTTCCGTCATTATAGGCCCGTCAGGTCGAGCAAGGAAACGCTGCTTTCACCCGGCCCGCTCGCCACGGCAACGTCCGGTACCAGCAGCGCCGGTTCCCCGCCCAGTGCCTTGGGATAGCAGACATTGATGTCCGCCGGCGAGCGCCACGGCTTCTCACCCTCGATCCGAATCAGCTTATGCACGCCATCCGTCGTGAACATGTGGATCTCGCCAGTACGCGGATTGGTGACGAACAATGTGCCGCGCTTCGTGAAAGTGATGCCGTCGAGCACACCCAGGCCAGTGACGGCCGGGTCGGGCAGCGCGCCGCGCTCGAACTCCGCATCAGTCAAGCGATAGACGGCACCGCCGGCCTCGTCATGCGAGGAGCAACTGACCATCCAGCATTCGCCATCCACCGGCGAAACAGTGAGGCCGTTGACGAAGCCCGGGGTGAAGACGCGGCGCACCTTTGCGACCGCTTCCGGATCGCCGCTGACCACCCCATCAATCGCATCGTGCGGAATGCGGTACACCGCCGAGGGAACCGGTGGCGGCAGCACGCTGACGCTGTTGCCATGCGGGATGTCGCCGAAGAACAGGTCACCTCGCGCATTGATGGCAAGGCCGTTGGGCTGGTTCACCGCGTTGAACTGCCGCGCAAATTCGGTACCCGCCCAGAGCGGGACTGACCCGGCCTGGCGGCGGCCATCGACATCATAGACCAGTATTTGCGAACGGAGTTCCGCCGGGTCCTCAATCAGCGTATCGGCATCTTCCGACGCCATCAGCGGGCAACCGCCGCGCGCCTGAAAAACGAAGCCCGCGGCGAATTTCCCCGTCGCAACCGTCAGCACATCGCAACCGAGCGTGCCGGTAAGGCCCGCGACCATCCTTTCCTCGACCAGGCTGACCTTGCCTTCCGGGTCGATGCGGCCCAGGCTGACATAGGCCTGCCCGTCCAGATAGACCGGGCCGCCACCGTTGCGATAGGGCGCCACGCCCAGCTTCATCGCGCAGTTGCCGAACAGAAAATGTTCGCCATCGGGCAGCATTTCCGCACTTTCGGGATGGGTGCATCCGTCGATCCGACCGATCAGGCGCAGATCGTGAGTGGTGGGATCGGCGCTCGCTGTCCATCGCGGCATGGGTTTTCCCTCTCCCGTTATCATCACCAGCTCGCCAGCGCCGCCGCGCGCTCCCGATGCACGTTGACGCTGCCCAGCAGGCTGCGGTCCGCCATGGCCCGCTTGAGAAACAGATGCGCGGGATGTTCCCAAGTGTAGCCGATGCCGCCATGCGCCTCGATCGCGCCCCGCGCAACCTTCACGGAGATATCGGTAAGGTGCGCCTTGGCCAGCGCCGCCATGCGCGCGGCGTCATCCTGCCCCATGTCCCAGGCATGGGCGGCATACCAGGCGAGCGGACGTGCGGGCTCCAGCTCAACCGACATGTCGGCGAGCTGATGCTTCAGCGCTTGGAAGGAGCCGATGAGCTGACCATATTGCTTGCGCTCCTTGGCATAGTCGATCGCGCGCGCCTGGATGGCGCACGCAGCACCGAGCGCGTCGGCCGCGGCTGTGATGCAAAGCGCATCGAAGAGGCGACCGGCGACTGTGCCATCGGTCGTCAGCATATTGGCTTCAGCTGCCTCGAACGTCACGGTGAAAAGCGGGCGCGTGCGATCCAGCGTGTCGACCGGGGTCACCGTCGCGCTGCCTGCCTCGACAATCGCGAGCGATCCGTCCTTGCCGCCGACGATGAACAGGTCCGCGCTGTCCGCGCGCTCGACGCAGAGCTTCGTCCCCGACAGCGACGCCCCCGTCAGCGTCCAGTCGGCAGGCGCCCAACCGCCATCTTCCGCCAGCGCGAACGCCGCCTGCGCGCCCTCACCCAGCAATTTCGGCAGCCACTTGCCCTTCTGCGCGTCATTGCCCGCTGTCGCGATCAGCCAGGCAGCGAGAATCGAAGGCACTACCGGCGCCGGCACCGCATAATGACCTGTCACCTCGGCGATCACCGTGGCAGTCAAGAGGTCGAGGCCAAGGCCGCCATCCTCTTCAGGCACCATCGCCCCGGCGAGGCCCAGCTCCCCCACGGAGGACCAGAGGCCCGCGTCCAGGGTCGTATGCGCGATCGCCTCCACACCCTGCGCACCTCCGAAGCGCTCACCGAAAAATTCGGTCAGCATGTCGCGCAGCGACTTCTGCTCGTCAGTCAGGTCGAAACGCATGGCTCAGTTCTCCGAACCCGAGCGCGGCAGCCCAAGGCCGCGTTCGGAAATAATGTTACGCTGAATGTTGGACGTGCCCCCGGAAATGGCCTGACCGAGCGACCCCAGCATCTGGTTCACCCAGCGCTCGTCGCCGCCGCGATCACGGCCCTGCTTGGGCGCGAGCAGCGCATCGTCCCCGATGATCTCGGCCGACAGCTGGGCGACGCGGTGGAAGAAATTGGTGGTGGTGAGCTTATTGACGAGGCCGAGCACACCAGGACTTTCATTGTTGGCGGCCAGCGTCTGCTGATAATAGCCGGCCCACAGCTGGCTTTGCAGATAACCCTCGATCTCGATCAATGCGCTGCGGATGCGCGGGTCCTCGATCGCCGGGCGGCCATTGATCTGGCGGCGCTGCGCCAGCTTCACCAGGCTGCGGAACATCGGCATAGTGCGGGTCGAAGAACCGATATGGTTGCGCTCATGCTTCAGAGTCGAGCGCGACACGTTCCAGCCGTCACCGCGGGGCCCGACCAACATCGATGCGGGCGTGCGGACATCGTCCAGGAACACTTCGCAAAATTCGGTGTCGCCGTTGATCTGCGTGATGGGGCGGACGGTGACGCCCGGTGCCTTCATGTCGAGCAGGATGTAGGAAATGCCCTTGTGCTTGGGCGCGTCCGGTTCCGTGCGGAGCAGGGCAAACATGTGCGTGGCGTACTGAGCCAAAGTGGTCCAGATCTTGTGCCCGTTGATGACCCACTCGTCGCCGACCAGTTCCGCGCGCGAGGTGACCGAGGCAAGATCGCTGCCCGACCCCGGCTCCGAATAGCCCTGCGCCCAACGATATTCGCCGGTCAGCGTCTTCTTGATGAACATGTCCTTCTGTTCATCGGTACCCCATTCGATGAGGGTCGGGACAACAAGCGCCACGCCGTTGCCGGGCACTTCCATCGGCGCCCGCACAGCGGCAAATTCTTCACGGATGATCTGCGCGCGGATGACGTCGGGCGCTTGCTCAGATCCGCCATATCGGCGCGGCACGCCACGATAGAGATAACCCTCATCGGTCGCGAGCTGGCGGAAGCGGGTGATGAAGGCGGAGTCCCTCTTGTTCTCCGCAGATGCCCATTGCTCCGCGAGAAACGATCGCACGCGCTGCTGAAACGCGGATTGCTCGTTGGTATATCGTAGGTCCATCGGTCGTTCGCCATTCCCAGCAATGTGGATCGTGCAATTCCTTAAGTGCGCTAAACAGATATCTCAATAGAAAAATCGGTCAGACGCTTGCTGCTTCAGGCGCGCTGCGAGCATGGCATAGAGGAAAAAAGACTGCTCCCCCTCCCTGTAGCCACCGAAATCCTGGCCCCGCTTGGGTGGCCCATGGTCTATTTATTCAGCGCCACCATCAAGCCGCAGATCCGGTCGTCATCAGTTCACGCAATGCACGCTGGTCCACCTTCATCGACGGCGTGCGCGGCAGCGCATCGAAGCGGCGGATCGAAACCGGCACCTGATAGGCGGTCAGCTTTTCCTTGAGGAAAGCCTTGAGTTGCGCCTCCGACGGCACCTCTTGCCCCGATGCCGCGAGGAAGGCGGCA
The DNA here is from genome assembly GCF_024168485.1 of Sphingobium sp. OAS761. Classification (GTDB taxonomy): domain Bacteria; phylum Pseudomonadota; class Alphaproteobacteria; order Sphingomonadales; family Sphingomonadaceae; genus Sphingobium. Next base: position 31,317 of record NZ_JALJVY010000019.1, read on the forward strand.
ACCGGCACCTGGCCCAACCGGTCGTCGGGCATTGCGATAACCGACGCCTCGCTGACCGCCGGATGGCTTTCGAGAGCGCGCACGACATCGTCGGGCTGGATCTTGAAGCCGCCGCGGATGATGACGTTGTCGGCCCGACCCGTGATCCAGAGAAACCCGTCCTCCGACATTTTCGCCAGGTCCGTGGTCCGCAGCCATTGCGTACCGTCTCCAATCTGGCGCGACTTGAGTTCCAGAATGCCGATCTCGTTTGCCGGCACTTCCGCTCCCGTCTCCGCATCGACGACGCGACCCTGCACATTGGGGTTGAGCCGACCGACTGCGCCGCGCCGATCGACCCGGTGCGCCTCGAAATCGGCGATGGTCCAGCCCGCCACGCCACCAAATTCGGTCGCACCGTAATTCTGGAGCACGGGAATACCGTAGCGCTCGTAGAAAGCGTCGGCGAGATCGGGATCGAGCGGGGCTGTGCCCGTGCGGAAGGCCTTGAGCGATGCAAGATGCTCCCTGGGCACATCGGCGTCATAGACCATCTTGAGCGCGGCCGGCGGAGCGCTAGCCGCCTTGATGCCATGCCGCTTCACCGCGTCGCGGAAGCCCTCCACAGTGAACTTGGGCAACAGCGCGCCGCTGCGCCCCGCCATGACCGCATTCATCAGCGCCAGCAGCCCGCCAATGTGCGAGAAAGGTGCCATCAGCAGTTGCACCCCCTTGCGCAGCACCGGCGCGTCGTCGGCCGAACGCCCCTTCTCGAAACGCGCGGCAGCGAACACCGATTCCTCGAAACCGATGCGCTTCATCGCAATGCGCTTGGGCGCGCCGGTGGTGCCGCTGGTCAGCATCTCCACCGCGACGCCGGGCGCCGTATCGGTCGACGCCGACGCACTGGCGCGTTCCTGCCGCACCTTTACGGGTGTTTCGGCGTCACCGGTCAGTTCCAGTACGAGACAACCGCCCTCGGCCAGCGCCGCCGCCACTTCGGGCGCGTCCAGATCGGCGGAGATGCCGACCACGACAGGCACCTGGGTCGAACGAATGTCATCGGCCAGCTTGCTCGCCTGGAACATGGGATTGAGCGTCACGACGCAACGGTCGCCGATCACAGCCAGCACCGCCGGCACCACGGCGGCATGATTGCGCAACATCAGGCCGATGCGGCTGTCGTTGCCCAGACCATTCGCGTCGAGTATCGTATCAACGGCGCGATAGGCCCGCTCGATTTCTCCCCATGTCGACCATTTTCCGTCGAATTCGATCGCCGGCGCTGCCGCATCAAGCGTGAGGATCGCTTTGATCCGCTCCTTCAACTGGCTCACATCTGCTCTCCAAAAGCCCCTGCGGACGGCCTAGTATCGGCGGGCAAACCTGTCCAGAGATATCTCTATTGGGATCGTCATCACGCCGCCGTTGGAACTTTGATCTTCAGGAGCTGCAAGTTGCGAGATGTAGCAGCTGTCACAAACCCTCTTGTCATGACGATCCAAAGCGCCAATAGGGGTAGTTCTATCATTTATTGGAGAGAGCCATGACCGCTCAGGCGGACGGACTCGTGATCGGCAAGATTACAGACGAAGATATCGAAAAGATGCGCGCCCGGATCGGCTCGACCAATCCCACCCTGCGGAAGGGATGGCTGACGTCGCCGCACAATGCGATTGCCTCGGCGGATTCGATTCGCCGCTGGGCGATCGCCATGGGCGACGACAACCCCCTCTATCTCGACCCGCGCCATGCCGACGCCAGCCGCTGGCGGGGGTCGGTCGCGCCTCCGGGCTTCGAGTGGTCGATGGGCTGGGACCGATCGCCCTTTCCCGACACGGCATTGCAGGAAAAGAGCAAGGGCGCACTGCGCGGCGTGCAGCTATTCCACTCGGGTGCGGAATATCGCTTTTACCGCCCGATCCGGGAAGGGGACGAGGTCTTCAAATCCGAATGGCTGGCCAGCGTCACGCCCAAGGAATCAAGCTTCGGCAAGCGCAGCGTGCTGGTCGACAATGCCAACAGCTTCTGGAACCAGCATGACGAAGTTCTGGTGACCAGCAACCGCTGGTTCGTCCATGTCGAACGTGGCAGCTCCGGCAAGCCGAAGGAGAAGAAGGAGCAGGACGCCGCACCCAACTGGAGCGACGAGGACCTCGCGAAGATCGAGGCGGCCTACGATAACGAATATCGGCGCGGCACCGACACTCTTTATCTCGAGGATGTGAAAGTGGGCGACGAACTGCCCCCGATGGTCAAGGGGCCGCTGACGATCACCGACATCATCAACATGCATATGGGCGGTGGCTGGTTCACCTATGGCAATCCGCCGCTCAAGCTCGCCTATGAGAATCGCAAGCGGCTGCGCGGCTTCTATTCGCGCGACGACTATCGCAATTGGGATACGGTGCAGCGCGTCCACTGGGACAATGATCTGGCCCAGAAGGTCGGGGTGCAGCGCACCTACGACATCGGCCCGATGCGCTATGTCTTCGTCTGCCATTATCTGACGAACTGGATCGGCGACGATGCCTTCGTGCATCGCCTCCGCTACGAGCTGCGCAACTTCAAATATATCGGCGACGTCACATGGATGAGCGGCCGTATCACCGAAGTGCGCGACGACCCGGAACTGGGCCCGTTGATTGAGGTGGAGATCGCCGGCACCAACCAGCGGGGCCAGCAGAATATCTCCGCCACCGCGACCATCCTGGTTGCGAGCCGGACCAAGGGCCTTGCGAAATTGCCCAAGAGCCCCAGCCTGCCCGAATATCGTTCCGAAGGGAATCCCGATGAGCCTCGCCGCCGCTGAACCGCACATTCTGGTTGAAGTCCTGGATAACGGGATCGGCCGTATCAGCTTGAATCGCCCGGAATCGGCCAACGCCGTCTATCCCGAGCTGATGAAGGCACTGTGCGAGGCGCTCGACCAGTGCATCGGCGACGATGCCGTCAAGGCGATTGTCATCACCGGCAAGGGCCGTAATTTCGCGGCCGGCGCCGACTTCTCATTCCTGCGTGATCTGCTGGATTCGCGGACGGAGGGCGTCAACCAGAGCCTCTACACCTGGTTCAAGGGTTCGGTAGAGCGTCTCTGGAAATGCCCAAAGCCGACCGTTGCCGCGGTCAACGGCGCGGCCATCACGGTGGGCTGCGAAGTCGCCCTCGCCTGCGACGCGCGGGTTGCTTCGACCCGCTCGCGTTTTGGCGAGAACTGGCTCCAGCTCGGCCTGATTCCTCCGCTGGGCGGCGCGGTGCTGCTACCGCGCCTCATCGGCCTTACCCATGCCAAGCGCATGATTCTGGAAGCGCAGATGATCGGAGGCGAGGAAGCGCTGCGCATCGGCCTGGTCGATGAACTGGTGGAAGATGACGCAATTCTGGTCCGCGCCGAGGAACGCGCGCTCGCCATGGCCGCCCTGCCGCCGCGCGCCTTCGCCGCGGCCAAGGCAGCGCTCCATCGCGGCTTTGAATCCACGATGGAGACCGAATGGGTCGCCAATGTCCTGAATCAGGCGGTGCTGATCGGCTCCGACGATTTCAAGGCGCAGGTGGCAGCGCGCGATCCCAGGAAGCGCTGATCACGAAGCCAGCTATGTTCAGCGGATCACCTTCTGATCTGCGGCTCAAAGGGCCAGGCGATCCCGTCCGCCGTGAGCGCTGGTCGAAGAAGAGGAAACCGCGCATCTTGCGCCCCGTGGCCGTCCTTCCCGCCCGATGGGCCGACCGGCGTGCCCTCGATATCCGGTATCCCGATCTTGCGCGGCAGGAGGTGGGCGATCGGGGCAGGCAAAGTCGCGCGCGGCGGCCCCGATCATCCCATGCCGTACTCACGGGCGGCTTTCAGCTTTCGATTGAGGCGATCAGCCCTTCGAGCGCGACGGCGAACTCCTCCTTGAACTGCTGCACCACTGATGCATGACCGATGCGCGATTTTCTGTCCGCAGCGCTTATTTCTGCCGGGCTTGCTTCGCCGCCTGTGCCTGATACCGAATATAGTGGCGCAGCGCCTCGATATCCTGCGGCGTAAAGTCGCGGAATTTGGGCATGCCCTGCGGCACGAGCATGCCTTCGGCCACGATCTGGCGGAACGTCCCCTCGTCCAGCGGTACGGCAGAACGGCGCAGATCGGGTGCCGATCCGCCTGCGGTGGCACCCGCGCCGTGGCAGACGGTGCAATGGCTGGAAAAGGCCTCGGCGCCTCGATCCACCAATTGGGGATCGGCCCTGAAGGACGGATCGTCGGTAAAGGGCGGCAACGGCGCGCGCTTCCATGCAGGCAAGGCTGCTTTCCCGCCCAGGGCGAAAGTCAGTACCCGCCGCCGCTGGTCGCGATAGTTCCAGGCCTTGTCGCCCATCAGCGCGCCCATGACACCTGTGGTGGTCCCCAGCCCGGCGATCACCGTGACATATTGGACGCCTTTGACCGTATAGGTGATCGGTTGCCCTGCAAAGCCGTTCTGCGCGTCGAAGCTCCACAGCGTCTTGCCCGTCTTCGCATCATAGGCGACAAACTGGCCATCCAGATTGCCTTCAAACACGAGATTGCCCGCCGTGCTCGCGACGCCGGCATTCAGCGCGCCGGACAGTGGTACCGACCAGACCTTCTTCTGCGCCACCGGGTCCCAGGCAATGAGCGCGGCAACCTTCGCACCGGGGATGGGGGGTGCGCCCTTGGTCGTCAGCGGGCGATAGCCGGCCTCAAGACCCCCGCCCTTGCGCTGCCACCGCGCGGTATCAATGCCGCGCGGATCGTGCACGCCCGGCATGTCCTGGACCGGCATATAGACAAGTCCGGTTTTGGGGTTGAACGACTGCGCATGCCAGTTATGGCCACCCGCCGCGCTCGGCCAGACCAAGATCGGCTTATCGGTGGCGCGCGCCTCCGGATTTTCGATCGGACGGCCGGTCTTGATGTCGACGCCGCTCGCCCATGTCACCTTAACAAAAGGCTTGGCGGAGATCAGTTTGCCGGTGTCGCGATCGACCACGTAGAAGAAGCCGTTTTTGGGCGCATGCAGGATGACGCGCCGCTTCTTGCCGCCGATGTCGAGCGTCGCGAGCGACATGTCCTGAGAGCTGTTATAGTCCCAGCTCTCACCTGGCGTCGTTTGGTAATGCCAGACATATTTGCCCGTCTTGGCATCCAGCGCCACGATCGAGCAGAGGAACAAATTGTCGCCGCCGCCGGGGCTGCGGACATTGCGGTTCCAAGGTGCGCCATTGCCTGTGCCGATGTAGATGCGGTCGAGTTCCGGGTCATAGGTCATGGCGTTCCAGGCGGTGCCGCCGCCGCCATATTTCCACCATTCGCCGGTCCATGTCTTGGTCGCCTGCGCCATCGCATCGTCCGATGCCGCACCGTCCGGTCCCTTTTTGGGATCGCCCGGCACGGTGTAGAAGCGCCAACGCTGCGCGCCAGTCCGCGCATCATAGGCAGTCACATAGCCGCGCACATTGGCGGTGTCGGCCCCGCCATGGCCGATGATGACCATGTCGCGAAATACGCGCGGCGCGCCGGTGATGAAGCGGCCGTCTTCCGGGCCTTCCGTCGTCTGGACCGACCATTTTTCGCTGCCGGACTTGGCATCCACCGCGATCAGCCGGCCGTCCTGCGTGCCGGTATAGATATTGCCGTTGCCATAGGCGATGCCACGAATGCCCCAGGCGGGTTGCAGCTTGTCGCCCGCGACCTCCGTAACCTTGGGGTCGTAGGTCCACAGCGTCTTTCCGGTCGCCGCATCGATGGCGTAGATCTGGCTGTAGCCGATACCGAGATAGAGCACGCCGTCCACCGCCAGCGGCGCGCCAGCGACGCTGGGTACCGTTGGCAGGTCCATCGACCATTTCAGGCCCAGCTTGGCGACATTGCCGTCGTTGATCTGATCGAGCGGGCTGTAATGGGTCTCGTCGAAGGTGCGGCCATAGCCTGCCCAGTTGGTGCCATCGGCCGTGTCGCTCAGCATCTTGATCGTCGGCGCATCAGGCTCGCCGCCCTGCGTGGCTCCGCCCTGGCCGGACGTTCCACTGCATGCTGCCAGCAAGGCAATCCCACCGGTCAACAGCGCCAGGGGAAGGATGCAGCGGACCCGGCGGTCGTTCTGTGTGCGCATACGGCGGATCTCTCCTTTTTTGATTGACGGCCTGTCTATACAGATAGTTCAATCAAGGCAATCGCTGCCTTCTGCCCTGCGCGCGCTCAGGAGGCCGAAACGCGTGAAGGATCGTCCGTCTGCGCCGATGAGGCAGCCGGAGACGAGAGCGTCTCACCGACAATCCGGGTCGAAATTTCCTGAAATATTCTTTTCCCGTCGATTTATACGCAGATCGCCTTAATATTACAGCTATCGGTATTGTTGGTCGCGAGGTCGGCCACGATACGGGTCCGCGGCAGGCGCGATCTAACGGCGCCACATGGGACGAGGATATATGGATAGATGACAACTTCGACCATGGAAGGAGGGACGACCGCTTTTCGCAAGCTGGACTTCGACCTGAGCGGACGCACCGCAGTAGTAACGGGCGGCGGCGGCGCACCGGGACGCGGCATGGGCCGGGAAATTTCACAGATCTTCGCAGCGGCAGGCGCCAATGTCGTGGTGGTGGACATCAATCCCGAAGCGGCGGCGCTGACCGTCAACACCATCCGGGACCATGGCGGCGAGGCGATATCGGTTAGCGCCGATGTCGCTTCGTCGGAAGATATCGAGCGCGTCGCCGCCGTCACGAACGATGCTTTCGGCAGCGTCGATGTTCTGGTCAACCATGTCGGCATCGGCAACAATGCCAGCCTGCTCGACACCAGCGAGGAATGGTGGGACCGGTGCCAGGCGGTCAATCTGAAGGCGCCGTTCCTGACAGCGCGCCAATTCCTTCCCGGCATGCTGATGAAGGGCAAGGGCGTCATCATCAACACGGTTTCGATCTGCGGCCTGACCGGCGGCCGGGCGGGCCCAGCCTATACGGCGGCCAAGCATGGCCTCATCGGCCTGACAAAGAATATCGCCGCATGCTATGGCGACCGGGGCATCCGATGCGTGGGTATCGCGCCAGGGGGCGTTCGTGGCGAGGGTCCCGAATGGAACAGCGCAGAAGGGCGGGTGATGGGCACCGATGAGCAACCCAATCTGTGGCCCTCTCTGCGCCGGGCACTCGACCTCAATCCGCGACGCGGCACACCGGACGAGGTCGCACCAGCGGTGCTCTTCCTCGCGAGCGATCATGCCAGCTTCATCAACGGCGCCATATTGCCTATCGATGCCGGCTGGACCGCCGTCTGAACCGGCCAACACAAGTTTGAGAGGAGAAATCATCGAGATGAACGACAGCCAATTTTGTCCCAACCGGCTCGGCAATGACGTCATATTGATTACCGGTTCGACCGCCGGACTGGGCGCGGCAATGGCAGAACGTTTCGCGCGGGAAGGCGCGAAGGTCGTCATCACCGGCCGTTCGGAAGATCGCGGCAAGGCAATGCGGGAGCGGCTCGAAGCGGTCGGGACGGAGGCTCTGTTCGTCGCTATGGACGTGTCGCAGGAGTCTCAGGTCAAGGCAGCCGTCGGCGCCGCCGTGGAGCGATTTGGCAAGCTGACCGGGCTCGTCAATAATGCCGCCTGGATCCAGAACCGCAATGACGGCCCACTGACGGAAATCTCGGCGGAAACCTGGCGGAAACTTGTGAGTGTCGATCTCGACGGCGTCTTCTATGCCTCGAAATATGGCCTCAAGGCGATTGCGCAGGCCGGGGGAGGCGCGGTTCTCAACATGTCATCGACCGGCGGTATCCGCGGGCAGGTATCCAGTCACTGCTATGGCGCGTGCAAGGGTGCGATCCAGTCGCTCACGCTCCAGATGGCGACCTATTATTCGCGCTACCGCATCCGCACCAATTGTCTGGTCGTCGGCCCCTTCGACACGGGCGAGGGCAGGCTGCGCGCAATCGTCGAGGATCCGGTGAAGGGCCGCAAGCTGCGGCATCAATATATGGGGCGCGTGGGACAGCCGCACGAGGTCGCATCCTCGGCCGCCTTTCTCATGTCGGCTGATGCCTCTTTCATCAACGGCGTCATGCTGCCGGTGGACAATGGCGGAACGATCCGCAGCCACACCGCGCATGGCGCGATCAACATGGCCGACGTCGATCCGCCGTCGAACGACTGGGTTTCATTGATCGACTGACCCGCCCATGGGCGGCAGCGCCATGATCGGCCCATTGATGTTGCTCGAGACCATGACAGGCATAACGGATCCGTCTACGTCGCGCCGGTCTATGCACAACGCAGCGCGACATGAGCACCCGTTCGCGGGAGACAGGGACGGGAAGTCAGCCTATCTCGCCGATCTTCGCGCCTACCTCATAAGTTTCTCCCACCACCCCGATCTGGCGCAGCACGCCGCCGACGGGGGCCTCTATCTCCTGCGTCGACTTGTCGGCCTCGACTGAATAGATGGCCTGCCCTTCCGTGACGGTCGCACCGTCTTCCACCAGCCATTCGGTCAGTTCGCCTTCGGTCATCGACATGGCGAGTTTGGGCATGTTTAGGTCGGTGCTCATCGGGTCCCCTTCATTCAATAGGTCATAAGCGCTTTGACGCGCGCGGTGATGCTGTCGGCACTGGGTATCTGTGCCGTTTCGATATCCTGCGAATAGGCGATGGGCAGATATTCGGCGCCCAGGCGCGAAGCCGGCGCTTTCAGGTCGCGGAACAGTTCCTCGTTGATCGTCGCTGCTATCTCCGATCCCAGCCCGCAAAATTCGGTGGCGAGATGGACGACCAGCGCCCGCCCGGTCTTGCGCACGGAAGTCAGCACGCGGTGATAGTCGATCGGCATCAGCGTGCGCAGGTCGATCACCTCGGCGCTAATGCCCTCCTCGGCCAGCTTCTCCGCGACGGCCAGGCAACGCGAGACGAACATGCCGTAGGTGATCAGAGTGATGTCGGTCCCTTCCCGCTTCACCTTCGCCACGCCCAGCGGGATGCGATAGTCGCCTGCCGGCACCTGCTCCTTGATGCTGTGCATGATCGCCATGGATTCGATCTGCACGCACGGATCATCGTCGAAAATGCAGGACAACAGCAGTCCCTTCGCCTCGACCGGGGTCGACGGATAGACGACCTTCACGCCCGGCGAATGCAGCAGCCAGCTTTCAAGCGACTGCGAATGCTGCGCGCCAAGTCCACCCACGCCGCCTGCACAGATGGTGCGGATGGTGAGCGGCACCGATGTGGCGCTCCCCGACATGAAGCGTTGCTTGCCGGCATGGTTGGTGATCTGGTCCAGGCACACACCGATGAAGTCGTTGAACATGATCTCGGCCACCGGCCGCATGCCCACCAGCGCAGCGCCTGTTCCCGCCCCGATGATCGCCTGTTCCGCGATCGGCGTGTTGCGCACGCGCTCGCTGCCCCAGCGGTCCTCCAGCGTCAGCGTCGTCTTGAACACGCCGCCCACCGGATCGCCGATATCCTCGCCCAGCGCGAACACGCCCTCATCCAGTTCCATCGCGACATGATGGGCGTCGCGAATGGCCTCGGCCATGTTCATCTTTTTCGTCTCGCCCTCGGGTAGCAAAACGTCGGCGCGTTCGGGATAATGACCCCGGCGCGGGACGAAGTCAGCCTCGCCGAACACATCGACATACATGTCGGCTGCGGGCGTCACCCGACTCTCGAGCGCAAAGGCGACCGCCTCCTCCACCTCGGCCTTCGCCGCCGCGTCGATGGCCGCTACCTCCTCCTCGCTCGCGACGCCGCTGTCGATCAGGAGCGCGCGGGTGCGCGGCACCGGCCATTCCACCTTTGCTTTTGCCAGCGCTGGCGCGTCGAGATGGTTAGTCTCGGCGATCCCGGCATGGCTGCCCAGCCGCATCGTCACCGCCTCCACGAAGACAGGACCTTCGCCCGCTCGCACGTCCGCGACGATCCGTTCCATCTCACGGTGGAAGGACACCACGTCATTGCCGTCCAGCTTCACCCCCTTGAAGCCGAGCGCGGCGGCACGACTGAAGAAATCGGGCGCGGCGGTATAATCGGGTATAGCCGTATATTCCCCGATCTGGTTGTTCTGGCACAGGAAGATGACCGGCAGCTTCCACAGGGCGGCCAGGTTCAACGCCTCGTGCACCGCGCCGATGCTGGTCGCGCCGTCGCCGAAATTGACCACCGTCACTCGCCCCTCGCCCCGCATCTTGGCCGCGAGCGCCAGCCCGTTGGCAATCGGCGCACCCGCACCGACAATGCCGGTGGTCAGCATGGCGCCGGACTCCGGATCGGATACGTGCGGCGACCCACCCTTGCCTTTGTTCACACCATCCTCGCGCCCCAGCATCTCGGCGAACAGGCTCTTCAGGGGCACGCCCTTGGCTACCAGATCGTGGATGCCGCGGTAAATGGTCACCATATAGTCGTGGGCATCGACCAGCGTCGACAGCGTCGCCGGGATTGCCTCCTGTCCGGTCATCGGCCAATAGGTGAAGCGGAATTTGCCCGAGGAGAGCCCGGCCTTCACCGCCTTGTCCACCTCATGGATGCGCGAAATCTGCGTATAGATCGCCTTCAGCGTCTCTGGCGCTATGCCCAGATTACCGGACTTCTCCTGCGTCGCGGTGCCCGTTTCCATCCTCGACTCCCGTCTTGTGCCCTACGGCGGCTTATTGAGGAAGCTCTATAATCGACAAAAGGGCGGGTCAAGGAAACTGTGGCTGAAAACGGGCCCGTTCGACAAATAAATATATATGAATTGGCGGATGGGACTCTTCGCAAGGCCAGTGTGTCATCGATACGGGCACCCTGCCCGCGCTCGTGCATTATCTGCCCGAACCGCCCGCCGCCATCGAATGACGGAAAGGGATATTGCGGTCGGTCTCCACCTCGCGCGGCAGGCCCAGCACACGTTCTCCGATGATGTTGCGCTGAATCTGGTCCGTGCCGCCGCCGATCGAATTGATGTAGCTGAAGAGCGCATGATAGTTCAGTTCCTGCGCATCGGGGAAGGCCGGACCGTCGAGCAGCGAGCGAGCCCCTGGTCGGGATCGACCACTCGCATCCTCTTCTCCTAATTGCAGTCGTATGCCGTCTGCAATTCCTCAAGCCATGGGCAACAATAGGAGGCCGAAAGATTCTACCATAGGGATAGGCTTCGATCAGCCGTGGGGCCCCATTGCGCCGTGCAGCACGATGCGCACGATCTCCTCCAGGATGCGGTCACGCTGCGCGATCATTGTCGGTCGCAAGTGGTGCTGAAGCGGCGGATGATGCCCCCGACGATGACATCGATGATGACAGCGGGACTGCCTCCGGCGGGCAGCTCCCCGCGCGCGACCGCGCGGCGGACGATCGCTCGAGTCTGGCGTATGATCGCTTCCGTGTAGGGGCGCGTTGCGGCCTTGACCTCGGGGAAGTTCAGACTGTCGTACCGCATGTGGAGCATTACCTTGCCTCGGTGTTTAGGCCCGAGGTGAGGCGATACGGGTTGATTTTGAATCGGTGTGGGTCTTCTATCCAGATGCGAGCGACATGTTCGTAGGGTGTGAGGCCGCGGAGCATCTTGAGACGTCGGCCATGGCTGTAGGCGTCGATGAACAGCTTGAGGTGCTGCCGCAGCTCGTCATGGCTGGCGTAATGGTAGCGCTTGACGGTGACGTCCTTGATGGTCCGGTTCCCGTTCGACCTAGCCGTTGGTCCAGGGATGGTTCGGCTTGGTGAGGCGGTGTTCGGGGAAATGCGTTCGCGCCGTCCAGATCGACCGTGATCATGCAGTGGCTCCTCTAAAAGCGCACGCGGCGCTCCGGCACTTATGGTGACACGTAGGCAGCCAGGCAAGAAACGACAATCGGCCTGGAGATTGGCGGCGCGATCATGGCAACGCATGGCGGCCGCAGGTCCGGAAGCGAATCAAATCTTGCGCGGGCTGCCACTTGAGGCAATGGTGCGAATGTGGACATGCAGTCTACCCAATTTTTCTCCTTAGCGGCTGGGGTCTGCCCGGATGCCAGTCCCCGGACCGTGACAAACCGGCAGGGAACGTCGCTGTCGGTCTGCGCAGGGATGCGGGCCATGAACCGACGGCAGGAGATCAACCGGAATCACGGACTACACACATGGCTGTTCCCAGCCCCGAATTTGCGGCAAATTTGGCGCAGCGGGCGGATATCCGACCCCATAACGAGAACGACATGCCCGCAGGAGCATGGCGGCCCTTTTCATAATCCTGCGAGGCAGAGGCTCAAGATAGGCGACATGACTCAATCAACTAATGCCGTGAACGTGGAACCCGCTCTGGCCAACTTGCGGGTGCTGGAAATCGCTCCGCTGTCCGCCGGTGCAGTTACCCGTTACCTGGCCGAACTGGGGGCCGACGTCATCCTGGTGCCGCAGGCGGAGATCGTCGATGACGCCGTCGCCGCGCTGGTGAGGAACACAGGCAAGCGGGTCATGCGGCTCGATCTGACGACGACGGCGGGACTGGAGCGCCTGGCCGAACTCGCCGCCGACGCGGATATTCTGCTCAGCACCCGTCTTGATGGCAGGCTGGCCGATCCGATGAATGATGAATGGTTGGCCGCCGTCCGGGCGCGCAATCCCCGACTGGTCGCAGCGCGGCTCTCGCCCTTCGGCACCGGCAGCTCGCTGGAGAACTGGCAGCTCACCACGTCGGTCATGGACGCCTTGTCGGGAGTGTTGTCGCGCTCTGGTATGCCCGGGCGCGAGCCGCTGCTGCCGCCCACCGAGGTTTCCCTCCAATGCGGCTATGTGCAGGCCGCCTGGGCACTGCTTCTCGCCTATTTCAACAGGCTGCGCACCGGGCAAGGCGACGCGCTCGACCTGTCGTTGATGGAGGTGACGGCGCAGTGCATGGATCCCGGCTATGCCATCGGCGGCAGCGCGACGGCCGGCGTGCCGGCCAGCCAGCTGCCGCGCGGCCGCGCCGAATCGCGCCACATGTATCCCTTCCTGCCGTGCAAAGACGGCTTTGTGCGCATCTGCGTGCTGGGGCCGCGCCAGTGGCAGAACATGTTCCGCTGGATGGGCGAGCCGGAAAAATATGCGGGTCCCGAATATAACAAGTTGCAGGTGCGCTTCGCCTCCACGACGCTGATGCCTGACATTGCCGCTCTGTTCCGCGACAAGACCCGCGCCGAGGTGGAGGCCGAAGGCGAACGGCACGGCGTGCCGATCGCGCCGGTGCTGACCGTGCGCGAAGCAATGGATATCGAGCAGTTCGCCGCACGCGGCGCCCTGACGCAGGTAACGGATTCGCAGGGCCGGAGCGTCATAGTCCCGAACGGCGCGCTGGAGATTGATGGCGCGCGCGCTGGTGTCACCGGCGCACCGCGGGAAGTGGGGAACGATGCGGGCTGGATCAAGCCCGAACGCTTCGATCCGCCGCCCGAAGCCATGCCGCCGCATCGCCCGCTGTCGGGCATCACCATCCTCGATTTCGGGGTGATCGTCGCGGGTGCGGAACAATCCCGCCTGCTGGCTGACCAGGGCGCGCTGACACTCAAGATGGAGAACAAGGCGTTTCCGGACGGCGCGCGGCAGTCTCTCGGCATGGACGGCCCCATTTCGATCAACTTCGCGATGGGCCATCGCAATAAAAAGAGCGTCGGCATCAATCTGCGCGACGATCGCGGGAAGGCCATGTTCATCGACATGGTCCGGCAGGCCGACGTCGTTATGTCCAACTTCAAACCTGGCACGCTGACCTCGCTGGGCCTCGACTATGGCGCGCTGTCCCAGGCCAATCCCAATATCATAATGGGCGACAGCTCGGCCTATGGACCGACCGGTCCTTGGTCCGGCCGTCCCGGATACGGACCGCTGGTTCGTGCCAGTTCCGGACTTGCGGCGCAGTGGGTGTACCCCGACGCGCCGAGCGATTTCAGCGACGGCATGACGGTATATCCCGACCATGTGTCCGGCCGCTTCCTTGCCATGGGCACGCTCGCGCTGCTGATCCGCCGGATGCGCACGGGCCGGGGCGGCACCACCAGCCTTGCGCAGGCGGAGGTCATCAATGCACATCTGGCCGACCAGATCGCCGCCTATTCTCTGGGCGAACCGCGCCCGTCCCGTCCGGATGCTCCGTGGAACATCTATCCCTGCGCGGGAGACGACGAATGGGCGGTCATCACCACGCGCAGCGATGCCGACTGGCGCGCGCTGTGCGGTGCGATCGGGCGGGACGACCTGCTGGGCCGGCCCGATCTCCGCACGGCGCAGGGACGCCGGGCGGCGCAGGCAGAACTCGATGGGGCGGTTGCCGCATGGACAGCGAGCCGCGCGCCGGAAGCGGTGATGGAAAGCCTTCAGGCAGCCGGCGTTCCGGCGGGAAAGATGCTGCGCGTCATCGAGATGCCCGACTTCCCCTTTTACCGTAAACGCGGCATGTTGCGTCTGGCGGGGCATCCCCTCATCAAGCATGAATTCTACATGGAAAATGCGCTCGGCCGTTCGGAACACCTGCCCGATCCGGATTTTGCCCCGGCCCCGCTGCCTGGCGAGCAAACCATATGGGCCGCGTCCGAACTGCTGGGCATCGATAAGGACCGGATCGACGAACTCATTGAGACCGGCGTTCTGGAGGCAACGCCCACCTGAGGACGGTGGCGTTGCGAGGCGCGGAGGGCGACATCACCCAGACTGGCCGATATCACAGACGAGTCACCTGCCCACCGTTGCGACGACCTCAGCGCAGCGCTTCGGCTTCTTCCACCAGCGGTCGGCTTTCGCGCGTCCCGCGCATGCGGCTGGCGGCGCTGGCTGGATCGCCACCGATGACGACATAATCCTCACCCACTTCAATCAGCGTACCGACAAACGGGAAATCACTGAGGCTCCCGGTAACTCTATAGCTCACCGTATCGCCTACCTTGAAGGTCGCGGGATCGAAATTGAACTCGAACGGGCAACTCCCGTCTCCCATGCCCATCATGTTTGCCTCCTGTTCGCTTTGCGTGTGCGGTTCAAGATAACTACAGATAACGGAATTGGGAAGGCCGGCGGATCCCGCTAATTGCCCTTCCTCATCAACACGCCCTCCACGCCGCCTTCGGGGGTCAGGTGCCGTTCCATCCAGATCGTCACGCTCAGGCTTGCATCTCTCCCGCGTCCTTCGCGGACTCGGCCAACTGCACCGCTACGGCGCACAATATGTCCGCCAGTTCCCGCGCATGGGTGTAGAAGGGCGAATGGCCGCTTGGAAGGTCGAAGGTCCGCCCGCAAGGCGACTGGCGCTCCATCCGCTGCTGAAAGTCCAGCGGGATGGTGCGGTCCTCATGCGTGAAGACATAATAGCGCGGCACGCTGCCCCATCGCGCATGACTGATCGTTACAGCTTCGGTCATCGCGCGCACAGGTTGCGGGACGACCCGTGCGAAGGCGGCCTTCGCGTCCTCTTCCGAACAGTCCGAATAGAAGCCGGCGCGTGCGGGGCCTTCGTCCAGCATCACACTGGCCCCGTCTTCCACCGGGTAGAAACCGCTCGCGATGATATTGTCCTGCGGCGCGGGCAAGGCAATACCCCCGTCCGGAGAAGGCAGCAACGCGGTCACATAGACGAGCCCGCGCACAAGGTCGGGCCGCTCTTCGGCCGCGGCGGAAATGGAGCGCCCCCCAAGCGAATGACCGACCAATATGGGCTGCTCGCCCGCCCTCTCCACCGCCTCGACGGTCGCAGCGACATAGTCGGCGAAGGTCACATCCGCGCGGGGGCGCTGGCCGTCGGCACCCGGCAGGTCAATCGCCTCGACCGCATGCCCAGCCTCCCGCAACAACGGCACGACCCGCTCCCAGCACCAGCTGCCGTGCAGGCCGCCATGCACAAGTACGAACGCCGCCATATGCCTCTCCCATTGTCACGCGGCCCGATCCGGCGTCACGCGCGGTTCGCAGAAGAAGTCCTCCGGCTTCGCCGCGCGCGTCGCTTCCCAAAAATCGACTGTCGGGAAGGGCCAGTTCTGGCTCACGCGCCCCTGGTCGTTCTTGTACCAGCTCGACACTTGCGGCGCGCCCCAGGCCATCATCGCGTTCGCTTCATCGACACGGCGGTTGTAGTCGTCATAGACGTCCTGCCGCACTTCGATCACCGCTGCTTTCTCAAGCGCGGCGAGCTTCAGGCAATCGATCGCATAGCCGACCGAACATTCCGCGAAGAGGATAATGCTGCCGTTGACTACGAGATTGGTGTTGGGGCCGTAAAAGATGAACATATTCGGGAAATCGGGGACCACCGTACCCAGATAAGCGCGTGCATTGCCCTGCCATTTCTGCTGCAATTCGATGCCACCGCGACCGTAGATCCGATATGAAGACAAGAATTCGCTGGCGCGGAACCCGGTACCATAAATCAGCACATCGGCGGGGCGGAAGTGCCCCCCCTCCGTTACCAAGCCGTTGGGGCGAATTTCCCTAATGCGGTCGGTGATGACGTTGACATTGTCCTGACGCAGCGCCCTGATCCAGGCGCCATTGTCGCGCAGGCCGCGTTTTCCGCCGACGGGATAATCCGGGATGACCTTCCCTTCCAGCTTGGGATCGTCGCCCGCATGCTGCCGTATCCATTGTTCCAACACGGCGCGCATTTGCGCGTTGAGCGCCCCAATCGCCTCCGGCCCGCCCTCATAGTCGGGGTCCGCCTTCACGCCGGCATACATGCCGTCGACCGTCCGCCAATAAAGCCAGAAGCGATACCAGTTGGCATAGAAGGGCATCTGCGCCAGGAGCCATTGCTGCGCAGGCGACACATCCTCGTGATAATGGGGCGTGGGCATCAGCCACGGCGGATTGCGCTGATAGACATCCACGCGCCCGGCCTGCGGCTGGATTTCAGGCACGAACTGGAACGCGCTCGCACCCGTTCCGATGACGGCCACCTTCTTGCCCTTAAGATCTACGTCATGACGCCAACGGGCCGAATGAAAAGCAGGGCCGGCAAAGCATTCTAGCCCTGGAATGTCCGGATATCGTGGCGTGTTGAGTTGGCCGACGGCGCTGAACAGCGCGTCGCCTGAGATGACCTGTAGCGATCCTCGATCGTCGCAATAGCGCACCGTCCAGCGCTGGGCAGCCTCATCATAACGGGCTTCCTCAACCATCGCGTCGAAACGGATATGGCGGCGCAGGTCATATTTTTCGACGATGCGCTGGAAATAGGCAAGCAGCTTGTCGCGGGTAGAAAAATGCTGCGGCCAAAGCGGATTGGGTTCGAACGAATAGGAATAGAGCTGGTTGTCGGAATCGACGCGGCAACCAGGATAGGTATTTTCGTACCAGGTGCCGCCGATTTCGGGATTCTTCTCCAGGATGGTGAAAGCGATCCCCGCCTGTTGCAACCTTATCGCAGCGAGCAGGCCCGACATGCCCGCGCCGATGATGACAACGTGCATGGCGCCGGCCGCGGCCCGCAGGGTGGGGCTGCTCCAGTCGGGCTTGCGGAAGTCGCGGACGCCGATCTCCTCCTCCAGAAAGGGGATATAGCTGCCGTCGACATCGTCGCCGATCAGATAACGGATCATCCGCTCCAGCCCATCCATGCCGATATCCGGCACGGGCGGTCGGCCACCGTCGATCCATGCCGTCAGCTTCTCGTGCGCGAGGCGGCGGATTTCCGCCTGCTCCTCGGCGGGAAGGACCTTTTCCTCGCTGATCGTCGTGGCGACTTCCGGGCGGCGCTCCGGCGTCAGCAGCGATAGATCGCCGGTGAGGTGCACGAGCGCCATGAGCAAAGAGGGGATATGCGCCTCGGCGAGCGCCGCATCTACATCCATGTCCAGCGATGTCATGACCCACCCTTCCTGTTATTTCATACTCATTATCGTGCGGCCAGAATGGCGCTCAGGCGCGTCAGGCCGCACTCAAACGACGGCGCAACCGACGGCAGCTCTGCCGCGCTGTCGCTCAGCCGTGGCGTCCGTGAAAGAAGAGGAACTGTGCATCGCGCTGCAAGGCCACGGGTAAGAATGCCGCCATGATCAGCAGCTGCGCAAAAATCCACGACCCGCGCGACCTCTGCCGTCGGATCGTCCATCGCTCCCACGCTCATCGCCACGATAAGGCGTGCCGTCTGCACAGGAACCTCGGCAAGCGTCGCGCTCCAGACGCGGCGACCATCTCGATCAGACGCCTCGCTCCCTTGTGAAGCATATCCTCTCCTGCTTCCTGAACCGTATTCGGTCTTAATTCCTATGTATCTATTACTCATTATACCCAGCGTCAAGCAAACTTGGTGACTGAAGGTCGGGCGGACGGCGGATTCGCGCGGAAATGCGTTGGCCGGATGAATACAGCCTGCTATTTGCGATGACTCTATAAATCGGCCGACCCGAGCAGGTCGCGGCCCCATGAGGAGATGAGAGTTGCGCTACCGCACCATTGGACAAGGCCTGAAAGTGTCGGCGATCGGCATAGGGTGCATGCCGATGAAGGCAGGGATGGCTTCCTATGGCCCGGCCGATGATGTCGAGTCGATCGCGACCGTCCATGCCGCGATCGACCAAGGCGTCACCTTCTTCGACACGGCCGAAATCTATGGTCCACTCGAAAATGAAGAATTGCTGGGCCGGGCGATCAAGGGCAAGCGCGAAGCACTGATCATCGCCACCAAATGGGGCTTCCGGTTCGATGGCGAGACGCGCGGCACCGGCATAGACGGCTCGCCCGCCAATGTGCGGCGCGCAATCGAGGGATCGCTGCAACGTCTCGGCACCGACCGGATCGACCTCTATTATCAGCACCGGATGGACCCCACCGTGCCCATTGAGGAGACAATGGGCGCGCTCGCCGATCTGGTGCGTGAGGGAAAGGTGCTGCATGTGGGCCTGTCGGAGGCGAGCGCCGCCACTATCCGCCGTGCCCATGCCGTCCATCCGGTCGCGGCGATCCAGAGCGAATATTCGCTGTGGGAACGCGGCGTGGAAGAGGATGTCCTGCCCGTGACGGCAGAGCTGGGAATTGGCTTCGTGCCTTATTCCCCGCTTGGACGCGGCTTCCTCGCCGGCAACGCCATCCCCCGGTCGCAGATGACGCCCAACGACTGGCGGCTCCACGATCCGCGCTACGCGCCCGGCAATTATGAGGCGAACCTGGCTATACTCGACACGATTCGCACCGTCGCCGATGCGAAGGGCGTATCGCTGGCGCAGGTGGCACTCGCCTGGTTGCTCGCCAAGCGGCCGGATATCGTGCCCATTCCCGGCGCCAAGCGCCGGACCACCATGACCGACAGCGTGGCATCGGCCGACATCGCCCTTTCGGTGAACGATATGACGCTGCTCGACGGCATCGGCAAGCCCGCTGGGCTGCGCTATCCCGAGCAGATGCTGGCCGCAGTCAACATCTGATGATCCCCGGACGAAAAAAAGAAGAAGGAGAGGATGCGAGCGATCGCGACCACGTACCTGAACGTAGCGAAAACTTTCGGTTCAATGTGCCGGCCGATTGTCCTGACTGGCAGGCCACATATTAATCATCGACCGTACAAAGAGGTAGGAGACTCGGTGATGGTGCCCAGTGGACCAGGAACAATGCGGACTGTTCCGGTGGTGAATATGTCTTCTTCTGCGGCGGGCGGTAGAAGGAGAATCCGTTCGTCCAGCGTTGCAATACATGCGGGCCGGACTTGGAACCCAAATATGTTGGACTGCATGTTGATACTGGGCATCGGCGCCTGAGATGGCGGGCGGCCCCCTTTCAGGCGTGCGCGTTATCGAGTTTGCGGGGATCGGCCCCGCCCCCTTCGTCGCGATGCAGTTGTCGGACATGGGCGCGGAGGTGCTACGCATCGACCGGATCGGCTCGAAGGCGCCGACTCCGCTCCATTTCGAGCAACGCGGGCGGCGGCACATTCAGCTCGACCTGAAGCGGCCTGAGGCGATCGCCACCCTGCTGGACCTCATTGCGCGCGCCGATGTCGTGATCGAGGGGTTTCGCCCAGGCGTCATGGAGCGGCTGGGCCTTGGCCCGGAAGCCGCGATGGCGCGCAATCCGGCGCTGGTCTATGGCCGTATTACCGGCTGGGGGCAGGACGGCCCCTATGCTCCGATGGCGGGCCACGACCTCAATTATGCGGCGCTGAGCGGCGCCATCGCCGCGATCGGTCCGGCGGAGCGACCGCTGCCCCCGCTCAACCTGCTGGCCGACTTCGGCGGCGGGGCAATGATGTTGAGCATCGGCGTGCTGGCCGCGCTGACTCATGCGCGCACGACCGGTGTGGGACAGGTAGTGGACGCCGCCATGTCCGACGGCGTGTCCTACCTCATGACCTTGATCTATCAGCTGCGCGCCAACGGCATGTGGCGGGACGGGCGCGCCGCGAACTTGATTGACGGCGGCGCGCCCTATTATGCCTGCTATCGCTGCGCCGACGGAGAATGGATATCCATCGCTGCGCTGGAACCGCATTTCTTCGCCCAGCTCGCGAGCCTCATTGCCATGCCGCCGGAACTGGCAGCAAATCGCGACGCACCGGACAATTGGCCGAAGCTCGCAGCCTTTTTCGAAGAGAGTTTCGCACGCGAAAGCCGAGCCCATTGGTGCAGGCTATTCGAAGGGACCGACATCTGCTTTGCTCCCGTACTGGGTATGGGCGAGGCGGCGGCGCATCCGCACAATGTAGCGCGCGGCGCATTCCGCGAGGTGAGCGGCGCGCCTTGTCCAAATCCCGCCCCGCGCTTCTCCGCCACACCGATGCGCGTCACACATGAGGCGGGCGAGGCGCCCGACGCGGACTGGGATTGGCTGGCGCCACTCCGGCGCATGTGAAATCGGTCCAAATCAGCAGCGCGACCGGTGCGGTCGCGCGCAAGTTCGCGACGATCGCCCGATGGTCGAGCGCATAGTCGCGCGAGTGATGATCGAAACAAACCATTTGGTCGACTGCTGTCATGTCCGCTCTTTCGGTGCTCGTCCTCCGTTGCGGGCCGTCTTATTTCCCCTGTAGGCCGCGACCTTTGATCAACCGTAAATCAGAAAAAGTTATCTCTTTGACTCCAGTCAAAATGTCGAGCGGCCACATCCGATATCGCCATCCGCATGAGCAGAGCACGTGGCACAGCGCGTGGCGCTGCTGGACGGAGAGCCCGAATGAACGAGACAGTCATCCTCAATGCCCGCGAAGTGCCGGGCCATATCCCTGAAGAGCTGGTGGTTGACTGGAACCTCGTGCTTGAAGGTTCTGACCGCGATCCCTACGGCTCGCTGTCGATCATGCGCGCGGGGCCGGATATCGTCTATTCGCCCTCCGGACGGCGCGGCCGCGGCACGTGGATCCTCATGCGCTACGACCACGTCTCCGAGGTTCTGCTCGACGCGGAGACCTTCTCGAGCGACCGATATTCCGGCTTCTCGGCCGTGCTCGGCGAAGATTGGCCGATGATCCCGCTGGAGGTCGATCCACCACTGCATAAGCCGTTCCGCCTCATGATGAACAAGGTTTTCGCGGCCAGCCGGATCGCCCAGCTCTCCGAAAAGATCGAAGTCATGGTCCGTGAAATGACAGAGGCGGTTCGTCCGCTGGGTCGTTGCGATTTCCAGGAAGCGCTCGGCCGACGCCTTCCGACGACGGTCATCCTCGAGCTCGTCGGGCTGCCGGTCGAGGACGCGGACACCTTCCTCGAATGGGAAGACATCCAGATGCACAGCGACAGCCTGGAGGCGCGGGCTACCGCCGCCAGAAAGATCGCCGACTACCTCATCGCTGTCCTGGCAGACCGAGAGAAGAGCCCCCGCGACGACCTGCTGACCTATATCGCCCAGGCCGAAGTGGAAGGGCGCCTGCTCAACAATAATGAGAAGCTCGGCATCGCCTACCTGCTCTACAGCGCGGGCCTCGACACGGTCGCTTCGTCGATGGGATTCCTGTTCCGGTTCCTGGCGGAGCATCCGGACATCCAGGAGGACCTGCGCCAGCGGCCCGAAATGCGCCAACGGGCGGTCGAGGAGCTCCTTCGGCTCCATTCGGTCACTGTGCCGGGGCGCATCGTCACCCGCGACGTCGAATTCCACGGCGTGCAGCTGCGCAAAGGCGACTATCTCAGCCTCGCAACGATGCTGGCCGACCGCGACGCCGCGATGTTCGCCGACCCGGATGCCTTCGATATCTCGCGCCCCAACATCAACCGCCATCTCGCGTTCGGCACGGGACCTCACAACTGCATGGGATCACACCTCGCCCGTCGCGAGCTGAAGGTCGCTGTCGACTACTGGCTGGACAATATCTCGCCCTTCCGGATCGACCATCCCGCGGGCGTCAGGACCCACGGCGGCTCCGTGTTCGGGGTGGATGCCCTGCCACTGCGCTGGGACCCACCGCAAATAGAGGCCTCCCCTATACTCAAGTCCAGGGAACATAGCGTGGCGAAATGGAAATGCGGGCACTGTGGCTTCATCTACGACGAGGCGCTCGGCTACGAAGACTTCCTCGTCGGACCCGGAACATGTTGGGAAGATGTACCGGAAGACTGGATCTGCCCAGATTGCGGCGCGATCAAGAGCGAGTTCGAACCTTACGAAGACTGACGGCCCACGCCTCGTAAAGGCCGCCGAGTACTGTTTCCTTTCATACAGGAGTAGCGCGTGACGACCACCTCACCCCAAGTGCCCGAGCATGTTCCGCCCGAACTGGTGGTGCCGTTCGATCAGCTCAACGGCCCGGAAGTCATGCACTTTCCCCCAACGGCGGCGCTAGCCCCCGGCAAGCGCGTGTTCTATTCCAGCTGCCATGGCGGTTTCTGGGTCTTCACCAAGTTCGAAGACATCCGCGCCATCTATCAGGACGCCGAGACCTTCAACCAGTGGCCTTACGGCATCCCGTACAACCCGTTCAGCAAGCTGTTCAAGCCGCTGTACCTCAATCCGCCCGAGCATCGCCCCTGGCGCCAGGTGATCGCCCCACTGTTTGCGCCGCGCCAGCTGATGCGGCTTGAGGACTATGTGCGCGAACGCACGCGGCAGGCGATCGCCGAGATCGCGCCCAAAGGCCGCTGCGAGTTCGTGATGGAGTTCTGCGACGCGGTGCCGCGCGACATGTTCTGCTTCAACCTTGGCCTGAAGCACGAGGACTATCCGCGCTTCGCATATCTCGCACACGAACTGGTCTTCGGACAGGCCGAGGTGATACGCAAGGGCGGTTCGGTCGAGGACGCCCGTGCCTATAGGCAGAAGATCAATGCCGAGATCGACGAGATCGTCACCGCGCTGATCCCCGAGCGGCGCGCCCATCCCGGCGACGACGTGATCTCGACCCTGCTGAACGGCGAAGTCAACGGCGAGAAGCTGACCGACGAGGACGTGACCACGATGGCCACGCTGCTGTTTTTCGCCGGCACGGACTCGACGCGGGCGGCGACCGCCTACGCCTTCACCTATCTCGCCCGCAATCCGCACCACAGAGACATGCTGGTGCGGGGTGAGATTCCCTGGAAGCGCGCCGCCGACGAGCTGATCCGGTTCCACGGCTTCCACATGAGCGCGCGGGTGGCGACCCGCGATGTCGAGGTGGCCGGCGTGCAGATCAAGAAGGGCGACGTCGTCACGCTTTCGACCGGCGCGGCCAACCGCGACCCGGACCGCTTCCCCAACCCGGACGTGGTCGACTTCGCCCGCGCCGATGCCCACAGCCATCTGACCTTCGGCGCGGGCGAGCATCGCTGCGCCGGGTCGCACCTTGCGACGATGCAGGTGCGCATCGCGCTGGAGGAGGTCCACAAGGTCATCACGGACTACCGGATCGACCCGGAGGCACCGGCACCGGGTTATGTCGGCGGCCAGGGCAAGGTCATCCCGACCAACCTGACCCTCGTCTACACGCCCGTGCCCATGCAATCGATCCCGGCGGCAAACCGCATGGCGGCCCATTAGATCCGCCTCCGGCGATCCGGCCCGAGAGACCCGGAGGAGCGCCTGCTCCTCCGGGGCGGTGATTTATATGGGCTAACCAAGCGCCTTTTCCGCCCCAGCATACACCTACTCGAACCTCGACTTCCGCCGCTTTTCCGGGTGGATGGCGACAATGTGCGTGATGGCTTCAACAGGAATCTGGCCTTAACCGATGCCGACCGCACTATCCTTTCAATACGCCTTTCGAGTACGAAGGGTTCAATTGGGATAACGCAAGTCGCCTCCGTCCGGGTGCTGGAGCACAGCATTGCCTCGCTGTTCCGATTTTATCGGCTAATGATACAATCAATTATGATCGATACTGTTAAGTATATATCAATATTATGATAATTTTATTAAATATATTATCTCTGTTTTAGCCGAAATTTAACGAATATATCTATCTGATCGATGCTATAATGATCATTACGTCCAAATTTAAAATATAATAATCGCGTGTTATTTTATATAAAACTCCAAATGCATTTTGAGGTATTTGAATATTAACTCCCGTTAGCTGTGTCATTACACGCACTTACTCTCCATGAATAAATTTTACATGGATCGCTTTTATTGTGGTTGAAAGTTGGGCACAGATCGGTAAAGAGCTTCCTCAATTATATGGGGAGGAACGTGATGAAGTTTCGCGACCGGAATGCTTATCTGACGGCTATCGCCTGCACCTCGATCCTCGCAGGCACCGCCAACGCCCAGACTGCACCTCAGGAAGCTGCAGCAGCAGTTTCTTCGGACGATATCGTCGTGACCGCTCGCCGCACCGCCGAACGTCTTCAGGACGTGCCCGTTGCAGTGACCGCTGTCACCGGGCAGCAGCTTGAATCGCTCCAGATCCGCAACCTGACTGACGTTCAGCGCTTGTCGCCTAGCCTCAGCATTACCCCGCTGAACGGTGCCAGCAACTCGGCTTCGATTCAGATCCGCGGCCAGGTGCAGACCACGGCAGGCATCGGCGTCGATCCGTCCACTGGCGCCTATCTGAACGAGATCTACATGGCCCGCCCGGCCGGGCTGGACGCCGCGATCTTCGACATCAATTCGGTTCAGGTGCTCAAGGGCCCGCAAGGCACGCTCTTCGGCCGCAGCTCCGTCGGTGGCGCGGTGCTGATCGAAACCAGGCGCCCGACCGACAGCTTTGGCGGCTATGTCAGCGCCGCGCTGGAGGATCCGTGGGGCTACAGCCTGGAAGGGGCGCTCAACGTGCCGATAGGCGAAGGCATCGGGCTGCGCGTCGCAGGGTTGCGTCAATATATTGACGGCTACACCAAGGTCCTGAACGGCGATTACCGCCTCGACGACCGCGACCGCTGGGCCGGCCGCGCCACACTCCAGGCGCAGTTGACCGACACGCTGACAACCACCTTCATCGGCGACTATTATCGCTCGTCCACGAACGGGCCGGCTTTCTTCGCCAAGACCTATAACCCGGCACTGGTAAACGCGACGACTGCGGTCGGCGCCGCCTATCTCGCCGCCTTTGCCAAGCAGCAGACGCTCGGTTTCCACGAAAAGGAAAGCCAGTTCAAACCGTTCAACTATGCGCGTGTCGTGGGCATCGCGAACATCACCACCTGGGATGCGAGCGAGGGGCTCACTTTCAAGAACATCACCGGCGGCCGTTGGGTGAAAGCGGATGATGTCGCCGATCATGATGGCACGACGGCGACGATCCTCAGCACCCGCGTCACCTCCAACACCAAGCAGTTTTCTGAGGAGCTCCAGCTTCAGGCCAAGCCGATGGAGGGCCTGGACCTAATCGTTGGAGGCTATTATTTCTGGGAAACTGGCTACGACCATTCGAACAGCTATGTTCGTCGTGCCGAAACCTCGGTTGCACGAACGCAGAACCGCTTCACCGGCACCAACACCTCTGCCTCGCTCTTCGGCCAGGCCAACTATTCTCTGCCGATCGATATCCCCGCTCATATTTTCGCCGGCATCCGTCGGACGCGGGACAAGCGAGAAATCACCTTTGAAAACCGCAACGTGACCGCCGACGGCAGCTTAAGCTGCGTAGTGGCGGGTGCACCGGCCAATTGCATCAAGCCGGCAGAGAAGAGCTTCAACGCGACGACCTGGACGTTCGGCTTCGACATCAAGCCGGTGGAAGAGGCGATGCTCTACGGCACCGTGGGTCGCGGCTATCGCTCGGGCGGCTTCAACGGTCGCGCCACCAGCCTGCCACAGCAGGCTCCCTTCTCGCCCGAATTCGTGACCTCCTACGAACTCGGAATCAAGAGCAACTGGGACCTGGGGGGTTCGACCCGCCTGATGTTCAACGCGGCCGCCTACTCGATGGATTATACGAACATCCAGCGTGCGCTCGTGGTCATCTCCGCCGGCGCGCCGGTCTCCGTGGTGATCAATACGCCGTCCGCTCGCATCCGCGGCTTCGAACTGGAATCGACTCTCCGCTTCGGTAGAGACGTCAGCCTTGGCGGCTTCATCGGCTACACCAAGCCGCAATATAAGAAGTTCATCGATAACGGCGTTGATCGCTCGAACAACAAGTTCACCTATGTTCCGAAGCTGCAGGCGGGCGCTACGCTTGACGCCACGGTTTATCGCTCGGACCGACTGGGCGATTTCGGTTTCAACCTCAACTATGCCTATCGCAGCCAGTTGCAGCAGGAGATCATCAACTTCCCCGGCTCGGTGGTCGATGCCTACCATCTCGTCAACCTCAGCGTCCGGCTTGAAAATGCGTTCGGCTCCAAGGCCTCGGTCGAGGTCTATGCCAAGAACCTGTTCGACAAGGATTATGAAATCGGCGGCTTCGGCGCGGCGGGCAGCGTTGGTGTCGCCAATGTCATCCACGGCGCGCCGCGTGTCGTCGGCCTGTCGCTGCGCGTTCCTTTCGGCAACGATTGAACGAGCCGATTTTCGTCGGAAAGATCATGGGGCGGCAAGCGATTGCCGCCCCATTTTCATCGAGGCCCCTCCCGCCGACGTGTTCCCGCCGGCACAGGATCGGCGTCTTACGCCATGTCGTCCAGCGGACAGCCCACGCCAAAGCCGGCCGTATCCATCAAGGGGCCTATCTGCCGCTCGTTTCGCACCTCGACCCGATAGAGTCCGGTGAGACGCGCTTCCAGGTCAGCCTGCCAATCCTCTTCGACCCGCCGTTCCAACTCAGCGAGCCCAGATCGCGCCTCATCGCTACCCATTGACGTGCTCCCCTGATTGTTACCAGTCAGAGGTAGAGTCCGGTTCCTTCATGATGGTTGCTTGAGGTGATGGCAACCTGTCTGGGGGCATGCCCCCAGACAGGTTCGCCGGCTTTCTCGG
>NZ_JALJVY010000020.1 GCF_024168485.1 Sphingobium sp. OAS761
ACCCCATCATCAATGCCCTGACGAACCCCATGGTCGCCAGGGCTCCCTCGCGTCCCCAACGCCCCCACAACCAAACCCAAACAGACAAAAATGACTCCTGCAAGATCAGCGTATCCAGTGTCGGGTCCAAGATCGCACGGCGAAGCCGCAGATTCTGCTTCTCCACATCCTCCATTCGCCCCGCCTGGTCAGTCGTCAGACGACCATACTCCTTGCGCCAACGGTAATAGGTCTGCTCGCTGACAACGATCCGGCGACAGGCTTCGGCAGTCGATGCCCGCCGCGCAAGAACGTTCGCAACTTCACGCAGCTTGCCGATAATCTCTTCCGGCTTGGGCTTCTTGCTCGACATTCATCGTCCCTTTCGTGGTCCAGACCATCATAGTCTCCGGGCCACTCAGCGGCGGGCAGATCAGCTCGGCCGGTTACAAAGACCATATCGTGGGTTTGGTTGGGAAATTGGGATACTTCATTTTGATTGACAGGCTAACCTAATGGCAGAACCGGATCGACGCCGGTAAGCGCGATGAGGACGCCGATGTGTAGCGCGAACCTGCTGCAGAAGGCTTGATGAAGTGCTTGAGCCGGAACAGGATTGCCGCTTCGGCTTCGAAAGTGGTGGACTGCTATGTCGACGGTCGGCTCCAAGCGCGGCGCTCCGCGGACCCTTGCCACACCGACGACCGACATGTACATTAAGAGTATATTCTATTATAATGGGAGAGTGAAATGGGGACGACGATGCGCGACATTCGGGCGCACGTTCCCGACGCGCTTGTGCATAACTTCACCTTCGACAACATGCCGGGAATCAAGTTCACATAATTGTCTCGCGTCTCACCTCGTTCGTCGCGCGCTCTGGATCGTTCTTAACGCTTTCCTGAATTTCGCATCGCCGCTGGCGCTGGCGCCGTAGCTTATGGCCGCTACGCGTTCGGTGTCGATACGCAGCCTTTGCAAGGGTGAATGGCCGAAGCGGCTGGAATACCCGTAGAGTGTCGCGGCGCGACACATTCTGCGTGCCAGCAACAAATGAAAGACTGAACGGTGAAGCGCGACGCAAACGTCGCAATCCGACAAAGCTCCAACGTCCAAAAAAGGGGCCGGAGTGACAGGGCCGATGGCGGTGGCCGACCGAGCAAGAAAGTGGATGAATGAATTCCCTTAAATCTCATCTTGATATGCAGGGCAGCCCACCGAAGCTGGGTGGCTCCTCAGTTCTCGATTGGCTCCTCGTTCTCGCGTCAACAGTCGCGCTGACCGCTTCGGTGACCCATATATATTCCATGGGCGTCTTTATTGCGCCTCTGGAAACGGAGTTTGGATGGCCGCGCGCCGAGATCAGCGCTGGTTTGGGCGTCATCAGCGTCATTTCAGTCGTTCTCGCGCCATTTGTAGGTCTCGCCATCGACCGGTACGGGTCGCGCCGTATCGGCATTCCTGGTCTGATCATCTACCTCGCCGGCGTTGCCTTGCTGAGCACATCCGGTCCTTCCATCTGGAATTGGTGGGCTCTTTCGGCTGTGATTGCCCTCGGCACAGTTCTTGTAAAACCGACAGTATGGCTAAAGGCAGTCACGAGTCGGTTTCGAAGGCATCAGGGCCTTGCCGTCGCCATCGCTCTATGCGGTACCAGCATTGGCGCGGCCATCTTTCCGTTTCTGGCGGAACGCCTGTTGGTCTACGGCTGGCGGACCGCATATCTGAGCCTCAGCGGGGGCGCGGCGCTAGTTGCTTTGCCCATGGTCTATATGTGCTTTCGGTCCGAGGATCGTCCGCAGGATCAGGCCGAGCCTTCCAAGGCCTCCGCAAAGCCGGGCGTGTCGGCCCGCGAGGGCCTGACGTCGCCGGTTTTCTTCAAAATGGGGGCAGCGGCCTTCCTGATGACCCTTTCGGTCCTGAGCCTCGCCGTTCATTTCGTTCCCATCCTCACGGAGAACGGAATTTCTTCAGCAACGGCGGCGTCGATCGCAGGAATAGTGGGTGTCGGATCGGTCGTCGGACGACTGGCAACCGGACTGCTCATGGACCGCTATACTGGCCGGTTCGTTGGAGGCGCCGTGCTCTTGTTCCCGATTATCGGCTGTGTGCTCTTGCTGACGCTCCAGCTGGATCCTTTAACGGCTCTCTTGGTCGGTGGCATCATTGGCCTGTCCCTCGGAGCTGAAGTGGACGTCTTCGCGGTATTGTCTGCACGATATTTCGGCGTCGCCAATTACGGCCTGCTTTTCGGTACGATCGCGGGACTGATCAGCTTCGGTGCTGGCGTGGGACCGACGTTGGCGGGATTGGTCTTTGATACCTACGGAGGATATGACTATCTGTTTGTCGCCATCATGCCGATGCTGGTGGCTAGCAGCCTCTTGGTGCTGAGCCTCGGGAAAGAGCCAGCATTCAAGGCACCCTAGCGACAGCTTCATACCAATCGGCACGAAAGCCCGGCAGCGCGGACAGGTAAGCGATGAAGTCATCCCAACCTTTGGCTTCCTCATGGAATGACAAAATACGGCCAGTGACATGCTCCCCTGATTGTTACCATTCAGAGGTAGAGTCCGGCTCCTTCATGATGTTCGATTGAGGGAATGGCAAGATGTCGGCGGGGGTCTTCCCGTCCAGTTTCGAGTGCGGCCTGACCTGGTTGTAGTCGTGCCGCCAGGCGTCGAGCACGAAGCGGGCATGAGCCAGCGACGTGAACAGCGTCTCGTTGAGGCATTCGTCCCGCAGGCGCCCGTTGAAGCTCTCGACGAAGCCGTTCTGCATCGGCTTGCCGGGCGCGATGTAATGCCACTCGACGCGCCGTTCCTGCGACCAGCGCAGGATGGCCGACGAGGTCAGCTCGGTGCCGTTGTCGCTCACCACCCTATGCGGCTTGCCGCGCACCCCGATGAGCCGCGTCAGTTCGCGCGCGACCCGCACGCCCGACAGCGACGTGTCGGCCAGCAGCTTCTTCGGCTTCGCGTTCTCATCCTCGAGCGCGCGCAGCCGCCGTGCTTCCGATACCTCCAGGCTGCCGAACTTGGCTTTGTACTTGTAGAACGTCGCGCCGCTGATCCCGTGCCGGCGGCATACCTCCGCCGTCGGCATACCAGCCTCATGCTCCTTCAAGATCGCGATGATCTGCTCTTCGCTGAACCTGCTCCGCTTCATTCCGTCCGACTCCTTCGCGTCGGATTCTACTCAAAATCCGTCACATTTCAGGGGAGCATGTCACACCTCGAGCGGGCGGCGAGCGAGGAGGACGCCTCGCTGCTGCAGGATCCGCCTCCATGATCGCGGAGATCGAGGCTGAACTGATGGCACTGCCGTAGAATTTTGGGAGATCGCGCGATAGCCACACCGACTTGACGACTGATCGTTCGCAAGGAGACCATCGCCCTGATCAGCCTATCCCGACTTCCTTGAGTGGCACGCCTGCATCCCCCGCCTGATCCAGGTCCAGCACCGCGCCCGAGAGCACATGGGCCCGGCCTTGCACATAATCCTTGACTGCATTGACGCAGTCGAGCGCGATGACCTTGCCGCCCTTCAAATAGATCACTGAAAAACTTCGCTCTTTCGGATCACCACGCAACACTGCTTGATCGAAACCGACGGACAAGCCGACGGTCTGTAGCTTGAGGTCATATTGGTTGGACCAGAACCACGGGACCGCAGTATAGGGCTCTTCCTTGCCCATGATGTGCGCTACGGCGGTTTTCGCCTGATCGTTGGCATTTTGCACTGATTCGACGCGCATATGCGCTCCTCCGGCAAATCGGTTGGCGTGCGCGGCGCAATCACCCACGGCATAGATGTCTGGCAGAGAGGTACGACAATATTCGTCCACGTCTACGCCATTCCCGCCCGCTGCACCCGCCGCGATGAGCGGTCCCGTTTCAGGATTGATGCCGATGCCGACGATGACGATGTCCGTTTCGATCCGTTCCCCATCGGCCATCAACACGGCGCAAGCCCTACCGTCCACAACTTCGATACAGTCCATCCTGGCGCCGGTACGAAGATCGACCCCGTGGGCGCGGTGCTCTTCCTCATAAAAGCGCGAGAGTTCCTCGCCTGCCACTCGCGCAAGGACGCGGTCCAGCGCTTCAAGCAAAACCACCTTCTTCCCAAATTTCGTCAGCACGGCCGCGGCTTCAAGTCCGATATAGCCGCCACCCACGATCGTAACATGCTGGATGGTGTCGAGCTGACCCATCATCGCGTCCACATCGTCGCGACGGCGCACCGCATGGACGTTGGGAGCGTCCGCCCCGTTGCAGGTAAGCATCCGGGGAGAGCCGCCGGTGCACCAGATGAGCTTGTCGTAGGAGATTAACTGCCCATCGGCGGTGACAGTCTTCGCCGCAGCATCGACGTTGGTCACCCGTTTGCCGAGCAACAAATCGATCTTGCGCTCTTGCCAGAAATCAGCAGGCCGGATCAGAATGCGCTCGAACGTCTTTTCCCCGGCGAAATATTCCTTGGACAGCGGCGGACGCTCATAGGGCGGGTCCTTCTCGTCGCCGATCATGGCGACGCTCCCCTCAAACCCCGCCTGTCGCAACGAGATGGCGGCCTGAGCTCCTGCATGCCCCGCACCCACAATCAGAACGTCGTAAAAACTCATCCTTCTGAAGTCCTCGTTCACTGTGGATGTCGTAATCAATCAAGGCGCGCCATCTGCTCGTACGTCAGCCAATACACGCCGCTCATCTGCCGTCTCCTCGCGGAGCTTGGCCACGCGGTGCGACAAGGTGCTCGTAATAAGTCCGCTCAAACGTCTGGATCGTCACTTCCTGCGCGGGATTGGGGCGGATGGCCTTCATCCGGCTCGACTTCACGCCCTGCTGGATCGCTTTGATGTTGTCGAAATCCTGCTCGAGGAAATAGCAGACCCCCTTGAAGCTCTCCATTGTGGGATAAAATTCGGGCTCGACGGTCGAGGGCGCGTCGGGCGCGCTGCGTTCCAGCCACCATATGTCAAAGATCGCCGAATCCGGGTCGTCGCCGTTGGGACGCGCGCGATAGCCCTGCCAGCCGTCGATCGTCGGCAGCACGATCATGTTGGGAAACAAGTTCCACGCGGTCCCGGCGCGCTGGAGGTCTTCAGGGGTAACCTCCACCGGGTAGCGGGCTCCGTCCTCGGCCATCGCCTCGCTGTGGAACCGCACGAAGGCCTCGTTGACCTCGTCGAAGGTCGCGGTTTCGGGCAGGTCGGTGAGTAGCCGCTCGGCCGCCTTGAGCCCATGCCGTCCCCACAGCGCGCCCAGCGTGCGGTTCATCTCCTCGACATAGGCATAGCGCGCCAGGCGATAGTCGACCGGTGGCGCAGACGGGTCGGGCTCAGGAGGCCGGACGAAGTGGAAAGCGAAAAGCGAATGCTTGCCGTGGGCTTGCGAGAAAGGCTTGCGACTCCCGAACTTCAAGGCTTGGGGATGGGTGGTGGCGGTGTGATAGCTTTCGAGGAATGCCTCCAGCACCACTTTCCAGTTGCACTCGAGGACCACGGTCTTGTGCCAGGCTAGGCGGGTGTTCTTATAGTCGAACTTGGCGAAAACCTCGGGCAGCGGATGGAGATATTCTTCGAGCGGCTCGACCTCCGGATCGAGCGTGACGAAGACCCAGCCTTCCCACAGCCCGACCCTGACCTCGCCGAGGTTCACGTCGACCCCGCAGATTCCGCCTGTCGCGTCCCAGTCTTCCTTGTGGAAGACGAGGCGGTTCTCCCCGGTGCTGTCCCAGGTCCAGCCGTGAAACCGGCAAACAATGCTGTCGCCGGTCTCACCGGCCCCCTCTTTCAGGCGGCGGCCGCGGTGCGGGCAGACATTGTGGAAAGCGCGGATTACGCCATCCTTACTGCGGACCACGAGGATCGATTCGTCGGCAATGTCGAACACATAATATTGACCGGGCTGGGCCACGAGCTCCTCGCGACAGGCCATCAGCCAGGTGTGCGGCCAGAGCATTTGCTTTTCGCGGGCGACGAATTCAGGCTTGTAGTAGCCATCCACGGGCACATAGTCCGGCCGTATCGTAGAGAGCAGCTCAGCAAAATCGACCATCATTGTCCTCCCCAGCGGCGGCGCTTCGGCACCGGCTCGCTTGTATCCTGCAATTCCTATATAGGTTTTCTTGTCGGGGCACAATTGGCGGAATGGGGTCGTCGATTGGTTTTTTTGGCTATTCAGGTGCCGGAATTGCCGTTAGCGTGGTGCCCGCGCCGGCAACACCGGAGGTTAGGCGGAGGAGAATGGATGGCGCCCAAGCGACGTCCTCCGGGGAGAGTCGAGACATGCTGGAGACCAACAAGTCCAACGCAAGGCGCTTCGTCCACGGGATATCGCGCGAGATCCCCGATGATGTCCTCGCACCGGAATTCGCGGGCTGGTCCGGGCTTTCTGGTGACATTCCCGGGCCGATCTTCCTTGAACGCGCCAAATTGCTTGGCGAAGTGTTTCCCGACGGTCTGGACTTCGAAATCCTCGAGACGATTGCCGAAGGCGACATCGTTGCGTTGCGCTGCACGTCTGCCGGGACCGTCTTCGACGGGCGTCCCTATCGCAACGACTATCACTACCAGTTTGTGTTCGATGGCTCTGGCCGCATTCGCATCGTACGCGAATACATGAACGTGCAGGTCGCAGCGGAAGTCATTCGTCCCGCCTTCGCCGAGATCATGCGCCGCAAGGGCTGAAGCAGAGGGAGCGCGGTGGACCCGCAACCGGTGGGGAGGGATAGAGTGTGTTCTAATGAGTCAGCGCCGGTGTAAAGCGGCAGTGAAGGAAAGCGGACATCCCAAGGCGCGGGGGCGCTGCTGGACGGGCGCCGGTGTCCTTTTCGCCAGTCGTCCACCATCTGCCGCGCAAGTGGGTGGGGGCATGGATTGTCGTTGCCGCCGGGCTGTTCGCAGACTCTCCAAGAGTGACTTTGGACGAAAGTGTTGCGGCGCTTAGCCGGCGTTTCAGGCCCGGCGACGCTGGTAGCGCGTGTGCAGAAGGAGTTGACGACGATGGAAATGCTCGACCGGCTTTTCGCGATCGAAGAGATCAAGCAGCTGCGCGCGCGCTACTGCCGGGGTATCGACACCAAGGACTGGGATTTGCTGGCCAGCACGCTCGCTCCTGACGTCGAGCTGGATCTTCCGTCGCTGCGCGCAGGCGGAAGGGAAGTACGCGGGACCGCGGCATTCCTCACCCTGGTCAAGGAGTGGTTCGGCTCAGCTCCGTCGCTCCACGCCAATCATCTGCCGGAAATCGCGCTGCTGTCGCCCGACCGGGCTACGGGGATCTGGGCGCAGGAGCACTATCTTGGCCCGCTCTACGAAGCCGGCGTCCATCATGGCCACGGCTACGGCTACAGCCACGATGAATATGCGCGGATCGAGGGCGAATGGAAAGTTGCGAAAGTGCGGCTGGAGCCGCTCTTCACCATCGAGTGATTCGACACATCAGCGCCGGAAATCGACCCAGTCCGCTACTTCGGGAACCTTGAGTCCGGGGTTCAACATCATGCGCCCGCCGTCGACGAACAGCTGCTGCCCCGTAACGTAACTGGAATCCCGGCTGGCCAGAAAAGTGGCTACGTCTGCCAGCTCTTCGACTTGACCGTTGCGGCCGAGCGGGGTCGTGCTGACCAGCTGATCGCGCAGCCCGGGGGTGGTCGAGGTGCTCGACAGCATCAGCCCGGTTTCGAACGCGCCGGGCGCGATCGCATTGACCCGTATTCCATACTGCCCAAGGTCCAGCGCCGAGCTTCGCGTCAGCATGGCGAGCCCTGCCTTGGTAACATGGTAGGTCGTCCCGCCGGGACGGCACACTGCGGCGCCGGTCGAGGTGATGTTGATGATCGAGCCGCCCCGCCGCTCGCGCACCATGATCCGCCCGACCAGCTGGGTAAGCAGGAACGGAGCAGTCAGATTGAGCTTGTGAATGCGCTCATATTCTTCGACCGGCAGGTCCAGGACGCTGGCGCGGTGCAGGTCTCCCGCGTTGTTGACCAGCATGTCGATGCGGCCGAACAATCTGTCGGCCTCGGCGGTCAGCGCTTCTATCTCTTTCTTCCGGGTAAGATCGCAGCTGATGAAGTGCGCATTGGGCCCGAGCGCATCGGCGCATTTGCGGCCTTCCTCGATGGAACGCCCGGCGAGCACGACTGAGGCTCTCTCGGAAACGAAGCTTTGCGCAATGGCAAGACCGATGCCCCTCGTCGCGCCGGTTACGATTGCGCCCATGCCTTCCAGTCGTATGTCGGTCCTTCCCCATTGGGGTTGCGCCGGGGGTCAGGTGCGCGGCGGCAGCGGAACCCGCTCGATCGGGCTACCCTCGTGGATTTCCTGCATTTCAACGATGTTGCCGTCTGGATCGTAGGCGTAGACAGAGGTCGCCTTGGCCTTGGGCAGGTGCTGCGGCTCGGATACGAACTCGATACCGGCCGCTTTCAGGCGCTCGTACTCCGAACGGATGTCGGTCACGTCGAAGCAGATGTGGCGGATGCCGGCGTCGCAGGCCGGGGCCTTGCCGATGTCCTTGGGTACCGGGTAGGTGTACTGGAAGAATTCGATCTGGCAGTTGCCAGCGCGCAACGAAGCGGCGCGGCCCTTGGCGCCTTTCATGCCCACAATGGTTTCGAACGGCTCGTTGTTTTCCTCGAGCACCGAGACGTGCCGCGCCGAGAGGCCGAGCAGGTCGCGGTAGAAACCGAGCAGCCGATCGAGATCGGTGGTCGCGAGCGAGATGTGGTGAATTCCATTGATCATGGCCGTGTCTCCCGGCGCCTCAGCGCGTGATTTCGTCGATCGCTGCAAGCTGATCGGCGGTGAATTGCCAGTCGGCGGCCGCGACGTTCTGCTCGAGCTGTTCGGGCCTGGTTGCGCCGGCGATCACACTGGCGACGTTGGGGCGGCTTGCAGTCCAGCTCATCGCCAGCTCTAAAAGCGAGTGTCCGCTTTCCTTGGCGAGCTCGTTGAGCTTGCGAACCTTGGCGATGTTTCCTTCGGTCAGCAGGCGATTGCCGAGATTGAGGAAGTTCTGCTGCAGGCGCCCTTCGGGCATGGCGTCGATGTATTTTCCCGTGAGCAAGCCGGAGGCGAGCGGGAAATAGGGAATCAGCGCCATGTTGTAGGCCTGTAGCGCTGGAAGCAGTTCCTTTTCGGCGCCACGATTAAGCAGGTTATACTCGTCCTGTGCGGCGATGAAGCCGGGAACCCCGATCTTGTCGGCAACCCATTTGGATTCCACGATCCGCCACGGCGCGAGGTTCGAGCAGGCAATGTAGCGCGCTTTGCCGGCGCGCACGATGTCCTCGAGCACGCGCAGCGTCTCGTCCATCGGTGTGCGCGCGTCTGGCCAGTGGATCATGTAGATGTCGATCCAGTCGGTCTTGAGCCGACGCAGGCTGCCCTCGATCGCGTTGAGCACGAACGAGCGCGAGTTGTCGGGAGTGCGGTCGGTGCCGACCAGCGGAACACCGAACTTGGTGGTGAGAACGATGCGCTCACGCTGTCCGGCGATCAGGTCGCCGAGGACCTCTTCGGAATTACCCGGGGTGGATCCGTAGAAGTCTGCGGTGTCGAACAGCGTGATGCCAAGATCGAGCGCCTTGTGAACGACAGGGCGCGAGGTTTCCTTGTCGATGGTCCAACCGAAGTTGTTGCACCCCAGTCCGATCTTGGAAACCTTCAGACCGGATCGGCCGACGTTACGAAATTCCACGTGTTCATCTCCTGGAGGGGTACGCCATCGGGTTAAGGAGGACGCCTCTTTGGTCATAGAAAGGCTCAACGGTGCGCGTCAGGCCGCTGATTTGCGTGGCTGGCATTTCGCTCATGCCACTCCGATAGATTGCCTATTGAGGCACCTGCATCCTGTCCCATTCAAGAACCACGCCATCGAGGCACAGCACCGAGCCGCCCGCGGCGGTGATCCGGCTGTCAGGGGCGAGCCGGAACGGCGGGATGCGCTGAAACCATCTTTCGAGCGCGATCGCGATGTCGCGCCGGGCCAGCTGCGCGCCGGCGCAGCGATGGATCCCAAAGCCGAAGGCGAGATGCGGGTTGGGATTGCGCGACGCGTCGAGCTGATCGGGGTCCGGGAACGCCTCGGGGTCGCGCGAGGCGCAGGCGAGCGAGACCGCCAGCCGGTCACCAGCCTTGATCGTCACGCCGCCGAGTTCGGTGTCGACGACCGCGGTGCGCTGAACTGTGACCGGCGAGAACAACCGCATCATCTCCTCGACGTGGCGCGGCAGCTCCGCCGGGTTCGCCCGCAGATGCGCCTGCAGTTCCTGATTCTCGGCGAGCAGGCGGAAGGTGAAGCCGAGCGAGCTGACCACGGTGTCGAGGCCCGCGGAAAACAGCAGGAAGACCACGCCCATAAACTCGCCGCGCGACAGCGGCCGGCCATCCGGCTCGGAAGTCAGCAGGTAATGGACGACGCTGTTGGACGGGGCCAATTTCGGGTTCTCATAGATTTCGGCGAAGAAGTCGGTGATCGCCTTGATACCGGCCAGGCGCTGGTCGGGCGTTTCCCCGTGGATGAAATCCTGGTTCCACTTGAGGAACTCGGCCAGGCGCTCGCGCGGGAACCCCATCAAGTCCACGAAAATTCCCGTCGGAAACAGGTCGGCGAACTCGGGGACCAGGTCGCAGCGACCCCGATCGGCGAACCCGTCGATCAGCTCGTCGCACCACGCCTCGATCTTGGGCGCGAGCTCGAACATTTTCTTGGGCGTGAACAGCGGATTGATCAAGGTGCGGTAGCGGGCGTGAGCAGGCGGATCCGAAGCGAGCGGCCCCAGGTGAAAGTCGTCGCTGATGGCCTTGAGAAACGCGCCCTGGATTTCGCTCGAATAGACCTCAGGATTGGCGAGCACCTCCCGAGCTTCGCGCGACCGGGTCACGACCCAGGCGCCGCCCTTGTCCAGCACATGGCGGACGGGTGACCAGAACACTGCCGGGCCATCGAGGAGCCCGGCGATTGCCTCTTGTGGCCGGTCGCCCAGTCCGCTGCGGAAATCATATGGCTTCACCAGGTGCGCGGGGACATGCGCCGGAACAGCTTGATCAGCCAGCGTCTGGGCCTCGGTCATCGCTTTAGCTCGCTCTCGATGGGGATGGGGGGAGGAATGAGGACAGGGACCGGGGGCGAGTTGCCACTTTGCTTGTCTGGCGATGCGTTCCAGGGGCATGCCGCGGCAGAGACGATCGCCAGGTTCAGCGCTTCGGATTCGCCGGCCGTGGGGCGGCCGCCGGGGCGGCGTCGCGCAGGCGCATCCGCCGAAGTGGCGCGCCGATTCATGGCCTCGTGCCCATTGTTGGGGGCAGGAGGACGCCAAGCCTCCGCCGCTACCACGTCACGCGACTTTGCGACCGAACTGTAGCTGAGCGCGGATGTCCTTGACCCGCACCGGCCCGAGCTCGAGACTTGGGGGCTCACCGCCGCGGCCAGCCATCGGGGTGATGTCGACGCCCTGCTTCGCGGCCAGCGCGCGCAGCGCGCCGACGGTCGCCTCCTCAGGCTTGTAACCTTTCTCGAACGGGTTCCAGCTGTACTGGCGCATCGCGTTGAGGTGGGTAATGAGGTTGATCTCCTGGTCGGGCAGGTCGCCAACTTCCTTCCACAGCTGCTCGGGTGCGTAGGGCCACAGGCAGTCGGCGTGGGGATAGTCGCACTCGTAGGTGATGCTCTCGATCCCGATGTCGTGGCGGAGCTTGATGCCGGTGCGATCGGTGATGAAGCAGCAGTAGACATGCTCCTTGAAAACCTCGCTCGGCAGCTTGTCGCCAAAGTCCTGACGGGTCCACCCGCCGTGCTGCTGGCGAACCATGTCGATACGCTCGAGCATGTAGGGAATCCATCCGATCGACCCCTCGGAAAGGGCGAAGCGGATGCCCGGATACCTGCGCAGGATGTGCGAGTAGGTGAGGTCGGTGGCGGTATTGAGCAGGCTGACCTGCATGTTCGCGATATAGGCGTCCACCGGCGTGTCTTCAGAGGGCGCGGCGGCGCTGGCATCGGAGATGTGCAGGCAGATCACCACGTTGTTTTCCGCACACGCCCGCCAGATCGGGTCCCAGACTTCCGAATGGAGTGAAGGATTGCCCGTCAACGACGGGTTGGGCGGGAAGCTGACCGCGTGGCAACCCTTGGCCACGCAACGACGGATCTCATTGGCCGCCTCCTGAGGATCCCAGGTGGGCACGATGCACATCGGGATGAAGCGATTGGGGTAAGCGCCGCACCACACGTCGATATGCCAGTCATTCCACGCGCGGACGATGGCGGTGGCGAGGCCCTTGTCCGCGATCGGCTCAAGGTTCTGCGCGGCCATGCCGACGAACGAGGGGAAGTTCATCGACCCATAGATGCCGTTGACGTTCATGTCCTCGACGCGGGCGTGGACGTCATAGCAACCCTTGCGCAGCTGATCGAGCGCCGTCGGCTCCATGCCGAGTTCTTCCCTGCGGCGTCCGACAACCGCGTTGAGGCCAAAGTTGCGGATGATGCGACCGTCGACCGACCAAGCGTCGCAACCATCGACCTTCACCATTTTGGGGAAGACGTCCTTATACTTGGCGGGGGTCACTTGGTCGAACATCGTCGGCGGCTCGACGAAGTGATCATCGACGCTGACAAGAATCATGTCTTCCATACGCATCGGACATCCCTCCTTCTATTCGCCCGCCATTTGGAAGCGGGTCCGGATCAGCAGACTTCGCCCTTTTCAGGCGGTCCGCGATCAACTTGATTTAATGTATCTCTTATTCCGCGATCGCGGCCGCAGGTCAAGCTTAATGCGGCCGAAAGTCAAATAATTCGACTATTCCTGCATATCAATTGCACGCGGCGCATCTCGGCTGCAGGCGCTGGCATCGACGGTGCGGTCAGGATCCCAGCATGCATACGCCGCCGTCCAGCGAGAGCACCTGGCCGGTCATGTAGCTTGCTCCGTCGCCTGCTAGCAGCGCCATCGTCGGACCCAGCGAGTCCGCGCCACGCAGGCCTCCGGGCAGGCGTTGCGCCTGGCCGATGCTCTTCTCGAAACTCTCGCGCTCGGATTCGGGGAGCGCAGCCCGCACGCGGTCGACGATCGGCGTATAGATCATCGGCGCGATCGCGTTCACCCGGATGTTGTACCTGGCCCAGTCCATCGCGACGGCCCTGGTCCATGCGGCGACCGCGCCCTTGGTCGCGCAATAGTGCGCGCGCATGACCTGGCCGCGAATCCCGGAAACCGACGCGAAGTTGATGATCGAGCCGCCCTTGTCCTTCATATAGGGGAATGCAGCCTGGTTGACGAACATCGTCCCCAACACGTTGATCTCGAAGATCCGGCGCATGTCTTCTTCGCTGATGTCCTCGGCCAATTTGCGGGCAGTGATGCCCGCCGGCACGCATACCGCGTCGAGACCGCCCATGAACTGCACGGCTTGTGCGAAACAGGTATCGACTGCCTGCTTGTCGGTGATGTCGCAGGTCATCGCGCGGAAGTGCTCGGGCGGGCGCGAACCATCCTTGGGCCCGGGCTGAATATCGAGCGACACGACCTTCGCGCCCTCCGCGAGGAACGCGTCGACCGCAGCTTCCCCAGCGCCGCTCGCGCCGCCTGCGACCAGGGCGAATTTTCCGTCGAGCATCCCCATTTTCGTCTCCCTTATAAATTCATGCCGTGTCGGCTCACACGCGCTCTGGCGTCCAAATCTCCGCAAGGGTCTTGCGCTCCCATTCGACGTCGTCGAGCGCGGCACGCTGGGCGATCAGGTCGAACGCATCCCCGGTGCCGTCGAGGCGCAGCGGGAGGTTCCCCGCCTCGATCGCATCGGCCAGCCGCTCCGCCACGAATTGGGCGCTGAACGGGGACTTGCGCGCTTTCGCCAGCCTCGCCTTCACATGATCAACCAGGTCCTGGTATGCAGGTTCGACGATTTCCCTGCGGTTGGTGCCGAAGCTGCTTTCCACTGCGCCGAGAGCGACGATGCCGACCTTGATCCCGAAGGGCGCAAGCTCGAGCCGCAGAGCTTCGGAATAGGCATCGAATGCGGCCTTGGTCGCGGCGTAATGGCCAAGAAG
Source organism: Sphingobium sp. OAS761 (assembly GCF_024168485.1). Lineage (GTDB taxonomy): Bacteria > Pseudomonadota > Alphaproteobacteria > Sphingomonadales > Sphingomonadaceae > Sphingobium. The sequence goes on from NZ_JALJVY010000020.1 coordinate 14,046, forward strand.
CGCGGTCGAGCGGCGGGCGACGGCAGACGAGATCTGCACGATGTCCCCGCTTCCGCGCTCGCGCATTCCAGGGACCACCGCGCGGATCATGCGTAGCATCCCGAACACGTTGGTTTCGAAGATGCGTTGCGTCTCTTCCTCCGGTGGCGATTCGACCGCGCTCCAGATGGTGACGCCGGCGTTGTTGATCAGGACATCGATATCTCCAGCGGCGGCGACTGCGCGTTGGACCGAATCACGGCTCGTCACGTCCAGCGCGAGTCGTTCCGCGACGTCCAGGTCCCTCAGCGTATCGGGGTCTCGCGCGGTGGCGATGACGCGATGACCGCGGCCCGAGAGCTCGCTTGCCAGCGCCCGGCCGATCCCGCTCGAACAGCCGGTGATGAGAACGCGTTTCATCCTTTGCACTCCAAAATTCGCATGATGTTCCGTGCCGTCGTTCAGTTCAGACGGGACGGCCTTTGCGATATAGGGTTATATCAATCCGAATTCGGAAGCCACCGTCAAGTATCTCTGGGCGGTCGCCGGCGATGGGCTACGCCCCAGCGCGCAGGAGCACCCAATGAACCCGCGCACGCATTGGCTTTGTCCGGAAACCAACCCATGATCGCTCATTATGGGCCGCCTGTCCGACCCAGGCCCGCGAAGCTCAATTGGTCCAAAGAGCCCTTCTGCGCACCTTACACTGAGCCGCTTCGCCGGAATAATATGGGTCTTCACGCGAAGGGTCAGAGAAAGTCCGCGCGGAAACGGCAAAAAATCCAATAGAGATACAGGAAAGTTGTTCCTCGCCGATGGCGCTGCTAAGGGCGGGGAGCTAATGGGAGAAGCCAGCAATGTCGCGTCGTGATCAGTACAAGGAACCGGCCGAACCGTTGAGGGTCGGGCTGCTGCTCGACAATCCGCCACGCTATACCGACCTCGCCGAGAAGATCTACGATCTGATCCTGGAGCAGTACAAGAAGGACGGCCGCTTCGAACGCGGGATCGAGCTGATCAAGGTTTATCCTTATGGTCCGCCCGCCGGCTTCATCCAGAACTCGATCGATGCCTTCCACGAGCTGTGCGACCAGGGCGTGATCGCGGTCCTGGGCGGGCACCATGCCGACGATAGCATCTCCATCGCGCCAGAAGCCGACAAGCGCGAGGTGGTGTTCTTGAACACTGGCGCGACAACTCATGCGATGTCAAAATGGAGCTTTTCGATATCGTGGGGCAGCGTTCCCCACGATGTCTATACCTTGGCCAGCTGGCTCAGGAAGAAGGGCTACACGCGCGTCGCGATCACTTGGGACCGGGCCGACCACATCGTCGAGGGCGTCACGCATTTCCGCAACGCGTGCCGGCGCGCGGGCATTAAGATCCTCTACGATGTGCGCTTTCCGCAGACGATCACTCCCGATCTGCAGGAGGTATTCGCCGAGGCTCACCAGGAGTTGGCCAGCGTTCAGCCCCAGGCCATCGCGCACTTCGGCAGCGGTGCGATGTCGTACCATTGGGCGGCTTACGTCACCCGCAATTGGCCGGAAATCCCGCGAATCATGAACGACGCCTTCCATGGCGCGACCAATGCCGATGCCGCCGCCGGGTTCGAGGGCTGGGTGGGAACCACACACTGGGACGACGCGAACCAGGTCAACGCTCGATTCCGCGAAGCCTACGCCGCTCGCTATCCCGGCGAGACCATCCCCAGCGGAGAGATGATCGGGATATTTCACGACATGATGACCACCTTTCTCGAGGGGGTCACCCTGGCGCCGATCATGAACCGCGACGGCATTCGGCGCGGGCTGGAGATGGTCCAGATGCTGCCGGCGGCAACGGGCGGCGCGCGCACCTGCATCGGCTTCAGCCCGCACAACCACCGAGGCATTCAGGGCGCCGACGCGATGGTGGTGCGCCGAATGCGTGACGGAGCGCTGGTTATGGAAGACCGGATCGATCTGTTTTGAACGGGGCGCCAAGCTCGGCAAAGTCGCTTCAGACGACTGCGCCCCTGTCCGGTGGCCAGGAAAGACGGGCCGCGCGATGGGGTGTTCTCAGGAGTCCTCGGGCTTACCTTCGAAGAATTCGAAGCTGCGCTCAACGAAGTACCACTCGCCTTCAATCTTGCGCAGCCGATCGCTGTACGCCCCGCAGAACCCCGGGTGCTTGCCCTTGAACCACGGCGTGAACATAATCGAGTAGCAGGTCGCCTCGTCTCCATCGATCTCGATGATGTGATCGGTGACGAGCGGCATGTTCTTGCCCGGGGTGGTTTGGCTCTCGAGAAAGTCCTGGATGTTCTTCCGGCCGACATAGTCGAAGCGTCCGGCGGCGAACCGGCCGTCTTCGGAGTAAAGCGCGCCGACGCCACGCCCATCGCCGGTCACCACGCAGCGCGCATATTTTGCAGTCAGCTCCTTGATCGCCTCGCGATCGGCGAGAAGTTGCAAGTCGGCGGGTATCGCCACGGTCCGATCTCCTTGGATGGCTGAAGGTAAAGCCGCGCGCGTTGAAGCAAGCCCTACGACCACATTCATATTTGTAGCGCAGACCTGATGCTTCCTGTTGACGCAAATCAGCCGGCGAGGCAAGACGGAATCATCAATACCAATAACTCTATATCAGCCCTCCGGATCTCGGGGGAGCCACATCTGGGAGACGATGGCTTGAGCGCGGATCTTGACGTGATCGTCATGGGCGCAGCATCGGCTGGCTGTATGCTAGGACGGATCGACATTCAGTTCTGGCGGCCTGCAAATCGCCCATTTTCGCGCTTCCGGTGCTCACGGACCTTAAGTCCGCTGCGCTCCGGTTCACGAAAAAGCACGATTTTCGCCTCGCCATCTCCTGAATGTCGATCCGCCCTAGCCAACCACCGAAGCGTCAATCGAGGCTGGGTTCCGCAGCGTGCCCGGACTGCGCGTCGCGGACAGGTCGATACTGCCACGATGACCTCCGCTAACACCAATGCGCCCACCATCATGATCGCCGAGAAAGCATCCAACATGATTGCCACTGATCTCGGAAAGTAAGGATTCTAGCCATGCAAATGACCGTACCGTACCTTTCCGACGCCCCCTTTCAGCCCGCCCATCCGCAGTCTCTTTTCATCGCGAATAGGTGGGTTCAGCCAGCATCAGCCGAGCAGTTGGAGATCGTCTGCCCGATGACCGAAGAGGTGGTCGGCGAAGTGCCCGCCGCGGTCGTGGCCGATGTCGATCGGGCGGTCGCCGCAGCTCGCGCCGCCTTCGATAGCGGCCCCTGGCCCAAAACCAGCGTGGCCGAGCGCGCGGGCAAGCTGCGCGAGATCGCCCGCTTGCTCAAGACCCGCGCGGATGCGCTGGCGTGGCTGTGGACCTTGGAAGCGGGCGCTCCCAACATGTTCACCTCGCGTGTTTCCGAAAACTGCGGAATGATTTTCGAGCACTACGCTGACGTGCTCGAAAAGGCATGCCTGGTCGATGCTCGCCAGCGCGCTGCGGGGGGCTATGCCCTCGTCACGCAGGAGCCGATCGGCGTGGTCGCGGCGATCGTTCCCTGGAACGCCCCCATATTCCTCGCCGTGATCAAGGTCGCAGCCGCGCTCGCCGCCGGCTGTACGGTTGTGCTCAAGCCGGCGCCGGAGACTCCGCTCGACGCCTATATTCTCGCCGAATGCATCGAGGCGGCGGACCTGCCGGAAGGGACGTTCAGCATCGTCGCCGGCGGGCGCGAGGCCAGCGACCATCTCGTCCGCCATCCGGGCGTCGACAAGGTCACCTTCACCGGCAGCACGGCGACGGGCAAGCACATCATGTCGGTCTGCGCCGATCGCGTGGCGCGAGTCACACTCGAGCTCGGCGGCAAGTCGGCCGCGATCGTGCTCGACGACATCGCGCCCACCGATTGCCTTCCCGGCATTCTCGGTCAGGTCATGGGCAATTGCGGGCAGGCCTGTGTCACCCTGTCGCGGATCCTCGTGCAGCGCGACCGCATCGCGGAGTTCGAAGAGATGCTCGAGCACGCCTTCAGTCAGGTGAGGCTGGGGGACCCGTTCGATCCTGCAACGCAGATCGGCACGCTGGCGATGGAACGCCAGTTCGACAAGGTGAATGAATATGTTCGCATCGGCAGGGACGAAGGTGCGAAACTGGTCGTGGGAGGCGCCAGGCCGGCAGGCTTCGATCGCGGCTACTTCTTCGCGCCGACCCTTTTCTCGGGCGTGGACAACGCCATGCGCATCGCACGGGAGGAAATCTTCGGTCCCGTGCTGGTGATGATCCCTTACGACACCGTCGATGAGGCCGTCGCAATCGCCAACGATTCGCCCTACGGCCTGCACGGCGCGCTATTCACTCATGACGCCGATCGCGCCTATGCGCTGGCCCGGCAACTACGCACGGGCAGCGTGGGGCTCAATGGCAACACCATGGACCTGACAATGCCGTTCGGCGGCTGGAAGCAATCGGGGATCGGTCGCGAGGGTGGGCCAGAAGGGCTGGCTGGGTTCTTCGAAGAGAAGACGATCTATCTGCCATCCATGCCGGCAGCAATGGTTGCCTAGGCATTCAGGCCAATCGTTATCGGACCCGGCACTCAAACCGGCATCACGGCGCACCCCTGCTGATCGTACTGCCATCTCGTGGAATGGTGACGGCTGACGATCTTCCAGCCGTCGGCACCGCGGTTGAGGCGGTCGGTGTAGCGGAGGCCGCGGACGTGGACCATGCCTCCAGCCGCTTCGGGTTCGACCAGATAGGCAATCGCAAACGTGTCGGCGGTTGCGACATCCCCGTCTATGACGATTTCCTGGCTGGCGCGAACATGGGTGGTGTGGACGAAGCGGCCGCCTTTTCCCAGCCGATTGCCGATCGCGTCGCGGCCCTCCATGTCGAGCAAGCCCGCATCGCTTGTGTACCGCGCGTCATTGGCAAAGCATCTGCGAACCAGGTCTGGATTGCGGCTGTCGATGGCGAAAAAATAGCGGTCGATCACTTCCTGCACCGCCTGCCGCTGGTCGGCGGCAGGCGTGAGCAGCGCGTCAGCCCTTGAAGGCGGCTGGATTTCCACAGACTTCCCCAGTTCCGCGCAAAAAAGGGGCGCACACTGGCGCGCCCCTGTTCACTTGTTCGCGGCAGGTGCCTCGATCAGAAGTTATGGCTGATCTGGACACCGAATGTCCGCGGATTGCCCACCGTCGCGTCGGCGAACCCAAGGCTCCCCGCGATATTGAGGCCGCCGGTGAAGTAACGCTTGTCGGCGATGTTCTTGGCCCACACCGCGATTTCCGTGTCGCTGCCAACCCGCGCGGCGATCCGGCCGTTGAGCAGACCGTAGCCCTTCTGGATCATCGCCGGCACCGGCAGATCCTTATCGGTCGGGAAGCTGAGCAACGGCTGCAGATTTTGTCGGCTTTGGTACACCCAGTCGAGCTGGAAGTGAATCTCGCCGAACTCGACCGGCAGCGTGTACGAGGGCGAGATGCCGTAGGTAACCTTCGAAATCTGCTGGAATTCGGTCTTCGAAAGGTCGAGAGTGTCGGGGCCCGCAGGACCGGTGGCAAGGAACTTTTTCCATTTCGGGTCGGTCAGGCCGATCTGGGCCGAGATCCGGGCTCCTTCGAACGGGATCAGGGTGAGTTCGCCCTCCAGGCCTCGGATGCGGGCCGTCGCCGCGTTGATCGTCGCGACCACCGTGACCGCGGAGCCATCTACGAAAAACGTTGCGGGAACCGGTCGCTGAAAGTTCTTCACGTTGGTCTGGAAGGCCGAGACGTTGATCCGCACGGTGCGGTCGAACAGATCGGCCTTGGCGCCGATCTCGTAGTTGATCGCGGTCATCGGGAGGTATTTGACGAACGGCACGCCGACGGTGCTGCGTTGATTGATGCCGCCCGCCTGGAAGCCCTTGGCGGCGCGTGCATAGAGCAATATGCGGTCAGTCGGCTTGTAGTCCGCCCCGGCGGTCCAATCCCACGAGTCGTACTTGAGAGTCTGGCTGTCGACGCACAAGTCGGGATTGGCGTCCGAACCCGCGGGCGGGATCGGCAGGGTACAGGCAAGGCCGTTCGGGAACACACCGGGTATAATGGGACGGCTGCCGAACTGCGTGATGCCAACTTTCTTGTCTTCTTTGGTGTAACGCAGGCCGCCGGTCAGGTTCAGACGGTCCGTGACGGCGAACGTGCCCTGGCCGAAAAAGCCCAGGCTCTTGTTGTCGACGCGGTTCTCGATGTAATTGGCCACGGTGTCTCCGAAGCCGAAAGCCGCAGTGAGCAGCGGAACCGCTGTATTTGTACCGCGTTCGATGCCTTTGAACCTGTAGTAGTACGACCCTAGCGTGTATTTGAGCCGGTCGCCGAACACGTTTCCATTGAACTGCAGTTCCTGGGTAAAGGTGTTTCCTTCCGGAGTGGCCCGCGAATACAGCAGGATGGGCACCGTGCCGTCATAATCCTTCGGGCTATCATGATAGAAGTCGCGATAGGCGGTGATCGACTTCACCTGAAGGTCGTCGCTCAGCTCATATTCGATATTTCCGGAAACTCCCCATTCCCGGTACCGACTGATGTCGCCCATCGATGCGGCGCCGGAGAACGGCCCGGTAGTAGTGCGCGGATTGGTCGGGCTGGGGGACCAGCAACTATTCGCGAGGGTCGGCCTCGCCCCCCCTCCGCACGAGAAAAACTGCGACTGGATGGTGGATGCGTCGGCAAGGGTTGGGAAGCGGCCCAAATAGGCAAGACCGAGTTCTTGATAGGCCGGTGAGAGGCCGTCCGGATTGAACGGCGAGGCGAACACCGGATTGCTGACCGTGAGGTAAACCGGTTTGAGCAAGTTGCCGTCGGTCCGCGCATCGACATAGTCGCCGGTGATGTTGAAATCCAGGCGGTCGCTCGGGCGAAACCGCAGCTGGCCGCGGGCATAGACCTGCTTCGACTGACCGAGCCGGCGACCGTAAGTGGTTTCCTTGGCGAAGCCGTTGTCGTCGCGATAGCCTAGGTTGAGTCGCAGCGCGACCGTGTCCTCCACCAGCGGAATGTTGAGCATCCCCTGGCCTTCGACGAGGCCGTAATTGCCCGCACCGGCCATCACGCGGCCGTTGAAATTATCCAGATCGGGCCGTTTGGTGTGTATCGAAACCGCGCCACCGATGGTGTTGCGGCCGAACAGGGTGCCTTGCGGGCCGCGCAGAACTTCGATGCGCTCCACGTCGGGGCCGAGAAACGACATCGAACCAATCGCGGTGGATTGGTAAACATCGTCGATGTAGATTGCGGCCGGCTGATCGTTCACCAACTCGATGTTCGCGTTGCGCAGGCCGCGGATGCCGACCGTGCTCGACAGAGTGCCTTGCGCAGTGGTCGAAAAGGTTACGTTGGGAGTAGCCGACTGCAAGTCGGAAATCTGGCTGACCGAACGGTTCTGAAGCTCTTCCGCCGAGACTGCGGTGATCGAGATCGGCACATTCTGGACGTTCTCCGCACGCTTCTGCGCGGTGACGATGATTTCCTCGATGCGGCTGTTCTGTTCGGCAGTATTGCTGCTCTGAGGCTGGTTCTGGCCCAAAGCCGAGGTCGCGAACACCGGCGTCAGCGCGGTGGCGCCGGCAAGAATCGCGAGCGGCGAGAGATTCCGGAAACTACGCATATTTCCTCCCCATCTGTGATTTTCTTGGACGTCGTTTGTCGTCCTTATTGGGGTTACTCTAATCCGGAAATTAGATTGATGTAAAGGAATTTCTTGACCCCTTGCCCTCTCATCAAAGAGCAGCCTTCGCAATCCATTGAGCTGTTTACGGCATTTCTCCTGGAATAGGGCGTCGGAAGCCCTGGCCAGCATTTCACGTAGCGCCGAGACGTCCCGCATCGATTCCGCCAGCGCCTTCAGGTGCTGCGCCTCGCTCAGGCGCTGATAACGGCCGTTCCGGACTCTGCTGCCCGCGAAATCGAAGGTCGAAGAAAAAGGGCCGAAGATCTCTCTTCGGCCCTTTGCGATCCGTTTCCGGCTCTTGTTCTCCGGTTGGAGCAGCTAGCGTTCGATGATCGGCAGGATCAGCCGGCTGGGGTATTCCGGCCCGCGGTGGACGCTGTTTACCGCCGCGACCATATCGGCTTCACGCTCCCTGCTGATGTCGCCTCCGGTATTGCTGTTGCGGTCATAGCGCGGGAAGTTGCTGCTTGAAACTTCGAGTCGGAGACGGTGGCCCGGGAGAAAGACGTTCGATGTCACGCCCACGTCAATGGTGATTTCATAGACTTTTCCCGGCGACATCAACTCGGGTTCCGCCAACGACTTGCGGTAGCGCATCCGAAGGATCCCTTCGCTCAGCGCCATAGCCCGCCCGTCCGGAAAAACGTCGATCAGCTTGGCGGTGAAGTCCGTATCCACTGCCGAGGACGACACAAAGAGCTTGAGCGAGATGGGGCCCGTGACTTCAAGGGGCCGGTCCAGGACAGCACTGCTGAAACAGAGGACATCCTCGCGGGCCTCCACCGCCGACTGATCGGCAGGTCCGCTAAATGGAGCCAGCGTGTTGCCGCCCACGGTCGGCACCGGACGACGAGGATCGTAGAGATAGCGATCGGTTTCGTCGCGCGCGGCGGGCTCAGTCATCAGCAGCCCACTGCCCCCGGCGGTGTTGGCCGCGCCCGCCCCATCGAGATGATAGTCGACGAACCTCGTGTCATGGAGCGGCCAGGACTGCTCGTCGCGCCACTGGTCGATTCCCATGACGAAGAGGCGCACCGGCGCAGAACCGTCCAAGGCGTCCTCCCGTCCCTTCAGCCAGCGGTCGAAGAAGGCGATGTGGGCGGGCGTCAGCTGCGCCGCCAGCGTGCTCGCCAACAAGCCGAAATCGCGTTCGGGAAATATGCCATGGGCGCCGACTGCCTGGCTGTGACTCCAGGGCCCGACGATGAGCCGCTGGCCGTCGCGCGCATTCTCGGATGCAGCGCGCACGCGCATGGCGGCATGATCGGAGAGTTGCTGCGCCACAAAAAGATCGTACCACCCGGCAATGGACAATGCCGGCGCGCTGATCTGCTCGGCCTTGTCCAGCGAGGATTGCGACGCCCAGAACGCGTCGCGCGCGGGGTGAGCGAGCACGTCGTTCAGCCAAGGCAGATATTTCGTCACCAGCGGCTTGTCGGCCACTGGCGTTTCCTTGAGGACGGAGTCGAGGTTCTGCATCATGGCCGCCAGCTGCGCGACATCGGCTGGATCAGCCTCGCCCAACGGCAACTTGCGGATGGCCGCGTTCATCGCCATCAGCACGCTCCACATGATCACGGTATGGAGCGACAACGCGCCGCCGGACGAATACCAGGGCGCGCTATAGAAGTCCGCGCTTGTTATTGTCGGCACAATCGCCTTGAGAGCGGGCGTTCCTGTCGCGGCCGCTTGCCATTGGACAAGCCCGAGATAGGATGCTCCCCACATTCCGACCGAGCCGTCGCACCATGGTTGTTCGGCAAGCCAGCAGATCGTGTCCTCGCCATCGTTCACATCATGCACATGCGGGATGAAACTGGAGCCGGAGTTAAAGGTGCCTCGCACATCCTGCATCACAACGGCATAGCCGGCGCGCACAAGCGCAAACACATTGGGCGCAAAGCCGTTCGCCACCTCATCCTTGCCATAGGGGCTGCGCAGCAACAGGGCAGGCACGCGCTCTCCTCCGTCCGGCCGCCAGACGTTCGTCGCAAGCCCCACGCCGTCACGCATGACGATGGTGACATTGTCTTCGAATATGGATTTCATACACTTTCCTGCGCGGTAGCTGGAAAAGGAGTTATCGCTTAACCGCTTGAGGGCCGCCCCTCAAGGCGTTGATAACATCAATTGCAGGCAGGCCCGGCATTTCCGGTAATTCAATGTCACGCCGATGGTGCGGAACTGCAGGCAGTTACGCGCCCACTTCGCACCCGACGCTGAGCGCGAGACTGGACGCTGCGCGCATTTTTCCGGAGCCGTATCGACTGACACTTCGCCGCGACGATGCAGAGGCAACTCTTTTCTCAAGTGATTATATCCAGAACCTCGGTTACAACGGCGGACAGAGCTGTAGGGGGGAACATCCGGGGCAATGGGGGAGACGGTGTCCATCGGAATGAAGGCAGTAGAGCAGCCCAGTCACGTCATAGGCGCTTCTGGGCCGCCGCTGATCGAGCAGACGATCGGCACAGCGCTGGAACTCGCGGCGCAGCGCTGGCCCGAGGCTGAGGCACTGGTGTCGCGACATCAGGACGTCCGCCTCTCCTGGGCTGGGCTCAAGGCGGCGGCCGATGCATTTGCGGCAGGACTCCTGGCGCTCGGGCTTCGTCCTGGCGACCGCGTCGGCATATGGGGGCCAAACTGTGCCGAGTGGACCATTGCCCAGTTCGCCACCGCGCGCGCCGGCATGATCCAGGTCAACATCAACCCGGCATACCGCGCCTCCGAACTCGAATATACGCTGCGCAAAGTCGGGGTGAAGGCGCTCATCTGCGCGGCCACGTTCAAGACGAGCGACTATGTCGCCATGGTGGAGACGCTGGTTCCATCGGTCGCAGGCGCGGGCGAGGTCAGGTCGGAGCGGCTGCCGGCCCTTGCTCATATCATCAAGATCGGCGGCGACCCGCGCCCTGGCTGGCTCGCGTTCGACGAGGTCGCAACGCTCCGGACGGACGCATCCGAACGGGAACTTATGTCCCTGGCCGCGAGCCTTGGCCCGAACGATCCCATCAATATCCAGTTCACCAGCGGGACTACCGGTTCGCCCAAAGGTGCGACGCTGTCGCACAGGAACGTGCTCAACAACGCCTATTTCGTTGGCCTGGGCATGGGACTGCATGAGGGCGACCGGCTGTGCATCCCGGTGCCGCTTTACCATTGTTTCGGCATGGTGATGGGCAATCTCGCCTGCCTGGTTCACGGCGCCACCATGGTTTACCCCTCGGCAGGCTTTGAGCCGCTTGCTGTCCTGGAGGCGATTGAGGCCGAACGCTGCACGGGCCTGCACGGCGTGCCCACCATGTTCATCGCTGAACTGGAGCATCCCGATTTCGGCCGCTTCGACCTGTCGAGCCTGCGCACCGGTATCATGGCCGGATCGCCCTGCCCGATCCAGGTGATGCGCAAGGTCATGGACCGGATGCACATGCGCGACATAGGCATTGCGTATGGCATGACGGAAACCAGCCCGGTCAGCTTCCAGACCGCGCTCGATGATTCGCTTGAGCGGCGCGTCGGCACGATCGGGCGGGTCCAACCCCATCTCGAGGTGAAGATCGTCCATCCGGATACAGGCGAGATGGTGCCGCGCGGCCAGCCGGGCGCGTTGTGCACGCGCGGCTATTCGGTCATGCTCGGCTATTGGGACGATCCCGAAAAGACGGCCGAGGCGATACGCGACGGCTGGATGCACACCGGGGACCTCGCCGTCATCGACGAGGCGGGTTATGGCCGCATTGTCGGGCGCATCAAGGACATGATCATCCGCGGTGGCGAGAACATCTACCCGCGCGAGATCGAGGAGTTCATTTACACCCACCCTGCGGTGGAGGACGTGCAGGTGATCGGCGTACCCGATGCCAGGTTCGGCGAGGAGGTTCTCGCCTGCGTGAAGCTCCGCGCCGGTGCGTCGGCGGATGCCGAGGAGATCATCGCCTACTGTCGCGGGCAGATCGCCCACTACAAGGTTCCCCGCTACGTCCGTTTCGTCGATGCCTTCCCGATGACCGTCTCCGGCAAGGTGCAGAAATACCTGCTGCGTGAGGCGATGACGGCCGATCTTGCAGAAGGCTGAAAGTTTCAGCGACTGATCCCTCGCAAGCGGCTGCCTTCTGGCTATCACGGCTGCCACCCAAGGGAGGCAGAGCTGCAAGCTGGTATCGAAAAATGGTTTTACGCAGAGCCTAATTAAGATAGCTGAATGCGATGCGATCTACTGTTCCCGATGCCGCCTCGCGGCGCAGCTACCTGATCATTGCGGTCTGCTTTTGTGTCGCGATTTTCGAAGGCTTCGACCTGCAAGCGCCCAGCGTCTCGGCTTCGCAATTGCGATCCGCCTTCAATCTCTCCCCGGCGCAGCTTGGCACCTTCTTCAGTGCCGGCACGGTGGGATTGTTGTTCGGCGCAGCATTTGGCGGGCTGCTGTCCGACCGATATGGCAGGAAACCCGTTCTGATCGGATCGACATTCTGGTTTGCAATTGGCTCGCTTGCGAATGCGCACGCTCCGGATTTCCAAACTCTGCTTCTGTCCAGATTCTTTACCGGAATCGGTATGGGAGCAACTTTGCCCAACCTGATCGCCATCGCTTCGGAAGCGGCAGAGCCGAATTGGCGCGGCAGAGCGGTTACCTTTGTCCTTTTGGGCTTGTCAGTCGGCGGTGCATCGGCAAGTCTTCTCGCTGGCTGGACCGCGGCTGCAACCGACTGGCGGCTCGTCTTCCTGTGCGGGGCTGTGGTCCCGCTCATCTTCTCTCCCGCCCTGTTCACGCTCCCCGCATCCAAAGTCCCTACTCGCAAGGAGTCCCCGGGCGGCAAATTTTCACAACTATTCGGCCGCGAGAGCGGACGAACGACGGCCTTGTTGTGGACTGCCTCCTTCTTTCTGATGATTTCGATCTATTTGCTTTCGAACTGGCTGCCGACCCTGCTTCAGGATCGGGGCCTCAGTCGTTCGGAAGCACTCAGCGTCCAACTCATCTACAACCTGGCCGGGATTGTGGGGGCAATCGCGACCGGGCGTATTCTCGATCGACCACCTGCACAAAGATCGATCGGAATTGCCACGCTCTATGGCGGATTCCTCATAAGCATGCTCATGCTGGCCATGACACCGCCGATCCCGCTGGCGATCATGGTTCTGGGAGGGCTTGTTGGTGCGATGGTAACGGCGGTGGCTGCCGTTCTTTACGCGATCGCCCCAGCATTATATCCCGCGCAGGTCCGGGGAACGGGTATTGGCCTGGGCGTCGCGGCGGGCCGCGTCGGCTCCATCATCGGTCCGCTGATCGCGGGCATTCTCTTGGGCTCGGGATTCTCGCCAGCAACGGTTCTGATCGCGATGCTGCCGCTGATCGCCATCGCGGCCGCCTGTGCCGTTTCGATCGGCCGCACGGCGGCAAGGCTTGATGCCAGTTCGGCCGCAGCCGATCCTAGTCTGACAAGACCTCTGAATGTTGATACAGCCTAAAACTTGAAGCCCGCGCGCACACCATAGAGGCGGGGAGCCTCTATGGTGACGCCGGCAGCGATTCCCGAAACGGCGTTGGCGACGGTGATATTGTTCTCAATGTTCTGGACAAAACCCTGCACGTAGTAGCTGTCGCTCGGCGCGGTGTAAGTGAGGGTCGCGTCGGTCTTGGTAAACGCCGGTTGGCGGAACTGCGACAGGTTGTTGAGGTCGAGAATGAAATACTCCGAACTCATCCGGCTGCGCACCCCAGCTTCGATCCGGCCTCCGTTGCCCAGCGGGAAGCTGTGGGTATAGGCCGCGGTGACCACATTCTTCGGCGCGTGATCGAGCTGACGGCCGGCCAATGAGAAGGTGGGACGGTTCGCAGCGTCGGGGAAGAAGCTGGAGTACCGGGCATTCGTGTAGGTGTAGCCCAGTTCGAAAGTATCGTTCTCGCTCGGTTTCAGGGTGCTTTCAAACTCGAACCCATCCACCTTCGCCTTTGCTGCGTTGCTGATGAGTGTGGCAGGTACGGGCACCGACACAAGCTGGCTGACCTGGAGGCTATTGTAGGCATAGTGGAAGGCAGCAGCATTGAAGCGGAACGCATTGGAAACCCGGAATTTCACCCCGGCTTCGTAGTTGGTGAGCGTTTCCGGGTTATAGTAAAGAGCAGCATCGGTAAGCGTGCAGCCGATTCCCGAGCCAGCGACACAACCATCGTTGAAGCCGCCGGCTTTGTAGCCCGTGGAAACAGCGGCATAGGCCAGGCCGAGACCGGGAATGTCGTAATCTAGTCCCACCTTCCAGATCGTCTTGCCATAGGATTTGGCGGCAATATTCTGGTTCAGGGTGCAGCGCAGGGCGCCGCAGAACGAACTGGCCAGATCAGGAAAATCAACCACGGTGGCGCCGTTGCGCGACTTGAAATCGTGCGTATAGCGTACGCCACCCGAGATGTGGAAGGCGGATGTTATGTCATAGGTGACCTGACCGAAGACCGCCTTGGAACTGGAGATGGTGGGCCCTTGCGGGAACGCGAATCCAGTTGCGCCGGGAGCCACGAAACCGGAGAGCGGCGCGCCGAGGTTGAGTTCCAGCACCGACTTTTCGCGGAAGTAGTAACCGCCGATTTGGCCGTGCAGTGGGTTGCCGTTGCCGAAGGCGACGCGCAGTTCGTGGCTTTGCTGTTTGAATTCGCCGAAGTAGAATGCCGGGTTGTTCAGCGCGCTGTACAACATCAGGTTGCGCACGTCATTGCGGTCGGTCTTGCGATAGGAACCGAGGTAGGTGATCTGGACCGGGCCGGCGTCGTAAGTAAATTCACCCATGATCCCGTACGCCTTGTTGTCGCGCCGGGTGGGGTACGTGGGGCTGAGCGTGAGCAGGCGCCGTTCGTCTGCTGAGCCACCGATGAATAGCGGATCGTTGGTGGGCGTGAGCGTAGCCGGATCGTAAAAGCGATCGAGCGTGACGACATTGCCGACGGTACCCGAACCCTTGGTCTGTGTGTAGTCGCCTCGGATAACGAACGTCAGGTTGCCCGTTTCCCCGCCGAACGACACGCGAGTTGACAGCACGTCGCGGAAGGGCGTGAGATCGACGGCAGGCGTACCGGCAACGGTATAGAAAGAATCCTGCCGCTGGTAGTTGACCGCAGCGCGAATGCCGAGGCCGTTGCCCAGACCGAAGTTGACCATTCCGGTGGTATCGAGTGAGTTCAGGTTGCCGTAGCTGGCATCGACCGAAGCCTCGAACTCGTCCTTCGGCCGCTTCGCGATGACGTTAATCACACCGGCGGTCGTGTTGCGTCCATAAAGCGTTCCCTGCGGACCACGAAGCACCTCCACCCGCTCGATATCGTAGAAGCTGCCCAGCGTGTCGGACGGGCGTGCGATGTATACGCCATCAAGGAGGAACGCAGCGGAGGGATCGCCCTTTTCAGTGGTGTCGGTGCTGGTAACGCCGCGAATCGAGATGCGCACCGCATCGCCGCTTTCAGTAAGGGCGAGGTTGGGCACCACATTGGTGAGGGCGCGAGCATCGGTAATGCCTGCGTTGCGCAACCCAATCCCGGTTATGGCGCTCAAGGTGACAGGCGTCTTGGAAAGCAGGGTCGACTGGCGCGTGGCGGTGACGACGATATCGCCAATGTCACCGGCATCTTGGACGGGTCGGTTAGCCTCCTGGGCATTGGCCGGCGTGCATAGCGCCATGGCGGAGACAAGACATGCCGCACGGATCAATTTCATTTCTTCCTCCCTCAATGGCGCCGGACCCGGCCCGTGCCGGCGTGTTGGCCGACCACTTATGTACGACGCGGTTCGGTTGAGATGAGGAAGCATGGGACCTTGACCGGACCCTGTTGGGCACCACTTCGCCGCCTCTCCCAGTTGTACAGCGGATGTGATCTCCGCTTCTGAACGGGGTATCGACCATCACTGGCAGCGCTGTCAAGACTGCGCTGTCAATTCCCGCCGATGTGTGTTGGCAAAGGGGCGTATAAATGGCCATAAGGTACCCATGAGAGCCTATCCGCGCCAGCACGGCGGTGGCCACGCCACCATGGAAGACGTCGCGCGTATGGCGGGCGTCTCGCTCAAAAGCGTCTCGCGAGTCGTCAACCGGGAACCCCATGTTTCCGAGAGACTTCGCGCCAAGGTGGAAGCAGCTATCGTCGCGCTGGACTATGTCCCCGACACGGCCGCGCGCTCGCTGGCCGGATCGCGCTCGTTCGTCATCGGCCTGCTGTTCGACAATCCCAGCCCCAACTATACGTTGGAAGTCCAGGCCGGGGTCTACCGCGCCTGCACAGAGCACCAGTATCACCTGCGGATCGATGAGATCGCTGCGGACAGTCCACCTGGCGAACTGGATAAAAAGCTGGCTGCAATCCTGCGTAACGGCCGCTGTGACGGCTTCGTGCTGACGCCGCCGCTGACGGACAACCGCCAGATCCTCGACACATTCGACCGGAAAGGGATCCGCTACGTCCGCCTGGCGCCCGATAACGACCGTGGTCGCGCGCCGGGCGTGATCATCGACGACGAAGGGGCAGCCGCGTTGGTTGCTCGGCATTTGTGGTCGCTGGGCCACCGCCGGTACGGCATCGTTACGGGCGCGTATGGGCACGGCTCCGCGGACCGCCGGCGCGAGGGCTTTATCCGCGCGCTGGCCGAACTGGGCTCGGCGGAGCCTCCGGCCGAAGCGCGGGGCGGGTTCGCCTTCGAAGGCGGGATCGAAGCGGGTACGGCGCTGCTGGCCGGAACGCCGCGGCCAACAGCAATATTCGCCACCAATGACGATTCGGCCGCAGGGGTGATGCTCGCATGCAGCCGCGCCGGCGTGGAGGTGCCGCGCGATGTTTCTGTGTGTGGGTTCGACGATAGTTGGATCGCGCGAACAGTGTGGCCATATCTGACGACAATCAACCAGCCGATCAAGGAGATGGGCTACACTGCGGCGCGGATGCTCCTGGACCGCGATGCAAGCGAGACAGGACTGGTCACGCTGCCGTTCAGGCTGGTCAAGCGCGATTCGGTTGCCGGCGTTCTGTCAGTCTAATCGCACTTGTCTCTGTTTGGCAGATCTTTCGTTGGGTCAGGGGGGCAGGCGACAAGCGCTTAGCGTCGGCTCTTGGCTAGACCGGACGCTCAAAACGGCACTCAGGAATGACCGCAATGTCCCCGACTCAAGCCGCTTCGCGGTGCGCGTGAATGGGCGCTCCTACCGGAACCCGCCATTCCCGTTCCAATTCGCGGTCCGGCAGCAGAGCGCCAATTCAAGCCCTTTAGCGGTTCGGTCGTCGATCCTGAAACCTGCCGTTGGCAGAAGGTATCCACCATACGGCGTGAACGACCGTTGCTGGGACTTTGAGTGCTGACCGGTTCCTCCGATCGTCGGATGGGCTCGGCACGGGGCATTTGCTGCTCAACGGCGGTTTGGCGGTGGTGTTCGCTATCCTTGAAAATGTGCCTAAGGCGAGCCAGAGGGCCTATTTCGCCCAAAATTCGCGAGTGAGGCCAAATTCCACACGCCACGCTGGATGAAATTCTACGCATCACCGCGAGTGTCTCGCTTCAGATCGAAACCGCCCCGCCGCTGGGGCGAGGGGCTCATGTCGGTGCGCGGCAGCACAGCGGCCGCAGCGGTAATACTGGAGGTCAGGCGTCGCCCCGCCGCGTCCGGGGCACTGTCAAGGCGACGAGAAGACCGATCACCGTCACCGCCGCGACCCAGCCGAACACAATATTCATGCCCAGCGCCGTCGGCGTCTTCACGGCCCCCCCTCCCGCTAGACTGTAGGCGGCGAGCAGCTGCGTGACGATCTGCGCGCCGATTGCGGAGCCCAGCCCGCGGCTGACATTGGCGACGCCTGACACTTCGCTGGTCCGGTCGGGTGCGACCTGTTCGACGATCAGCCCCGGCACGCTCGCCAGGATCATGCCGGTGCCCACGGAGCTCAGGATCGTGCCCGCCACCACGTCCATCACCGTGCCATGGCGCAGCGCCAGCCAAATCCAACCCGCAGACAGAACCGCACTACCGATGACGACGAGCGCCCGGCTGCCCCACCGTTCGGCCAGCGCCCCGCTGGCCCAGCCGCCGACGCCCGAGAGGATGTTGGACGGCAGCTTGAGCACGCCTGCCGCCGTCGCCGAGAGGCCAAGGCCTACTCCGGTCGCCACGGGCAGCTGCAACAGCAGCAGCGCCACCAGCCCAAGTTGGATGCCGCCGAGGCCGAGCAAGCCGTAGATCAGGATAGCGAGCAGCACCTTACGGTCGCCGAAAAGAGCGACGTTGATGAAGGGATTCGCCGCGCGGCGCTGATGAAGATACCAACCATACAACGCCGCCGCCCCACCGACTACCAGCATGCCGCGGCCTGCAAGTGTCCAGCCGCTCAGCAGCCGCTCGTCGAGGCCGATCAGGATCGAGGCGATGGCGGGCAGGAAGACAAGGCCGACAAGGATGCCGGAAAATCCTTTTGCCCTATGCCCGATAGGATCGCGCGGAATCCAGATCATCGCCATCGCCATCGCCAGCACCGGCAACAGGGCGGTCGCGAAGAAAATGGAGCGCCAGCCGAACGCCTCTGTCAGCGCGCCGCCCAGCACGAAGCCGAGTGCGCCAGCCGCCGAATAGGCGCCGCTGACTATACCGATACCCAGCCGCACCTTGTCAGGCGGCGAATGGTCGCGCAGGATGCCGTAGGAAAGCGGCAGGATTGCGCCCGAAGCCCCCTGGATCACGCGCCCTAGCAATACGCCGCCGAACCAGGGCGACAGCGCGCTTAGCAGCGATCCAGCGAGGCACAGAAGCAGCACGATCTGCAACACCCGTCGCCGACCGATCCTGTCGCCCAGGCGGCCGCCGATCGCCGCACTGCCGATCTGCGAGAGGACAAAGGCCGTGACCAGCCAGCCGCCGGCCGTCCCCACGCCCGGATCCCGCATGATGGCCGGCATGGCCGTCAGGAGCATGCTCGTTTCGAGCGAGCTTGTGACGTCTGCGGTCAGCAGCGCCGCGATGAGCAGCCAGAGGGTCCGGGGCGGTGAGGCGGCGGTCATGAACCGCTCAGAAGCTCTTGCTCAACTCCAGCCCATATGTGCGCGGCTCACCCTCCATCGCAACAACGATACCGAGCGACGACTGATCGATCGCATAGGCATTATAGCGTTCGTTGGTAAGATTGCGGCCGAAGACGGCGACGTTGAGCCCCGCCTCTTCCACATTGAGCGCCAGCCGTGCCGACAGCAAGCCGAGTGAACGGCGGAAGCCGTTACGGCCGCTGGTCGCCATCCTGCTATCCCAAGTATAGTCGATCTGTGCGCGCAGAGACCCGAAGTCGAGCGGTGCGGTATAGGCGCTGCTCAGGCTGTAGGACCATTTCGGGGTGAAGACGAAGGGTGTGGAGCTCAGGTCCACGCCGTTAACGACATAATCCTTGAACCGCGCCTTGGTCCAGGCGCCGGTCGCGCGCAACTCCAGCTCGCGTACGGGGACGGCGGTGATTTCGGTCTCTACGCCGTCGATCTTGCCGTTCGCCGCATTCTGTGTCAGCGCCAGATTGCCGATGCCGGGGAAGAACTGGCTGACACTGCGCTGCACATCCTTGTAGTTGGAGTGGAAGAGCGCGATGTTGGTGCGCAGCCGCTGGCCGAACCAGTCGGCCTTCAGCCCCGCTTCATAATCGGTCACGCTTTCCGGGCGGAAGGGCGTGTAGGTGAGCGCAGCCGCGGCGGGCGACACGGTCGACCCGCCGGTCAGCGGCAGACCGCCGCTGCGATAGCCCCGGCTGGTCTTCACATAGAGGAGCAGCCCCTGCCGCACTTTGTAATCCAGGCCAGCGGTGTAGGAGATCGCATCATAATTAACTGACGGAACGACATATTCGCAGTTGCCGACGCTGGCGAGCGGCACGCCCAGAGCGGTGCACGTGGTACGGGTGCGGTTGCGAGAGGTCTGCTCGCGCTTGTCCTCTGTATAGCGAACGCCGCCCGTGAAGGAGAGACTGTCGATTATTTCCCAGTCCCCCTGTGCAAAGACGCCCCAAGTGCGGTTGCGCGTGGCGCCATAGGTGATGCTGGGCCAGGTCGCGCTGATCGCGCGGGCCGTGATCTGGCTCCCATCCTCGAAACCTTTCTCATCGGAATAATAGCCGCCGGTGATCCAGCTGACCCTGCCGTCGAGCAGCGAGCCCGAGAGCTGGAATTCCTGGCTGAACTGACGATCTTCGGTCACGATGCCGGTATATTGGAACAGGGCGAATGGAGAGCCGTCGAGATCGCTCTTGGTAAAGCGGTGGAATTTCTGCCAGGCAGTGATGGACTTGAGCGTTACGCCGCCCAAATCCCAATCGATCGTCCCCGACACGCCGCCATAAGTGACGCGCTCGCCAAACGGATTGTCGCGCACACCCGTGTTGCGGCCCCCCCCACTGTAGGAAAGGTAGAGGTCACGCGCCGCCGTCTGTGACAGGCCGGTTTCGGCCGCGACCGCACGGTTGGCGGTCGAACCGGCGATCATGCTGACCGGCTTCCATGCTTGCGCCGAGCTGATCGCGCGGCCGTAATTGCCGCGCAGCGTCACGGTCAGCGCGTCGTTCGGTCTCCACGCGAGCGCGAGGCGGCCATTGCTGACGTCGCGGTTGCCATAGGATTCACCCGAGACGCGATCATTGCCATAGCCATCGCGTTGGCTCGTGGATACCGCTATGCGGGCTGCTAGCGTGTCGCCCAGGGGCGCATTCAGATAGGCAGAGCCTTTTATCACACCGAAATTGGCGATGCCAAGGCGCGCGCCGCCTTCCCAATGATCGACCGGCGCCTTGGTGTAGATGGTGATCGCCCCACCTGTCGTATTGCGGCCGAACAGCGTGCCTTGTGGACCTTTCAGAATTTCGACCCGATCGATATCGTTGAGATCGGATCCTTCAATGCCGATCGCGCGCGGCGAATAGACTCCGTCGACATAGACTCCGACCGCCAGGTCCGCGTTCAGGCGGATGTCGGCATTGGTCTGGCCACGGATGGCCAGGAAGAGCGAACTTGGGCTGTTGGAGGCCTGCACCATCTTGAGCGAGGGCGTCTGCGCCTGCAGGTCGCGGAAGCTCTGGACCGAACGGTTGATCAGATCCTGCCCAGTGGCGACGCTGACCGCAACCGGCACATCCTGAAGCCGCTCCGACTTCTTGCGAGCTGTCACCACAATATCCTGAAGCCCCTCACCCTGAAGCCCCTCACCCTGAGCGCTGCTGTCCTGCGCCCATACCGGGCTTGCCTGGAGCTCCCTCATCGACGCCTGGATGAGCCGAGGCGTGGTAGTCTTCGCAACGATCAGGTAAGATTTGTCGCTGACCCGGCGAACGGTTAAATCGGTTTCTCTCAGCAGGGAAGAAATGACCTGCTCCACCGAAAAGGATCCGCGGATAGCCGGCGCTGCGCGCCCGCGCACTAATGCTGGGTCGAATGCCACGCTAACGTGGACCGTTCGGCTTGCTGCCAACAGCGAGGAGGCCAACGACTGACTGGGCAAATTGAAATGGTACGTATCTTCCGCATTCGCCACGGCCGGCGCGGCGGCAAAAATGACGGATGCGGCGCATGATGCCAAGAAGCATGATTTCATTTCGATCCTCCCCCCAAATTTTTGGTGTCAGGGTTTAGACGAACAAGAATTTGGTTCCGGACATTCTAATTAAATTTTTCCTGCGGCCTGTTCGCTGGCGGCCGCTAGAAAAATCTCTCCATTCTTGGTGCTGACCCGCAGCCCGTAAAGTTGCACCACCGCGTTGATGAATTGGCTGGGGTCTCGGGTCAGAAATATGCCCGAAATCCGATATGCCGATACGTCGGACGAAACGACGATCCGCTGGGATCTGGAATAGCGGTTGATCTCCCCTGCCGCCTGAGCGAGCGTCGTATCATCGAAGCAAACCTCTCCGTCACGCCACGAAAGCAGCGCATCGATAGACGGCCGGTCCATAATTGCGCGCCCAGATGTCTGAACAGTCAATCGCTCTCCAGGCTTCAGCAGTGCAAGGCGTTCTTCCTGTTTCTTCCTGCCCCGCACGACCTCCACTTTTCCTTCGACCAATGTGAAGGCGGTGAGGTCGGGTCCGTGTCGTACCGCAAAGGTGGTGCCCAAGGCACGGACAGCGCTTTTTCCGCTGTAGACAATAAAGGGGCGTCCTGGATCCTTCGTCACCTCGAACAGGGCTTCCCCTCGAGTCAGCTCGATCCGCCGCTCACCGCTTGAATAGTGCACCTCCATACGGCTGTCGGTGTTCAAATTGACGCGCGACCCATCGGCCAAAATGATGGTTTGCTGTTCGCCGCGCCCGATCTCATAAACCTTGGCACGATCCATCAATAGGAATAGGCCACCCACCACGATCATCAGCATCATGGACGCCATGGCCAGCACGGGCGCATGAAAGCGGCTGCGTGCTCTATATTCGCTGCGGGCTGCCACCGATTCCTGCTCTATCGCACCAGGCAGCATCTCCCAAATATCTGCCGCTTTCTCAAAAGCATCGCGGTGCGCCTCATTATCCCGCAACCAGTCTCGGAACGCGTGATCGGTCACGCCTTCGCGGGCGCCGCACTGAAGGCGAGCGAGCCAAGCCGCAGCTTCGGCAGACGAGCGCCGGTCCGACTTATCGCCGCCATTCACCAACCGTCCATCCACTTCATCAACGTCAGCGTCGCGCGCGCGACTTGTTTTTCTATTGCAGCGCAGGACATATTTTCCTGATCGGCAATCTCCTGCGTGCTGAGGCCTTCGAGCCGCTTGCACAGCAAAATGCGACGTGTGCGCTCGTTCAGTTGCTGTATGCCTGCTTGGAGATGTTGCAGCCTTGCCCTCTGGAGCATGGCCTCGTCAGGTAGTGGGGTGCTATCTGCTATGTCAGTCCAGGAGACAGAAGGCGAAAATGGCGCACGCTTCTGGCGACGCGCCTGGTCCAGCGACAGATTGATCGCGGTTCTTACAAAAATCGCCTCTCGGGACTGAACAGATCGAGACCGTTCATAGTCATTGATGCGCACGAATGCCTCCTGAACCAGATCATGAGCGTCATCGACCGATGCGCCACGTCGTCGCAGCACCGCCTTCGCTTTGGCCATGATCTCTTCCAGCGATGCCACGACACCCTGTCTCCTGATGAGCTAGACGACCAAATGGCAGATTTCGGACAACACAATGCGGCCTAGAGTGTTAATTGGCGAGCCTACACGGAATGTCCCTATCCTGGATGGATCGTTTATTCGATATATGAGGCGCGATCATTGGCGTATGTCGAACAGCTCCTCATTCAAGAGCTCGTCGCGCAGCGATCCATTGAACGATTCAATGAACGCGTTCTGCTGCGGCTTGCCCGGATCGATGTAGTGCCACTCGACCTTGTTTTCGCTGGCCCACTTCAGGATTGACCGACTGGTGAACTCGGTTCCGTTGTCGCTGACGATGCAAGCCGGTTTGCCATACAGGCGCACCAGCGTGTCCAGCTCGCGGGCTACCCGCACGCCGGAGATGCTGGTGTCCCCTACCAGGCACAAGTTCTCGCGGCAGGCGTCATCGTTGATCGCCAGAATGCGTAGCCGCCGCGAGGCGCCGAACGTAAACAACTAGCAAACAATCCACCGAACTTGACCATCGTAAGCTGTCGGCCATGCCCATCGACTGCATCGCCAGGTTGAATTCGCGCTCGATCCGGCGGGCATGGGCGAGGAAGCGTGTGCCCCCGCCGGTCAGCTCGACCCGTTGGTTGGATCGCACGAACAACGCCATGCCCAGTGTCCGCTCCAGCCTGGCGATTCCGACCGACAACATGGGCTGTGACATGGTGCAATGGGCTGCCGCGCGGGAGAAATTGCCTTGGTCAACCACGGCAAGGAAGTAGCGCAGAAGATAGCGGTCGAGCATCTAACGACTCCGCAGACGGGCTGTTACGTTCATAGATGCTGTTTATGATGTCGTTAGGCTAAGTTCAATTTTTCTATGGTCTGGCGTTCCGCTAAGACGCGCGCAGACCGCAAGGATGCGCCGGGAGTGCTGCAATGAGTGATTTCGATTTCGCGCTTGGTGATAATGCCGACATGATCCGGGAAAGCGCCGCGCGTTTCTCCACCGACAAGATCGCGCCGCTGGCGGCCGAGATCGACGAAAAGGACTGGTTCCCGCGCGAGCTGTGGGAGCCCATGGGCGAACTGGGCCTGCACGGCATCACTGTTCCGGAAGAGGATGGCGGCCTTGGCCTGGGCTATCTTGAGCATGTCGTCGCGCAGGAGGAAGTCGCGCGCGCGTCCGCCTCGATCGGCCTCAGCTACGGCGCCCATTCCAACCTCTGCGTCAACCAGCTGCGCCGCTGGGGCAGTGCGGAGCAGAAGGCAAAATATCTTCCCAAGCTGATCTCAGGCGAGCATGTCGGCAGCCTCGCCATGTCGGAAGCTGGCGCGGGTTCGGACGTTGTGGGCATGAAGCTCAAGGCCGAGAAGAAGGGTGATCGCTACATCCTCAATGGCACGAAATTCTGGATTACCAATGCGGCCTGTGCCGACACTTTGGTCGTCTATGCCAAGACCGGTGAAGGATCGAAAGGGATCACCACCTTCATCATCGAAAAGGACTTCAAGGGCTTTTCCATCGGCCAGAAGATAGCCAAGATGGGGATGCGCGGCTCACCCACCGCCGAGTTGGTGTTCGACGATTGCGAAGTGCCTGAAGAGAATATCATGGGTCCGCTGAACGGCGGCGTTGGCGTGCTGATGAGCGGCCTGGACTATGAGCGCACGGTGTTGTCAGGCATCCAGCTCGGAATCATGCAGGCATGCCTCGACGTCGTCATCCCCTATGTCCGCGAGCGCAAGCAGTTCGGCAAGCCGATCGGCGCGTTCCAGCTGATGCAGGCAAAGGTCGCGGACATGTATGTCGCGCTGAATTCGGCCCGCGCCTATGTCTATGCGGTGGCGAGGGCGTGCGACGCTGGCAAAACGACCCGCTTCGACGCCGCCGGCGCGATCCTGCTCGCGTCGGAAAATGCGATGAAGACCGCCCTTGAGGCAGTGCAGGCGCTGGGCGGTGCGGGCTATACCAAGGACTGGCCGGTCGAGCGCTATATGCGTGATGCCAAGCTGTTGGATATTGGCGCGGGCACCAATGAAATCCGTCGCATGCTGATCGGTCGCGAACTGATCGGCGCTTGAGCTCGTCGCCCCGGCCCGCCACGATCGGGGCGCGACCCAACCGAAAAATGGTGAAGGCAGGATATGAGCGCGCCCATTCTGGACACTAAGATTTCGATCGATAGTGAAACTTTCCGCGCCAATGCCGCGCACAATGAAGCGCTGGCGCAGGAACTGCGTGAAAAGGTCGCGATCGCCGCGCAGGGTGGTTCGGAAAGCGCGCGCGCGAAGCACATTGCGCGCGGGAAACTGCTGCCGCGCGAGCGGGTCGAGCGGCTTCTCGATCCAGGCTCGCCCTTCCTCGAACTGGGGCAACTTGCGGCCAATGGCCTTTATCATGATGAAGTGCCCGGCGCCGGCATCATCGCGGGTATAGGCCGCGTTGCGGGGCGGCAGGTTCTCGTTTCCTGCAATGATGCGACCGTCAAGGGCGGCACCTATTTCCCTGTCTCAGTCAAGAAACACCTGCGCGCGCAGGAAATCGCACTGGAGAACCGGCTACCCTCCATCTATCTGGTGGACTCGGGCGGTGCGAACCTGCCCAACCAGGCGGAAGTGTTCCCCGACAAGGAGCATTTTGGACGCATCTTCTACAATCAGGCCAACCTGTCGGCGCGCGGTATTCCGCAGATCGCCTGCGTCATGGGATCGTGCACCGCGGGTGGCGCCTATGTGCCGGCAATGTCGGATGAAACCGTCATTGTGCGCAATCAGGGCACGATCTTCCTTGCAGGGCCTCCGCTGGTGCAGGCCGCGACGGGTGAGGTCATCTCGGCTGAGGATCTGGGCGGCGGTGACCTGCATGGCCGCAAGTCCGGCGTGGTCGATCATGTCGCGGAGAATGATGAGCATGCGTTGTCAATCGTGCGCGACATCGTTTCGACGCTGCAGCCAGACTTCACGCCCGACATCAATTTGCGTGATCCCAAGCCGCCAAAATATGATCCTAAAGAGCTGATTGGCATCATTCCGCAGGATGTCCGCGCTCCCTATGACGTGCGCGAGGTGATCGCGCGGATCGTCGATGGCAGCGAATTCCACGAGTTCAAGGCGCTCTATGGCACCACTCTTGTCTGCGGCTTCGCCCATATATGGGGTATGCCGGTCGCAATCCTCGCCAATAATGGCGTTCTTTTCAGCGAGAGCGCGGTCAAGGGCGCGCATTTCATCGAACTCGCCTGTCAGCGGCGCATTCCTTTGCTCTTCCTCCAGAATATTTCCGGCTTCATGGTCGGCGGCAAATATGAAGCGGAAGGCATCGCCAAAAACGGGGCGAAGCTGGTGACGGCGGTGGCGACCGCTCAGGTGCCGAAGATCACCGTTCTGATCGGCGGCAGTTTCGGCGCCGGTAATTATGGCATGTGCGGCAGAGCCTATCAGCCGCGCTTCCTATTCACCTGGCCCAATGCGCGCATCTCCGTCATGGGTGGCGAGCAAGCGGCATCGGTACTGGCGACCGTCCATCGTAATGCCACCAAGTGGACGCAGGAGGAGGCCGAAGCCTTCAAGGAACCGATCCGTCAGAAATATGAACATGAAGGCAATCCCTATTACGCAACGGCGCGACTGTGGGACGATGGCATCATCGACCCGGCGCAGACTCGCGACGTGTTGGGCCTCGCCTTCGCCGCGACCTTGAATGCACCCATCGCCGACCGTCCCCAGTTCGGCGTGTTCCGTATGTGATTTTCAAGGCCGATCTTATGCGGCGGCGGCCCGCCTAGAGGAATGCAGATATGAATGAAGCAGTTGTCCTGGTCTCCGGCGTGCGCACCGCCATCGGCACTTTTGGTGGGTCGCTCAAGGACGTGGCGCCGGCCGAACTTGGTCGCATCGTCATCGTTGAGGCCCTGAAACGCGCGGGCGTTTCGCCTGACGATGTCGGCCATGTCGTCATGGGACAGGTGCTGCCGACCCAGCCGCAGGACGCCTATCTCGCCCGGGTCGCGGCAGTGAATGCCGGCATTCCGGTCGCGACCCCGGCGCTAACGCTTAACCGCCTGTGCGGATCGGGCATCCAGGCGATCGTGTCGGCGGCGCAGATGCTGATGCTTGGCGAATGCGACATCGCGGTCGCGGGCGGCGCGGAAAGCATGTCGAAGGCGCCCCATTATGCGACGACGACGCGCTTCGGCCAAAAGATGGGGACGATCGAGTTGCTCGACGGCCTTACCGGCGCGCTCACCGATCCGTTCGAGAATATCCATATGGGCGTGACGGCGGAGAATATCGCGGCGCGGCACGACATCAGCCGCGCGGATCAGGACGCCGCCGCCGCCGAAAGCCACCGCCGGGCCGCCGCCGCCATTGCGGAAGGCCGCTTCAAGGAACAAATCGTCCCGGTCGAGCTCAAGACCCGCAAGGGTGTAATCGCCTTCGACACGGATGAACATGTGAAGGGCGAGACGACAGCGGAATCGCTGGGCGTACTCAAGCCCGTGTTCAAGAAGGACGGGTCGGTCACGGCAGGCAATGCGTCGGGCATTAACGACGGCGCGGCCGCGCTGGTGCTCGCCACTGCATCTGCGGCGAAGACGAAGGGCCTTACGCCGCGCGCTCGCATCCTCGGCTGGGGTCATGCCGGAGTGGAGCCTTCGGTCATGGGCCTTGGCCCGATCAAGGCGGTACCGATCGCGCTCGATCGCGCGGGTCTGACCATTGATCAAGTCGATGTGATCGAATCCAATGAGGCCTTTGCGGCGCAGGCTTGCGCCGTGGCGAAGGAGCTGGGCTTTGATCCGGCCAAGACCAACATCAACGGTTCGGGCATCTCGCTCGGCCATCCGGTCGGGGCCACAGGTGCGATCATCACGGTGAAGCTGCTGCACGAACTGGAGCGATCGGGCGGCCGCTACGGCCTCGCCACCATGTGCATCGGCGGTGGTCAGGGCATCGCGCTCGTCATCGAGCGGCTGTAAGGCAAAAGAGGAGAGGCGCGCATGCTTACATCCGTCCTGATCGCCAACCGCGGCGAAATCGCTTGTCGGATCATCAAGACCGCACGTAGGCTGGGCATCCGCACCGTGGCGGTTTATTCCGATGCTGATGCGGACGCCCTCCACGTCCGTTCCGCCGACGAGGCGGTGCATATCGGGCCATCGCCGGTGCGTGAAAGCTATCTGGTTGGCGAGAAGATCATCGCGGCGGCGAAGCAGACCGGGGCGGAAGCGATCCATCCGGGCTATGGCTTCCTCTCGGAAAATGCCGAATTCGCGCAGGCGGTGCAGGATGCGGGCCTGATCTGGGTCGGTCCCAATCCGGCCAGCATCACTGCCATGGGGCTCAAGGATGCGGCCAAGAAGCTGATGGACGATGCCGGCGTCCCGACGACGCCCGGCTATCTGGGCGACGACCAAAGCCCCGAGCGGTTGAAGAGCGAAGCCGACCGGATCGGCTATCCCGTCCTTATCAAGGCGGTCGCGGGCGGCGGCGGCAAGGGGATGCGCAAGGTCGACAGCGCGGCCGACTTCGCCGACTCGCTCCTGTCCTGCCAGCGCGAGGCGATCTCCAGCTTCGGCAATGATGTCGTGCTGCTGGAGAAATGGGTGACGAACCCGCGCCATATCGAGGTGCAGATATTCGGCGACAGCCATGGCAATGTCGTCCATCTGTTCGAGCGCGACTGCTCGCTCCAGCGTCGTCACCAGAAGGTGATCGAGGAAGCGCCGGCGCCCGGCATGGACCCGGAAACGCGCGCCGCAGTGTGCCAGGCGGCGGTCAATGCGGCCAAGGCGGTCAATTATGTCGGCGCGGGCACGATCGAGTTCATCGCCGACGGCAGCGAGGGCCTGAAGGCCGACCGCATCTGGTTCATGGAGATGAACACCCGGCTTCAGGTCGAGCATCCGGTGACGGAAGAGATTACCGGACAGGACCTGGTCGAATGGCAGCTGCGCGTCGCGAGCGGAGAGCCGATCCCGGTGAAACAGGAAGATCTGTCGATCAACGGCTGGGCGATGGAAACGCGCCTTTATGCCGAAGACCCGGCCAAGGGATTCCTGCCGTCTATCGGTAGGCTGGACACGTTCGAACTGGGCGGAGACGTGCCGGGCCTGCGCATCGACACAGGGGTGGTGCAGGGTGCGGAAATCTCGCCCTTCTACGATCCGATGATCGCCAAGGTGATCGCTCATGGCGCGACCCGCGACGAGGCGCGGGAGCGGCTGGCCGAAGCGCTGGACGATAGCGCGGTTTGGCCGCTCAAGACCAATGCGGGCTTTCTCGTCAAGGCGCTGACCCATCCCGATTTCGCCGCCGCCCGGCTCGACACGGGGCTCATAGGACGCGAGGGCGACGCACTGCTGCCGCCAGCGCATCCGAGCGACGAGGCGCTGGCCGATGCCGCCGCCGCGCTGACGCGGGGGGGCAGGCTGGCTGGCTTCCGCCTCAACGCTCCGGTACGCGCGACCGGGACCTTCCTGCTGGACGGCGAGGCGGTGACGATCAGCTTCGACCCCCGCAAGGGCGTCGAGGAACCGGCCGAGGACGTGCTGATCGCCGAAGGCGGCCAGGTCTGGCGTCTGGCGCCCTGGCGCGCGGGCGGGGCGGGTGGCGCGGATGCGTCGGATGGCGCGATCCTTTCGCCCATGCCCGGCCGCATCATCGCCGTGTCGGTCGCAGCGGGCGAGGCCGTGACCAAGGGGCAGAAGCTGCTGACGCTGGAAGCGATGAAGATGGAGCACAGCCTGACCGCGCCGTTTGACGGTACGATCACGGAACTCAACGCCAGCGAAGGCGGGCAGGTCAGCGAGGGCGCGTTGCTGGTGAAGATCGAGAAGGCCGAGTGAACCTTTGAGAGTGGACAGGACAGGATATGGCAGGCAAATTTTTCAATGAGTGGGTGATCGGCGAGACGCTGACCCATGAAATCCGCCGCACCGTGACGGAGACGGACAACCTTCTCTTCTCCACGATGACGCATAATCCCCAGCCGCTGCATATCGATCTGGAGGCGGCGAAGGCGAGCGAGTTCGGACAGATACTGGTCAACGGCACCTTCACCTTTGCGCTGATGATCGGGCTTTCCGTGGGCGACACGACGCTGGGCACGCTGGTCGCCAATCTGGGCTATGACAAGCTGGTCATGCCCAAGCCGGTCTTCATCGGCGACACGCTGCGCGGCGAGACGGAGATCACGGACCTCAAGCCCAGCAAGTCGCGCCCCGGCGCCGGGATCGTTACCTTCACTCACCGGCTGCTCAACCAGCGCGACGAACTGGTGTGCCAGTGCCTGCGCATGGCGCTCATCAAGGGCAGCGAGGCATGAAACTGCGCTCGCTGCTCTTCGTCCCCGCCGACCGGCCCGAGCGGTTCGCCAAGGCGGCGGCAAGCGGCGCGGACGCCTTGATCCTGGACCTTGAGGATTCGGTCGCGCCGGAAAAGAAGGACGTCGGCCGCACCGCGATTGCGGAATGGCTGGCCGGAGATCGCGCGGGGGTCACCACCTTTGTACGTGTCAATCCGCTCGACGGCGACCTGACCGACGCGGACCTTGCCGCCGTGCTGCCCGGAAGGCCGGACGGGCTGCTGCTGCCCAAGGCGGAAGGCGCGAAGAGCGTTGAGGCGCTGGTCGCGAAGCTGGGCGGCGTCAGCCTCCCCATCCTCCCAATCGCCACCGAAACCCCGGCCGCCATCTTTCAGCTCGGCAGCTATGGCGCGGTCGCTTCGCACCTCGCCGGTCTGACATGGGGCGCGGAAGACCTGCCCGCCGCCATCGGGGCCGCGACCTCGCGCGAGGCGGACGGCAGCTATACCGCGCCCTATGAACTGGTGCGCAGCCTGACCTTGTTCGGCGCGCATGCGGCGGGTAGCCAAGCGATCGAGACCGTCTTCCCGCGCATCGACGCGCCCGAGGCTCTGGCCGCCTATGTCGCCCGTGCGCGTCGCGACGGTTTCACCGGCATGATGGCGATCCATCCGGCGCAGGTCGCGACAATCAACGCTGGCTTCACACCCACTGAGGCGGAGGTGGCGCATGCCCGTGCGGTGATCGATGCCTTCGCCGCCAATCCGGGCGTCGGCGCATTGAAGCTGGACGGCAAGATGATCGATCGCCCGCATCTGGTGCAGGCGCAACGCATAATCGCACAGGTGGCATGATGAGCGAAACCTACGACACGCTGAAATTTGAACGCGATGGCGCATTGGCCGTCATCACGCTGCACCGGCCGCAGGCGGGCAATGCGATCGACGTCAATATGGCCCGCGACCTGATGCACGCGGCGATCCTGTGCGACCGTGACACGAGCATCCGCGCGGTGCTGCTGCGATCGGAAGGCAAGCTGTTCTGTGCGGGCGGCGATATCGGCGGATTTTCGGGCGCTGGCGACAAGGTGCCCGACCTTATTTCCGAAGAGACCGCCTATCTGCACGCGGCAGTCGCCCGGTTCGCGCGGATGGACAAGCCGCTCGTCACCGCGATCCAGGGTTTCGCGGCGGGTGCCGGCTTCAGCCTGGCCATGCTGGCCGACATCGCCATCGCGGGGGAGGCGGCGCAGTTCACGCTCGCCTATACCGGCATCGGACTGACGCCGGACGGCGGCGCGAGCTGGATGCTGCCCCGGCTTGTCGGATTACGCAAGGCGCAGGAAATGATCCTGCTCAACAGCCGCCTGTCCGCCGCCGAGGCGCTCGCCGCTGGCCTCGTCACGCAGGTGGTGGCCGACGCAGATCTGGACGGCGCAGCGCGCGCCACGGCGCAGAAGCTGGCAAATGGCCCGACCAAGGCTTTCGCGCGCAGCCGCGAATTGCTGCTCGCCGCCTATGGCGAAAGCCTTGAAACCCATCTGGAGCGGGAAGCGCGCGGCATCGTCGGCGCGTCGGCGGGCAGCGACGGCAAGGAAGGCATCGCTGCCTTCCTCGACAAGCGAAAGCCCGCCTTCACCGGCCAATCCTGACCCTTATCTCACGAGGACCGACATGACCGCATTGGCGCAAATCATCATTGACGGCGGCATCGCGACCATCGTCATTGACTCGCCTCCCGTCAACGCGCTGGGTCTGGCAGTGCGCAAGGCTATTGTCGCCAATGTGCAGGAACTGGGGGCGCGGACGGATGTCGACGCGATCGTGCTGCGCTGCGCGGGCCGCACCTTCTTTGCGGGCGCGGACATCACCGAATTCGGCAAACCGTTCGAGGCGCCCGACCTCAATGACGTCGTCGCCGCGCTGGAGGACAGCCCGAAGATCGTCGTCGCGGCGATCCACGGTACCGTCTTGGGCGGAGGTCTGGAAGTCGCGCTCGGTGCGCATTATCGCATCGCGATGGACAGCGCGAAGGCGGGCTTCCCGGAAATCGCGCTTGGCCTGCTGCCCGGCGCAGGCGGCACGCAGCGAGGACCGCGCGTTATGGATGCGGGCGTGGCCTTCGCGCTCATCACCAGCGGCAAGCCGGTGGGAGCGAAGGAAGCGCTGTCAAACGGCCTGTTCGACCGGCTGACGAGCGGTGATCTGGCCGCCGACGCCGTCGCCTATGCGCGAGAGCTCGCGGCTGAGGGCGCGCCGCTCCGCCGGTTGAAGGATGAAGCGCCCAAGGTTTCGGACCGCGACGCGCTGACCGCCGCTATCGCCAGGGCGAAAGCATCCAGGTCGCTGGCGACGCAGGGCTGCGCGCAGGCGGTGGAAATTGCGTTGACAGCGCCCTTCGAGGAGGGGCTCATCAAGGAGCGGGAGATTTTTGACCGGCTGATGGGAGGCGCGGAATCGCGGGCGTTGCGCCACATCTTCTTTGCCGAGCGCGAGGCGGGCAAGCTGGTCGGCGTCGCCAAGGATACGCCCGTGGGCTCCATCACGGCGGCCGGCGTCATCGGCGCGGGCACGATGGGTGGCGGCATCGCAATGAACTTCCTGAACGTCGGAATTCCCGTCACGCTGGTCGAAGTGAAGCAGGAAGCGTTGGATCGCGGCGTCGCGACCATCCGCAAAAATTATGAGACCACTGCGAAAAAAGGCCGGATGACGCAGGAGCAGTTGGAACAGCGCATGGCGCTGCTCAATCCCACGCTCGAATTCGACGCGCTGGGCAGCACCGACCTCGTCATCGAGGCGGTGTTCGAGAGCATGGCGGTGAAGCAGGATATTTTCGGTCGTCTGGACAGGATCATGAAACCGGGTGCGCTTATGGCGAGCAACACCAGCTTCCTTGACATCGACACGATCGCGGCGGCGACACAGCGACCGCAGCATGTGCTGGGCCTGCATTTCTTCTCCCCGGCCAACGTGATGAAGCTGCTGGAGGTGGTGCGCGGCGCGAAGACCTCCGACAGCGCGCTGGCGACTGCGATGGCGCTGGCGAAGAAGCTGGGCAAGACGGCGGTTGTCAGCCGCGTCTGCCACGGCTTCATCGCCAATCGCATCATGGATGTGCGCCGGGTGGAGGCGGAGAAGCTGGTGCTTCAGGGCAGTAGCGTGATGGAGATCGACAGGGCGCTCATCGACTATGGCTTCCCCATGGGGCAGTTCCAGATGTTCGATCTGGTGGGCCTCGACGTAATGGGCCGCGACAGCGACGAGCGCACGCTGATGAGTGATTTCGTCGCGGCAGGTCGCCTGGGGCAGAAGAGTGGCGGCGGCTATTACGACTATGACGACCAGCGCAAGCCGTCGCCTTCGGCCGCTGCGCAGGATATCATCGCTTCCCACGCCGCGTATGCGGGCGTCGAGAAGCAGGCGGTACGGCCGGGCGATGTCATCAAGCGGCTGCTCTATCCGGTGGTCAATGAAGGCGCGCGACTGATCGAGGAAGGCGTCGTCCAGCGCGCGTCCGACATCGATGTTGCGGTGGTCGCCGGCTATGGCTGGCCCGCCGAGACTGGCGGCCCGATCCAGTGGGGCGAGGAGCAGGGGTTGAGCGAGATCGTCGCCTATCTCGACGGCCTGTCCATCCCCGTTTCGGCCGAACTGCGCAGCGCGGCGGAAGATGGCCGGGCGCTGGGTGCCAATCTGGCCTGACGGTTTTGACCCCGCCGCCCCGATCGGTCCTTCTGGCTGCTGGTCATGGTGCTGCCCATCGCGGAGATAAGCAGCTCGCCGGAAACCAGCAGGTTGTTGACGCCGATGGGGTGCTCGGCCTGCGCACCGCGTTCAGTGCGCAGATGGTGATAAGCATGCTGGTGCCGCCGGGCCAGCCGGGTTCCATCTCGCGATCGGCTGGATCGTTGAGGTGACCCTGATGGGTGTAATCGTCGCGACGGACATTCTTAGGTGGGACACCTTGTTCCGCTTGGTGCACAGCCTCGGTTTTCCTGTCTTGGGCTCTCCTTGGCCCCGATCAATCTTGCCTCTCTGCCCACTTTCGGTCGCAAGGCGCTTGCCCTCGCGATGAAAAGCGGCGATCTGTGGGAGCAATAGAGATATCTGAAAAGAGGGCGGGCACGAGCCGCGTCCAAGGAGAGAGGAATGTCGCAAGAAGCAGCATCCACCGGCGGGACGGCCGCGGTCGGACCGGACGGGCGCCCGGCCACGTGGAAGGTGATGACCGTTCTCATCCTTGCGGAAATCTGCGCCGCCTCCTGCCTTGTCATGCCTCTGCCAGCGCTTTCGGCCTGGCTTCATATTTATGGCAGCGCGATCGCTGTCGGCTGGATCATGTCCTCCTTCCTGCTAGTTTCTGCGGCGACAGCGGCGCTGTGCGGTAGCTTGGGCGATCTTTTCGGGCGCAAGCGGGTGATCATGGCAATATTAGTCACGGTCCTGGTCGGCAGTGTTATGAGCGCATCGACCGAAACACTGGGATGGGTGATCGCCGGCCGCTGCCTACAGGGTGTCTCCGGCGCGGTCCTGCCGCTTGCGCTCGGCCTGTCGCGGGAGGTGTTGCCGCCGCATCGGGTTTCCGTAGGCTTTGGCATCATCATCGCAAGCGCATCGGGCGCATCCGCGCTGGGCTTCCCGATCGCTGGCTATCTGACTGATCAATACGGGCCGTCCAGCATTTTCTGGGCTCTTGGCCTGTTTGCCATTTTGGGACTGATCGGCATTGGCGCGGTGCTGCCGGATATTCGGCGGCCGACCGCGCCTGATCATCGCATCGACTGGCTGGGGGGCGTTCTCTTCGCACCCGCGATCGCACTGATCCTGCTCGCGGTCAGCGGCAGCCGGCAGGGCGGCTGGATGGCCTCCATGATGTGGCCGATGTTCGCAGCGGGCATCGCGCTCATCACCTTCTGGTACTTCCATGAACGTCGGCATAATGCGCCATTGATCGACGTCCGCCTGCTTGCGAACGGCTATTGCTTCATGGCGCTGATAATGACGGCACTTCTGGCGGTGGGCGCATTCCAGATTACCGAAACCGCCTCGCTCCTGCTGCAACAGCCGGCGTGGACCGGGGCGGGGCTGGCCTTGTCAGCGACCGCGACCGGTCTGCTGAAACTGCCAGCGACGGGCGCAGGATCGCTCTCATCGATTGCGACGGGCTGGCTGGCTGGCCGTTGGGGTCCGTGGCCCTGCGTTCTGGTCGGTGGGATCACGACCTGCCTCGCCGCTGGTGGCGCTATGCTGTTTCACAGCTCCGCGCTCAGCATATTCCTGTTCGTCCTGATGGTCATGGTCGGGTTGACCGCAGTCTATACGTGCGTGCCTGTCCTGCTTGCGCTCGGCACGCCGGCCGAGCGGACAAGCGAGGCGATGGGGATGATGGCGGTGGTGCGGGCCATCTTCCAGGGTGTGGGGGCCCAGATGGTCGCGGTGATCCTGGGGAGTTGGGTCGTTGTCAGCCCCAGCGGTGTTCATTTTCCGTCGGAACTCGGCTACAGCATCGTCTTCGGCTATATGAGCGCCACCGCAGTGCCAGTCATCCTGATAGCGCTGGCAATGCTCTGGCGCCGCCCAGCGGCGCGCGTTACCAAGGCAGCCGCATCCCTTTGACTGGCGAGCGAGTTGTCAGCCGGCTCCAAGCCAGCCAGATCGGAGCGTCGTCCGGATGCGCAGGCTACGCTGCAAGGCCGCGATTCACCTGCTTCATGACCTGGTTGACCTCGCGTCATTGATGCTCCGGATCCGCCTAATAGTTTTTCAAAGGTGGTAACCCGATATAAAAAGGGGTGCGGCATGGTGACGTGCTCTGACGTGCTCTCCTGAAATGTGACCGATTTTGAGTAGAGTCCGACGCGAAGGAGTCGGACGGATATGAAGCGGAGCAGGTTCAGCGAAGAGCAGATCATTGCGATC
>NZ_JALJVY010000021.1 GCF_024168485.1 Sphingobium sp. OAS761
GCCATCTACTCCGTCATCGAAACCGCGAAGCTCAATGGCATCGAACCGCAGGCCTACATCGCCGATGTCATCGAGAAGATCGCTGGCGACTGGCCTGCCTCTCGCTGGGATGAACTCATGCCATGGAACTGGCGATCAGACCAGCAGCCGATCGCTGAAGCTGCCTGATCTGCGGCCTTCAAGCCACGCTTACTTTCTGTCAACCAGCGTTATGTTTCGCGAACCAACGCAACTCTAATCATATCTGGCGAAAAATGCGGATTTCAGAAAAAGGGGTTCAAGTTTTGGGGCTGACATAGATAGGGTTATTTGGATTACTTGAACCACCATCTGATCAGGGTTTCCTGCATACGCCCGATGGGACGGTAATTGAAGCGCCATTCGCATTCCTTGATGAACAGGTGGAAGTGCTGCCGGGGGGATGCCGTTGTAGCTCCGCAAGTGACACTTGGCCTGGTTCCAGAAGTTCTCGATGCCGTTGATGTGGTTGCGGTTGTCGGCGAACAGTTTCGAGTGGTTGATCCGCATGTGGTGGAACTCCGAGACGTCGAGCACATCGTAGCTGCCGAAGGCGTCGGTATAGACGATGCTGTCGGGCCTGATCTTCTCGCGAATGATCGGAATAAGCGTGTCGGAACAGGCCTTTGCGATGATCGCGACGTGGACCTTACCCTGCCGTTTGAGCAAGCCGAACACCGGCACCTTTCCCGCCGCACCGCGCCCGCGCTTGCCTTTGCGGTGACCGCCAAAGTAGCTCTCGTCGACCTCGATCTCGCCCGCCAGCAGCTCAGGAGCTTCGGCCGCAAGAGCCGCGAAAATCACCTCGCGCAGCTTGTGGTAGAACAGGATCGCGGTGTTGCGGTTGACGCCCGAAACCTCGGCCGCAGCACGGGCCGTCACCCCGGCGCAGAAATACTTGATCAGTTCTTCCTGAACGCCCCGCCGAAGGCGGCTTCTGCGCCTCTCGCTAACCATATGACATACATAGCCTTTATCTGCTATCTATGTCAGCCCCCAAGTTTTTTGCACCCGCTCTGCCGCTGTCAGGTCTAATGCTGTTCCTGGAACACGGTACGCGCCATGATATCATGCTGGATTTCGGCGGTCCCTGCGAAAATGCTTTGCGACCGGTCGTTGAGATAACGCGGCACGGCTAAGCGCATCATGTCTCGCGCCGGCCCATCACCTGTTTCAGGGAGTGGGCGCTGCGTCTCCCATTTTCTCGCAGAATCTCCGATCAAGTCGACGGCTAGGCTAGAAATTGCTTGGCGAGCTTTGGCGGTGCGCAGCTTGATAAGGGACGAAGCGAACTGGCTCATCACTTCACCGGGCGCGAGTGGCAGAACTGACTGGATCTCCAGGCTTTCCAAAGCATCAAGGTCAAGCTCTATCATCGACAGACGCGTTCGCGCGTAGCTTGCTTCTTCCGAGGAAATCCGCTCCTCAAAGGATCTTGCCATCAAGGAAAGCTGCTTGAACCACGCCCTGAGACGGGTAGAGTAAAACGATCCAGCTCGCTCGTTCTTCAACAGAAAGAGCGCCTGAGCCCAACCCTCACCCGACACACCTATGATGTTCTCAGCCGGGATCACAACGTCATCGAAAAAGACCTGATTCAACTCATGATCGACCCCGATGGTCGCGATCGGCTGAACGGTTACGCCGCGCGCCTGCATATCCAGGATGACGAAGCTGAACTTCTTGCCGTCTTGCTGATCATGCTCGCTTCGAACAAGTGCAAACATCAAGTTTGCCAAGTGCCCGTGCGTAGTCCAGATCTTTGTTCCATTCAGAATGTAGCGGTCGCCGTCGAGACGCAGATGTGATTTAACTGCCCGCAAATCTGAGCCTGCGGAAGGCTCGGAGAACCCTTGGCACCAATAATCCTCACCAGAACGGATTCGGGGAAGATATTGTTCCTGTTGGCTGGGCGACCCGTATTCCATTAGCACAGGGGCGATCAGTCGGAGGCTTACGGTGTGCTGGAACGGTGCGTAGGCGGAGGCGCAGCTCCGCTCGAACAGATAGCGCTGGATCGGGCTCCATCCCGGACCGCCGAAAGCCACCGGCCAGGACGGCGCCCCCCAACCACGACGATCGAGGATCGCCTGCCACGCGCGCGACACGTGCGGTTCGGGATATACCCCGCTCGTCATCCGCTGCGCATCAGCAAGCTCGGCCGGCAGGTTCTGGGCGATGAAGTCGTTCACCTCAGACTCGAAGGCCAGTTCGGCCGCGGTCAAGCGAAAGTCCATTTCAAATTCCTCGATCAGTCAGCAAGCGCAGCGTGGCGCTTCAGATGGACGTGGTGTCCACCGGTCAGAGAGTTCGCCGCGATCACCCGCTTCAGACGATCGCCAATGCCGAGTTCTACCGTAAATCCCATAGCGCCGTGGAGTTGGATCGCATCTTCGACGACCCATCTCGCTGCGGCGTCGACCTTGGCCACCGCCCCGGAGGCCGCACGCTCAGCGTCAAAGTCAGCCAGCCCGTCCAGTGCGAGCGCAGCGCGTAACGTCAGAGCACGACACTCCTCGACTGCGACCGCCATGTCGACCACCCGGTGCCGCAACACCTGCCTCGTAGCGAGCGGCTGACCGAATTGAACCCGCGTTTTCAGATAATTACGCGTCCGATCGACCATGTCGTCCATGAGGCCGACGAGTTCGGCGCAGATGACTGTGTTGAAACGGTCGGCCGCCGTTTCCATCACGCCGGAAGCGTCCGGCGACACGCTCAGGAGCTCGGCCGGCACTCCTTCCAGTCGCGCGTTCCCTTCCGTACTTCCATCAATGCCCGCATATTGCGCCAAGACACCCTGGAGATCGTCCATCCTCACCAGGAATACCCCTACGGACCCTTGCGTTGCGGCCTGAACCACGACAAATCCAGCTTCAGGGAGTTCAGGGATCAATATATCGCCGGTCAGCAGGAATGAGCCGACGGCGCTCCGCTCGGCCCGTACTTCGCCAGCGGAACCGGCGTGCGGTTTCGCGAACGCGATACATAATCCCCCATCCGCCACCTGCGCCAATATCTGCCGTTGCTCTTTGTCGCCAAGCCGCTCAAGCACATATGTCGCGGCCACGGCATTGGTCGCGAAGGGTGCGATCACGCCGGCGCGCCCCATTTCCTCGGCAACGATGCAGGCTTCAAGCACGCCTTGGCCGGAACCGCCCAGGTCGACATCAAGCGCAAGGCCCAGCCAGCCCATTTCCGCGAACATTGGCCACGCCGGCTGCTTGGGATCGCGCCGCAATATTTGCACAGCCGAATCTCGCAGCAAAATCTGATCTTCAGTAAGCGAAACTTTCATCGATGCTGACCCGTTAATGACCCAAGTAGTTGCGCAACCTCAGTTGCATTCAAAGTATATCTCACCCGTAGTGAACCGATCGGAGCTACAGATCGGTATCCCCTTTCAGCATTTGCTGCGAGATGGTGCGATACAGGACTTCATTGGTGCCGTCAGCGACGTGTACGATACGCAACGCGTGCCAGGCATGATAAAGCCCAACTTCATTTGTGAAACCCATTGCGCCGAATGTCTGCATCGCTCGATCGACAGCTTTATACCCTATCTGGACCGAATACACTTTCGTCATCGAAAGTTCTTTGACAGCCGAATGCCCTTGATCCAGCAGCATCGCGACATTACGGCCCATGAGGTGGGCCGCATGCAACTCGGTTGCGCTTTCGGCCAGGGGAAAAGTCACGCCCTGATACTCGCTAATTGATTTACCGAAGGCCTTGCGCAGCCCCGCATAATCCAGGGCCTGTTCAATCGCCCAGCGCCCCGTTCCCACCGCACGCGCGGAATTGTAAAGTCGACCCAGCGACACACCATATAGTGCGGCGTCGAACCCGCGGTTAAGGTCGCCAAGGAGTTGCCAGGGCTCGACTCTGACGTTGTCAAACGCCAGTTCGGCTTCGTCCCCCCCAATGCTGCCGAGCATGCGAATGACGCGCTGAACGCAGAAGCCGGGCGAGTCGACCGGTACTATGAATGCGGAAATGCCCCCTCGCTTCTGGCGGGCAAGTTCCTGATCGGTTACAGCGAAAACGACGCAGTAGTCGGCGATCGGCGCATTCGTCGTCCATATCTTGCGGCCGCTCAGTAACCATCCGTCCCCGTCTCGGACCGCCTTCGTCGTGATGGCCGCCGCGTCCGAGCCCGCGCCAGGCTCTGAAAGCCCGAAACACATCGAACTTTTACCCGTCATCATAGGGGCGAGCACGCGCTCGCGTGCTTCGACCGTGGCTTTCTCGAAAAGACGACTTGGCCCGAACGCCCAATGATTCAATACATAAAGCATGAGCCAATTCATCGGACCGCATTGGCGATATAGCTGCTCCCATCCGACGAAATATGCCAGATTTCCAAGCCCGGCGCCGCCTAGCTCTTCTGGAACGCACATTGTGTAGAACCCAGCGTCGGCCGATGCGGTCCGAACCTCAGTGATCAACTTGAGGAGACGGTCGGAAAAGAGGCCATTCTCATCGTAAAGACGTCTTGGGTTTTCGAACAGGTCCCGATTAGCCTCATGGCGGGGAATGACTTCGGACTCGGCAAACGCTGCGAGGCCTTCGCGCACTGCTTCCAGATCGTCGGGCAGGTCAACCGCTATTGCAGGCACGAAATACTCCTCTCGACATTTTTATGTACGGTTGACGGCGTCATACCCGTCTCCATGTGAATCCGCAGGTTGACTGAGGCGACCTTGGATGACCCGCGGGTCATCCCCGCAATGAAGTCGGACATCGCCCCAACGGCGCGGACGGCAGTTCCCTCGCCACGAGGCAGGCCGAACCGACGCTCGGCCGAACGACCCGTAGCACCGGCTACGGGTCGCCCCTGTCGTCGCCGACGGTCGCCATTAGTTGCTCATCACGCTCAGAAATTCGCGCGTTTTTGCCTCAAATGCCGGCTGCAGGTTTGCTCGGGGGAAGAGCTTCACGGCGTTTCCACCAAGCACCTCGACCAATTCCTCAGGGGTAAGGTCCGGATTCTCCTCCTGTATCCTCTGGATCACCTTATTCGTGAAAGGGAAGGTGCCTTCAGAATGCGGATAGTCCGTCGCGAAGAGCAGGGCCCGGAGACCCACGCCGCTGCGCGCCGCTATTGACGAGCGGACATCGTTCTGCAGCGAGCAGTGAACCTGATCCCGGACAATCTGGCTCGGCATGCGCGACAGTTTCGGATCCACGCTGTTTGAGTGGCAGATGTACGCTTCATCCATGCGCTCGGCCAAGCTCCACAACCAGCCGGCGCTGTGCTCGGCGAACAAGATATGCGCCTTTGGATTGCGGTCGAGCACACCGCCGGCCACCAGCTGCGTGACGATGTCTACGCCGTCGTTCATCAGCCGGACGTAATTGTACAACGCGCCGCCGGGTCCCTTGAGCGGGCGGACATCGATTTCTCCGAAGCCGGTGTGGAACACCAGCGGGATCCCCATCTCACCCGCGAACGCGAAGATGGCATCCCAGCGGGGGTCGTTGTAGTTGTTGAGACCTTCGTAAACACAGAAGGCAGCGAAGCCTTTTTCGGCCGTACGCTTGCATTCGGCCAGAGCGTCATCGAAATCGT
The DNA here is from genome assembly GCF_024168485.1 of Sphingobium sp. OAS761. Lineage (GTDB taxonomy): Bacteria > Pseudomonadota > Alphaproteobacteria > Sphingomonadales > Sphingomonadaceae > Sphingobium. The sequence goes on from NZ_JALJVY010000021.1 coordinate 5,591, forward strand.
GTGAGGGGATGATCGCTGCGGGAATCAGCCGGTCGCGCATCGGCTCCGTGTAGTCCCAGACCCAATCGTTCCAAACTTCGCTCGCGACACGCTGCGCTTCGCGATCCTGGATTGCCGCGACGAGCAGACCCGACGAAGGAAAGAGGAGCTCCGCGTCGACCCCGTCGCGCTCCATATCTGCCGCGCGCAGCGACAGATCGCGCGCGCCTCGACGCTTGGTGTCGACAACGCTTTCGCCGCTCTGCAACTGGAATTCCGCGTCGGTCTTGCCGGTCTTGTGCGTTGGAAAGTCAGCAAGAAAGCGCATGACGACCCGGTCACCAATTTTCCAGAGCCTGCGAATCTTGCCGTTCCCGACGTCTTCTTCAACAAACACTGGCGCGTGATCCTGCAGATGCGGCGGCATTTTCACGCTGAACAGATCGTTGGGCTCCGCCACGTGGGCGTCGCAGCTGAATACAAACGGCCGTTGCTCGATACTCATTGTTAAATCCTCTTCATAAAGATTGCCGAGCGCCTGAATACGCCGCACATGCTCGTCCCAGCTGTCAGGCCAAATGACTCGAGGTTTTGACGCCTCTGTCCGCTATTCCTGCCCCCACTGCGGGCAACGCCAAGCCGGTGTTGTCGCCATGCGCTCACCACCAGCTGCCGCCGAACCTCCCCCTCGCTCCACAATTTCGACCATACGACCGGTAGAATAAATTGGCCAGTACAAAAAGGCAAGCCCCTCGACAGGGGGCGTAGCCGACACGAGCTAAGTCAGGTTTGTTCAGCCAATCCGGTGTCCGACGCCGCACCTGTCAACCGTTGCCGCCTTAAACCGCTCCGGGCGTCCGCCGGCGGTGCCGCTCAACCTGCCATGCTCTTCAGGGCTCGGAGATCGCCCCCCAAATCAATTCGTGCCCCACAGCCTTGGAGCGTTGCCTCTGGCTTAAACTCTCCTTTGGGCGTCGCGGAGACGCCTCACAAAGCGATCCCTGTGGTTAGCGGGATGAGTGACCTGTCGGGCTCGCCAGGACAAAATCGACCCTACGCTTGACGATTTATCGGTCGATTGTTAGTTTGAAATCTTAATCGTATACGACGCAATTCAGCCGCTTGTTCAGCGGACCGGCAGAAATGACGTCGCAGCATGGCGAAGCTCAAAGTTCAGGGACCTTCCCGTCCAACAAATCCGCGAATGCATTAATCACGGGCTGGCGTCGTGGAAGCACGGATAGGTCAGCACCGCCTTTCCCGAGGAGCGACTGGCTCCGCAACGAGGTTAACGATGATGGTCTCCGAGATCGAAGCCGTGATGCGTGAGACGCGCAACGACGTCGCCATCCTGACGCTAAACGACGTCGCCCGGCTCAATACCTTGTCCGACGAGATGCGCGCCGCACTGCTGGCGCAGGTCGAGGAGGCGATGGCAGATCAGGATATCCGCGTGATTGTAATAACCGGCGCCGGCGGGAACTTCAGCGCCGGCGGAGACATGCGCCAGATGATTGTCTCATCAACCCCGGATCCGACGCGCACCCGCCGCCGGCTCATGCCACTCCACCGTATGATCGAGTTGGTTGCGAGCGGCCCGAAGCCCGTGATCGCGGCAGTCGAGGGGGCGGCGTTCGGCGCCGGGCTGTCGCTCGCGGCCGTCTGCGACTTCGTGGTCGCCGGGGATGGCGCTCGCTTTGGCGCAGCGTTTGGCAAGATCGGCCTGGCGTCCGACTGCGGTCTGGTCTGGTCGCTGCCGCAGCGGGTCGGTCGCACGGTGGCGCGGGACCTCCTGTTCACCGGTCGCCCCGTATTGGCCGAAGAGGCCTACCGCATCGGGATCGTTGATCGACTCGTTCCAGCCGGGACCGCTCTTGCCACGGCTTTGGAGAAGGCTGTCGATTATAAGGCCGTCGCACCGCTCTCAATCGCCGCAATGAAGTTCGCGTTCGCGCAGGGGCCTAGTTCCTTGGGCGAGGTCCTCGCCCTGGAACAGCAACAACAGCCAATGTTGAGCATGACCGCCGACCATGCCGAGGGCGTTGCGGCATTTCGCGAGAAGCGTCCGGCCAGGTTTACGGGATTTTGAGCGCGCACCGAATGCCAAGGGCTGTGGAAACGATCTGGCCAACCGCCTATTCCGGCCTGATGGTGCAGGCAGCGCAATGGGTCAGGCCCACCGCAAACGCCGCTATCGGAGCGCTCGATCGCCTAGGCACCGACGGCTGGTGTAACGCCGAGCTTGCTGATCTTCCGCGTGTTGCCCTGCCGTCGGAGCGCGACTTGGCCCCGACTTGTTATCGCGCGTGAACGCGCTCGTGAAGCCATTGGAAGTGCACTGTACGCCCGCGTTGCCTGCCGCCTGAAACATCTGATCGACCGCGGATCCGCAGAAAAACCATATACCTAATTTCCGTGGCGGCTAGTTGCCGGCCCTTTGAGGCTGCCCTAATCGATCAACGCACGGGAGCAATGCATGGCCATCGACTACGAAAAATTGGTTGCCTGGAAATTTGCGGAGAGGACACACAGTTACTCATGGCGCGACACAGTGCTTTATGCGCTGGGACTTGGGCTGGGTTCTGATCCGGTGGATCCGGCCGAATTGCGCTTTGTCTACGAGCAAGGGCTGCAGGCGCTGCCGACGATGCCGGTCGTGCTGGGCTACCCTGGTTTTTGGATCAGCGAGCCAGATACGGGCATCGATTTCCGCAAGGTTGTCAATGGCGAGGTGTCGTTGACAATTCACACTCCTCTGCCGCCAGAAGGCACCTTGATCGCGCGCAATTCCGTCGATGAAATCATCGACAAGGGCGAAGGCCGGGGCGCTCTTCTGCGGGTGCGGCGAGATTTGATCGATCAGGCGACGGGCTTGCTTCAATCGACCCAGGTCACCACCATGTTCTGCCGTGCCGACGGCGGGTTCGGCGGTCCGAAAAGCGGCAGGCCCGAGCTCGACGTCGTCATTCCCGGCCGGCTGCCGGACATGTCGGCGAGCCGGTCGACCCTGCCGCAAGCGGCGCTGATCTATCGGCTTTCTGCGGATCTGAACCCGCTCCACGCCGATCCTGTGGTTGCTGAGGCTGCCGGCTTCCCCCGCCCTATCCTGCACGGTTTCGCAACATTTGGTATTGCGGGCTATGCGCTGCTCGCCGCTTTACGCGACGCCGACGCAGAGTCGCTACGGGAACTCAGCTGCCGCTTTTCGGCGCCGGTGTTCCCAGGTGAAACCTTGCGTACGGATATTTGGATCGAACCCACTGCAACGCTCTTCCGTTGCACAGCGGTTGAGCGTGACAAAGTCGTACTTGACCGTGGCCGGGCCGTCTTCAGATGAACATTTACCGCGCAGCCAACCAAGGAGAGCCGGTTTGACCCAGGCGACCCCAACGACAACTTATTTCCGAAACCTCGCTGAAGGCAAATTCTTGCTGCAGCGCTCGCAAAGCACTGGCGAATGGGTGTTCTACCCACGGATGTTAGCTCCGGGTAGCGGCGCAACCGATCTTGAATGGGTCGAGCCGAGCGGCCTCGGCACAGTTTACGCGACCACCGTAAAGCGGATGAAGCCGCCTGAACCCAATGTAAGCATTGCAATTGTCGAGCTGGATGAAGGTCCTCGCATGATGACCCACGTGCAATCAATTCCACCTGAGGAGGTAGTCATAGGCATGCGAGTGCGCGCAAGGATTGTCGACGCCCCAGATGCTGGAAAAATCCTCATTTTCGAACCGGATAGCGCAGAATGACGCGAGGATCACAGCTGCGCGGCAAGACCGCGTTTGTCGGCGCCGCCACCTTCGGATTGGGCGAGGCACCCGGCTACACATCGATTGAGATCGCCGCGGAAGCCGCCCGCCTCGCGATCGCTGATGCCGGGTTGAAGACGTCAGACATGGACGGTCTTTTCATCTGCATGCCCAACGATTATCTGGCGGGGCTGACGATCGCCGAGTATCTCGGCATTCGCCCCAAGATGACCAACAGCAGCCGCACCGGGGGATCGGCATTCCTGACCCACGCCGAATGGGCGATGTTGGCGCTCGACGCTGGACTGATCGACTATGCGCTGATCTGTTACGGGTCGAACCAGCGCACAGGGGCGGGTAAGCTGGTAGCGGCACAGGTGCCCTCGCCCGTCGAACTTCCATACCGTCCACACAATCCTGTCGCCTCCTATGCGTTGGCGGCGTCGCGGCACATGTATGAGTTCGGCACGACGTCTGAACAGCTCGCCTCCGTCGCGGTTGCCGCGCGGCAATGGGCAAATCTTAACCCCGACGCCTTTCGCCAGGGGCCGCTGTCAATCGAAGATGTGCTTGCGACGCGGATGGTTTCCGATCCGCTGCATGCCGGTGATTGCTGCCTCATAACCGATGGCGGCGCGGCCGTGGTGATGACGCGGGCAGACCGGGCGAAAGACCTGAGGCATACCCCGATCGCGCTGCTCGGCGCCGCCTCCGCGACCTGGCACATAGAAATCTCGCAGTTGGCCGATCTCACCGTATCCGCAGCGCAGGAGTCGGGCCTGCGAGCCTTCGCCCAGGCTGCGCTGAGTCCCTCCGACATCGATGTCGTCAACCTCTATGACGCCTTCACAATCAACACGATCATGTTCCTTGAGGATCTCGGCTTCTGCGGCAAAGGTGAAGGCGGGCCATTCGTTGCGAGCGGCGCGATTGCACCCGGCGGATCGCTTCCGGTCAACACCAACGGCGGCGGCCTGTCATTCTGCCACCCGGGAATGTACGGCTTGTTCACCTTGGTGGAATCCATCCAGCAGTTGCGCGGCCAAGCTGGCGATCGGCAAGTGGACGGAGCAAAACTGGCGCTCGCGCATGGCAACGGTGGCACCCTGTCCAGTCAGGCGACATGCATCCTCGGCGTTCCGGACACGGTATGAGGCGACGCAATGAAGGTCTTGCTTCCAGTCGCCAAGGTTGCGTTCGGTCGGGCGAACACGAAGGCACACTCGATCTCTTACGGCAGCATCCGAGCTTCTATGAAAAATGCGGTAAAATGGACGAACCGGTAATTTTAGAGATATCCGGAAGTAATAATCCCTGCCCAAAATATTGATGATATGACGAAAATGAAAGGATTTAGGATGGATTTCTCGACGTATCCGGAGCAATTCAAGTTCGACATCACGAACGGCGTGCTGACTGTCACTCTCAACAACCCGAACCAGCGCAACGCGATCATGACGATCATGGACGAGCATATGCCGCGGATCTTCTTTGAAGCGGATCGCGATCCTCGCGTCGAAATCATCGTGCTCACCGGCGAAGGGAGCGCGTTCTGCGCCGGCGGGGATATCGACGGCATGAAAAAGGACGGTGCCAAGGTCGAGACCTTCCTGGCCGGCTATCGCAATGGCAAGCGTTTCATGCAGCTGATGCAAGATACCGAAAAGCCGATCATCGCCAAGGTCAACGGCGATGCCATCGGGTTGGGCTGCACGATCGCGCTGTGCGCCGACATTGTGGTTGCAAGCGAGACCGCGCGCTTCGCCGATCCACACGTCAAAGTCGGGCTGACCGCAGGTGACGGCGGGGCGGTGTTCTGGCCGCATACGGTTGGCTCTGCTGTGGCCAAGTATTACCTCCTCACCGGAGATCTCATGTCCGCACGCGAGGCCAAGGACATGGGCCTCATCGCCAAGGTTGTCGCACCCGAGGAACTGGACGCGGAAGTCGCCCGAGTAGTCGACAAGCTGCTTAACGGTGCCAGGGGCGCTATCAGCTTTACCAAATCGCTTCTCAATATTCCGCTTCGGCAGTCGCTGGCAAGCATGGTCGATGCCGGCTTCGCGTTGGAAACTGTCTCCAGCCAGCTGCCTGCTCATCGCGAAGCGGCTCAGGCATTTGTGGAAAAGCGCAAGCCAGTATTCCGGAAGGTGTGAGGTGTCGGCCGCCAAGCGTAACCATGCTAAGGTCGCATTGGTTTCGATGGCGGCCCACGGCATCCGTCGGGGTCGCGCTACGTAACGGCAGGCACCGAGTGGACTTACGCGGCCCGACCTCGCGCATGGCGCCGGGAGCATCGACTATAGACAGCTAGACCAGCTGTGTGGCGGAAGAAGGCAAGCTGGGGGCAATACCCGCGCCTCATGATAGCTAGCCGACGTCAATTCAGATCCAGATGAAGGACACAAATAAAATGGTGGAGCAACGTCCGTACTTCGATCCGGAAATCGAGACCATGCCGCGTGCCGAGATCGAGGCGCGTCAGCTCGTCGCTTTGAAACGCATTATCGAGAACGCCTATGCCAACGCGGGGCTGGTGCGCAAGAAGTGGAACGAAGCGGGGGTCAAGCCCTCGGACATCAATTCGCTGAGCGATTTCTCGCGGCTCGCGCCCTTCATCACCAAAGACGATATACGTGCTTTTCGCGCTGAGACCGGCGACCCATTCGGCGGAATCCTTTGCACGCCAATGTCCGAATTGCGTTCGATCACCGGAAGCTCGGGAACGACCGGCGATCCCACGCTGCTGGCCCGGCGCGATCTTCACGCACCTCTGACCGATTCTCGCTTCGACCGCGCCTTCTGGGATCTCGGCGTCCGTCCGGGCGACATCGCCGTCACCATCATTCCCACCATCCGGGGCTCAGCGATCGGGCCGTTGCTTCACTTCGGGCTAACCCCGCTGTGCGTAGACCACTCGCCCGCCGAAATCGGCAGGCTGGTCGAGCTTAGCCGTATCCATCGTCCGACGGTGCTCATCTCACTGTCGACACCGCTGTTGATGGGGCTCGAACAGTTCGAGATCGACACTGGCATCGACATGGCCGAAGTGTTCTCCAGCTACAAAGCGATGGTCTGGGGCGGCGAGCCCTTGGGCCCGCGAGGCCGCGGCCTGACCGAGCGCTGGAAGATGAACATCATCGAGATCGTGTCGCTCGGTGATGCGACAATCACGCTGGAGGCGGCAAATCATACCGGAGCCTATGCTTGGGAAGACGAGGTCTTCGTCGAGCACATCGATCCGGAAACCGGCGAGCCGGCACCAGACGGCACCTTGGGCGAACTCGTGGCTACGCCGCTGCATAATATGGTCGACCCTCTGATCCGTTTCCGCAGCGAGGATCTCGTTTGGCTGACACGCGAACGCTGTCCGTCGGGACGGACTCATGCCCGCTTCCGGGTAAAAGGACGGACGGGCGATCAGGTCGTGGTCGCCGGAAAGCAGCTCCTGCCAGTCAACATCTGGCCCACCATTGAATCGCAGCCGGAGTCGAAGGCCGGCCTGTTTCAGATCGTCCGTCCGAAAGTGGCGGAGGATTTCCTTCGCCTGCGTGTAGGCTACGCCGGTGACGCCGACCTGCCTTCGCTCGAAGGGCGACTGAAAGGCGAGATCCAGCGGCAGCTCGGTGTCGATTCCCGCCTGGAGCTCGTTCCGAATGACGAGCTCCTCAAACAGGGTCCGCCGCACAAGATACCGCGCATCGTCAAACTGTAGGGCGCTTCAGGAACCAGCGAATCGGACTTGAGAAGTTCGTGCAGCGCCTGTCTTCAAGAGGATGTGACCATGATCGTCGAAGAGAGAAACTATTCGTTCGCCCTTGGCGACGTCGCCCGGTTCGTCGAGCTTTACGAAAGGGAAGGTGTGCACATCGCCAAACGACATCTGGGCAACCTGATCGGCTATTTCCGAACCGAAGTCGGTCCCGACCTCAACGAATTCGTTCACCTCTGGGGCTTCGTCGATTTCGAGGATCGCGCTGCCCGCCGCAAAGCCTTTTGGGCGGACCCCGAATGGCTTGACTTCGCGACCAGATGCCCACTCCCGGTTCGCCAGCGCAACCGGTTGCTCACGCCGACCGCCTGGTCTCCCATCCGCTGAATCCGAGGACTTGTAACATGGCAAAATGGCTGAAAACAACGGATACAATTACGTTCGAGGTGCGGGACAGGATTGCGAGGATCACCCTCAATCGCCCCGAAAAGCGGAATGCGCTTAGCTGGCGCATGCTTCAGGAATTGCGCGACGCCCTCCTGGAGGCAGATGACCTCACGAGCGTGCATTGCGTGATACTCGGCGGCAACGGACGGGACTTCTGCTCGGGATGGGACCTCACTGGCGGCGAGGTCAGCCCCGTCAAGGAACAGCAGGCCTCGCAGAGCGCCCCGTCCGAGTATCGTAGCCAGACGGCAACGATCGATGACGACATCTGGCACATGGACCGGATGAACGAGCTGCGCATGGTCATGTTCGACATGCACAAGCCGGTGATCGCCAAGATCCAAGGTGCCTGCCTGGCGAATGGCACTGACATCGCGCTCCTGTCGGACCTGGTAATCGTCGCGAGTGACTCGCGCATTGGCTATCCGCCCGTCCGCGCACAGGGATCACCACCTTCCCACATGTGGCTCTACAACATGGGGCCGCAGTGGGCGAAACGCATGCTGCTCACGGGCGATTTGCTGCGCGGCAAGGACGCCGCGCGGTTGGGCCTTGCCCTGGAGTCCGTTCCAGCGGCCAAGCTCGACGCCCATGTTGAGGCGCTGGCCAAGCGGATTGCGGCTATTGCGCCGGACTTGCTCGCCTGCCAAAAGCGCGTCGTAAACCTGGGGCTGGAACTGATGGGCGCCAAGACGCTTCAGCGCCTTGCCGGCGAGGGCGATGCGCGCGGGCATCTGTCCGCCGGACGTATGCAGTTCCGGCAGTCGATCGAGGAGGTTGGGCTCAAGGAGGCCGTACGCCTTCGCGATGCGCCGTTCGGCGACGGCATGGTCAATTACAGCTGGGAGTGACAAACTGGGCCCGGCAGGTGCAATAATAGTTCATGCGCTAGCCGGGTCCCAATCCGACCCCGGCCGTCGCCCTGACTGAGGGTGATCACATCGTCTCTTAGCGCGGCGAGCAATTCCGGCGCCAAGTGTCCTCGCCAGTCTCGAGTGAGCAATTGGTCCCGGGTGTGACTTCGCTTCCAGCAAGATCGACCCGGACTACCCGAACGCCGTCCACCCACATTTGCCGCACAGCAGCTGCCCGATACGCCCGACAGCGCTCCCCAGTCTAAAACAGGCAACCTAATTCTCGCTTGTCTTTCCGGCTTCGGTGTGACGAGCCGGAAGGACAAGCGAGGCCGTTCTCACCAACTCGTGGCGGCGGCCTCGCTGTCTTCCATGAGGCTACCGTCAGATGCCCCAAAGTGCAGCGGCGTTACCGCCAACGATCTTCTTGAAATTCTCCTCACCCGCCTTGTCGTAGATTTCCTTGGCGACCCTCATTGACTCGCCGAACACGCCCTCGGGATGCGGATAGTCGATCGACCACATCATCTTGTCCGCACCAATCCAGTCGATGAGGTCAAGCGCGACCGGATCGTCCATAAACGTCGTCCAGCAGTTGCGGTGCCAATAATAGCTCGGTTTGTGCTCGAGCTTGGGCTTGAGCACCTGGGCGTAGTCGCGATAGATCTTGTCGGCAGTCGCGATCGTGGGTGCAACCCAGCTCGCACCGCCTTCGGTGAAGACGATCTTGAGATCGGGGAACCGATCGAACAAACCCGAAAACACCAGTTGGGGAAACAGCGCGTTGAACGGCTGCATGTTGCGCGCCATGTTGATCCCCAGCGCGCCTGTGCCAGTAGCGTCGATGTGCACGCCGACGTGCATCGAAAGCGGAAGCCCCGCCTCTGCGATCGCCTCCCACATCGGCAGCGTTTCCTTGCCGTTGTAGCGCACGCCGCGCGGAAACGAAGGAATCTCCACGGCCTTGAAACCCAGATCCAGGATCTTCTGCATATAGTCCCGGGTCATCTCGGGCTTGTAGAATGTTGGCAGGTAAGCAACCGGGAAGAGACGGTTGGGCGCCGCCTTAGCCCAATCAGCCAGCCACTCGTTGAACACATCCATGCATTTGAACCAGAGATCCTTGTCCTGCATCCGGATCAACGCGGCCGAATGTTGGTGAAAGATAATCGAAGACTCGATGCCTTCGGAATCCATGTCGGCCAAGCGCTTCTCGACATCCCAAAACCCCGGCCGCCCCTCGGGATGATTGTCCGGTTCAAAACCAGGCGTGTCGTAGGAAACACCGTCGACTTCCAGATGAAGAAGGTTGAACTCGTCTCGCCAGTGTCGCGGCGCCCGCGCCTTGTCCTCACCCGTCAGCCGATCCTCCCAAAGGCCCGGCGGCTCCATCTGGTGGTCGTCCGACGAAATGAAACGCGTACCCGCAGGAGGCGTCCAGTCACTCTTTGGCACCGTCCGGTGCAACGGGAAGGGAAGCACAGCCAATTCGTTCATCTATCTTGTCCTCGTGTTGGGATTTTACGCCTTGTTCGACAGTCGTTGAATCATCGCGGCAACAAAGATCCGTGCTTTCTCGGGGCCATCGGTCGCGCCTGCTCAGGCCGCCATCTGCATGCCACCATTGGCGGATATGCGCTGCCCCGTAATGAACGAAGCGGCATCGGAGAGCAAAAAGCAGACCGGCCTTGCGGCCTCTTCCGCCGAACTCCAGCGTCCAAGCGGAATGCGCGCGCGATAGCTGTCAGCAAACCTCTCACTGCGCACGATCTCGGTCATTTCAGTCTCCACGACGCCGAAGGCGACGCAGTTTGCGCGTATGTTGTATTTTGCCAGTTCGCGCGCTGTTGCCATGGTCATCCCGATGACGCCAGCCTTCGCTGTACAATAATTGACTTGGCCGATCGTTCCCTGCACGCCTGCATCCGAGGACACGTTGACAATTGCGCCCGGATTGGAATCGCCAGCCTTCGCCCGCTCGATCATATGTCTTCCGACCGCTTGAGAGCACAGGAAGGCACCGGTGAGATGAACGTCGATCACCTGGTTCCACTGCTCCAAATTCATCTTTTCCATCATCGCCAGACGGGTAATTCCAGCGTTGTTCACGAGGCCGTGCACCGCGCCGAAAGTTTCGACGGCGCGATCGACCATAGCCTGCACCGCCAACGGGTCCGCAACGTCCGCGACGACCCCAAGGAAGCGCCCTTGGGGATATTGCGCCTGACCAGATTCGAGGGTTTCGGGATTCATGTCCGCAATTACCGCATTACCGCCCAGCGCAATGACCAGATCAGCGACCGCCCGCCCGATTCCCCGGCCCGCACCTGTTACGATGACCGTCCGACCGGCCAATGACATCGGATTGGCAGTCATGTTGTTGTTCATCTTCGTATATCCTCACTTTTCAAACCCCGAGCTGACGCGGAGGACATCCAAATTTCCGCCAGATCAGTTCTTGGCGAAATCGATGGCAAGTCTCCGCTCGTTGTACTCGGCGAACAGCGGCACGTTCGGCGATCGGCACGCTAAGGCGCGCCGTCGGCACATCCGCTCCTTATGATTGAAATTATCGGAACGCAGTGGCCGAGACTACACGAGAGTGTCGCTGACGATCCGAAATCAGCCCTGTGATAGTCATCATCCGTGGAGCGCGCGCAATGAGTCAAGCCAGAGCGGTCCGCTATTTTATCTCCACCCGCCCTGCCATCGGAATTTGTCGACGTCGCGAAGGTCCTGGCGACGGACCCTACGTGGCGTGAGCGCGGAACGCGCAGCTTGCCGTGACCTGGAAGCCGAAAAGGTCTACGTATCCCCGATGCTCAACGATCGACGCCCGAACTCCCCGCAATCTGTCACGCGCGTGATCCTGATCTTGGAAGCGCTGTGCACCAGCCCGACACCCCTGAGCCTCGCCGAGTTGAGCCGGGTTCTCGGCACCCCGAAAAGCAGTCTGGCCGCCCTGCTCCGCGGGCTTGCTGAGGACGATTTCGTCATCTCCGTGGAGGGCGGCTACCGGCTCGGCCCCGGGGCGTTCGGTCTGGGCAGCGCCCTGACAGAGGCCCGGCGCCGGCTGCAGTCGTCGGACCTCATTCGCGAAAGCATGCGCAGGCTGGCGGGCCGGTCGCATGAGACGGTCCTCTTGGGCGTTCGCGACAGGGGGGCGGACATGATGACCTATGTAGACGTTGTCGAAAGCCTCAATGCGGTCCGCTTTGCTGTCGCAATCGGCGACCGCCGGCCGCTGTATTGCACTGCTGGAGGCCGCGCACTGCTAGCGGCCGCCCCGGAGGCGGATCTGGAACTATATCTCCGCCGCCTGAAACCGGGGCAATACAGCTCCCAGACCGAGACCGACAAGCGCCGGCTCGCCGAAGCGATAGCGCAGGCGCGCGACGCCGGGGTAGCGCAGACCGTCGACCAGGCCAGCGATGGCGTGACGGGCACGGCGTCGGTGATCTTCGATGCCGCCGGGTCCGTCATCGGCGCGCTGATCGTCGCTGCCCCCAGCTCACGGCTACACGATGGTCGTGCGGAGCTGGCACGCATGGTGCGGGAAGAGGCGGCAGCAATTTCCCGCAGCCTCGGCTACCGCGCGCCGACCGGACGCTGAGACTCCTTGCCCTGCTTTTGCTAAATTAGTCCGCCGCGTCGGGCGCAGCCGCGGCTGCGGCGAGCCCCAGCTCTTCGAGCACCTCGCGCGTGTGCGCGCCGAGCTCCGGCGCGGGGCCGGCCACCTTACCGGGTGTCCGCGAGAACCAGGTGGGCACGCCCGGGAAGCGGACCTTGCCGTTCGGCGTCTCCACCGTATCGAAGAAGCCGGTCGCGTTCAGGTGGGGATTGTCAAACAGTTCGTCGGTCGTCCGCAACGGCGCAGCGGGGATGCCCAAGCGGTTCAGCAGCTCCAACCACTCGGCCGTCGTGCACTCCTGGAACGTCTTGGCCAGAAGGCCATAGACGTGGTCGATCTGTTTCGACCGTTCGGCCAGCGTTGCCAGTTCCGGCCCGGCCCACGACGGCTTCACCGCATCCACGAACAGCGCCCAATGCTTGTCATTGTAGACCAGGGCCGCAATGTAGCCGTCCTTGGTGCGGTAGGGCTTGCGGTTGCGCGCCACGACGCGGGGGTATCTGGCCGGGCCAAGGGGGGGCTCGAACAGGGCGCCGTTACCGTGCTCGAGCAACATGAAGGCGGCAAGCGTCTCGAACATTGCCACCTCCACCTCCTGGCCCTCGCCGGTGCGGGCGCGGTGAAAGAGGGCGAGCAGGGTAGCGTAGAACGCGGTGAGGCCGGCGACCTTGTCGGCCACGGCCGTGCCGACGAAACTCGCCTCGCCGGTCAGCATCTGTTGGACCGCGACCATGCCGCACTCCGCCTGGATGGTGTCATCGTAGGCCGGCAGATCTCGATTCGGTCCACGCCGGCCATAGCCGTAGCAGTTGGCGTAGACGATCGAAGGGTTGATGCGGGCGACGTCCGAGTAGGCGAAGCCGAGCTTGCCGATCGCCTTAGCGCGCATCGAGTGGATGAAGACATCAGCGGTTGCAACGAGGGCCTGTAGTGCGGCCTTGCCCGCGTCCGTCCGCAGGTCGAGAACGACGCTGCGCTTGCCACGGTTGACGTTGACGAACACGCCGGACATCCCCGGCGCCGGCCCGACCGAGACAAAGCGGGTATTGTCGCCGGCCGGAGGCTCGATCTTGATCACGTCCGCACCCATGTCCGCCATGATCTGGGTTGCGTATGGGCCCATCACCATCGCGGTTAGATCGACCACCCGGATCCCGGCCATCGGGCCTGCGCTATTTGCCGGCTTACCCATCAACTCCTCCCTCTGCTCAGCCATCGGCTAGCCGATCCTTTCGCGCTCCGCTATACCTATTTCGGTCCATTGGGCGAATATCAGAACGCTTTGTGTCTTTGGGGGCGCCGTGGTAGCGCGGTTGTCAGGTCGCACATGATCAAGCCGACGGCCCGAGGACAAACGAGGCCGCGCCGCGGGCAGACCTGGCGCGTGAGAATGAATGCCGCACCTTGAGAGCCGTGTGCTGCGGGAAGAGAGCGAAGCGCTAAAAGGGTAATTCAGTTCATCACAAACCGCCGGCCGTGTTCGGTTGCCTGAACGATTGGCGGAAGTTCGCCGACCGACGTCCGCCGGACTTCTCCGCCGCTATAGCGTTCACGGCCATTGCCCTCTTCAAGCTCCGATCAACGTGTCGTGACGCCAGGTCACATACCCATAAACAGGATTTCCCGGCGGTGTGAGTTCTGATTCAGTGTTTTCCGGACGGGAGACGCTGATGGCACGCTTTGATTTCGCCGACATTCCGCCCATGCCCCAGCGTGTCCGGCGATCCGCGTTCAGCCCGTTCCTCTACCGATATCGCAACTTGATCGAACGCTTCTTCAACAAACTCAAGCATTTCAGGGCAGTGGCAACCCGATATGACAAGCGTGAAGACAATGTCCTCGCATCCGTCCAACTCGCCTCAATCAGGATCTGGTTGCGGCATAATGAGTCGGTGACCTAGTGACCCGAATCTGAAGTTCGCTACATTGATCCGATAGGGCTGAGCGAACTTCAGATTCAAAGGGTCACTAGCAAATATTTGATTCTAGTGTGGTTTATGGATTTGAAATACGCTCCGCGCTTGCCAGCAATATGTGGCGTATTTCAAATCCACCACACTAGGTGTTTAGTCCCAGCATGTGATGGTGTAGATTTGTCATCATCACAGCGGAGGGAGCTATGGGCCAGGTTCTCCATGGCAGCGCCAAGACCACGCACGCCATTCGAGGCGAGCTACAGCGATCGCAAGCTTCGGTCGCGAACCTCGCGAAGCGATACGGGATCAACGAGAAAACCGTCTTGAAGTGGCGTAAGCGGCAAACGGTCGAAGACCTACCGATGGGACCAAGGGAGCGCCGCAGCACCGTCCTCTCGCCCATGGAAGAAGCTGCCATTGTAGCTCTGCGCGTACAGGCGCGGCTTCCGTTGGACGATGTCTACATCGCGTTGAAGGATGTGATCCCGCATCTGACGCGGTCATCGCTGCACCGCTGTCTGCAACGGCACGGGATCAGCCGCCTGCCCAAAGCGGATCGCGAAAAGCCCAAGAAGTTCAAAGCTTACGAGATCGGCTATTTCCATATAGATATCGCTGAACTGCGCCATGAAGGCGGCAAGGCTTATCTCTATATCGCTGTCGATCGCACATCAAAGCTGGTCTTCGCCCGCATTTATCGCAGGGCTACCAAGATGGTAGCTGCCGGCTTCCTCAAATCGCTGATCCGTACAATACCCTATAAAATCCACACCGTGCTGACCGACAATGGCGTTCAGTTCGCTCAGTTCGAGCGTGGCACGGGCCTGGTCTTCCCGCACATCTTCGGTCGTGTCGCGCAGGAAAATGGCATCGAGCATCGGCTGACCAAGCCCTACCACCCCTGGACCAACGGTCAGGCCGAACGCATGGTGCGGACCATCAAGGAAGCGACCGTTAAATCCTTCCATTATACATCCATCGTCGAGTTGCGGCGGCACGTCCGCGACTGGCTGATAGCCTACAACTTCGCCAAGCAACTCAAGGCGCTCAGGTTCAAAACCCCATACGAGGCCATCGACGAACTCTGGAAATCAAAGCCACACATCTTTATCGTCAAGCCACACCATCACATGCTGGGACTAAACACCTAGGCTCAGGACTCATTGATCGAGCCAGAAGATGACGGTTGCGGCGATGCAGATAGCGGACATGAAGGTGTGCGCGCAGCGATCGTAGCGG
>NZ_JALJVY010000022.1 GCF_024168485.1 Sphingobium sp. OAS761
GATCGAGGCCGCAATGGAAGCTGATCGGGCGCATCGGGATAATCTGGAAGAACGGCACCGCATGGTGGAGCTGGACTTGCAGCAAGCCCGATACGCGGTTGTCCGCTCCGGGCGTCGCCAGTCAATGCCTTCAAGCAGCATGGAAAGCTGCGCCGAGGTCAGGCCGACCTTGCCCGTCTTCGTCACCGGCCAGACAAACCGGCCACGGTCCATCCGCTTGGAAAACAGGCATAGGCCCTGGCCATCATACCAGAGCAGCTTCACCAGATCGCCACGCTTGCCCCGGAAGGCAAATAGCGCACCAGAATGTGGGCTGTGTTCCAGCACCTGCTGGGCCAGCACTGCCAAACCGTCAAAACCCTTGCGCATGTCGGTCGCGCCGCAGGCCAGATAGATCCGGGTGGAAGGTGGCAGTGGGATCATCGCGTGAGAACGGCAACGACCCGTGCCAGGGCCTCGGCATCGACACCGGCGTCCACGGTCAGCTTCACACCCGAGGGCAGTTCGAGCCCGATAGGACTGCCTGGCGCCGGTAACGCCGGAACCAGGGCTGAGAGCTCGACCTCCGCGAAAGTAGGCAATGCTGCTGGTCTGGCACCGCCAAGCTCACCCGACATCGCCTGCCGCCGCCAGGTGTAGATCGACCCGCTGCCGATCGCGTGCCGCTTGCAGGCGTCACCCACCGAACCCTCCGGGCCGAAGGCATCGCGCAGGATCGTCAGCTTTTGCTCTACTGTCCAGCGGCGCCGACCCGCAACGACCTCAATCCGAGTGCTCATACGACCGCTCGTATGAGCACTCATATGACTGCTCGCTGGTCCACCTTCGATCTCGTTATCCATCGCCGCTCCCTATCCGAGTGGCAATCAGCCCTTCATCCTGCAACCGCGCAAGGCGGCCTCGGCGCCACGGTTACCCGGATAGAGCGTTCGACGGTGTTGCTGTCGAGGTCGATACGGCCATCGTCGAGGAAGCGTGACAGCCCATCCCAGCGGGTGAGCGCGTAGCGGATCGCTTCGCCAAGCTTGCTTTTGGCGCTGACCTGGCGATTGCGGGCTTCGAGATACTGGCGAAGATCGTCGACGATGATGCGGCTGCGGTCGTGGCGAACAGCCCGGCGTTGCTCCGCCGAAAATCCTCGCACCTCATCCTCGATGGCATAGAGCAAGGCGACGCGACGCAGCACTTCGGTAGAGACCGACGATGTATCGGTCAGTTCGTAGAACTTGCGGCGCACGTGCGCCCAGCAGAAAGCGAGGCCGAACTGGTTGCGCCGCCGGGCGAGCGCGGCATAGCCGCCATAGCCATCGACCTGCAGGATGCCGGCAAAATCGCCGAGATGCGCTTCGGCTCGCTCGCCCTTGCGGTCGGCGGCGTAGACATAGGCGACCATCGGCGGATCGCCGCCGCCCCAAGGGCGATCGTCGCGGGCATAGGCCCATAGCTGGCCGGTCTTGGTCCGCCCGCGGCCCGGATCGAGCACCGGCGCGGTGGTCTCATCCGCAAACAGCCGTTCTGATCGTCGCAATCGCTCGAGGATGTGGTCGCGCAAGGGACGCAGGTACCATGCTGCCCGCCCGACCCAGTCTGCCAGGGTGGATCGATCAAGCTGGATGCCTTGCCGGGCGTAGATCTGCGCCTGGCGGTACAGCGGTAAATGATCGGCATACTTGGCGACCAGCACCTGCGCGATCAGTGCTTCGGTGGGAATGCCGCCCTCGACGATCCGTGCCGGTGCCGGGACCTGCACAATGGCGCTCTCGCACGAGCGGCAGCCGTAGCGCGGGCGGCGGGTGACGAGGACGCGGAAGGTGATGGGCACGACGTCGAGGCGTTCGGCCACGTCTTCGCCGATCTGGCGGAGCGCCCCGCCACAGCAGGGGCAGGCCTTGTCTTCCACATCGACAACCTGCTCGATCCGCTCGAGATGGGCTGGGAGCGAACCGCGATTAGTCTTGCGCGGTCGCTCGGCCGGGGCACGGCTCGCCTTGGCGCAGGCATGCTCCGCCTCGGCCAGAGCCGTCTCGACTTCCTCCAGGGCGAGCTCGAACTGATCCGGGTCGAGCTGCTCCGAACGACGTCCGAAACAGTGGCGTTGCAAGGCGTCGATGATCGCCTTCAGGCGTTCGACTTCAGTCTGGAAAACCTTGAGTACATCCAGCTCGCGGGCCTGTTCGAGGACCAGCGCACGCAGCGCTTCGACATCGTTGGGAAGGTCCGCTTCCATGAGCATGAAAGGCAGTGAATGAGTAGGCGCCGGCCTCGTCAACCGGCAATCTGCGGGGCCATGGGGCGGCGTCCACCATGCACCCGCCGCCAGTCCAGGCCCTCCAGAAGCGCGCCGAGTTGCGCCGAGGTCAGGCGCATCACTCCGTCCTGAATACCCGGCCACTTGAAGCCGCCGGACTCGAGCTTCTTGGCCATCAGACACAGGCCGGTCCCGTCCCACCAAACCAGCTTGATCCGGTCCGCGCGCTTGGCGCGGAAGACGTAGATCACGCCCGAGTAGGGATCGCCGCCGTACTCGGTGCCAACGAGCGCCGCCAGCGCGTCTGGCCCCTTGCGGAAATCCACCGGGCGCGTCGCGACCATCACGCGCGCGCCAGCGCCCATAGAACCGCCGGGTCCGATCATCGTGTTGCCCTGAGGGCTTCGATCACTGCGGAAATCACGCCAGCATCGGCATCGCGGCCGATCTTCACCGCCACCCCGTCGATCTCCAGTTCGACGGCTGCAGTTGCGGTGCGACGTCGACGGCGGGGACGCCGCGTGGGAGCAGAATCTGGCACCGCGCTGGGTTCGATTACGGCGGGCACGAACGCGACCGCTTCCGGCTCTGCCAAAGGCAGGACCACACCTTCGGCCTCAAGCCGCTTCCGCAAATCCCGCCGCCAGGCGTAAACCTGCGAAGGATCGAGCCCATGCCGGCGAGCAACGGCACTGACACCCTCCCGGCCCGAATAGCACTCCGCGACAATCGAGGCCTTCACTTCGGGCGGCCAATCCCGCCGCTTGCCCGCGCCCGTAAACACCTCGAACCGCTGCGCGCCCTTGCTCGCAGGATCATCACCCGAGATTATCATAGTAGCAGCGCACTCCCGCCCAATCAGGGCGCGGAAACTCGGCGCTACGCGTCAACCGCGCAAGGTGGGTACGGAACAGCGCTTACCGGAAATCGAGCATGGCGCTCATTTTGCGGACAGCCGTACTAACAACAGCGGCAAAGAAAATCGGCCTCGCCGTCCTCGTCTAAAATATCCGGCGCCCCTGCTTCGGACGGATCAACGCCACCCGAGTTCGCGATCCCCCGCGCGCCGATCCCATCAACGATGTCAGGGGCGGCACCAAATCCGCCCTGTCACGCCCCGACGCCGCACACCTTGGCGCTGTCAGACCCCGGCACAAAAAACACCTGCGATGCTCAGATTATCAGCCGCCTAGCGCTGAACTCGGTTCCTCGATCCGTCCGTGCTCCTTGCGGATCACAATCTTGTTGATCTTGCCGCTCGGCAGTTTTGGCAGATCGTTCACGAACACGACGCTTTTCGGGCACTTGTAACCGGCGATCAATGTCCGGCAATGAGCGATGATGTCGGCTGCGGTTGCGCTCGCCCCCTCCCGCAGCTCCACGACCGCGCGGACTGCCTCTCCCCACTTGTCGTCGGGAACGCCGATCACCGCAGCATTGGCCACCGCATCATGCTGGTAAAGGGCTTCTTCCACTTCGCGTGAGTAGATATTCTCACCGCCCGAGACAATCATGTCCTTCTTGCGATCCACGAGATAGACATAGCCGTCATCGTCGAACTTGCCCATGTCTCCGGTCCGAAGCCATCCATCGCGTAACGTTTCAATCGTGGCGTTGGAGTTATTCCAATAGCCGTGCATCATGATTGGGCCACGCAGCAGTATCTCGCCAGGCTCGTCCACGCCACAGTCCCTGTCGTTATCGTCCACGATACGAACTTGCACACCGGGAAACGGGATGCCGATGGACTGGAGCCGCCGACGGTCACGATCGTCGCCGTCAGGAAGATGTGCCTCGATCGGGAGCACGATGCCCGAGCCTTCGGTCTGTCCATACAACTGCAGGAAAACAGGCCCCAACTTGGCGAGGCCGCGACGCAGCAGCGCGGTCGGCATGGCCGCGGCGGAATAGACGATCATCCGCAGACTGCTGAGATCATAGTCATCGACCCTCGGATGATCGAGCAACATCTGGATCATGGTGGGCGCCATATGGGTGATCGTGATGCGCTCGTCCTGAATGGTTTTCAGGATCAGTTCCGGATCGAAATCACGATGAAGATAGATTGCGCCCGCACGCCAACTCTGGGCGAGCGACATGTCCTTGGCGCCCACATGGAACATCGGCATCATCAACAGGATGCGATCGGAGGGACCGGCGGCCATCAGCGAGCTGATGCAGCTGGCAGTACCCACCTTGGCGCGATGGCTGATCATCACACCCTTTGGTCGGCCGGTGGTGCCGCTCGTGTAGATGATCGAGCAGATGTCGGTTTGATCGACGACGGCGGAAAATCTCTCGTCGCCCATTCTGAAGACCTCACCATAGCTCATGGCCCATGCGGGCGCTTTGCCGACGCAGACAAAATGTTCGACGGAAGTCAGCGAACCGCGGATGTTGTCGACAAGGTCCGCGAATTCTTCTTCAAAGACGAAGATATGCGGCAGACTGTCGTTGATGATGTAGGCAACTTCAGGGGCCACGAAACGGAAGCTCACCGTCGCGGTGATGAACCCGCCGACTTCGCTCGCCGCGTACACTTCGCACATTTCCCGGCAGTTCCGGCTCATGACCGCCACGCGCTGCTGCTTGGCGAGACCGAGCCTGGTCCAAGCGGAGGCGAGCCGCTTTCCTCGTGCAAGATATTCCGCATGTGAAAGGGTCGTGCCCTCGAACACTAGCGCAGGCGCATCGGCATAGTTTCGGGCGTTCGCCTCGAGAACATCCGCCAAGGTGAAACCGGAACCGTTGCTCAATGATACTCTCCAGGATTGTGCGAGCCTATTCGCGCGGCTGGACAGGCACATCTGCGCACGCGACGCCACGACTGTGACTATGCCAAGCCCAGTAGGGTAGCTGATCGTTGAAGGCTGCCAATAAATCTATCGGCCGTCAATTAGAAAAGCTCCCGAGGAGCGAACCTTGACTCGAAGCTGCGAGGAGAATATCGGACGCTTGGTAGAAAGAATCCCGTGCCTTGGAGAAGCTTCGTCATGAAACCCTATGTCCTCAGCTGCGACTCCCACGTCGTTGAGCCACGCACGCTCTGGGCCGACAATCTGCCCGCCAGCATGCGTGATAAAGGGCTGGCCACGCGCAAGGACGAGAAGAATTTCTTCGTCGAGGGCAACGGCAAGACGCTCCTCAAGATGCAAGTCGCTGATGGCGTCTCCGGCAACGAGAAGCTCGGTCGATTTGAAATCGACCTACGTATCAAGGACATGATACGTGATGGGGTGGATGCGGAAGTCGTCTATCCGACCGTGGGGCTGATGACATCGCGCCTGGGCGACCGCGATCTGGAGATTGCCTCCTGCGTTGTATACAACGACTGGGTGCTGGATCATTTCAAATCGCATCGTGACATCTTCGTGCCAGCGGCAATTTTGCCGATGTGCTCGATCGAAGATGCGGCGACCGAACTCAAACGCTGTGTCGATGCTGGCTTCGCGACCGCGATGATCCCAGGCCGCCTTCCCGGTGCGGTACCTTCGTACAACTCAGAACAGTGGGACGTGTTGTGGAATGTCGCAGCTGATGCGAGGATCCCTCTCATTCTCCACGCTGGCACCGGCGGCGAGACAACAATGGAGCGCGGCAATGGCGCAGCGCTGATCAACTACATGCTGTCTGGCCGTGGCCCCATAGACGCGGTCGCGTATCTCGTTTCGAGCGGCGCCCTCGACCGTTTCCCCAATCTCACCGTCGCCACCATGGAATGCGGATCGTCCTATCTCAACTATCTGGCCGAAGTTCTCGACGAAATCTATCCTGCACATCTTCACTATGTGCGGCCAAAGTTGAGCCGAAAGCCCAGCGAGATCATCGCTCAGCAGGTCAAGGCCGCTTTCTCGCACGACCGTTCGGCGGTTGAGAACCGGAAGGTGCTCGGCCACGAGACGCTGATGTTCGCAACGGATTATCCTCATCTGGAAGGCTCTTTCCCGCATTCCCGCGCTGTAATCGCGGAGAATTTCCGTGACATTGACATCACCGACTCCGAAAAGGCCGACATTCTCGGCTTAACGGCGGCTAAAATATTCAAAATCGCCAACCCCAAGGTTCTTACCGAGGCTTGAGAGTCATCATACAGCGTGCACTAGTGATCACTCCATCGGCACGAATACACGGGTGGCTGTAAATAAGGAGAGGTAGATGAACGTAGCGGCCAAGCCGATCACCGGATCAGCAACCGACGAACGTGTAATGATGTATGGCTGCATTCGTACATCGCATGCCGTGACAAGCTACCCGATAAGTTTCCGCGACGTACATGCGGACGCTTTGTTCGGCATGAAAATGTTCCAGAAAATGGGCGTGGAGGCCGGTTCAATGGTGCTGTTCACCTCCGGTTCTTCTGAATATGCACAATTTTGGCCCTATGAAATTTCCGTCGCCAACCTGGAAGGGTGCGTCGCAATTGCGGAAAACTTCATTTTCGACGCCGGCCGTGCCGAGATGTTCATGCGACGACTCTCCATCAAGGTGGCGTTCGGTATCACCGACGCCATTCTCGACGGAATGGCGGCAATGAATCTGGATGTCGCCAAGGCCTTCCAGCCGGCAGGGTCGATCTGCGCGCGCGACGGAGCGGCCGACCGGCTCAAGGAGCTGGGCTTCGCGCCGTGGCGCATGGTCAGTTTCGGCCCTGCCTTCGGTTTCGTGTCGCCGGATGGCGAGACGTTCCATGATCAGGACCAGTGGCTACTCGAAGCGGTTGGCGGCGAGTTGCTGATCACTTCTCGTCACGCGCGCGCCTTACCCGTGGTGCGCCTGCCGACGGGGATTGCAGGATCGGTCGACCCAAGCGGGCGCTTTTCGCTGGCTTAACGACGGGCCAACTCAATCGCACTCATCGTTGCCATAGTGCGCTTCCGTGTTCCGCCTTGGTCGAAAATCGCCGACGCGGTGCTGCAAATGAGCGAATACCCTGGAGTATCTATGTTTGACGTCATCCGACACTTGTCATTTTACAGCATTCTGGAGGAGCACGTCCGCTCCTACCCTGGTAAGATCGCGCACGCGTGCAGCGGGCAGACCAGGACCTATGAGCAAC
The DNA here is from genome assembly GCF_024168485.1 of Sphingobium sp. OAS761. GTDB lineage: Bacteria > Pseudomonadota > Alphaproteobacteria > Sphingomonadales > Sphingomonadaceae > Sphingobium. The sequence goes on from NZ_JALJVY010000022.1 coordinate 7,305, forward strand.
TGCTGGAGCGCGTAGATCGCTTGATCAACGCGCTCGAGGACAACGGCGTGCAGGCAGGGGATCGGATACTCTGGCTGGGTCAGAACTCCGACCGGATCCTGGAACTGCTCATCGCGGCCTCACAGCTCGACGCGATGCTCTGCCCGGCCAACTGGCGACAGAGCAAAGCCGAAATCGCCGAACTGATCGACGATCTCGAGCCAAAGGTCGTGTTCTGGCAGGAAGAGGAGGTCGGCGGGGACATTCGTGCGGGTCGCGAACTGGCCAAGTTCACCGGTGGGCTCTGGTTGCAGCATGATGGCGATGGCGATGACTCCTACGATAGCTTTCTGGACTCGGGTCGTCCGGACCGCAACGATCATCGCGAAGTCGACACGACCGCCGGGACGCTCATCATCTACACGGCGGCGTTTGACGGCCGCCCCAACGGTGCCGTTCTAAACCAGCAGACGATTCTGCTGCAAAATCTGGTGCTCGCCCCAACCCAGCGGATCTCCAACGAAACGGTGTTTCTCGCTGTCGGTCCCCTTTTCCATCTCGGGACGCTGATGCAGTGCCTGACGGTGTATCACGTGGGTGGCACCAATGTTTTCGTGCGACGGAGTGACGCCAGGTCGATCGCAAAGGCGATCCACGACCACAAGTGCACGCGAACGTGGCTCGTCAGCAAGACCATGGACGAGATCATCCAGCTGAACCATGACCGACACTACGATCTCAGCAGCCTGCGGTCCGTTCCCTACAACGAGGAATGGAACCGCATGGTCACCGTCGAACCGGTCGAAACCCATGTCCCCGGCTACGGTCAGACCGAAGTGATGGGTCTAGGAGTTTTACCACAATATGGACGTCACGCCATCGGCATATTTGGTCGCCCATCGCCCCTGTGTCATATGCGGATCGTCGACGAGGAAGACCGCGACGTAGAATCCGGACAGGTCGGCGAAATCGTGTTCCGCGGACCCACGGTGATGAACGGATACTGGCGGCGGCCGGAGCTCAACGCCCACCGGCACCGCAACGGATGGCATCATACAAACGATCTCGGGCGCCGCGAGGCGGACGGCAGCCTGACCTTCATCGGGCCTAAGGTGCAGATGATAAAGTCGGGCGTGGAAAACATCTATCCCGCCGAAGTGGAAGCCTGCATCCGCCGTCACCCTGCCGTTGCCGATTGCGGCATTATTGGCGTGCCCCATCCACAATGGATCCAGACGGTAAAGGCGATCGTCGTGCTAAAGCCCGAAAGCCAGGCGTCCGCGCAGGACATCATCGAGCATTGCCGTCAGCATATCGCATCCTACAAGAAACCATCTTTGGTCGAATTCCGGGAGGATATGCCCCGCACAGCCACAGGCGGAATCGATTACAAACTGCTGGATGAGCTGTACGGCGGCGGAAATTATCCCGGCGGCAATACCCGCACCTCGTGACAGAGAGCCGAACAAATCCCGACTGTCGCGGAACGCGCACGAGACATCGCAACTGCCCTGTCTCCTCTGGCTCCCTCGATCTGTCCTAGAGTCTGCCCTCCACGGTGCCGGGTCGAGGTACGGCCAAGTTATCGCTCAGGGCCATGTCAGGCCGCCATGCGATCTGCTGCCGAATTGAAGCGGTCGAGCCATGTCCGCAGCGGTTCGCGCTCGGCCAGCGGCACCAGGGCCGCGGCATCCTGAAACGCGATACGTGGATAGCGTGCGCGATGGTCCAGTAATGGTCATCACCGCGACAAAGATCGTCCGCGTTGCGATTTCTACAGTGAGCATGGAGCCATCGGGCAGAACAAGCCACGGTTCGGCAAGACTAGACGTTGCACCACGTCCGCATCAGCGGGTTCATACTCATCGTTCTACCGATTACGGGAGTTCCACCGCCAGCGCGGTCGCTTCGCCGCCGCCGATGCACAGGCTTGCGACGCCGCGCTGCAGCCCGCGTGCTTGAAGCGCCGCCAGTAACGTCGCCAGGACACGCGCGCCTGAAGCACCGATCGGATGGCCGATCCCAGTGGCGCCGCCGTTTACATTGAGCTTCTCTGCCGGAATATTCAGCTCCTGCGCGGCAATCATCGCAACGACCGCGAACGCCTCGTTCACCTCGAACAGGTCGACGTCATCGACCGTCCATCCTGCCCGTTCCAGCGCTTTGCGCATCGCAGGCACCGGGGCTGTCGCGAACCTGGCGGGCTGATGGGCATGGGCCGCCGTCGCCACGATAGTCGCGATGATAGGCAAGCCTTGCGCTTCGGCAACGCTGCGACGGGTCATTACCAGTGCCGCCGCGCCATCCGAGATCGAAGAGGCGTTGGCGGCTGTGATTGTGCCGTCCTTGACGAAGGCAGGCTTCAGCGAGGAAATTTTCTCCGGCTTGGCCTTGCCCGGTTGCTCGTCAGTGTCAACGACCGTATCGCCACTTCGACCCGTCACGATGACTGGCACGATTTCTCGCTCGAAGGCGCCGCTGGCGATCGCTTCGTTTGCGCGGCTCAGCGAGCGGATCGCATAGTCGTCTTGGGCAGCGCGCGTGAATTGATATTCGCGGACCGCATCTTCGGCGAACATGCCCATTGCCTTGCCCGGCTCGTAGGCATCCTCCAGCCCGTCCATCATCATCGTGTCGATGATCCGGTCGTGGCCGATGCGCGCCCCGCTCCGATGTTTCGGCAGGGCATAAGGCGCATTGGTCATGCTCTCCATGCCGCCCGCTGCGACGACGTCGACAGAACCGGCAGCCAGCGCATCATAGGCCATGATTGCCGCCTGCATGCCCGATCCGCACATCTTGTTGACGGTGGTGGCCTCAACGGAGTTCGGCAGGCCGGCACCCAGCGCCGCCTGACGAGCAGGTGCCTGGCCCAGGCCGGCGGCAAGGACGCAGCCCATGTAGACGCGCTCGATCATCTCGGGCGCCACACCCGACCGCTCCACAGCGCCCTTGAGCGCAACGGATCCGAGCTGAGTCGCGGTCACGCCCGCGAAAACGCCCTGAAAGCCGCCCATCGGCGTGCGGGCGTAGCCGACAATAACGACTGGATCTTCAGCTCTCGTCCTCGACGTACTCATCTGGGTCACCGCTCCTTCTCAATGGCCCGGGCAATCACCATACGCTGGATGTCAGACGTGCCTTCGTAAATCTGACAGACCCGTACGTCCCGGTAGATCTTTGCGAGGCCGAATTCCTCAAGATAGCCATAGCCGCCGAGGGTCTGGATGGCACCGGAGACGATCGCTTCGGCTGCTTCCGAGGCAAACAGCTTGGCCATCGAGGCTTCCTTGAGGCACGGCAGACCTGCATCTTTGGCCGCAGCGGCGTGCAGAACCATCAGCCGCGCCGCCTCGAGTTGCGTCGCGAGATCGGCGAGCCGGAACCCGACCGCCTGATGTTCGATGATGGGCTTGCCCATGGAATTGCGCTCACGCGCGTAGGCAACAGCGATGTCGAGCGCGGCCTGCGCCATGCCGACGCTCTGCGCGGCAATGCCGATGCGGCCCGCTTCAAGGTTGGAGAGTGCGATGGAATAGCCCCGCCCCTCCGACCCCAGCAGTGCGTCATCCCGCACGAAACAGTCCTCGAACCGGATCGCGCAGGTGTCGGAGGCGGCCTGCCCCAGCTTGTGCTCCACCTTGTCCACGATGTAGCCGGGGGTGTCGGTAGGCACGAGAAAGGCCGAAATGCCCTTTTTGCCCGCGGAGGGATCGGTAACGGCTATCACCATTGCAACGCCGGCGATGCGGCCCGAGGTGATGAACTGCTTCGATCCGTTCAACACCCAGCCCCCGTCGGTACGCACCGCACGGGTGCGGATGGCAGACGCATCGGAGCCGGCGTCAGTTTCGGTGAGCGCGAAGGCGCCGATCATGCGGCCGGAAATTAGCTCGGGGAGGTAGCGCTCCTTCTGCGCCACGCTGCCATCCTTTAAAAGGCCGGAGACCATGATGCTGTTCTGGATCGACACGATCGTGGACAGTGGACCGTCCGCCGCCGCGATTTCGATCAGCGCCAGAGCATAGGAGACATAATCGGCGCCCGCGCCGCCCGCCGCCTCCGGCGCAGTCATGCCGAGCAGACCGAGAGCGGCGATCTCCTGGAACAGGCCGTCGGGATATCCCTTGGCCGCTTCGAAGTCAGCACTGCGCGGACGGATTACATCCTGCGCGAAATTGCGTACCGCGTCGCGGATCGAAGCTTGAGTCTCAGTAAGGATCATCAAGCGCACTCCCAACAGTCAGCAGCCAACGAAGCGACCAGATCACCGCCACAGGTCATGTCACAATGTCGCCAGGCGTCTGGCGACGATCTCACGCGCTTCGGTCACAATCCGCTGTATAAGCTCGGCGACGGTGGGCACGTCGTGGATCAGGCCCTGGACCTGCCCTGCCCAGACCAGGCCTGCTTCGATATCGCCCGTCTCCAAGGCAACCCGGCCGCGCGCGCCTGATACCAACGGCTGAATGTCCTTGAACTCCGCATCCGGTCGGGACGAGATACTGATGACCTCGCTCGAAATGCCGCTTTTGGCAACGCGACCCGTATTGTTGAAGCGACGGAAGATCAGGTTCGTCGCGCGTTCGTCATTGGCCACGATGAAATTCTTGATGTTCTGGTGGATCGGCGCCTCGACCGTTGCGCAGAAGCGCGTGCCCATGTTGATGCCGTCTGCGCCCAAGGCGAGCGCGGCGACAAGGCCCCGCCCGTCGCCGAAGCCGCCGGACGCGATCATCGGCACCTTCACCTTATCGGCAGCCGCAGGAATAAGGATCAGCCCCGGAATATCGTCCTCGCCCGGATGTCCCGCACATTCGAAGCCGTCGATTGAGATCGCGTCGACCCCAATGCGCTCGGCTGAGAGTGCGTGGCGTACCGCGGTGCATTTGTGGATGACCTTCACGCCGTGCGCCTTGAAATCCTCAACGTGCTCCTGTGGCTTGTGGCCCGCCGTTTCAACGATGGTGACACCGCTATCGATGATCGCGCGGCGATACTCGGAGTAGGGCGGCGGGTTCACCGAGGGCAGAATGGTCAGGTTCACACCGAAAGGCTTGTCGGTCATGCTTCGGCAGCGATCAATTTCGCGGCGCAGGTCGTCCGGCGTCGGTTGAGTCAAAGCAGTCAGGATCCCCAGCCCGCCAGCATTCGAGACAGCAGCGGCTAGTTCGGCACGGCCAACCCACATCATCCCGCCCTGCACGATGGGATAGTCAATACCGACCAGATCGGTGAAACGCGTGCGAATGGTCATGCAACGATCCTCATCATCCTGTGTACCTAACAGCTAGTGACCCGAATCTGAAGTTCGCTACATTGATCCGATAGGGCTGAGCGAACTTCAGATTCAAAGGGTCACTAGCAAATATTTGATTCTAGTGTGGTTTATGGATTTGAAATACGCTCCGCGCTTGCCAGCAATATGTGGCGTATTTCAAATCCACCACACTAGTTTCTTGGCAAAGGCCGCCATATCTTACGACACTTTCGGGTTCGGCGCGATGAGCTCGCCAAGACGGTCGAGCCGCGCGAGCGCCACTGCGCCAGGCGCCTCGATGCGAAGGGCTTGGTATGGTGCCATCTGCCGCCCTTCAGAGCCTCTCGATGATCGTCACATTGGCCATGCCGCCGCCTTCGCACATGGTCTGCAAGCCATAGCGGTCGCCACGCGCCTTCAAGGCATGGACAAGGGTCGCCATGAGCTTTGTTCCCGATGCGCCGAGCGGATGACCGAGCGCGATGGCGCCACCGTTGACATTGAGCTTCGCCGGATCCGCGCCCAGCGCCTTCAGCCAAGCCATCGGGATGGACGCGAATGCTTCGTTGACCTCGAACAGGTCGATCTCCTCAAGCTTCATGCCCGCTCGCGCGAGCGCCTTGCGCGTGGCAGGGATCGGCTCTTCCAGCATGATGACGGGATCTCCGGCCGTGACGGTCAGGTTGACGATCCGCGCCAGCGGGGTGAGGTTGAAGCGCTTCAGTGCTGCCTCGCTGACGATCATCGCGCCCGACGCTCCGTCGGTCATCTGGCTGGCGTTGGCGGCGGTAATTGTGCCGCCTTCCCCCAAGGTTTTCACCTCGGACATCGCCTCTTTCGTGCCGCCACGTCGCACGCCGTCATCTGTGTCAAATACACCATTGGGTGTCATGACAGGCACGATCTCATTACGAAATGCGCCATTGTCGATCGCCGCAGCGGCCTTGGCATGACTGGCCAGCGCGAATTCGTCCATCGCTTCCCGCGTGAGGCCATATTTGTCCGCGATTGCCTGCGCACCATGGAATTGGCTGAACTCAGCCACGTCATACCGCTTCTGGATCGCCGGTGACCAGGGGCCGGTGCCGACTCCCGCCTGACGATGGAGTTGCCAATTGGAATTCATAGGTACGCGGGTCATGCTCTCCGCGCCGGCGGCTATAACGATATCCTGCGTGCCCGACATTACCGCCTGCGCCGCGAAGTGCAGCGCCTGCTGCGATGATCCGCACTGCCGATCTATCGTCACCGCCGGAACGCTGTCGGGCAGCGAAGAAGCGAGGACGAGATTGCGCCCAAAGGCGAAAGCCTGCTCGCCGCCCTGCGTGACGCAACCGACAATGACATCATCCACCGCCGCCGGGTCGATGCCGGTGCGCGCGACCAACGCATCGAGCACGGTCGCGCCCAAGTCAGCGGGGTGCACACCGATCAGCCCGCCCTTCCGGGCGCGCCCGCCAGCGGTACGCAGCGCCTCGACGATATAGGCGTCAGCCACGATTCATGCTCCTCGAAAGACCGGGGGGCGCTTGGCGAAAAAGGCGGCGAGCCCCTCCCGCGCCTCCAGATCGGCAGCGACCGCCATCGACCGCAGTTCGCGATCCAGTTGTGTTTCAAGGCCGCTTTCGTAGCTTTCCTTGAGCAGCGCCCGCGCCGCGCCGAGTGCGGCCACGGGCGCATTGGCGAGCGCGGTCGCGGCGGCATTGCTCTCATCGATCAACGCATCATCATCGACGGTGCGCGTGACCAGCCCGATCGCCTCGGCATCCTCCGCCTTGATGCGCCGATTGGTCAGGATGATCTCTTGCGCCTTGCGCAGCCCGACCAGACGCGGCAGCAGCCAGCTGAGGCCGCCATCGGCGGTCAGACCGATCGCGCCATACGCAGCGGTATAATGGGCCGACCGCGAGGACAGCACGACGTCCCCCAGCATTGCCAGGCTGAAACCCGCACCCGCCGCAGGACCGTTCACCAACACGAGCAGCGGCTTGGGCATCCGCGCCAGCCTGCTCACCGCCGCATGAAAAACCGCCATCAGTTCGGTCAGCATCAAGGGCAGCTTGTCACCCGCTTCCCGCATCGCGACGACATCGCCGCCGGCGCAGAACAGACGCCCCTGCCCGTTCAGCACCACACAGCGGATTGCGGCGTCCGTTTCGCAGGCGATAGCCGCCGAAAGCAGGGCGCGAGCGAGCGGCAGATCGATTGCGTTGCCCACATCGGGCCTCGCCAGCGTGATCCGCGCGATGCCGTCCGAAACGGCGAAGTCGATACCGTCCTGCATTAGATCAACGCGGTGCCATGCGGATCGCACCGTCCAGGCGGATCACCTCTCCATTGAGCATGGGATTGAGGATGATAGACTGGACCAGCTGCGCATATTCCGCAGGCTTACCCAGGCGGCTGGGATGCGGCACCTGCGCGCCGAGCGCATCCTGCACATTCTGCGGGAATGCTTCCAGCATGGGCGTCAGGAAGATGCCGGGCGCGACCGTCATCACCCTGATCTTGTGCTGCGCCAGGTCACGCGCGATCGGCAGGGTCATGCCGACCACGCCGCCCTTGGAAGCGGAATAGGCGGCCTGCCCGATCTGGCCGTCGAATGCCGCGACGCTGGCAGTGTTGACGATCACGCCGCGCTCACCCTCAATCTCCTCAGCCGCAGCCAGCAGCGCCGAAAATTTGGAAATCACATTGAAGGTCCCGACCAGGTTCACCGCAATGGTCTTGGCGAAGGTATCGAGGGGATGCGGCGCATTCTCCTTGCCGACCGTCTTCACCGCAGGCGCAATGCCGGCGCAATTAACTAGAATTCGGGCGACTCCATGAACCTTCTGCGCTGCGGCGAGGCCGGCAGCGACGCTCGCATCGTCCGCGACGTTCACGCTAACGAACTGCCCGGCAATCTCGGCCGCCTTTGCTTGGCCGGCATCTTCGTTAAGATCGAAAATCGCTACTTTCGCTCCCGCATCGGCAAGCATAGTCGCTGCCGCGCCGCCTAAGCCCGACGCGCCGCCCGTGACCACCGCCGCCATCCCTTCGATCTGCATCGCCCACCTTTCTGACAGTCGCCACCCGATCTCAAAGAGCGCCGGCGACTCGCCTTGCCTACTCTCCGGAATAAGGTTACTCGTCAGTAAGTGAGTGACGAAGGCCTTTCATGTCAAGCCGATCATCTTCAATTTTCATCGGGGATCACATGGGTGAAAAAGGAGCCAAGCCCTTCGCGTGGGAACGCCCGACCGAACAGGCGCGGGACGAAAAGCGGGCGGCTCTCCTCCGGGCTGCGGTGAAGCTGTTCAACGAACGCGGTTTCCACGCCACCTCCCTCGATGATGTCGCCGCTTCAGTGGGCGTGACCAAGCCAGTGATCTACCACTATCTCGGCAACAAGGACCGGGTCCTGTTCGAATGCGTGCGGATCGGCCTAGCGGAGTTGCAGGACGCCGCCGCGCAGGCACGGGCGCTTCCGGGCGATGGCCTGATGAGGCTGGAAGCATTTCTACGTCGCTATGCTGAAATCGTCATGACAGAGTTTGGCCGTTGCGTCATTCGCACCGGGGACGAGGCGCTGGCCCCCGGCAACCGGGCGGAGTTCCGTACGCTCAAGCGGGAGGTTGACAGGTTCCTCCGCGACATGGTCGAGCAGGCCGCACTCGACGGGTCTGCGACCGTCCCCGATGTCAAGGTCAGCGCACTTATGATCGCCGGGGCGCTCAACTGGTCGGCACGCTGGTATCAGGCAGACGGAGCACTGACGCCTCCCGAGATGGCGAGCGCACTCGTAACGGCCATCCTCGCCGGGATCGGCGCCGACCCGCCGGTTCGTGACGCTCCATCCGCTGCGTGACGGCGACAATGTGCGAATGTGGAGTTCGAGCATCGTTATCCCGCCGCCGTTCGAAGTCGACCGCCTATCCGCTGCTCTAAACCCCGACTTTTCCGACTTGCGAGTGATTCCAGTGTGCGACTGATGCCCACCCGTGACGGTGACGGCAACTTGCCCGCCATCTCGGCGGGGGTCGTGTTGCCCCTGTGGGACTGGCCTTCTGCCGGTTTGGTGGACACCACGATAAGGTGTTTATCAGACTGGAGTACGTGAATGGAGCGAAGGAAGTTTAGCCACGAGTTCAAGATCGAAGCGGCGAAGATGATCAGCGAGCGCGGCTTTAGCGTGGCGCAGGCGTCAAGAGGCCTGGATGTGCATCAAACGGTGCTGCGTAAATGGGGGAAGGACTTTGCGGCGTCTTTTTCGTTACGGAAGCGGCATAATTACCCTTGTCGATGGCGGCATTCCCACCGAAGCGCTGATCGCGCAAGGCCTGGTTGCCACGTACGCCGATCACTTGCCCCTCTGCCGGCAGGCACAGATTGCCCGCCGAACAGCGCCGTGTCGCTCGAACCGAGCGCAGCCGCGTCATCGTCGACGATCTGCGCCAGTATCTCGAGGCCCGTAATCGCCCGGTCAGTGCCAAGAGCAAGCTCGGCGAGGCGAACCGCTACGCGCTCACCCGCTGGAACGGCCTCACGCGCTTGCTCGATGACGGCCGCGTCGATCTCGACCGTCGAGCGCAGCGTCAGGCCCTTGGCCCTCAATCGCAAGAACGCCCTGTTCGCGGGCTCCGATAACGCAGTCTGGTAGATGGTCCTGTTACGGCACTCGTCCCGCTGACGGGCATCGAAGTCTAAGATAAGCCGGTTCGTTGAACTTTCCCGGTGTGTTTTTCTGTCGTAAGCGGGGTCTGACGGCCGCCTTGCGTAGCCCGGGTCCGACGGGTTGATTGCCGCTCTTTGAGCGGGGTGGCCGGTGTCGGACGAGATCATAGATTCAGCGAGCGGTGGAGCGACTACTCATATGAGTGGTCGTATGAGTAGTCGGATCGAGGTCGTTAGTCGGGTATCGGGTCGGCGGCGCTGGACAGTGGACCAGAAGCTAGCCGTGCTTCGGGATGCGTTTGGCCCGGAGGGCTGCGTACGCACGGCCTGCGAGCGGCATGAAGTGGGCAGCGGTTCTATCTACACATGGCGGCGACAGGCGATGTCCGGCGAGTTGCCCGGTGTTCGCAAGCTCCCTGCGCCGGCATTTGCCGAGGTCCAGATCAGCGAGCCCCTTGCCTTGCCAGCCCCAACGGTTGCGGCGCGCAGCGACAGCTCGATCGGGATTGAGCTGCCATCGGGCGTCCGGGTGACGGTGGACGCCACGGTCGACGCCGATGCGTTGTTGCGGGTGATCGGCGTGCTGACGCGATGATTCCGCTGCCGCCATCGACGCGGATATTCCTGGCCTGCGGCGCGACAGACATGCGCAAGGGTTTTGACGGCCTTGCCGTGATGACGCAGCAGGTTCTGGAGCAGAGCCCGCATTCCGGTGCGCTATTCGCCTTTCGGGGCAAGCGAGGCGATCTGGTGAAGCTGCTCTGGTATGACGGCCAGGGCATGTGCCTGTTTTCCAAGCGGATGGACCGTGGCCGGTTCGTCTGGCCATCGACCAAGACGGGGTCGGTGGTCATGACAGCGGCACAGCTTTCCATGCTATTGGAAGGCATCGACTGGCGGCGGCCGGAGCGCACTTTTACTCCGTCATTAGCGGGATAAAACGCCCATTTTCCGGCGCTTTTTCTGGCATCGAGGCCGCCCTTCTGCTATCGGATCTCGGTGTCGGACAAAGGCCTTTCCACTCCTGACAAAGACGCTCGGATCGCCGAGCTCGAAGCCGCATTGGCGGCCGCCCACGCCGATATTTCCGCCCGCGACATCCTGATCGACACTCTGCGTGTGCAGATTGCGCGCCTCAAGCGGATGCAGTTCGGCAAGTCGTCCGAGAAGCTCGATACCGAGATCGCCCAGCTTGAACTGGCGCTCGAAGAACTCGAAGGCGAGGCCATCGCCGCCGCCGCGCGTCGGGCTGATCCGGCAGATGGGGATCGGCCATCGCCGGTTCGCGTGCTGCCTGCCCATCTGCCACGCGAAGAACAGCGGATCGAGCCCGAGCAGGGCAACTGCACTTGCCCTGACTGCGGCGGCGCGCTGCGGCCGCTGGGACAGGACAGCGACGAGGTGCTCGATGCCGTGCCGGTGCAGTGGCGGGTCGTGCGGACCATTCGTCCCAAGTATAGCTGCCGGTCCTGCGAGAAGATCGTGCAGGCGCCTGCACCGGTAAAGGCGATAGCCCGGGGCAAAGCGACCTTCGGCACGCTGGCCCACGTCGTCGTCTCCAAGTTCGATCATCATCTGCCGCTTTACCGCCAGGCCGAGATCATGGCTGCGCAGGGCATCGAGATCAACCGCTCGACGCTGGCAGGCTGGGTCGGCCAGGCCTCCGTGCTGCTCGACCCGATCATCAGCCGCATCCGGGAGGTCGGGCTGACCGCGTCGAAGATCCATGCCGACGACACGCCGGTCCCCTTCCTCGATCCAGGACGCGGCAAGACGGCAACCGGCAGGCTCTGGGCGTATGCCGTCGACGATCGGGGTTCAGGCGCCACGACCCCGCCGCTGGTCTGGTATGAGTTCACCACCGATCGCACCGGCACGCATCCCCAGCGCCAGCTGGCCAGCTTCACCGGCTACCTCCAGGCTGACGGCTACGCCGGATACGACAAGCTCTACGACACGAACCGCGTCACCGAGGTCGCCTGCTGGGCGCATTTCCGGCGCAAGATATTCGACATCCACGCCACCAAGCCCACGCCGCTCACCACCGATCTGCTGGAACGTATCGGTCAGCTCTATGAGATCGAGGCAGAGGTTCGAGGCCATCAGCCCGATATCCGACGACGAAGCAGGCAGGATCGCACCCAGCCATTGATCGACGAGCTGCGCCAAGCGCTCGATGATGCCCTGCGTCGCCTCTCGCCCAAATCCGAGATGGCCAAGGCAATCGCCTATGGTCGCAAACGCAGGGTCGCCCTGACGCGGTTCCTCGACGACGGGCGCTTGGAGATCGATAACAACATCGCTGAGCGCGCTATGCGCTGCGTGGCAACGACCGATTCATACTACACCTCCTCTTCAAATGTCCGGAAACAGGGACTTTTGGTTTTCCATTTTGATGCGACACGGGCCTCTGTGACGCGGGAACTGGGTCACTTCGTCCTTTTCCAGGTCCGTGGCTCGGATTTGGTGCGGCGCATCGGGTACAACTTGCTCGGTAGGGAGCACGCCCTCCTTGATCAGTCGACGGACCCGATGGGCAGTAACCCCAAGCTTTTTGGCGGCTTCGGTCAGCGTGAGCCACTCTCCATTCTTTTCGGCGGATCGGTAGCCGTGGATTTTGTGGACAGTGCGCAGCGAGCCGACACGGCGCGCTGTCCAGGTCTTGCCTTGTCCGGTTTGCATTCCCATCCGGTTGAGAGTGGCGGCAATGTCTGCATCGGACCACCGGGTGGCCATGGATCGAATGATGGCAAGGGCGGCTTCGGGCGTACTCTGGCCATGTTCGCCGGCCTTGGGTTTGCGAATGCGCAGCTGGGAGTGCTGGCCACCTTTCCAGTGGATCGTCAAAATGACTTCACGTTGCTCTTCATCGACATCAGCAATGATATCGGTCACGAGCGTGCGGAGGAGCTGCTGACGACAACGCATGTCGACGTTAGGCGCGCGCCAAGCGGTCTCCAGGTCGGTGGCAATGCCAGCAAAATCGGGCGCCGGCGCGGCCAGATCGATTTGTCGCGCTTGGGCCAAACCCGCTTCACAGGCTTCCACACGCCTGAGCGCTGCTTCCCAGCTATTCTCGAGTTGGGCAGCGATCAGTCGGTTATCAGGGTCGCAGGCAGCATAGCGACGTTCAGCGAGAGATGCCTCGTATCGGGCTTGCTGCAAGTCCAGCTCCACCATGCGGTGCCGTTCTTCCAGATTATCCCGATGCGCCCGATCAGCTTCCATTGCGGCCTCGATC
>NZ_JALJVY010000023.1 GCF_024168485.1 Sphingobium sp. OAS761
CCCGCTACGATCGCTGCGCGCACACCTTCATGTCCGCTATCTGCATCGCCGCAACCGTCATCTTCTGGCTCGATCAATGAGTCCTGAGCCTAGGTCGTTCCCATTTTCGGCTTGGAGAACCGTGATGTCAGACGGGAGGATACCCGTGCCAAATTTCAGTTCGTCATTGCCCCCAGGGCCGCCATCATAAATGGTATCCTGGCCATCGCCGAGGTTGAAAATATAGCTATCGTCGTGGTCGCCGCCGCTAAGATAATCATTACCGGTGCCGCCTTCGAGGATATCATTGCCAGAACGGCCAATAAGCGTGTCGTTCCCTGCGCCGCCAAGAAGCGTGTCTGAATCGGCGCTGCCGCTAAAAATATTGTCGCCAGCTTTATCGGCCATCGAACGGGTAAGTATCTCAGTGAAGGTCCATATCGTCCCATCGGCAAAAGACACTTTCTCGATCCGGCCCCACCAATCGTTCAAGCCATTATCGATGGTTACCCGATCGTTGGTTCCTGCGATCAATATGACTAGGTCATTGCCATTATCAGCCTGCATCACCGTAATGTCGGAGGGCAGGATACCCGCGCCAAATTTCAGTTCGTCGTTGCCTCCAGGGCCACCATCATAAATGGTATCCTGGCCATCGCCGAGGTTGAAAATATAGCTGTCGTCATGGTCGCCGCCGCTGAGATAGTCATTACCGGTGCCACCTTCCAAGATATCGTTGCTAGAGCGACCAATAAGCGTGTCATTCCCCGCGCCGCCCAAAAGCGTGTCCTGGTCAGAACTTCCGTTGAAGATATCTTCACCGCCGTTATCCAACATCGATCGTGTCATAAGGTCGGCGTGGGTCCAAACCGCCCCGTTGGCAAAGGTGACTTTCTCGATGCGGCCATCCCAATTCTGCATGGTGTTATCAAGTGTTACCCGATCTTCAGTCCCGTCGATCAGGAGGACGAGATCATTCCCGTTGTCAGCCTGCATGACCGTTACGTCGGATGGCAGGATACCCACGCCAAATTGAACGACGTCCTCACCTCCCTGGCCACCGTCATAGACTACATCCTGACCATCGCCGGCATGGAAGACATAGGTGTCGCCATGATCTCCACCACTGAGATAGTCATTGCCGACGCCGCCTTCGAGGATGTCGTTGCTGGAACGGCCATAGAGCCTATCATCGCCTGCGCCGCCAAACAGCGTATCTGTGTCAGAACTTCCATTAAAGATATTTTCGCCACCGTTGTCCAACATCGATCGCGTCATGAGGTCGGCGTGGGTCCAAACCGTCCCGTCGGCAAAGGTCACTTTCTCGATGCGACCGTCCCAATTTTGCATGGTGTTATCGAGCGTGATGCGATCGTTAGTTCCGGCGATCAGTAGGACCAGATCATTTCCATTGTCCGCCTGAACTATTGTGATGTCAGAAGGTAGGACGCCTGCGCCAAACTGAACGATGTCTTCGCCACCTTGGCCACCATCATAAACGAGATCCTGCCCGTCGCCGAGATTGAAAACGTATGTGTCACCATGATCGCCACCTCGCAGATAGTCGTTGCCGATGCCGCCTTCGAGAGTGTCGGCCCCAGCCAATCCAATCAGGTTATCATTGCCGCTGCCGCCTGCGAGGATGTCAGCTGAACTCGTCCCTGTGAGGATCTCGTCCGTTCCGGGGACGCTGATGCGTGCTACCAGGTCATCATGAGTCCAAATAGTGCCGTCCGCAAAGGTCACGCGCTCGATACGCCGCTGCCCATTTGTCATGGTGTCGTTGATGGTGATGCGATCATCAGAGCCGGCGAAGGTCAGTACCAGATCGGTGCCGTTATCGGCCTGGGAAACTGTGACATCGCCCGTCAGAATGCCAGCGCCGAGCTGGATGGTTTCATTGCCCCAACCATCGTCGGTGATAACATCCTGCCCGTCACCGACATTGAAGACATAAGTGTCATCGCCATGGTTGCCATAGAGCATGTCGTTGCCGGTGCCACCGGTGACAACATCATTTCCATCGCGGGCGATCAGAATGTCGTTGCCTGCGCCGCCGCTGAGCGCCTCGCCATCATAGCTGCCATAAAAGACGTTATCGCCCGAAGCCGAAAGAAGGGAGCGGGTGACCAGATCAGCGTGCGTCCATACGGTTCCGTCCGCAAAGGTCACGCGCTCGATACGCCGCTGCCCATTTGTCATGGTGTCGTTGATGGTGATGCGATCATCAGAGCCGGCGAAGGTCAGTACCAGATCGGTGCCGTTATCGGCCTGGGAAACTGTGACATCGCCCGTCAGAATGCCAGCGCCGAGCTGGATGGTTTCATTGCCCCAACCATCGTCGGTGATAACATCCTGCCCGTCACCGACATTGAAGACATAAGTGTCATCGCCATGGTTGCCATAGAGCATGTCGTTGCCGGTGCCACCGGTGACAACATCATTTCCATCGCGAGCGATCAGAACGTCATTGCCTGCGCCGCCGCTGAGCGCTTCGCCGTCATAGCTGCCATAAAAGACGTTATCGCCCGAAGCCGCGAGAAGGGAGCGGGCAACCAGATCAGCGTGCGTCCATACGGTTCCGTCCGCAAAGGTCACGCGCTCGATACGCCGCTGCCCATTTGTCATGGTGTCGTTGATGGTGATGCGATCATCAGAGCCGGCGAAGGTCAGTACCAGATCGGTGCCGTTATCGGCCTGGGAAACGGTGACATCGCCCGTCAGAGTGCCAGCGCCGAGCTGGATGGTTTCATTGCCCCAACCATCGTCGGTGATAACGTCCTGACCATCACCGACATTGAAGACATAGGTGTCATCGCCATGGTTGCCATAGAGCACGTCGTTGCCGGTACCACCGGTCAGGGTGTCGTTATGATCGCCTCCTGATATGATATCATTGCCGGTTCCGCCTTCGAGGCGATCTGCCCCGTTACCACCCGCTAGAAAATCATTGCCACTAGCACCGGAAATGAAATCATCCCCATCCACGCCTGAAATAGTGTCGTTACCGCCAAGTCCGGCTATGTCTTCTCCAGCTGCTGTTCCGGTGATAATGTCCTTGTTCTCCGTACTGAACGAACGAAGATAGATGGTGGCGACGTCACCGGCATCAATTGGACCTGTCCCGACGAAGTTGAATCTCTCGACTCCAAATCCTCCTAAGTTGATCTGGTTCGTTAATATGATGCCTTTCGAGGTGTCGCCAAAATGAAGTTGTAGATCATTGGTTCCGGATAGCCGAATGACTTGAAGGTCGTCCAACTTAAGCTCGGACGAAAAGAAGACTGCATCATCATCGCCGGCTTCTTCTGTGATGCGATCCAGACCGTCACCAGCCGAGTAGACGTACATGTCGCTGCCGGAACCACCCATAAGGAGGTCATTTCCGATGCCGCCGACAAGTGTATCCGCACTATCGTTGCCTCTCAGTTCATCGTTGCCTTCAAAGCCATACAGTCGCTGATCACGGGTTTGGTTAGTTTGAACCGGATATAGCGTTCCTCCATCAGGCGCCGAATTTATTGACATGTAGGTAACGGTTGAGACGATTTCGCTCAGTATATCGTCGCCGGAAGTTCCGACAACCTCAGCTTGTAGCTTCATGAGCCACTGCCATCCGGTCACATTTTTCACATATTCAGCGCCGATCCCCATCGCCGCCGCGACGTTGAATAGAAGGGAGCCTTCTTGCTCATACCAAATTAGCCATGGATGGTGCGGCCCCGGCTCCGGCTCGGGTTCTTCCTCTTGAACTACAATCGACCCGATAGAGAAGCCGTTACGGTGTGGAGGGGGGGAGGGGGGCGGACCTCCACCTCCAGACACTGCAGACATGAATGAATAAGAGGGCTGATCTTCGATAAATGCTCGTGCAAAAGCATCAAAATCGCCAGACACTGTCCCGCTATTTAAATCCAATGATAGTTCTGAAAATTTATTTAAGTAAGAATACGCTAAATCTATATTTTCGATATCATTTAAAGCGGCCTCTGCTTCGGCTGACAATTCAGCAAAATAATCTGGATCATTAATGTCAAGTTCGGATACGGTCTGGCCGAGATCATTAATTATTAGATTTTGAGTCCTATTTGCTGCTTGTACCAAAAAACCAACGCCGAATTTTCCGATAATGCTATCCCAGACATCGTCGATCCGATCCTGCTGGCCAGCGCTCATTTCGAACAGGGATTCCCCCGTTAATGCTTCTATTAGCTTTTCTCTGAGAGTCGCATCTGTCTCGCTAGGGGCACCCATATCGATGCTGGCCCACCTGTACAAAATGTCGAGGAAGCCGCCACGCAGGAAATCTTCGAATGTTTCAAAGTCATGATCTCCAGTCGCGAGATCTACAACCATTGCCTCAAGAGTTGCATCGTGAAACATGGAGGTACGCAAATCTGCAATTGGCCCATAGCCTCCAAGGTTGGGTAGCGTAGCGATAGTTTCCAGATCAGCGTCTTCAGGAAGTGTAGGCCGGGTGACCGTCTCATCGGTTGCGAATTGCACACTCGCCATGGCACGTTGCCCGCCAGCGATAAGAGTGTAACTACCAACACGTGCGATCACGCTGCCGCCTATTTCATTTCCTGAATTTGTGTAGCTCAAGTTGAAACTTGCGATCCCTGCCTGAGTTGGTGTAAGCAACTCACTGGAAGAGGAAATTCCATCTCCGTTCGCATCCCGCCAAATGAGTAGCTTGGAGAAATCAGTGTCCTGCTGATCAATCTTGCCGTCGGCGTTGGTGTCTAATGTCGCCAGTTCGTCAAAGCCGTCCACATGGGTATTGCCGATGAGCTCGTTAATACCGTCCACGGTGGCGTTCTGATTATCATCAAGCACCAACAGGCCGTCATTGGGACCCGCCCAACCGACGCGCTCGACCGCCCCATCCCCGTCGATGTCAAATCTTGTATTGCTTCCTTCCAAAGCAATAAGTGTGACGCCATCACCATCCAAATCAATTACGAGTGGATCAGAGCGAAAGTGTCGCAAAAGGTCGCCTAGAGCATCCAAGGCATCAATCGCGTCAAACGGGAAATTCACGGTTTTCCCGAATAGCCATTCGCCCAAATCGCCGCCTATTTCTACACCGTAATAGGCCCCTAAAAGTCCTCCTAAAATCATGCCCGGCAATGTGGCGAAAGCTGCCGCCGTTAGAACTCCCAAGAACGCGCCACCGAAAGCCCTGCCGATATAGCCTCCCAAGAGTTCGTTCGCCTGCTGGCGGTCTCCCTTTCTGAGGGCATCCAGAATCTGCTCGCGAGTAAAATAGCCATCGACCGGAATCGTTAATAATGCGACGGCTTCAAGGGATTTTGTAAACCAGTAGGCTTTGCCAGCCGGCGACATATCCGCAAAACTCTGATATGGATTTGTGCCGATGCTTTCATGCAAGTCGGCCAACCCACTCCTCATTTTGTCTGTGCCAGACCAAGCCGTCTCGGGGCTGTATAAAGAAGTGCCACTTTTCTGATTTTTCAACAGCGATCCGTTTACGCCCGTTTCGCCAGAGTTAGGTAGCGCCGTCCTAAAGCGATCATAGCTATCTATAACCCCTTGCCGATCAAGCATTAATTCATCGCGATAGAAGCTATTCCAGTCTAGAATTTGCCTATCTCTATCGAATCTATATGTGCCATCGAATAAAGGGCCAGATATTTCCTTCCTTAGCCAATCATCGACCGTCGCAATTTTAAGATTGTCTGTTCCTTCTAAATCGGATATTTTTCTTATCGTATCATCTACTATGGAGTGCTCGCCCTTGTTGGAACTGTATTTTCCAGTATCATCAACTGGCATATAGTCAAAATACTGAGAGTTTTGGTTCCACCAATTGTACCGAGCATTCCATTCCGCAGTAGGAAGTCTGGGGTCGAGAAACTCTCCGAGATTGACATCATTAATTACCAGCCGATCACCTGAAAATTGGCTCGATTCCACAAACCGGTCTATGAACTCGGTGCCGGTTCCTGCGCTTTGGCCAACCTTCAGGCCTGCCACAAGAAATCCGCTATCTACAACAATAATGTTCGGCATTTACGCCTCCTCGGTAGGGCGAAGATCCAGAAACGCGTTATGGAGAGCCAAAGCTCTATCAGGAACAGGCATAGATTTGATTAGATATCCGTACGCAGACCAAGCAAAAGACTCCAATTGGTCTCCAATGTATGCGGTGTGGATTCTTAAATTTTCAGAATTTGCTGCGTAATTTTTGGACCGTGAAAATTCAACCGTTCTCGGAAAATTCTTTTTGAAATCTCGACTTATACAAGTAGAAATATTGCCAAAACTGGATCCGATAGAAAATTCCGCTAGAGGCGCTGCTTCCCCTCTTTTTAGATAATAAAATCCACTATCTTTGATAAATTGAAGAATTCTTTTTGGAGAAATTCCGTCGCCAGATCCAGTATTGAGTGAAATAAAATCTTGAGATAAAAGTTGTATTACACGATCGCATAATTTTTCTGAATCAAATTCATGTGTTTTCAAAAAAATATCAATATAGTCGCGCACATTGTCGTGCGAAAACTCGACCCATTCTACCAGGGGTATCGGCTCATCATCTGGGAGGTTGAAAAATCCGCCCATATCATGAAGATAGGCTCGTTTAATCTCAATGGCGCATGAATCAATCGTCATAGATTTCATCCTTCGCAAATTTGCATTGAATTAGCGTCGCGTAACTGCATCCAGAAATATGACGACAGCCATTTTTAGCTCCTAGAGTATGCAGGCAGTCCTAATTCCTTAGTTATCAATAGATATCTCATTCGCATCCAGATGGATAATATATCCATGCTGTCGGAATAGGATGATCTATCTTTTATGAAACGGCGAACAAAAGTGCCAATCGTTGAAAGCTCGTCAATTGCAATGTCTCTGCCCTTAATTTCAATAGGTTTTCAATTTTCTACTTCAATAGGATGTTCTTTTTTGAAAATTTCAAGCAAGGTTTTAGCTGTTACATCAGGAATGTTGCGCAAAATTTTTGACGTGCTCATGATCGAAATCCTTATGCCGCAATACGCGATGGTTATCTTTCTCGCAAAGAACTTTCGGTCGCTTCCGATATAGGGCTGGTCAAGTAGCTAAGGATGGTGCGCTTCCCTGTCTTTATATCAGCTGTTGCCGCCATTCCGGGACTTGCGTTGATGGCGTTATTCCCTCGTTTTATATTGCCCGAAAGCCACACCCGAGCCGGATATACCAATCCAAGCGTTTCATCTTCAATTGCATCTGAGCCTAAGCTCTCTACATGGCCGACTACAGTTCCATATCGAGTGAAGGGAAAAGCCTCGAGTTTCACGGATACGGGCTGACCTTCCTTCACAAACCCAACATCCTTGTTCAGGATTTTTACCTCTGCTACCAAGCTGCCGCCTTTGGGAACTATTACCATGATCGGTTTCGTCGGTTCGACTACACCGCCGATTGTGTGGACCGACAATTGCGCCACTGTGCCATCGACTGGAGAAACTAGACGTTGCAATCTGCTGCGTTGAGCGCTCTTGGTCATTTCTTCCCTCCGCAGTTTCGCTTCAGCTTCAGCTTTTGCGAGATTGCTGAGTACGCGTGCCCGGGCCTCTGCCTTGCTCTGCGCCATGGTGCTTGACGCGCTGGCGGATTGGGCTTGGGCCTTACGTGCAGTTTCTAGGGCAGCATCGCGGTCGCGGATCGTAGAAAAGCGTTGCCGCCTCATTTCGATCACTTTTAATTTTGCGGCATAGCCTTTCGCAAGCAGGCCTTCATAGGCTTGGAGTTGTTCATCGATGAGTGGAATGGTTTCGGACAGCTTCGCTGCTTGCACTAGCGCTTCTGAACGAGCGGCATGGGCCGCCTGTAAATCTGCGCTGCGGCCTGATACCGATGCTTCGATACCGGCAAGTTCGGCAGCAGCCAGCGATTGTTGGGTTGCGGCCAGCTGGGGCGCTGTCCCTTGAGGGGGAATGAACTTGAACCCACCGCCGTTCAAGGAAGATAGTATGGCCTTAGCTCTTGCAATGTCGAGAAGCGCCGTTTGCAGTGCCGCTTCCGCCTGAATGGCCTCGGCGGCGGATACGGTAGGATCAAGTTCCACTAAAAGTTGACCTTTGCGAACGGCTTGACCGTCACGAACTAGAATCGCTCGTACAATGCCGGCTTCGGCTGGCTGCACCAGTTTGACGTTGTCTGCTGGCACTAAACGCCCTGGTGCCGAGGCGACCACATCGACCGTGCCGAAGGTCAACCAAAGCATTGTGAGTGCCAAACCTGTCAGCATAACCCAAGCAGTAGCTCGCGCGGTAGGCGACACAGGTTGCTCGATAATCTCAAGGGCCGCAGGAAGGAAAGAGACATCGTCTACCCGCATAAGGGATTTAGCACGATGTTTTTCGTCGGCTAAGGCGGCGCGAACGCTGTTCCAGTGTTGAGCGATCGAGTTCATGCGACGCCCTCCCCTAGACCCATCTGGCGGTGATGCAGGCCCGCATAGCGCCCTCCTTTTCGGAGCAGTTCGTCGTGTGTGCCGACTTCCACGATACGACCTTTTTCGAGGGCGATGATACGGTCGCATTGTCGAATGGCGGAAAGTCTGTGGGCGATGATGAGGACCGTTCTCCCACGTGCCATAGCTCGGAGATTGCGTTGGATGATCTCTTCGCTTTCCGCGTCAAGCGCGGAGGTAGCTTCATCCAAAATGAGAATTCGAGGCTGGGTGACGAGGGCCCGAGCAATCGCGAGCCGCTGCCTCTGTCCGCCCGAAAGGTTGACCCCGCGCTCTTCGATGATTGTGTCGTAGCCTTGCGGTAATCCGACCACGAATTCATGTGCTCCCGCAAGCTGTGCAGCGGCCATCACCTGATCCAGCGGGAGGGCAGGATTGGCTAGCGCAATATTCTCACGGATCGATCGGTTGAAAAGAAGGTTTTCCTGAAGAACCACACCGATTTGTCGGCGTAGCCATGCCGGATCGATTTGGGCGATATCGACGCCGTCGATCAATATTCGTCCCGACGCGGGCGTGTAGAGCCGTTGCAGAAGCTTTGTCAGGGTTGACTTGCCAGATCCAGAGGAGCCTGCAATTCCCAGTGTGCCGCCGGCCGGCAAGTGAATGTTAATGTCCTCGAGCGTCCAGGGGCCATCTAGTCCATATCGAAATTTCACGTCTTCAAAGCGCACTTCGCCCTTGATTTCCGGAAGCGCCATACGGGAGGCCAAGCCTGGCTCGACTGGTTTATTGAGGATATCTCCCAGTCGGTCGACTGAAAGCCGGACCTGCTGAAAATCCTGCCAGAGCTGCGCCATGCGAATGACCGGGCCAGATACGCGCTGAGAGAACATGTTAAATGCGACCAAGGCCCCCACCGTCATGGCGCCGGCGATGACCTCTTGAGCGCCAAAAAATAATATGGCTGCCAAGCTAAGCTTCGAAATTAGCTGAACGGCCTGACTACCGGTGTTGCCAAGGTTTATCACACGCTGGTTCGCAGCGCTGTATCCTGCCAGTTGACGTTCCCAGCGCTCCTGCCATTGAGGTTCTACAGCGGACGCCTTGATCGTCTGCATGCCAGAAACACTTTCGACCAGAAGGGCGTTGTTCGCCGAACCGCGTTCGAATTTCTCATCGAGACGATTTCTCAAAGGACCCGTCACCAGTATCGACACGGCGACATAAGCAGGGATAGTGGCTGCTACGATCCAGAAAAGGGTTGTTGAATAAATCCACATAGCGATCAGGAAAACGACCGTGAATAGAGGGTCCACCAACACTGATAAAGAGGCATTGGTGAGAAACTCTCGGATGGATTCAAGCTGGCGAACGCGCGTCACCGTATCGCCGACGCGACGACCCTCGAAGTAAGAAAGAGGAAGTCCGAGTAAGTGCCGAAAGAGCTTGGAGCCCAGTTCAACATCAAGCTTTTGACTTGTTTCGGAATAGAGGCGGGTTCTGAGCCAACCAAAGACAACCTCCCAAAGTGAAACAGCGACGAACCCGATTGAGAGAACTTGAAGCGTGGCCAAAGTGTTATGGACCAAGACCTTGTCGATCACATTCTGGAAAAAAAGGGGCGCTGCTAATCCGAGGATGTTGATAGCAAGGGTAATTAAAAGCACTTCACCAATCAATTTTCGATAGCGAACGATTTGAGGGATAAACCAGCGGATATCGAAGCGCCCCACAGCCCCGCCAACGCTTTCTCTAGTCGTGAGCAGGATGATTTCGCCCGACCAGATTGCTTCGAGCGCTTCGCGGGACAGTTTTTCCACGTCGCGATCAGGACGTTGTATCAAGGCCTCGCTATCGTTCACCTTGCCGATCAGAAACCAACCCTCTCGCCCATTTGCCAGTGCGGGGAGAGGTTGTCGGACGAGCTTGTCAAAGTCGATGGAGGCGGACTTCACACGAACGCCGCGCTGACGTTGGGCCAGTCTTAGAATGTCCTGCGACTGAAGAGGCTTATGATGGCCCAGTTCATGTCGTAACTGCTCGGGAGCGACGGCGATTTTATGTATTGCTAACAACGTTGCCAGAGCGCGCACGCCGCTTTCGATCGTTTCAGCAGCGTCCGCCACCCAACCCCCACTTCGACCCAGTGGCACACCCCTGTACCAACAATTAAGTATTTCATGGCCTTCAAAGGATCACAACCGATAACGTTGGTAACCAAAGCGTTTACGCCAAATCGCCTCTGTCTAGCGTTGAAATAATTCCGCTGCAGCCGAAAGCTTCGGTTATCCTGCCGGATATGGCGGCGGGATAATGATTTCACATCGTACTGAATCCTTGGCCTTCTCGGCCGCCCTTTCGCATGCAGTGATAGCGTCACGATTTTCGCGCACCGTGTCTGCGGCATCCACGATGACCTGCCAGTCATCAGGGTTTCCGGCACGCATAAGTCGAATGCCCGCCTTCCAAAGCGACGGCTCTCCCATCGTGCGGGCCGCGAACCTTTCGGGCAAATTCCAGCCGTCGGGCGCAAGGCTTGCCATCCATCCCGGATTGAGCAGCCACAGGAGCGAGACAGCCAGTGCAGTCCCTATGCCCGTATAGATCATATCTCGGCGCTGCCGGTCCTTGCTGCGGATCGCGCCGATGGCCCGCATCTGGTCGGCATGGGCCTCGCGGTGAAGCGCCTGCGCCTGTTTGATGGACGCTTTGTCCGTCTCCCGCGCCGCTTCTGCTGACACGATAATTCGTTCTGCCATGCTCTCCGGGCTCATGTTGAGTGCTTCGGACTGCGAAAACGCCTTCATATGCTTAGCGATCTCGGCCAAGGCGGAGTTGATCTTGGCGAGCGTAGGGTTGTAGTCGGGAACATCGATACTCTGCTTCTCGATGGCGATATGCTCAAGAGCGCGCGCGATCACCGCCAAGCGCCCGTCAAACCGCGCGTCCATCTCCTCCACGCACGCCGCCAAGTGCGCGAATGCCTCCATCGCCGTGCCGGTCGGCGGCTGGGGTTCCGGCCCGTTCAACAGGGATTGTTCGTCCATAGTTACTTCTCCTTTCTAGCGCTCCATGCCGCGCCTTATGTCGTGGCCATGATCGAAGGGGATGGAAGCGGCGAGGTCGCGGCCGATGCTGCGGCCCATGTCCGGACCGATCTCAAGGCCAAGCTCTCGGCTGCGCAGTCCCAGCACCGATTCAAGCTGAGCGTCGCGCTCAAGGCTTTTCGCCATGTCGGCCATGTGCTGCGCCGTGGTCTTGGCACCCCGAAAATTGCCGTCTCGCACAAGCTCCTGATGCTGACGTTGCAACTGCTGCCAGCCTTCCACGAACCTGTCAGCGCGCTGGAATGGATCGATGCGGATTTCCGCCTCCGCCTGCATCGCCCGCACGGCATCATGGCCGCGTCCCTCTGCCGCCTCCCGGATCAGTTCGGGGCCAGCCCGGAACGCGCTGTTGAGGTCCGTCGAACCTTCGGGCCGGATCGCATCCAGAGCGTCGCGCGCCTTGCCCAGCGCCTCGCGCTGGTGGGGCATGGGATCGATGCCCTGCGCGCGGGTCTGCCGGATCGCATCGACGGCCTTGGCGTAACGCTCGACCGCGCCGCGCAAGCCGCCTGCGCGCATAGGCTGCGGGTCATGCTCGCGCTGCTGCTGGCGGGCTGGATCATGGACGGGTGCGGAAGCAAAACGGCCAAGGTTCAGACCATCAAACATGCCCCGCTCTGGCGCGGGCGTGGGCGGTGCCGCGCGATCCTGACCGGGCAGCGAAAGGCGCAGGCCGTCGAAGATCCCGCGCGCCTTCTCGACCACGGGCCTGACGATCTCGGCAACGCGCTCGCCAAAGCTGATTCCGCGCCGCTCGGCGAACTGCTGCGCCGGGTCGCGGCGCGCGTAGTCGCTCGCCATATCCTTGGCGCGCTCGCGGGACAGGGTGCGGACAAGGCGGGAGTCGTCCTTAAAATCATCCCGCCCGTAATGGAAGTCCACACCCTCCCGGTGGCGGGTGAGAACGACATAGGTTCCGTGCCGGTCCATCCCCGGCGTGGCCAGCGCATGGGTGCGATCGACGCTGACGGCCTGCGTCTTGTGGATCGTCGCCGCATAGCCATGATCGAGGTCGCGATAGTCCTTGAGGTCGAACGACACGGAGCGCCCGTCATCGGTGCGCACGGTCATGCTCTGCTCGTTGACCCGCTCGATGGTCCCCAGCGTGCCGTTCTTCACGTCCATGCTGCGTTCGTTGCGCCGGAACATGACGCGATCCCCGGATGCAAAGTCGCGGTCGCCGTTCGAGGTCTTCACGCGCGCGTCGTCGCCTAGCTCGCCCGCCTCACGGCGCTTGTCGCGCGCCATCTCGTTGAGGTCACGCACCTCGTCATTGGTGTGGGTGAAGATCATCCGCGTCTTGCCGGGTTCGGCGTGCCGCGCGGCGTCCCAACGGTCGATCAGATCGGTACGCGCCTGCTCGCGCGTTTGGGCCGCGTGAACCATGCCGCGATCCGCATAGGCCCGGATCGCTTCGCCAGTCCTGCCGGTCGCTAGATGCCGGGTGGCGTCCTTCTGCCAATCCTCATGCTGGCGGCGGATTTCGGTGATCTCGACGCCGCCATGTCGTTCATGGATCGCGCGGAACGCCGCGCCCGCCTCGATCGCCTGCAACTGCTCGGCGTCACCGACCAGCACGACCTTTGCGCCCGCCGCTTCGGCATGGGACAGCACGCGCTCCATCTGGCGCGTGCCGACCATGCCCGCCTCGTCGATCACCAGCACATCACTGGCGGTCAGAAGATCGCGCCCCTGCGCCCAGCCATATTCCATGCTGGCGATGGTGCGCGACGCAATGCCGGAGCCGTTCTCCAGTCCCTCCGCCGCGATGCCCGACAGCGCCATGCCGCGCACCTCGAACCCCGACCGCTCCCACGCCTCCCGCGCCACGCCCAGCATCGCGCTCTTGCCGGTCCCGGCATAGCCCACGACGATGCTCAAATCCCGATCGCCCGTCACATGCTCGAACGCCGCGCGCTGCTCGCCGGTCAATTCCAAGCCGCGCCCCTCCGCGTTGGTCAAAGCCGCGTCGCGGGCCTTCTCGTCGGTGCGATGCCGTTCGCGCTCCACCATCAGTTCCGAAGCGCGCTGCAACCGCTGTTCGGTTTCGATCATGTCGCGGCTGGTGAATCGGTCGTCGCCGCGCCCGTCCTTGCCCAAGGAGATCAGATCGGGCGACGCGCGAACGGCGCTCATCGCCCGGTCATACTGATCCTTGCCGTCGCTGTGCCGGTGGACGAACATCGCAAGGTCGCGCGTGGTGAATGTCGCCTGATGGTGGGTGATCGCATTGAGCGCCACGGAAGGATCGACGATGATGCGCTCGCCATTGCGCTGCGCGATCTCACGGTGATCCTCGATCCGCTCGGACTCAAGACCGCGCTCCCCCATGCGCGAGGCTGCTGGGCCGATCTTGTCTTGCGGCTCAAGCTCGATGCCCTGCGCCTCAAGGGATCGGTGATCTATGCGGGCGTCTATGTCGAGTTCGGAAAGGCGAGTATTGACGTGATCCGCCCAGCGCTCGCGCCACTGCTCGACAAGTTCGGTGCGGTTCCACTCGCGGACCTTCGCGCCGAACCCATCTTCGCCGACTTCGCGCATGGTGAGCATGACATGGGCGTGCGGCTTCGCCAGTTTGTCCGCGCCAACATCCCAATGCACATTGAGGTCCGCGATCATGCCGCGATCGACAAACTCGGCGCGCACGAAATCCTCTGCCAGCGCTACGCCTTGCTGCTGGTTCATCTCGCGCGGAATGGCGAACTCGACTTCGCGCGCTAGTTGCGCGTCCTTGCGCTTCTCAGTCGCCTCGACCTCGTTCCAGAGAGTCGCGCGATCCGAGAGGCGTTCGGGCGCGCCTTCTGGCAGGAGGATTTCCGAATGGACGACGCCCGCCTTGTTCGTGAAGTCATGGTCGCGGTCGAGGCGATCATCGTGCAAGCGTTCACCAGCACGATAGGCCGCCGCTGCGACCGCGCTGCGACCGCTGGCGCGGCCAATGACCTGAACGGAGAAATGGAAGATCGCCATAACGATCGTCCATTTACTACTCTGAGCGCACGTCGGCACGACGTATAAGCGCGCCCTCCCCGAATAAAATCCGAGCAGGGACTAGGCGGTGTCATCCCGTCCCAGCGACTCTACTGCGTCACCGTCTACCTTCTTCTATCATAGGCGCATCCTCACTCAATGGAGACTTTACGATGCGCAAGCCAAAGGACTTTGATACAGAATTGAAAGCGCTTGCCGACAAGGCGAAGGCTATCAAGGAACGCCGTGTGCGCCAGCTTGGCGAACTGGTCGCGGCAACCGGGGCCGACGCGCTCGACGCTGATCTGTTGGCCGGGGCGTTGCTCGGTGCTGTCGCGATGAAGGATGCCGCGACAAGGGAGGGCTGGCGCAAGGTGGGCGCGGCCTTCTTTCAGAGCAAGGCACGCCAGCCTGCACCGCGATCTGAGCAACAGCCGGAAGGCGCTCACCCGCTCCAAAGCGGCGCGGCATCGCGTTGAGGCGGCACAGGCGCGAAGCGACACAAGGGAATGGGTCATGAAGCGGCGCGAGCGCACACGGCATCTGATCGAACTGGGAGGGCTGGTCGTGAAAGCGGGGCTGGTCGATCTCACCGACGATGATCGCGCCACGCTCTATGGTGCTTTCCTAACAGTCGCAGAAAGACTGCGGAGCGATGAGGGAAAAGCCGCGCTCGCCTTGTGGCAACGCAAAGGCAAGCGTGCCTTTGAAGCGGAACAGGACGGCAGTTAGCGCGGGACAGACAATCGCACGCTGCCATCCGGCTCCGCATGATACTCGACCGTCGCCACGATGGGCGGGCGACTCTTGTCGCAGTAGCGCACGGTGATGATGCCCTCCCGGATCGCGGGACACAGGCCGGAGCCATAAAGAATGTCCGCCAGCGCATCGAAGGTCGTCGCCTTGGCGCGATAGGCTCCAGTCCATCGCACCGCCCAAATGTCTTCATTCGCTTTGACCCGGTAGCCCGCCTTCTGCGCAACGTCCATGACCGCGCCAAGCACCGTGTCCGCCCGCACATCGAAATCCAACACGGCGGACATGTCTGCGGGTTTGGAACGGACGGCCTGTGCGGACTTCATCCGCCATAGCGTCGCCTCCGCGCCCGCCATGAAGAGGCACAGGCCGACCATCGCCAAGGGCAGATGGTCGATCCAGCGTTTGAATCCGTCCGAGCGCCAAAAACGGCGAACCGGAATGAGCGGATTCCAGCGGCGTCGTGATGGGGCAGCACGTCGCACGATCCGCCATGTCCGTTGCAGCATGTTCGCACGGTAGGTAGGCTGGGAAAGGGCTATCGCTGTCGTCGGCTCCGGAGGTGGCGAAAGCATCGGCGCTGGCAGGCTTGCGGCAAGCGACGCCTGATGGTCCGCGACGGCGCACGCCGCGCGTTCTGCCAGTATCTCCACCCGCGCGAATGCCCATGACAGTTCCTCGCCCGAAATGCGGTAGGATCGCCCATAGCGCGCTTCGACGTAGGCGCGGCGAATGCACCCAAACGCGCGTCGCTCGAACCGGCTGTCTCTCGGCCACGCCGAACACAGACGCGGGTCCAGCGCCTCCGCCGCCTCGCGCAGTTCATCCAGCGCGTGGGTGCGCGGCGCGTGCAGGCTGATCGATCGCAAGACGGACAGATAGAAATGCTCGCACGCCTGATGCAGCATCAGCGCCGCCATCGGCGCATCGCCCCGCTTCCGATAGAAAGCCGCGCCAGCAAGAAAGCCGATGCCGCGCCTATGCGACCGCATGAACTCCGCAACACCCCGGATAGCCCGTTCCCGCGCGGGAAAGCGGCGCGGCTCTTGGAGGCGCAAGCCTTCCATCTGGTAGAGCGCAATGCCCCGCTCGGCGATGGTGATGAAATGGGGATTGCCCTCGGTCAAAGCGCTGTTGATCCGCTCAAGGCTTTCCACGGACAACCGCACCGGGCGCGCGATCTCGCCATGCTCCCATGCGCGGCGCAGCCGGTCACGCACCAGCCGCCAGTCACGTTTGCTACGGGCGAGGCGGGAATAGTTGACGATCGCCAGCAGCCGGAAAGCTTCCCCCGGCGCAACCTCTTCCCAATCCTTTTCGGCGTGCGGCCCATGCAGGATCAGGGTGAGGATGCGGCCAGCCCGGAAATGTTCGGAGCATCGGCCTTTGGTCGTCTCCTCGAACGTCTCGAACAGGATCGTGGTGACGTGGAGAAGCTCATCTCGGATTGGGGCGGGCAGATGATCGGCGTCGGTGCGCAGCATCATGACCGCGCCTCCTCTGGGCGACGCCGACAACCCTTCGGGCGCGGGTGGCCGGTCACGTCATGCACGCGATCCAGCAATGCACGCACAGGGGGTTTGATGGTGGCTGGGGTGAAGCCGCCCGTCTGGGGCCGGTCTTCCTCCCAATCATCATAGTGATAGCCCCACTTCCAGTAGGGCGAGAGAACCGAGGCCAGCCGCGCCATGTCGGGGCAGTCATGGCCGAAGCCACATGCATTGGCGTAAGCCAGAGCCTTGGCGATGTCCTGCTTGATATGGCGGGCGTTCCATTCATCGGCAAAGCCCACGTCGAGCAGATAGGCGCATAGCGCCTGCTGGCAAACGAAACCTGCGAAATGCAGGGCCGGGTTAGTAAAGCGGCTTTCTCGGAATGCTACTATGTCCGTTAGCATCCAACGCCGTTCGGCGTTGTGATAACGAAAGCGGCTGATGCTCCGCCCCTCTTTCGTGCGCGCAAGCGTCGCGCGCTCGTCCTCATAGCGCTGGTGAAGCGACGCCAGCGCCTTCGCCCAGGGCGACGTGATGAGCGATGCCGCGACAGGCGCGATCGTCATTCCACGCAGCAAGGCGCGTCTCGATGTGCTGATCCTCGATTCGCTGAAAGGATGTTCGAGCTTTGCCATTGCTAGCCTCCATCGGCAGCGTCTTTCTGACCGCTAAGAGCGGCTGCAAGACTATCCGATATCGGTTATATTGCGAAAACCCATCATTTGGCAATAACCGATATCTCTTACAGAACTTGCAATTGAAAGGTCGCGTTGGTCAGTTACGAGACTTCCATGGGAAGACCGCCGCTTGGAGTGAAAACAACCGTTGTTCGTCTGCCTGAAGGTTTGGCGGAGCGCATAGACGATCTGATCGGCCCTAACCGCCGCGCCCAGTTCATCCGCAAGCTTGTGGAAAAAGAGGTCCAGCGTATGGAAACTGAGCGTGAAGCCAAATCCGGCAGGCCGCCTTCAACCTGACGGAAACTTCATGTGACGCGGTTGTCAGGCAGGTCGTCGATGTGGTGATGTTTACGGGGCCGCCCTTGCGAATGCATGAGTTTTCCACAGTCATCGAACCAATTCCGGCTTGTGACCGAGATCGAAGTGAGACGGGGGGGTGCGAAGTGGAATCTTACCCTATCAGCCGTTGCGTTTAGCCGACCATATTCTCAGATGCTGCGAATCTACGTACCATTTTGAGCGCCAATGGCCGATTTGAAACGATCCGGTTGTTGGCCGATTAAGCTAATACCAACCTCCAATGATCCTGACTCACGTTGGGGATTCCCAAAGCGATGAATGTCTGAATCTATGGGTGCCGGTTGGAGGGCATTGCCATG
>NZ_JALJVY010000024.1 GCF_024168485.1 Sphingobium sp. OAS761
CCGCTACGATCGCTGCGCGCACACCTTCATGTCCGCTATCTGCATCGCCGCAACCGTCATCTTCTGGCTCGATCAATGAGTCCTGAGCCTAGGTGCGATAATCTCTGGCCTCAAAAACATACCTGTCCATCGGCATGAACTACACAATTTCCCTGACACCGCACAAATTGTGCCCAGCTCCGGGCAAAATGGCGAAATTGATGCCCTCGCGCCCTCTTCCTACCAAGCATCGGGAGGAAGGCACCTGCCAGCACACGGACAGCGAGAGGCGTCAATGAAATCAGGCAGCTCATGATTGACCTCCAAGCGCTTCCCTTGGTCAGACGCGCCAGAAATCGTCGGACGCCGAAAAGAGGATGGGTCTCGAAACCGACGAAGCAACAGGTCACACACCCTCGTCCGGTCACGATTGCCCCATGTCCAGCAGGATTCTCCCGGCGCTCTCGCCTTTCGCGACCGCAGCCATCGCGAGGGAGAAATCATCGAGGGGATAGGTTCGGCTGATAGCAGGACGCAGCAAGCCCTCGCTTGCCAGTTCCAGTATGCGCCCCATGTTCGCGTTCGCCATCTCCGGCTCGAACTGGTAGAGTTCACGAATATTGACGCCGATCAGGCTCGCGCCTTTCATTAACGGCAAGTTGGTCCGCAGACTGGCGATGCCACCGGGAAAACCGATCACGAGGTGCCTGCCCTTCCAGGCCAGACTGCGAAAAGCGGCCTCGGTTGCCGCGCCCCCGACGGGATCGAACACGACATCGACCGGCTTGCCGCCGTTCGCGGCTTTCACCTCATTCCGCCAATCGGCGGCGCGGGCATCAACGGTCACGTCCGCCCCGCCCTGCTCGGCGAGCGCGCGCTTTTCGAGAGTTGACGCCGACGCGATCACATAGGCTCCCCGGCATTTCGCAACCTGAACAGCGGCATAGCCTGTCGCACCAGCCGCACCCAGCACGAGCACGGTCTCCCCTGGCTGCACCCCTGCGCGATCGACCAGGGCGTGCCAGGCAGTGGAAAAGCTGCCCGGAAAAACGGCGGCTTCGATGAGATTGAGACCTGAGGGGATCACGATGACGTCGCCCCGCGGCAAGACACATTCCTCGGCAAACTGGCCATGCCAGCCGCCGCAAACCACCCGGTTGCCGGCCGCGACATCCGTCACCCCCGGCGCCGTCTCGATCACGATGCCAGCAGCTTCGCTACCAGGGATGAAGGGCACCGGCGGCTTGACTTGATACTCACCCGCGGCCGTGAGGACATCGGCGTAGCTGACGCCAGTGGCGTGTATCGCAACGCGGACCTCCCCGGCGACAAGCGGCCGCCGCGGTATGACACGCAAGCTATAACGATCAGCGGGGCCGAGTTCGTCGGCCATAACGGCACGGTACATGGGTAGCCTCGTTACTTGGTTGGCAGGATGTTCGTGGCCCGGAAACGTAGTCAGCGAAGGCCTCCATCAACGCGAATGAGCGTGCCGGTGGTGAAACTTGACGCCGGACTCGCAAGCATCAGGGCAGCCGTGACGATCTCTTCGGGCCGTCCCGGTCGGCCGAGAGAGCTGGGCGCGGACTCTCGCATCTCCGAGGTCCAGGCCTTAGCGATGTCGGTGAGGAATGGGCCAGGGCTGATCGTGTTCACGCGGACCTTGGGCGCATATTCTGCCGCCAGAGACACCGACATCGCGTTGAGTGCCGCCTTCGCCGCACCATAAGGCACGATCCCCGGCGTCGGCATGAGGGAACCCGAAGAACTGATGTTGATTATACAGCCGCCATCTCCCTCGTTCATAAGCTGCGCGGACTTGCTAGCTAACCGGAAAGGGCCTTTGAAGTTGAGGTTCGTCACCGCGTCGAACAGCGTCTCGCTCACTTCATGGCTGGGGCAGGCCGGACTCATGCCTGCATTGTTGATCAAGATATCCACTCGCCCAAACGTCGAATGTACTGCCTCGAGCAGGGCATCGCACTCCGTCCAGCGTCCAGCGTGCATCGCAAAGGCCATCGCGCGGTTGCCGAACGTCCGGCACTCGTTTGCCACCAGTTCACAGGCGTCAAGCTTGCGGCTGGCGATAACGACGTCAGCACCGCGCTCGGCAAACGCCAGCGCCATCTGACGCCCGAGTCCGCGCGAGCCGCCAGTGACAATGACAATTCGCCCTTCGAAGTCGAAAAGTGGGTCGGTGCTCAACGAGTGACTATCCTATTCGATTTGACAATAGGTTTGTGGATCGGCGTCGCCACCCGAGGTTGGTCGTTTCGATCAGATGGACTAGCCGACGTGACCTGCGATCTCCGTGCAGCGTTCAGCGAACCAAGACGGTCTTCAGATGAAGGAATTCATCGATGCCCGCCTTGCCGCCTTCCTTGCCATAACCGCTCAGGCCGAGACCGCCGAAGGGCGCGTTATACGTCAGCGGCGCGCCGCCGTTGACACCCACGGTCCCCGACCGCAGTTGACCGATAAGGCGCCTGACGCGGCCGGCATCACCGCTTTGGATGTAAGACGAAAGACCATAGCCGGTCCCGTTCGCCAGCGCGACAGCCTCTTCTTCCGACTTGAAACGCATGACGGAGATGACCGGACCAAATATTTCCTTCTGGGCGACAGAACTGTTGGGATCGACGTCGGCCAGGACCGTGGGAGCCAGGAACCAGCCGCCTGCCAGCTCGCCGTCCAGGCGCTTGCCACCCGTGACAACGCGGCCTGCACCCGTGCTGGTGGCCTCATCGACAATTCCCAGAATGCGCTCGCTCGCGGCGCGGCTGATGACCGGCCCCACAATCGACTCGTCAGCCAGTGGATCCCCGACGCTCAAGGACGAGACGGATGCTTCCAGCCGCGCGACGAAGTCGGAGTACACGCCGTCCTCCACCAGAACACGGGTGGGTAACGCACAGCCCTGCCCGGCGTTGGCGAGGCCGGTTAAGGTGGTGAAGGCGCAGGCCGCTTCAAGATCGGCATCGCCAAATACGAGATTGGCTGACTTGCCGCCCAATTCCAGCACGGCCGGCGTCAGGTTGCGCGCCGCAGCCTCGAGGATCCGGTGCGCGGTGGCATGGCCACCGGTGAAGGTGATCTTCGCGATCCCGGGGTGCCCGGTGAGAGCGGTTCCCGCCTCCCCTCCGCCGTGCACGAGATTTATCACGCCGTCAGGAACGCCGGCTTGCTGCGCCAATTCCATAAACAACTGCGAGGAAAAGGGTGCGATCTCAGCGGGCTTTAGAACAACGGTATTGCCGGCCGCAAGTGCGGGGATCACCTTCATGCCCAGTGAAATGATCGGCCCGTTCCACGTCACGATTACCGCGATAGCTCCCAGCGGTTCGGGAATCGTGTAGACGAAGCCAGACTCCTCGTCGTGCGTAACTACCTGGCCTTCCAGCCTGTCCGCCCATCCGGCATAGTAATTTGTGAACTTCTGCGCCATCACCGCAAGAAAGCGCGTGAACGTAATGACGCCACCGAATTCCAGGGCCGAGAGACGAGCAAAACGCTCTGCGTTTTCACCGATTAACTCCGCCAGTCGTTGCAGTATTTGTCTGCGCACCTCGGGAGAGGTTCCGCGCCACGCCGGAAAGGCGGCATTCGCGGCCGCTACCGCGGCATCAACTTCCCGCGCTCCGGCCAGTGGGACGCGCATCTGAACTTGTGCGGTCGTTGGATTGATGTGCTCGAAAGACCCAGCCGAACCGCCAGCGTGGGCAGCCCCGGCAATAATGTGGGCAAGCTCGGGAATTTCGACGGCAGCATCTCGATGACGGTTCAGTATAGACATTAGTGTAAACTCCAAAATGATAGCGCGACTCCCGTAAATATTTCACCAAGTCAGGCGCAGCTTCTCGAGAGAAAATATGTTGCCGGCCCAGGTCGGCATTCCATCGTTAACATCTCCGGCCAACCGAATCGCAGGCACAGCGTCAAACCAGCTTTCCATCGCAATTCTAAGTTCACGGCGCGCCAGTGGAGCACCAAGGCAATGATGCAGGCCATAGCCGAAACTCAGATGACGTTTGTTGTCCCGGTGAATATCGACCGCAGCGGGATTGTCGAAAGCGTCGGGGTCACGATTGGCAAGTTCTGTACCCAGGGTGATCATGTCGCCCTTTTGGATACGTACGCCGTCGATCTCAAAATCTTCCAGCGCCGTCCTCGTGCTACTGACGATAGAATAAACCCTGAGCAATTCTTCAATCACTGCCGGGATCAACGACCGGTCGGCGCGCATACGGCCCTGCAAGTCTTCGTTCATGGCGAGATAGCGGAAGTGCCAGCCGAGCGATGCCGACACGGTGTCCATTCCTCCCACGAACACGTTGAATGACAGTGCAAACTTTTCCTCATCGTTGATCGGCCTGCCAGCGATCTGCGCGGTAGCGATGTGCGAGATGATATCTTCTCGTGGAGTCACCTCGGCGATCCTGATCTGCTCCTCCAGATAGTGCTTGATCTCGCCAAGTGCCCGCCCTTTTTCGGCCGGGTCCGGATGGTATGTGATCGTTGTGGCAAGGCCATTCAAAAGATCGATGTCTCCGACCGGAAGCCCCATCAGGCGAAGAAAAACGCCGACCGGGAAACGACGCGCGTAATCACTCATGAACTCGCATTCGCCGCGTGGCAGCAAGGTCTGCACCAGCTCATCGGATAATGCCCGAATCGATGGCTGCAGTATATCGAGCGGACCATTCAGGAAAAACGGGCTCAACACGCCCCGGTACCCCGAATGCTCCGGCGGATCAGCTTCCGACGGAACCATCCGCATGGCTTCGCCCAGCAGTGCGCCCACACCCGTCTGATTTTGGACGGACAGTTGCCTCGTGAGGGAATAAAGTTTCTTGATCTGACGAAATCTGGTAAAAATCCAGGTGCCTGCGCCGGTGGCGTGGCTGTTAGGAGCATAGAAAACTTCATCGCCGTCGCGCAGTTGCTCGATGAGACTATAAGGCTCGATATTCGCGGGCAACGCTCCCCACAGCGGGAAGTTTTTGGTGACCTTTTCGCGCGTTATGGTAGCCATTGCAGCTCTCCTGCGAAGTTAACGAGAAATTACAAATCTTTTGGCTGGAACAATGCCTATGACGAACGCCAGACCATCCAGAATCCTAGCCTTATGGGTCATAGCATGGACGATATCCCACCGCCTTCGACACGCAGAGCAGCACCGGTCGTCGCTGACGCTTGAGGCGAGGCCACATAAAGGACCATGTTGGCCACTTCCTCAGGTCTTGCCGGGCGCTCCAGCAACTGGGTAGGCCGATGATGTGCTGCCGCCTGCCGCTGCATCTCCAGCAAGCTTATGCCCTGCTTACGTGCGCTGGCGTCGAGTTCCTTCTCGACGATTTCTGTCATTGTCATGCCAACCACGATTGAGTTGGACGTGACCGCTGTCCCCCGCGCCTGCTCTGCCAGACCGCGCGCAACCGCGATCAACGCACTCTTGCTCATCCCGTAGTGCATGCGGTCGCGTGGAGTTGTTACGCCCGACTCGCTTGCGATAGAGATCACGCGACCCCAGTTTTTCGCAAGCATACCCGGCATATAGTGCCGCGCGAGGCGGACGGCACTCATGACGTTTACCTCGAACATACGGAACCACTGGTCGTCCGTGATGTCGAAAAAGTCGAGCCGTTCGTACATACCCAGATTGTTGACGAGGATGTCGGCATCACCGGCAAGCCCGATGAAACGGTCAATACCCGCCTTCGAGCCGACATCCGCCGACACGCCCTGCACGTCAGAGCCGGGAAAGAGCCGCCTCAGTTCCGCCACGGCGGCGTCGGTGACCTCTTCCCGCCTTCCGTTGATGACGACCTGAGCACCAGCATTCAACATGCCCTTGGCGATCGCGAGGCCGATGCCACTGGTCGATGCCGTTACGATGGCGCGATGGCCAGTCAGATCTATCTTCATTCCTCTCTTCCAATCATTTGAAGTATATCGCTGATATTGCCTACATCTGCCCGCGCCAACGCGCAGATAACCGTTCAACTTGTGACGCTTTCCTAAATAGTCGCCGCAAAGCCCCGCGCGCGCCTGATCATGTCAGGCACCATTGTTTCCATCATGCCGTGGGCTGGAAGCGTGGAGCGACCATTTACATATTGGAAGTACCAACCCTCCATGATTGTCGCGAGTTTGAACAGCGCAAGTGCGATGTAATAGTTGATACCGGAGACATCGAGACCGGTGGCATTCGCGTAGCGCTCTGACACTGCAGCTCGGCTGGGCATATCGGTCCAGTCCATGTAGCTGGCGTGAGTCGGGGGCTCCCCTTTCTCCTGCCAGCCTGCAAGCATCCAGCCGAGATCAAGCAGCGGATCGCCGATTGTCGCGGTCTCCCAGTCGATGACAGCGGCGAGCCTTGGCGGTGCATCCGGCGCGAACATCACGTTGATGAACTGAAAGTCGCCGTGGATCAGAGCCGTGCGCTGCGTCTGGGGACGTGCGTCGCGCAATGCGCAGCACAGTTCCTCGAGGCCGTCGAGGCTGCGGCTCTGCGCGCGTTCCAGTTGCATCAACCAGCGATCGACCTGCCGTTCCAGAAAGCCGACTGGTTTGCCAAAGCCATCCAGCCCCAACCTCTGATAATCCTCGCTTGCTATCGTCGCCAATGCATCGGTCATATTCCATGCCAGCGCCTGCGCACTGTCGGCGCCCCGAAAGCCGGGTGCCAGTGGCGCCTTCGGCGAAAATCCATCGATCCATTCCGACAGGATGAAGGGAGCGCCCAGGACAGCACCGTCCTCGTCCTTTGCAATCAGACGCGCATGGGGAATTGCACTCGCTCCCAGCGCCTCGAGCAGGGTCATCTCGCGGCGCATTGTATTGGCGGTAGGGTCGTTGCGGTGTGCGGTGGCACACCGCAGTGCGAACAACCGATCGCCACGACGGACGCGATACGTGAGATTGCTGGCGCCTCCCGCGACGGCCGCTACTTCTATGTCGGATGCCGTGCCGCCCAGCACGCCGTCCAGCCAACGCGCAAGCACAGACGGATCAAAGCTCGGTTTGTCTGACAACATATCCTCCCTCAATGTGAACACATATGCTCAAATTTCTACCAAACATCAAATAGAATTCCGACCCAATCGGTCAGCGCCAACCCTTGCCCCGGCAGGCATCCGATCCGCCCGTCGATCCAATCTCCCATCCGTATTCGCGTTGATGCAACCGCTTGGCAAAGGCCGAACCCCGGGAAAACGCGCGGTGTGTGTCTTTGGAGGAACGGTAACGGGGGCTCCCCGAAGAGTTTTTGGCGACACTTCGCGTTCGCCAAGGCCACCGCGAAGTACGAAGCGATCAATCACATCTGTAGTGGAGATTTTCTGCAGAAGCGCTCCACAGGGCAGAAGACAAGGATGCCTCGCGAGGTCGACGGTCGTCAAACAACGGAGTTCGAGACAATGAATACGGTGCGGTATGATGTGAGGGACGATGTAGCGGTGCTCACGGTTGAATATCCACCGGTAAACGCACTCAGCGCTGCGGTTCGCACCGGTCTGGGAGAGGCGCTCGAGCGCGCGGAGCGCGACCCGGCCGTTGCCGCAGTCGTCATCATGGGCGGCGGATCGACGTTCATAGCCGGGGCCGACATCACCGAAATGGGGACCGAGAAATCAAAGGTCCTGCCCGGCCTCGCCGATCTCCAAAATGTGCTCGAAACCTATCCGAAACCTACTGTTGCGGCCATCCATGGCACCGCGCTTGGTGGAGGCTTTGAACTCGCGCTCACGTGCCATGCGCGAGTCGCCGTACCGTCCGCGAAGGTGGGATTGCCGGAAGTCAATCTTGGTTTGCTGCCCGGCGCGGGCGGCACTCAGCGCCTCCCCCGGTTGGTAGGGCCGCAATTGGCGATTGAGCTCATCACGACGGGCAAACATGTTCCTGCGGGCAGCGCACGCGAATTGGGCATCGTCGATGCGGTGGTGGACGACTTGCTAGCCGGCGCGATTGCTTATGCACGGCAGATGGGGTCGCAGGGCACGACACTAACCCCGGTCATCGAGCGCAACGACCGGATTGAAGGTATCAGTCCCGAACTGTTCGCCGACGCGCGCAAGACCGTCGCCAAAAAGGCGCGCGGCAAGATCGCTCCTCTCGTTATCATCGACTGCATCGAAGCGGCCTGCACGCTTTCAGCCGCTGAGGGATTGGCGTTTGAAATTGCGAAGTTCCGGGAGCTATATGCAAGCGAGCAGCGTGCCGCGCTGATGCATTATTTCTTCGCGGAACGGGAAGCGCGGCGTGTTCCCGGCCTGGAGGCCAAGCCCAAGTCGATCCGGTCCGCCGCAGTGATCGGCGCAGGCACAATGGGCGGTGGTATCGCCATGGTGTTTGCTAATGCCGGCATATCGGTCCACCTGACCGACATCAGCGAAGACGCGGT
Organism: Sphingobium sp. OAS761; assembly: GCF_024168485.1. GTDB lineage: Bacteria > Pseudomonadota > Alphaproteobacteria > Sphingomonadales > Sphingomonadaceae > Sphingobium. Next base: position 8,381 of record NZ_JALJVY010000024.1, read on the forward strand.
GGCCAAGGGCATCGACACGATCCGTAAGAACTACGAACTTTCGGTCAGCCGGGGGTCGATGGCTCCGCAAGCGGCCGAGACGGCCCTCGCGCTCATTTCAGGCACGACGGACTATGCCGATTTCGCCGCCGCGGACATCGTCGTTGAAGCCGCGTTCGAACGCATGGATATCAAGCGCGATATCTTCTCCCGGCTGGACGCGGTGATGAAGCCGGGAGCCATCCTCGCTACGAACACATCGTCGCTGGACATTGATGCCATCGCCGCCGTCACCGCCCGCCCCCAGGATGTCGTGGGCGTCCACTTCTTCTCGCCGGCGAACGTGATGAAGCTCCAGGAGAATATCCGCGGTAAGCTCACCTCTCCGGAAGTCATCGCCACGGTGATGGCGCTCGGCAAGACGCTCGGCAAGAACGTCGTTCTCGCCGGCAACTGCGATGGCTTCATCGGCAATCGCATGTTGCAATATTATACAGGTGAGGCAGAGTTCTTGATGGAACAGGGCGCAACACCTGAACAGATCGACCGGGTGGCGGAGGCGTTCGGCATGCCGATGGGGCCGATCTCCATGCGTGACATGAGCGGCCTCGATGTCGGCGTGCTGGTGCGTCAGGCGCGCAAGGCGACGCTGCCTCCGGGAGAGCGCTTTTCCCCGATTCTCGAACGTCTGGTCGAGCGGGGCCGCCATGGGATGAAGACCGGAAAGGGCTTCTACCGCTACGAAGGACGCAACAAGCTCCCCGACCCGGAGACGAACGGCATCATTGAGGAGGTAGCGCGTGAACTGGGAGTCGAGCGGCGCAGCTTCACCGACGAGGAAATCGAGTTTCGCCTGTTCGCACCGCTGGTGAACGAAGGCGCCAAGGAAATCGAGGACGGCACCGCCATCCGCGCGAGCGACATCGATGTGGCGTGGGTCAATGGCTATGGATTCCCGGCGCACAAGGGGGGGCCGATGTACTGGGGCGAGCAAGTAGGCCTTAGCCGGATCCACGAGGCGGCACTGGAGGCGGCGAAGCGCAACGGCCCGCGTTGGGCCCCGGGCAAGCTGCTAGAGAGGCTGGCAACCGAAGGAAAGGGCTGGAAGGGTGCCTGACAGGAACGCGCTCGACGCGCTGTTGCGGCCGACATCGGTCGCAATGGTCGGTGCGTCGGCCAATGTGACCCGCGTCGCCGGGCTTTACGGGCACGATCCCTTACGGGTCAGCGACGTTCCGCAACGTCGGAAACGAGGCCAGGCCGGCCTTGGCCCAGGTCAGGGGAGGCTCTCTCTCCAGCCAGGCAAACTGCATCCCGGGCCTGCCGGAAACATTGCGAGGACCATATGACTGTATCTTTTGAACACGACGGCCCTGTCGCAACGATCACGCTTGATCGTCCAGAGAAGAAGAATGCGCTCAGCCGAGCTATGCGCGTCGAACTGCCGAAACTTTTCGAGCGAGTGCAGGACGACGCCTCGATCAGAGCTGTCATTTTGACGGGCGCCGGCCAGAACTTCTGCGCTGGCGCTGATGTCAGCGAAATGGGAGGCGGTGGCATCGCTGAAACGATGGCCCGCGTCGAGATACTCCACCGCATGGTGCGCAGCGTCATCCGCACCGATATTCCAATCATCGCCGCCGTACGCGGGGTGTGCATCGGGGTGGGTTGGTCAATGGTACTGGGATGCGATTACGTCATTGCCGCTCCTGACGCCCGCTTCCAGTTTGCGTTTCGGCATATCGGCCTGGCACCGGACGGCGGTGCCGTGCATCTGCTGGCACGGAATCTGGGGTCGATCCGGGCAAAATCACTGGTGTATTCCGGTCGTTTTGTGTCGGGGGAGGAAGCGAATGAGCTCGGTCTGGTCAGCGAGGTCTGCCCCGCTGATGAAGTTCTCGCTCGGGCTCGGCAACTCGCCGTTGAACTGGCACAGAGCGCGACACTCTCATTGAAAATGATCAAGCGGCAGTTCGCCGCTGCGGAGACGCAATCGTTCGAAGAAGCCCTGGCGGGCGAGATGGTAATGCAACCGCTCATGACCCTCTCGGACGACTTTCGCGAAGGGACAAGTGCTTTCAAGGAAAAACGAAAAGCGCAGTTTACGGGGCAATAGATGCCTTTCTCCGAAATTTCGGCGACTCTCACCAGAATGTCGGTCAATTGGCTAAAGCCCGATCCGAATGTTGTTGAGCAATACCAGCATGTTGTGATTCACGCCTCTTTGCGGAGGGATGGAGTGAATGGTGACATGGACGGGTATTGCCGGTCTGTTCGACACGTTTGCGTTTCATCCCGAGGTGGTCTCCCTCCCGTGCTTTCAGACGCGCTCCGCCATGCCGACCTGCTTACGGGACTTGAGGGTCAGGATCGGACCCTGGAATTCGTCGGGCCGCTCCAAAACGGCGAGGACATGCGCACCCACTTCGTCCGCCCGGATGCCCCGGGGATCGGCGTCTTCCTCGTCCGCAGGATCAACGATAAACGAGTAGAGCATCAGTTCCACGACCGACACACCCCGCTCCTCCCCTTCAAGGGCGAGGTGCCGGAACAGATTGCGCTGCGCGCCCTGGCATACGGACGCTCCGACAGTGCCGGGGACAATGAAATCGGCCATGCCCCCGCCAATGCTCATATATCGGCCACTTTTAGCCACCAGCGGTATGAAAGCCCTTGCTGCGCTATGGTGGGTGACGACATTGTCCTGGAAACAGGCGGCCAGAGTCTCGCTTGTCATTTCGAACGCGGGTTGCGAGGCGAACGAACGATTGACCGTTGTGATGACCGCGTCGAACGACGGCGACGTCTTGGCCACCTGCGCGGCGGTCCGGCTCGCGGCGCTGTCATCCGCGACGGAGCCCAGGACCGTGGTCGCCTGACCGTCCAGTTCCTCGCGCAGCGCAGCAAGTTTTTGCTCGTCGCGACCGATAGCTGTGACCGCCCAACCTGCACGATGAAGCGCGCGAGCTATACCACGTCCGACCAATCCAGTTGCCCCTATAATCGCCGCACTTAGTCGCTCCGACATCCCAACTCTCCTTACCAACATCGTTCATGAACCGCATATTGGGCCGGCTGTTTGGCCGCGCCCAGCTATTATCCCGCCCGGCGGCGGATCAGCGCCTCCTGCGTGATCGACGCCAACACCTTGCCGTCCACATCGAACATCGTGCCCCGATTGAAACCCAGGCCGCCGCCGGCATAAGGACTCTCGACTTCGTAGAGCACCTGCTCGATAGGGCGCGGCGCAGAATGGAACCAGATCGCGTGATTGAGCGAACTGGCCGCAAGCTCTCCGTCATGTAGGTGCGGCGCATGCATGATGCGACCGGCAAAGTTGACGCAGGCATCGGTAAGATAGGCAAGCGTCGCATAATATCCGATCCTGTCGCCGTGAGCGGCGGGCGGCGGAACTGGGCGTAGCCACACGAGCGTGTACGGACGGGTCCCCACCTTTCCGAGACCTTCTTCGGGGTCCGGAAAATAGCTCTGGATCGTCGCGCGATTGATCACGCGAGGCACGACAAGCGGGTCGAGTTCGTCGGCACGGTCGAGCACGCACTGATGATGCGATTTAAGGGTTTCAATGGGCGGTGCTTCGGGCGCGCTTGCCTCGTGAAACGGCTGGTTTTCTTCCGGTTCATGGAAGCTGATTTCCGCACGATAGACTTCGTTGCCGTCCTGCCATGCCGTGACACGGCGATGGGCGAATGCACGGCCATCCCGCTTCTGCTCCACGCTGTATTCGACCGGATCGGAAGCGCGGGCGCTCCGCAAAAAGAATGCGCTCAGCGCATGCGGGTGGCGGCCCGGCGCGCTCAGCATAGCAGCGTGCACCGACAGGCCCAGATACTGGCCCCCGAAAACCTCGCCGCCGGCGTTCATATCTCCCGCAACCGAGCGCCAACGGTTTTCACCGCTCGGTTCGAGATCAAGCAAGGCACGCAAGTCCAGCACCGACATACTCCACAAAGGCCATTCACTTCCGACCGTGTGACGATAAACGACAGCAAGCAACCCTCTGCCAAGTCCATCTGTCGTCCGGAGGCGCAAATCACGTGGCGGATAGCGACGGGGGGCTAATGGACAGGCGTTACGCTCTGCAATACCGGTTACGTACTACGAGCCTGAACCACACGTAGAAGACTGGGAGATATGACGATGGGCGGCGCTGCGGTGCTTTATGAACAGACCGGCCATATCGTTACGCTCACCCTGAATATGCCGGAGCTGCGCAATCCGGTATCGGACCCTGCGATCATCACTGGCCTGCTCGAAGCGTTCGAACGCATGAACGCGGATAAGAACGTGCGCGCAGCGATCCTGACCGGCGCGGGGACTGCCTTTTCCTCCGGCGGAAACCTGAAGTCCATGGCCGCTCCGGATGGCAATGCCCATGCGGCGCCTGTCGACAATCGCCTCTGGTATGTTGAGGGCATTCAGCGCATCCCCTTCGCCTTCGAACGACTCGAAGTACCAATCATTGCGGCGGTGAACGGGCCTGCCATCGGCGCGGGTTGCGATTTGGCCTGCATGTGCGACATCCGTGTTGCCGCCAGTAGCGCAACATTTGCCGAAAGCTTCGTGAAGATCGGCCTCGTGCCGGGCGACGGAGGCGCCTGGCTGCTCCCCCGCGCGATCGGACAGAGCCGCGCACGCGAGATGGCGTTTACCGGCGACACAATTACCGCCGACACCGCGTTGGCTTGGGGACTGGTTTCCTATGTGGTCGACGATGCCGATCTGCTTACCAAGGCCACATCAATCGCGGACCGTATTGCTGTCAATCCGCCTCTTGCGGTCCGCATGACGAAGAAGCTGATGACGAGCGGTCAGGACATGACACTGGAGCGCGTTCTTGACTTTTCCGCGGCGATGCAGCCCCTCGCCCACGCTACGCGAGATCATCACGAGGCGCTCGGCGCGTTCATGGAAAAGCGCGAGCCTTCATTCGCGGGCAAGTAGGCTGCCCCGCGCACGCGAACCTGGCGGTCAACTAAAGATGCGATCGTGACCGAATGGCATTCTGATCAGCACGCTTGCAAAGATCCGACTCGAATAGGGGGAAAGAACGTCCTATCGCGCTGGACGAATCCGATCTGGATGTCACGGGTCGATGTGCGAAGGGCGGTTACTACACCACGAGGCAGAAATGCAGGTCCTCGTCCCACGTGATTGTGATGCGCGGCATCGATGGCGCCTACGTGCGGTCGTTGACCATAGGCCGCTTGATCATTTTCCGTCAGGCTCCAGTAGCATCTCATCGACGATGTCCAGACCGTAACCACCGACGCCGGTGATGGCATTACGCCCGCTGGTGCGCAGCAGGATCATATCACGCACGCCCAGGTCAGCGAGGATCTGGGCCCCGATACCGAAACTGCGCTCATCGGCGGGATTGCCGTTAGGACCGACCCCGATCCCGATATCGGGCGAGGGCAGGAGAACGAGAATGATGCCCGAGCCGTGCTCGACGATTCGCTGCATGGCACGTGGGATCAGCCCGCGGCGGGGGCCGGGCACATTCAGCATGTCGTAAAAGGCCGACGCGACATGAACGCGGACGAGTGTCGGGGCCGCGGGATCGACTTTGCCTTTTTGCAAGGCGTAGGCACGTGTCCCGTCTATCTTGTTGCGATAGACGAACATTTCCCATTCATCGCCGGTGTCGGAGTTGAATTTTGACCGTGCAATCACCTCCACCATGTGGTCGAACCGCAGGCGATACGCGATCAAGTCCTTAATGGTGCCGATCTTGAGATTGTGCCGCGCCGCAAACTCGACAAGGGCGGGGAGCCGCGCCATCGTGCCATCTTCGGCCACGATCTCGCAGATCACTCCAGCCGGAACCAGGCCAGCCAGACGTGCAACGTCGACAGACGCCTCGGTGTGGCCCGCCCGCACGAGCACTCCGCCATCCCGCGCTACCAAAGGAAAGACGTGGCCGGGCGTGACGATTTGATCTCGTCCCTGGCTGGCGTCGATCGCGACAGCGATGGTGCGCGCACGATCGGCTGCGGAAATCCCCGTTGTGACGCCTTCGCGCGCCTCGATCGACACGGTGAATGCGGTCTCATGCCGCGTGCCGTTTTTCGGCGACATCATGTCGAGTCCGAGCTGTTCGGCCCGCGCCCGGGTGAGGGACAGGCAAACGAGCCCGCGACCATGCGTCGCCATGAAGTTTATCGCGTCCGGCGTCGCCATCTGCGCCGGAATGACGAGATCCCCCTCATTCTCGCGATCTTCGTCATCAACAAGTATGATCATGCGACCGTTGCGGATTTCCTCGATGATTTCCTCGGTTGTCGCAATCCTGGCAGTCAGCTCTGGCGTTCTCATATTATAACCTCTCTCGATGGATGGCTGAAACGTAAAGCCGTTCCAGACGGGATGACGATTTTGGGAGGAACGCCTCAACCTGGTCCGCGAGCCCGATCGCGCTCCGGCTTACGGGAGCAATGGTGTGATCGGACATCATGCTCGACGAGCTCCCCCTCATATCGCGTGCCACAGTTCGACGCGATCGTTAAAGCCTTGGCGTTGAACCAGCAAATCCAGCCGGGCACCTGCCCGATGTAGGCGTCACCCTCCTTGACACAATCTCTTTTCAAATGTTAGTTTGAAAAATCAGGAGAGAGCTTATGCGCATGATGGAGCTATCGCGATCGCTTGGGGAGCATAGCAACGTTGGCTGGACCAGCACGGAAACGGAAGGCGTGGTCAAGTCCGCCGGTCGGGTGATACGAATACTGGAACTATTCGACGTTTTGCGCAGGGAAGCTCCCGCCTATCAGGTCTCCGAACTGCTCGATCTACCGCAATCGAGCACGTCCGTTCTTCTTCGCAGTATGGTCGTGATGGGATACCTTCAGTTCAATCCCAAGACACGGGCATTCAAACCCACGACCAGGGTTGCTCTTCTGAGCAACTGGGTAAACGGCGCCATGATCAGAGACGGCTTATTGATGCGCCTCCTGCAGCGCATTAACGCGCGGACGAACCAAGCCGTGGTCGTCGCCGTCCGGAATCAGATTTGGTCAGAATGTATTCACGTCGTTCAATCGACCAGCACTGTCCGACCGTTCGTTGTGAAGGGTTCTCGCAGACCGCTCATTCGGTCGGGGACGGGGCTCATTCTTCTGGCGGATCTGTCAGACACGGACATCAAGCGGATCGCCATTCGCACGAACGCCGAAGCAGAGGCGGATCAACCCCGCCGGTGCATCCAGTCCCTGATGGACCAAATCACTGAGGTCCGTCGCCAAGGATGGGCCGCAACCTTCGATACCATAACGCAGGGCACCGGCATGATTGCCATGCAGTTACCCCAACTGGACAGTGAAGAGCAGCTCGTCCTCGGCCTGCCGGGACTTACGGAAAATCTGCGGGCCAACCTAGATACGTATCTGAATGTGCTGCGCGAGGAGACCGCTCGGTTTATCGAATGGCGCCAGTCGCACGAAACGATGGACGGCGAAGAGTACCCTGAACGGACGACGCTTCGACTATAGGGGTAATACCTTGCACGTCCGCCGTGCGTTACGTTGCATAGATTATCCTGTGAAGGCAGGTGCTTCGTCGAATCATCGGAGCCTGTGGGTGCCGACATTTACAGCATAACTGGTTGCGCGTTGAACATGTGTTCGCGGACCGGAAATCGTAAGCGGTGTTCTCAGGCCACGGCGGTCCAGGCCATGAGTTCGCCGACGCCGTTTGCAGGATGACCGTTGGCCAGCCTAGCCAGTGTATCGGTCATCCAGATGTGCGGGTTGATGCCGGAGAGCTTGCAGTTTTCGATGAGCGTGGCGATCACCGCCCAGTTGTCGCCGCCTTCGTCGGAACCGGCGAACAGGGCATTCTTGCGGTTCAGCGCGAGGGGCCGGATAGGTAAGCGTGGCCTGAGTACCGCTATGCGGCTTGAGCGACGTCCTGCTGGGTTGGCTGCCAGTTCCACGGCATGAGTTCGTCCCAGCGAGTAGCGGGCCAGTCGCCAGCGATCTTCTCGATGACATCGGCGATGTAGGCCTGCGGTTCGATGCCATTGAGCTTCGCGGTTTCGATGACGGAGTAGATGGC
>NZ_JALJVY010000025.1 GCF_024168485.1 Sphingobium sp. OAS761
TCTTACATCATCAGCCACTACGATACCCCTCGGATGAGGGGCGAAACATAGCCAGATCAGCGCCTACGAAAATGTGGGGAGGTTTTCGCGCTTACCCTTAGGCGACGTCCGTTTGCCCATGATTTGACTTCCCACCAGCCAGGCCCGAGTGCTCAAAACATTCCGGGCGGCCGGGAGTTGGCGCTATGCCGTTCCCGTTTGCCGTCCATCACAAAGATGATTTTTCCCGATGGCGTGCAGCTCGGCGTAGTGCACTCGGCAGTGTCCCGGTATCGAGGATCGTCCCACTTGGAAAGACTGTTGATGTTCCAGCCTGCCACCGGGCCACTGTTTGGCCTGAACGCCTTAAAAATGCCTCGGGTGATCGCCGGTCCGCGATCCGGCCAGATATTCAGCGATTGCGGTGCTGATGTAACCAAGATCGGACGACCCGGGGAAGATGGCGACGGCAAGCGGGCCACGCTTCCATCGGTTTGCGAGCCAACCCGAAATGCGCGCGGCAATCTGAGGTATTTTCCGGCGGCTAACCGCAAGGCGCGATCGGGTACCCATAACCAAACCAGTCACGCGTTCGCCACGGCCGGAATACTGGACACGACCATGTCGTCGGCGCTTGAGTTGCCGAAATGCACCATCGGCGGCGCCGGCGTGGCATTTGACCGTGTCGTGACACTGAAAGCAAAGGTGGCGCGCGGTAAGAAAATCGCTGGCACCTACTTGTCGCGGTTATCACTAGGAGCGCTGAGCTCCGCCGAGAGGGCCGCAAAGCCGGTCTGCTTCCTGTTGTCAGACACCGCTCCTTTGGTCAGCCGGCAGAACATCTCCGCTAGTGGCGGCATGCAGATGGTGTACTGATATGGGCTGGCGTGCAGATGACGAACTGCAACAGATGCTGCGGGACAGCGCCGTTAACTATTTGGGAGCGGCTGGCGGTCCGGACCATTTTCGCAATGTGCGCGCAAGCGCCAGCGGTTTTGATGCAACCGCGTGGGCGCAGATGGGTGAACTGGGCTGGACGGGAATATTGCTGCCCGAGGCAGTCGGCGGGTCGGAAATGAGGTTGGGTGGCGTCCTGACCCTCGCCGAGGAATTGGGCCGCACTATTGCTCCGGAGCCTTTCGTCGCCTCGGCAGTAGTAGCGGCAACGGTACTGGCGGCGAGCGAGGCCGACGTAGCTTCGACGCTTGGCCGTGCCTTGGCTCTCGGACAGCGCAGCGTGACCCTGGCCTGGCAGGAACGGCGGGGGACCGTTGGTATTCCGGCATTCGACACCCGGCTGGACGGAACGAGTTTGACGGGTGCCAAGCGCTACGTACCCGCTTGGCATGCGGACACGGCTCTCTTGGTTGCAGCCACCAGCGGTACGGAAACGATTGTGGTCGCCGTCGATCCCCCCGCCGCTGGTGTTGTCGTGCATCCGGCGCGTCTCACCGACGGCTCGTTCGGTGCGAATATCGATTTCAATAACGTCGCGATTGGCGAGGACGCGGTTGTGCTGCGAGGTGAGGCGGCAGACGTCGCCCTGGACCTTGCAATCGCGCGAGGCACAGTTGCGTTGAGCGCTCAGCTTGAAGGGCTCGCCGGCGCGCTCTGGCGGATCACGTTGGACTATATGCGCCACCGGTCCCAGTTCGGCTCGAACCTGTCCGATTTCCAGGCACTGCGCCATCGCATGGTCGATCTCTATAGCGAGATCGAACTGGCCGGCGCGAGCTGGCGATCGGCGGCGAAGCAGCTCGAAACGGGCACCACCTGGGGTTCAGACCTCCATGCAGCCAAGGCACGATGCTCCCAGGTCGCGCAAGACATGGGCAGGTGGGCGATCCAATATCATGGCGCCTTCGGCTACACCGATGAAGCCGATGTCGGACTCTACATCCATGCCGGGCTGCGCTGGTCCACCTGGCTGGGCAATGCGGCCAGCCATCGGCGAGAAGCGCTCGCCGCGCACCGGCGCAAAAGGGCTCTTAATGGCTGACGATTTCAATCTGTTGTCGAACGATGCGTTTCGTGACCGCTGGCGGATGTGGTTGCAGGCGAATTATCCTGAGGAATGGCGCATCCCGATCATCTATCGCCTGGCCGGTGATGATGAACGTCGTTGGCATCGCATGACCTATGAGGCTGGCTGGCGCGCACCGGCGTGGCCCAAGGAATATGGCGGGCTGGGCCTAAGTCTCGAAAAGCAGTTGATTATGCATCAGGAGATGGAGGGGCACAATTGTGCCCGCGTCCTGGACAGCGGTGCCGTCCTGCTGGCACCCGTGCTGATGAAATACGGTACGCAGGAGCAGCGCGATCGCTACCTGCCCCCTATCTTGCGGGGGGAGGAGCTGTGGTGTCAGGGCTATTCGGAGCCCAACTCCGGCTCTGACTTGGCCAGCCTTCGGACAAGCGCAGTCCTGGAGGGCGACGAGTTTGTTATCAATGGCCAGAAAATATGGACGACTTTGGCTGCCTACGCAGACCGCATTTTCGTGCTCGTGCGCACGAATAACGATGTCAAGAAACAGGCTGGCATCAGTTTTGTCCTCGCTGACATGGGTACGCCGGGTTTGACCGTGCGTCCCATCATGAACCTGGCGGATGAAGATGAGCTGTGCGAAATCTTCTTCGACGATGTACGCATACCTGCCGAAAATCTGGTGGGCGAACTCAATCAGGGCTGGACCGTTGCCAAGGCTCTTCTCGGGGACGAGCGCATCGCCAACGGCGCGCCTTCGCTGTCTCGGCAGGCATTCGATGTGCTGGAACAGTTGGTTGACGGAATCGGCCTGACAGAAGATATTGGTCAGACTGATCGCATGGCGCAGCTATATTGTGATATCCACGATCTCGCTGCGCTACATGCGCAGGTTGCCGACGCCGCCATCCGGGGTGAAATTGACAATGCCGGGCTCGGCCTGATGAAGGTACTGGCGACCGATCTGTTCCAGCGGGTGTCAGACGAACTGTTGAACACCGCTGGTGAAGATGCGGGCCTACGGACGCCCGTGGGCATAGGCGGTGTCGAACTCGACCTTCGCAAAATCTATATGATCGCGCGGCCTTCCACTATCTACGCGGGTGCCAACGAAGTGCAGCGCAACATCGCTGCCAACATGCTCATGGGCACGACGGCAAAGTAGGCGTGGTGGTCGCGCGGCGTCTCTGTCGCGCAGCCGGGTCGTCTTGCCAGACGTGGTCGCCACGCAGGATGGCCTCTCGACCACGATCGGCGCGGGATGGACGGCGATCGATGTGACCGAAACGCAGGGTACTTCGGATCTCGCCGTCTATCACCCGGTGGACGATGCCTTGCTCATCCTGCCAACCGTCGGACCAAGGTCGTTGTCGGGGCTTTCAGGCGATTCTGACAGATTTCACACCTTCTTCGAGAGGCGCTGAACCATTGCAGCGATAAGTCCCTTATGCTCGTCCCCCAAAAACAGGACACTGTTTGAGAGACGTTCGACGTTGCGGGCCTGCTGCCGATCCAAGTCAGCGGTGAGTTCGATAGTGAGTTTGGACAATGCGACAGCCTCCGGCGGGAGCGCCGCTAGCTTTGCACAGAATCTCATCACCTGTTCGTTGAATTCGTCGTCCGCGTAAACATCATGCAGCAGCCCCATCCGCAGGGCCTCTTGGGCGGTGGCGGTTTCCCCCGCGAGTACGAACCATCGTGCCCAATGGGGTCCGATCAACCGCGTCAGGCGGCTTGTCCCTCCCGATCCGGGCAGGCAGCCTAGGTCAATTTCGGGCATCCGGTAGGTCGCGGACGCGGCACCCAGCCTGAAATCGCAGGATAGCGACATCTCGAAAGCGCCGCCGAAGCAAGGCCCCTGATGCGCAACGACAATGGGCTTCTCGATCGCTTCCATTTCATCGAACAAGGGGTGGAAACTTCCGCTGCCCTGCCGATACCAGTTTCGCTCGGCAGATGAGCTTCCCTCGGTGTCCGGCTGGGCAATGTCCGTCAAGTCTGCCCCTGCCGAGAAATACTTGCCGTTGGCACGAATGAGCAGAACACGCAGATCCTTACGGTCTCGAAATTCCCCTACTGCCTCGAACAAGCCGTTCGAGATGGCCCGATTCATTGCATTATATTTTTTCGGTCGGTTGAGTACAAACTCAAGTATCGGTCCATGTTGGGTTTTCAGGAAGTCAGCTTCCATCCTTGAAACTCCTAATTGCGCGTTCGAGGGAGATTGAGCGCCGATTCCGCGATTATGCTGCGCTGCACTTCGCTTGTTCCGCCATAAATCGTCGCCTGTATGGCTTTCCGGCTCTCCAGTTCAACGACTCCCAGATCATGGTGGCCCTGAAGCAACGACCACGGCGCGGCGAGGTCCATAAGGTCGGTCGAGCATGACACCAAAGCTTCGGAGGCGAACAACTTGGACATCGGACCAAAATGTTTGCCCGGTACGTTGTTCACGAATGCCCACTGGCAGCGCTTGTCCAGAACGTCGGCGACCAGCATCCTTACATGTGAGGCGGCAACGCGTGCACGTATCGCAGCTGAATCGAGCGGTTTCATTCCGTCCTGTTGGGGTGTACGTCCCCACTGCTCGGCGTGCCGCAGCATGATGCGAAGGGCACTAACGAAGAATTCGCCGCCGCCCTGCTCCAGCTTGAGCGCTGTTCCCAGCACCTTGGTTCCTCCGTTGACCTCGCCGATGCGATAGCGGTCGGGGACTCTCATATTCTCATAATAAGTGACGTTGGTCCGCTCTCCGCCCAACGTCTTGATCTCGTGCACCTCATAGCCCGCGATTGAAGTCGGGACGAGAAAGAGCGTAAGGCCTGCGTGTTTTGGCAGATCGGGGTCGGTCCTTGTGATTAAAAGAACGTAGTCAGCCAAATGGCCTTGGCTCGTGAACATCTTCTGGCCATTGACGATCCAATCATCGCCTTCCCGCACTGCACGGGTGGCAGCGGCGAAAATATCGGAGCCGCAGGATGGCTCGGAATAACCCAATGCCGCATATGACTTGCCGGATGCCAGCCGGGGCAAGACCTCTTGCTTCACGTCCTCGCCAGCGAAATGCATGAGGATCTTCCCGACCATGTGAGAAACGCTGCTAGGAATCTTCGGCCAGGAAAATTCGGTGTAGACGCCGTTCAGTGCCCCCATTTCATAAGCGGAGCGTCCGCCACCGCCGCAGGCTTCTGGCCAGTCGGCGTACAGGTAACCCGCTGCGGCCAGTTCTGCGTTGAAGGGGTGGTTCCCGTCGTCAGTCTCATGCGCAAACACCCGCATTTCAGGCGTCATGCGGTCGGCGAAAAAAGCCCGGGCTTCGGCAGCAAATGCGTCGGCAGCCTCTCCAAACTCGAACGTTATGTCGTTTGCTCCCCGGTCAGGCGCGGGGTCTCGGCGGTCGGCCCACAGCCTTTCACCGAGGATCGCGAGTTCCGCGGCAGGATCGCCGATCAGAAGCGCCCATGCACGACCTCGACGGAAATAAAGCTGGGCGTCATACTCCATCGACATGCCGTAGCCGCCCAACGTCCGCATGGCGCGAATGGTCGCCGTCGGGACGGAATACGCCGACCACCAGGCGGCGGCCGAAATATAGGTCGATCGAAGTGCATGGTCGGGTTCAGTCGCTGCCCGCCAGCAGAGTAGCCCGGATCCCTCGATGTCGGTCGCGGAATCGGCAAGCGGATGGGCGAGCCCCTGATAGCTCCCGATCAACTGGCCAAACGCCTTGCGTTCGTTGGCATATGCGGCCGCTTCGACAAGCGCCTTGCTCCCGATGGCAGACACGCATGACGCCACCAGTAGTTTCCACTCGTCCAGGCCGGCGGCCCAGACTGTCAACGCTTCGGTACCCTTGCCAAGAACGGTCGCACCAGACAGATCAAGCTGCAACGATGCCAGAGGCATGGTGCCGGTGTTGGGGAGAACGCCGGGTTTCGTGGTGGCTTGTACAAGATAGACCGCCTCGCCATCGGAGCAGAGGATCCAGTCAGCCACCGCTCCCGCCGGCACAAGCTGTGCAACGCCGGGTTGAACTGGGTGGAGGGCCAGTGTGACGATCTTGTCACCGTCCGCCGTGGCGGCGAGGTAGGGTTCGGCCATTTTGCCGCCGATGCGGGCGAGCATCTGGTTGGCGACGATGCCTTCGATCAGCGGCGCCGAAGCGAGATATTTGCCTGCCATCTCCGCCACGAGAACGGCGTCGAGCAAGCTGAGACCCGCGCCGCCAGCGGTCTCCGGCACCCGCAGCAGAGGGAGGCCGAGTGCTACCAATTCACCCCAGAGCGCTTTATCGAATCCCAACGGCTCAGCGGCACGAATACGGGCGGAGGTGGAGTCGCGTTGCAGCAACCGTTCCAGACTGTCGCGCAGCATCAACTGCTCTTGCGCCAACTCAAGGTTCAAGGTCTTCTCCTCAAATTTATGCCATGGGAAATTAGCTCGCCCATGTTTCCGCCCCTGCGCGCGATGCTCAAAATCTATTGCTCGATAGATTTACTTTCAAGCGTGGGCAGGTTCGATATCAGCTATCTATTCTACAGGCGCGGACGCGAGATTGCGGGCGAGGGCAGGGACATCCGCGAGCGCGCGCAAAACATCATTCAGATGCGTGCAGCCCAACGTGTCGGGAAGCACCTCCAGCACGGCGTCCCGGAATGTGCTGATCTCACGTCCAACCATTCGCGTCGCTTTGATTGACGCTCCAGGACATTCGGGAAATGGGAGAATGAGTGGCAGTGCCTGCAGCGACAGAAGGACTCCGGTTTGCGCCTCTATTTCCGCGTAGACCCGATATTCGTGGACGGCTCGCCGACCGCCTTGCGGAGAGGTGCCGCTATCCTGAAAGCCGGCATCGACCATCAGGATATCGCCGTCGCACCAGACGTCGATGCGTCTGGCACGCCGCATTGCCGGCCCAGACTGCTCAGGCATTTCGTGCCATCCAGCAATGTCCTCGTCGTTGACCAGCGGGCCCACGTGTGGCGCCCCCCCATCATTCTGCGCGTTCGTCCCGATTTTTGCCAGAGCTGACGACCCTTCAGCGAACCCGGTACAAATATTGAGCATAGCGCCGTTGCGGCCATGTGATCGCTGACGATCTGGACTTTTGGCGAAGGCTTCCCAGTCCTCCATCCACTGCGACCATATCCAGGCCGCCACGAGACTGGCACCCGCAAAATCGTCGAAAATCTGGTAAAGGGGTGTACCGATCAGATTGCCGATCACAGCCGCCATCTGCCGTCGGCTCTCTCCTCCCGCGCGCACTCCAATTAGCTCCGCCATCCGCGGATCGACTGGGGACGCTTCCAGCTCGAGTATCTCCCGCCTGGGCGAAACTCGCAGACGGTAGCTGCCTGTCCCGAGCACCGTCGGCTCCTCTCCGTTGGCAGGCGTCAGGATGTCACGCGCCGTCCCTGTCATTATCCAGGGCTCCCTCGCGCCGTCCGGCCATGTCGAGTCAATCGATGTGGTCCTGCGGACCGAGCCGGGACGACGGAGCGGGGCCACGCCGCCGGACTGCCTCGCCATAGGGAATTGCTGAGGTACATTCATGTCCGCGGCTCCTGTTCGAAAGACATCCTGTCCACACGACAGCGCAGTCGCTCCGCGAGTTTCGCCAGTTCTGCAGCATCGCCTGGCGTTTGAGCGTGGAGACCGAGGGGCTGGCCCTTCCAACGTGGCACAAGATGGATATGGAAGTGGAAGACCGATTGGCCCCCGTCCCCGCCATTGAATTGAAGCATTTGGACCCCGACGGGCTCCAACTCGGTCACGAGCACCTTCATCAGGCGCTTGGCGCAGTTGAACAAGGGCGAAATGGCTCGGTCATCGAGCTCGAGGAAGTTTCTGGCCTTGCCATGCTTCGGGATGATCAGCGTATGGCCCGGCGCTTGTGGATAAGCGTCAAGGAGCGCCAGCACATCCTCGTCTTCATAGACCCGATGACAGGGCAGGTCTCCCCGCAGAATTCTCGCAAAGACGTTGTCTGGGTCGTATGCTCCGTAAAGGCTCATGTCCTCTCGCTCCTTTACCAGTCGGGCCGCCGCTGGGTTACGCGCTCAGCTAATCTCGTACAATGACGCCGCGCCCATACCGCCCGCGATGCACATGGTCACCACCACATACTTGGCATTACGGCGTTTGCCCTCGATGAGGACGTGGCCCAGTTGGCGCGCGCCAGACATGCCGAACGGATGACCGATGGAAATAGCGCCACCGTTTACGTTCAGCCGGTCGTCAGGCAGGCCCAATCTGTCGCGGCAATAGACCACCTGGCAGGCATAGGCCTCGTTCAGTTCCCACAGATCGATGTCCTCGATCCCCAATCCATGTTGTTTCAGTAGCTTGGGAATCGCATAGACGGGGCCGATACCCATCTCGTCAGGCTCCAAGCCAGCAATTGCGAAACCGCGATACAGGCCCATGACTGGCAATCCGCGCTGCGCCGCAAGCGTTCCGTTCATCAGGACGAGGGCGGACGCGCCATCGGCAAGTTGGCTGGCGTTGCCAGCGGTGACCGATCCGTCATCGCAAACTGCGGGCTTCAGCTTGGCGAGACTTTCCAGGGTTGTATCAGGTCGGTTGGCCTCGTCGCGCTCCAGCAGCACATCGACCTCGCGGGTTTCGCCGCTCTGCTTATCCAGCTCCAGCTTGCGCGATGCCATCGGCACGATTTCATCGTCGAATAGCCCTGCTTCCTGGGCGCGCGCCGTCCGCATCTGGCTGGAATAGGCGTAGGCGTCCTGAACCTCTCGGCTTATTTTGTACCGTCTCGCCACCACTTCGGCAGTCTCGTTCATTGACAGCAGCATGCCGGGCCGGTGTTCCCGAATCCACGGTGCGCGTCCTGCCTTGGGCACATGCTGCGTGGGCGCGACCATGCTCACCGATTCAACACCGCCCGCAACCACCACTGGAACCCGGTCGACGATGATGCGCTGCGCGCCGAAGCTTGCGGCCTGCAGGCCGGAGCTGCAGGCGCGAACAATGGTCACTCCGCCAGAAGACAGGGGAACGCCGCCCACCAGACCTGCCTGCCGCGCGATGTTGTTGCCGCTGTCGCCTTCGGGTACGGCACAGCCGAAAATCACGTCGTCGACCTCTGCAGGGTCGATACCCGCGCGGGTCACGGCGTGATGGATGACGTGACCGCCTATCGTTGCACTATGGGTATTGTTGAACGCGCCACGAAACGCTTTCGCAAGAGGTGTGCGAGCTGTGGATACGACAACTGCGTCTGTCATGGAGAAACCCTTACGCGATGTACTCGCTGGCCGAAGGCCAATGGTACGACTGAAGAACGATTCACTCTATTCCGTCGAGCGATTGTTTGAGTTTTGGGCGGTGGACTACGCCTCCGGAATTCACCTCAGGGCCCACGCCTATGAGGGCGTGTCCTGTAACGATCGGACCACGCCGGCAATCACTGGTTCGCCCCCTCTTCCGGGCCGCCAGCTCTCCAACCCTTGGCGAGACATGGCACATGTCCCGTCGCGCATGGCATTGTCGGTATCCAGAATGTGATCGACCATCGCCGGCGCGACCTCGGCCGTGCTGTAGATGGTTAGATTGGCCGCCTTCTGGTTGTTCCGCTGACGCTGTGCCATAGGCGCGTAAGGCGGGAAGCTGGCCGCAGCGGGCGTACGATGGAGAATGCCTCCTCCCGAAAGGGATGTGGCGACCGGTCCGGGGAAAATCTCCTTGAGATGGATATTGAATGGCGCCAGTTCGGCCCGTAGCGTCTCGGTCAGTGCTGCCATTGCGCCCTTCGTGGCCCTGTAAGGCCCCAAGAACGGCATAGGAAAAAACAGCGAGCTGGAATTGATGTTGCAGATGATTCCTCTGCCCGCGTCCCGCATCAGCGGAATGGCGAGCTGCGTTAGCGCGACCACTCCAAAGAAGTTCACATCGAAATAGTTCCGCCACTCGTCCATGCCGATCTCTTCGACGGGAAGATAATCATAGCGGATGCCGGCATTGTTAATCAGGACCGCGACATCGCGGGGCATTTTGAAATGCGAAGTGTCTCGTACGTCGAGCTCCTGCACTTCAACGAGATGTTCGACGCCGACAATCGCTTCATCCAAGTCAGCCCTCTTTGCCCCGTCGCGCAGGAGAGCCACAACGCCAAACCCACGGTGCGCAAATTCACGGACCAGTCCCAGTCCGATCCCGCCGCCAGCCCCGCTGACGACAACCCGGCCGGCGTCGACGCGCATCATGCCGGGTCAGTTACGCGGAAGTTGGGCAAAACCCATCCGTCGCAAATGTCGGTCCATTCCACCTCGACGCGCATGCCGATATGCATGTCTTCGGCGTTGCAGCCCGTCAAGTTACCGACGAGCCTTACGCCTCCCGCCTGATCGAGTTCGACAACAACGGGTACATAGACATAATCTTCGCCATTTGCGGGATTCTTGTTGCAAATAGCGTAACTAAACACCTGACCCGTACCTGGCAGCGTCGGCCAGTTGCGCTCCTTGCTCGAGCAATTGGGGCAATAGGCGCTAGGCGGCATGCGGAACTGACCGCATGAGGCACATTGACAGGCGGTAAGGCGACGTTCCTTTGCGGCCTCCCAAAACGGTTCCGTGTCGGGGTTGGTGGAGATGTGAATCTGCTCGCCCGGCAGGACACGCGCGGGACCGTAGGCAATGGAAGTGGTCATCACGCGCTCCTCAAGACCAAGCTGGAAATCGGGATCGGGGCAGGGCCACCGGTAACAAGGGCAAATTCGCAGTCGGCCACCTGGTTGATCGCTGTGCCTCGCAACTGCTCCACCGCTTCGAGGATATGGGTCATGCCGATGATGTAGGCCTCGCTCAACTGGCCACCATGGGGGTTGACGGGAATGCCGCCATTGACGCCCCTGCCTGTCGCAGGATCATAGCGCAGCTTACCCGACAGGATGTAATCGTTGCCTTCGCCTCTCTCGCAAAAGCCGTAGTCCTCCAATTGCGCAAGCACCATGGAGCTGAAGTGATCATAGATCAGGGCGACGTCCATGTCGGACGCGCGGAGGCCCGATTGCGCCCAGATCCTGTCGGCGACGAACTGATGCCCAGAACTCGAGAATTCCGGATCAGGCATCCCCATCCAGCCGAAGGCGCGGCCCCATGCTCGCGACGCTCCGTGGGCGCAAGCATGAATATACGCCGGTTTCTGGCGGCAATCCTTTGCGCGATCCGCAGTCGTCGTGATGACCGCGACTGCACCATCGGTTTCCAGGCAGAAGTCCAGGCGCCGCAGCGGGTCGGCAAGCATGACCGAGGCGAGATATTCCTCCTTGGTGAGAGGCGTCCGTCGGATCGCCTTCGGCCGGTTAATCGCATGCTGACGCGAGGCCATGACGATCTCGGCCAAGACATCCTCTGTCGTCCCGTAGAGGTGCATGTGCCGACGGGCGAGAACGCTCATGAGATGACCCGGCCCGATCAGGCCGGACGGCAGCAGAAAGCTGTTTTCCGGATCGGGCTTCATCGCGCCGAATATCGCGCCCAGACGGGCCGTCGGCACTTGCTGCACGGCCATAACCGTGACTGCATACCGGCAGTCCTCGTTCATGAGGCCTGCAGTGGCGAGACCCACCGCGCCGGCGACGCCACCGCCGCCGGAGGTGAGGGACGCCGTGAATGAGACATGGGACATGCCCAGCGTTTCCATCAGCGACCCGGTATCGAATTTGTCTACGTAGCCGGCACTGGCTCCAGCGTAGTAAGCAAATCCGTCGATATCTTTGACGCTAATTCCTGCGTCGTCGCACGCCTTGAGGATGGCTTCGCCAGCCATGTCGTTGATCGTACGCGGCCAGCTTTTGCCCCGCAGATAATAGTCCGTCGCACCAACCCCGACAATCGCGCACTTGTCTTGATGACTCCAGGTCACATCGTTTTCCTCTTCTCGACACCGAGCAGGTCTGGGCTTCGCTCACCTCAAGCGGGTGCATAGTGCGAGGAGAACCAATCCCGTGCCAACCGGCTACCATCTTAAACTAACGGTCGATAGATCGATATGTCAAGGTGGCCGTGACGCAGCCTAGCCGCGCCAATGACGAGCAGCTTTCAACGGGAAAAGAAGACTGGGCGAGGCCCGCTCCGTGCGAGGGAGAGCCTACACCAGAGGTATATAGTCGAGCGCGATTCTAACCCGCCAAAGCTGCGGATGCCTCCGAAAGCAGCGGTCGATCAGCTTTAGCCGCTTTTTGGTAAGCGCAGTCAGGCGTGCATGCCATCAAAGAAGAGGCGGGCAAAAATAGCGCCGATCTCGTCGGTGGTGCTGCGATCGCTTTCATACCATTCGGCAACGAAAGTAAGGGCGCCGACGATCGCCATCGAGGCGACCGCGTCAGGTAGATCCTTGCGAATCTCGCCCTTTTCCTTGCCTTCTATAATGATGTCTCGCCAGAACTGGTTGTACGCGCGGCGACGCTCACTCTGCTCGGAATATTCCGGTTCCTGAAGGAATGAGAGAGTCTGGGCGGAAGCGACGGCCATGTCGCCGGCCTCAGAGATGGTCTTGACGGACGCCGCAATGGCTGCTTCGAATTTTTGCCGTGCTGTTGCATCGGCCGGGAGACTAGTAAATATCTGCCTCAAGCTAGCGAGAGTGGCATCAATATTGTCGTTCAGTATAGCTGCAAGTAGCGCTTCCTTTGAATCATAATGGTAATAGAGGCTGCCTGACTTCATGCCCAATGCAGTTGCGATATCGCGCATAGACGTTGCCTGATATCCGTTGCGACGGAAAAGATCAGACGTAACTTCCAAAATGCGCTGTCTTGTTAAATCGCTCTTCTTCATGGGAGCACTCGACGCCGCATCTTTTTTCTTTGCCGACGTACGAGACTTGTTGACCATTGATTGCATCATTTTACCTCAATTAAGCATTCGGGCGGCTCTTCCTGCGGCGCGATCCCGGGTCGCGCGAGCTAGGATCAGGTACAAATATCCAGTAGCTGATTGCAGTGCCACTTGAAAACCCCTTGGTCGTTTCGTCGCAAGGATCTGGCCAAGGCGAAACGAAGGAATGCGTGGGGCGATGCGGAGGTGGCGCGAGTGAGACGCGGCCTCGCGGAACGGGCGGTCATGTCCAGTCCACCTTGCCAACCGAGTTGTAAATGGCGTCGAAAAGAGCGCGCAACGCCGCTCGGACGATTTTGTGGGGGCCGATTGAGCGGCGTCATTTCCCTGGACCTCCATGGCGCTGGGGTTGGGGGTCGGCCAAGGGGTGCGGGCACCTCGAGCCCATTCGTGAAATGAACGACCGCTGCCGACGCGGGATGCAATACGAGTAAGAACCTCGGTGAGTCGGGCCTTCTATAGACGCCGCCCGGGCGGAAGGCGGCCGAAGGCGTGATCCTTCTGGTCGTACGCGGCTGCGTCAGCAAAACACAATGCCGGCGATCGCCCGCAGGATGGTCGCGCCCGACGAAGCTCGCGGGCGCTCAGCCAAGGTTTGCCAGCTGGTATGCGCTGGGCGTGCGAGCTACTTCACCCGTCCCCATTTCACCAGCGACCTTCGCGCGGATTGCAGAGAAGCTCAGTGAATTTTGCGACATCAATGACTTGGTATGTGTCTGCGGCCTGCGCGGTATCTGACAGATGAACATGTTCACCGCAGATATTTCGTCGATGACATGTCATAAATTCGGGTTGTGATTTATGCGACGATGCAGTGGTCAGTGCAACGTGCTATCGGCTCGACCCTGCAGGTTTGGGAGATCAGTCATCGATTTGGACCGTCGACATATTCGGTTGAACGGCAGTTCGAACTTGCGCGACATCGGAGGCTATCCAGCCGCGGACGGAATGCGTGTAAAGTGGGGAAAGCTGTTCCGATCCGGCTCGCTTTGGGCACTGAATGGCAGTGACTGGCGGTGGATGGATGAGCGGGGTATTCGTGTCGTGTGCGACCTTCGATCCGCTGCGGAACGGGAGATCGCCCCCACGGTCTGGCGTGGCAAGGTGCCGCCACGATCGGTGGACGGCAGCTATGACAGTGACGTACTATTTAGCCGCCGAACTCCCAAGGAAAGCTTGGGAATCGGTGCGTTGGAAGGTGGCTTGTATTTGAAGTTCGCCAGGCTGTTGGCGAAATCCTTCGCCGGCCTGTTTGATGCGCTTCAGTCTGGAGAGGCACCCGCCATCGTCCATTGCACGGCTGGACAGGACCGGACCGGGCTTGCCGTCGCGCTGTTGCTTGATGTTCTCGGCGTGGCTCGCCCAACGATTCATGCGGACTATCTCCTGTCCACAGAATTGCGCCGACCCGAATTCGAACTGGATCGTGCAGGCTTGAATGAGGTTGCGGAGCGCAATGTTGTCGCAGCCTACTACGTCAGGCTGATCGAGCGTCATGGGCCAACCATCTTCACTCCCCAACCGCTTGTCGATTCAATGGGCAGGCCGCTGGTGGATATTGCCATGGATGCAATTGAGCGCGAATGGGGGAGTATCGAGGCGTACTTCGATGAGGAGCTGGGTATCGGACCTGCGGAGCAAGCCAATCTTCGAGCTCATCTGCTTGAACCGGCCTAGTCATCTGGAACTGAAATAAGCTACATTGTATATTCATCCTGTCGATAGCAGGAGGCATGGATGGTTGGTCGTCAGGCGGACGTTTTG
>NZ_JALJVY010000026.1 GCF_024168485.1 Sphingobium sp. OAS761
TCGCCGCTTAACATCAACCCCCTGACGAGGCCCGCACTCCGCTAATTTACGCCGCGAGTTGTGCCGAATGTTCTGACGACGGACAGCCTCGCGGGCGGCGCCTCACCAGGAAAAATGCCGGGTGACCGACGCCACCCGGCAAAAATCATCAGAACTTGAACTTCACGTCCATGCCAAAGGTGCGGGGATCACCGTAAGCTCGCGAGTCATAGCCCGACAGCGCCTGGACGTTGTTTCGATACGCGACGAACAGCTTGTTTCCGATATTACGTACCCACACGCCCGCACTAAACTGGCTGCCCCCGATGTTGTTATAGTCAATACGAGCATTGAACAACGAGTAGCTCGGAATGGCAGAAGCCACGCCTTGCGTCGCGACACCGACACGGGCCCCGCGATAATACCAGTCGCCGGCGAACACCAGTGCCTCATCGCCATGGGTCAGCGGCACGGTATAGGAGGCATTCAGACCAGCGGTGTCCTTTGAGATATGACCGAAATCCGCTCCGTTCAGGTTCACGCCAGAGCCGATTACCGCACATCCAGCGGGCTCAACAAGCTCGAACTTGTCGAACTTGCCGAGCGTCCGATTGTAAAAGCCGCCGATGCGAAGGTTGCGGTTGATCGCCGCATCAAACTCAAACTCCAAGCCCTTCGGCGTCGCCTTGCCCGCGTTGATGACGAAGGTTGCGACCGTGCCGCAATTCGCAAGCTCTTGGAACTGCAAGCCCTTGTACCAACCCCGGTAGGCCGCGACATTGGTGCGCACCACAGCGACATCAGCTATGTCGAACTTGGCCTTGGCACCCAATTCGATGTCGGTCAGCTTCTCGGGCGCGTAGGTCTGCAACTCCGGAGGAGACTCCGACGCCACCAGGTTCAAGCCGCCCGCCTTGTAGCTATGGCGGCTGGCAACATAGAGCAGAAGATCAGGCGTTACCTGGTAGTCCAGGCCAAGTGTCCAGCTGAAATTCTTATATGTTTTCCGGTTCTGTACCGTGGGGACCACAATCGCGCCAGGGTAATTAACCACGTCCAGCACACCTCTACGGGTGTCCCAGGTGTGACGAATACCGGCGGTAAACTTCACGCCCGCGAGGCCGATATTCGTGAAGTCATAGGTACCCTGCGCGAACAGAGCCTTGGACGTGTACTTATCGGTCGAGGCGATATCTGTAGCCAGACTACCGAACAAAAAGGCCCTCTGAAAGGTGCTCGTTTTTTCGGTCGAGAAGAAAGCACCAATAATCCACTTCAAGGTATCACTATCACCTGAGAGCTGAAGCTCGTTGCTAAATGAATTCTGATTTTTATTCTGAGAGATATCGACAAAGGCGAAGTTTGTGCTGGTTTGCGACAGGCTAACCTTCGGCTTTTGATTGTAGTATCCAAAAATATTCTTGAGCGTGGCGAAACCCAGATCGTAGCTGGTCGTATTGGTGACGATGAATACGTCATTGTCGTCATTGTTAGGCCGAACTGAGTAATCAATTGTACGCGGCCCGAGCGCCGAAGCTCCATCGAATGCCTGCTGGCCGATGTTGGCAACAAATTGAGCGGTTCCGTCCGCGGTAGCCTGGTCCACCCCTTTGCTCAAAAGACCGAAGAAGATGGCATTATAAACGGAAGTCGGGTTGTACTGGGAGAAGATCAGCGGATTTTGATGCTGGCGCCCATGGTAGTAGCTGAGATAGGTCTCGTTGCGGAGCTCATCGGTCGGGGTCGCGACCAGGGACAAACGCAGCACTTCATATTTCTTGTCACCGCCATCCGGTCCGGAGAGGTTACGCGTAAATCCGTCCTGGCGCGTGATCTGGCCCGATACCCGCACCGCCAGCTTGTCGGTGATCAGGGGCACGTTCACGCCAGCGCCGATCTGATAATAGCTGTAGTTGCCGACGGTACCGTCGACAAAACCGGACACTTCATTGGTGTCGGCAATGCGCGGCGTGAACACCACGGCACCGCCGGTGCTGTTCTTGCCGAACAGAGTCCCCTGCGGACCGCGGATGACCTGCACCGAGTTCAGATCGAACAGGCCGCCGGAGAAGGCTCGCGAGTTGACTGGAACGTCCCCGAGATAGGTAACAACCGTATCGTCGGAACCCTGCGCCACGGTCTGGCCGCGCAACTGGAACACTGGGGCCGTCGAGCCGCCCAGCGGATCGTTGGTGACGACCAGGCTGGGCGTGCTGTACTGAAGATCCCTTGCGCCCGTGATACGCTTCTGCTCCAGCACTTCGCCGCTGAGTACCGATACAGCAACCGGCACCTTCTGGATGTTCTCACTCGAACGACGAGCGGTGACAATGATATCGGCAAGTCGCGCCTCATTGGCTGACGCAGTGTTTTCCAAAGCGGTCGCACCGGTCGACTCCTGCGCGGACGCAGGCGCCGAAACGATGAGCGCGCCTATCGAAACAGACGCAAGCACGACGATAGATTTGACTTTCAGTGACATATACCCTCCCTTATCGACGACCCCGACACGTCCAAGACAGACGTTTGCAGCGGGGCCACCCGATGCGCTTTGTTCCAACGCTTTTTACATTTTCTAACAAGCAGTATAAAATCACAACAGCGTATTGCTCCGTTGGAATTACGTTTATGATTTCATGCGCTAGAACGCGCCTTAGCGAGCAGGCGCTGCCCTGCCGCCACTACGTCGCACCACTGATGCGGCTAGGCTCAGGACTCATTGGTCATAACCAGAAGATGACGGTGGCAGCGAGGGTGATGGCGGAAAAGAAGGCGGTTGGGCAGCGATCGTAGCGTGTAGCGACACGGCGCCAGTCCTTCAAACGGCCGAACATGATCTCGATGCGGTTGCGACGACGATAGCGGCGCTTGTCGTATTTGATGGGTTCGTTACGCGACTTTCGGCCGGGGATGCAGGGCTTTATGCCTTTTTCCTGCAGCGCGTCCCTGAACCAGTCAGCGTCGTAACCCCGGTCGCCAAGCAGCCATTGCGCCTTCGGCAACTCGTCCAGCAGAGCCGCCGCGCCAATGTAATCGCTGACCTGGCCGGCAGTCATGAAGAAGCTCAAAGGGCGGCCGTTGGCATCGGTAATGGCATGGAGCTTGGTGTTCATGCCCCCTTTGGTGCGGCCGATCAGGCGCCCGAGATCCCCCTTTTTACCGCCAGGCTCGATGCCGTGCGGTGCGCCTTCAGATACGTCGCGTCGATCATCACCGTCCGACGCTCGGCGCCCGCACAGGACAGCCCTTCCATCATCCGTGTGAAGACCCCCATCTCACCCCACCGCTTCCAGCGGTTGTAGAGCGTCTTGTGCGGCCCATAATCCTTCGGCGCATCGCGCCAGCGCAGCCCATTGCGGTTCACGAAGATGATCCCGCTCAGCACCCGCCGATCATCTACCCGTGGCCTGCCGTGGCTCTTCGGGAAATACGGCGCCAGCCGCGCCATCTGCTCGTCCGTCAGCCAGTAAAGATCGCTCACATCCAGTCTCCTCTGGGAGCCTGAATCAGATCGCGCCTCTCATATCAATGGGTCCTGACCCTAGCTTGAGGCGTCCAGATCAGCGTCAATCGAACGTCACCACGAGCTTCGAGCCCGAAGGCGTCCCGGCGAGTTCAATACCCGTCACGAACCTCGAAAAACGGAAGCGTTGGCGAGCCATGTCGTCGCCAATGGCGGGCATGTAATGGCGACACATTTCGGGTTGGCCTGCGCCGGGTCGGCAGGTTGCTATCGAATTCATCGAACAATCCGACACAGCCGAAAAATTGTTGGTGCGTCCCCCGCGCTGGACGGTCGAGCGGACGGCCACATTGCTGAACTCCATCAGGGCGGTAGGATGGAAGCGCGGGTCGTCGGGCACTGGCACAAGCGTCTTGTCGAGTACGGCATCACAGTTGCCGCTATGGCTGGCAGCGCGCCGGCATGGACGGCCGACCCGATCGTGCTGTTGTCGCTTGCGGTTTGGCTGATGGCCCCGCGTATATCGGGCCGCCAGCATGCCCATGTCACTGCCCACCTGGTTGCTGCCTGCCTATTCGTCGACCCCGGTGCCCTCATGGCACCGCGCCATCGACCGGCCAACGTCGCGGAAGGTGCCGCGGGCCGGCATCTTGAACAACGCAACACGCGGCACGCGGCTCGGAGGACGGCATCGATACATTGTCGATACTGCCGGGCGAAAATGCTCTGACTGCCTTCATCGCAAATCCTCTCGATCGGGCGAGATCACCGGCGGTATGGCGCACCACCAATATTCGGTCTATCGATTGGCCGAATCGACGCGGAGGCACGGCGTGAAGCAATACAGAATGATCCAATATGGCGCGGGGGCCACCGGTAAGTTCGCTTTGCGATCGATCCTCACCCATCCTCAGCTTCAACTCGTCGGGGTCGGTGTCCATAGCAATCGAAACGAGGGGCGGGATGCTGGCGCCATCTGCCGCATGCCCGATACCGGGGTTCTGGCTACGACGGACACATCGGCACTGTTGACCATGGAGGCTGATTGCGTTTCTTTCATGCCGTGGGACCCCTATGCCGGGGACGTCCTAGAGGCGGATTCGCATTCGGGCAGGATGTTCGCATTGCTATGTGCGTTTCTGGAGAGCGGCAAGAACGTCATCGCCTCAGCGCCCAACTCGCTTGTCTACGCGCCGTACCTGGGGGCGGAGACAATGGCTCGGCTGGAAGCGGCGTGCGCCAAAGGGAATGCCAGCTTTCTATATGCCGGAATATCGCCGGGCTATGCCCCCGACCGGTTTGTGCTGGGCCTTACGCAGATTTCCGCCCGCATCGATACCATCGCGGTGCGCGAAATCATGAATTACGCGAACTACAACGACCGCGACACGATCATGGGCCTTTTTGGTTTCGGTCAAGACCCGGCGTCATTCGACTTTTCCAGGGTGCTGGGTAGCTTTTCGCGCGGCCTGGGCGCATCGGTCGCGATGGTCGCGGACGGCATAAAGGCGCCGCTCGACGAAATCAGGATGAACATCGAGCATGTCGTCACTGATCGCGACGTGGAGATCGCCACCGGCCTGGTGCGCGCCGGGACGGTGGCGGCAGAGCGGTTGAGTGCAACTGGCCTGGTGAATGGCAAGGCGCGGATCGTCGCCGAGCACATTACGCGAATTGCAGATGATGCAGCGCCGGACTGGCCCCATTTCGGCATCGATGGAAAGGAAGGCTACCAAGTCGAGATCCATGGTGCGCCGGCGATGAAGGTCGAGCTAGAGCTAGGCGCTTTCGGCCGTAACCCCATGGCCGATGCTGGCTGGGCCGTGGGCGGACATATCACGAATTCTGTTGTCGCACTGTGCGAGGCTGCGCCGGGGGTGCGCACATTCCTGGACCTGCCCTTGACCCCGGGTGCATATCGCATGTCAACTTGACAGCCTGAAGGATGTTGATGGTGCCGCAGCGCCCGCACCGGCTAGGCCTCTCGCGATCGCCAGGCCAATCCCCCCGGCAGAGCCCCTAAGACTGGCTTCTAACCGAAGAGATCGATGCGCGCGCGGGCATTCCGTGAAGAGGGGCCGCCTAGGGCACCTCGAACGTCACATATGATCGGCCATGCGATCAACGATGTCGCGCGCGCCCATCAGCAGCGCCCCCGCATCGATCAAATATTCGCTCCCCGTAATCATTGAGGAATCGTCCGATGCCAGGAACGAGACGAGTTTTGCTACCTCTGCCGTGTCCATGATCGTCCGCAAGGGAAGCAGGCTGGCGACCCAGTCCAGCGGAACGACCTCCGTCTGCGGGGTCCTCATCCAACCGGGATGGACCGAGTTGATTCGTATTTTCTCTGGGCCGAGCATATGCGCGGCGGTCTTCGTCAGTCCGGTGATAGCAAATTTGGATCCCCCATAGGCAAGCCCGCCCGACGAATGGATGCCGGCCGTCGAGGAAATATTTACGATGGAACCGCCACCTGCCCGACGCATGGCTGGCGCAACAGCCTTCATACCGAGAAACGTCCCAAGCGCATTCACTTCGAAAATCGCCCTGAACAGTTCTTCGGTCACCTCGTCAAAAGGCACCTGCTCGATAAGGGCGGCATTGTTGACGAGCACGTCGACCGAACCGAACGCCGATTCCGCCTCGGCAACGGAGTCCGCCCATTCACCGGATTTCGTTACATCAAGCCGTCGGAAGATGGCGGCGTCCCCGATCGAGCGAGCGACGTCCTGTCCCTGTTCCTCGAGAATGTCGCACAACATGACCCGGGCGCCCTCGCGGGCGAGATCTCTGGCGATGCTAGCCCCCAGGCCGCGGGCTGAGCCGGTCACGATCGCGCTTTTACCATCCAATCGCATCGGCTTTCGCCCTCTCCAAAATGTGATCAGAAGCGCAAAATAGCGCCATGTGCGCCTGTTTTCGCGCACTTCCTTCAGGTAGGAAGTCCGACATTTTCTAACGGTCGTCAATAAGAAACCTTGACATTTTTGGGGAACTGCCGTCTCGCTCGGGACAGCGTCGCAAAACACGCATCCAACGTCACGGAGAGACTGAATGATCTTCGACTATGTCATTGTGGGAGCCGGTTCCGCGGGATGCGTCCTGGCAAACCGTTTGTCGGAAGACCCTCGTATCACTGTTGCGATCATCGAGGCGGGACCGAAAGATACACATCCCGCCATCCACATGCCCCGTGGTTTCCCAAAGGTTTATCAGCACCCTGATTTGTTGTGGCGCTACAATGCCAAGGTCGGTGGTGGCAGCAATCGTGACGAGCTGTGGATTCGTGGGCGGACGCTCGGTGGATCCAGCTCGGTCAACGGCATGGTCTATGTTCGCGGCCAACCCGAGGACTATGATGAGTGGCATGACATGGGCCTGGAGGAATGGGGCTGGCCCGAGATGCTCAAGGCCTATCGGGCAATGGAGAACCATGAGCTCGGCGCGGACGAGATGCGCGGTGAAGGCGGCGCCCTCGACATCTCCGCATTCCCCGGCAAGCATCCGCTCGCAGAGGCGTTTATCGAAGCGGCGGGCGAACTGGGCGTTCCCCGGCGCGAGGACCTAAACCGCGAAGCGCAGGATGGCGCGGGATATTATTTCCGGACAATCCATCGCGGCGGCAGGAACAGCTCGGCCAAGGCCTTCCTGAAGCCCGCGCGCCGTCGCAAGAATGTGGAGGTCATCACCGACCTCACCGTCGATCGCCTGCTCTTTGAAGGTAGGCGCGCAACCTCCGTGGCCGGGCGACGCAACGGCGAGGAGCTGGTGATCGAGGGACGCGAGGTCATCCTGAGCGCCGGCGTCCTCAACTCCCCCCTGCTGTTGCAGCGATCGGGCATCGGTCCTGCCGGGCTGTTGCAGCGGATCGGCATCCCGGTCGTTGCCGACCGGGCGGAAGTCGGACGGAACCTGCGGGATCACCGAGGAACGGCATCGATCCAATTGCGAGTCGATCGCGACAGCCTCAACCATTCGTTCTCGGGCCTCAATCTCGTCCGCAACGTCCTCCGTCAGCAACTGTTCGGGACCGGCCCGCTGGCGGACTGCGCATTCGAAGCGGGGGCGTTCTTCCGTACCCGCCCGGAGCTCGACCGGCCTGATGGCCAGCTTTTCATGGGCGCGTTTTCGGTGGACGGGACCAAATCCTTCAACGAGACGGTCCTTGAAAGCGAGCACGGCGTTATGATCGGCGGCTATTTTATGCGCCCCTACAGCGCGGGGTACATAGAGATCAGTTCGCTCGACCCATTCGACAAGCCCGTCATCGACGCCAACGTGCTGGGCGACCCACGGGATCATGAACCGACAATCGGCGTCTTCAAGTTTGCGCGACGCTTTGCAGGGACAACCGCGCTTCAGCGCTATTGCGCGGTCGAAACCGTTCCCGGGATCGACTTTGCCAATGACGAAGAAATCCTGACCTACATGCGGCAGACGTCTCAGCCAGGCATTCACGCCACGGGGACATGCCGCATGGGCGTCGACGCGGACGCGGTCCTTGACGGTCGCCTTCGAGTCAAGGGCGTGGATGGTCTTCGCGTCGTGGACTGTTCCGCCATGCCGACGCAGGTGTCGGGCAACACCAACGGCCCGGCGATGGCGTTCGGTTATCATGCTGCGAACCTGATTCTGGAAGATCGACTGGTTAACGCGTGATGCGGCGCAGTTCACAGTCCGATGACATGCAGGTGGATCGAAGAAAGTTCAGCGCTGGCGGCTGATAATCTGAGCATTGTTGGCGTTTGACGGCGCCGGCGTGTAACAGCGCTGATTTGGTTCCGCTTCTGCCTTCGTAGGTTGGGCCGGCACGCTGGATCTTGTCCCAAGGTGGCGTTCACCCGTCTGACGAACAGGAGACGCCGGATATTGTCGACGAGGTTGACGAGCCATAACGTCATCGCTGCCGCTAACGCCGACGGTGCACGCCAAGTGACCGCTTCTTGATTTCCGCTCGACGAAGAGATGCTCGTCCTTCCGAATGCGGTCCGTTCTGATGTCAGCTTTCTGACTACTGATGTTACGCTGGCAGGCTCGCCATATGAGATGCGTCAACGCTCTGCCCCAACATCGGGATATGGCCGGCGTCCTCCGGCGTCGCGGCGAACCTAGCAAGCAGGGCATCGATCACCCCTGCCTTGGTCAATCCTATGCGGAAGACCTGATCGACTTGGCCATGCTCGCACGTTGAGCAAGACCCGAGGGACGATGCAAGCCTCTCATCACCCCTCGGTTTCACAAGGCACCTCGCCCTTGACGATCAATGCTGCGCTTCGAACGCCTGCGATACGCGGAATTCGTTGTCGATCGAATCCTTGTACGTCATGCCATAATTCTCGTCGATCAGAGCGTTGTAAGCCCTGATGATCTTGCGGTCGTGCTTGGCGATGTCGTGCGCAAGTGCCATCGCGGTGTCCAGAAGCTCGCCTGGCTCGGCCAGTCGATTGACCAAGCCCCAGCGCTCTGCGGTCGCCGCGTCGATCAGCCGGCTCGACAAAGCCATCTCCTTCGCCCTGCTGACGCCGATCAGATGCGGCAGAAGGGAACTGAGCAAGGCGCCAGGCAGCAGGCCTACCCGGGAATGGACGTCACCGAACCGCGCGGTCGTAGAGGCAATCCTGATGTCGCAGCACAGGGCGAGTTCCAGTCCACCCGCCACCGCAACGCCATTGATCGCGCCGATCACCACGCCATTGAACGCCGCCAAGCCGAAACGCGTATGTCCAAATCCGATGGTAGCATCGCTATGGGCTGAGATCCCCTCGCCTGACGCCAATTCCTTCATGTCAATGCCGGCGCAAAAAGCGCGTTCACCTGCGCCCGTTAGCACGGCAACCAGAACCTCTTCACCAAATCCGGCAAAGGCCGCTTCCAGTTCTTCGAATACAGCGCGCGACAGAGAGTTCATGACTTCAGGTCGGTTGATCGTGACGACCGCGACCGGCCCTTCGATGTTGACGATCAGTACGGGGCTGTGTTGCGTGGGTTCGGACATCGCAAATTCTCCGGCATAAGGCGACAGGTGGGACAAAGGCGCTAAAAGGGGCAAAATACAGCGGTGCCGGCAAGGTGCGACATGCGCAACGGCGAGCTGAAGGACACCTCATAAATCGGATATGTAATGCAGAGGATTATCCCCAGCCGCACCACGGCACCCCCACGCCGCAACGGTCCGCGAACGGCGCAATCCGAAGTTCAAGACCCCTGGAAAAAGACCGTTGGCCGTCCCAACTGGGCGCTCCAGTCACGGGGCTCCTTGCCATCCAGATCCGATATCCCGTATTTGTGCCCCAATGCAGCGCCGATCAGGGTTTGCCCTGAGAGCAGCTTGCGTTCAGGATCATCAAGCAATTTCAAAATGACCAGCCCGGTGAACTCCGGCGTTTCCATTTCAGGTACGATCGCACGTATTTCAGGCCATAAGTCCTCCACCGACATACCCTTGAGCTGGTCGGTTCGTATGAAACCCGGCCAGAGCGATATGATCGAGAGGTCCGTGTCGCGCGCGTCGATAGCCATGTCATGCACCATCTTGTCCGTGCCGGCTTTGGCCGCGCCGTAGGCGGGACCGAAGTGGTAACTCACCGCGCCATAGAATGAGATGTTGATGATCAGCGTGCGTCCGGTCTCTATCATGAGGGGCGCCGCAAAATAACTGGTAACGTAGTTGGACCGAAGGCCGATATCGATCATGTCGACCAGCTTCAGATCCTTTTGCCAGAACGGGCCAGGGCGGGTCAGTTCCGCCGCGTCCACAGCCGCCGCATTGTTGACCAGCAGATCCAGTCGACCCTGCTCTTGCCGGATTCGATCAAGCAGGGCCTGCACCTGGGAATCATTCCCGTGGTCGCAGCGCACGCCGATCCCTCGTCCGCCGGCGGCGTCGACTTCGCGTACCGCCGCTTTGAGATCTCCAGCGTTACGACCTGTGACATAGACTGTCATACCGCCGCTGGCGAGCGCGCGCGCAATTCCTCTGCCAAGACCACGACTTGCTCCAGTGACGAGCGCAACTCGATCCGTCATCTTTTCCCTCATCTTCTCTCATCGTGCGAATACCGATGAACTAGGCTCAGGACCCATTAAATTGCTTGTGTGAGGTGAGGTTGATTGATTCAATGGCGGTTCAAGGAGTGCTGCCATGAGTGATCTGATCTG
>NZ_JALJVY010000027.1 GCF_024168485.1 Sphingobium sp. OAS761
GCTCCCCTACAACTGGCTAGATAGCCGCGCTCCCGTCAGCGCCGTCATCGATCAGGCCGCCTAACGCCTCCCAGTGGGAGTGTTTTAGCGCTTACGCCTAAGGCGTATTGCATGCTTCGCGTGGCTCACGCGCGCGACGGAAATGATAGATCCTTACGGCAGTATCGCTAAAGACTCGCCATTGCGTCATCGACAGTGCGACGCGCATCCAATTTTTCGGAGTGCTGTTCCGGGACAGTCGGAAAACGTAACGGAGCTGCAATCGCCATGTCCTCATGGGATTTCTGCCGGCGCGACTCGCTCACCAGATTGAAGATCATGATTGTAGGAGGCTTGCAAAACCTGCCGGATCGATCAGCGCACGATGTTCTTCGAGTAGAAGATCGGCAAGTCCAACTGGCCATAAATGCCCGGCGCCGCCTCGCAAATCCGGCCTATCGCGTTGATCGGGTGAAGGGCGGTGATTGAACAGCCGTCGTAGACGCTCATCTCCAGCTCCGTATGAAAACTGGGCGTGCCGGTGATTGTGATCTGATACCCACCCTCGGCGTTGTGCAGCGGTTGCTCGAAATCGGGGCCTGCGTCAGGATGGACACGCTCGATCTTCCGATAGACAACAAGCGGCTTGCCCTGATACATGCCTGTCATAGTCCATCGGATCGCCGCTGTCGTCCCGGCCTTCACCAAGCCGATCGCAACCTCGAAATCGAAATCGAGCCCAGCTGTTTCCCAGCTCGACGTGACTTCGTCTAACGTAACGCCCAGATATTCGCCGATGCCCCAGAGCGTGCTCTCATGCCAGCCCCGACCCATGTCGCCGGTATACATCTCAGGCAGATGGTCGAGCGGTTGACCGAAGCCATAAGTTCGACTGGAATCGACGCCGGCATAATTCCCGATGTCGCATACTTCGGCAACTTTCACGGACTCGACCTTGCCGGCGCCTGCCAGCAGCGCAAACAGGTGCCCTATGGTCATCCAGCCCGGGTCCGTACCGCCGCAGAAGATGGAGGAGCCGCCCTTGCGACAGGCGGCCTCGATCGGCTCCACATACTCGCGTCGGCCATAACGGGGCACAACCAAGTCCATCAGGGCAGGAGTCACGCAATTGGTCCCCGCTTCAAGGAACGGAATCACGTCGGCGACACACTGCGCTTCGCGATGGGCGTAGTTGCCCTGATAGACTAGGCAGTCAGCGTTCAGAGCAAGCAACGCAGCGACATCGCTTGTGGCAATGATCCCAGTCTTCTGGCGAGTCCCGGCGATATCGCCGGCATCTCGCCCGACCTTGTCCGGGGACCAGGCGTGAAGACCGACCAGTTCGTACTCTGGATGATCGACCAGATGCCTAAGGCCAGGCATTCCGATCGGTCCGGTACCCCAAACGATCACACGCTTTCTAGTCATCCTGTACTCCATACCGCACAGGATCGCACCTGCCGCGTTTATGGGGGCCACCTCATAAGGCATGTCTGCTTAGTGGTAGCAGGTCATGCTGCAGATACGAACGCGTCCCGCCCACAATTACAATCGTAATTCCTTGATCGCTAAGGGCATCAACGCGCAGCCTTGCGCATCGCGTCAAACGGCACATCGGACAACGCACCTGACAAACCCCCGTCGACGAGAATGTCCGTGCCGGAGAGGAACGAGGCCTTGTCCGATGCGAGAAAAGCCACGACGTCGGCAATCTCGTCCATCGTCCCCTCGCGCTTCTGCGGCGAGAGATCGAACAATCGGCGTTTGGCCGGGTTGTTGGCGAACTCCTTGGCCCCCATCGGCGTTGCAATTAATCCGGGCGACAATGAGACAATCCGGCCTCCTCGTGTTCCCCAGTCCTTCGCACGCCGCCGGGCAAGCATGAGCAAGCCAAATTTCGAAAGTTGATAGGCCATATTGGAATCCGCGCGCTCGGCACCTACCAACCCACGCAACTCGTCCGGCAGATCCTCCGAAGATGCCCTGTCCCGCAACACGCTCAGAACGCCGTCGTCGAACCCGCAGACGTGCGCTCCCAAAGAGGAAATCAGAATCGCCGCCGCACCAGGCACCGCATGAGGCAGGAGCGCATCTGACATCAGGGCGGCCCCCGTAAGGTTGACGCGAATAATGGTGTCGAAATCCCCCATCGTCGGAGACAGGCCGGCAACGTGCGCGAGCACGCGCACGCCGCCCTGCCGCCCTATCCGCTCGACGAGCGCCGCGACGTTATCGGGCGAGGTGATATCGCATTGAGCCGTGTCGACACACCCGCCTCCCTCGCGCAGTTCATCAGCCACTGCGGCGGCCCGTTGCTCATCGATATCGACGAGCAAAATCCTGTAATCAGCGGCAAGCGTCCGAGCCACGGCAGCCCCCATGCCGCCTGCCCCCACAACCACCGCCAGTTGCATGCTATCCATTGTGCCCGTCCCTCTCCACGCGTTGTTCAATGCATCAGCAAGTCGAAGGCACCTTTCAACAAGGTCGGCTCGTCCTGCCGCAGCCCGATGGTCAAATCCTGGCTATACTTTTTTTCAGATTATATTTTTCGACCGGAAGGTTCGTTTCGATACTCGCCCGGCCGTCGGCAAACGTCAGGTCCAACTCGTCCAGAATTGGCTTAAGCTTCTCCTGCGCCCAGGCCTTCTTGAGGAAAGTCGTCTCGCTCGGCAGGTTGCTATCGAGCCTCGGTTCGTAACCGCGCAATACCAGCTTGGAAACAAGGCCCAGATGCAGCTCGGTCACACCGTCGGCCGAGCCTTCGTGCAGCGCCATTGCGAGATAATGACCGAAACGCATGATGTTTGACAGACCGTGCGAGCCGTGAAGGTGGACAGCGCGTACAACGACGTCTTCGGCGATCTTCGCCATGGCGGCCTTGACTGCACTGATCATCTTGCGACCTTCGGCCCCATGCTCCATCTGCTGATCGAACAGCCATGCGGTATAGAGGACTAGCAGCCGGTATTGCGTCCACTCGATATAGCTTTGGGCAATGGTGTGCTGCACCGCCTGTTTTGTCGCGATCGGCTTGCCACCCGAGAAGCGGCTGACGGCGCGCTCGGCCATCATGTCGATCAGATGCTTGACGAGACCGATATTCCGCTGGGCGTGGTGAAGCCTGCCTCCTCCAAGGCGCGACTGCGCAACCTTGAAGCCCTCGCCGACCGGACCCAGGCGCGCCGAGTCCGGTACGCGCACATCGTTGAACCTGATCCAGGGGTGACCACCGGTGTTCGGTGCATCCGTCCAGAAGCCGATGTCGCGCACGATCTCAAACCCCGGAGCGTCTCTTGGCACGATAAACATCGTCGCCCGCTCGTACGGCGCCGCGTCGGGATCTGACGCGGCCATCACAATAATAAACGCGGCATTCCGCGCGTTTGACGAATACCACTTGTCACCCGTGATCACCCAGTCATCGCCGTCCCGGCGCGCGACGCACTGCAGGTTCGTCGGGTCCGACCCCCCCTGAGGTTCGGTCATCGCGAAAGTTGAAAAGATCTCGCCATCGAGCAAGGGCTGAAGATAGGTCTTCTTCTGCTCCTCCGTGCCGAACATCGCCAATATCTCAGAATTGCCCGTGTCAGGACCCTGGCAACCGAATATTACCGACCCGAATGCCGACAGCCCGAGCATTTCGTTCATATAAGTCAGCTTGACGGCACCGACTCCGCTACCACCAAGATGAGGTGGCAAGTGCGCAGCCCAAAGGCCTTGCGCTTTCACTTCCTTTTGGAGGTGAAGGACAATCTTGCGAAGCGCTTTGTTGCTCAGATCGAACGGCGCATCCAGGTCATAGTCGTAAATGTGCTCCAAAGGACGCACCTTATTTTCGACGAACTCCTTCATCCAGTCCAGTTTGGCTTGAAACTCGCTATCAATGCTGAAATCAACCATTTCTGCGTCTACCCTTATTCCGCTTCTGCGCTTCGGGTCTGCAACTGCCGCCGGGATCGGGTCCCCACGCGCTTGGACCACCTGCAAGTTTTCTAACGTACGATAGATTGGGTATACCTGCGCCCGCGCATTGCGCAAGCGAAAAGCGGCGGTCGAGCCTAGCTGTTTTAGGGTCCGGATCTGTAATTGCAGAGCGAGGCGGTGTGATCCCTTGAGGGTTTCATGGATCTGTCCGCACTGGCCGAGCCGGAGCTTGGCCGTGCTGTATCGGGTCTCACAGAGGCGAACGTTGCATTGACTCGACGCGGGCTTTTCGGCCCATCTGACTACCTTCGCAGATCGTTCGTCCCTGCGTTCCCTCGCGGGACACCGCCCTCGGATCAGCTTTGAGGCTTCACCGCTGGCAAACAGGTTCTATCCTACCTCACGCCTGGAACAAAGTGCCATCGCGCAGCATGGCATGCATGATGACCGCGAGGCGGCGGGCAAGGGCTACGCGGGCCTTTTTGAGGCCTCGGCGCTTGGCGATCTTCATGGCCCATGCCTTCAGGGCGAAGGTCTCCCGGCTTCGAGTGAGGATCGAGTTGGCGGCTTCGTAGAGTAGCTTGCGCACCATACTGTCACCTTGCTTGGTGATCCTGCCGGTCCAGTCGAGCTCACCCGACTGATGGCGTCGGGGTACCAAGCCGAAGTAGGCGCCGGCATTGCGTGATTGCCGGAAGCGTCCGGCCTCATCGACTGCAGCGGCGAAGGCGGCTGAGGTCTGAACGCCAACACCCGGTATGGTCATCAG
The DNA here is from genome assembly GCF_024168485.1 of Sphingobium sp. OAS761. Lineage (GTDB taxonomy): Bacteria > Pseudomonadota > Alphaproteobacteria > Sphingomonadales > Sphingomonadaceae > Sphingobium. The sequence continues at coordinate 4,676 of NZ_JALJVY010000027.1, forward strand.
GATTTCGCAGGCCTGTGACTGGCTGGCGATGATGCGCAGCCGCCGGTCCATTTTCTTGATCTGCTCGACCAACTCCGCGCGCACGGACAGCAGGGACGTGATAGCATCGCCAAGGCCCGGGATGTGTACCGCCTGCATGGTACGTTCGAGGAATGCCTTGCCTTGTCCAGCCCCGGGGCGATAGCCAAACGTGGCGCAAAGCCCACGGATCATGTTGTCGAGCCGGACACGCGCTTCCACCAGATGGCTACGCGCGGTGATCGCGCTGCGAACCCCATGCGCTGCCGGTGATTTGACGTGCACCTCCTTGTAGAAGCCCGTGCGCGCCAGTTGCGCGAGACCGGCAGCATCGTGAGGGTCGGTCTTGTTTGCCTTCATGGCCTTCAGACTCTGATGCGCCTGGCGGGCGTCAATGCATACCACCGGAACGCCTCGTTCGCGCAGGCCAAGGCAGATCGCAGGCGACATGCGGCCCGTTTCGATCACAGCTCGCTCGATTGGGCCGTAGCGCTCCAGCATCATGGCGGTCGCCTCAGGGGAGCTTTCCACCTTCTCCGACACAAGCTTTCGACCATTTTCGTCAACGATGCAGACCTGTGTGCTTTCCATCGACAGGTCCAATCCGGCATAATGCTTCATGGCTGCTTCCTTCCTTCAGGATTCGACAACCAGAAGTGTGCGCCTCAACCGAGGTCCGAGGAAGCAGCCGCAATTACACGATGACTCACTACAGCCGCCAAATGACGGCGGCGGCGAGGCTGATGGCCCCCATGAAGTTTTTGATGTTGCGGTCGAAGCGGGTTGCGATGCGGCGCCAGTCTTTGAGGCGGCAGAACATTCGCTCGACGACGTTGCGCTGTTTTTAGATGGCGCGGTCGTAATCGTACTGGATCTTGCGGTTTTTGCGAGGCGGAATGACGGGTTCGGTGCCGCGCTCGATGAGCCGTTCGCGCAATGCCTGGCTGTCGTATCCTTTGTCCGCCACGAGTTCGGCAGAAGGTGGCATTGCTTCGATGCAGAGCCGTGCAACCTTGCAATCATGCACGTTTCCGGGCGTCAGGAGCAGGACGCAGGGGCGGCCCCCTTCGTCGCAGACGGCGTGGAGTTTGGTGTTCCGTCCGCCTTTCGTGCGGCCGATACCATGAGCCAAGGCCCCCTTTTCCGCCGCCTGCGCAGCGGTGGACCTTGATACAACTGCTGTCGATGAACAGCCTGTCTGGGGCCTCTCCTTCTCCCGCCAGCGCGCTGAAGATGCCTTCCCAAATGCCACGCTCGGACCATCGCACGAACCGGTTGTACAGCGTCTTCTTCGATCCATAAACGTCAGCACAGTCAGCCCAACGACCGCCGCAGCGAAGGGCCTGGACGATCCCACTCAACACACGCCGATCATCCACGCGCGCCTTGCCGCGTACGTCGGTCGGAAGTAGCAGCTCGATCCGAGCCCACTGCGTATCGGAGAACCAAAAGAAATCAGACATCTCACCGCCTCCTCGTTGAGGCAGTGAATCACGATCGGAGAACCTTGAAAAGGCGGTTATTGGGTCATCGTGTAATTTGTGGCTGCTTCCTCGGGCCGGCTGAGCGGCGCACCTTCTAGTTGTCGAAACGTGAAGGAAGGAAGCAGCCATGAAGCACTATGCCGGAATAGATCTATCGATGGAAACGTCGCACGTCTGCGTTGTCGACGCCGAAGGGTGCAAGGTCGCGGCGCAAGGCGTGGACAGCACGCCGGAAGCGATCGCCGCGATGCTGGAACGCCATGGCCCGGTGGAACGCGCGGTGATCGAGACCGGCAGGATGACGCCATGGATCGCGCGAGGCCTGCACGAGCTGGGCGTAGCGATCGTGTGCATCGATGCACGGCAAGCGCACCAAAGCCTCAAGGCGATGAAGGCGAACAAGACCGATCCGCATGACGCCGCCGGCCTTGCGCAACTGGCTCGGGCTGGCTTCTACAAGGAAGTGCACGTCAAGTCGCCCACGTCTCATGGTGTGCGCTCGGTAATCACAGCCCGTGTGCACCTGGTCGAAGCGCGCGTCCGGCTCGACAACACCATCCGGGGGCTGTGCGCCACCTTCGGGATCAGGCCAGGAGCCGGTCAGGGCGAGCGGTTCCTTGCGCGGGTGCAGACTGCCGTCGCCATCCCGGGTCTTGGCGAGGCGGTGACCTCGCTCCTCCGGGCGCGGATCGGGCTGGTCGACGAGATCCGTCGGATGGACCGCGAACTCAAGACGATCAGCATCGCCTCTCCGGCTTGCCAGGCCTCATGAGCATCCCCGGTGTCGGCGTGCAGACCTCGGCAGCGTTAGCCGCCGCTGTCGATGAGGCGGGCAGGTTCAGTCGGTCGCGAACGGCAGGCGCCTACTTCGGCCTTGTCCCGCGCCGACACCAGTCGGGCGAGCTCGACTGGACCGGCCGGATCACCAAGCAAGGCGACGGCACTGTCCGCAAGCTCCTCTACGAGGCTGCCAACTCGATCCTGACGCGCACACGACAGACCTTCGCACTGAAGACCTGGGCGCTGAAGATCGCGAAGCGACGCGGCCTCAAGAAAGCCCGGGTCGCGCTCGCCCGCCGCCTTGCCGTCATCATGCACGCCATGCTGCGCGACGGCACCTTGTTCGAGGCCTGAAATGAGGTAAGCTCTCGTTCGCCAGCGGTGATGCTCTCCAGCTGACCCGATGGCGGTGTCCCGCGAGGCTGTCCGTCGTCAGAACATTCGGCACAACTCGCGGCGTAAATTAGCGGAGTGCGGGCCTCGTCAGGGGGTTGATGTTAAGCGGCGA
>NZ_JALJVY010000028.1 GCF_024168485.1 Sphingobium sp. OAS761
CGAACCCCATGGTCGCCAGGGCTCCCTCGCGTCCCCAACGCCCCCACAACCAAACCCAAACAGACAAAAATGACCGATGACCCCGGTCTTGTCGGGCCAACGGTGCCGCCGTTGGCGGCATGCCGGTCCCGCCATGGCTCCGTTTCGGACATGCGAAGAAACAGCTTTCCTGTCCCTGTTTCCGCGTCGCCTGTCCTAAACCGGCAAGGGACAGGTGAGTCCATGAAACAGAAACAGGAGGGGTGATTGACCGACGCGAACCCGGATATGGCCAAGGTGGCGCCTGCGTCGTTGCGGCATCACCCGCTGATCGCGCATCTTCATGAAACTTCTCGTCGCAATGTCATGTCACATGGCAATGGCCAGATGGTCTGGCGAAGCTGGGGGGAGGGCCAGCCGGTCTTGCTGCTGCACGGATCGCACGGCGGGTGGATGCATTGGGTGCGCAATATCGAGGCGCTGGCGGCATCACGGCAGGTGATTGCCGTCGACCTGCCGGGTTTCGGGGATTCCGATCCACCCGCCGATCTGGAGAGCCCGGACGCGCACAGCGACCTGGTCGCCGACGCCCTGGGCCAAATGACGGGAGGAGAGCCGGTCGACATCGTCGCATTCTCGCTGGGTGCGCTGATCGCCTGCCTGATGGCAGCGCGCAATCCGGCCGCGATCCGACGCCTGATTCTCGTCGATGCCGGCGGCCTGGATACGCCGATGCGCTTTGCCGACTTCCGCCCGATCCGGGGTAGGCCGCCGGAGGAGCGCCGCGCGATCAACCGGCACAATCTGGGCGCGATGATGCTGCACGCGCCCACCGCCATCGACGATATGGCGATCGATATTTCCGCATATTATGGACCATTGTCCCGCACGCGGGTGCAATATCATGTCATCCCCGACAAGCTGTTGCGGGCGATCGAACGGACCACCACACCCATAGACCTGATCTGGGGTGAGCATGACTTCCCGCATCCCGACCCGACGGCCAATGCCGCAGCGGTCCGCCGTTTTCATCCCGAAGCCGAGTTGCGCATCGTTCCGGCAGCCGGACATTGGGCCATGTATGAGCAGCCCGCCGCGTTCGACGCGGCATTGCAGGATCTGCTGGCGCGGCCAGCCCGGGCGCCGTCGCCATGAGCATATCGCGACCGGTCGGCATCGATCATCTGACGGTCAACGGCATGCCGCCGCTTGCCTTTGCCGCACTGGCGCGCGATGCCGGATGCGAGAGCATCAGCCTGTTCGCGGAAAGGCTGGATATCAATCCATTTGGCTTTCCCGCATGGTCGCTGGTCGATGACGCCGTCCTGCGGCGGGATACGCTGCGGGCGCTGGACGATCTGGGCATAGGACTGGCACTGGGTGAGGGCTGTGCGATCCGGCCCGGAGTCGATGTGCAGCATTGCCAGCCGGTGATCGACGCCTTTGCCGAGTTGGGGGCACGGCGCCTCAACCTCCTGTCGTTCGAGCCGGATCCCAACCGCGATTGCGACCAGACGGAGCGCTTTGCCGAACTGGCCCGGATCGCCGGCCTCGACATATGCCTGGAATTTTCGGCGCGTCCGGGTCGTCCCGCACTGCCCGGCGTCATTGCCCGCATCGAACGCATGGGATCGCCCAACCTGTCGGTTCTGGTGGACGCCATGCATTTCTTCGCGGCCGGGCAGCAGGTCGAGGATCTGGGCGCGATTGCGCCGCACCATTTTACCTATTTGCAGCTATGCGACATCCGCCTCGACAGGGTCGAGGACTATATGGAGGCCGCCTTGCACGAGCGGCTGATGCCCGGCGAGGGCGTGCTGCCGCTCCCTGCGCTGATCGCGGCGCTGCCGCCCGACATCATCGTTTCGATGGAAATTCCCCAGGTTGCACGCACCCTGGAAGGCATGCCGCATATCGACCGGCTGCGGGAGGCGGCCCGCCGTTGCCGCGCGGTGATGGCGCAGGCGACGGGCCACACCTGACATTAGACGCCAAAGCCGCCCGAAACTGAAATGCGCTGCCCAGTGACATAGGCCGCTTCGTCCGAGGCGAAGAACACGCAGGCATGGCCGATTTCCTGCGCCGTGCCCCAGCGTTTCAGGCACAGCAGCTTGTGCGTATTGTCCACCCAGCGCTGGTCGATCTGACCCAGCCGGGTAAGTTCGTGCAGCTGGCCCGCATCGATCACGCCGACGAGCACCGAATTGGCGCGGATGCGGTAACGTCCTTCCTCCTTCGCGATGCCCTGGACCAGCTGTTCGTTCGAGGCTTTCACTGCCACGGACATGCCGTCGCGCGCAGGCCACCAGTCATGGCCCGCTGATCCGAGCGTTACGAAACTGCCGCCGCCATGATCGCGCATATGCGGGATCACCGTCTGCGCCGTGGCCAGGAAGCCATGGACTTCCACGTCGAAGGCATGGCGCCATTCCTCCATCGGCGTCGAGGACAGATAGCGTTGATTGACCAGCGGCCCGGCGGCCCAGACGACCGTGTGGATGCGGCCATGGGCGGCGATGGCATCCTCCACGACCGCGCGGATCGATGCCTGATCGGTCACATCCGCCTGATGCACTGTCGCCTTGCGACCAGCCGTCGCCGCCGTGGCCGCGATCGCCTCCGCGCGGCCCGGATTCGATCGGTAGACGATGGCGACATCGCTCCCGGATTGCGCGAACACCTCCGAAATTCCGCTCCCGATGCCACCGCTGCCACCGACCAGCAGGGTGCAGCCGTCTGGAAAACTTGCCACTATCCGCTCCTTCCGTTTGAATTTTCTGTTGCCTATTGCGATTGGCCGGGCTTGGCGTCGCGGGATCGCGCATTTCCATCATCAGGGAAAAGCCCGGCGTCCGCCGCCGCGGCGCCCGCCCATTCGGCCGTCATTTCGCCGATATCGAATGGACGCACCATCATCAGCAGCCCGCTCCAGTCCCGTCCTTCCAGTCCCGCCGCGCGTTCCTGCTCGCCGATCAGCTGGATATCCTCCCGCAGCGTCTCGAACAGCGCATGGACCCGGGTACGACCCGCAGGGCTGAGGGGGACGATGTCGGACACATAATCTGCGTCGATCGACCCGAAATCCATCGACATGAAAAGCGGCTTGATCGTCCGGTCGAACGCGGCCGCCAGGGGGCCGCCCCGGCGCCAGCGCACCGTTCGCTTGACCCCGGGCCTGAGCCGCCCCCTAGTCGCCACGCGCACAAGGTCCAGGCGCTTGAGCCGCTCGATATGGCTGTTCAGGCGGTCGCGCGGCAGGCCGAATGCCTGTTCGATGTCCAATCGCTGCGCACCGTGAAGAATGGCGAAGAAGACGAGTGCCAGACCGCGGTCGGCCGCCAGCACCCGTTCCTGCGCCAGCGTGAACCGGTCGGCCTCTTCCTCCACGCTCCGCCCGAGCAGGTCGCGCAGGTCGATGTCGGCCAGCGCGCAGACGGCATCCAGCCTGTCCAGCGTCAGGCCGTCGCCGCGCAGCCAGCGCCATATGGTCGGTTCCGCCACGCCCAATTCCGTTGCCAGTTGGCGCACCCGGATGCCCCGTCCCTTCAATTCCCGCCGCAATTCCGAAAGGACCATAGCCAGTCCCGGACGCCTGGTCTGTGACATTTTTTGTATTCCGATCAAATGATGATCCTATAATATCGTATGACGATAGCAATCTCTGCAAGGGGATTGTTCCTCGCGGGCCTTGCCGACACCCTGTTTTCCGGAACGAGGCAATGATGGCACGACGTGCCCGTAGGAGAGGATGATGGCGAAGACCGCCGACTATAATCTGGGGCCGTTCACCTTCCCGCGTGGATGGCTGATGGTGGCGCGCGCGACGGATGTGACGACCGGCCCGACGGCCATTCGCATGTTCGGGCGCGATCTGGTGCTGTATCGCGGAGAATCCGGACGCGTCGTCCTGCTGGACGCCTATTGCCCCCACATGCAGGCACATCTTGCCGCGGAACAGACCTCGGGTGCCGCCGCGCGGAGGATTGAGGGCGATTCCATCCGCTGCCCCTATCATAGCTGGCGCTTCGGCCCGGACGGAAAATGCGATCACATTCCCTATTTCGACGGGCCTATCCCGCCCGCGGCGAAACTGCGCGCCTGGCCCGCGGAGGAACGGTTCGGCTGCATCTTCGCCTGGCACGATCCGGAAGGCGGTGCGCCCGACCATGATTTGCCCGACCTGCCGGAATGGGACGATCCGCAATGGATGACGGGCGATTATGACGATCTCGGCACGCTCGACGTCCACCCGCAGGAGATACTCGACAATCTGGTGGACACGCGCCATTTCGGGCCGATCCATGGCCAGAAGCTCGCCTATTTCGACTCCGTTTTCGACGGTGTCGTCGGACGGCAGGTGTCGGGCGGAGGCCATGAAACGATGACCAGCGAGGACGGCGTGCTCAACGTCGATGCCTTCTATACCGGGCCCGGTATCCTCATCGCCCGCTATTCGGGGGAAACCGACGCGGTGCAGATCATCTGCCACACGCCCAGGGAGGATGGCGTGACCCAGGTATGGCACGGCATCACGACACGCGCGCTGCATATGCCCGCGACGCCTGCGGACGCGGAATTGCGCAGCCAATATCATGCCGGCGGCCTGGCCGCCTTTTCACAGGATTTCGCGATCTGGCGCACGAAGGCGCCCGCCTTCGCGATCTTGCGGCTGCCGACCGACGGTCCGTTTCATCGCAGCCGTGCCTGGTACAAGCAATTTTATAATCCGCGCGCGGAAGCGGCGACGCATCAGGCCCGGGCTAACGGCGTGCATCATACCAGCGGGATGAACCCGGCGCCCGGTCTTGTGGCCGCCGAATAGATTTCACCAAGGAAAGGATGAGAATGAGCAGGATTTTTCCTGAGGGCGCGGTCGCCGTCTTCGGTGGCAGCGGCGGCATCGGCAAGGGCGTGGCGATGGAATTCGCCAAGGCCGGTACGGATGTCGCGATCTTCTATCGTTCTAAGGAGGCCGTGGCCGAAGCGACGGCGCAGGCGATCCGGGATCTGGGCGTCAAGGCCAGCATCCATCAGGCCGATGCGCGCAATTATGAGGAGATGGACGCCGCCTTCGCCGCGGCCGTCGAGACGCATGGCCGCATCCATTCCATCGTCTGGGGCGCCGGCCCGATCGTCGCACAGGTCAATATCGCCGACTGGTCGCTGGAGCAGTTCCGCGCGTCCATGGAGATCGAGGCGTTCGGCTTCTATTATGCCGCGCGCATCGCCATCCCGCACTACCGCGCCAAGGGCGGCGGATCCTTCGTCCATCTCGGTTCCGGCGGCCACGACTGGTGGCCCCATCTTGACGGACTGTCGGTCGCGCCCAAGGCGTGCAACGAATCCCTGGTCAAGGGCATCGCCAAGGAAGAAGGCGTGCACGAGATCCGCGCCAATTCCATCCTCGTCGGCGTGATCGACGCCGGTCAGTTCAAGGTCGGACAGGACGAAGGCTATTTCGACGAGAATTGGGAGCGCGAGGTCAAGAAGCTGCTGCCGCTCAAGCGGTGGGGCAAGGCGGAAGATATCGGCAAGGCCGCCGTCTTCCTGGCGTCGGAGGACGCCAATTATGTGACGGGCCAGACCATCTCTGTCGCCGGCGGCTTCGGCGTCTGATATGTCCGACCGCGCCGGTCATGACCGGCGCGGTTTCCCGTCGGGGCTCAGCCCGCCAGCAGCGGGTGGGTCAGGCGCAGATCGTCCAGCATCGTCTCGATCAGCGCCACGTCGCCCTGCGTGCCGGCCGGGGTCAGCGACCAGTTGCAATGCGGATGGGTCGCACGATCATATAGCCGCACACGCCCGATCACCTTGCGCCAATGATGTTTGCTGCGCCCGTGATCGCGCACCAGCGTTGCAACAAGCAGGTCGATCAGTGCGTCCGGCGTCATGGGTGGTTGATAGGGGCGGTCAACCCGCAGGGCAAGCGGGCGCAGGGGGCGCCTGTGCCCGCTTGCGCGGATGATGTGGTGGAAAATCACAGCCGCCCGGATTTTCCTGTTGACCGACTCATATGATGGACTTAGAGGGCATTTCACCGACGCGGTGGGCGCCCATGGTTCTCGCTGCGATTGGTCGCCGACATAGCAGGAC
>NZ_JALJVY010000029.1:2500-5945 GCF_024168485.1 Sphingobium sp. OAS761
CGTTTGCCGCAGGGCAGGCGACCGGGGTCCGGGCGATGATCGTTCACAAATATATCTGGCTGAGTGAAAATTACCGCATTGTCGGCTGATATCCGTCAGGATTGATGCTGGTGGTGTGGACTCTCAAGCGTGAGGTAAGGGCATCTGGTGAATGCCTTGGCATGTACAGGCGATGAAGGACGTGGCACGCTGCGATAAGCGTGGGGGAGCTGTGAGCAGGCTTTGATCCCGCGATTTCCGAATGGGACAACCCACCTTCACCATTTAAGACTGCGCCAGCGTCTGCTGGATCAGTGTTAAATGGGAGAGGTATCACTAAGCTGAATAAAATAGGCTTTGGTGAAGCGAACCCGGAGAACTGAAACATCTCAGTACCCGGAGGAAAAGACATCAACCGAGATTCCGTTAGTAGTGGCGAGCGAACGCGGACCAGGCCAGTGCCTGTTGTTTAGTTAGCAGAACATTCTGGAAAGTTTGACCATAGCGGGTGACAGTCCCGTATGCGAAAGCGAAACAACAGGACTTGAGTAGGGCGGAGCACGTGAAACTCTGTCTGAACATGGGGGGACCACCCTCCAAGCCTAAATACTCGTACATGACCGATAGCGAACCAGTACCGTGAGGGAAAGGTGAAAAGCACCCCGATGAGGGGAGTGAAACAGTACCTGAAACCGGATGCCTACAAGCAGTGGGAGGGTCCTTGAGGCCTGACCGCGTACCTCTTGCATAATGGGTCTGTGACTTAGTGTATCATGCAAGCTTAAGCCGTTAGGTGTAGGCGCAGCGAAAGCGAGTCTGAACAGGGCGATTGAGTATGATGCATTAGACCCGAAACCCGGCGATCTATGCATGACCAGGTTGAAGGTGCGGTAACACGCACTGGAGGACCGAACCGTTTAATGTTGAAAAATTATCGGATGAGTTGTGCTTAGGGGTGAAAGGCCAATCAAGCCGGGAAATAGCTGGTTCTCCGCGAAATCTATTGAGGTAGAGCGTCGGATGATTGCCGTTGGGGGTAGAGCACTGGATGGTTGCGGGGGTCGCGAGATCTACCAATACTAACCAAACTCCGAATACCAACGAGTCTAGTCCGGCAGACAGACGGCGGGTGCTAAGGTCCGTCGTCAAAAGGGAAACAGCCCTAACCTACAGCTAAGGTCCCCAAGTCACGTCTAAGTGGGAAAGCATGTGGGATTTCCAAAACAACCAGGAGGTTGGCTTAGAAGCAGCCATCCTTTAAAGAAAGCGTAACAGCTCACTGGTCTAAACAAGAGATCCTGCGGCGAAGATGTAACGGGGCTCAAGACGTGCACCGAAGCTTAGGGTGTGATCGTTTACGATCACGCGGTAGCGGAGCGTTCCGTAGGCCGTTGAAGCGGGAGGGTAACCGACCGTGGAGGTATCGGAAGTGCGAATGCAGACATGAGTAGCGATTAACAGTGTGAGATGCACTGTCGCCGAAATTCCAAGGGTTCCTGCTTAAAGCTAATCTGAGCAGGGTAAGCCGGCCCCTAAGACGAGCCCGAAGGGGGTAGTCGATGGGAACCACGTTAATATTCGTGGGCCTGGTGGTGTGTGACGGATGTCGTAACTTGTTCGGCCTTATTGGATTGGTCCGGGCAGGGAAGATGTCCCAGGAAATAGCCCCACCGTATAGACCGTACCCTAAACCGACACAGGTGGAATGGTAGAGTATACCAAGGCGTTTGAGAGAAGTATCCTGAAGGAACTCGGCAAATTGCCTCCGTACCTTCGGAAGAAGGAGGCCCCACATATGCGCAAGCACTTGTGGGGGGCACAGGCCAGGGGGTAGCGACTGTTTAGCAAAAACACAGGGCTCTGCTAAGTCGGCTTCAAGACGACGTATAGGGCCTGACGCCTGCCCGGTGCCTGAAGGTTAAGAGGAGGAGTGCAAGCTCTGAATTGAAGCCCAGGTAAACGGCGGCCGTAACTATAACGGTCCTAAGGTAGCGAAATTCCTTGTCGGGTAAGTTCCGACCTGCACGAATGGCGTAACGACTTCCCCACTGTCTCCAGGATATGCTCAGCGAAATTGAATTCTCCGTGAAGATGCGGAGTACCCGCGGTTAGACGGAAAGACCCCGTGCACCTTTACTGCAGCTTCAGAGTGGCATTAGGAAAGAACTGTGTAGCATAGGTGGGAGGCTTTGAAGCGATGACGCCAGTTGTCGTGGAGCCATAGGTGAAATACCACCCTGTTGTTTTCTGATGTCTAACCTCGCACCGTTATCCGGTGCAGGGACCCTCTGTGGCGGGTAGTTTGACTGGGGCGGTCGCCTCCTAAAGAGTAACGGAGGCGCGCGATGGTGGGCTCAGGACGGTTGGAAACCGTCTGTTAGAGTGCAATGGCATAAGCCCGCCTGACTGCGAGACTGACAAGTCGAGCAGAGACGAAAGTCGGTCATAGTGATCCGGTGGTCCCTCGTGGAAGGGCCATCGCTCAACGGATAAAAGGTACGCCGGGGATAACAGGCTGATGATTCCCAAGAGCTCATATCGACGGAATCGTTTGGCACCTCGATGTCGGCTCATCACATCCTGGGGCTGGAGCAGGTCCCAAGGGTTTGGCTGTTCGCCAATTAAAGTGGTACGTGAGCTGGGTTCAGAACGTCGCGAGACAGTTTGGTCCCTATCTGCCGTGGGCGTCGATATTTGAGAGGAGTTGACCCTAGTACGAGAGGACCGGGTTGAACATGCCTCTGGTGTACCAGTCGTCCTGCCAAGGGCGCAGCTGGGTAGCTATGCATGGACGGGATAACCGCTGAAAGCATCTAAGCGGGAAGCCTCCCTCAAGATAAGATATCATCGAGCCGTGATAGACCATCACGTTGATAGGCCGGATGTGGAAGTGCGGTAACGCATGAAGCTAACCGGTCCTAATTGCTCTGTTCGCGCCTGAGAGTCCCACCATCACCGTCAAGCCTGATACAGGCCGGCGATGGCGGTAACGACATCCAGCCAGAAAAGACCGAAAAAGGCGCTCGCCCCAAATGGCAGCGCCGGCACGGAAAAAAACATCGATCCCGCAAGGCGCCCGCTTCATTGCTTGGTGACCATAGCGTCTGTGACCCACCCGATCCCATCCCGAACTCGGCCGTGAAACCAGACTGCGCCAATGGTACTGTGGCTCAAGCCCCGGAAGAGTAGGTCGTCGCCAGGCATTGAAGCCGGCGCCTTGCATAAAAACCCGTTCACATGTCCAGCGACCTCCGGTCGCGCCTCTGGCGCGGGATGGAGCAGCCCGGTAGCTCGTCAGGCTCATAACCTGAAGGTCGCAGGTTCAAATCCTGCTCCCGCAACCATGAGGTCGCTCGCCTACACAACACCAAACCCCATCATCAATGCCCTGACGAACCCCATGGTCGCCAGGGCTCCCTCGCGTCCCCAACGCCCCCACAACCAAACCCAAACAGACAAAAATGAC
>NZ_JALJVY010000030.1 GCF_024168485.1 Sphingobium sp. OAS761
AACCAGATCAGATCACTCATGGCAGCACTCCTTGAACCGCCATTGAATCAATCAACCTCACCTCACACAAGCAATTTAATGGGTCCTGAGCCTAGGTCAAGATGGCAGGATCGGGCTTGCTATTCCTCAGAATGAACCGCCGAAAGCGCAGGAAAAAGCTCAGAAACTTCTGCGGAATCTGGGAATTTTCGGGGGGACTCACTCGCGGACGCTGGCACAAACTTGCGCTCGCGCATTGTAATAATGTATCATTGAGATTGTAAAAAATATGGCTTGAGGGAGAATATGCAAGAATATGTTGTGACCGCCGAAAGAGACGAACCCTTTGAAGATCGACATGGGGCGGGATGGTACGTAAAGGAAACGTGGAAATTGGACTCGGTTATACATAGATACCACGGTCCTGCCGTAGTTATTCGCCATCCTTTTACTCTACAATCGGTTAGAGAAGAGTTTTATTATAACGGATTACTTCATAGATACGGCGGGCCAGCGGTGATTATTCGTGATCCGGATGACGGCCACATCTTGCAAACACAGGATTTTGAACACGGCAAGGCCGTTCCATCCCCTAATATAGCAATCCCTGACGAGCCACGCTTTTAGCGGTTTACTGCTTATGACCGATTTGCAATCTTGGCGGCATGGTCGACATCAGCCCTGCTTGCATTAAAGGCTTCAAAAGTGATCGGGATACCGTTTGGGGTGACGCTCAACATTGCGTTTTGTTAGCCGACATCGTCGAAGAAATAATTGAAAGCGACGCATACCCTGCTGATAAAAGACTTTTAAAGGTCCGGCAATTTTACGCCGAGTTCGAGCCGTATCTTAAAGCATTCCATTTAGCAGTTTCCTCGGACACAACTCCCAACATGTACGTATCTAACATGTTGTCCGGCGTGCGGAATAACGACAAGGGTGGATGGGCAGTCGCGCCCTTGCTGACATGGCTATGCGATCTGTACCCCGATCAAGCCGAAACAGCCTATGAGAAAACAGGCCTAGCAAAAAAACTGCAATTGAAACGGCGAGCGATTGTCGCTGACGGAAGGCCTGAACAGCGATCCAGCCGAACGGAGCAACCGCGCCTTGATGCGCCTGCGCGTTCGTCACAGCCGACCCATTATTCCAATACGTCCTTGTGGCTGGGCCGTGAGGCGGAGTGGCGAAAGCTCAAGGAATTTGCATCGTCTGACCCCGGATTCAGATGGCTGCAATTGGCTGGTGCCGGAGGGCAAGGCAAAAGCCGACTTGCTGACAGGTTGGTGCGTGATCTTGGGCCGGAATGGGCCAAGGGCATCCTTAACGCTGATGCGCTTGCGGATTTCGACTGGCGGACGTGGCAAGCTGACAGGCCATATTTCATCATTGTTGATTACCTGATCGGTATTGAAGCGCTCGTCGGCAAAATGATGGAGGCGCTGGCATCTCGTACTACCGATTGTCGGTACGCGATCCGCCTCCTGTTGCTCGAACGTCAGCCATGGAACCGAGGCGAGATCGAGCATGATCATGCCCCGTTCGCCGAAAATGATCTGAGGGCGGCTATCTCACAGCCTTCGCTTCCCAGCGGAGGGCGGGCTGATTGGTTTCGGAGCCTCCAGCGCGCGAGTCGCCACGATTTGGTTCACGAGGATTTCCGATTTGAAATGGGCGTTATCGATCTCCAAAACTTGGAACCGAAACATCTAAGCGCTATCGTGGCCTCAGTCGCGGAAGCGGGAGGTAACAAAACCCTGCCCAGCGATGCCGTTATTGAAGCCGAGCTCGAGAGGCTTGATGGGCGCGGGCGGCCTTTATATGCCTATTTCTTAGGTCAGGCGTTGGCTGATGGCACATATGACCCGCAGTGGAGCCGCACCGATCTGATAAATTTTGTTCTGAAGCGGGAGCAGGACAAGCGATGGAAACACGTATTTAAAGAGGATTTTCCGCGGCTGGGCGACGATCATCCGGCTATATATTTGGCGATCTTGGCGACAATGGTTCGGCAGATCGACTGTCTGGAGGTTGACAGCGAAGCACCTTCCATTTCATCGACCACCCGTATTCAAGCCCAGACACTGGCTGATGGCTATATCGATGGCGATCCCGCCGGGCCGTCTCAATGCATCTTCGGTTTAGAGCCGGACATTCTCGGTGAATGGTTCGTATTATCCGCCCTTGAACGGTCCAATTCGCTCAAAAAAATTGTAGTTGACGCATGGCGACTGAAACCGAGTGCAATGGCCGCATTTTGTGTACGCTTGGCGCAGGACTTTGCCAGCGAGATCAATGTTGGATCAACCTTAATAGCGATCCTCGAACAAGAGCCGCCTGATCATACCGCGCGGAAGGAATATTGTGCCGTCGCCAGCTACATTATTGGTAGCTTGAGTGCGGCCCTTCTGGGCACGCCAAGATCGGTGTTAGCCTCGATCGAGGAGGGTGCGAAATCGGGTGATGTTGGGGCAATGGTGACTCTTGGAACGTGTCTGTTCGCTGGCGCAGGCGGCGTTAAGAATTATAAGGCGGCGTTCGAGTGGTTTGCCCGAGCGGCTCAGGCGGGCGATGGCACCGCCATTAAAAATCTCGGAGCATGTTATCATACGGGCCGTGGGGTGGAGCCAGACATCTCAAAGGCAGTGGGATTATATCGTAAGCGCGAAAACCTCCCCACATTTTCGTAGGCGCTGATCTGGCTATGTTTCGCCCCTCATCCGAGGGGTATCGTAGTGGCTGATGATGTAAGA
>NZ_JALJVY010000031.1 GCF_024168485.1 Sphingobium sp. OAS761
GTAAGCGCTAAAACACTCCCACTGGGAGGCGTTAGGCGGCCTGATCGATGACGGCGCTGACGGGAGCGCGGCTATCTAGCCAGTTGTAGGGGAGCAGATCATCGATCGGATCTGCGTCGCCGCGCAGGACGATACGGGCGAGGACGTCGGTGAGGTAGGCCTGCGGGTTGATACCGCTCAGTTTGCAGGTTTCGATGAGGCTGGCGAACGTCGCCCAGTTTTCAGCCCCCAGATCATGACCTGTGAACAGGGCATTTTTCCGCTGGAGGGTAAGCGGCCTGATTGACCGCTCAACGGTGTTGTTGTCCAGCTCGATCCGTCCATCCTTGAGGAAGCGGACGAGGCCTTTCCAGTGGTTGAGGGTGTAGCCGATGGCCTCAGCCGTGTTGGAGCTCCGCGGCAGCTTGGGCAGCATTTCCTCAAGCCAGGGCCGCATGTCGGCGATGATCGGGGCGGATTCAGCCTGGCGCACCGCCAACCTGTGTTCGGGGCTGGAGCCTCGGATACGCGCCTCGATCTTATAGAGGCTGGCGATCCGCCGCAGCGCCTCATCGGCGACCGGAGCGTTGCCACCCTTGGCGTCGTCAAAGAAGCCACGCCTAACATGCGCCCAGCAGAAGGCGAGCGTTCCCGGGCCGCCCTTCCGGTCCGGCGCCTCTATGTGCTTATAGGCACCATAGCCATCGCATTGGACGATGCCGGTGAAGTCCCCGAGCAGCTTTTCCGCCCAGACTTTTCCGCGACCCGGCATGTAGGTGTAGGCGACCGCGGGTGGATCGGCGCCGTCATGCGCGCCATCATCACGAGCGATCGCCCAGAGATATCCCGTCTTCACCTTGCCGGTGCCAGGCGCCAGGACCTTGGCGGTGGTCTCATCGACGAACAGCCTCGCGCCCGACAGCAGGTCCACTTTCATCCGGCTGGTCAGGCGACCAAGCCAGGCCGCAGCTCGACCCGCCCAGTTGCACATGGTTCCCCGGTCGACCTCGATGCCCTGCCGCCGCAGCGCCTGCGCTTGCCGATAGAAGGGCATGTGATCGGCATATTTCTTGACCAGAACATCGGCGATCAGCGCCTCGGTGGGCAGGCCGCCTGGCACCACGTGCTTGGGCGCTGGCGCCTGGAACACCCCCTCGCTGCACGCGCGGCACGCCATTCTCGGCCGAGAAGTCACGATGACGCGATACTGGACCGGGATGACATCAAGCCGGCTCGATATGTCGCTGTCTATGCAGTGCAGCGCGCCTCCGCAGCAGGGACATTCCTTCTCGTCTGGAAGGACTACTTCCTCAACGCGGGTCAGGTGCGCGGGCAACGACGCCCGTGCTGTCCCGCTTTCCCTTCGCGCCCGCTCCTTCTTCTGGCCCGCCGCCTGCTCGCCAAGCGCCTCCAGTTCAGCGCGGGCGACGTCGAGATCATCAAAGGCAAGCGCCAACTGATCTTCGTTCAGCTTTTCTGAGCGTTTCCCGAATGTCGTGCGGGTGATCTGGTCGATGATATGCTGCATCCGAGCTTCACGCTCGAGGCCGGCCAGGACCATCGCCTTGAGGGTGGCGACATCGTCAGGAAGGTCGGCTGCCGTGGCGGACATGCCCCATTTCTGGCAGTTTCGGAGCAGTCGGCAATGGCATTTCGATCAGGGGAATCGGGCGTGCGACCTATCGTGTCGTCACCGGAACCTGAGTGCGCGGCGTGTGCATTTTCGACCATTGCAGCCCTTCGAACAAGGCCGAGGCCTGCGATGCCGACAGCCGCATCACGCCATCGTGCGCCCGGGGCCAATGGAAGCCTCCGGTCTGCAAGACCTTGCTCACAAGCACCAGGCCCGTGCCGTCCCACACCAGTAGCTTGATCCTGTTCGCCCGCTTCGAGCGGAAGATGAAGACCACCCCAGAGAAGGGCTTGAGTCCGAGTTCATGCTCGACCAGCGCCGCCAGGCTGATCGCGCCTTTTCTGAAGTCGACCGGCTTTGTCGCCACCATCACCTTGAGCGGCCCTGGCGGAATGATCATCCCGACCGGCTCACAGCGGCGAGCACCCGGGCGATATGTTCCTCGCTCGCGCCCGGCGGCACGTGGATCGCGACGGCGGCCGTACGGATCACGATCTCATCGCCTCCACCATCAGCCGAGCTGGGATCACCCGAATCTTCGATCACCGCCGGAACAAAGCCCAGCTTCTTGCTCGCCAGGCGCTTGCCCGGAATGCTGTCATGCCGCCATGCGTAGAGCTGCTGCGGCAGCAGCCCATGCGTTCGCGCAATTTCCGCGATGTTGGCGCCGGGTTCAAAACTCGACGCGATGATCCGTGCCTTGGCCTCGGCCGACCAGCGCCGCCGCATCGGCCCTGCTGGAATGACATCCATACGCGAGGGCCGCTGACCCTCCTGCCTTTCGAAACCTGTTTCGAATGTTCTTACATCATCAGCCACTACGATACCCCTCGGATGAGGGGCGAAACATAGCCAGATCAGCGCCTACGAAAATGTGGGGAGGTTTTCGCGCTTAC
>NZ_JALJVY010000032.1 GCF_024168485.1 Sphingobium sp. OAS761
GGCCAGTCGCCAGCGATCTTCTCGATGACATCGGCGATGTAGGCCTGCGGTTCGATGCCATTGAGCTTCGCGGTTTCGATGACGGAGTAGATGGCCGCAGCCCGTTCGCCGCCAGCCTTCGATCCGGCAAAGATCCAGTTCTTGCGGCGATCGCCATCGCAGGGTCATTCTGCCCATGTCGGGCAGATGGTAGAGTTTCATTATCGCTGGCATCCATATTACGGCAGTCGTTTTCGGCATGAAGGCCGCGAGGACCGGGCCAATGGCGCGATCATCCGGGTAGAGATCAGGCCGGGTGAGATCATCCAGGTCGCAGAGTGGATGCTGGACAGGGCGTTGTGCGCCGACATGGAGATGGGCGAACCGCGCGTTGCGGTGATTGGGCTTGTAGAGCTTCATGGACTGCTTACCGATCGCGGTTTCAGGCAGACTTCGACGGATGGACTCACGGCCATCCAGGAGGCGCGCCATGAAGGCACTACCACGACCCTCGTCGCTACCGATGCTGACCCAGCAGCTGAGCATGCCGCTCGATACGCCGCAGATGCGAGGCCTGAGCGAGGCGCAGCGAGGCGCCGCTGTTGCCAGGCTGGCGACCCTCTTGATGGCCGCAGCCGGCGTCGCGGCGAAGGAGGCCAGCGATGACGGGCAATGATCTCCTTCCAGTCACGGTGCTCAAGCGCAAAGCTGTGGTGTATGTCCGACAGTCGACCCCGGGTCAGGTCCAGAACAACCTGGAGAGCCAGCGCCGACAATATGAGCTTGTCGATGTTGCGCGACGCTGGGGATTTCACGATGTCGAGGTGATCGACGATGACCTTGGTCGGACCGCCAGCGGCACTGTCGACCGCCCCGGTTTCGAACGACTGGTCAGCGGCCTGTGCACGGGCAAGGTTGGCGCGGTGCTTTGCTTGGACGCATCGCGCCTTTCCCGTAATGGCCGGGACTGGCACCACCTTTTGGAGCTGTGTGGCCTGGTTGAAGCGCGCGTGATCGATCTCGATGGGGTATACGATCCCTGTCGACCAAACGATCGATTGTTGTTGGGCATGAAGGGCAGCATCAGCGAGTTTGAGCTTGGCATTTTGCGAACACGCATGCTTGACGCGGCGCGCGCCAAGGCAAGGCGGGGAGAACTGCGCCTCAGTGTTCCGATCGGCTATATCTGGCACCGCGAATACGGCCTGGGGCTGGATCCCGATATCCGGGTACAGGAGGCGATCCGCCTCATCTTTTCGCGTTTCCGCGAGCTTGGCAGCGCCCGCCAGGTGCTGATTTCGCTGACAGCTGACAATTTCCATTTTCCCCGCCCTTCTGACGGCCGCAAAACGGTGTCCTTCGACTGGGTGCCGGTTCGCTATCGAAGCGTTATTTCGATCCTGAAGAACCCCTTCTACGCTGGGGTCTATGTCTATGGTAAAAGCGAGAAGCGAACCGAGATTGTCGATGGCAGGGCACGCAAAAGTTACGGCCACAGCAAGCCCTTTGGAACGTGGGAAGTGCTGCTCCAGGATCATCACGAAGGCTATATCGATTGGAGTGAGTTTGAGAGGAACCAGAGCCATATCGCCATCAACGCCTTCGGACAGAAGGGCGGCATCAAGTCTGGTCGTGGTGGCCGCGCGTTGCTCGCGGGCCTGCTCACCTGCGGCCGATGTGGAAGACGGTTGGGCGTTGTCTATTCGGGCCGGCCTCCGGGTCATCCCTATTACCGCTGCGAACGTATCAACCAGATGCTGGCCAAGCCACGATGCATGACTTTTGGCGCATCTCGCATCGACCCTGCCATAGGCAAAGAGATATTGAGAGCCGTGACGCCGATGGCGATCGAGGCCGCAATGGAAGCTGATCGGGCGCATCGGGATAATCTGGAAGAACGGCACCGCATGGTGGAGCTGGACTTGCAGCAAGCCCGATACG
>NZ_JALJVY010000033.1 GCF_024168485.1 Sphingobium sp. OAS761
AGGCCAAGTTTCCAGCGCCGCCGACGCGGGAGAGTGTGAATCCGGCGGCTTGAGCTTCGGTGAGCGGGTATATGTTGCGCAGGTCGACGAGTGCATTTCCGGCCATGGAAGCGGCGATGCGGTTGAGGTCGAGGGCGCGGAAGATGTCCCATTCCGTGACGAGGACGAGGGCATGGGCGCCCTCTGCCGCTTCATAGGCGTCCTTTGCCATGGTGACGCGGGGCATCATGGGGGCGGCGACGGCCATGCCTTCGGGATCATAGGCGACGATGTTCGCGCCGGCGTCCTCGAGCGCCTGGACGATGGCGAGGCTGGGGGCGTCGCGCATGTCGTCGGTGTTGGGTTTGAAGGTGAGGCCGAGCAGGGCGACGGTCTTGCCGCGCGCGTCGCCGCCCAGGGCCTTGACGATCTTGCGGCCCATGGCGCGCTTGCGCAGGTCGTTGACCTGGACGACGGTCTCGACGATGCGGCTGGGGGCATCGTAATCCTGGCCGGTCTTGACCAGCGCCAGCGTGTCCTTGGGGAAGCAGGAGCCGCCATAGCCCGGACCGGCATGGAGGAACTTGCCACCGATGCGGTTGTCCAGGCCGATGCCGCGCGACACGTCCTGCACCTCGGCGCCGACCGCCTCGCACAGGTCGGCCATTTCGTTGATGAAGGTGATCTTGGTCGCCAGGAAGGCGTTGGCGGCATATTTGATCAGTTCCGCGGTCCGCCTGCCGGTGAACATCAGCGGTGCCTGGTTGAGGTTCAGCGGGCGGTAGACCTGGCTCATCACCGCGATCGCCCGCTCGGACCCGGTAGTGCCCACGACCACGCGGTCGGGCCGCTTGAAATCGCCGATCGCCGCGCCCTCGCGCAGGAATTCGGGATTGGACACGACCTGGATATCCAGGTCGGGCTTCATCTCGCGGGCGATCCGTTCCACCTCGTCCCCGGTGCCCACCGGCACGGTCGATTTGGTCACGATCACGGCGGGCGCGTCCAGCGCCTCAACTATCTCCCGCGCCGCGGCAAAGACATAGCTCAGGTCCGCATGACCGTCGCCCCGGCGCGAGGGCGTGCCCACCGCGATGAAGATCGCGTCCGCCCCCTTCACCCCGGCCGCAAGATCCGTCGTGAAGGTCAGCCGCCCAGCCGCCGCGTTCGTCGCAACCAGCTGGTCCAGACCAGGCTCGAAAATCGGCATCCGACCCGACTCGATCGCCCCGATCTTCCCGGCATCCTTGTCGACGCACACCACGTCATGACCGAAATCCGCAAAACAGGCCCCCGACACAAGGCCAACATAACCCGTGCCGATCATCGTGATTTTCAT
>NZ_JALJVY010000034.1 GCF_024168485.1 Sphingobium sp. OAS761
TGGACACCTCGAAAAACGCTGGCCTTTGAGGGGTAGATTTGATTCACTTGGCCGACGCTGTGGCGGAGGCAGGAATGGCAGGACAGCCGGGTTTCTTTGATCTTTCGGACCGATATGAGGCGCTGAGCGCGGCAGGCGATCCGCTGGAGCGGTTGTTGGCGGTGGTGGACTTCGAGCTATTCCGGGGACCGCTGGTGGCCGCGCTGCGACGTGGTCCTCGTAACAAGGGCGGACGACCGCCGTTCGATCCGGTGCTGATGTTCAAAATCCTGGTTCTACAGGCGTTGTATTCGCTGTCCGACGAGGCGACCGAGTTCCAGATCAAGGACCGGCTATCGTTCCAGCGTTTCCTGGGCGTGGGGCTGGAAGGCACCGTGCCGGATGCCACCACGGTCTGGCTGTTCCGCGAACGGCTTGTGAAGGCCAAGGCGATCGACCGGTTGTTCGCGCGCTTCGATGCCGCGCTCAAGGACCGGGGATATCTGGCCATGGGCGGTCAGATCATTGATGCCACCGTCGTGCCCGCCCCCAAGCAGCGCAACACCCAGGAGGAAAAGACGTCGATCAAGGAAGGCCGCATCCCCAAGGAATGGACGCCTGCCAAGGTCCGGCAGAAAGACCGCGATGCGCGCTGGTCGATCAAATATAGCAAGGCCAAGGTCCAGGAAGGCGCCGATCCCAGGGCGGCCAAGCCGGTCGATCTGGCCATTCCGATGTTCGGCTACAAAAACCATATCGGAATTGACCGGACCCATGGACTGATCCGCACCTGGGATGCGAGCGCCGCCAATGCCCATGATGGCGCGCGATTGCCCGATCTGATCAGCAAGGAGAACACCGCCTCGGGCGTTTGGGCCGATACCGCCTATCGATCGAAGAAGAACGAAGCATTCCTCGCCAGGGGCATGTTCACCAGCAATATCCACCAGAAGCGGTTGCCCAGGCGGGCGCTGCCCGAACGGATAGCGAGAGCCAATGCAAAGCGCTCAAAGGTCCGCGCTGCGGTCGAGCATGTCTTTGCCGGGCAAAAGCATCGCATGGGCCTCGTCGTCCGTACCATCGGCATCGCTCGCGCCAGGATCAAGATCGGCATGGCCAACCTGGTCTATAATTTCCAGCGCCTCGCATGGCTTGAAGGCCGCGCTGCGCCTGCATGACACGAAAACCGGACCCAGCGATCGGCTCCGTCCAGAAAATCAGCGGATCGCTGCATCGGAATCGGCACTACCCGCCCGCTCGCGCCTTCTCCTGCGTCCATCAGGACATAATCCGACGGTTCTTCGAGGTGTCCA
>NZ_JALJVY010000035.1 GCF_024168485.1 Sphingobium sp. OAS761
TCAGAGGTAGAGTCCGGTTCCTTCATGATGGTTGCTTGAGGTGATGGCAACCTGTCTGGGGGCATGCCCCCAGACAGGTTCGCCGGCTTTCTCGGCGGGTGTTCTCCCGCCCAGTTTCGAGTGTGGCCTGACGTGGTTGTAGTCGTGCCGCCAGGCATCGAGCACGAAGCGGGCGTGCGGCAGCGACGTGAACAGCGTCTCGTTGAGGCATTCGTCGCGCAAGCGACCGTTGAAGCTCTCGACGAAGCCGTTCTGCATCGGCTTGCCGGGGACGATGTAGTGCCACTTGACCCGCCGCTCTTGCGACCAGCGCAGGATGGCTGACGAGGTCAGCTCGGTGCCGTTGTCGCTGACCACCGTATCGGCTTGCCGCGCATCCCGATCAACCGCGTCAGCTCCCGCGCTACCCGCACGCCCGACAGCGACGTGTCGGCCACCAGCGCCAGGCATTCCCGTGTGTAGTCATCGACCACGCACAGGATGCGGAACCGTCGGCTGCACGTCAACGTGTCGGAGACGAAGTCCAGCGACCAGCGCTGGTTCGGCCCATCCGGCAACACCATCGGTGCTCGCGTGCCTAGGGCGCGCTTGCGGCCACCGCGGCGACGGACCCGCAGGTTCTCTTCGCGATATACCCGCAGCAGCTTCTTGTGGTTGGGTGTTATGCCCTCGCGCGCCAGCAGATAGCCCAGGCGTCGGTAGCCGAACCGGCGACGCTCCGCCACCAGCTCGCGCAGCCGCTGCCGCAGCGGACCATCGTCTGGCCGTGACGACCGGTACCGGATCACCCGCCGGCTCACTCCGACCAGGTTGCACGCCCGACGCTCGCTCAGCCCGTGGTGTTCACGAGCATGAGCGACGGCTTCCCGCTTAGCGCCGGGCGTTACCATTTTTTTATGCCAGATCCTTCAACACCACGTTGTCGAGCATCGCCTCGGCTAAAAGCTTCTTCAGCTTCGCGTTCTCGTCCTCGAGCGCGCGCAGTCGCCGCGCCTCGGATACCTCCAGGCCGCCATACTTCGACTTCCACTTGTAGAACGTCGCCGAGCTGATCCCATGACGACGGCACACGTCTGCCGTCGCCATGCCCGCCTCCTGCTCCTTCAAGATCGCAATGATCTGCTCTTCGCTGAACCTGCTCCGCTTCATATCCGTCCGACTCCTTCGCGTCGGACTCTACTCAAAATCGGTCACATTTCAGG
>NZ_JALJVY010000036.1 GCF_024168485.1 Sphingobium sp. OAS761
ATACCAACCTCCAATGATCCTGACTCACGTTGGGGATTCCCAAAGCGATGAATGTCTGAATCTATGGGTGCCGGTTGGAGGGCATTGCCATGGGTGCAGCGATTGGATTGCGGGACGACTTTGATGCGGCAGGCTTGAGACGGCTGGCGCGCGCGACCAGAAGCGCGAACCAGGGTCGTCGGCTACTGGCCTTGGCGGAAATTTATGACGGCGGGAGCCGCAGCGATGCGGCGCGTATCGGCGGAGTAACGTTACAGATCGTGCGCGACTGGGTCGTGCGGTTCAATGATCAAGGTCCTGATGGGCTCCTCGACGGCAAGGCACCGGGCAAGCCCCCCTTGTTGAATGATATCCAGCGCATGGCCCTTGCCGAGATCGTTGAAAGCGGCCCGATACCGGCGATCCATGGAGTTGTCCGCTGGCGACTGATCGATCTGGCGCGGTGGCTCCATGATGAGTTCGGCGTGTCCTTGACGGAAACGACCGTGGGGCGGGAGTTGAAGAAGCTGGGCTATGTCAAACTGACGGCGCGCCCACGCCACCATAGCCAGAACGAATATGCGATGGAGGACTTCAAAAAGGGGGCTTTGCAGCAGAGCTGGCAAAGATCAAAGCAGCCCTTCCGCGCGGCACGCCGATAGAGGTCTGGTTCCAGGACGAAGCCCGCATCGGCCAGAAAAACAAGATCACCCGCCGCTGGGCCAAGCGCGGCACTCGGCCGTCGGCACCGAAGGATCAGAGGACGAAATCAGCCTATATCTTTGGTGCCATCTGCCCCGAACTCGGCAAAGGGGCTGGCCTGATCCTTCCGTTCTGCAATACCCAGACCATGTCGCTGCACCTGGCGGAAATATCGCTCGCTATCGAGCCAGGTGCCCACGGCGTGCTGCTGATGGATCAGGCCGGATGGCACATGACCGGGAAGCTGGAAGTGCCCGAGAATATCAGCATCGTTCCGCTGCCGCCGAAATGTCCTGAGCTTAACCCAGTAGAAAATATCTGGCAGTTCATGCGCGATAACTGGCTATCAAACCGCATCTTCACATCCCACGACAACATCATCGACCTCTGCTGCGAAGCTTGGAACAGGCTCGTCGATCAGCCGTGGCGCATCATGACAATCGGACGCCGCAAATGGGCATGTGGGTCGTGATCAATGCAGGTTGGTAT